>JACKMU010000003.1 GCA_024235215.1 Chromatiaceae bacterium | reverse complement strand
TTGTGCTGGAGGTATGATCTGTGACCAGAAGTTCGAAGCGGAAAACGGCAATTTGTCTGGTCTGTTCCAGATCTACAACAACGCCGAATTCAGCGGGGGTGCCTACGTTGATGTTCCAAACAGTGGTTTGTATGTGGACACACTGGGCAATAGCTATGCAGAGTACAAGCTGGTGTTGGCCGAAGCTCGACTGGTCAAGATCCAGACCGGCGTGAAAGGGCCGAGCGGCTCCGACAACTCCTTCTGGGTCACTATCGATGGCCAGCCTGCGGGCGGGTATCTCTACGATACTCCGGACGACGGTGTACTGCAGAGCGATTACGTCAGTGATCGTAATGGACTCGATGGAGGAGATCCGGTCAAGGTAAGCCTCGCTGCGGGTGAGCATGTTATTCGCTTCTACCTGCGCGAGGATGGCACCAAGCTGGATTGGCTGAAGGCCGAGTGCGATGCCGTTTCCGTGCCTTCGATCGATATCCGTAAGCAGGCCGAGGGACCGGACAGTCGGACCTTCTCCAGCGGTGACACGGTGCCGTTCCAGATCGTCGTAACCAATACCGGTGGTGTGGACCTGACTGATGTCATGGTCTCTGATCCGCTGGTGCCGGCGTGCAACAACACGATCGGAAGCTTGGCGGCAGGTCAAAGCGTCACCTACAGCTGTGAGACGAGCTTGGCTGGTTCCAGTAGCACCGATACCTATCGTGATGAGTTCAATCAGCAGGATTACGACAATAATGACGGCTCTGCGAACTTCAGCGGAAATTGGGTAGAGCATGACAAGGCGGATGGCTACAGCCAGAATCCTCTGAGTGGAAATGTTCTGGTGGGTTCAAACTACAAGCTGTGGCTGGATGACAGTCCGGATACTGGCACCGATCCAAGTGCAAAACGCACAGCGGATCTGAGCGGAGCGACCAGCGCCACGTTGGCTTTTGACTGGGAGACTCACTCCGGTGTGGACACCAGTGACAAGGTGGTGGTTGAGATCTCTTCTGATGGTGGGTCAAGTTACACTGAACTGGAGGCCTTCACAGGATTCTCCGGAGCCATGTCAGGCTCGAGGAGCTTCGATATCAGTGCTTATATCTCATCCGAGACCACGGTGCGTTTCCGGGTTGCGCTGAACTATGGTGGCCTCAACGAGACGTTCAAAGTCGACAACCTGACCATCACGGCAGTCACCAACACAGTCGCAGAGGGTTTCAACAACGAAGCATGTGTGATCGGAAGCGGATCAGGCCTGAGTGTGAGCGACTGCGATACTTCAGAGGTGGTGGTCGATGACTCAACACCTCCGAGTGGTTGCGGCAGCAGCTGTGGCGGCTACGACGGTCACAAAGAGATCCGCGTCAGTCATAGCGGCAAGTGCCTCGATGTCTCCGGTGTCAGCTACGCTGATGGTGCGAAAGTCCACCAGTGGAGTTGCCATGGCGGTGACAATCAGAAGTGGAGTCTGATTCCCCACGCTAGCGGTGCCTACCAGTTGAAGGCCAAGCACAGCGGCAAGTGTCTGGATGGATCCCTGGCGAAAACCGGAGGAGACAGCATGCAATGGTCCTGTGCTTCAGCAACGGACAGCAGGATCTCTGAGCAACTGTTCTATCTGGAAAGTAACAGCGACGGCAGTTACCGGATCAAACATAAAGACTCCAGTAAATGCCTGGATGTGGAGGGAAGTTCAACCTATGACGGAGCGAAAATACTCCTCTGGTCCAGCCATACCGGAGGGAATCAACGCTGGTCGATGAACTGACAGGTTAAGGCTCCGCTCCGCGCGGCATCTTATCTGGCGCATAAAGGGGATTCCATGAGGAATCCCCTTTTTTTTGTAAGCAGGTCCGGGGGGGTGGATGGAGCGGACAACATGTTTCAATAAAAGTGACCTACCGAGAGGAACTTGGTGAGCAACAGCAGGTCCAGGACACTCGAATATCGGGTTAGTGCCAGCGCCGAGAAAATTCTGGCGATCGTAGTCGTTGCCACACGCTGAGCTGGACGATTTACACCCAGGGAAATAGGGCAATCTCCCCTGCAGCCGATGCCGTGAAAGGTATTTATTGCGTTGCAACAAAAAACCACCGTTAAAACAGAGCATTAAAGATTATTTCATCACCGGCCGACAGCAACTTCGACAACTGTAAGGTGAAGGGCATTCTGTTTATTGACGGAATGGCAGCAGCGGTTGTGGATCAATCCGGAGGTGCGTGGTGATACGCAGTCGATTTGACTCGATAAAGATACATACCAAAATATTGTTGGGTTTCGCTACGATTCTGGCAGTGCTACTGGGGGTAGCCGCGTTGACCTTATACAGGTTGAACGGTGTCCAGGATCATGTGACCGAAGTGGTCGGGGCGCGTCAGCCGACCGTTTTCCTGACCAAGGAGTTGACCAATGAATTGCAGCGGGTGGCCAATTCACTCGGTTTTTATCTGTTGAGCAAGGAGGCTCAGTATAAAGAAAACTATTTTTCCGGCCACACGCGGGTAAGCGAGCTGATCGATCGTCTGAAGGCGTTGCCGAATGTGAAGAGCGACAACCACGCAATGGAGCTGCTGGCAGAGATCGAGGAGGATATCGTTCAGTTTCGCACACTTGAGAACGAGCTGTTCGAGGCGGCGGAAAACTACGAAAAGAACTTCCCTGGCGTCGCCTACGCCAATGCCAACATCAATCCGCTCAACCGGATGATGGTACAACTCGCCTCGCAGATGATTCAGTCGGAGCTGGAAGAGGAGTCGGATGAGACCCGCCGCAGGCTACTCGCCGAGTTGGCCGAACTGCGTTACGTGTGGAGCAACGTGATGAATGGCATTCGCGGCTACCTGGCTTTTCGCAGCGACTCGGTGCTGCAGGATATGTCGCTCTACCTGGAGCAGGCTGAAATTCTAGTAGGCCGCATAGCCGCTTTTGATGCGGACTTGACGCTGGACCAGGCAGATGCACTGGAACAGTTCAGACACGGGTACGACAACTATCGTGCTAAACACCAGGAGCTGGTGCGGATACACGGCAGCGAACGCTGGCGCACCGATACTTGGCTCGTGCGTGACAAGGTCGGCCCGCTGATCGGCCAGATGGTGGCGCGTTTGAACACGTTGGTCAAACACCAGGAACAGGGGATTCGGGAGACCAGCCAGGCTTTGATGGCTGATATCGGAACGACCAAGGAACTGGTTGGAATTCTGCTCGGTGTGGGTCTGGTATTGGGTTTGGTCATCTCCTGGTTCGTCGCGAAAACAATTTCGCGACCGCTGGAACAGGCTGCTGGCACCATGCGTAACATCGCCTCGGGGGAGGGGGATCTGACGAAAACGCTGAACAAAACCAGTCATGACGAGATCGGTATATTAGCAGAGAGTTTCAATGCCTTCGTTGCGACAATCAGGGAGATCATCGCCCGCACTGCTCAATCCACCGGACTGGTGATATCTGCTGTTGCAAAAGCGACCGAAAACACGGATGAGATTACCCGCCGTATCCTCTCCCAGGAATCAGACACCGCCCAGGTGGCGACTGCTATAAATCAGATGACCGCCACTATCGCCAAAGTCTCCGCCAGTGCTGCGACTGGAGAGTCCGCCGCCAAAGCAGCCGCCGAAGAAGTTGATAAGGGGCGCGAGGTGGTTTCCACTACTGTGGCGGCGATTACCGCGTTGGCCGGGGAGGTTGCGCTGGCCGAGCAGACGATCGACCAGGTCAATCGGGACAGTGCAGAGATAGGCTCGGTGCTGGATGTGATCAAGGCGATCGCCGATCAGACTAATCTGTTGGCATTGAATGCGGCGATCGAAGCTGCACGCGCAGGCGAACAAGGGCGTGGATTCGCAGTAGTCGCGGACGAAGTACGCAATCTGGCTAACCGTACCCAGTCCTCGACTGGGGAGATTGAATCAATGATCCAGCGACTGCAGGAGGGTACCGCGAGGGCGGTAGAGGTGATGCAGAAGGGACGCAGCGATGCGGAGTCGAATGTGGTCCAATCGCAGTGCGCACTTGATTCGTTGAGAGAGATCGGCAGTGCAATCCAGACGATCAACAGCGTCAATACCCAGATTGCTACCGCTGCGGCTGAGCAACAAGTGGTTGCGGAAGAGGTCAACCGCAGTATCAACAGCATCAGCGAAGCCAGTAGCGCCACAGCGCAATGCGCTCAGCGCACAACCGGGATAACCGACCAGCTCGGCCAGCTCGCATCGGATCTGCAAAGATTGGTGATGCAGTTCAAGATCAGTGGCGAACAGGGGCTGGATTTCAAGGCAGCGAAAGCAGCTCATCTGGCTTGGAAGGCCAGGATCCGTGCATTTCTGGACGGACGGGGCTCGCTGACCCGACAGGAGGCGCTCTCCCATCACGATTGCGTTTTGGGTAAGTGGTATTACGGCGAGGGCATTGGGCGTTACGGAAATCTGGCCGACATGGCTGCCATCGAACAGCCGCACACCGATCTGCACCGGATCATCCGTGAGATCATCGAACTGAAGGGGGAAGGGCGTCTGCAGGAGGCGGAAGCGCGCTATCGCCAGTTGGATCCCCTCTCCGAGAAGATTGTCAGCCTGCTTGATGCACTCGAACAGCGGATCGAGGCAGCATGAACATGGTGTCGAGCGGATAGAGAAGTCGCTCGCTGAACTATTGTCTTTAGCGCCAACCAATCACCTGCACAGGACTCTTCTACTGGAAACACTGGGAGCAACGCGGAAGAGACCGTGAAAAGCCAGCACTCGTCCGCTGCTTACATTGCTAATCCGACGGTAGCCGGCTTGAGTCAACGTCAATGCGTTACCGCATGCTCAACCGATGTTTTAGGAAGCCCGGTGCGAAAGTGAAAAATCTGGTCAGCCGACTGTATTACCTCAGGCTCCGGTATCACTGAGATCGTTGGTCGACTCGTGTAGCTCTTCGATCTCTTCCAGTCGGCGCCAAGCCGACGGGCCGAGCTCCAGGGCAGATGTGGAGCAGAGAAAATTGATTATGCTTATGCCGGAGACGTAGGAGTCGAACAGATAGGTGCCCCGGATATCGCAGATAAGCTGGATATCTGACCATTGCATTGTCGCTGACGCTTCTGCATCGCAGATCAACAGGGTTTTTGCCTTCCGTTTCTGCGCCACAGCGAGGAGTTGGTGCAAAATCACCGGGCAGCGGCGGAAGCCGATGGCGAAGAGCGCATCACCCGGTCCGATGTCAGCGAGCAGTTCCACCAAATCCAGGTTGCCGGGTGTCAGCAGGGTGACATTGGCGCGCACTGTGTTGAGTACCGCGAAGGCATAGGCTGCAAGTGCATAGCTGTTGCGAAATCCGACCACAAAGATACGGCGGGATTTGCAGAGCGTCCGCACCGCGGCATCGATCTGTTCGGGGGCGGCTGACTCTCCGGTACGGGTCAAATTGGCAAGGTCATTTGCCAAGTGGATTCCGAAGTTGCCGCGCGCCTCCAGTGGTGCGCTCAGTTCGTTCAGTGTATCCAACGGGGAGCCGCGGCGCCGGTACTCGCGTGCGGCAACCCGGGCTGATCTGTAGTTCAAATAACCGAGCCGCTGGAAGAAGCGAGCGGCAGTCGCTTTGGAAACCTTGGCGAGCTCGGCAAGTTCCGACGCGGAGAATTCCGAGATTCCTCCCGGTTGCGCCAGAATGACGTCGGCCAACTGCCGTTCACTGCGGCTGAGTTTGCCATAGGTTGCCAGGATGCGTGACTCGATATCCGAGGCGTTTCTGGGACTCTCCTGTTTGCTCGTTCCTCTCCGGCTCATATCACTACCTTCTCATTTGCCACTCATAAGGACTGGTATTAAAAAATATTTTCATATAGTCATGTGGTAAACAGAGAATTTTTGTTGATATTTTCTGGATAATGGCCTATTTATTGTAGCCTGATCCGCAAACTTAGATAGCAAGAAGAAACTTTTTTTTCATGGAGCCTGGTGTGCGAGAACGATTGGCCCGTTTTTCAGCGACCTTGAATTGGTTTCTGGAGCGGTTCTGCGCATTGCTGGTCGCGCTTATGGTGCTGGATATCTGGTTTGGCATTATCGCGCGCTATCTGCTTGAGCTGGGTCTCACCTGGACCGAGGAGTTGGCCCGGTATTTGATGATTTGGGCGGCGCTGGTCGCCGTACCCTGCGCCGCTTACCATCGGGAGCATATCGGCTTAACCATCGTCTCCGACTGTCTGCCCCGTCTGCCCCGGATAGCGCTGCACCTTGCGCTCGATCTCCTGGGTATCGCCTTCTTCCTGTTCCTGTTCGTCTATGGTCTGCGCATGACGGCGGACGGTCCCAACCAATACGCGATGATTTTCGGCCTGACCATGACGCTGCCCTATGCAGCCGTACCGGTCTCGGCGGGATTGACCGTATGGCAGATTCTGGTAGCGATGATCCGCGACAGGGGTGATTGGCACGGTCGTCTGAAGGAGGCGGGACAATGATCATCGTCGCAGTCATCTTTTTTGGGCTGATTCTGCTCGGCATGCCGATTGGCTACACCCTGGGCATTGCCGGCGTCACCGGCCTGCTCCAGATCGGTGGCGACAACTTCCTGGTAATGGCCGCGAAGCGGTTTTTCGAAGGGCTAAACCTGTTCACCTTCATGGCGATGCCATTCTTCATTCTTGCCGGCGAGATCATGAACAAGTCGGGAATCACCTCCAGACTGGCCGATTTCGCCAATGCGCTGGTGGGCTATCTGCGCGGCGGGCTGGCACACTCCAACATGGTGGCGTCGGTACTGTTTGCCGGGATGACCGGTGCGGCGGTTTCCGACGCAGCGGCTTTCGGCAACACACTGGTGCCGGCGATGGTCAAAGAGGGCTACTCTCGACCTTTCTCCTGTGCAGTCACGGCAGCGGGCTCCATCATCGGCCCAACGATACCGCCCTCCAATCTGATGGTGATTTACGGTTCCCTGATGGGGGTCTCGATCGCCGGCTTGTTTGCGGCGGGTATTCTGCCGGGATTGTTGATCTGTCTGTTGTGTATGGCGGTGATTGCCGCGCTTGGACGTCGGTTGAACCTGCCTAAGCGCGCCGAAGGACCCAGTCTGAAACGCATCATCCGGGGATTCCGTAGCAGTCTGTTGGCCATCATCATGCCAGTCATCATTCTCGGGGGTATTCTCAGCGGAATCGTCACACCCACTGAAGCTGCTGCAATTGCGGTGGCCTACGCGTTGTTTGTCGGTGTTGTGGTCTATCGCGCGCTCACCTTAGAAGATATCGTGCAGATGCTGATCCGGACCGCCCGCATCACCGGCGTGGTTTTCCTGATCATCGCCTCAGCGTCTATTCTCGGCTGGTGGATGACCTTCATGCAGATCCCGCAGTCGATCGCCGCCTGGTTTCTCTCGATGTCAAATGACCCGAACGTGATCATCGCACTGATACTGGCGCTGCTGCTGGCCGTTGGTATGTTCATGGACATCAACGCAGCGCTGATCATCCTGGCTCCGGTGCTGGCACCACTGACCCTGGCGATCGGAATGGACCCAGTGCATGCCGGTATCATGATCATTCTGGCGCTGAATATCTCTTTGATGACGCCACCGGTAGGCGCCTGCCTGTTCGTGCTCTCGTCGGTGACCGGGGAGCGAATCGAACGCATCAGTATGGCGCTTATTCCCTTCCTCATTGCCGAAGTGGCCATCCTCATTCTGATTGCCTTCTGGAGCGACCTGACCCTGTTCATACCCAGGCTGCTGGGATTCTGATCGACGGCACAAGCGGTTTGTGCACAAAGCTAAGAGATAGATTCAACCAACCAAAACGGGAGATGACCGATGAAAAGAAACAAGTTTGCTGTAGCCATGGGGCTTGCACTGTCGCTGGGTCTGAGCGCCATGAGCGGTGGTGTCTATGCGGAAAAGGTGCTGAAGCTTGGCCACCTTAACAAGGATGACCCGTTCGATAACGCCACTGGCGCAATGACGGCAGTATTCAAGAACCTGGTGGAGTCCGGCACCAATGGCTCGGTGATAGTGCAGACCTTCCCCAATGGCCAGTTGGGCAAGGATGCTGAGGTGCTGCAGCAGGTCAAGATCGGTGTGGTACAGTCCGGTATTCACTCCACTGGTGGTTTCGCTTCCGTCTACCCGATGATCGGCGTACTCGACGTACCCTTCGCCTTTCCCAACATCAGTGCCACCTACGCGGTTTTCGATGGCCCCTTCGGCGCCAAGCTGGCGGCGGACATCGAGGCCAAGACCGGCATGAAGGTGCTCGGATTCGGTGATTCCGGCGGCTTCTTCAATTTCACCAACTCCCGGCGCCCAGTGAAAACGCTGGAGGATTTCAAGGGGTTGAAGATCCGTACCATGGGATTGGACACCCACAAGAAACTGGTGTCGTCTCTTGGTGGCCAGCCGGCCGGTATCGCCTGGTCAGAGGTCTATACCGCGTTGCAGACCGGAGTGGCTGATGGACAGATGAACCCGGTGCCGATCATCGCGTTCGCCAAGTTCAACGAAGTACAGAAGTACCTCACGCTCAGCGGCCATCTGTTCACGCCTTATGTCTGGGTGATGAACGCCGATTTCTGGAACAGCCTCGATGCGAACGAGCAGTCTGTGGTCAGCTACGCCGCAAAATCTGCGATTGTTGCCGGGCGTGGTATCAGCCGCATCATAGAAGCCTCCGACCGCGGTCTACCGGCGCTCGCCAAGGATCTCGAGGTGTATGCGCTGCCAGCCGCAGAGAAGGCGAAGTTCCAGGCAGCAGCATTGCCGGAGATCAAGGCGCACATCGAGGCCACCTTCGGTGCCGAGGGCGTGGAGATGATGAACGCCTTCCTTGACGCGATCGAACAGGAAAAATAAACCGCTATCCCACCGGAGTGGTCGGGTCATGTGCCCGCCTGCTCCGGCTGGGGTGACTGGTAATGATCCCGGTGGAGTCACTGTTGCAATGAGACTATTTTCCCTGGCGCTCAATCCGGCAGCCGATCACGCTGCTGGTTATGGTGTGGCGCAGTCTGCTGTGCTCGATGATGATCAGATGCAAGCAGCCGCAGCAGAAATCCGGACTTGGCCGGGATATGCGCCGACGTCGTTGGTCTCACTGCCTGGTCTGGCAGCTGCACTGGGAATTGCAGAACTCCATTACAAAGACGAGGGGACCAGGTTCGGATTGGGCAGTTTCAAACCGCTGGGAGGTGCCTACGCAGTATTTCGGGCGGTGGCCAGGAGCGTGGCCGAGCGGACTGGTGAGATGCCGAGCAGCAGGGAACTGCTTGACGGTGCGCACCGGGATAGCGCGGGGGGAATCACCGTCTGCGCCGCCACCGATGGTAACCACGGCAGATCGGTGGCTTGGGGGGCGCACACCTTTGGCTGCCGCTGTGTCATCTATATCACCGAGTCGGTGACTCCGGCTCGCGAGCAGGCGATCGCCGCTTTTGGAGCGGAAGTGGTGCGTCACCCTGGCAGCTACGACGATGCTGTGCGCGCCGTGGCAGAGCGCGCTGAGCGGGAGGGGTGGCTGGTCATCCCGGACACTTCGGACGGCTCGAGCGTCACTGTGCCGCGGGATGTGATGGCGGGCTACACTTTGATGGCAGAGGAGGCGATCGGGCAGCTGCCAGAGGGGCGACCTCCGACTCACCTGTTTCTGCAGGCCGGTGTTGGTGGTATGGCGGCAGCGGTGTGCGCGAAGTTTTGGCGGACCTACGGCCATCAACGACCATTCACCCTCAGCGTCGAGCCAGCTCAGTGCGCCTGCTGGTATCACAGTCTGATAGCTGGCCACCCGGTGGCGGTCACGGGGGAGATCGACTCTGTCATGGCCGGCCTGGCCTGTGGAGAGGTCTCACGTTTGGCTTGGCCCATCCTGCACACCGGAGCCGATGCGGCGATGACGGTCGAGGATCCGCTGGCTCCGGAGGCGATGCGGTTGCTGGCTGCAGCACCTCACGGCGACCTGCCTCTGGTTGGCGGGGAGTCCGGTGTCGCCGGGCTGGCGGGACTGCTGGCTGTTGCCGGTGACGTCCCGGCGCGGCGTACTATCGGACTGGACCACTCCAGTCGAGTTCTGCTGTTCGGAACCGAAGGCGACACCGATGCGGAGAACTATACCCTGCTGGTTGGTCGCAGCGGCGCTGAGGTGCGGTACTCCGCTGCCGCTTTTACCGGAGAGCACCAATGAATCTGACGACTTTACGCATCGACCTCGATCGGCTGCACCGGCAACTGGTCACGTTAGGTGGGATCGGCGCTTTGCCGGGAGGCGGTGTTGCGCGGCTTGCACTGAGCGACGCCGACCGGGCCGGACGGGATCTGGTAGTCGACTGGATGCGCAAACTCGGTCTGCAGGTGACCGTGGACCGTATTGGCAACGTGCTCGGCTTGCGGCCGGGCGAAAGCGACGGATTGCCGGTGACCGTGGGGTCCCATATCGACACTGTCAAGGCGGGTGGCATCTACGATGGCAATCTGGGCGTACTTGCCGGTCTGGAGGTGATCGCCGTTCTCAATGATGCCGGGATAGTTACCAAGCGTCCCCTGGCGGTGGGGTTCTTCACCAATGAAGAGGGCTCCCGCTTTGCACCGGATATGATGGGCAGTGCTGTACACCAGGGGTTTCTCGATCTGGACCAGGCGCTGGCGGTGCGTGGTATAGACGGCAAGAGCGTGGGTGAGGAGTTGGTGCGTATCGGCTATGCCGGGGAGGTGCCCACCGGCATTTTCCGCGCCCACTGTTATTTCGAACTGCATGTGGAGCAGGGGCCGGTGTTGGAGCAGGAAGGGATGCAGATCGGTGCCGTTGAGGGTGTGCAGGGAATCTCCTGGACCGAGTACCGCATCAGTGGGGTCTCCAACCACGCCGGTACGACCCCCATGCGCATGCGCCGGGATGCCGGTTACCTGGCGGCGGCGATCAGCGTGGAGGCGCGCGCCATTGCGCAGGCGATGGGCGGTGATCAGGTGGCTACTACGGGTCTGCTGCAGTTCAAACCCAATCTGGTCAATGTCATCCCGGGTGAGGCGGTGATTACCGTCGATCTGCGGAACACCGACGAGATGCTGCTGCAGGCTGCTGAGCGGCGCATGCATGAGTTCGTGGCGCGAAACGCGGCAGCTGAAAATCTCGATGTGCAACAGCGGGTGCTCGCTCGCTTTGAGCCGGTAGCCTTTGATCCGGTGATGGTGGATCTGGTGGAGCGGGAGGCGCACCGGCTTGGTTATTCGGTGCGGCGCATGCCCTCCGGTGCGGGGCACGATGCGCAGATGTTCGCGCCTAACTGCCCCACCGCGATGATTTTCGTGCCCAGCGTGCGGGGTATCAGCCACAATCCTGCGGAGTTTACCACGCAGGATCAGATCGGCGCGGGTGCGCAGGTGCTGTTGGGTGTGGTTTTGGAACAAGCGATGAAATAGGCGGAGTGTCATGTCGAGAAGAGTCAAAGTCGGTGCTGCGCAATTGGGCCCCATCGAGCGGGACGAGCCGCGTTCATCCGCAGTCGCACGAATGATCGCGTTGATGGCGCAGGCAAAAGAGCAGGGGGTTCAGCTGATCGTCTTTCCGGAGCTGGCGCTCACCACTTTTTTCCCCCGCTGGTATTTCCAGGATGAAGCGGAACTGGACAAATTTTATGAAGTGGAGATGCCAGGGCCGGAAACCCGGCCACTATTCGACAGGGCAGCAGAGTGGGGGATTGGCTTCTATCTTGGCTATGCCGAACTGCTGGTGGAGCATGGTCGCAAGCACCGCTTCAACACCTCCATTCTGGTGGACGCGACCGGCCGTATCGTCGGCAAATACCGTAAAGTGCATCTACCCGGGCACCGGGAACACGAAGCCTGGCGCCCATTTCAGCATTTGGAGAAGCGCTATTTCGAGACTGGTGACCTCGGATTTCCGGTGTTCGAAGCGTTCGGCGGGCGTATCGGCATGTGTCTGTGCAATGACCGGCGCTGGCCCGAAACTTACCGGGTGATGGGACTACGGGGTGTGGAGATGATCCTGCTCGGCTATAACACACCGGTTCACTATCCGCCGGCGCCGGAGCATGACTACCTGCAGCAGTTCCACAACCATCTGGTGATGCAGGCGGGTGCCTACCAGAATGGCACCTGGGTGGTCGGTGTCGCCAAGGCGGGGCGGGAAGAGGGGTGCGACCTGATCGGGGACTCCTGCATCATCGCACCGACCGGAGAGATCCTGGTCAAGGCGGAGACATTGGGTGATGAACTGATCGTGGCCGACTGCGATCTGGCTCGTTGCAGTGAACTCAAGGAGAACGTCTTCAATTTTGCACTCCACCGTGAGCCGCAACACTACTCGATTATTACGGAGACCAAGGGTGTGCGCATCGATTGATGCGCTGCTTCCCACCGGGAAAAAATGATGCACGAAGTAAACGAATTGGCTGATAGCGTGGTGGACGAAGCGATCCTCGGACGGACCATTGAGCGGTTCCGCGAACTCGCTATCCGGCTACCGAAGCTGGCGGAGCTGGCGGACCCGGCAACCATTGATGATATGCTCTACCGGCGGCTTGCTGAGGTCGATCCGGACACTGCCCACCCGCTGAACCTGTTCCGGGTCCACTGGTTCAATGGCGCAGACCGGAAGGGTCGGGATGAGGTGCCCGGGCACCTGCTCCTCCCCGCGGAACTTACTGGCGTGGAGGCCAGTATTATTGTGGTACTCGGTGATCGCTTTCCAATGATTCAAGCGCACAAGGTGTTGGCCGCCTACGGTTGCCTGGTGCCGCGCCTGATCACCGGGCAATTCGATCCGACGCACCACCGCGCCATCTGGCCGTCGACAGGCAACTACTGCCGGGGCGGAGTGGCTATCTCCAGAATCCTGGGCTGCCGCGGTGTGGCGGTCCTCCCTCAAGGGATGAGCCGCGAGCGGTTCGAGTGGCTGGAACGATGGGTCACGGATCCGGGTGACATCATCCGCACTCCAGGCACTGAGAGCAATGTGAAAGAGATCTACGATGCCTGCGCTGGATTGGCGCGCGAGCCGGACAACGTGATTCTCAATCAGTTCAACGAGTTCGGTAACTACATCGCGCACCGAACGATGACCGGACCGGCACTGGAACGAGTCTTTGACTCCGTTCGGAGCGAGAGGAGAGTGCGTCTGCGCGGCTTTGTCTCCGCGTCGGGCTCGGCGGGAACCCTGGCGGCAGGCGACTACCTTAAGCAGCGCCTCGGTGCAGCCATCTGTGCGGTGGAGGCAGTTGAGTGTCCGACGCTGCTGTATAACGGTTTTGGCGAGCACAACATCCAGGGAATAGGTGACAAGCATGTCCCCTATATCCACAATGTGATGAACACCGATTTCATCGCCGGGGTCTCCGACCGGGCGACCGATGGTGTTGCTCTGCTGTTCAGTAACGAACAAGGCCGCGCTTATCTGCGCGATCGAAAGGGTGTCGCGAGCGGACTGATCGACAACCTCCGCCACCTCGGCCTCTCATCCATTGCAAATATCATCGGTGCAATCAAGCTGGCCAAATACCTGAAACTTGGCAGTGGAGATGCGTTGATCACCGTGGCGACGGATGGTGCGGCAATGTACGGCACCGAATTCAGCATCACCAAGAAGAAGCAATTCGCGGATAACTTCGACAATCTGGCAGCGGCCGAAGTCTTCGGTCAGCACATTCTCGGTGCGGCCACCGATCACCTGATTGAATTGACACTGCGTGAACGGGAGAGGATCTTCAATCTTGGTTACTACACCTGGGTGGAACAGCAGGGGGTCTCACTTGCAGAGTTCGAGGCGCGCCGGCAACAGTCATTCTGGGATGGCCTGTCCGACTACGTTCCAGTATGGGATGGGTTGATCGATGCGTTCAACAAGCGTGTCGGTAACGCAGGGTAACCGTAGAGTCCAGTACGTAACTGATTCAAGAACGACAGGGTGAATCCGTACTTAGTAGTAAAGAAAACTGTCCCTTACCGCCAATGGCTTGACGAACGAAAAGCGATGCTCGTTATCTCTGCGGATGTTGTTGAAGCGAGACCCCATCGGTACGCTTCTACAGACCGGGGTGGCGGATTGCCGCATTTTCGACCTTGCCAACGAGTTGTCACTTCCGCGTCAGGTTTCATGTGGGTTCAGGAACATATTGCACGCTGGCGCATTCGTTAAAGATCCGTTTGTTGCAGCTTCTGCAGACGGTTTTATCCAGTTTGATGAAGATGGCCTGGATTGCTTCTGATTTGCTGTCGAAGATAATCTCCTGCCCGATCTCCTTATCAAAGCCCCCTTTGGCAAGAAATTCTGCCATCTCCGTCGGCAAGTTCGCCAGGTACAAACGTCCGCCCAGCTTGGAGAGACGGCCAGCCTCCTGCACCAGAAATTCAGCACCGGCAAGATCGATGAAACTGATGGTATCGCAGATCATCAGGATGTATTTCTGCCCGGGATGTTTCTCGGTCGTACGCTGAAGCGCATTGGCTACGTGGTTGACCGCACCAAAAAACAGTGGGCCATCCAGGCGTATGATGCGTGCCTGCAAACACTGGACCAGCTTTCTTTCATCCACGTTTTTCAGGCTGCGCTTATGCTCATAGTCATCCGGATCAGGTGCGAGCGTGCTGATGTTAGGCTTCGATGCGCGATTGAGGTACAGCACGAGTGACAGGAAGACACCTGCAAAGATCGCAAATTCGAGTTCGAGAAACAGCGCCCCGAAGAAGGTGACACTAAATACCGCTGTCTCCGATTTGCTGGTCAGGATGATGCGACGGATTTCATGAAAGTCGATCAGGCCCCAGGCGACCAGGAACAGGATGCCGGCCATCGCGGCATCCGGCAGGTAGGCTGTCAAGGGTGCCACCAGCACCACGATCACTATCAGCAGCAGGCCAGCGAACACAGCCGCCAGCGGCGTTTCCGCTCCCGATTGGTAATTCAGACCGCTGCGGTTGAAGGAACCGGTCGCGACATAACCGGAGAAAAAGCTTCCGACAATGTTGGAAAGACCCTGGCCAATGAACTCCTGATTGCCATCGATCAGTTGCCCGGTGCGTGCGCCAAGTGAACGGGCGATCGACACTGCTTCGGTCAGGGCGAACAGCGTGACAGCGAGTACCGCAGGTGCCAAGTGCTTGATAGTGTCCAGTGAGAAATCAGGCGCCGATAACGGTGGTAATTGTTGCGGCAGCGCGCCGACACTGTGGATCTGCGTAACCTCGATTCCCACCAGCAGGTTGAAGATCAACGCGACCAGGCTGCCGAAGATCATCGCGATAATCATGTAGGGTGAACGCGGTTTCCAGCGTTTGATCAGTATGCCCGATACCAGCGTCATCATCGCGACCGTGGTGACGTAATAATTTATCTGGGGGATCTGTTCCCAGAAAGCGTGTAATACTTCCGGCAGGTGGCCTCCGCGTGGGATATCGACACCGAAGAAGTTTTTCAGCTGCTTGCTGGCGATCAGAAGCGCCGCACCCGCGGTAAAGCCGACCACTACCGAATGCGAAATGAAGTTGACCAATGTACCCATGCGCGCCATGCCGAGCACCAGTTCGATCACACCCACCATGAACGTCAGCGTCAGTGCGAGTGCAACATATTGGGCACTGCCAGGTTCTGCCAGTACGCTCAGGGAAGAGAACAGTACGATGGAAGCGGCCGTGGTCGGCCCGGAGACCAGGTGCCATGACGACCCGAACAATGCGGCGATGACTGCCGGAACCATGCCTGCATAGAGGCCATATTCCGGTGGCATGCCGGCGATAGTCGCGAACGCCACACCTTGGGGTAGCACCACGACGGCACCGGTCAGTCCGGCGAGAAGGTCCAGTTTGAGCGAAACTCGATTGACGCGGTGCCTCCAGCGGCATACCGGCAAGACACTCGTCAGTTTCGTACAGCTGTTGTTGAGCAATGCTTTAAAACGCATGATTGAGCCTGTCTACGAAGGGCAGCAACCGGAATCAGCAATGTCATACGGAGTGAACAACATGCGGGGACAGATGCTGCGGAATTGTGCCAATCCGTCAGGTATTGCCGCTACTTGGTCCGTACCCGACAGCCGGACAACAGCGGGTTTGATTGGCTAACCTTTCAAATAGTATCACCATTTAAATATAAAGTAATATTTCTGAATCAGATCGCGCTCAGCGCAGATCCTTTTAAATGAGACAAGTACGACTTTTTCAGCCTCTACAGCGTTGGCACTATTCAATCCATTTGCCAACCGTCGCACGGCGGTGAACCCAGGGAAGCCGACATTGATTGCAACCATCGACAGTGAACAGGATCTGTTATTTATGCAGCGGGCACTACAGCTTGCAGATCGGGCTCAACAGGAGGGGGAGGTTCCGGTAGGCGCGCTTTTGGTGCGTGAAGGGGCGGTAATCGGCGAGGGCTGGAACCGGCCGATCGGGAGTCATGATCCCAGTGCGCATGCCGAGATTACGGCGTTGCGAGACGCTGCAGCAAGATCGCACAACTATCGGCTTCCTGGTACTACGCTCTATGTCACACTGGAGCCCTGTCCGATGTGCGCCGGGGCCATCATTCATGCCCGGGTCGGGCGGGTGGTCTTCGGAGCCACAGATCCCAAGGGAGGGGCGGCTGGCAGTCTGTTTGATCTGTTGCCTTCGGACCATCGCTTCAACCACCGGGTGGAGGTGCAAGGCGGCGTCCTCGAGGAGCAGTGCGCTAATCAACTGCGTGCGTTTTTTCGCGCGCGACGTTGATGCTAGGAGCCTGTCGGACTACGTATGTTTCTACTGCGGAAGTGGGAGAGCGGTCCAAATTTTCCCCGATTTTCGTTACATAGGCCCACTATGCGCCTCAAATCGGGAACCATTTTGCCTCGCTCTCCCACTCCCTCGCTACGATCCCCCATAGTCCGACAGGCTCCTGGGGCAAGCTACAGCTGGTGGACGAATTGGACCGACCGGGAGTTCTCAAAGCGTGGCGGGTGAGGTTGAGGGTGTGGAACTACCGGTGGCCACCGGGATCTCCTGTCGGTTGTTCTCCCACACCAGAAGGTCGTAGTAGCCTCGGATATTCTCTACATAGCTCACTGGTTCCTGGCCCCTGGCTTTTCCATGTTTTACCGTGGTGTAGTGCTCCTTCTGCGACAATAGGGGTAAATGATTTTTTACCTCTACCCACCTGTCCGGATCACCACCCCGGCGTTGTGTCAGGATACGCGCATCCTCCAGGTGTCCGAAGCCGATATTATACCCTGCCAGTGTCATCCAGAGACGATCTGGATCGGGTATTCGCTCTGGAATCTTCTCTCTCACCTGGAGAATATAGTGAGCACCACCGAGAATGCTCTCCTTGGGGTTGGTGCGCGATTTCACTCCAAGCTCCTTGGCTGCAGCCTTGGTCAGCATCATAATCCCCTGTACCCCAGTGGGTGATACTGCCTTGGGATTCCAGTGCGACTCCTGATAGCCGATGGCAGCCAGCAGCCGCCAATCGATACCTGTCTGCTTAGCAGCCTCTTTGAAATACTCTGAGTATGCGGGGAGTCGCTGTGCGATGTGCCGGCGAAAAGTGCGTGTGTCCAGTGCACCCAGACTATCTGCATGGCCATAATAACGATCAATGATCTGCGCCAACTTGCCTGATCGCTTCAGCTTTTTCAGGAACGACTGTGCTGCATTAAACAGGCTGTTGTCCTGAGCGTGAGGGAAAGCCCACGCCAGCGGCTGAGGCTCGCTGATATCGAATGCCACTTTGAGTTCCGGATGAAAGCGTCGGCTAAGGGCTACTTCATTCGAGTTGGCTACCGTGTAATCGATCAGCTGCTCCACGACCAGGGTTAGGAGCTCTTCCGAGTCAACATCCTGCTGTGCACTCCATTCAAGTTCCGGGTGCTCCAGCTTGATCTCCCGCAGACGCTCTTCGTGATTGCTGCCAGCGACTACTTCAAGCGTGCCACCCAACGTATCCAGGATCTGTTTAGGCGCTTTGGTGCTTTCATGGTAGACCAACTGCTGGGTAATGGATTGGTAGCTGTGGGTAAATCTGACGTGGCTCTCGCGTCCGCGTGTGGCAGAGAGCCCAGCGGCCGCAAAATGGGCATCACCACTCGTCACCATCGGCAGAATTTGGTCGAAGGTGTCGGTAAAGAGAAATCTTGGTTCAACTCCCAACTCTTTGGCGAAGAGTGAGACCAGCTCGTACTCCAGGCCGCGTATACCCCGCCTCGTTTGGTAGTAGGTAGTCGGATTGCTGCGGGTTACCACCCGCAGTTCGCCGCTCTCCCTGACCCGCTCCAGTAGCGGTGTTGGGATGCTGCACGACTCCAACAATAGGAGTAGCAGGCAGAAAAAAACCAGCTTATTCTTCATCAGAGCTGAATAATAAAAAGAGATTAGTTGCAGCACCGTGAATAGTGTAGAATCGCGGGTTCATTTTAGTGCAGGTGTAGTCTGTGGAGCAAAGCTTTTCGGTCAGCAATAGTCAGGATTTCGGCACTTTGATCAGTGGCTGAACCGCGCAGCACGACGTGGAGCGTCGCCCGAAGGGTGAGCCACAGAGTGGCGAATGAAATCAAGTGATCTACAGGCGTTAGCCTGTTGAAAGAGCGCACGGAATACGGAGAGGTGCCAGAGTGGCCGAATGGGCTTGACTCGACCAGCGGCGGAGCCGCGCAGCACGACGCGGAGCGTCGCCCGAAGGGTGAGCCACAGAGTGGCGAATGAAATCAAGTGATCTACAGGCGTTAGCCTGTTGAAAGAGCGCACGGAATACGGAGAGGTGCCAGAGTGGCCGAATGGGCTTGACTCGAAATCAAGTGATCCCAATAGGGATCCGTGGGTTCGAATCCCACCCTCTCCGCCAATCACATATTTAAAGTTAGAATTTTCACGCTCTATTTTCCCAGATAAATAGCTCTCAGAGCGCGCGCATTGAGCATTCTCGCCTTTCTCATCCGCTTAAAGAGCCTGTGTGACCATGTTTAGAGAGACCATACAACCCCGTTTCAGCGAGACCAATGCGGTGGGTCATGTGGGTTTTACCGTATTGCCAGCCTGGTTCGAAAAGGCGATGGAAAGTGTCTACCGACTCTTTGTGCCCGATCTTGCATCCGAGCGCTGGAATCTGATCGTGGTGAAGTTTGAGATGGAGTGCCTGGCTGAGATCGGTCATCGCCAAGAGGTGACCATCGAGACTCAGGTGGAGAAGATCGGAGGTTCCTCATTCCGCCTGGGTCAGGCGCTGATCCAGAATGGAAAGATTGCCGCACGTGCTGAGACAACCCTGGTCTATTTTGACTATCGGGAGAAAAAGGCGCTGCCGCTGGATGACCGCCTGCGTGCAGCGCTGCAGCAGCACATAGTGGTGCGGTAACGCTGATCAGCTTTTCCCATCTGGTCAGTGTTGCACTGGATTCAGATACAGATTGTATTTTGCCTGTATTGCCCTCACTCCATCGGGTTCAGCGTAACGGTCCGATCGGGCAAATCTGGTTCGCCACATCAATGCGGGCTTGATCTGATCTACCGATGGTGAAATCGGCAGCAGCGAGACTGTGAGGCAGACCCGGTATCAGAACCTGAAAAGTTCAGCTTGGAGAGTGATCAGCATATCAGGCAATTCCTTACAGCTGGAAGCGCACAACAACGCTGGCAGTCGCTCTCGCTCTATTTTCCGGTTAGGTTCAGGGATGATTGGATCTGCACCACAGTCATCGCTCATAATGGATAACGACGCTGCGAGGAGAAACTTTAGCGCCATTCCGAACAATCAGTCACTTTGGATCAAACGCAGCCGCGACACGGGATCCGTCAGTGGGTAGGGATCAGATTCGACCATCTCATCGGACCGACTGCGGGTAGATTCGCTTAGTCGGTTCAGGAGGCAGGCAGCTACATATTGGGGTAGTTGGGACCGCCACTTCCCTCCGGTGTCACCCAGGTGATGTTTTGTGCCGGATCCTTGATGTCGCAGGTTTTGCAGTGGACGCAGTTCTGTGAGTTGATCTGAAAGACCGGGTTGCCCGCGTCATCATTCACCACTTCATACACTCCAGCGGGGCAGTAGCGTTGTGCCGGTTCGGCATAAAGCGGCAGGTTCTCCCGCAGAGGTAGATCAGGGTCCGCCAGCCGCAAATGGCAAGGTTGATTTTCGGCGTGGTTGGTGTTGGAGAGATAGACCGAACTCAATTTGTCGAAACTGAGTTTCCCGTCGGGTTTTGGATATTCAATCGGGGTGCAGTCGGCGGCCGGCTTGAGGCACTCGTGATCGAGTTTGTGGTCGTGCAGCGTCAGTGGCAGCTTGTTTTTGAAAATTACCTGATTCAACCAGTTGAATGCGCCGCCGCCCATCGCACCGAACTTATGCATCGCTGGCGAGAAGTTGCGGTTATCGTTGAGTTCGCTATAAAGCCAGGAGTCCTGAAAACTTTGTTCGAACTGACTGAGTTCACCTCCACCTGCGTCCCCCTGCGCGAGCGCTGTATGCACGGTCTCCGCGGCCAGCATGCCCGATTTCATTGCCGTGTGGCCACCTTTGATGGTTGCGAAATTGAGTGTGCCTGCATCACAGCCGATCAGCAATCCACCGGGAAAGTACATTTTGGGAAGGCAGTTGAAACCTCCCTTGGTCAGCGCTCTGGCACCGTAGGTGATGCGTTTGCCCCCTTCCAGGTGGCGACGCAGTACAGGATGGTGTTTCAGTCGCTGGAACTCGTGGAACGGACTGAGATAGGGGTTCGTGTAGTTGAGATCGACGATCAATCCCACAGCCACCTGGCATGCTTCCATATGATAGAGAAACCAGCCACCGCTGGTCTTCTTGTCCAGCGGCCAACCCGATCCATGCACCACCAGTCCGGAACGGTGGTTTTCCTCCGGGATTTCCCACAGCTCTTTGATGCCAACGCCATAGTGCTGCGGATCGCGCCCCGCGTCCAAACGGTAGTGCGCGATCAGCTGTTTCCCCAGATGTCCCCGGCTTCCTTCGGCGAAGAGCAGATATTTGCCGCGCAGCTCCATACCCGGCTCGAAGCCCTCCTTCTCACTGCCGTCGGCAGCGCGGCCCATGTCCCCGGTGATTACTCCACGAACGGTATCATCCTCCACGATCAGTTCCGCCGCGGGAAAGCCGGGAAAGAGATTGACGCCCATCGCCTCCGCCTGTTCCGCCAGCCAACGGCAGAGGTTGCCCATGCTGATGATGTAGTTACCTTGATTGTGCATGCTGGGCGGAACGAGATAGCCGGGAAATTCAAGTGCTTTCTGGTCGTTCCTGAGCAGGTACATCTGGTCTTCCACTACCGGTGTAAGCAGGGGAGCACTGCTGTTTTCCCAGTCGGGAAAGAGTTCGTTCAGCGATCTCGGATCGAGCACCGCACCGGAGAGGATGTGCGATCCAACCTCCGAACCCTTCTCCAATACACATACTTCGAGTCCACGACCGCTCTCCTGACTAAGCTGCATCAGCCGACAGGCGGCTGACAGACCGGCAGGCCCGGCGCCGACGATGACGACATCGAATTCCATCGTTTCACGCTGCATCTTGTTTTCTCCTCTGAGCATTGGCGATCTTTATCAGACTTCGCTACCGCCCCATTTATTTGACCGGATTTTACACATCGCGGAAGAATACGCCGAGTGGCTGGTTCGAGTCGATAGCATGGGCGTTTAAAATACTATCCATGACTTCCACACTTTCATCAGCATTTCGATGCCGGTGATTTCCCTTTACCCGCTGGATCGAGGTGCTGCTCGGCCAGGGTCCGATACTCAACTGCAGCATTCCGGTTTCCCCGTTTTTCTGCTCCGTTGGCCAGAATGGCTGCCTTTTTTCGCAGCATGGCTCTGGCTGCCGACAGATCCGCGCCACTCAGTGCGCCGCTTTCGATGATCTTTACCAGTGCTTTGAGACGAAATCGGTCCATTCCCCAGTGTTGGCGCGACAGCTGATCACTGTGCCCTCCGTGCTTCACAATCTGCGGGGTAGCAACATAGGCTACCGGATGAGAGGCACAGATTCTGAGCCAGAGATCGTAGTCTTCGCAGGCTGGCAGGGATTCGTCGAATAGACCGATCCGTTCGAACAGAGAACGGTGGATCAACACCGATGAGGGAGAGATAACACACAACGACAGACAGCGTTGAAAAATCTCGCCACCGCACTTCGTATGCTTCTTCATCTGGTTCACCTGTTTGCCATTGCGTATCCAGATCTCTTCAGTGTGACAGAGCAGGTGTTCCGGCTGCTGCGACAGCAAATTCATCTGGGCGGCGAGTTTTCCGGGAAGCCACTCATCGTCGGAGTCTAGTAGCGCAATCCACTCGCCGCTAGCCGCACCGATTCCGGCGTTACGAGCGCAGCTGACACCCTGATTGGGCTGATAGAGGTAGATTGCTGCAGGAAAACGCTGCGCCACCATCTGCCTGGTCGAATCGGTGGAGCCGTCATCGACCACAATCACCTCTTCGGGTGGGCGGGTTTGTGCTGCGACAGAGCGCAGCGCCCGCGTCAGAGGACCTGATCGATTGAAGGTGGGGATGACAACTGAAACCCTAGCCGATGGGGGTGGAGGGTAAAGGGGAGTGGAATCATCCGGCACCGGAGAACACCTGGTTCACATGGCAGAGGGCTTTGCGCACTTCGTCTGCCATCTCGTCCAGGGTCGCGATGGTGTCTCTGCGCTCAATCATGGTCGATGTCCGGCCGAATCGCTGCAGTGTGCTGGTATACAGGCTCCAGACCGGGTCGTTGTTGTAAGCACTCTCTCTCTGCTCTGCACCGCACAGAATGACCGCACCAGACAAATGGATCTGTTGCACCCTTTGCTGCGGGAGTTTCCACAGGTACTTCAGCGGATCGAAACCCTGATTGACGCTGCTGGCGTGGAGATTGGCGATGTCCAGCAGAATCAATGAGTCAGACTGCTCCGCCACGGCATGGAGAAACTCTGCTTCGGGGATCTCGGGAGATCGGTCGCCCCACTCCATGGGAACATTTTCCAACAGTAGCTGCCGTCCAAGATACTTCTGCACCTCTTGAATTCTTGGGACGATATGCTCCAGCGAGTCCTGTGAATAGGGCAGCGGCAGCATGCGCCCCTGCAGATCGTCGGCACCGCTCCAGCAGAGATGGTCCGAAACCCATATCGGCTGCAACTGCTCGATCAGTCGTTTCAATTGTGCCAGATAGACCGGATCCAGTGGCCACGGGCTGCCAATCGCCAGTGAGATGCCGTGCATGACGATCGGATAGGATTCGCGAACCTGCAGCAGCAGCCTGAGCGACTCATCCTGCTCTCCCAGATAGTTCTCCGAGATGATTTCAAACCAGTCCACGTCCGGGTGCAAGCGCAGCACTGGTTCCAAGTACTCTTTACGCAGGCGCAATCCAAATCCCAGGTAAGGCGGTCTTTTAATCTCCATTGCCAATCGAGACCCTGTCTTAGGAAAACATGAAAAGCTTCGGCCTGGACATTAAAGCGCAGGCTGTGGCGCAAAGTGTTTTTCGCCTTGCTGTAAAATCAATGAGTTGACCTTTTAGATTTTTTCGGTGCATCCATCTTCCACAGCAATCCTTGTATATTCGGAAGATACCCTTAACACGCTTTTCTCACAAGCCACCCGGCTGTTGTTGTTGTTGTTCCTGCAGGTGGCGATCGTGTTGTTGCTGGTATTAGACTTTGCACCGCGGCATAAAGTAGAATCGCCCCGATTGGCGACCATCGTCCTGGGTGTCGCCTTTCCCTGTTTTCCGATGCAACCGAGATGGATCCAGTTGGACCCGTTCGGTTTGCTGCGCCTGTAGGGGACTGTTTCTTTGAGAAAATCTGCGTTACTAGTACTTGAAGACGGATCGCTATTCCGGGGTGAGTCTATCGGCGCGGATGGCATGACGGCGGGTGAAGTGGTTTTTAACACCGCACTTACCGGTTATCAGGAGATACTGACCGATCCCTCCTATTGTCGCCAGATTATCACGCTCACCTATCCGCATATTGGCAATACCGGAAGCAATGATGACGATGAGGAGTCCGCTCAGGTGCATGCCGCCGGGCTGGTGATTCGCGATTTGCCGCTGCTTGCCAGCAACTGGCGTAGTCAGCGGCCACTGGATGAGTATCTGCGCTGGAAGGGAGTGGTTGCTATCGCCGGAATAGACACCCGCCGGCTGACCCGTATCCTGCGTGAGAGGGGGGCACAGAGTGGCGCCATCGTGGCGGGGGAGAGTTTGGATGAAGCTGCGGCGCTGGCTGCGGCACGGGCATTTCCGGGGCTGAAAGGGATGGACCTGGCCAAGGAGGTGACTACGCGTAGTGCATACCAGTGGCTTCAGGGAACCTGGTCTCTGGAAAGAGGAGCACCGCAACCGGCAAATCCCGAACAGCTGCCGTTGCATGTGGTCGCTTATGATTTTGGTATCAAACGCAACATTCTGCGGATGTTGGTTGATCGCGGCTGTCGGATTACCGTGGTGCCGGCGCAGACACCTGCCGCTGACGTGATGGCGATGGCACCGGATGGTGTCTTTCTCTCCAACGGACCAGGCGATCCGGAACCCTGTATCTACGCGATCGAGGCGATCAGGCAATTGGTCGACAGCGGCATGCCGGTGTTTGGAATCTGTCTCGGGCATCAGCTGCTCGGGCTGGCCAGTGGAGCACGTACGGTAAAGATGAAGTTCGGCCACCATGGCGCCAATCACCCGGTACAGGATCTGACCAGCAAAATGGTGATGATTTCCAGCCAGAATCATGGTTTTGCGGTCGATGAAGATTCACTGCCGGAGAACCTGAAGGCGACCCACAAGTCGCTTTTTGATGGCTCACTGCAGGGGATACACCGGAGTGACCAGCCGGCGTTCGGTTTTCAGGGGCATCCTGAGGCCAGCCCCGGTCCACACGACCTGGCGCCGGTGTTTGACCATTTCATCGAACTGATTGATTCTGTGGGTGCAGCAAAATAGTGTTTCAGAAACTCCACATCGTTATTCCGGCCGGTGCCGGTACAGATATACCTGACTGCTCCATTGACAGACTAAAGGACGGGGTTCATTTAGGTGTTGAAATCACATCATCTTGGCTTTTGTCAGGATGATGTGCTCGGCATGGTTAGCGTATTTTCAGACGGAAAATGGAAGACAGTCTGCCGGTCGTGCCGTCTGGCTGTGCCAAACACGCGGTTGGATCTGAAACAGAACCGGTGGACGCTGAATCCTGCCTGAGTGATGACGGGCAATCTTCCCCACAGTGGGATGGGATCTTTGCAATCAAATTGGACGCGTAGCGGCTCATGCCAAAAAGAACAGATATTCAAAGCGTGTTAATCATCGGGGCCGGACCAATTGTCATCGGTCAGGCCTGTGAATTCGACTACTCCGGCGCCCAAGCGTGTAAAGCGCTGCGCGAGGAGGGGTTCAGGGTGGTATTGGTCAATTCCAATCCAGCGACCATCATGACCGATCCGGACAGCGCTCACGCGGTCTATATCGAGCCGATCACCTGGCGCACCGTGGCGCAAATCATCGAGAAAGAGCGGCCGGACGCGCTGTTGCCGACGATGGGTGGTCAGACTGCATTAAACTGCGCATTGGATCTGGTGCGCGAAGGGGTACTGGATAAGTATGGCGTTGAGATGATCGGTGCCTCTCGTGAGGCGATTGACAAAGCAGAGGATCGCGACCTGTTTCGTCAGGCAATGAAGAAGATTGGACTGGAGATGCCGCGCTCGGCAATGGCCCACAGCATGGAAGAGGCGCTCCAGGTACAGGCCCAGATCGGCTTTCCGACCATCATTCGTCCCTCCTTCACGATGGGGGGATCCGGAGGCGGTATCGCCTACAACCGGGAGGAATTCGTCGAAATCTGCGAACGCGGCCTGGATCTCTCCCCGACTAACGAACTGTTGATCGAGGAGTCGGCGCTCGGCTGGAAAGAGTTCGAGATGGAGGTGGTGCGCGACCATAAGGACAACTGCATCATCGTCTGTTCGATTGAGAATTTCGATCCGATGGGGGTGCATACCGGTGATTCGATTACCGTGGCGCCGGCACAGACACTGACCGACAAAGAGTACCAGATCATGCGCAACGCTTCGCTGGCGGTGCTGCGCGAAATCGGGGTGGACACCGGTGGCTCCAACGTTCAGTTTGCGATCAATCCGAAAGATGGACGCATGATCATCATCGAAATGAATCCGCGCGTCTCGCGTTCCTCCGCGCTCGCCTCAAAGGCGACGGGTTTTCCGATCGCCAAGGTGGCGGCCAAATTGGCGGTTGGCTATACGCTGGACGAACTGAAAAACGATATTACCGGAGGCGCCACGCCGGCATCATTCGAGCCTTCTATCGATTACGTGGTCACCAAGGTGCCGCGTTTTGCGTTTGAAAAATTCCCGCAGGCACCGGATCGACTGACCACCCAGATGAAATCGGTAGGCGAGGTGATGGCGATCGGGCGCACTTTTCAGGAATCGTTACAGAAGGCGTTGCGCGGCCTGGAGACAGGCAAGAGCGGTCTGGATGAGGTGGTGGATCCGGATGACGAAAATCTGACCACGAGATTTCGCTACGAATTACGTGAGCCTGGCGCCGAACGGATCTGGTACCTGGCCGATGCTTTCCGTGCCGGAATGACCCGCGAGCAGTTGTATGAAGTGACCAGGATCGATCCCTGGTTCCTGGTACAGATTCAGGAGCTGGTGGAGATCGAACGAGCGGTGCGTGACGCCGGACAGGCGGCGCTTGATGCGGATCGACTGCGCTATCTGAAGCGTAAAGGCTTCTCCGATCAGCGCCTGGCCACGCTGGTCGGCGTGCGGGAGAAGCAGATTCGCGAGTTGCGCCGGCGCTACCAGGTGCACCCGGTCTACAAACGGGTGGACACTTGCGCCGCGGAGTTTGCCACCGGCACTGCCTATATGTACTCGACCTACGAGGAGGAGTGTGAGTCAGCGCCGACTGATAAAAAGAAGATCATGGTGCTGGGGGGTGGACCCAACCGGATCGGACAGGGTATCGAATTCGACTACTGCTGTGTGCATGCAGCGCTGGCGATGCGCGAGGATGGCTATGAGACGATTATGGTCAACTGTAATCCGGAGACCGTGTCCACCGATTACGACACCTCCGACCGGCTCTATTTCGAGCCGCTGACGTTGGAGGATGTGCTGGAGGTGATTGCGGTCGAGCAGCCGACAGGCGTCATCGTGCAGTACGGCGGCCAGACGCCATTGAAATTGGCGCGTGCACTCGAGGCGGCCGGTGCACCGATTATCGGTACCACACCGGACTCGATCGATCTGGCTGAAGATCGTGAACGGTTTCAGCAACTGGTGGAGAAGTTGGGCCTCAAACAGCCGCCGAATCGGACCGCCATCCACCCGGAACAGGCGGTGATATTGGCCCGCGAGGTCGGCTATCCACTGGTGGTACGTCCGTCCTATGTGCTGGGTGGGCGGGCGATGGAGATCGTCCACGACGAGGATGATCTGATCCGCTACATGCGCGAAGCGGTCAGCGTCTCCAATGACTCGCCGGTGCTGCTCGATCGTTTTCTGAATGATGCGATCGAAATCGACATCGACGCGATCTGCGACGGCAGCGATGTAGTCATCGGCGGTATCATGGAGCATATCGAAGAGGCCGGAGTCCACTCCGGCGACTCTGCCTGTTCTCTGCCACCCTATACCCTCTCTGCCGAGCTCCAGGACCGGATGCGCGACCAGATCTTCCGTCTGGCGTTGGAGCTGAAGGTGGTGGGTCTGATGAACACTCAGTTCGCAATAAAAGACAACGAGATCTATCTGCTCGAGGTCAATCCTCGCGCGTCGCGTACCGTACCGTTCGTCTCCAAAGCGACCGGTGTGCAGTTGGCCAAGGTGGCGGCACGCTGCATGGTGGGGATCAGCTTGAAGGCGCAGCACTTCACCAAAGAGGTGATTCCTGCAAACGTCTTCGTGAAAGAGGCGGTCTTTCCTTTTGTGAAGTTTCCTGGTGTGGACACGCTGCTGGGACCCGAGATGAAATCCACCGGAGAGGTGATGGGTGTCGGTTCGAACTTTGGCGAGGCTTACGCCAAGGCGTTGGAGGGAGCTGGTGATCTGCTTCCCCGGTTCGGCAAAGCGTTGGTGTCGGTGCGTGACGCGGACAAAAGACGGGTGGTGGCGGTTGCCCGTGACCTGAGCCGGTTCAATTTTGAACTGGTCGCTACCGGGGGAACCTGCAACGTGATTCAAGCTGCGGGGATTCCCTGTAAACGTGTGAACAAAGTGGCAGAAGGACGTCCACATGTGGTCGATATGATAAAGAACGATGAGTTTGATCTGATCATCAACACAACCGATGGAAAAAAAGCAGTAGAAGACTCCTCGGAGATCCGCCGGGCTGCGTTGCGCCACAAGGTGACATATACTACGACTATGTCCGGAGGCGAGGCGATCTGTCTGGCGTTGAAGGAGTCAGACAGTATCAATGTCATCCGCCTGCAGGATCTGCATGCGTAACGAAAACCATTAATCCGATCAGATCACTGGGTGGCCATGCGCTAGACCCTTACCGTTGCCAGTCAATCGGTCGCGGGGGTTGGAACTGAATTTGGAGAGTATCAGATGAATAAAGTACCCCTGACCCAGCGTGGTGCAGAGCTGTTGCGGGAAGAGCTGAATCAACTCAAAACCGTTGCTCGTCCCCAGGTGATTCAGGCCATTGCTGAGGCGCGGGCACACGGTGATCTGAAGGAGAACGCGGAATATCATGCGGCGCGTGAACAGCAAGGATTCATCGAAGGTCGCATCAAAGAGATAGAGAGCAAGCTCTCTCTCGCTCAGATCATCGATGTCAAAACTTTGAATGCCGGTGGAAAGGTGGTATTTGGTGCCACCATTGAAGTCTACGAGGAGGAGTCGGAAGAAGAGCACATCTTTCAGATCGTCGGAGATGATGAGGCTGATATCAAGCGTGGACTGATTTCGGTCAACTCTCCGATCGCCCGTGCGCTGATCGGTAAGTCCAAGGGGGATGAAGCGATGGTCACTACCCCGAAAGGAGCACGCCATCTCGAAATTTTGGAG
This sequence comes from Chromatiaceae bacterium, assembly GCA_024235215.1. Taxonomy (GTDB): domain Bacteria; phylum Pseudomonadota; class Gammaproteobacteria; order Chromatiales; family Chromatiaceae; genus HKST-UBA178. The sequence goes on along the minus strand of JACKMU010000003.1, from coordinate 403,422 downwards.
ATACGCTACGAGTAAGTGCCTGCTGCCGGCATGGCAGCGAGTGCTAAGTTCCCCAGCTAACCGGGTAACCGAATTTTCGGCTTTTCCGGATTGCTAAGATACAATACCGCGATATGGCCGATCGTCTGTACCAGTTCCGCGCCGGTTCTCTCCACGATTTGGCCTGTCATCTCTTCTCGTTCCACCCGGTCGCCTGAGTTGATGCGCACTTTGATCAGTTCATGCGTCACCAGGGTCAGCGCCGTCTCATTTAGCACCCCGTCGGTAAGCCCCTGTTGCCCCACGATGACCACCGGAGTGAGGTGGTGGGCTAGCCGTTTTAGGTATAGGCGCTGTTTTTTGGAAAGTGACATGGGTAGTTCCGGATGCTGGGTGTGACGCATTCTAACCCAGTAAAGCAGGGCTTGCTACGCGGACTTGAGCGCTTATGAAGAAGAGTAAGAGCAGTCGCCAATGGCTCGATCGCCATTTTCGTGACGAGTACGTCAAGCGGGCTCAGGTCGATGGATACCGCTCGCGTGCCGCTTACAAACTGTTGGAGATCCAGGGGCAGGACAAGCTATTTCGGCCAGGGCAGGTGGTGGTCGATCTGGGCGCAGCACCCGGAGGCTGGTCGCAGGTGGCAAAGCGCCTGGTAGGTGCTTCCGGACGGGTCGTTGCGCTGGATCTTCTGTCGATGGAACCGCTCGACGGCGTAATATTTCTGCAGGGTGATTTTCGCGAACAAGAGCCGCTCGATCGGTTGCGTGCAGTTCTGCAGGGTGATGTGGTCGATCTTGTACTTTCGGATATGGCCCCCAATGTCAGTGGGGTATCAGCGGTAGATCAGCCGAAGTCGATCTATCTTTGCGAGATTGCGCTGGATTTTGCGAAAGAGGTACTACGTCCTGGGGGCAGCATGTTGATCAAGGTGTTTCAGGGTGAGGGGTTTGATCACTTCGTGCGTGAACTACGCAACCACTTCACCCGGGTGCAAACTCGAAAACCGAGCGCTTCCCGACCCAAAAGCCGTGAAGTTTATCTGGTGGCGGGGAACTTTAATCTATAGTAGTGTACTCAGTAATATAAGCGGTCAGTTGCATCAATAGCTTGTTTTAACTGGATTTATTACTTCTGCGAACTGGTTTCGTGGAGTCTGAGAGGAAATTCTTCTTGAACGACATGGCAAAAAATCTAATTCTCTGGGTGATTATTGCGATCGTCCTGATGTCTGTATTCAACAATTTCACTGCCCAGAAACCCCGACCCGATATGCTTGCCTATTCGGATTTCATCGACCAGGTTAACTCAGGTGCGGTGCAGGCTGTCACCATCAACGGACGTGAAATCGAAGGGACGCTCACTTCGGGCACAGGGTTCTCCACTTACAGCCCGGGTGATGATGGCCTGGTGAGTGATCTGCTCAAGAACAATGTCGAAATTGTCGCATCTCCCCCGGAGAAGCCATCAATCTTGATGCAGATTCTGATCAATTGGTTCCCGCTGTTTATTCTCATCGGTTTGTGGATATTTTTTATGCGCCAGATGCAGGGCGGTGGCGCTGGACGCGGCGCCATGTCGTTCGGGAAGAGCAAGGCGCGTTTGTTGAGTGAGGATCAGGTGAAGGTGACCTTCGCCGATGTCGCGGGTGTCGAGGAGGCCAAGGAGGAGGTCTCGGAGATGGTCGAATTTTTGCGCGACCCCACCAAGTTCCAGAAACTTGGTGGCAAGATCCCACGCGGTGTTTTGATGGTTGGTTCACCCGGGACGGGTAAGACGCTGCTGGCAAAGGCGATTGCGGGTGAAGCCAAGGTGCCGTTCTTCACCATTTCCGGGTCCGATTTTGTAGAGATGTTCGTCGGCGTCGGCGCTTCGCGCGTGCGCGACATGTTCGATCAGGCGAAGAAGCATGCTCCCTGTATTATCTTCATCGACGAGATCGACGCAGTGGGTCGCCATCGCGGTGCCGGTCTGGGTGGTGGTCACGACGAACGCGAACAGACGCTCAACCAGTTGCTGGTCGAGATGGACGGCTTCGAGGGCAACGAGGGTGTCATCGTAATAGCAGCGACTAACCGGCCGGATGTGCTGGATCCGGCATTGCTGCGTCCAGGACGCTTCGACCGTCAGGTGGTGGTGCCACTGCCGGATGTCAGAGGGCGCGAGCAGATTCTCAAGGTGCACCTGCGCAAGGTGGCTTTCTCCGATAATGTCAAACCTTCGCTGATTGCGCGCGGGACACCAGGCTTCTCCGGTGCCGATCTGGCCAATCTGGTGAACGAAGCAGCGCTGTTTGCTGCGCGTGCCAACAAGCGCCAGGTGGAGATGGTGGATATGGAGAAGGCGAAGGACAAGATCATGATGGGTGCTGAGCGCCGCTCCATGGTGATGAATGAAGACGACAAGCGGCTCACGGCTTTCCATGAGGCGGGGCATGCCATTGTTGGTCGGCTGGTACCATCGCACGATCCGGTGTACAAGGTGAGTATCATCCCGCGTGGCCGCGCATTGGGGGTCACGATGTTTCTGCCCGAGGAGGATCGATACAGTGCCAGCAAGGAACGGTTGCAGAGTCAGATATCGAGTCTGTTCGGAGGGCGTATCGCTGAAGAGTTGGTGTTTGGTAAGGAGAGAGTAACCACTGGAGCCCAGAACGATATCCAGCGCGCCACTGAGATCGCCCGTGGGATGGTGACCAAGTGGGGACTGTCAGAAAAGCTGGGACCGTTAACCTACGGCGAGGAAGAGGAAGAGGTGTTTCTGGGCCGCGCGGTTACTCAGCACAAGAATGTGTCGGACGAAACCGCGCATACCATTGATGAAGAGATTCGCGCTTTCATCGAGGTGAACTATGAGCGTGCCGAGAATATCCTGAAGGATCGTCTCGATATCCTGCATCTGATGGCGGAAGCACTGATGAAGTACGAGACGATCGACAGCGGTCAGATAGACGACATCATGGCAGGTAGAGAGCCGCAGCCACCGAAGGATTGGGGTGACGATTCCAAACCCGATTCTGGCCAGGGGGTCGATGCCTCGTCCAGTCGAGAAGCGAAGGAGGATGCCGATTCGAAAGGTTCGATAGGCGATCCAGCCAGTCAGCACTGAACGGAGTGATACAGATCGACTGCGCGGGAAAGCCACTTGATCTCTCCCGCCCCCGGGTCATGGGAATCATCAATCTGACTCCGGATTCGTTCTCCGACGGCGGTAGATACTTTTCACTTGATCAGGCGCGCGCAAGGGCACGACAGTTGGTAGCTGAAGGTGCCGATATCATCGATCTGGGCGGAGAGTCCACCCGCCCGGGATCGCAGGAGGTCTCCGTGCAGGAGGAACTCGATCGCGTGATCCCTGTCATAGAAGCGATCTCCGCTGATCTCCCCATACCCATCTCCATCGACACCAGCAAGCCGCAGGTGATGCGCGAGGCAGTCGCTGCCGGTGCCGGATTGATCAACGATGTTATGGCATTACGGCGGCCGGGTGCACTGGAAGCGGCTCGTGATCTCTCCGTGCCCGTCTGTTTGATGCACATGCAGGGTGAACCCAGGTCGATGCAGATTCAGCCAAATTACCAGGATCCGGTGGCAGAAGTGCGCGCCTTTCTTGAGGGGCGGGTAAACACCTGTGTAGCAGCAGGTATCCCACACAATCGGTTGCTTCTCGATCCTGGATTTGGATTCGGCAAAAATCTGGCGCACAATCTTTCGTTGCTCAAGAATCTGCGGTCAATTGCCGATATCGGACTACCGCTGCTGGTTGGTATTTCGCGCAAGTCGATGATCGGCAACATTCTGGGCGACAGGCCTGTTGAAGGGCGTCTGTTTGGCAGTCTGGCATCGGCAGTGATGGCGCTGGAGAGAGGGGCGGTGATCGTGAGAGTTCATGATGTTGCCCCGACTGTGGATGTGATCCGGGTTACCTCCGTGGTGCTGGCGGCGGAATAATACCGGCGGCCTTTGAATGGGTCGTCTGCTGGCTCGCAAAAAAGCAAGAAAAATACCAAGGGTGAAAATAGTGGAACGGAAGTATTTTGGTACAGATGGTATCCGGGGGCGTGTAGGTGAGGGTTTCATCACTCCTGGATTCATGCTCCAACTTGGCTGGGCTGTTGGACAGGTTCTGGGAAAGGAAGCGAGGAGCAAGGTGCTGATCGGCAAGGATACTCGGATCTCCGGTTATCTGCTGGAATCAGCGCTGGAGGCGGGCTTGGTTGCAGCCGGAGTTGATATCCATCTGCTTGGACCGATGCCCACCCCCGGTATCGCCTACCTCACCCGCACACTGCACGCACAAGCTGGTATTGTAATCAGTGCATCGCATAATCCCCACTATGACAACGGTATCAAATTCTTTTCTGCTACCGGCAGTAAGTTGAGTGATGAGGTGGAACTGGCGATCGAAGAGGAGATCGAAAATCCGTTGGTGACCGTGGCATCGGACAAGTTGGGTCGTGCCTATCGTGTTGAGGACGCCGCCGGACGCTACATCGAGTTTTGTAAACGCACCATTCATTGGGAGATGCACTTCCGCGGCATGAAGATTGTGGTCGATTGCGCAAATGGTGCAACCTACCATATTGCACCGCATGTATTCGAAGAGTTGGGTGCCGAGGTGGTTGCCGTTGGCGCCAGACCGAACGGTCTGAACATCAATGCCGGTGTGGGATCAACGCATATCGAAAATCTGCAGCGCGCGGTGCGCGAAGAACATGCGGACCTTGGTGTGGCGCTGGACGGTGACGGCGACCGCCTGATCATGGTCGATTCAGACGGGGAGGTGCTGGATGGTGACGATATCCTTTACATCATCGCCTGTTCTCGGCTTGAGGACGGCATCATGGAAGGGGGTGTCGTTGGCACCAAAATGACCAATCTGGGCTTGGAACATGCATTGCAGCGCATCGGTTTGCCGCTGGAGCGCACCGATGTCGGAGATCGCTTCATCATGGCGCGCCTACAGGAGAAGTCCTGGGTGCTTGGTGGAGAGCCTTCGGGACACATCATCTGCCGGGACCGAACTACCACTGGAGACGGCATTGTCTCTGCGTTGCAGGTGCTGGCCGCCCTTTACCGTAGTGGCAAGAGCCTCAAGGAGCTGCGCAGAGGAATGACCAAATACCCCCAGGTGTTGCAGAATGTCAAATTGGGCGAAGTCAGTGCTGAGTCGATTCTGGCATCAGAACCACTGACCAAAGCGCTGCAGGAGGTACGAGCGGAACTTGGTGATAGTGGCCGGGTATTGCTGCGTCCATCCGGCACCGAACCGCTGATCCGAGTAATGATCGAAGGTCAAGACAGCGAGCAGGTCAGAACACTGACACAGCAGTTGGTCGGAGTGGTGCAGCAGCTGGCCTGAGCGAAGGCTTATCCAGAAGTTACCGGGCAGAGTGGCAGGAGTTTGGCCACTGCGCCCCGGCCATAGTCGGGTGGTTTCCAGGAGCCCCGGTGCGCTGTTGTCGCGGATGCCCGGATCCTACAGCGGTTTCCAGGCAAGTTATTAAGTGGTGTTGGCACTCTCTTGCTTCGAAGCGGAACTGCAGCAAAACGCGCTGTTCTTTCCCTGCGCAGCATCATCACGAAGTGCCGAAGCTGGCTTCAGCTCAATCCACACCAGACTGGGATCGTGCCGGATTTTTTATTTTACACCGCATAGTACCACACCCCCACTTTTTCCACAGAGATTGATTTCCCGAGTCCCTGCCGGTAATATTGCCGGTCGTTTTTAGCGGTAATTGAGGGAATGACTATGCGACAGCCACTGGTGGCAGGGAACTGGAAGATGAACGGCTCACGGGCAAGCATCGAGATGCTTCTGAATGGGCTAAAAAGCGGGATTGGAGCGGTCCGGGTGGCGGAAGTAGCGGTTTGCGCACCGGCAATATATCTTTCCGACGTGCAGTCTCGGTTGCAAGGAACCGCTATCGCCTGGGGCGGGCAGGATCTTTCCGCTCAGGCATCCGGTGCCTTCACCGGGGAGATTGCCGCCTCGATGTTAAACGATTTTGGTTGCAAGTACGTTATCGTGGGGCACTCTGAGCGGCGCGCATACCATCACGAAAGTGATGCTACCGTAGCGAAAAAGTTTGCTGCTGCGCGGGCAGCCGGCTTGATACCGATACTCTGTGTCGGAGAGACGCTGGAAGAACGGGAACAGGGTGTCACCGAAGCGGTTGTCAAACGCCAACTAGACGCGGTGATCGAACTGGAAGGGGTGACTGCACTGGCGGACGGTGTGGTCGCTTATGAGCCGGTTTGGGCCATCGGTACCGGCAGAACTGCGACACCGGAACAGGCACAGGAGGTGCATGCCTATCTGCGCGCACGAGTCGCCAGCCAGGACGCGGATGTTGCTGCCGGATTGCGCATTCTCTACGGTGGTAGTATGAAACCGGATAATGCCAAAGAGTTGCTGGCCAAGGCGGACATCGACGGCGGCCTGATAGGCGGTGCTTCGCTGAAAGCAGAGGATTTTCTCGGCATCTGTACTGCCGCGAACGATTGATCCAACTTTAAACCGACAGGCGGAACCTGATATCGAAGCATCAGGTCCGGTTGTCAGTCGGGAAATTTTTGCGATATGCAGACGATACTGGTTGTAGTCCACCTGTTCCTTGCCATTGGTTTAATCGGACTGGTGCTAATGCAACATGGGAAAGGTGCGGATGCTGGAGCGGCCTTCGGTTCCGGCGCTTCCGGTACCGTTTTCGGTGCCAGTGGGGCAGCTAATTTTCTCAGCCGCACTACCGCAGTACTGGCAATGCTATTCTTTGTCACCAGTCTGGCGCTCGCTTGGTACGCGATGCAGACTACCGGGCAGGTTGGGCTGATGGATAACCACAAATCAGCACCTCCGACCGCTCCGGCGAAAACAGAGTCCAGCGAAGTACCGACTGTTCCGGGGCAGGAACAGATTACGAATACCGTTGAGGCACCAGTACCTGCGGTTCCTGTGCCGGGGAAGACAGAATAAGTTACAAAAATGGCAGAATAGTCTGCTCTAATCAGTTATACTGCAAACACTTTGCAGCCGATGTGGTGGAATTGGTAGACACGCTATCTTGAGGGGGTAGTGGCGTAAGCCGTGCCGGTTCAAATCCGGCCATCGGCACCAGGTATCAGGTGGTATCGACCCAACTCATCGATACTGCCACAGCTACCTGTAAAATAATATAAGATATTGATAATTAAAGAATTTCGGTTGGATTTCATATTGACACTCCAGTCCTCGCTGGACTAGAATTCCACCCGTTTGAATAAGCTGATTCTATAACCAATCAATCCCGCAATGGGGGCTATGGAAATATGCTCGAAAATTACCTGCCCATCCTGATTTTTGTCTGTGTTGGCCTGTTAGTCGGCGCGGTAATGATTGCGATGGGATTCATACTGGGAACCCGGCGGCCCGACGACGAGAAGCTCTCTCCGTACGAATGCGGCTTCGAGGCATTTGAAGACTCGCGGATGAAATTCGACGTTCGCTTTTACCTGGTCGCAATTCTGTTCATCATCTTCGATCTGGAAATCGCATTTCTCTTTCCCTGGGCGGTGGCACTGAACGGTATAGGCATGGTCGGCTATTTGTCGATGGCGCTTTTTCTCGGGATTCTCGTGATCGGTTTTATCTATGAGTGGAGAAAGGGAGCGCTGGAATGGGAGTAGAAGGCATCCTGGAAAAAGGGGTAATAACTACCACCGCCGACAAACTTATAAACTGGGCACGTACCGGATCGCTCTGGCCTATGACGTTCGGCTTGGCCTGTTGTGCAGTCGAGATGATGCAGGCCGGTGCATCCAGATATGACCTGGACCGCTTCGGTATCATCTTCAGACCCAGCCCGCGCCAGTCCGACGTGATGGTGGTGGCGGGAACACTGGTCAACAAGATGGCACCGGCGCTGCGCAAGGTATACGACCAGATGGCTGAGCCTCGTTGGGTAATATCGATGGGTTCTTGTGCCAACGGTGGCGGGTATTATCACTACTCCTATTCGGTTGTACGTGGCTGTGACAGAGTGGTTCCCGTAGATATCTATGTGCCCGGTTGTCCTCCGACTGCGGAAGCACTGCTTTACGGCATCTTACAGTTGCAGGAGAAGATCCGCCGAACCAGTACCATAGCCAGGTAGGTGGAGTAGATGACTAGATTTATAGATACTGGATTGGCCCGGCGGCAAAAGGTGCTCGCAGAGGAGTTGGCACAGGAATTTGGCGAACAGGGCTGTAAGATAAAATATGAATTTGGCGAGGTGACCATCGAGATACCGAAAGATCGGCTGATCGGTGTCGCCGTCCGGTTACGCGATGACCCGGATTTTCACTTCGAACTGCTGATTGATGCCTGCGGAGTGGACTACTCCGATTACGGCAAGTCCGAGTGGGCGACCGGAGAGGCTTCATTCACCGGGTTTGGCCGGGGTGTGGAGATGGATAAACAGGTACCACCAGAAGCTGACGGCGAGCAGCGTTTTGCTGTGGTTTACCATCTGTTGTCGATCGCCAACAATACCCGGCTGCGTATGCGCGTTTTTGTCAGCGAAGACGAACCGATTGTCGACTCGGTGACTTCGATCTGGGTCTCCGCGGAGTGGTATGAACGGGAAGCATTTGACCTATTCGGCATACTCTTCAACGGACACCAGGATCTGCGACGCATTCTCACCGATTACGGTTTTGTCGGGCACCCATTCCGTAAAGACTTTCCGCTCGAAGGTCATGTGGAGATGCGTTACGACGCAGAGAAATCCCGTGTTGTCTATGAGCCGGTCAGCATCCAGTCGCGTACGTTGGTGCCCAAGGTGATTCGGAACGATAATCGCTATCAGGGCAGCGCAAAACAATCGCAGGATCCAGCAGATGCCTGAAATCCGTAACTATACCCTCAATTTTGGTCCTCAGCACCCCGCTGCGCACGGTGTGCTGAGGCTGGTTTTGGAAATGGACGGAGAGGTGATTGAGCGCGCCGATCCGCACATCGGTCTGCTTCATCGAGCGACCGAGAAGCTGGCTGAATCCAAACCCTACAATCAAAGCATTCCCTACATGGATCGCTTTGACTATGTCTCGATGATGTGCAATGAGCACGGCTATGTGATGGCGCTGGAGCGGTTGCTGGGCGTCGAAGTTCCCGAGCGGGCGCTTTACATCCGCACCATGTTCGACGAGATCACCCGGTTGATGAATCATCTGATGTGGCTTGGCACGCACGGGTTGGATATCGGTGCGATGACCATGTTCCTTTACACTTTCCGCGAGCGGGAGGATCTGCTCGACTGTTATGAGGCGGTCTCAGGCGCGCGTATGCATGCGGCATACTACCGCGTGGGCGGTGTCTACCGAGACCTGCCCGATCAGATGCCCAAGTACGAGAACAACAAGTTCCGCAGCGATAAAGAAATTGCCAAGAAAAACGAGGTGAGAGAGGGTTCGTTGCTCGATTTCATAGAGGATTTCACCAGGCGCTTCCCGCCGCTCGTGGATGAGTACGAGACGCTGCTCACCGATAACCGTATCTGGAAGCAACGTACTGTCGGAATCGGTGTGGTCTCTCCGGAGCGAGCGCTGCAGATGGGCTTCACCGGCGCCATGCTGCGCGGTTCGGGTATTGCCTGGGATCTGCGCAAGAAGCAGCCATACGCCGCTTATCGGAAGATGGACTTTGATATACCTATCGGTCATAACGGAGACTGCTACGACCGCTATCTGGTGCGTGTCGAAGAGATGCGTCAATCCAACCGTATCATTAAGCAGTGTGTGGATTGGTTACGCAACAACCCGGGTCCGGTGATTGTCTCGGATCACAAGATCGCACCACCGAACCGTGTGGATATGAAGGAAGGGATGGAGGGACTGATTCACCACTTCAAACTTTTCACCGAGGGATACTGCACACCGCCGGGTGAGGTTTATGCGGCGGTAGAGGCACCAAAAGGGGAGTTTGGCTGTTACATCATCTCGGATGGTGCCAATAAGCCATACCGATTGAAGGTTCGTGCACCGGGTTTTGCTCATCTGGCTGCAATGAATGAGATGGTCAGTGGCCATATGCTGGCGGATGTCGTTGCCGTGATCGGTACCATGGACATCGTGTTTGGGGAGGTCGACCGCTGATGGGTTTCAAGAATGTACCAATGAGCACGGCCAAGCCCAGTGAGCACAAGGAGAGTCTGTTCAGTCCGCAGCTACGCGCCGAAATTGATAAATGGATCGCCAAGTATCCACCGGAGTGGCGTCAATCAGCGGTAATGGCCGCTCTGATGCTGGTACAGGAGGAGAATGGCGGCTGGTTGACAGTCGAATTGATGGACAAGGTGGCTGCCTATCTGGACATGGCGCCAATCGCAGTTTACGAAGTGGCTTCGTTCTACTCGATGTACGAACGCCAACCGGTTGGCAGACACAAGATCTGTGTCTGCACCAATGTCTCTTGCATGATCAACGGTTCCGACAAGGTCGTGGAGTATCTGGAGAAGAAGATTGGTGTCAAGCTGGGTCAGACCAGCGAAGATGGCAGATATACGCTGAAGGAGGTCGAGTGTCTCGGGGCTTGCGGTGGGGCTCCCATGTTTCAGATCGGGAAGAAATACTACGAAAACCTGACTCCTGAGCTGATCGATTCTATTCTGGAAGGACTGGAGTAAAAGTCATGGCGAATGAAGTCTGTTTCCGGAATATGGACCAGGATCGACCATGGTTGCTGGAGCACTATCGTAGCCGCGGTGGATACGAAGTGCTGACCAAGATTCTCCGTGAGAAGATTCAACCTGAGTCGATTGTCAACGAAGTCAAAGCCTCCGGTCTGCGAGGCCGTGGTGGTGCTGGCTTTCCTACCGGTCTCAAGTGGAGTTTCATCTCGCGCAACGCACCAGGCCAGAAGTATGTGGTGTGCAACTCCGATGAGGGGGAGCCCGGTACCTTTAAAGATCGCGACGTGTTGCGTTACAACCCACATCAGCTGATCGAAGGTATGGTGATCGCCGGTTATGCGATCGGTGCCACCTGTGGCTACAACTACATCCGGGGCGAGTTCTGGGAGCCCTACGAGCGCTTCGAGGCGGCATTGGAAGAGGCGCGGGCTGCCGGTTTTCTGGGCAAGGATCTGCTCGGCTCTGGTTTCGATTTCGAGCTGTATTCTCACCTGGGAGCAGGGGCCTACATCTGCGGTGAAGAGACCGCTTTGCTGGAGTCCATTGAAGGCAAGAAGGGACAGCCGCGTTACAAGCCACCGTTTCCTGCCCATTTCGGTCTTTATGGCCGACCGACCATTATCAACAACACTGAATCACTGGCCTCGATACCGGTTATCCTGGAAAAGGGAGGAGAGTGGTTCAAGCAGTTGGGCGTGGAGAACAGCGGCGGTTCCAAGCTCTTTTCCATTTCCGGAAATATCAAGAATCCCGGTGTATTTGAGATCCCGCTGGGAACGCCGTTTGCTGAACTACTGGAGATGGCCGGTGGGATGAAGGATGGCAGCAAACTCAAGGCGGTGATACCGGGTGGCTCTTCGGCGCCGATTCTGCCAGGCGATGTGATGATGCAGCTTACCATGGACTACGATGCCATTGCCAAGGCGGGTTCTATGTTGGGCTCCGGTGCGGTGATCGTGTTGGATGACAGTAATTGCATGGTAAAGGTGCTTGAGCGCATGTCTTACTTCTACCACGAAGAGTCATGTGGGCAATGCACCCCTTGCCGGGAGGGGACCGGCTGGCTCTATCGCGTGGTTAAACGTATCGAGACTGGGCGGGGAAGGCCACAGGATCTGGCACTGCTCGATGATATGACCACCAAGATCGCCGGCCGCACCATCTGCGCGCTGGGAGACGCCGCGGCGATGCCGGTACAAGGGATGCTGCGACATTTCCGCGATGAGTTTGAATACCATATAAAGCACAAACGCTGCATGGTCGGTTAACCGCCGTTCGGGTGTGTGCACCGCATCGCAGAGCGGGTTCCGGGCGGCACAAGTTTGATATTTTTTGCCTGTATGACAGGTGGATACTGGTTTTAGAGAACAACATCAATGTCCGATGACCAGATGGTGACGATAGAGGTTGACGGCCGCGAACTGCAAGCGAAGGCTGGAACTCTGTTGATTGAAGCAACTGATGCGGCGGGTATCAATATTCCCCGTTTCTGCTACCACAAGAAACTCTCTGTCGCGGCAAACTGCCGTATGTGCCTGGTGGAGATCGCCAAGGTACCCAAGCCGATGCCTGCCTGTGCCACACCAGTCACTGCGGGTATGCAGGTGTTCACACGTTCCCCTCTGGCACTTGCTGCACAGAAGGGGACCATGGAGTTTCTGCTGATCAACCACCCGCTGGACTGCCCTATCTGTGACCAAGGCGGTGAATGCGAACTGCAGGATATCGCGCTTGGTTACGGCAATGATGCGTCGCGCTTCGTCGAAGGGAAGCGGGTGGTCCAGGATCACAATATCGGTCCGCTGATCGCTACTGACCTCACCCGTTGCATCCATTGCACCCGGTGTGTCCGTTTTGGCGCGGAGATCGCCGGTATTCGCGAACTCGGTGCGCTTGGCCGTGGCGAGCACATGGAGATAGGGACCTTTATCGAGAAGAGTGTCGATTCGGAGCTCTCGGGAAATATCATCGATATCTGTCCGGTGGGTTCGCTCACCTCCAAGCCGTTCCGCTACAGCGCACGTGCTTGGGAACTGGTGCAGCACAAGGGCATCGCGCCGCACGATTCGGTCGGTTCCAATCTCAATCTCCATGTTCGCAGAAACCAAGTGATGCGTATTCATCCTCGAGACAATGAGGCTTTGAATGAATGCTGGATTTCGGATCGTGACCGCTTCAGCTACGAGGGGCTGTACAGTGACGATCGTCTCATCCGGCCACTGCTGAAAAAGAACGACAACTGGTTGGAGGTGGACTGGCAGGATGCACTGGAGGCAGCGGCTCAGGGCTTAAAAAAAGCACGGGGCACCAGTGGTAATCGCCTTGCTGCTCTGCTCTCTCCGAGTGCCACACTCGAAGAGCTCTATCTCGCCCAGAAGCTGATGCGTGGTCTGGGAAGTGAAAATATTGATTTCAGACTTCGTCAGGGTGATTTCCGCGGGCAAGAGCCGGAGTATCCCTGGTTGGGACAGGCGATTGCTGAACTGGAAAATTTAAATGCAGCTCTGCTGATCGGTTCCAACATCCGCAAAGAGCAACCGATTCTTGGCCACCGCCTGCGTAAAGCAGCACTTGAGGGTGCGCAGATCTGTTTCCTCAATTCGCTGGAACTCGATCTCAATTATGGCGCCATGCAGTTGGTGAACTCACCTGCAGGTATGATTTCAGATCTGGCTGCAGTCGCCAAAGCACTAGGGGCCAGTGGTGGCATGATCGAGAGTGCAGAAGTAGGCGACAGACACCGCCAGATTGCCGAGCACTTGAGTTCAGCCGCGAGAGCAGCCGTGCTGTTGGGAAATCTCGCAGCAGCCCACCCGGACTACTCGCTGATTCAGGCGCTGGCGAGTGCTATTGCGGAGAAGAGTGGTGCGGTGATTGGCTATCTGCCGGAAGCAGCCAACAGTGTCGGCGCACGCTTGAGCGGTGCGCTCCCCGGCACCGGAGGCAACAATGCCGCTGAGATGCTTGCCAATCCGCACAAAGGCTATCTGCTTCTGGGCGTGGAACCAGGGCTTGATGTCTGGAATCCTGGCAAAGCGATGGAAACATTGGCACAGGCGGAGTTCGTGGTCGCGCTGAGTGCATTCAGATCGCACTCTTTGGAACAGGTGGCAGATGCGATACTTCCCATTGCCAGCTTTGCGGAAACATCCGGCACCTACGTCAATGCCCAGGGTGACTGGCAATCCTTCACTGGTGCCATCACACCAGCGGGCGAAGCGCGACCAGCGTGGAAGGTGTTGCGCGTTCTGGGTAATCTGTTAAACGTCGCTGGGTTCGATCAAATGAGTACCGAAGAGGTGCTGGCAGAGGTGCGTCAGCTTGCCGGAGATCGCAAGCCCTCTAGTAACGCGGTTGATCGACCCATCAACGAACCTACGCTGAAGGCCAGCGGTCTGCTTCGAGTCGGCGATGTTCCGATCTACGCCGTGGACCCGCTGGTGCGACGCGCGGCGTCGCTGCAGAAAACCCGGGATGCGATCACTGCTGCCGCAGGGCTCAACCCCAATGAGGCGGAGCGGGTGGGTTTGTCCAATGGCGCAAAGGTCCTGGTGAAACAAGAGAATGGCAGTGCCGAACTGCGGATCCTGATCGATCCTGCAGTGCCTGATGGGTGTGTACGAATACCTGCTGGCCTGGCCGGAACCGAAAAACTCGGCGGACAGATTGGTAATGTGACCCTGGAGAAGGCGTAACCGATGGATTCACTGATGAGCCTTTGGGCGTGGTTGGGGGAGAATCTGATTGCACTTCAGATTCTGATCAAGATTGTGATCATCGTAGCCCCGCTGATGTTGTGCGTAGCTTATTTCACCTATGCTGAACGCAAACTCATCGGCTATATGCAGATACGCATCGGTCCCAACCGGGTCGGCCCCAAAGGGTGGCTGCAGCCGATTGCCGATGCCGTCAAGTTGATGTTCAAGGAGATCATCATCCCCAGCGGTGCCAATAAAACGTTGTTTCTGATAGCACCGATGTTGACTTTGGGACCGGCGTTGGCAGCTTGGGCAGTGTTTCCATTCGGAGATGGTCTGGTACTCTCCGACATCAACGCCGGACTGCTCTACCTTATCGCACTGACTTCAGTAGGCGTCTATGGCGTGATCATCTCCGGTTGGGCATCCAATTCAAAATACTCTTTTCTCGGCGCGATGCGTTCGGCAGCCCAGATAGTCTCTTATGAGATTGCGATGGGATTTGCACTTGTCGGAGTGCTGGTCGCTGCAGGCAGCCTCAATCTCGGCGAGATCGTCAACGCCCAGAAGGGTGACGGAGGGCTGTTCAACTGGTTCTGGCTACCGCTTTTACCACTGTTTTTGATCTACTTCATATCAGGTGTTGCCGAGACCAACCGAGCGCCGTTTGACGTCGCGGAAGGTGAGTCCGAGATCGTCGCCGGTTTCCATGTGGAGTACTCCGGCATGCCGTTCGCGGTCTTTTTCCTCGGCGAATATGCCAATATGATCCTCATTTCAGCATTGACCACGCTGCTTTTTCTCGGTGGCTGGCTCTCCCCGTTCGCCGGCTGGCCGGTGCTCGGGCCACTCTTCGATTGGGTGCCGGGTATGGTGTGGTTGTTTCTGAAGACGGCCTTCGTCGGGTTCTTTTTCCTCTGGCTGCGCGCCACCTTTCCACGCTACCGCTACGATCAGATCATGCGTCTTGGCTGGAAGGTGTTTATTCCTATCACCATAGTCTGGATCATGGCCGTCGGCCTCGCGGTGGTATATGAAATGCCTTGGTGGTTCGATTGAGGCGGAGTGAATGATGAAAGTGATACGTGACTACATCAAGAGTCTGTTTCTGCTTGAATTGATACGTGGTTTGGCATTGACAGGCCGGTATATGTTCAAAAAGAAGTTTACCGTGCAGTACCCGGAAGAGAAGGCGCCGATATCGCCGCGTTTCCGTGGACTGCACGCGCAGCGCCGTTATGCCAGCGGGGAGGAGCGCTGTATCGCCTGTAAACTGTGTGAAGCGACCTGCCCGGCGCTGGCGATCACCATCGAAGCAGAACCTCGGGCGGACGGCTCACGCCGTACCACGCGCTATGATATCGATCTGTTCAAGTGCATCTTCTGCGGTTACTGCCAGGAGTCCTGCCCAGTTGACGCGATTGTGGAGACCCGGGTTTACGAGTACCACTTCGAGAATCGTCAGGATGCGATCATAACCAAGGAGAAACTGCTGGCTTTGGGTGACAAGTATGAACAGCAGTTGGCCGCCGATATTGCGGCCCAGGCAAAGTACCGTTGAGCTGGCGGTGCGTAACGGGAAATCTGAATTATAACTGGATGATCTGATGACATTCGAACTGTTTACCTTCTATCTCTTCGCCGCCATTCTGGTGTTCGCCGCAACCATGGTGATTACCCGAAAAAATCCCGTGCACTCCGCGCTCTTTCTGGTGCTGGCCTTTTTTACCAGTGCCGCAATCTGGTTGTTGGCGGAAGCAGAGTTTCTCGCCATCGTACTGGTCCTGGTGTATGTCGGCGCGGTGATGGTGCTGTTTCTGTTCGTGGTGATGATGCTGGATATCGATGTCGCGACCATGCGCGCAGGTTTTGTCAGAAATCTGCCGCTGGCGATCCTTATCGCGGTAGCAATGGTGGTAGAGATATTCCTGGTAATCGGCTCCGGCAGTTTCAGTCTGGAGAATTTTGCCTCACCGCCGGCATTGCCTGCTGACTACAACAATACCCGATCGCTGGGTAGCGTGCTCTACACAGAGTATATGTATCCGTTTGAAGTTGCAGCGGTGATTTTACTGGTGGCTATCATCGCCGCGATCGGACTGACCATGCGCAAGCGTCCCACGACCAAGTATCAGGATCCCGGCAAGCAGGTGCGGGTAAGGAAGGGCGAAGACAGAGTTTCCGTACTGAAGATGGATGCGGAGGATTGAGATGCTTGCTTTGACCGATTTTCTGATGCTCGGCGCCATTCTCTTTTCACTCAGCGTGGCGGGGATTTTTCTCAACCGAAAGAACGTCATCATTCTGTTGATGTGCATTGAATTGATGCTGCTTGCGGTGAATATAAACTTTATTGCCTTCTCCCATTTTCATGGCGACCTGGTCGGACAGGTGTTCGTGTTCTTCATTCTCACCGTAGCCGCTGCCGAAGCGGCCATCGGTCTGGCCATTCTCGTGGTGCTGTTTCGTAACCGGCGTACTATCAACGTCGAAGACCTGGATACGCTCAAAGGTTAAGCATGGAAACACTATATCTGATCATCGTGCTGGCGCCTCTATTGGGGGCGATCGTCGCCGGCTTCTGGGGTGCGAAGATTGGGCGCACCGGAGCTCATTGGGTAGCCAGTGGTGGCGTCGCAATCTCGACGCTACTTTCGCTGTATGTGTTGCGTGGTTTTATCTCCGGAAGCACAGAGGTGTTCAACGGCTCCATCTATACCTGGATGGTCAGTGATGGCCTCAAAATGGAGATTGGATTTCTTATCGATCAGCTGACCGCGGTAATGATGAGCGTGGTGAGCTTCGTTTCCCTGTGCGTGCATGTCTACACCATCGGCTACATGGCGCATGACGAAGAGAACTGGCCCAACGACAGTCTCGCTGGCCGCAACAGCTACCAGCGTTTTTTCAGCTATATCTCACTGTTCACGTTCTCCATGTTGATGCTGGTGATGTCGAATAATTTTCTTCAGCTCTTTTTCGGCTGGGAAGCAGTGGGCTTGGTCTCTTATCTGTTGATTGGCTTCTGGTCTGTGCGTCCCAGTGCTGTTTTCGCCAATCTTAAAGCTTTCCTGGTCAACCGGGTGGGTGATTTTGGTTTTCTCCTGGGTATCGCACTCATTGCACTCTACTGTAACAGTCTGGATTACGTGGAAGTGTTTACCAAAATTCCGGATCTGGCCGAGACACAGGTTCATCTCCTGGGAGATACCGGCTGGTCGCTGGTATCGGTGATCGGTATCCTGCTGTTCATCGGTGCCATGGGTAAGTCGGCGCAGGTACCCTTGCATGTCTGGCTCCCTGATTCGATGGAGGGCCCAACTCCGATCTCTGCGTTGATTCATGCGGCTACCATGGTGACCGCTGGTGTATTCATGGTTGCCAGAATGTCACCGATCTACGAGTTCTCGGAGACCGCACTCAGTGTGGTGCTGGTGATCGGCGCCACTACAGCATTTTTCACCGGCCTGATTGGTGTGGTTCAGAATGACATCAAACGGGTGGTTGCCTACTCCACACTGTCGCAGTTGGGCTATATGATGGTTGCGCTCGGTGTCTCTGCCTATGCCGCCGGTATTTTCCATCTGATGACCCACGCCTTCTTTAAGGCACTGCTCTTCCTGGCCGCCGGATCGGTTATCATCGGAATGCACCATGATCAGGATATCCGTAACATGGGTGGTGTTCGCAAGTACATGCCCTGGACCTATTGGACCTCACTGATCGGGTCGCTGGCGTTGATCGGATTTCCAGGATTTTCCGGCTTCTTCTCGAAAGATGCGATCATCGAGGCAGTGCACCACTCGTCCATAGCCGGTTCAGGTTATGCCTACGTGTTGGTGTTGATCGGCGTATTCATCACTGCGCTCTACAGCTTCCGCATGTTTTTTCTGGTGTTCCACGGAGAGGGGCCGCGCGATCACCACGCCAAGTCGCATCTCAAGGAGTCACCAAAAGTGGTCACGGTGCCGTTGGTACTGCTGGCCATCCCCTCGGTTGGGATAGGTTACCTCACAATGGACAGCATGTTGTTCGGAGAGTGGTTTAAAAACGTACTTTTTGTGTTACCGCAGCACGATACTCTTGCTGAACTGGGTAAGGGATTACATGGGCCAAATTCGATGATCGCGCACGGCTTCATGGGTCCGGCACTCTACCTGGCACTGGCTGGGCTGGTCATCGCCTGGATCATTTACACCAAGATGCCGGGAGTCGCCGAATCGATTAAAACCCGCTTCGAACCGCTCTACCGTACACTGGACAAAAAGTATTGGTTTGATGAGATCTATCAGTTTCTCTTTGCTGGTGGTAGCCGAGGGCTGGGGAACACGCTTTGGTCCAAGGGTGACCGTTTCATTATTGACAGTGTGATTATCAACGGCTCGGCGCGAACGGTGGTGCGTATCGCCGACTGGGCCAGAACCATACAGACTGGTTACCTTTTTCATTACGCCATCGCCATGATTCTGGGTCTGCTGCTGTTGCTGACCTGGTTCGTAATTGCATAAGAAGGCAGGATACTACGCATGTTCGCAGATTGGCCCATTCTAAGCCTGACCATCTGGCTGCCCATCATAGGTGGGTTGCTGGTCCTCGCCAGCGGTAACAAAGCCGCCAATGCAACCCGTTGGACTGCGCTGATCATTTCGGTGTTGACCTTCATCGTGAGTCTGCCGCTCTACAGTAGTTTCGATACATCCACATCGAACATGCAGTTTGTCGAACGCGCGCCGTGGATCACATTGTTCAATATAGAGTACTACCTGGGCGTGGACGGCATCTCCATGCCGCTGATCATTCTCACTACCTTCATCACGGTGTTCGTGATCATCGCAGCCTGGGAGGTGATTCAGTATAAACCGGCGAGCTACTTGGCAGCATTTTTGATCATGGAAGGTGTGATGGTCGGCGTCTTCTCTGCGCTCGACGCGATGCTGTTCTACGTCTTTTGGGAAGCGATGCTGATTCCGATGTTTCTCATCATCGGTGTCTGGGGTGGGCCGAATCGGGTATACGCAACCATCAAGTTTTTTCTTTACACATTCTTCGGCTCGGTGTTCATGCTGGTCGCGTTGATCTATATGTACTTCCAGTCCGGATCATTCGATATTCTCGGATACCACGATCTTAAACTGGGATTGAGTGAGCAGATATTGATCTTCATCGCTTTTCTACTGGCATTCGCCGTTAAGGTACCTATGTGGCCGGTACATACCTGGTTGCCGGATGCCCATGTTGAAGCCCCCACCGGTGGTTCAGTAATTCTGGCAGCGATCATGTTGAAGATCGGCGGTTATGGTTTTCTGCGCTTCAGTTTACCGATCTCGCCGGATGCCAGTCATCAACTCGACTGGCTCATCATCAGCCTCTCTCTGATCGCAGTGGTCTACATCGGTTTTGTCGCGCTGGTACAGCAGGATATGAAAAAGCTGATCGCCTACTCCTCAATCGCACACATGGGATTCGTGACCCTCGGCTTTTTCATCGTCTTCACTATCTCTGCCAACCCTACCGCGGAAACAGGCGCCATGCTTGGAGTCGAGGGGGGCATGGTACAGATGGTTTCACACGGCTTCATCTCTGCTGCACTCTTCCTCTGTGTTGGTGTGCTGTACGACCGCGTACACAGTCGGGAGATCTCTTCCTATGGCGGAGTAGTCCACACGATGCCGATCTTTGCAGGGTTCATGGTCTTCTTTGCGATGGCGAATGCCGGGCTTCCTGGTACCTCAGGTTTCGTGGGCGAGTTCATGGTCATTCTCGCCAGTCTGCGTGCCGATTTCTGGTATGCCTTCCTGGCTGCCACCACGCTTATTCTGGGAGCAGCCTACACCCTGTGGATGGTGAAGCGCGTCGTTTTTGGTGAGGTGGGCAACAATAATGTGGCCGCGTTGCAGGATATCAACCACCGCGAACTTCTGATACTCGGTTCCCTGGCGCTGGCAGTTCTGTTGCTTGGCCTCTGGCCTGGTCCGCTGGTGGAGGTGATGGATGCATCTATCGCCAACCTGTTGAAGCATATTGCCGTTTCAAAGCTCTGATTCGGCCCGTAACGAGATAAGTATCCATGCAATTTGAGATGCCCAGCCTGATTCCGGTCTTGCCGGAGCTCTTTCTACTCACCATGACTTGTGTGGTTCTGGTGGTGGATCTTTTTCTCAAAGAGGAGCAGAGGATCGTCAGTTATGGAATAGCGCAGGCGAGCCTGCTGCTGGCGATCGCTGTTGTCTATCTGACCGGGAGCAGGGAGGCGGAGGTATTGTTCTATGGCAGCATAGTTCGCGATCCGATGGGCGACGTGCTCAAGATGGCTATCTATCTGATCGGCGCCGGCGCCTTCCTCTACTCAAAGGATTATCTGCTAGACCGAAATCTGTTCAAGGGTGAGTTCTACGTGCTCGGTCTCTTCGCGGTGCTGGGTATGACCGTAATGGTGTCGGCCAACAGCTTCCTGACGGTTTACCTGGGTCTGGAGCTGTTAGCGCTTTCGCTCTATGCGCTAGTCGCGTTCGATCGCGACTCAAAGATCGGTTCGGAAGCGGCGATGAAATACTTCGTACTGGGTGCGCTCGCATCCGGTATGTTGCTTTACGGAATCTCGATGATTTACGGTGCAACCGGCTCGGTAGAGTTTCAACCAGTGGCTGGTGCCGTCGCTCAGACCGGCAAGGACAACATGGTACTGATATTCGGGCTGGTCTTTGTAGTAATCGGACTTGCCTTCAAATTTGGCGCGGTTCCTCTGCATATGTGGGTGCCGGATGTCTATCACGGGGCGCCCACTGCGGTCACGCTGTTTATCGGTAGCACACCGAAAATCGCCGCGTTTGCACTGGCAATGCGTCTGTTGGTGGACGGACTGGAGCCGTTGCATGCGGACTGGCAGGGGATGCTGGTGATTTTGGCTGTGCTGTCGATGGCTATCGGCAACGTCATTGCCATAGCACAGACTAACATCAAGCGCATGCTGGCCTATTCGACCATCTCCCATGTCGGTTTCATTCTGCTTGGGATTCTGGCAGGCACCAGCAAAGGCTATACCTCTGCAATGTTCTACAGTATTGTTTACGCACTCATGGCGTTGGGAGGCTTCGGTATCGTGATGTTGGCCAGCCGGCGCGGATTTGAGGCGGAGAACCTGGAGGACTACAAAGGACTGCACGACCGCAGCCCCTGGTTCGCTGCGATGATGCTGCTGCTGATGTTCTCTATGGCCGGAGTTCCTCCGACAGTCGGCTTTTTTGCCAAGATGTTCGTGCTCGAGGCGGTGATCAGTATCGACATGACCTGGTTGGCGCTGGTCGGTGTCTTTTTCTCCATTATCGGTGTCTATTACTACCTGCGCATTGTCAAACTGATGTATTTCGACAAACCGACTGATGAGACTCCGCTGACAGCGGGTCTGGATACCCGCATCGCTCTTACGGTCAACGGACTACTGATGTTGGTGCTGGGCATGTTTCCGGCCACGATACTCTCGGTCTGTGCTCGCGCGATCGGTTCTTCATAGCTTCACAAAGTTGGGGATTTCCCTGCAAATACCGTCTATTCAGTGATTCTGTTTGGCGGGATTAGATGAATGGGCAGTCATCGGTAGTTGTTCCTGAAGAAAAGCTGCAGTATTTGGTGCAGCATCAGCATCAAAGAGCAAGTCAATCGATTAATTTTCGAGAAAGCATAGAAAGTGCTTGCGGAATAAAGACAGCCTCTGTACTATTCGCAACTCTGCTGCGGGGTGGAGCAGTCTGGCAGCTCGTCGGGCTCATAACCCGAAGGTCGGAGGTTCAAATCCTTCCCCCGCTACCAATTATAAGGTTCTATATAACGGCTTGGAGATTATACTTCTAGCCGTTTTTTTTGGGGCAAACAAAACTGAAACTAAGATTGACTGCTCCCTCTTCTCGAACCTGGTGTTATACCCTGCTACCTGATCCTTTGGCAGCCAAGCCCGGCCAAGATCAGGATCAGTCCGATGAAGGTTGACGGTAGAATCTCCTCACCGAGCAGGAAGTGGATGAAAACCAAAGAGAGGAATGGGGAGAGAAAGATCAGGTTGCTGATTCTGGCAGTGTTTTCGGTCAATTTCATCGCTTTCAGCCAGAGAACGAAGCAGATCCCCATTTCGAAAGTACCTACGTAGATGCCACCAAGCAGTGCATTTATCCGCGGGATTCTTGGTTCACCGATCAGCAGGTAGTAGAGCAGGATAAAAGGTAGGCTGAAGAGGAAGTTGAGAAACAGAGCGACCACCGGATCCCGCTTGTCCCGAGTGTTGAATATCCAGTAGAGTGCCCATATTACCGTGCTGAATAACGCGAGTGCGACACCGAATGGACTGGTGAAGTGCAGGCTGAATGGGTCGCCTTCCGTGGATATGATCACCACACCACAGTAGCTGACCATCAGGGCCAACCAGAGTTGCCAGCCGACCTTCTGTTTCAGCAGCGGAACAGATAGCAGGGAAAGGGTGATGGCCCAGGTATAGTTGATTGGCTGCGCTTGCTGCGCAGGAAGAAGATCGTAGGCCTTGAACAGGATCAGATAGTAGAGGAAGGGGCTTAAAAACCCGAGCAGCATGGAGAGCAGGTACTCCTGGCGAGCACATTGCAAGACCAGGTGGAACTTATGCTGCACGCCGAGGATGGTTCCGATCACCAGCGTTGAGAAGAGGCTGGAGTATAGGAGTAGTTCAATCGGAGTGCTGTAACGCAGTGACAGCTTGAAGGCAGTGGCCACCGTGGACCAGAGCAGCACGGCGCTGACACCAAAAATCATCGCCTGTTGCTGGGGGTTCATTAATGCACTTGAAGCGTGGTATTTGGGACAGCCCGGATCAGCACTGGCAGCCCGATAAAGATAAGAATGATGCCGCTGCCTGCTTGCAGGTCCAGCTGCTCATTCAGGAGAAGCAAGCCCAGGGTGGCCAGTAACCAGTGGCGTCCCAGCCGCTCTCCGCGAAACAGAAAACCGAGGATCCCACCAACCACGGAGGCGCTGCCGATGCCTACCGCAGTGCCGGTGGTGCCCCAGAGCAGTGCTCCACCGAGGATCATCCAATGGCCGTTGATGACCGTCTCTCCGTTCTCAATGCAGGACTTTGCTGAGAAATTTTTGCGTCGCCTCTTTCCGGGGATTGACGATCACCTGTTCCGGAGTGCCAATCTCCTCGATCACACCCTGATGAAAAAAGGCCACCTTGTCTGACACTTCACGTGCGAAAGCGATTTCGTGGGTTACGCAGATCATTGTCATCCCATCGTCGCGTAGCATGCGTAGCGTGTCGAGTACCTCGCCGACAAGTTCCGGATCCAGGGCCGAGGTGACCTCGTCAAACAGCATGTAATCAGGTTTCATGGCCAGCGCTCGAGCAATCGCCAGCCGCTGCTGTTGGCCCCCGGACATACGGGTAGGATACTCGTCGAATTTGTCGCCAAGACCGACGTGGTTAAGCTCTTTCTTAGCGATTTCCATGGCCTCTTTCCTGCCCATCTTCAGAACGATGCGCGGGGCAAGGGATGCATTCTCGAGGACTGTGAGGTGTGGAAAGGAGTTCCACTGCTGAAATACCATACCCAGCTTCTGCCGCAATTTATCCCGGTTGGTGCTTTTTGCGTGAACGTCGATATCATCGACAATGATCCTTCCCTGCTGGATCTTCTCGATGGCATTGATACAGTAGAGCAGCGTCGACTTGCCGCTGCCGCTGCCGCCGATCACGCTGACCACCTCTCCTTTATTCACCTCCAGGTTGATCCCTTTCAACACTTCCAGACTGCCAAAGGATTTATGTACGTTTTGAATCTGGATCATATTGCCATTTTCCTTTCTATATACCTTCCGTACAGAGAGAGTGGATAAGAGACGATGAAATAGAAGAGACCCACACCGATCAGTATCTCCAGCGGTTGCTGGGTTCGCGATATCAACTGTTCCGACGTGCGCAGCAGTTCCATATAGCCGATCACCGACACCAGCGCGGAGTCTTTGATCACGCTCAGTGCCACCCCCAGCCAGGAGGGGAAGACAGCCCGCAAGCCGATCGGGAGTCGTATATAGGCCACCGTTTGCCAGTAGCTCATTCCGAGCGACCTGGCGGCGGTTGCCATCGAGTGGTGCACACTCTCGAAGCCGCCGCGGAACACTTCGCTCATGAACGCCATGCTATAGAGGGAGAGCACGATCGAGCCGGTGACGAAAGGATCGAGCGGATGGCCAATAGCACCAACATAGGTACTGAAGAGTATCAGCTGAATGATCAGCGGAACGCTCCTCAAGGCATCCAGTACTCCACCCAGCAGGATGTTGGTGAACCTGTTGGCTTCCGCTCGGATGAATCCAACAGCCAGACCGAGTAGGGTGCCGACAATGATTGCCACCAGTGAAATGGTGACGGTATTGAGCACGCCGGTCAGAATAAAGCCGGTATCATTCCAGGACAACGGAGTGAAAAAGGAGTTGCCCATCATAAATCTCCCCTGAAAACTCTTCTTGCGATGAGCGCCGCACTGAAAAGCACCAGTTTGGTGATCAGGAAGTACATCACCGCAGCGACGATGAAAAATTCCAGGGTTCTGAAAGAGAGCGACTGCAGCCTCTGCGTCTCTCCGGAGAGTTCATCCATTCCGACCAGTATGCCCAATGAACTCATCAGGATCGACCAGACGAACTGATTGGTCATCGGGTGGTAGATGCGGCGGAACATCTGCGGCAGGATGATATAGCGATAGATCTGCACACTGTTCATCCCGAGAGATTTGGAAGCACTGTATTGTGTCTTGGGGATCGCTTGAAATCCACCCCGGAAGGTCTCTGTAAGATATCCCGCATTGACGAAGACAAGGGCGCTGAGCACGGCTGCATAGGGAGAGAGGTGGATGCCGAAAGCCCCCAGTCCGAAGTAGGCCATATAGATCTGAAACAGCGCCGGCGTGTTCCTTGCGATCTCAACCCATAGCGTTGCCGGAAGGGAGACAATTCTGGCTTTGGACATCTTCATAATGGCCAGCAGCACCGCGATGGTGATACCGATCAGCATCGACAGAACGGAAACGTGTAGTGTTACAAAGGCTCCGTTCAGCAGTTGGGGTAGTTTCTGGAAAACGATAATCCAATGGAATTCATACTCCATACAAACTTCTCTCTATCGAGCGCTCATAATTCCCTTGGGTCAGCAGCCATAGCGGAGACCGAGCGGCGTGAGGGGTCTGCGCTGGAAATTGAACGGGCGGCTCCCCTTTATATGGATAGGGAGCCGCTCAGTCCATCGATAATGGATTACTTGTTGTCTCTAAGTGCCTGAATCAGATCATCCGGCGCATCGGAGCCGAAATGTTTGTTGTACCTCTGGTTCATCTTGCCATCTCTGATCTGGTGAATCAGAAAGAGATTGAGGTAGTCTATCCAGGCTACTTCACTCCTCTTCGCGATCAAACCGACGACATCGTCGTAGTTCGGCACATAAGGTCCGGCCACGTAATCCTTGAACTCATCGGTCTGAAGTTTGGTGGCGATATTGGTGTTGGTGGAGATGATCGCATCCACCTTGCCCTGATAAAGGCCGAGAAAGGCATCGTTTTCAGACTTGAAAGCGGTGTAGTTCCCTTTGCCCCATCCCTTCTTCGCGGCGTAGGCGAGATACTCGGTTTCGTAGGTAGTGCCAAGTGCGGCACCCACCTTGACGTTTTTCAGGTCATCGAAGCTGTTGATCGGGGCGCCTTTCTTAGAGAAAACCTGGAATTTGAAGACGAAATAGGGGTAGGAGAAACCGACCGATTTAGCCCTCTCCAGAGTATCCGACGTAGAGCCGATCACCACGTCGGTTTTGCCGGAGACCAGGGATGGAATTCTGTCTCCCCAGGTGAGGTTGATGATTTCAGCTTTGACTCCCATTGCGGTTGCCAGATCGTTGCAGTAGTCGACGTCGAATCCTGCCGGCTTGTTCTCTTTGTCAAAATAGCCCATGGGTGGAAAGTCGAGCACCACGCCACAGTTCAGTACACCCCGCTTAATCACGGTATCAAGCTGATCAGCCCGTACCGCTGAATACCCGGTGACAACCGCAATTGATGCCACGATTAGAAGAAGATGCTTAGTTAGATTCATGTTCTCTCCTTAACTGAAAAATATTATTGACCAATGAGATGGTGGCCTGTTGGCATGCTCAGGGTGTGTTTGGTTATCAGCATGCCTACCTATCCGGAGGGAGAATTTACGCTTCGTAGCCGCGCAAACACCGGCGCCTGTTTACTGCCAGTCAGGTTTGCGAACGCTCGTTGCCAAACTACCCGATACCCGGTCCGGTTGAGTTATTGCTCATAAAACACAACAGTGTGAGTGTAGTCGAAGCATAAATGCGCTTCCCGGCAAAGTCGAGAGGGAGGCAGGTTCGGAAGCCACGCCCTTTGAGACCAACAGTCATAGCGACACAATCTCAACTGTGATCTCCAATGAGAACAGTTGTATGTTCACTCGTCATCTGCCGGTCCGGTAAGACGGGAGAGTCCTGGGGTCCAGTACCCTGGCAAGTGAATTTGAACTACAATGCTGCGCCATGGGAATCGAATGGATTTACAGCCCCGAGGCATGGTTGGCACTCCTCACGCTGACAGCGTTGGAGATCGTGCTGGGCATCGACAACATCATCTTTATCTCGATTCTGGTGGGACGGCTGCCGGAACACCAGCGTCAGCGTGCGCGTATTCAGGGCCTGGCGCTGGCGATGATTACCCGTATCGCGCTACTGCTCTCTCTGGCCTGGGTGATGCGTCTCACCACTCCGTTCTTCACGCTGCTCGAGCAGGAGATATCCGGCCGTGACCTGATTTTATTACTTGGTGGTCTGTTTCTGCTCTATAAGAGCTCGCAAGAGATCTGGGAAAACCTGGAAGGGGAGGTGCATGATGAGGATGGCGCCTCCAAACCGGCCGGCAGCTATGTCGCGGTACTGGGGCAGATCGCCATACTGGATATCATCTTTTCACTCGATTCGGTTATCACCGCGGTCGGTATGGCAAAACATATCGAGGTCATGGTAATAGCCATCGTGGTGGCAGTTGGCGTGATGATGTTCGCCGCCAAGGCGATCGGTGAATTCGTGGAGCGTCACCCGAGTATCAAAATGCTGGCGTTGAGCTTTCTTACGCTCGTCGGTGTGGCATTGATCGGCGAGGGGCTGGATATGCATATCCCCAAGGGCTATATCTATTTCGCGATGGCATTTTCCGTCACTGTGGAGTTGATCAACATTCGTGTGCGCCGTAGAAGCAGACCGGTCCACTTGAACAAACCTTCGCAAGTAACTCAGGCGGATTAGCATCCGGACTTGCTGACCGCCTTGCTCTGCAGGACTGTTTGGCAGATTATCTGTTTTTTGGCAAATCGGTTTATTTCAGCGCCATCGGATGTTCCGCTACACTCCAGCCAGTAGCTTCAGTTCTCCAGTTCCCACAGGAGATACTTCGGCAGATTACCGGCAACGGCCCAGGCAGCTGCCCGGACAGATCCTTGCACTCGGCACATCAAAAAGGGGATGTAACCCAGTTGCATGAGTTGGTACGCTGCCGTTCGGGTATGCTGCTCCATGCGGTGCAGTTTACGTCGCTGACAGGGAGACAGTACACTGTGGCGGTTGCTATGGAGATACTCCAGGGGTCGGGCTGTTGAGTGAACAGGATAGCATTGGGAAAGCGAGATGAACCGAGGAATTGACATTGCTCTAAGGGGCTGTATTTCACTCTCTGTAATCCTGCTGGCCGGGTGTACCGAAGAGAAAGCAGTGACAGAGACCAAAGCCCACGCGCAAGAGCGGCGGATTTTTGATACCCAGCGTTCAGCCTTGGAACAGGCGAAAGAGACTGCTGAAGCTGCTGCGCTGCGCAACTTGCAGTTTCAGGAGAGAGTGAAGGAAAACGACTGAGATGAAGACATTTTCCGACCTGATCAGAGAGGCTGAGAACCAGATCGAGCAGATATTCCCATGGGATCTGGAGGAGCAGATGGCCGCCGGGAAGGACATGCTGATCCTGGATGTACGCGAGCCGAATGAGTTCGATGTGATGCGCATAGCGGAATCGATCAATGTGCCACGCGGTGTGATCGAATCGGCCTCTGAATGGGATTACGAGGAGACCGAACCCGAGTTGGTGACGGCGCGCGAACGTTATGTTGTGGTTGTCTGCCGTTCCGGCAGCAGAAGTAATCTGGCTGCGGTGACGCTCACCCTGCTGGGGTTTAAACATGTGGCCAACCTGAAAACCGGCTTGCGTGGCTGGAACGATTATGAGCTGCCGCTGGTGGATCAGTCCTATCTGCCTGTCACACTGGAGGAGGGCGATGCTTATCTGGCCAACAAGGTGCTGCGTGAACAGCGTCGGCCTGCTTCCTAACACCGGAACAACAGGAAAAATTCACCCATGCGATCCTGCACGGCAGACATAGTGTCGACCGAAACCGGGTACCGGGCATGATGCGGGTACTATTGATCGATGATCACGCGCTCTTCAGGATCGGGCTCCAGGAGCTGCTGGAACGGCGCGGTATCGATGTCATCGGCGCACTGGGAGATTGCCACGAAGGGATCCGCCTGGCTGCGGTTACCCGCCCGGACGTGGTACTGCTGGACATGCGCATGCCTGATATGAACGGTATCGATGTTCTCGCTGAGCTGCGTGCGCGCAAACTCAGTATGCCTATCGCGATGCTTACCACCAGCCGCGAAGAGAGCGATGTCATCGACTCTCTGCAATGCGGTGCTCAGGGCTATCTGCTCAAGGATATGGAACCGGATGAACTGATCACCGCACTGCGTGATATTGTCGCCGGCAATACGGTGGTGGCAAAGGAGCTGACTGGTATTCTGGCGAAAGCGGTTCAGGGGGAGACCGAGTCCCCCTCCGCCGGCAACAGGTTCTCCGATCTGACTCCGCGGGAGCGGGAGATCCTTTGTCATCTGGCTGCCGGGCAGAGCAACAAGGTGATCGCGCGTAATCTGGGAATCTCCGACGGCACGGTGAAACTCCATGTCAAGTCGATACTGCGCAAGCTTCACGTACACTCGCGGGTGGAGGCGGCAGTAATCGCTGTGGAGCAGAATCTGTGTCAGCGGGAGTCTGTTGGTTAGCGGTACTGGCGCAGATACCACCATTCGAACAGCCGCTTCAGCCAATGGAACACACGCATTTGCGGCAGCACGATGTTGTGTTTCTGGGTGCGTGCCACCAGACTGCCGGTGGTCTGGCTGTCGACGATGCAGATCAGCTCGACGTTGAAGGTTCTGGTGGGCTCACGTCCGCTCAGCTCCGCGCAGAGATTCTCTACTGCCGCTGCCGCCTGCAGATCTGCCATATGCGCCTGTTTTGGCATCCATTCCGGACCCGGATAGCTACCTGAGTCTCCTGCCACGTAGACTCTCTCCATCCTCTCCACCCGGCACATGCCGTCGGCCCGGATCAGGCCTCCGGCGGAGCGGGGAAGGTCGGTGTTGTCAAACCACTCGTTACCGGTCATCCCGGGCATGAACAGGATCAGGTGGGCGTCTAATTCACCCCCTTCGGTTATCACAGAATTTTCGGTGAAACCTTTCAGTTTGAATCCCAGATGGGTCTCGATATCGCGTCGCTGCATCTCTTTGAACAGACCCTCGGCCGCTTTCGGACCAAGCCGCTGACCGGGGGTGGCTGCCGGGGTGAAGAAGACCAGTTTGATCTGTTGACGGCGGCCATCGAGTCGCAGCGATCTGTCTATGCCGAACAGGAACTCGAACATCGGACCGCCACGCATCGCCGAAGGCTCGTTGGGATTGCCGGAGAAGCCGACAGCGATAGTGCCACTCTTCAGCAGTTGCAACCGTTCGCGAATCTTCATCGCGGCAGCGATGCCCTCGCACGGAGTGATCACATGTTCTATACCAGGTAGTTTTTTGATGAAACGGCCACCGGAGCAAATGATCAACCCATCATTTCTCACCTCCCCCTGGTCGGTTACCAGGGTGCGTCCACCATCTTGCAAACCGGTGGCCGAACCCTGGAAGTAGTTGACTCGATTGCGCTGAAAGAAGTTGGCCAGCGGGACCACCAGATCCTCCGGCTGGCGCAGTCCCGACGGAATCCAGATGGTGCCCGGGTAGTAGACAAATTCGGGTCTGGGGGCGACCAGCGTAATCTCGGTTCCCGGACTGGTGGCGTGCAGTTTCCGAACAGCGGTGAGTGCGGCAAAACCGGCGCCTACGACGGTGACTCGCTTCATCGAATCTTCTCCAATTTGCTGCACCGATACGCTTGCAGCGCTCTGACTGATAACTACCGCTACCTTAGTATCGACCAGACATGAACGCAACCGGGAAGAGCGGATGGGGAAGCACCAGTATTGTGACCCGGGCAGCTGTGGTGATCGCTGCTGACCGTCGGAGTGGGTGGAGAGGTGCAATGAATCCGCGCTGCAGCTATCATCTGCGCCTCACACTCACCAGGTTTGAAGGTTATGAGCGCACTGCTGTTGCAGGCGCTTCGCAAGACCTATAAAAACGGTTTCGAAGCGCTGAAAGGAATCGATCTCGAAGTGGCACCCGGCGACTTCTTTGCGCTGCTGGGTCCAAACGGCGCGGGGAAGTCGACTGCCATCGGCATTATCAGTTCGCTGGTGAACAAAACCTCCGGGAGGGTGGAAGTCTTTGGACATGATCTGGATCGTGATCCGGAAGCGGTGAAGAGCTGCATCGGACTGGTGCCCCAGGAGTTCAACTTCAATCAGTGGGAGCCGGTCGGTGAGATCGTGGTCAACCAAGCGGGTTATTACGGCATCCCCCGTGCCTTGGCCTGGAGTCGTGCGCAGGAGTCATTAGCACGGCTGGAGCTTTGGGATAGGCGCAAGGATCAGGCGATCTCCCTCTCGGGCGGTATGAAGCGGCGCCTGATGATCGCTCGTGCGTTGGTGCATCAGCCGAAGCTGCTTATTCTGGATGAGCCCACAGCCGGGGTCGACATAGAGATACGCCGCTCCATGTGGGCATTTCTGAGCGAGATCAACCGTCGGGGAACGACTATCATCCTCACCACTCACTATCTGGAGGAGGCAGAGAGCCTCTGCCGCAACATCGCGATCATCAATCAGGGGCAGATTGCCAGCAACAGCAGTATGAAGCAGCTGCTCAACCAGCTGCACAATGAAGCGTTTGTGCTCAACGTGAAACAGGATCTGAGCGGTCTTGAGGAGCTGGCCGAATATCGCTGGCAGCAGCTGGATGATCACACGCTGGAGGTGGAGGTGACCAGGGAACAGAGTATCAATGGCCTGTTTCAGGCGCTTGCCGAACGCGGGTTCGAGGTAGCCAGTATGCGAAACAAGCAGAACCGGCTGGAACAGTTGTTCATCGGAATGGTGGACGCCAGCCGGCGGGCGGAGCGGAAATGATGCGTACCACCCGCTATCGCGTCGCATTTCAGGCGATTCTGATCAAAGAGATTCTGCGCTTCAGCCGGATCTGGATCCAGACGTTGTTGCCGCCGGCGATCACGACCATGCTCTATTTCATCATCTTCGGCAATCTGATCGGTCAGCGCATCGGCGAGATGGATGGTGTGCGCTATATCGACTTTATCGTACCTGGACTGATCCTGATGGCGGTGATCACCAACTCCTACTCCAATGTGGTCTCATCGTTTTTCAGCAGCAAGTATCAACGCCATGTCGAGGAGCTGTTGATCTCACCGGTACCCAGCTGGGTGATATTGGGAGGCTACGTTGCCGGCGGAGTGGCGCGGGGGGTGCTGGTAGGGGTGGTGGTAACCTGTGTCTCGCTGCTCTTCACTGATCTCAGTATCCGCAGCTACGGCTGGACGCTGACGGTGTTTGTGCTTACCTCGATTCTGTTCGCACTCGGCGGATTCATCAACGCGGTCTATGCACGAAATTTCGATGACATCTCCATCGTGCCGACCTTCGTACTCACCCCATTGACCTATCTCGGCGGTGTCTTCTACTCGATCAGCATGCTGCCCGATATCTGGCAGCTGATATCGTTGGCCAATCCGGTGCTCTACATGGTCAACGCATTTCGCTACGGACTGCTCGGGGTCACCGATATACCGATTGGTGTAGCGCTGGCGATAATTCTGCTTTTTATCGGCGTGCTTACCACCTTCAGCCTCTACTTGTTGAACCATGGGGTAGGGATTAAGAGCTGATCGGTTACCCTATGTGGCTACTGGTACGCAGCGGATGGTGGGTCTGAAAGCATCGGCCGCGGTTCGCAAGGCGAGGTCGGTATTTCAGTTTGATTTGATTTCTTTCCGGAAAATTATTACTTCGTTGTGTCAAATTTATTTACAATTCCAACGTGGGAATTGTGATATGTTTCGGTAACTTTTTGTAACTATTAACAAATTAAATTGTGGTATTTAAATTGCAAAAGGAACCCTGACAAAGCAGTCTGGCAGAAAATAGTGATGCAAGGGATTGGCGATTGGTTCAATCAGGCTGGCCGAAGCAGCATCGAGCTTCTATAACCAAGGGCTCCTTTGATTCGGCTTAAATAGTAGTAGACAAAGCTGGATTCTTGGGACGGTTGGCAAGGAGTTGGCACTCGAGAATACTAAATAATAATAAATCTGCTGTAGTATTATGGACCCGGGTCTTCCGGGTCTTTTTATTTGTGCACTCTGCCGAGAGCCCCCTCTACCATCTCAGTCAATTGCATTGTCCACTCATTCTGTCCCTCTCCACCGGAAAAGTGGCCGCACTTCCCCGTAACCCGAGCGATCGAGCGTACTACAGAGGATGTGAATCCCTGAGTCGCTCAAGGTAAGATGGCAGTGAGAGGTATAGATTCAGCCGCCTGTCACGAAGCACTCGATATTTCGAACCGCCTCTCTGACTGTGCCTAACGGGGGACGTTGTCATGAGCAAAATAGTCACCGCCGATCAAGCGGTTGCCTGTATCCAGGATGGGGATACGATAGCCACCAGTGGTTTTGTCGGAACCGGGTTTCCGGAGACGCTCGCGATCGCACTGGAACGGCGCTTCCTGGAGAGCGGCGAACCGGCTGGGCTGACGCTGGTCTATGGCGCTGGTCAGGGGGATGGCGGGGAGCGGGGGGTCAACCACTTCGGCCACGAAGGTATGCTCAAGCGGGTGGTGGGTGGCCACTGGGGATTGGCACCGAAACTGGGCAGACTGGCGCACGAGAACCGGATCGAAGCCTACAACCTGCCACAAGGGGTGATCACCCACCTTTATCGGGATATCGCTGCGGGCAAACCAGGAACGCTCACCCATGTAGGGCTGCACACTTTCGTTGATCCGCGCTATGAAGGGGGCAAGATAAACAGCGCCACGCAACAGGATCTGGTCGAGTTGATCAGGATAGATGACACCGAATATCTGCTGTACAGAGCTTTTCCAATCAACATCGCGCTGCTGCGTGGCACCACCGCCGATCCACGCGGCAACATTACCATGGAGCGCGAAGCATTGACGCTGGAAGTGCTGGCCGTCGCCCAGGCAGTGAGGAACAGCGGTGGCAAGGTGTTGGTGCAGGTAGAGCGGGTCACCGAGCAGCATCATCTTTCACCCCAACTGGTGCGTCTGCCCGGCATCCTGGTGGATTTCGTAGTGGTGGCACAGGAGGGCCAGCATCTGCAGACTTTTGGCGAAGTTTACAATCCTGCGTATACCGGAGAAGTGACCACACCTGTGGATAGCATTCCCAAACTGACGTTGAATGCGCGCAAGGTGATCGGCCGGCGGGCGGCGATGGAGCTGGAGTCTGGTGCTGTGGTCAATCTCGGCATTGGCATGCCCGAGGCGGTGGCGTCAGTGGCAAACGAAGAGCGGGTGCTCGATCGGGTAACGCTGACCGTGGAGCCGGGTGGCATTGGTGGGGTGCCCGCTGGTGGACTCAGCTTCGGTGCAGTCGCCAATCCCGAAGCTATTATCGATCAGCCGTCACAGTTCGATTTTTATGATGGCGGAGGACTCGATCAGGCGTTTCTTGGGTTGGCCGAAGCGGATGCCCAGGGGAATGTCAATGTCAGTCGTTTCGGCCCGCGCATGCCTGGTGCCGGCGGCTTTATCAATATCAGTCAGACGGCGAAAAAGGTCTATTTTCTCGGCACCTTCACCTCAGGTAATCTGGATATTTGGGTGGGAAATGGGCGGATGGAGATCCGCAGCGAAGGCAGCAGCAGCAAATTCGTGGAACGGGTGCAACATCTCACCTACAACGGCCGTTACTGTCTGGGACGCGGACAGCAGGTGATGTTCATCACCGAGCGCGCGGTTTTCCGGCTTGCCGCGACCGGGCTGGAGTTGACCGAGATAGCACCCGGTGTCGATCTGCAGCGCGATGTACTCGATCAGATGGCGTTCCAGCCGGAGATAAGCGACACTTTGCGACAGATGGATGAACGGATTTTTAACAGCGGACCGATGGGGTTGGCCAGAATATATGCCGGCCGCTGAACTTCTGATCTGTTCCAACCCAGGCTAAGAGAGCAAAAAGGAGCGAAAATGCCAAATCCTATCATTATCGGCGCTGCCGGTGAGCAGGTGGCACTGCTGCCGAAAATGGCCAACCGTCACGGCCTGATAGCGGGTGCCACTGGCACCGGCAAGACCATCACCCTGCAGGGACTGGCCGAAGAGTTCAGCCGTATGGGCGTGCCGGTCTTTCTCTCCGACGTGAAGGGCGACCTCTCCGGCATCAGCCAGTCGGGAAAAGCACATCCGAAGGTTCAGGAGCGGGTGGATCGAATCGGGCTACAGGATTTCAGCTTCCAGGGCTTTCCGGTTACCTTCTGGGACGTGTTCGGAGAGCAGGGTCATCCGGTGCGCGCTACCATTACCGACATGGGGCCACTGCTGCTGTCGCGACTGCTCAACCTGAACGAAACCCAACAGGGTGTGCTCACGCTGGTGTTCCGGGTTGCCGACGATAACGGCTGGCTACTGCTCGATCTCAAGGATTTGCGCGCGATGCTCCAGTTCGTAGCCGAGAACGCCGGCGAATTCCGTACTCTCTACGGCAACATCTCTGCTGCCAGCGTGGGCGCCATTCAGCGCCGTCTGCTGGTGCTGGAGGAGCAGGGCGGCCTAAAGCTGTTTGGGGAGCCGGCGCTCAATCTCCAGGATATGCTGCAGACCGATGAGTCGGGTCTGGGAGTCATCAACCTGCTCGCCTCTGAGCAGTTGATGAAGGCACCGCTCCTGTACGGCACTTTTCTACTGTGGCTGCTGGCAGAGCTGTTCGAAACGATGCCGGAAGTGGGTGATCAGGAGAAACCACGGCTGGTGCTCTTCTTCGACGAAGCGCATCTGCTTTTCGACGATGCACCGGAGATCCTGATCGATAAAGTGGAGCAGGTGGTGCGTCTGATTCGTTCCAAAGGAGTGGGTGTCTATTTTGTCACACAGAACCCGATGGATGTGCCAGACAAAGTACTGGGGCAGCTTGGCAACCGGGTGCAACATGCGCTGCGCGCCTTCACACCACGCGATCAGAAAGCGGTAAAGGCGGCGGCGGAGACCTTCAGGCCAAATCCGCAGCTTGACACCCGGCAGGTGATCACCGAATTGGGAGTAGGCGAGGCACTGGTCTCCACACTGGACGCCAAAGGGCAGCCGACAGTAGTGCAACGCACGCTGATTCGGCCACCGCGCAGTAAAATGGGGCCGATCACCGATGCGGAGCGCAGTCAGATGATGACGAATTCGCTGGTGGCTGGAGTTTATGATACGCCGATAGACCGCGAATCGGCGCATGAAATACTCCTCTCACGTGCGGAGCAGTTGGCGCGGGAGCAGCACAGCGCCGAAGTGGCGAAGAATCAGGAGGAGGCACTTGCCAAGGCTCGTCGGCAGAGCGGTGGGCGCCAGCGTCAAACGGTTACCGAGTCCTTCTTCAAGAGTGCGGCCCGCGCTGTTGGTACCCAGATAGGTCGCCAGTTGATTCGCGGGGTACTGGGTTCGCTCTTTGGTGGGCGTCGTTGAACGTTTGTTAGGATCTGTCGAGGGAAAGGTGGGTATGAAGCAGTTACCAGGATTGTTGCTCCGACTGACGTTGCTACTGCTGCTTTTACCGCCGTTGCATCCAGTTGCCGGTGCGCAGCGGTTGGAGCCCGACTATGTCGATTCGTCCGGTTTTCGGGTGGTGACAATCTGCGAGGGCCTGGAACATCCCTGGGGGCTCGCCTTTCTGCCTGACGGCCGCATGCTGGTGACTGAACGGCCAGGGCGGTTGCGGTTGATAGAGGATGGCGTACTCAATCCCGAGCCGGTTGCCGGCTTGCCAGAGATCACCGCGAGTGGTCAAGGTGGGCTGTTGGATATCGTGCTGCATCCCAACTATCGGGAAAACGGTTGGATCTATTTCTCCTACGTCGCTTTCGATACCGATGGCATGGGGACGCGTGTGGCGCGAGCTCGTCTGGATGGTATGCAACTGCGCGATCTGGAGGTGCTGTTTCGTCTCAATATCGGTTCGATGACCGGCTTCCATTTCGGATCCCGGCTGGTATTCGATCGGGCGGGCTTCCTCTATTTCACCATCGGTGACCGCGGCGACAAGGATCGCGCCCAGCGTCTCGACGACCATGCCGGTTCTGTGATTCGGCTGCACGACGACGGGCGCGTTCCCGCGGACAACCCGTTCGTCGGCCGGGCGGACGCCCGACCGGAGATCTACAGCTATGGACACCGCAACCCCCAGGGCATGACGCTGCATCCTCTGACCGGCGAACTCTGGCTGCATGAACACGGTCCTCAGGGTGGGGATGAGTTGAACCTGCTGCAGGCTGGGCGCAACTACGGCTGGCCGGTGATCACTTACGGCGTCAACTACGGCATCGGTACACGGATCGGGGAGGGTACACATAAGCCCGGAATGGTCCAGCCAATCTACTATTGGGTCCCTTCGATTGCCCCCTCCGGCATGACTTTCTACGATGGTGACCGATTTCCCCAGTGGCGCGGTAGTCTTTTTATCGGTTCGCTGAAATTTCAGTTGTTGGTCCGCCTGGAGATGGTGGACGGTGAGGTGGTGAAAGAGGAGCGGTTGTTACGTGGTCAGCTCGGACGTATTCGCGATGTCCGCAGCGGTCCCGAGGGACTGCTCTATTTGCTGACCGACGCATCCAATGGACGCCTGGTGCGGCTGGAGCCAGACACTTGATGTAACTGATTTTCGCAGCATTCACTGAATAGCTCGAACCAGTTGCGATTCTCTCGCCGGCAGCTGCCGGTACAGACATCGGCGGTGATACTTTGCTGCAACTCTCCATTGCGGGTAAAAAATTTACGCCCTTTTCTCATGTCGGCTACCTGCTCGTTGATGAAAATGGAGCGAGTAAGGCAGTGTCGTCCATCCGGGGTTGGATCCTTGACGCAGGGTGGTACAGTGATGGTGGTGTCGCCACTGGTTTAATAATTGTCACCGGTCGGGATCTGCCTGCTGTATGCAAGTGTTTGCCGGGGAATCGCAGTGGTACCGGACATGGCCCACCAGTGATCCCGCTCTGTTGATTTCGTTCTCATCCACGACCTGGTTGGGCGGTGTCAGGCAAATGGTTTCGTTTCGCTCCACTTCGCATCGATAAGATTGCTAGTCCCCAAGACACACCATCACGGCGTTCTGCTTTAACTCCATGATCTGATGACGGATCAGGTTTGGTCATAGTCTGCTAACAGAGTGTTGGATCGGAAGCATTTATCAGGTGGATACCTTGATCCTCGGCGGTTGGTCGTAGCTGCTCCAGTCAAGTGACGGTGTACCATCGGCGATAAAGCCTTGGGGAAATACAGTATCCAAAAGAGATTTGTAGCGGATTGCTACTGCATAAAATTCGTCCAAGAACGAGTTCATGGAATCTTTGAGTCCGTTTGTTGAAAGAATGCTTTCAATAGATTTTTCCGAATCGCTAAGCAGAACCAACCCAAGTCTTAAACGATGTTCCGGCAGGTTATCGGTAAAGGTTTGTCTCAAATGAGAATAGCCAGATCTATTCAGCAGTCTGGAAAAATCCGACATCAGTGAGGAGAGTTCTTCATTGCTCAATCGATGTTCAAATGGCAACAGTGTTCGAAAAAAAATGTAGTCCGAATAATCCAGCTCGTCACTTGGGCGACTGATCAGATAGTTAACATTCAAAAAATTTACTTTTACAGCTACCGCCAGCGACGCAAGCCCTAGGGTTCCAAGTAAAAAAATTCGACGGTTAGACATTGTTTGCTCTCAACAACGGGTCATCCAAGCACTTTAAAGCCAGTGCAGCAATTGTTTGTGTTGGATTGAAACAAGAGGTGCTACTGAATGCGCCTCCCCCAAGTATGTAGAGATTGGAAAAGTCATGTGAGCGACTGAATTCGTTTACAACAGAGCTATCAGGATCTTTTCCCATGCAGTATCCACCCATGGGGTGATTACCATTAAGTCCATGACCTACTTTGTCGATTTTTGCTACCAATGGTGAGGTTTTTATCGCAGCTTGAATCTCACGGATTGCATTGTAGGTCGCGATATCTCTGCCTCCAAGCTTGAAATCTACCAAAGCATAGGGAATGCCATATTCATCGGTCATAGAGGACAATGAAACTCTGTTTTCATTGCGCATTTCAATCTCAAAGATGACTGACAATTTAGTTCTATGGTTCAATAATGGCGCTCGCTCGAATAGTTTTCGCCCCCAACTGTTTTCTTTTTTTCTTAATGACAAGAGTTGGGTATCACAGCTTTTCCCTACACCCCAGTCAAAGTTAAAAACTTCCAGCATATAGCTGTTGACAGCCTGGCTTCGGTGAACGGCCGTATTAATTGCCGCGGAGGTTGTACTGCGGCCACGTCCTACATAAAGTGGTTCAGTTGTCTCAATATCAAATACAACGGCACCGTGCGAAGCAAATTTTCTACCCAACAGACCAGACGTATTGCAGATTTCCGTGCCGAAAACATTTTTGGAGTTTAGTAATATTCGTAGATTTTCGATCGTATTTCCGCAAAGAAATACCTTTTTCCCACTGACGAACTTCTGCTCTTTGCTCTGTTTATCGATGTATCCAACAGTGCGAATATCCCCTTCACTCCCGGCTTCAAGGCAATTTACGACAGCATTAAAGGTAAAAAATAGGTTCTCCCTTTTTCTATGTGGTTCGATCAGGTGAAGGTATGGTCTGTAAAGCGCGTTCGTGGGGCAATGCTGAACGCAGGTATCGAAGCCTAGACAGCCGCCATCCCCCGGAATATTTTTTACTGCGTTAGCTGTAGGTACCAGAGTGAAGTGGGGGGCAACAGCTTTAGCGATGATCTGATCCAGGTAGGATTGTTTGAAACTGGGGTAAACAAAACTGTTCTTCCATGGCCAATCTGGTGTATGCATGGGACCGCCAACACCGAAGCGCTGCTCAAAGACTTCATAATACGGAACCAGATCTTCGTAGCGGATCGGCCAATCCTGCCCGTAATTAAATCTACTGGCGGTGATAAAGTCATCAGGCAGCATGCGCCAGCATCTGCCGCTCCAAACAGCCCCGCTGCCACCGTAACCCCGCTTCATGTTGTAATTGAAACGCCAATGTGGCTGTTTATTCTCGATAGTGACCAGGTCATCATAGAGTGCAGCGTTTTGCCAGTTGTTGCGGGTAACGTAGTGACCTTGTTCTTCGCGCATTTCCGCCCGCTCCACCCAACCATTCAAAAATGATCCGGGGGAGTACAATTTATCCGCACCCATCTCTAAAACATGAACTTTTAAGCCCTGACGTACAAAGTGGTCAACAATGATAGATCCCGTCCATCCGGTACCTATGACCAATATGT
Source organism: Chromatiaceae bacterium (assembly GCA_024235215.1). GTDB lineage: Bacteria > Pseudomonadota > Gammaproteobacteria > Chromatiales > Chromatiaceae > HKST-UBA178. The sequence continues at coordinate 363,295 of JACKMU010000003.1, read as the reverse complement.
CTGCGATGTTTTGAACGGTATCGATAGTAATCACCTTGCTGCAGTCAGCCAGTTGTCATTCTGAGGAATTATCTTACCTGAATACAGGCTTCGGACCGTACCAGCAATACTTTAGCCTTTTATTTCACTTCAAAATCATGGAGTAAGTAGGCGTAATCAATTCCGCCAAAGAACCTGAAACCGATATTTCTTCACACTCCAACCTATCGGGTTGAATGATTTATATGAGATAAACAGGCGCTGTTTGTACTGGATTTGGTGCAGCACCTGGTTGCGTGCCGGACTCGTTCAGTTTATTGGCCCGGCTACACGAAGTTTGAGATATCCGGTCTATCTTGGCCGTGGGGCATGGACAGACACACCAGACGAAAGAAAGTCGTTGCTGGTCACTTTTCGGCCAAAGGTGGATTGATCGTAAAAGTGTCGATTCGAACCATCAGTGAGTCGCTCAAACATTGGGAGATTACGTCGACCCGGTTTGCTCAGAAATGGATGCGAGTTGCGGCTGTCAGCCGGAACGCGCAGAGGCAAGTGAGCAACGGCAAGTTCTGAAGCTGGTACCGGGTACCAACCACAAAACCGATCGTGGCTGGTGCTCCATTCAGCTCATCCGCTGCGGTACTGAAACTCATGAGCGTATGTATATTCTCTGATAGTGAGGGCATCCATGATAAACTTGGTTTAACCACCCGCCTCTTCAGGATTGGCAGTAGATGATGCTTTGAATGGAGTTGTTGGAGCTGGAGCGTGGCGGTATCTGCAGCAGCTTGAGGCTTTTGCCGATTTCGTCTGAAAGATAACGGGAATGCGGTGGAACAGGGAATCAACGCTATGCGTAAGCGAATCATTACAGCTGCTCAACCCAGGCAGACACCTGCTGATATGGATTGGCTGAATCTCGAAGAGTTGGCAGAAGTGGAGATTACCTCTGAAGATGTCAACCATCCGATTGAGTCAGCATTGCTGCTTGACAGGCAGGGAGAGTGGCGTGCTGTAACACCCGGGAAGCAGGTGATTCGGCTGGTTTTTACCAGCCCGCAGACGCTACGGCATATCCGGCTGAAATTTGTTGAATGCAGCGTCGAGCGGACGCAGGAGTTTGTGCTACGTTGGTTGCCCGAGAACGGAGGTGCTTGGCGGGAGATACTGAGGCAGCAGTGGAATTTCAGTCCGCTCGGGTCAACCATAGAGGAAGAGGATCTGCAAGTGGAACTGCCGTCAGTCAAGATTCTGGAGGTGGCCATTACACCGGATATCAGCGGCGGGAATGCAATCGCATCATTGGCTCTGTTGCGGCTGGCCGGATCGTAGCCCAGTAAATCAGCAGTGGAGTGATTTTATGCGCGCGCACTACTTTCAGCATGTTCCGTTCGAAGGGCTTGGCAGTGTCCAGGCGTGGCTAGTCGCGAACGGCTATCAGATAACTGCGACCCGCTTTTATGAATTTTCAGAGCTGCCGGATCTGGAGCAGATCGACCTGCTGGTGGTGATGGGTGGCCCGATGAGCGTGAATGACGAGGCGATCTATCCCTGGCTGGTTGCAGAAAAATCGTTTATCCGCACTGCCGTACAGTCGGGAAAGCGAGTTCTTGGTGTCTGCCTCGGCGCACAGCTTATCGCGAGCGCGCTGGGAGCACGGGTCTATCCAAATGCACAGAAGGAGATCGGTTGGTTTCCAATACAGGGCATCGCTTCGTCGGAGCGTGTACCGTTCTGTTTTCCTTCTGTGATCGAGGTTTTTCACTGGCATGGCGAGACTTTTGATCTACCCCCCGGCGCAGTTCGCATCGCCGGAAGCAGCGGTTGTGAAAATCAGGCGTTTCAGATTGACGACTCAGTTATCGGCCTGCAGTTTCATCTGGAGACGACGAAGGAATCGGCGCGATCGATCATTGAAAATTGTCGTGATGAACTGATCCCCGCCCGTTATATCCAGAGTGAACAGGAGATTCTGTCGGCCGAGGATGCGTCCTATTTTGCCATAAATCGCATGATGGATGACATCCTCTCTTATCTGACCAATCACGGTGGTGAAGCTGCACCCCAGTGCGGGCTCTTGTGAGAAAGCAGGTGAAGATCAGCGTTGGTGGTCACCTCACCGAGGAAGAGGTGGTATCGCTCTATCGTGACAATGGCTGGTCATCAGCGGACAAACCGAAAACCTTACTTGATGCGCTGCGCCACTCGCACACCTTGGTAACTGCGCGTATCGGGGAGGAGTTGGTGGGTCTTGGCAACGCGATTTCAGATGGCTATCTGGTGGTCTACTATCCCCACTTGCTGGTCAAAACAGCCTATCAGGGCCAGGGGATCGGTCGCTTGATTATGCAGGAGATGCACAATAAATATGCTGGTTTTCATCAACAAATGTTGACTGCCGATAGCAAAGTGGTTGGATTTTACGAATCCCGGGGTTTCAAGCGTGCCGGCTCGACCGTGCCGATGTGGATCTATCAGGGTTCGGAACATTGAATGGTCAAGTATTGAGAAACCGACCGATCCTGCAGTAGACCGCTTCGCACTGCTCCTTCACCAGATCCTCTAAGTTTAAAAAGGCGTGTATCATGCCATCTGCTTGATAAAGCTCTGCGTGGATACCTGAATTACGTAAACGTTCGACATAAGCGCTACCCTCGTCGCGCAGTGGGCAGTACTCGGCAGTGATGACCAGTGTTGCTGGCAACCTGATCGAGCAGGGCATGAACAGCGGAGAGATCTCCGCTCTGTTCTCATCATGTTGAAAATAGTTGTCGAAATACCAGAGTATCCTGTCACGTTCCAGCAGATATCCTTTCGCAAGCTCGTTGATAGAAGGCTGGCTCAACGTGTAATCGAGACTCGGATAGATGAGCACCTGACGGTGGATACTGACCGCTGGATCAAACTGCAAACGGTGGGAACTGGTCGCGCAGAGGGCGCCACCCGCACTGTCTCCAACCAGAGAGAGGCGTGGGCTGAACCGCAGGTTGAGACGCTCCAATATCGGCACTACCCCCTTGATTACGCTGGCGAGGTCACTCAGTCCACTGGGATGGGGGCATTCGGGAGCCAGCCGGTAGTCCACCGAGACAATGATATGTGACGTGGCTTTGGCCAGTCGCCGTGCGATAGGATCGTACAGACTGAGGCTGCCGGCAGTATGGCCTCCGCCATGTGCGAGTATTAACAGTGGCAGTGCTTGCTCGGGTTGCGGATGATAGATACGTATGGGCACCCGAAAACGGTTTCCGGGAACAAGATCGTCCCGGACTAACGGTATTTCGGGTCGCGAAGTGACATAACGTCTGGTGAGTGTCTCCAGCGCTTCTCTGGCGTTGCTCGAAGTTATCTTGAAGCCGTTTTCCAGCAATTGCTGTTTCACTGCATTGGCTGTATCGAGCCAATTCTGCAGCACGGCGGGGATGGGGTTGGCCATAGCCCGGGTTCCTGATCTGGATCGTCTTTACGAATAGTAGGAGACTTGTCCGGTTGCTGTCCAGGGACTGTTGAAGTGCAGCCGCTGAATGACCGGAGGGTGTGTCGTTTTGGCTACTTGGCAACTAAATTGATGCGTTTACGTCTCCCTGTAGCGCTGCCGGCAGTTCAGGGATTGACGTAATTACTGACCGACCTCATTCGTCGACCATCGAGTTGATGCTGTTTCAGTGGTATCGGCTGGTACTGTTTGCTTCAACTGAGCTTACCGTATCCTGCTCCAGGTAATTGTAGAGTTCGTAAAAGAGCAGGAACTGGTCAACCGCTTCGGCATCCGAGATGACTTGAACGAATCCATGCTGTCTGTTACAGCCGATCACACACTCTTTCCACAGCTCACACAGATCATCCACCTGTTCCGGCGTGGCTCCGCGGAAAGTAAAGACCTCTTGTTTGTTGTTTATCATTGAAGTGTTCGTCCATTTTATCGGCTTGGTCTTGTAACTCTTTGTATCGGCTTATGCTGATCTCTCTTTAAATTAAGAGCGATCCGGATAGACTCTGACTCCTTCCAGGTTTTTACCGGAGACCAAAAAACCTTTCTCTACAACATAAGAATACGTAAAGCAACAGGAAATGGCAATAATAAAGGTTATTAATATTTTCAATATTTCCTCTAGAAAATATCAAAGTTCAAACACCTCTCCTGGGGTGGGTATGGTTGTCTGTAGATCGAGCCGGGATTTGAGCAGGTCCTCAAAGCACTGTTTCGCCTCCGGCTCACCGTGTACCAGGTGCACGCTTGGTTTAGTTTTGAAATTTCCGACCCAACGCATCAAATCTTCCCTATCCGCATGCGCGGATAGTCCCCCAACGGTATGAATTTTTGCTTTAACCCGGTATTCGTCACCGTGGATGGTAACCTCGGTTTCGCCATCGACAAGTCTGCGTCCCAGCGTTCCGTTCGCCTGATAACCGACGATCATAATATGCGCACCGCTGCGTGAGATGTTGTGTTTCAGATGATGCAGGATTCGACCACCGGTCAACATACCACTGGCAGAGATGATAATGGCTCCGCTCTTGATGTTATTGATTGCCATCGACTCCTGGGGCGACTGAGTGAGATGCAGGTTTTTCAAATGAGGCATCTCGTTGACCTGCCTGCGCAGTCGGGTCGCCTCCTCGTCATACAGGTGTGGATACTCCCAATAAATCTTACTAGCCCGGATCGCCATCGGGCTATCCAGGAATACCTGCCAGCGCTCCAGATTCCACTGCTCGTAATATTTGCCCAAATAATAGAGTATCTCTTGGCTGCGACCAATGGCGAATGCCGGAATCAACAGATTGCCCCGTTGGTGCGCTGCGTCATTAATGATCTGACCGATCTCATCAATCGTGCTCTGTCGATCCCGGTGCAGTCGATTGCCATAGGTGGTTTCGATGATCAGATGGTCGGCCTCTGCTATAACCGCAGGATCGTTCAGAATCGGAGTGTCATATTGTCCCAGGTCACCGCTGAAGACCAGTTTCTGCTCGCGACCATTCTCATTCAGCCAGATTTCGACACTGCATGACCCGAGGATGTGTCCAGCGTCCTGATAGCGCAGCTGAATACCCGGCAGGATGGTTCGTTTCTCTCGGTAACGCAGGCCGACGACACGATCTAGCGTAGCGGTTGTATCCTCAACCCGGTAGAGTGGTTCAATTAGTGGTTGATTGCTGCGGAGGCGCTGTTTGTTCTCGAATTGAGCATCCTTCTCCTGCAGAAAAGCGGCATCCTGCAGCAGGATTTCTAACAGATCGGCGGTCGCATTCTGTGCATAAATGGGTCCGGTGAAACCCTGTTTGACCAGCAGCGGGAGACGCCCAGAGTGATCGATATGGCCGTGGCTGAGTATTACCGCGCTTATCTCCTGTGGAGAGAACGGGAACGGTATCCGGTTCTTCTCCATCTCTTCACGGCGACCCTGTATCAGGCCGCAATCAAGCAGAAGGGTATGGCCGTTGGCACGCAGAATATGGCAGGAACCAGTCACACCACTGGTCGCACCGTAGAATTCTATATGCATAGGGTATGTCTCTGGCAGGATGCTCTTCTTATCGGTGATGAGTCTATCACGGCAGGTTGCGCTCCGGTGCACCAATGGCTGATTTTTGCATTAGTTTACATTTGAATCGGATCCTCGCCATGCCATATAAAGTTCAGCTATTTGTGCTGCGATACAGCCGTGCTTTGGCGGCGTGCATGAAAATAATGCATTACCGCCATTCCAAGCAGACGACATTTGAAAAGATGTATCTACTTTTTTGCGTATTCCCATCTCTCATTGTGTTAGAAAAAATAGCGGTACTTTCATGCATTGCTGAATTTCTGAACGAACACGGTACGTTGGTCGACGATCTGTTGCCCTGAGTTGAATATATCCACATCGATCTAGCCACCCGCGAGCTGTACACTGCGTGTAGGGGGTTACCGGTCAGAGAGTGGTATCGTGCAGGAAAATGGGCCTCAATCCTCCCAGGCGCATCCCTTCGCTGGTTTTTACCAGCACCCAATGCGAGTCGACCGAAGCAACGAACCAGAACACGACGACATAGCGCACCGGCTGCAGTACCTATCCGATCCCAGTCGTACAACCCTGTCCCGCTCTCAGCCGCTGATCCCACCGCAGGTTCAGCCCGATGCGTTGAACAGCACGGCTTGGTTAGCCATTGCAGTGCAGTTGGAGTGTCAGTCCGATGAACAGCTCTTTAAATACAGCCGTCCCGAAATAGGGTAAATGGGCACGCTTTAACCCTAGGCCGGGTTAAAGCTCTGGCCCAAACATCGGCTATGCCACCTCTTGCTTGACAGTCTGGGCGCATTACTTTAGCTTCCCACTCAGTTGCTTCTGATATCCCTGGTGTGTTCACACAAAGGGTGTAACGGGAAGCCGGTGCGTGCTGCAGAACCAGCACAATCCCGGCGCTGCCCCCGCAACGGTAAGCGAGTCAAGTCGGATCATTCAAGTCACTGCGTTTCGGCGTGGGAAGGCGATCCAACCGGTCGGTAAGGCCGCTCGCGAGTCCGGAGACCGGTCAGAGGCCGTTGATTGGCATTGCGGAGGGCGGTGCTGCGGCAGACAGATGCTCACGCCTGTTTTCCCGTGGTTCCTCCAACTCCTCCCTTTACGCCTATTCGCCACTGAATCGCGCGCGGGTGAGCGCCGCTTGGGGAAAACATGAAAGCAACCATCTTATCGATCTCCATGTTGGGGTGTGCCACTCCGTTGGTTTCTGCTGCGGCGCCGGTGGAACTAAATACCGTCGTGGTCAGCGCTACCCGATCAGAGCTGGCAAGCGTGCCTACACCAGCGAGTATTTCGGTGATTTCCGCGCAGGAGATAGCACGCAGCGGCACGCGTAATCTTGCCGAGCTGCTCCGCGGACGCGCTGGTGTTCAGGTACGCGATGGCGGTACCGGTGAGGTATTCGATCTACGTGGTTTTGGTGAAACGGCAAGCTCCAACACGTTGATTCTGGTTGACGGACGCCGTCTGAATAACGCCGCGGATATCGCGGCACCGGATGTCTCAACGATTGCACTCAAGAACATCGAACGGATAGAAATCATCCAAGGAAGCGCCGGTACCCTGTTTGGTAATCAGGCAGTGGGAGGCGTTATTAACATCATTACGCGCAGACCGCTGGCATTTGCTGCGCAGATAGAGGCCGAAGAGGGAAGTTACGACAGCCACGACCTGAGCGGGTCGGTGAGCGACCGCTTTGATAACGGTTTCTCATACAGGCTTGCTGCCGAGACACGCGACCGGGACAACTATCGGGAGAATAACGCGCTGGAGTATCAAAATCTGGTGGGGCGAATTGATTATGACCATTCCAGAGGCATGCTGTTCGCTGAAATTCACAACACCCATGAGGACTTGGAGACACCAGGAGCCCTGTTTGCCGAAGAGTTGAAAGCAGACCGCAGGCAATCCGTCGCTGTTTACAGCGACGATTTTCAAAATGCCGATACACTGCTCGGCAGAATCGGCATGCGCCAGGATCTTAGCGATATCTGGTCGCTGGATATGGAACTGGGCTATCGTGATGTAGACCGGACTTTTGCCAACAGTTTCCGCAGTGGCGCAGTTCCGAAGGCAGAGCAGACCAGAGACGTTTATACCTTCACACCGCGCCTGGTGGGTGTGCTGCCAATGAATGGCGCTGAAGCGCAAATTACCTTGGGTGCCGACCTGGAGATGACCGATTACTTTCTGCGGAGTTCCCTGGGAACTCAGGAGGTGGAGCAGCGGATCTACGGATACTATCTGCAGGCGGTTTTGCCCCTGAATATCGATTGGTCGGTTACCGTTGGTGCCCGTCATGCGTTGGTACGTAATCATATTTCCGACAGTTTTGCTTTTTCCGGCGGGGAGCAGCTGAACGATGAGGTAACGGTCGGCACGTTGGGGTTGGTGTATCGTCCCAGCCGCACTTGGCGTTTGTTTGCGCGGGCTGATGAAAACTTTCGTTTCGCCAAGGTTGATGAACACACGAGCATCTTCGGTTCCACCGCCGGCCTGAAAAATCAGGAGGGTATCTCTTACGAGCTGGGTGGTGAGTGGAACGGCGAGAATGCCAGAGTCGCAGCCACTGTTTATCGGCTCGACCTGGAAGACGAGATCAGCTACGACCCCAGTCGGTTCGAGAATGTCAATCTGGACTCCACCACGCGCAAAGGGTTGATCTTCGAGGCAAGTGCAAGGTTGCGTCCGGACGTTGAGTTGGGGTTCAACTACCATTTTGTTGATGCCAAGGGGGATTCCGGGGCATTTGCCGGTAAGTGGGTACCGCTGGTGGCGGAGCATAGCGCTTCGCTACTGGTGGACTACTATCCGATGCCTCAGCTGAGCCTGCATGCTGAGGTTAAACATACCGGTGATCAGATATTGGGGGGCGACTTTACCAACGAGTTTCCCAGACTGGATGGGTTTACTCTGGTCAATCTAAGCGGTGAGTACCGGATCAACGGTTGGCGTTTCGGTGCCAGGGTGAACAACCTTTTCGATCAGGAGTATAGCGAAACTGGTGCTATCGGGTTCACAGCTGGTTTTGCACTTGCAGACGCCTATTTTCCTGCGCCGGAGCGCAACTTCTGGCTGAACGTAGCTTACGATTTCCATTGATGGCTGCTGTGCCAGAGGTTGAGTTGGTTTAGAGAAGCACAAAGGGCCGGTAAATCGCTACCGGCCCTTTACGCCTGGTTAGATATTACTGAGCAGATCTTCACGGTTGTGACGGTCGTTGTCGACCCGTACATAAGGGATGAAGCTTCCAGCTTGCTTGATCTGGTGCAGATTCCAGAGCAGCCAGTCGCGCGCTTCTTTTGGGACTGTATCGTTATTGATGTAGGGTGTGAACCTGCTGGATTCCACCCTACCTGAGCCGTGGAGGATGTTCACGGACTGTTTGTCGGTGAAGCAGCTATGTTCCCCGAGAAGACCGCTATGCTGATAACGGCGGCGGTGACTTTGGTTCTTTTGTTCATAATCACTCTCCTGTTATTTCGGTTGGTTGACCAAGTATTGTTGCTTGACAGGAACACGGCAGGAGCTGTGCCATATTAATTTCACACTCGAAATTAATAATAAATACATATGGTTAATTTAAGTTTTCCGGGGTATTTTTTACTTGGGACCAGGTTTTTTTGTGTAACGGAACATTGATTGGTCAGGTAATGTTTTGTGGCAGTTTTTATGTAACGATACGCACCGTTGGATGCGAAATGCCCGTTGTGGATACTGTGACTTGTTGGAGTTGTTGCTCCGTTGGGGTGTGATGATGGGTTCAGCCACGAATCGGGATGCTACAGGAGTCGTGTCGGTCGCTGTGATTTTGATTATTTCGCTTGCCCTGGGATCTGGGGCGGAAGGGAGTGATCCAAGTATGCATAGCCGTTTCCGGGATTGTCCAGAATCACCCAACTGCATCTCTTCCAGGGCTACTTCTGCAAGCCACTACATCGCTCCGATCGTCTATTCAGGGAGTCTGGAAGACGCCAGGCAGCGACTGCTGGAGATTCTCGCGAACTTCGTTCGGGCACGCGTCCGGGTCAAGGAGGAACGCTATCTCCATGTCGAGATCACCTCGCTGATACTCCGTTTCGTCGACGACCTGGAGTTTGAGTTCGATGATGCTGCCAAAACGATTCACATGCGCTCCGCCTCCCGCACTGGCTACTTTGATTTTGGCGTCAATCGGCGTCGCTGTGAGGAAATACGCGAACTGTTCAATCGGTAACCCCCTCAGGGGGTGGTCACCTCCACCGGATTCGGTCAGGAGAGCCGCGTTGCAGTTCATTTAAGCTGGAGAGTTCGAACCGATAGGTTTGTTATCATGTTGCTATCCGGCTGTTTGCGGCCACACAGTACAGGAATACCTGATCGTGAAAATGCGAGACCAATCCGATTTTTCCCACGACAGCTCCGATTGCATTGGCGTTCTGCTGACCAACCTGGGTACCCCGGACTCCTTTCAACCAGCCGACGTGCGGCGCTATCTGAAGGAATTTTTATGGGATCCTCGTGTGGTGGAGTTGTCGCGACCGCTCTGGTGGCTGTTGCTCAATCTGGTGATTCTGAATTTCCGTCCGCGTAAGTCGGCCGCGGCTTATGCGAAGGTATGGAGCGCTGCCGGTTCCCCGTTGTTGGCAATCTCCAGAGAGCAGGCCGCCGCGCTACAAGCGCAGCTCGACAAAACTGCGGTGCAGCCGATCACCGTGGCGCTGGCGATGCGCTACGGTAATCCATCCATTGCTGCCGGCCTGGAACAGCTGCGACAGGCAGGGGCGCGGCGGATTCTGGTGTTGCCGCTCTATCCGCAATACTCCGCGGCCACTACCGCCTCGACGTTTGATGCGGTGAGTGCCGTGCTGCGCAGTTGGCGCTGGCTGCCGGAACTCCGCTTCGTCAGCCATTACCACGATGATCCCGGTTACATCACGGCACTGGCACAGAGCGTCAGGTCGTTCTGGCAGGTGAATGGTGAACCGGAGATGCTGTTGATGTCCTTTCATGGGATTCCGCAACAGGCTTTTCTCGCGGGTGATCCCTACTTCTGTGAGTGCCAGAAGACCGGACGCTTGCTGGCGGAGGAGTTGTCACTGACAACAACGCGCTGGCAACTCAGTTTTCAATCCCGCCTCGGCAGGGGTGAGTGGCTGCAGCCCTATACCGACAAGACGCTGGAAGCACTTGCCAGAGAGGGCACCCGAAATCTGCATGTCATCTGCCCCGGATTCAGCGCCGACTGTCTTGAGACGTTGGAGGAGATCGCCATCGAAAATCGTGACCGCTTCCTTGCAGCGGGCGGTGAGCGTTACGCCTATATCCCCTGCCTGAACAGCGGCCCCGATCATATCGAGATGCTGGAACAGCTGGTGCATCGGCACAGTACAGGCTGGATGCCCGGGTCATCCCAGAGCGAACGTAGCACGGACCAGGTTCGCCGGCGGGAGCGGGCTGTGGCCATGGCGGCTGGGCAATAACCGCGGGACCGGACTAAGGTTGAGAGTGGAGTATCCTGCAAGCTCCGTTTGCCAAAGAGAACCATTATCGGTTAAATCTGAGCCAACCAAAGAGATGTAGCTTTGTCATCTACAAGGGAGGGAAGCATGAGTCAAACCTATCAGGGCAGCTGCCATTGTGGTGCGGTGAAATTTTCCTACACAGGCGAAGAGATAACCAAGGGGTTACGCTGCAACTGCTCCATCTGCGCGCGCAAAGGGGCGATGATGAGCGCTGAGGTGATCGCTCCAGAGGCACTGGATATACAGGCGCAGGAGGGGGCATTGGGGTGTTACCAGTTTGGTGACAAAACTGCGCAACACTTCTTCTGCAAGCACTGCGGAATCTACACCTTTCATTCCACGGTACGCAAACCAGGCTACTATCGGGTCAATCTGGGTTGCCTGGACGGGGTGGATGTTTTTGCGTTGGATGCCAACGTGTTTGATGGTAAGCAACTGCTCTGACCCAACGCAGGGTCAGGCAGGGGTGCTGCTCTCCAGTGGCATCGCCTCGTCCACCAGCTCGATCCAGTGCCGAACCGGAACTTCTGCCTGGGTCTCCAGGTGCAGCTGGCAGCCGATGTTGGCTGTGGCAATCACCGTTGGTTTGCCCGCCTGCAGTGCAAGCAGTTTGTTGTGCAGCAGTTTTTGGGAGATGACTGGCTGCAGGATCGAGTAGGTACCGGCTGATCCACAGCAGAGATGACTGTCGGGGACCGGGGTCAGATTGAATCCGAGACGTCGCAGCAGCTGCTCAACCACACCGGTCAGCTGTTGGCCATGCTGCAGTGAGCAAGGGGAGTGATATCCGACCGGTGCCGGGTCGACTTCTAATTTGAGGTGTTCCAGATTCTCCCTGATCAGGATCTCAGCGAGGTCGCAGGTGATTGCCGATACTCGCCGCGCTTTATCCTTATATTCAGGGTCGTTGCGCAGCAGATGCCCATACTCTTTGACCATACTGCCGCACCCACTGGCGGTGATCAGCACCGCTTCAGCGCCGGCTTCGATCAGCGGCCACCAGGCGTCGATGTTGCGGCGCATGAAAGCCACAGCCTCTTTCTCCGCTGCCAGATGTTGGCTGACAGCGCCGCAGCACCCTTGGCCCCTGGGTGTTACCACGCTGATCCCGAGACGGTGCAGTACTCTTGCAGTGGCGGCGTTGGTATTCGGAGCGGCAGCAGGTTGGGCACATCCCTGCAGTAGAATCACCCTGCGCGGATGCTGTGAATCGGGTAGAGCGGCTGCTTGACGTCGAGGCGGAACCTTGACTTTGATTGCAGCCGGTAGCAGTGGGCGAACCAGCTGCCCCAGTCGCAGAAGTAGGCCGAAGCGCCCTGGATAAGGCAGGATGCGGCGCAACCCATGCCGTACCAACACTTGCGCCAGCGGGCGATTGACCCGTGCAGCCAGTTGCACCCGGCCAATCTCCAGCAGCCGGTGATAGTCGACGCCGGAGGGACAGGTGGTTTCGCAGGCGCGGCAGAGCAGGCAGCGGTCCAGGTGATGCTGGGTGATGTGGCTGGCTGGTTGACCTTCCAGCATTTGCTTGACCAGATAGATGCGGCCGCGCGGTCCATCCAGTTCATCTCCGAGCAGTTGGTAAGTGGGGCAGGTGGCGGTGCAGAAGCCGCAATGTACGCAGTTGCGCAGGATCTGATTGGCTTCTTCGCCTTCAGGAGTGGCCAGAAATGTGGCTGGGAGCGCGGTCTGCATCAGAGATCCGGGTAGAGTCTGCCGGGATTGAGAATGGCGTGCGGGTCGAAGGCGTGCTTCAGTCTCTGGTGCAGCGATTTGATTGGCGCGCTGAGTGGGTGGAACACCTCCTCGTTGTCGCCCGCATGTCGGAACAGCGTGGCATACCCACCCAGCGCTTCGGCGGTGCTGCGTATGCGCTTCGGTGAAGCATCACTCAGCAGCCAACGCTGGGCACCACCCCAGTCGATCAGCTCCTTTCCCGGCAGCGGTAGTGGTGCGCTCTGGGGTGGCAATGACAGCCGCCACAGTGGTCGTTCAGTGTGAAAAAACGGGTGGCGCTGTTCACGGATGTCGGCCCAGAAATGATGGTCGATCGCTGCTTCGCTTCCCCCTATCATCTCCTTGCCGGCAGCAACCGCCTCTGGCACTCCGGAGAGCCGGATGTGAAGCTTCAAGCCATCGTAGCAGGTGGCGCTGATGGGTAGTGGCTGGCCAGCCCAGATGTTTACCATGCGGATCGCCTCGGCGGCGCTGCGTTCCTGAATCAGTGTGATCTCACTCTCCGGGAGTGGCAATACTTTAAGGCTGACATCCAACAGAATTCCTAGTGTTCCCAGTGATCCGCAGATCAGCCGGGAGACATCGTAACCGGCAACGTTTTTCATCACTTCGCCGCCAAAGCGCAGGATCTCACCACGACCGTTGATGATGCGGACACCAAGCACAAAATCGCGTGCCGATCCGGCATATGGGCGCCTCGGACCGGAGAGTCCACAGCTAATGGTTCCGCCGAGCGTGGCGTGGTTGCCAAAATGGGGGGGTTCGAACGCCAGCATCTGCCTTTGTTCCGCCAGTAGTGTCTCGATTTCACTTAATGGGGTTCCCGTCCGGGCTGTCAGCAACAGCTCTTTGGGTTCATAGTTGATCACACCGCAGTGGCGATTCACAGCCAACGTTGTGCCCGTGGCAGGGCGCCCGTAAAAGGCTTTACTGTTACCACCGGTCAGGTTGAGTGGTTGCCCTTCAGCAACTGCCCTGAGTACTTCCTCCTGCAGCTCCAGCGCGCATTCCACTGACTTGCTCATGCACGATACTCTCGGCGGTCACCGGGTGCGGTCAGGGTGTCCTGGCCCAGCGTCTTGTACTCCGAGCAGTGACGCGGTTGTGGAATCGCTTTGCCGGGGTTGAGCAGGCCAAGCGGATCGAAAGCCGCCTTGAGTGCGCGAAACTGTGCCAGTTCCTCCTTATTGAACTGCACACACATCTGGTGCAGTTTCTCATGTCCGACGCCGTGCTCGCCGGTGATGCTTCCACCTACGCGCACGCAGAGTTCAAGGATCTCCGCACCCAGATCTTCCGCACACTTCAGTTCTCCCGGCCGATTCGCATCGTACAGGATCAGCGGATGGAGGTTGCCGTCTCCGGCATGAAACACATTGGCGACGGGCAAACCATATTCGGTGGAGAGTCGGCTGATGCTGGTCAACACATCGGCCAGCCGTTTACGCGGTACCGTGCCGTCCATGCAGTAGTAGTCGGGAGCGATGCGTCCAACTGCTGGAAAGGCGGTCTTACGTCCTTTCCAGAAGCGGATCCGCTCTGCTTCATCCTGTGCGGTACGCACCATAACCGCACCTTGTGTGCGCAGCAGCTGGTTGACCCGCATCGCAGCTGCGGAGACCTCTTCGTTGGTGCCGTCAACCTCGCAGAGCAGGATGGCTGCTGCATCTCTTGGGTATCCGGCATGGACGAAATCCTCCGCTGCACGCAGCGCCAGCCCATCCATCATCTCCAGGCCGGCGGGAATGATGCCAGCGGCGATGATCTCACCAACCGCATTGGCCGCCTTCTCCACTTCGTCGAATGCGGCCAGCATCACCTGAGCGCGTTGCGGTATCGGCAGCAGCTTCACGGTCACTTCGACGACGATGCCGAGCATCCCCTCCGAGCCGGTCAACAGTGCCAACAGGTCGTATCCGGGAGCATCCAGGCACTGGCTGCCGATGGTCAGCAGCTCTCCATCTGCGGTGACGATTTTCAGCTGCAGGATATTGTGCACCGTTAGCCCGTACTTGAGGCAGTGTACTCCACCGGAGTTCTCCGCTACGTTGCCACCAATGGTGCAGGCGATCTGTGAGGAGGGGTCGGGTGCGTAGTAGAGTCCCAGTGGTGCGGCCGCTTCGGAGATCGCCAGATTGCGCACCCCGGGTTGCACGCGTGCGCTGCGGCTGACGGGATCCATTTCCAGAATCCGGTTGAATCTGGCGAGACTGAGCAGTACACCGTCCTTCAGTGGCAGTGCACCACCGGAAAGTCCGGTGGCAGCGCCGCGGGCAACCACCGGCACGTTCAACCGATGACACAGCCGCATGATCTGAACCACCTGCTCGGCCTGTTCCGGGAGAAGCACCAGCAGCGGGACTTGCCGGTAAGCTGAGAGTCCGTCGCACTCGTATGGGCGCAGTGCTTCCGCCTCGTGAATAATTGCCTGCTCCGGAAGTATAGCGCGAAGCTCGCTGAGCAGTTGTGCGCTGCCGACGTTTGAGCCGGTCTGCTGGGTCATGGTTGTTCAGAGTGCCTCTTATAGTCAGCCGATCGCTATCCACTGATAACGGAGCGGGTCTCCCTATGGGAGCGCTTCACACCATCCGGAAACCAGAATAGCTTACCCCAATTATTCAATACAGACACATCAGAGACACATCGGGAAGTGTTTCTACTGTTACAGTGGTTGGGTGGTGGAGAAAGATTGATGTGTATCAATTACCCTGACAACCGGCTGTGGGATGCTGCCGGGCCCGACAGTGCTCTGTTTAAATCTGAACATTGATGAATAAAGCGATGGATCTGGTCTCTCCGGCAGGTAATCTGCCGTCTCTGAAAGCGGCGGTCGACAACGGCGCCAATGCTGTCTATTTCGGCTTCAAGGATGATACCAATGCGCGCCATTTCGCCGGTTTGAACTTTAGCCCGGTAAAGATTGCAGAGGGGATTCGTTACGCACGCCAGCGCGGCGTCAAGGTTTTTTTGGCGTTGAACACTTATCCGCAGCCAAGCGGCTGGCAGCGCTGGCAGCGCGCGGTCGATCAGGCGGCCGAGCTTGAAGTAGATGCAGTGATCGCTGCGGATCTCGGGTTGCTGGATTACGCCGCAAACCGTTATCCGACACTGAATCTGCATCTGTCCGTCCAAGGCTCAGCCACCAACTACGAGGCGCTAACCTTCTATCGTGAGCGCTTTGGCATCCGCCGCGCGGTTCTGCCCAGGGTATTGTCGCTGTCACAGGTGGAGCATGTGGTGAGCAACACCGAGGTGGAGATCGAGGTGTTTGGATTTGGCAGTCTGTGCGTGATGGTGGAGGGGCGCTGTATCCTCTCTTCGTATGCTACCGGACTGTCGCCGAACACATTCGGTGCCTGTTCTCCGGCCAGCCATGTGGAATGGCGAGAGACAGCAGCGGGGCTGCAGACGCGTCTGGGCGGTGTGTTGATCGAAACCTATCGCAGCGGGGAGAATGCCGGTTATCCCACGCTCTGCAAGGGGAGTTTCTGCGTCGCCGGAAACCGCTATCATGCACTGGAAGAGCCCACCAGTCTCAATACGCTGGAGTTACTGCCGTCGCTGCAGCGTGCCGGAGTGCGTGCGATCAAGATCGAGGGGCGCCAACGCAGTCCGGTTTACGTGGCACAGGTGACGCGAGTCTGGCGGGCCGCGCTCGATGCCTGCCGCGAGGATCCGGAGAACTACCGACCGCAGGCTGATTGGATGGCCGAACTGGGGAAGGTCTCGGAGGGGACTCAGACGACACTCGGGGCCTACTCCAGGCCCTGGCAGTAGCGGCAGAACATCCTCGGGGAACGCTTAACATGAGCAATCAACTCAGGCTTTCACTCGGACCGATCCTCTACTATTGGGCGCGTGATGATGTGTTCGAGTTTTACCGGCGGATCGCCGATACGGCGGTGGATATCGTCTATCTGGGAGAAACTGTCTGCTCAAAACGAAACCTGGTGCGCACGGACGATTGGTTGGAGGTGGCGGAACACCTGGCGGCGGCGGGAAAAGAGGTGGTGCTCTCTACGCTGGCGCTGTTGGAGGCGGAGTCGGAGTTGATCAGACTGCGCCGAATCTGCGACAACGGAGAGTTTTTGGTGGAAGCCAATGACATGGGCGCGGTACAACTGATGCGTGGGCGCCCTTTTGTCACGGGTCACAGCGTCAATATCTACAATGAGTACACCCTCCGGTTGCTTGCTCAAGAGGGATTGAAACGCTGGGTGTTTCCCATTGAGCTCCCGGCGGAAACGCTGGTCGAAATGCAGGCGGCGTGCCCCGCTGGGGTGGAAACTGAAGTGCTGGTTTATGGCCGTCTACCGCTCGCCTACTCGGCGCGCTGTTTCACTGCACGGGCGCACAATCTGCCGAAGGACGACTGTCAGTACCGCTGCCTGGACTACCCAGACGGTTTGATGCTGACAGCTCAGGATGATACCCGGTTTCTGGTGTTGAATGGCATTCAGACTCAGTCGGCGCATACCTGCAATCTGGTTCTGGAACTCGAGCGTATGCGCCAGTTACAGGTGGATGTGCTCCGTATTTCGCCACAGGCGCGCCACACTGACCGGATCATCGAGATTTTTCACCGCTGCATCAACGGTGGTTTGGCGCTGGAGGAGGGGAGGCAGCAGCTGGAGTGTCTGATGCCGGTGGGCGGTTGCGACGGCTATTGGCATGGCGGCGCAGGCATGTTGGCAACTCAGTCTCACGCTCCTGTGATGACAGAAAACTGAGCCGAGCGCAGGCCATGAAAGGGGTGGGAAATCAAAATAGACCCAGACGGGATTGCCACGATTCATCCGTTTCTTTATCTTCTGCCCAGAAGCGCCTGAATTGATAAACAGCGGTTTTCATCCGAATCGTCCCAGCAGTGACGTGGCGCTGTTGAGCAGTTTCAGCAATGGACCCAGACGCTCCTCGATCTCCAAGCCGTCCAGGAAGTTTTTCACATAAAGACCAAGTTCGGTATCACCACCCAGTTTCAGGCGACGGTTAAAGAAGAGGGTATCGGTATCCTCACGCCGGGTTGCCAGCAGTAAAAAATCGTAAAGATTCCCCTCGATGCTGAGATCCTCCGGTTCGCTCCTGTTGAAAGCCATGAGTCTTCCACCGGTCAGTGTGAGGCGGTAGCTTAGCCGGGTGTCCAGAACTTTTATCTGCATCGACCTGCCAGCCAGAAAGTCGAGTTCACCCTCTGTCAGTTCCGGTGCGAACAATCGGTTCAGTACTTTTGCCAGAATGGCGCTGTTGAGGCCGGTAGGTATCAGTGCCAGCGGGGAGGCCAGAGGTGCCGGGAATTTTGGATGTCGTACCTGGGAATCTGTTGCCTGTTTCATCGATATGGGTTCTCGTCTCTGCTGATGGATGTCGGGCACGGCAGACGATTGAGCGGAGCTCAATCCAGCGTGCATGGCAAGGGTGCAACTTGCTGTGCCGGATCACCGAGTAGTCTCAGCGGGGTCACTGATTGGTGAGGTAGCGCCCTGACGTGGGTGTGCAGGCGTTTTATACCAACTCAGTTTCTCCTGCAATCTGACCACTTCGCCAACGATGATCAGTGTTGGTGGCCGCGGTTTTTCACGTTCCACGATCGCCTGAATGTTGCTCAGTATGCCGGTGAACACCCGTTGAAATTCGGTGGTACCCTGCTGCACAAGTGCGACCGGCATTTCAGGTGAGACCCCGTGCCTGATCAGCTGTTCGGTGATCACCGGCAGTCCCAGCAGTCCCATATAGAACACCACGGTCTGACTGGGCTGGGCCAATTGGCTCCAGTTGAGATTCATTGAGCCATCTTTAAGATGGCCGGTCACGAAAGTCACAGACTGTGCATAGTCGCGGTGGGTGAGTGGAATTCCAGCATAGGCGGCGCAGCCGGAGGCAGCAGTTACCGCGGGTACCACTTGGAAGGGCACTCCCTGTTCCGACAGGGTATCGATCTCTTCACCACCGCGACCGAATATGAACGGGTCGCCGCCTTTGAGGCGAACCACCCGTTTTCCCTCTTTGGCAAGTTTTACCAACAGCCGGTTGATCTCCTCCTGACGCATCGCGTGCTGGTCACGCTCCTTGCCAACATAGATGCGCTCGGCATCGCGTCGGGTCATCTCCAGAATGGCCTGCGCTACCAACCGGTCGTAGACCACTACATCGGCTTGTTGCATCAGCCGCAGTGCACGAAAGGAGATCAGGTCGGGATCACCCGGACCGCCGCCCACCAGATAGACTTCGCCCGTTTCGCTGGTACTATCACCCTGCTCCAGTGCTTTCTCCATGGCCGCTTCCGCCTCTTCCATGTGGCCAGAGAAGACGCGCTCTGCTATGCCGCTATTCAGCACTCTCTCCCAAAAGCGGCGGCGTTGCACTGAGTTTTCGAAACGCGTCTTGACGCGCGCACGGAAACGGTTGGCGAGATCCGCCAGCCGCCCATAGCCGGCCGGAATCAGGGTCTCCAGCCGGGTTCTGATCATTCTTGCCAGCACCGGAGATGCACCGCCGGTGGAGACCGCCGCAACTACCGGAGAGCGATCGATGATCGAGGGCACGATGAACGAACAGAGATGCGGTTGATCCACCACGTTGACCGGGATACGCAAGCGTCCGGCTTGTTCCGAGACCAGTTGGTTGACCTGTTTGTCGCTGGTCGCCGCGATCACCAGCAGACAGTCCGCCAGGTCGGCTTCCCGGAATGCACGGTTGCGATGCACTATCTCCCCGGCAGCGGCCAATCGCACCAGTTCAGGACAGAGCTCGGGTGCAATGACCAGCACGTTACCGCCTGCTTTGCGTAGCAGACTTACCTTGCGAGCAGCCACCTCTCCGCCCCCGACGACCAGGCAGGTGCCACTCTTGATTTTCAGAAACAGCGGTAGAAAGTCCATGGTTCAGTTATCGATTACCAGAGTTACAACGGCTTTTCATCCCAATCCCAGAAAAACTGTGGGATGGATCTTTCCAGGGAATGACTGAATAGGTTCATCCCGGACCTGTCGGAGTACGCCAAGGCGAAAAAGTGATTTTCGCGTTGCATCAAATCTGATGACTCGAAGTAATTGGATTTGATGGTGCCTCCATGTGCCGCGGGAAACTCCGACCACTTCGAAGTTTTCCCGGGAGAGCGCGAACTCTAGCATGGGGGAGGAATGGAACCAACCAGTAGAGGACGATAGCGGGGCCAAACTGTTCTGACATTAAGTCACCGGTAGATCGAAAGTCACTCTGCATCCCAGGCAGAGAGGGATATCAAGCGTTCCATGAGCGCAGCTGGTGGTCTCCGCTTCAACTTACCTGAATTCGTTTCACAGTGATTGTTGGCCACTTTGGGGGCACTCGTCCAGTTTCAGATTATGGATGTCTTTCCTGCGGAAGCGGGAGATCTTACGGCATGATCTGGTTTGCACGACCGTCAATCGTCTGACGCAAGCTACCAGCGTGAGACTGATGAGAATAGCTCATCGTTTAGTGATGATTTTAGCTATAATGGCAATGTGTGGGAGCGTGATCAACGGGAGCAATTCCACGGGCAATCATTCGATCGTTTGACCTCCTATTCTCCCATCATCACCGTGGCGTTGCTGAGGATATCTGGTGTTGCCCATGAAAGAATTACCGGGTTTTGCACTGAAAACTACATTGCTATGCGCCTTGCTCAGCGGCTGCTATATCATTCCCATGGACCAGTACGGTAACCCGGTCTATCCCGGGCCATACACTCCTGCCGGGAGTTCCACCGAAACACAGTCGGGCAGCGTAGCGGAAAGGGCAGGACCCATTACGCTGTCCGTACGGCTGTACCCAAACAACGAAATCGCTGCCGAGACGGGAATCGTATCCGGTGCGGTCACCAACATGTTGACGGGCAAGGGTCGGTTTGTCCTAACCTACAAAGGGGACACCTACAGCGGTGAGGCGACGCGGGTTTCGGATGAAGAACGGCGTGGTGTTGCCAGTGCTTTCAGCCAAAAAGGCGGTTATATGAGCTGTGAGTACCAGATGAATACCCCGCGCCAAGGGGCGGGCACCTGTACTTTTTCTGACGGAGCGGAATACAAACTCCATATCGGAGGTTGACAGGTGTTTCGGGCCATCCGTACCAGAATCAAGCTTGGGTTGAGTGTTGCTCTACCATAGTCGGGAAAGCCCGAGTGCGAAGGAAGACCGTGCTACCGGACCTAAACGCAGTCTCCGGGAAGGGCTATTATGCGGTGCTCGCCCGCGCGTCCCCCGTACTGGCGACTGCGCATCCATAGGGATCGTTAGGAGGTGCAAAGGATCTCCGCGGGTATGCTTTCGGGGTCGACAAGAACAGGGTGATGGCATCTCCAGGTAGTCGCCGGGATAAGACCGGAAATGCTGATTATGATGTATTTCTGGTCCTGCCCATTGGCTTCGCAGGCATGGCAACCGGCCGCTCTTAAAACTCATTTGACACTGCAATTCGCCGTACCAATCCTATTCGAACTGAAGCAGAGTTGGATTCTACCCTCAACCGCCCTGAACCAGATCCACTACGTGGGGAAGTTGCAGTATGAGCATGACGATGAGCCCGCACACCAAAGCCAGGGTCGCCCAGACGATCACGTTCAGGAATGAACTGCGCTGGCGGGTCGCCGTAGCCATCGCCAGCGCCAAGTCTTGAATCTTGACCAGTCCGAGGAAGCGCGCGCCACGATATACCATCAGTCGGCGACAGCCGTTAGAGCGCATCTTAAGCACGGCTGTGTGGCAGGCGGAATCTGCTTCGATGGAGACCAATTGTCGACTGCACACCTCACCCACGCTTAGCTTTGTCGGATCGCGACCAGCGTTGACCACGCGCTTCATTAAGTCTCCCTCAGTGAAAATGCCTATTACTTCACCACCGTGGGTGACGATAGAGGAAGTTACCTGCCGCTCGCACATCTGCTGCACAACCTCGATGACCGGTGTCTCCTCATCAAGCATGGGTAGATTTTCCCGAACATATTCGGCAACTAAACAGGTCATCTCAATTTCCTAATGGTTAAATATTGGCATGGTACTAGTGCGCCTAAGTCGAGACAAATATCCGATATGTCGAGCGTGACGCCCTAGTATGTAACCAGCTCCGTCACAGGGATGACGGTTTGTTACAGGAGTACATTGCTTGCATCCGCACTCATCGCCGGCAGCTCGGTGACGCTCCTCTTTAACTCGTTCTAACTATGCACATGGCGCTGTGACGCTATCCTACAGCGATTGTGGATTCGGATTGACCACAGGTAACAGCTGCATTTCCGGTAAAGGAGAGGTCATTGACCATTGACAGGGGTGGCTTGTACTGACTTTATACAGCGCTGGGACCGGAAATCGAAAATGTCGAGTTGCTGGCTCACAAATACCCGGTGTGATCACTTGTCAGTTCACTGACGCGGCTGAAAGCAGTGCGCTCAATGCCCAACTGCATAGGTCACCGTTGCCGGTTTAACTTTTCCGGAAGCGGTGAAGTTACTGTTTTTTCAACCTTCCGTATCAACAATGTAAATAGCGCTGGATAGAAGCTCGGCGTGCAACAACACGCAAGATGCCTTTGCTGCAAAGCTGGTCTCTCAGAATGACCAGCAGGTTTAGAAAAACGCCTCCCCCGATCAAGCCCCAGAATATGGACGAGACCAGAACAGGATCCAGTTCTCCCTCGGAACCAAAAAACACACCGAAAAAAGTTGCCAGGATTAAACCTCCAAAGGTGTACTGCATAACTACTCTCCCTTATGACTACGAGGTAAATATATTAGTAGATTATTATATACTGCTTTATATTTTGGTCAATCCATTCTGTGATTATCGTCATTGTAGAGATACCGAGCGCACAAGAGTACTTAAGCCAGCTGCTTACTAGGCCAAACCGAGCTAACCCAGATTCACCGGAAAGACCCAGTTGTTCTGGTAAATCCGCCTTATGGGACTATTCCGGATCCGAACAAAAGTAGTCAAGGTTTCCTCAGCCAGAAGCTGCAGGAATTAGTCACACCGTTGAGTTACGTGTGCTGGAAAGCGGACTAAGATCGTAGCTTCATACCTACGCTAATGGTCCGGAAACTGTCTACTGCCAACTTCGCTTCGTTGTCGGACCGATTAAATCCATGGGTCATGCTACCGTTGCAGCCGCCATCTGCAAAACGTTCAAATTGTAAGATGCCGCTTCGCCTATCTGAGCAAAACCCGGGTTTTCACTATGCAATCAGTGGTGATTCTCGTGAGGACGGGCAAACCCAGCATTACCTTGCGTTTGGTAGCAATTCCTGCGTTTCACATCTAACTGAGTTGCCCCAGACGACAGACGATGCTACTTCCCATACCAGGCACCTTGGCATGGTTAGGATCAGTCGCCTGTCAATACCAGACCTGTTCATCCGCTTAATCTGAAAAATGACTGGCTGGTCTTTTCCACAAACCGATTAAAAATGTTGGCGTAAATCAGTTTGGTCACTGAAAAATCGGTCATAATTTAAGTAGGAGGGATTAAGGAGCATGGATCGGATGGTGAGGAGGTTTGTATGACTGGCCGAAAAAAGAGTAGTGATTTCATTCATCAACCACGCAGGGATCGAATGTATGAGGAACATGTACAGGATCCTTATCTCAAACGTGGAAAATTGGCAGAACCGACAGTGTGTCCCGAATGCGGAGCCGTTTTCCAGACAGGTCGATGGCAATGGGTCGATCAACCCGAAGGAGCACATGCGAATTTATGTCCGGCTTGTAGCAGGATTCATGACCATATTCCAGCAGGAATCCTGTCTTTACACGGTGATTTTTTCCAACAGCACAAAGAGGAGATCTTCCACCTGATTCAACATACGGAAGAACAGGAAAAGGCAGAGCATCCATTGGAACGTATCATGAATATCGAAGAGACGGAGGAACCGGAGCATACCCGCATCAGTTTCACCGGCATTCATCTTACCAAGCGAACGGGTGAGGCACTCCGACATGCCTATCAGGGGAGTTTCAATTTCACCTACTCTGAAAAAGATGATGTGGTACATGCCAGTTGGGAGCGGTAATGAATTGGTTTCGAGGTGATATTTGCTCCTCCTGAAGGAGAAAGGGAGTAGTTGTGTTCAGGAATCCCAATAAGGGGCAAAGTCATTTGCGTGCCGGGGCGAGGTTGTTGTTATGCAGATAGGATGCGTCCCAAAGGGTTAGTTGTAATCGAAGCAACGGGGGTCGTACCGAGCATCCTGAAGTGATTTTTCGAATCCCTAATGGATTGACTTATTTCTGGAGGAATGACTTCAACCGGAAGAGAAAATATGGCACCACCGCTATCTGTAGCCATTGCATTGGTGATGGGGGTGGTTTTTTATGCTTTCTGTTTGAATGAAGATCCTGCAGAAGGAGGGGTGGTTGGCTGTTCACCCTTTTCAGCGCTCTGTCGATAGATAGCTGGCCGGTAGTGATCCAGTTGCGCTGGCAAAAAAGCCGGCTTTGTATCGCCAAGGTGGCGTGATTTGTGCGTCTGATGGTGACGCTGCGGGGTGATCTTAACCTCTTCTTTAGGTGCTGAGTTCAAGTTCGGCGTTGCCAGGTGTTTGTCGTACACCACGATGTGCAAACTCTGACGCAATATACGCCACATCTTCGACAACTAAGCGTATGGCAGGAAAATCTGCTCTTCGATTAGCTTTGATCCCCGTTGGTGAAAGTTAGTATGGTTTTACTGCAGGACGGTATATAGGTTCTTGCTAATATTAGAGAAACTATAATATACTGTTGCGTTGTTTTATGGCTTCAACTTGATGCGGAGAGACCGTGGTCAGAGAGATTGAGTCCCGCGAGTTGGAGAGGATGCTCTCCAGTGAGGAGCGGGTCTACCTGTTGGATATCCGTACCGAAGCAGAAGTGGTTCACGGCATGCTGCCAAGCTCCACCCATTTGCCTATGCATCTGATTCCATTGCGCATGAACGAATTTCCGACAGACAGGGAGATCGTCCTCTACTGCCGTAGTGGAGCACGTTCCTATCATGCATGTATCTATCTGATGCAGCAGGGATTCAATAACGTCATTAACCTCAAGGGCGGTATCATCGACTGGGTCAGAAACCGGTTTGATGTGGTTGCCTATGGATGACCGGATTGGCGGTTGCAGGAAATTGCCGGGCTGAAACGACGGTCTTAGTGGGTATCGCGGATGACTTGCGTTTCACTGAGAGTTAGAATATAAGGTCTATCTTAATTTCTTACACACGAACTCTGGAGGTTTAACGAAATGGCCGATTTTGATCAAGAACTGGATGCCAGTGGATTGAACTGCCCCCTGCCGATCCTGCGCGCAAAGAAAGCCCTATCTGGTCTGGAGTCGGGTCAGGTGCTGCACATCATTGCCACTGATCCAGGCTCGGTCAAGGATTTCGAAGCGTTTGCCAAACAGACCGGCAATGAGCTGACTGAGTCCAGGGAAGAGGGTGGAAAGTTCCACTTTCTGATTAAAAAGGCTTGATCGATTAGAAATCTGAAATCGATTCTTACAAATTTACGCTAAGTTGGGAGGAGATTCGGATGGAGCAGAAGAAGTTAGCCATTATCGCCACCAAAGGTTCGTTGGACTGGGCATATCCCCCATTCATCCTGGCATCCACCGCATCGGCGCTAGGATATGAAACCGAGATTTTCTTCACCTTTTACGGCTTACAGTTACTGAAGAAAGATCTTTCGCTGGAAGTCACGCCGTTGGGTAATCCGGGGATGCCGATGCCGATGGGCATGGACAAGTGGTTTCCGGTTGCATTGACCGCACTGCCCGGTATGCAATCGATGATGACCTATATGATGAAGAAGAAGATGGCGGCCAAAGGTGTTGCTGGGCTCGAGGAGTTGCGTGAACTTTGCCAGGAGGCGGAAGTTCGCCTGATCGCCTGCCAAATGACCGTGGATCTGTTCGATATGAAACCGGCAGATTTTATCGACGGGATCGAATACGCTGGCGCAGCCCGCTTCTTCGAATTCGCCGGTGAGTCAGATATCTGTCTTTACATCTGAACGTTTTCAGTAAACGTTTTGTAGTGGAGGTTGAAAACAGCCCCCACCCGCGCAGGGTGAGGGCTTTTTTATCTCAAAACATCCAGTTCAGCTGGGCGCTGAATATATCGACACTGTTGTCGTAGTCACCAAGCAGCACATGACCAGTACTGGCGGCGTGGTCGATCTCAGTGTTTTTGACGAACAGATGTGCGTAACCGACGTCGAGACTCAGATTTTGCGAGATGTTGTATCCCAGACCCAGCGCCAGCCAGGTGCGTGAGTTTCCGGGAATGCGAGCGGTACGATCTTCGGCGCTTGGAATCGGTGTCTGGTCATAAGCGACACCGGCACGATAGGTCCATGTTGCATTCGGCGCGTAATTCACGCCCAGGGAGAAACGCCAGCTGTCGTCCCAATTTTCCGGTTGTACGGAATCTGCCTGTGCTGGGTTGTCGAATTGTATTCTCAGTTCTTCAAAGCGACTCCAGCGGGTCCAGGCAGCCTCAGCCATAATCGACCATTTTGGTGTCAATTGATGGAAAAGACTGATGATAGCAAGTTCCGGCAGGTCCACTTCCGCACTGGCACCGGTATCTGTGAAAGCGCTGCTGCTAACGAAGTTGAGGAGTCCCTGGAAACCGGCGGGAACACTGAATTCGGCATCACCATCCAGATCATGGCTTATTTTCGAGCGGTAGCTGAAGCCTAACCGGGTTTGCTCTGAAAACTGGTAGAGCAACCCCAGGTTGTAACCGAATGCCCAACTGTCTCCATCCACTTCGGCCTTGCCGTCAGCAGCTAATGGAGCGACACCCGCACCACCACAAGCTCCGGCACCAAATGAACCGAGACAGACAGTACCAAAATCCACGGCATTTGTGAGCTTTGCTTTCAGATATTGGGCACTGACGCCCAAACCGATCGATAAGCGGTCATTGACCCGATACGAGAGAGACGGATTAATATCGACCGTCATGACCTCCGATTTGATAGCGTGATAGCGACCTATCCAGTCACTGTCGTATTCGGTTGCCAACCCAAACGGGGCGTTAACCCCGAGACCGAGATGGAGATCAGGGTTGATCTCGGAAACCAGGTAGAAGTTGGGAACCACACCGAGTGTACCGCCATCATCATCAGGTCCGGGTAGAGAGCCTGGCACTACGGTAGACCCGGTCAGCACAGGGTTCAAGTACGAACCGTCGTTACTGAACCCTGCTTTTGGTGATATGACATGAAGTCCGGCCGAGATTTGATTGCCCTTGAGGCGCGACATGCCAGCTGGGTTGAAAAAGACGGTTGTTGCGTCACTGGCCATGGAAGCGGATCCTGCATAGGCGCCCCCCATCGCGGAAACGCTTTGCTCTATGAGCTGGAATCCTGCGGCAAATGACTGGGAAGAGGCGAAGGCAATCGCGGTGAATAGTAGACTTTTTTTCATTTATCCCCCTATCTAATAATTCGAATGGTGTCCCTCCAGCTGCTGCCACTGAACCTTGTCAGCGACACGCTGCAAAGCGGATACCTTATCCGGCTTGTTTCAACTTTTTAGTGCAGGAATCTAACACCTTACCTTCGGCACTACAATTGTCTTCGAATCGAGTCGTGGCGATTCCGGATCTGTTTCTGACCGGAGTAAGGAAAGCAGTAGTCACAGTAAGCTTCAGTGACCGAACGGTGCGACGCAAGCGACTGTGTAAATGGCATAAGAGGAACCCTGCGAAGGGAAGCGAAGGACCTGAGCGTCGCTATATTACCAATGGCTTTCATTAGTAAACTATGATATAAGTTCAGTTTATTAATGCCCGAATTC
Organism: Chromatiaceae bacterium; assembly: GCA_024235215.1. Lineage (GTDB taxonomy): Bacteria > Pseudomonadota > Gammaproteobacteria > Chromatiales > Chromatiaceae > HKST-UBA178. The sequence goes on along the minus strand of JACKMU010000003.1, from coordinate 335,772 downwards.
AATCTGGTGGAGTATCAGGGGTTTGCCATGGCTGATCGTAGACTGCAAGTATTTTATACGGTTGCGCGTTTGTTGAGTTTTACCAAGGCCGCGGAGTCGTTGCACATGACGCAACCGGCGGTCACTTTTCAGGTTCGCCAGTTGGAGGAACACTTCAACACCCGGCTGTTCGATAGGACACACAATCGGATCAGCCTTACCGAGGCAGGGAACCGTGTTTATAACTATGCGGATAAGATATTCGTTCTCTATAACGAAATGGAGAATGCGGTGCGGGAGATGACCGGGGAGGTCTCCGGTTCACTTACTATCGGAGCCAGCACCACCATTGCCGAATATATGCTGCCATCACTGTTGGGGGACTTCAAGAAACGTTATCCCGACATCAATATCCATCTGAAGGTCTCCAACTCCGATGGCATCGTGTCGATGGTGGAGAACAATACGATCGATCTGGGTGTGGTAGAAGCTCCGGTCTCGAACAAGAACCTGGTGTTGGAACGCTGCCGGGAAGATTACCTCACAGTGATAGTGCCCCCCGATCACGAGGCGGTGGGCCGCGCATTTTTCACCTACGAGGATTTGCTGAAATACCCGTTCATCTGCCGCGAGGAGGGATCGGGTACGCGCGAAGTGATCAACGAGTATATGGAATCGGTGGGGAGCAGCAGCGATCTGCTCAATGTCTCTATGGAGTTGGGCAGCCCGGAGGCGGTAAAAGGCGCGGTGGAGGCCGGAATGGGGATATCGGTCGTTTCCGCGGCTACCGTACAAAAAGAACTCAAGTTGGGAACGCTCGTGGCGATCAAACTCGATCCACCACTGGAGCGCCCCTTCTCTTTTGTGCATCAGAAGCAGAAGTTTCGCATGCGGGTGATGGACGAGCTCCTCTCCTTTGCGCAGGACTACTGTAAAGACCATCCTGGTGAACTCGGACGATGTTGACGCGCAAGGTCAGGCTGCCCCCGGACCAAAGATCACTGTTGGATAGCTACTTGGCACTCGCTGAGTCGGACCGAAGTACGCTGCTCGCATTTGCCGAATTTCTCGTCAGTCGCCCCGGCAGGAGCATGCCGGAGCCGGCCGTACCAGCGCAGCCGACGGTGCTCAACCCGATACCCAGGCCGTCATCAGAGACCGTGATCGGTGCGATCAAGCGCCTCTCGGAGACCTATCCGATGATTGACCGAAAGGAACTGCTGACCGAAAGCTCCTCCTTGATGTCGGCTCACATAATGCACGGACGTGCTGCATCCGCGGTGATTGACGAATTGGAGGCACTTTTTGCACTCCACTATAAACGGATCACTAGCGCCGGGGAATGAATCCGGCTGACTTCTCGGTTCCACATCTATGCGCTCACTGACGCTTTGGTTCAAACGCTATTTCTCTGATCCGGAAGTCGTTTTTCTGACAGTTCTGCTACTGGTCTTTTTTGCCATCGTCCTTTCCATGGGGGATATGCTTGCACCGGTCCTAGCCAGCCTGGTGATCGCCTATCTGCTGGAAGGACTGGTCGGTATGCTGGAACACAAGCGGGTACCCCGACTCGCTGCGGTACTGGTGGTCTACCTCTGCTTTCTGCTCTTCGTCACGCTGCTGCTGTTGGTGGTAATGCCCCAGCTCTCCCGTCAATTGACCCAGCTTTTCCAGCAAATTCCGGCGATGATAACCGAAGGGCAGAATCTGTTGATGCAACTTCCGCAGCACTATCCGGAGTTCATTTCTCAACATGAGGTGCAGGAGATTATCGGTGTCATCCGTCAGGAGATCGCTGAGTTTGGACAGACCGTACTCTCCCTCTCGTTCTCTTCGGTAATCGGCGTGATCACCGCGTTGGTCTATCTGATTTTGATGCCGCTGTTGGTATTCTTTTTTCTCAAGGATAAAGAGCTGCTGCTAGGCTATCTTCTCGGTTTCTTTCCCCGTGATCGTCGCCTGGCGGACACTGTCTGGCTCGATATGGACAGGCAGATAGCCAACTATGTGCGTGGAAAGTTCTGGGAGATCGTGATCGTCTGGGGCGTAACTTCTTTCGTTTTCAGTCTCATGGGTTTGGAGTATGCAGTGTTGCTTGGGATGCTGGTCGGGCTCTCGGTAATCATCCCGTATATCGGCGCTGCAGTAGTAACTTTCCCGGTGATTCTGATCGCCTGGTTCCAGTGGGGGTGGGGGTCGGATTTTATCTGGCTTACCGTAGCCTATTTCATTATCCAGATACTGGATGGCAATGTACTGGTGCCGTTGCTCTTCTCCGAGGCGGTCAACCTGCACCCGGTCGCGATTATCGTGGCCATTCTGGTTTTTGGCGGGCTCTGGGGATTTTGGGGTGTCTTTTTCGCGATACCGCTCGCGACTTTGGTGCAGGCGATTATCCGTGCCTGGCCGACGGTCGAGGCTTTGGAGGCGAAACTGAATCGCTGAACATGCCCGGATGGCGCAGATAGCGGCGCCATCCGGAAGCGATGTCAACTTTTGTCGATCGCAGATTTTTTCGTACTCAGGCCAAATGGAACATAGGCCGGACACCAGGAGATCAGTGCGGTGATCACTGGAATGACCCCGATGTAGAACCAGGGATTGCCCGATTTTATCCCCCAGCCGATCAGACCCACCCCCACTACTGCGCGCACAATGCGGTCGATACCCCCCATATTGCTTTTCATCATCAAATCCTCGTATTTTCGTTGACTGTTCAAATCACAATCTGCAGATTGACCACAGGTTGTTTCGAGTATGACCCTGAGGAGGTGCCTCAGGTTCACCCGCAGAGGGTAGCAATGTGCTCACTCGCAGGTTGATTTTCGCAATGGAAGCGTGCTTATTCCAGTGGAGAGGCGCTTACTGCATGGAGCCGCGAGGTGCCGGACAATCCTTATAGCAACGGGGGCAAAATGGAGAAGAGCGTCGTTTCTGTCTGTCAACGCTATGCCAATGACCGGACCCGCTTACTGGATATTCTGCTGGATATTCAACACGAGTTAAAAGGGATCACACCGGCAGCGATGGAGGTGGTTGCACAGCGGACCGGAATCACCCGGGTGGAAGTCGAGGGAGTGGTCAGTTTCTACGCTTTCCTGTCCTCTGAAATCAAAGGTGAACGGATGATTCGTGTCTGCGATGACATCATCGATCGCCAGAAGGGTGGACGGGAGATCGCACAGATCTTTGCGCAGGAACTGGGAGTGGCCGTTGGTGGAAACTCCGCGGACGGTCGTTTCTCGCTGGAATATACACCATTTCTGGGGATGAGTGATCAGGCGCCGTCGGTGATGATCAATGATACCATCTTCACCGCTCTCACCCGGGAGAAGGCCCGCCGCATCTGCTCGCGCTTGCGGGAGGGGGCTGAACCAGCCGATCTGGTTGAACGTTATGGGGATGGCAACAACGCCCATTTACTGATCAGATCCGAAGTCACCAATAACATCCGCCACGCAGGTGAAGTACTGCTCAACACACTGGATGCCAACGCCGGTCTGATTCGCTCACTGGGGAGCCAACCCCAGGCAATACTCGACGAACTGGATAAAGCCGGGCTCGCCGGTCGTGGCGGTGCTGGTTTCCCGACCGGCAGGAAATGGCGTGTCGCTGCCGATACCCGTGCCGATCGGAGTTATATCATCTGCAATGCGGACGAAGGTGAGCCAGGCACCTTCAAAGATCGGGTGCTGCTGACCGAACGTGCGGATTTGATGATCGCAGGGATGACCGTGGCCGCCTACAGCGTCAACAGTACCGCCGGCATCATCTATCTGCGCGCTGAATATGCCTATCTGCGCCCATGGCTGAAGTCGGTGCTACAGCACCGACGTGAACAGGGGTTGCTGGGTCGCGCCATTCTGGGAAGGGAGGGATTTGATTTCGATATCCGCATTCAGATGGGGGCAGGCGCCTACATCTGTGGTGAGGAGAGTGCATTGATCAGCTCCTGCGAGGGGCTGCGCGGTGAACCAAAAAACCGGCCACCGTTTCCGGTAGAGGCGGGGTATCTCGGATACCCCACTATAGTCGACAATGTGGAGACCTTCTGCTGTGCGGCCCGCATCATGGAACTCGGTAGTGCATGGTTCGGCAGCATCGGTACTGGAAGAAGCACGGGTACCAAACTGTTCAGCGTCAGCGGTGACTGCACCTACCCCGGAGTTTACGAACTTCCCTTCGGTACCAGCGTGCAGCAGCTGCTCAAACAGGTTGACGCACCGGATGCCGCTGCGCTGCTGGTCGGAGGTCCCAGCGGACAGATGATCAACATGAGCCAGTTCGAGCGTCGGCTCTGCCTTGAGGATCTGCCGACAGGAGGGTCGGTGATGGTTTTCTCCAAGCGGCGCAATCTCCTGGAGATCGTCGACCAATATCTGCAGTTCTTCATTGACGAGAGCTGTGGTTACTGCACTCCCTGCAGAGTGGGCAATGTGTTTCTGAAGAAACGCATCGAAAAGGTAAGAAAAGGGCTGTGTGAGCTGGAGGACATGGATTACCTCAAAGAGCTCGGTCGCACCATCGCCATGACCAGCCGCTGCGGTCTGGGGCACACCTCACCCAATCTGGTGCTCTCCACGATGCAGAACTTTCCACTGGTCTACGCTGTTTTGCTCAAGGAGCACGGCGATGGGCTGCAGGCGTCTTTTGATATCCAGAGCGCGCTGGAGGAGTCCCGGCGTCTGGCAAAGCGGCGATCCATGATCTATGACCCGAATTACGATGAGGCTTGAGCAACCAGGCAGGTGAGTGAGGATGAGCGACAGTTTCAAGTTTGAGATCGATGGCGTGGAGGTACTCGCCCGGCGTGGGCAGAGCATCATGCAGGCAGCGGATGAAGCTGGTATCTATATACCCCGTTTATGTGATGTTGAGGGGCTGGAACCTCAGGGAAGCTGTCGTGTCTGTGTAGTGAAACAGAACGGCAGGGTGGTGTCTGCCTGCACCCAGCCGGTGATCGAGGGCTCCATAGTAGAAAACGAGAGCGAAGAGATTCTCGGATATCGCCGCGATTTGGTGCGTATGCTCTATCATGAGGGGAACCACCTCTGTCCCATCTGCGAGGCGAGCGGGCGCTGTGAGCTGCAGGCAATGGGTTATCGCCTGGGTATCACCCAAGCGACGAAATATCCCTACCTGCAGCCGGTACGTCCGGTTGATGCCAGCCATCCGGATATCGTGCTGGACACCAACCGTTGCATCCTTTGCGGCCGCTGTATTCGTGCATCGAGGGATATCGATAAGAAACATGTTTTCGAGTATGTCGGACGCGGAATTCGCAAGCGGGTCGGCGTCAACGGTTACAACCTGGCGGATACCGATATCGCTCTGAGTGATCGTGCGATCGATCTCGCGACCTGTCCGGTGGGCTGTATCATTCAAAAAGGGAGGGGATTCTTCGCCCCAATCGGCGAACGCCAGTTCGATAAGAGACCGATCACCCTGGGTATCTTGCCGGTAAAAGAGCGAAGCGAGCAATGAAAAAACGCATCGCCACGGTTTCACTGGCTGGCTGTTTCGGCTGCCACATGTCGCTGCTGGATATCGACGAGCGTCTGCTGGACCTGCTGCAGCAGGTCGAGTTCGACCGCACGCCACTCAACGATCTGAAGCGCTTCACCCGGCATTGTGATATCGGGTTGGTTGAGGGCGGGTGCTGCAACGAAGAGAACGTTTATACGCTGCAGGAGTTCCGCCGCAACTGCGATGTATTGATCGCGGTGGGCCAATGCGCGGTGATGGGAGGGCTGCCGGTAATGCGCAATGCCATCATGCATTCGGAAGACCCGCTGCGGGAGTGCCTGGAAACAGCCTATCTCAACAGCGACAAGATCTACAATCCGAGCAATCGGATTCCCAGCGATGAGGCGCTGCCATTGCTGCTCGATAAAGTCTATACACTGGCAGACGTGGTCAAGGTCGACTATCAGATTCCCGGCTGTCCTCCTTCCGGGGAGACCTTATGGAATATACTGGAAGCGCTGCTCGCCGGACGGCCGGTGGAGTTGACTTATGAACAGCTGCGATATGACTGATTCAGTGCTATCCGGCAGAGAATAACCAGCAACTGGAACGGGTATGGCAAAAACACGCGTTATCGAGATCGATCCGCTGACCCGGGTGGAGGGCCACGGCAAGGTTACGATTCATCTGGATGATCACAACAATGTCGACGAGGCCAGACTGCACATCGTCGAGTTCCGCGGTTTCGAACGGTTCATCCTCGGCCGGCTCTATTGGGAGGTGCCGGTGATCGTCCAGCGTCTGTGCGGCATCTGTCCTGTCAGTCACCACCTGGCAGCCGCCAAGGCGATGGACCAGATCGTCGGCGTGGAGCGTCTTACTCCGACCGCAGAGAAGATTCGCCGGCTGATGCACTACGGCCAGATCATGCAGAGCAATGTGCTGCATTTTTTTCATCTCTGCTCCCCGGATTTGCTGTTCGGATTCGAGAGCGAAGTGGCAAAACGCAATATTTTTGGCGTGATTCAGGCCTACCCCGATCTGGCAGTGAAGGGTATCAAACTGCGCAAATTCGGTCAGGAGATCATCCGTGCGACCGCAGGTAAGAAGATCCACGGGACCGGTGCGATCCCCGGCGGTGTCAACAAGAACCTCAGTCTGGCCGAACGTGACCATCTTCTGAAAGATGTCGGGCAGATGATTGGATGGGCCAAGGAGGCAGTAGCGCTCGCCAAAGGCTACTGTATCGATCACCTGCCCTTGGTGCAGTCGTTCGCCGCCTTCAACTCCAGCCACATGTCGCTGGTGCGTGAGGATGGTGCACTGGACCTCTATCATGGCGTGCTCAGAGCGATTGACGCATCCGGCAATCCGATATTCGATCAGGTGGATTATCGCAGATTCAACGACTATCTGATGGAGGAGGTCCGCTCCTGGTCTTATATGAAGTTTCCGTTCATCAAGCGGCGTGGCAACCTCGATGGATGGTACCGCGTCGGGCCGTTGTCACGGATGAATACCGCAGGCTTCATAGATACCCCGTCAGCGGATGCCGCGCACCAGGAGTTTCGGGAGTTTTCCGGCGGACGGCCGAATCAGATGTCGCTCGCCTACCATTGGGCGCGCATGATCGAGGTATTGCACTGCGTGGAGAAGATCCGAGAGCTGTTGCACGATCCCGATCTTCAGGGGGATGACCTGCTTCTCCGCGGTGAGCGTCGGGAGGAGGGAATCGGGGTGATCGAAGCTCCGCGCGGTACACTGTTCCACCATTATCGTGTTGACCACAACGATCAGGTCAGCTTCTGCAATTTGATTGTCTCCACCACCAACAACAACGAGGCGATGAACCGCGCGGTCACCCAGGTGGCGAAAAACCATCTCTCCGGCCAGAAGATCATCAGCGAAGGGATGCTGAATCAGATTGAGGTGGCGGTGCGCGCCTACGACCCTTGTCTCTCCTGTGCCACCCATGCGTTGGGACAGATGCCGCTGCAGGTCGAACTGTACGGTGCTGGGGGTGATCTTCTGGAGCGCAGGGTGAGGGAGGGTGGTTAGTCCGGTTCTGGTATTAGGCTGTGGCAATCCGGCGCGTGGTGACGATGGGCTGGGTCCGGCGCTGATTCAAGGGATCGAGATAGCGGCACTGGAGGGTATTGAAACCCGGGTGGATTACCAGCTCTGTGTCGAAGATGCACTGGACATCGGCAGCTTTACAGAGGTGATCATCGTCGATGCATCCTCAAGCGTGCTGCCCCCCTACCAGCACTACTCGTTGCCGCAGCGGCTGGAGCCGGTCACCTTCGATACCCACTCGCTTTCTCCCGAAGCACTGATCCATCTCGCCCGAACGTTGTTCGGTGCGACCAATCAGGCTAGCGTGCTGGCGATACGCGGCTACCACTTCGAGCCATTCACTGAGTCGCTCTCGGAGCCAGCACGGCAGAATCTTAAGGCGGCGTTGATTTATCTGGTACACAGATTGGGTGGCGGCAGGAGGTATTGAGTTGGAACAGGGATGCCATCGTACTGGCATCAGTGAATGTGAACTATTCCACTTCCTGTTACTCCTATCGGCAGTAGAGTTCTGGTTTTGAAATGTTCATCTGTCTGGGGTGCTGGAACCGGATCTTTTCCATCCCCCCGTTGATTGTATTCGAGGCGAAACATGCAGCAACTGTTGAAAATGTCCACCTTCGTTATTCTGGCGCTTCTGACTACACACTCGCTCCGTGCTGAGACGAACGAGTCCGACTCCTGGGAGAAGGCTAAAGTATACAGTGGTGCGGCCTGGGAGAGTGCTAAAAAGGCGGGAGCCAGTGCGTGGGAAGCCACTAAGGAGAGTTCTAGCGAAGCTTGGCAGGGTGCCAAGGAGATCTCTGCTGAAACTTGGGAGGATAGCAAGGAGATCTCCGCTGATGCGTGGCAGGAGACCAAGGAGAGGTCATCAGAAATCTGGGATGCGACCAAGCGAAAATCCGGCGAAGTCTGGGAAGGGACCAAGGAGATCGGCGCAGAGGCAATGGAACGCGCCAAAGGGCTCACAGAAGATGACGACAGCCCCGTGCAGGAGAGTGGCAGAGCACCGGCGCCGGTGACTGAAATATGATCGAAATGGGTTAGTCCGGAACAGATCCAAGAAAACGCCTGCAGATCATTATTTGTCCATTCTGCATGAAACGGTCTTCTGTTATGCGGCAGGTCCACCTACGGTAGCAGGCAACTCCTCACCGGATCTCCGTTGCGGCCGTTATACTATCCCGATTGTAAAAAGACGGTTGGGTCGCTTTGGATACCTGGTTGCTGCTGATCTTCGTCATCGTCTACCTGGGTATGCTGCTTGGCAGGATGCCTGGGCTGGCTTTGGACCGCACCGGGATTGCACTGTTGGGGGCGATCGCCATCGTGGTGAGTGGTCGGCTGGAGCCCGATGCAGCCTGGGGAGCCATCGATACCCCCACTATTGGGCTGTTGCTCGGCCTGATGGTGGTGTCGGCGCAGTTCCGGCTGGGAGGATTCTACTCCAGCTTCACCAGTTGGCTCGCCGCGCGCCCGGTTGCTCCGATCACACTGCTAGCCTATGTGGTGGTGGCGTCTGGTGTGCTGTCATCGCTGCTCAGCAACGATATCATCTGCCTGGCGATGGCGCCGGTGTTGCTGGAGGGGTGCATCCGGCGTGGCCTCGATCCGGTGCCCTTCCTACTGGCGCTCGCCTGTTCCGCGAATGTCGGTTCAGCGGCTACACTGATCGGCAATCCACAAAATATGCTAATCGGGCAGGTGCTCAAGCTGGATTTTAGCCTCTTCTCTCTGCAGGTGGCGCCGCCGGTGCTACTCTCGCTGATGTTGGTTTGGTCCGTGGTGGCTTGGGTCTACCGAGGCCGCTGGTGGAACGAGATGGTGCTGCCGGAGGTGATCCAGCAACCGTTCCAGCTTTGGCAGACGATCAAGGGAGGGGTTGTGCTGCTGCTGTTGGTGATTGGGTTTCTGTACACCGTACTACCCCGTGAGGTATTGGCGCTGGCGGCTGCAGGGGTGCTGCTGATCAGCCGCAGGATGCACACCCGGACCATGTTGGGATTGGTGGATTGGCAGCTGCTGGTGCTTTTTGCCGGGCTTTTTGTGGTCAACCATGCATTGGCTGTATCCGGCAACCTGGAACAGTTGGTCAATCTGATGCACGCCTCAGGCATCGATCTGAAACAGCCCGAGGTGCTGTTTGGCAGCAGTATCCTGCTCTCCAATCTGGTATCCAACGTGCCGGCCACCATGCTGTTGCTGCCCTTCGCCACGGAGCCTATCGCCGGGCCTGTATTAGCGCTCGCCACCACACTGGCTGGCAACCTCCTGATCATTGGCAGTATCGCCAACATCATTGTGGTCGATCAGGCAGAGCGGCTCGGATTGAAAATTGGCTGGGGACAGCACGCCTGCATCGGTATTCCGGTAACCGTGCTTACTTTGACGGTGGCGGGTGGCTGGCTCTCTCTGCTAGCTGCAGTGTGAGATGCCATACCTGCGTCTGTCTGGTCGCGACGATTGTTGTCTGACTTTTTTACCTTTGCAACCAGATATCAATTGGAGTTATCGCTCGATCTTCGTGCCTCCCTCTACTGCATTTTCTGCCGGCTTCATGCGGATTATTGCGAGGGACCGGTTCAAATATCGAGTGGTTTCGTATCATTGTGGAACACCAAAAGTTGTCGGGAGGAGGGTGGGTGCTGTTTGCTTTTTGGTTTACCAAGCGCAACACTCATAGAATCTGCTTGCGCCTGTATGGATTTTCACTGCGTGATAAGTGGATTGTGCCGGTATTGTTCTCATCGCTCACGCGGTTCTGACCTCTGTTTTAGTGCGCATCCCAGTTGCAGTGCACCTTCTCCAAACCGATCCGTCGCTTGGTCGATTGTCGCCAGCAGGCGATCGTCTATCTTACGTCTCTGCGACTGGCCGAAAAGGTCAGCCTGGGGTGACTCGGGTTCCTGCCAATCACTAATGCCTACACCGATCAGTCGTATTGGCTTATTTGGAATTCGCCGCTGGTTGAACAGTGCTCGCGCTGCGCCGAGGATCACCCGCTCATCGTGAGTTGCTACCGGCAATCTATGTTGACGGGTATAGGTCTCGAAATCGTTGCAGCGAATCTTCAACATCACCACCACGCCGGAGAGCTGCTCTTTGCGCGCCTTGGCGGCAACTTCGGCAGCCAGTTTGTGCAGTATCGGATACACTCTGCTGTCCTCCTGAATATCCTGCTGGAAGGTGACTTCTTTGGAGATGCTTTTACGAGTGCGGCCGGGTCGCACTACAGCCGAAGCGATGCCGAAGGCCTGCTGGTGGAAGTTGAGTGCGGCCCTCTTCCCCAATTGCTTTTCCAGATAGCCCAGCGGCAGCGCACGCAGTTGCGCCACGCTGACGATTCCGAGGCGCGCAAAGACTCTCTGTGTCTGCCGACCCAAACCGCGCAGTTTGGCAACCGGCAGCGGTGCCAGGAACCGCTGCACCTGATCCGGCCAGACCACGGTCAGACCATCTGGTTTGTGGTGTTCGGAGCCTAGTTTGGCGATCAGTCGATTGGGACCGATGCCGACAGAAACGGTCAATCCGGTCATCTCCAGAATGCGGTGTTTGATCTCATTACCGATGGCATCAGGTGGTCCGATCAGTCGCTCCAGTCCGCTCAGATCGAGATAGGCCTCGTCTACCGAGACCGGCTCGACCACCGGGGTGATGGTACCCAGGATTCGGAATATCTCTTGGGAGACTTGTTTATATCTGGCGAAGTCGGGACGGAGATAGAGCGCATCTGGGCAGCGAAGGTAGGCTTCACCAATAGGCATCGCAGAATGGATCCCGAACGTCCGCGCAAGATAGTTTGCCGCAGCCACAACACCACGCTGGCCTGGCAAAGCGCCAACCACCACCGGACGGTTACGGTACTCAGGGTGGTCGCGTTGCTCGACACTGGCATAGAAGGCATCGAGGTCTGCGTGTCCGATCCAGCGCAAGGGTTTTCCGGGTTCACTCATCGTGAATCTATGGCAAAACTACCCGCAAGTGTCAACTGTGGATGACAACGAAGTGCATAAAGCGTATCCACGAAGCACGGACATGGGGATTTGACCTGTGTATATCAGCCGGTCAAAAAAAGCGCGATCCTGTCTTCAGCCTCATGACCTTTACGCCACCCGGTAGTACTCGGAATGGTTGCGCAGGTAATACCTGGTTGAAACCAATCGTGTGTGAGGCCAGTACATTGAAATGATGAGTAGGCGCGCCAATAGGTTAGTGAACCTTGAGCAAGGACAGAAAAGGGTGGAGAGATTGCCAACTCATTGGTTGAAAAAGCGAATCCTGTGCGGGAGAAGGATGGCATGAGTGTACCGATATTTCTTCAGGAAACCCTAAAGAGTTTACTGGCCGAGCCGTCAATCTCTTTGACGGGGTGTATGCCGTGGCTGTGGTACGGTGCCGTCTTTTCTCCATGATGTTCACATATCTGGTAAATATCAAAATAAGCTTATATACTAAATATGTGGTTGTTGTAGAGGTGGTAGTAAGATGCAAATATTCAATTGTAAGGTGATGCGCTCCGTTGTTGTTGTCTCCACGGTCGTGTTCGGTTTGGGGCTGGTGTTGCAGCTTCCAACGATTGTAGCTTGGCTGCAATCCCCCCTCTCAGCGGCTCTTTTATCTTATCTGGGTCTGTTGTTGATCGTGGCAAGTCCATTGCTTTTGCTGGTTGCGGCGGTGGTATTCTCCATTCCTGCGGTTAACCACAGGCTTGACTCCTGTCAGCATTGAGCGTGAAAAGAGCCGTACGGCAGAGATGTTACGGCTGCCGGGGTGAAGTGTGACAGATTTCGTAGAGAAACTTCGCTTAAAGGGAATGGCAGAGGAGGATCTCTATTTTGCCAAGAAAGATAGAGAGTTGATCATCGCGCTGCAGCGTCGAGGGTGTATCGCTAAAGCCGAGGACACGCGCGGGTCGACCGTCTCACGGAGAGAGGAAGCTCTGTGTAACGATCCAGGCCGAAGCGGCGGGCCGAGAGTTCGGACTCAACTTAGTGCTCGCACTTCTCGAGTTTCTCTTTCGCTCCGGGCAGAACAGACAAAAGAAAGGTTGAAATCAGGATGATTGGTGCGAACAGCAGCGTTATGAGGCCCAGCAGCATCACCACGTGCCGCATGTAAAACATCTCCGGCACGACGGTACTGCCCGCAACGATCAATAATATCCCCGCCAGAAAAAAGATGGAGGAGGCGATCACCCCCTCGCGCATCGTTTTACAGCCCAAAGAGAGTATTTTCATAGTCTTTCCTCACGCGGGCAGCTCATTGCTGCAGTAGTTCATCCGCTTTTCCGGTTGGCAGATCGAATTCCCGTTCAATCATCCGGTTCCATCTATCTCGCTTGAAGGTTCTCTCTTCAGGCACCAGGCGGTGAACCAGATTGTAGTGGCAGTCGATGCAGCTTTTATCTTGGGCCTCTTGCTGATGGATCAGCAGCGTATTGGCACGTGAGCCGTTTATTGCTTCCAGTGTGTGGCAACGTCTGCAGGTCGCTGAATCCTCTTTCTTGAACCAACGCCGGGCGGCGAACGCCGCTTCGGGTAAGTGCAACGCGTTGATCACCGGATCGTCATAGTCAGCGCCGAACAGCTGTGCGAACAGATCTTTTCCACCCAGGATGTGGTCCCAAGTGGCCGCCAATACGCCATCGGAGACATGGCAGTCACCGCAACTCGCACGTACACCCGAGGCGGGATTGTAGTGCTTGGACTTCCGGTAGGGGGCGGCAACCAGTTCCATAGAGTGGCAACCGGTACAGAACTCCTCACTGCCGGTCAGATGATCAAACTCGATCAGAGACAAGACGAACAGAATTCCGGCCAAGCCACCCAACAGAAGAGCGATCAGGACATGGCGGGTGATGAATACTGGCAGATTGATCATGGCCGCGTTGCACCATAGCCGACCAACGGAGTGGGGGTGGAGTCGATTGCTGCACTTGTTTGCCCCGGGCTGGGAGTAAAATTATCGATCAGCGATTTTGCCCGCTCTTCTCCCACCAGCTCGCGTAGTTGGGGCAGAAAGCTACCATAGAATGCTTGGGCGACCTGATGTATTCCCTCCCAGCTGCTCTGGGCCGGAGCAGCCATCGCTGCGGCGTGACGAAATCGGGTGCCGTGATCGTGCCAAAGTCTCCAGTAAGTGAACTCCAACGGTTCATCGAATGGCGTTTTACTCAAAACCTCCTGGTCATATAGCGCCTGCATGATCGCCTGCGCTGGTCCGCCAAAGCTTGTGTTGTAGTATTTGATAGCATTGTCGAACTGATGCATGAATCCTGCTGTAAAGGTTTTGCTGTGGCATTCGATACAGACCTTGCTCATCGCCTGGCGGCGCTGCTTAGGTGACGCCACCGCTTTGACTTTACCTGCCTTACCGTCCAGTCGCGACAGCTCACTACCGCGACGAGGCACCTGCTGCGAGACGGGTAGTTCGCGTCGCTCACCGTCATCAAAGATCACCAGGTACTGCTCTTCGGAGACCGGGCCGTTCAGACTCCAGGCTTCCCGCATGCCCACATCATGACTCCCCTTTACCCCCGGCGACTCTCCCATGTGACAGGTAACGCAGGTGGGCGCCGCGATATATTCACTACCGGTCACCCAGCTGTCGCTATCGAGGTTCATTTCAGCCCGATGTGTGTTGAACAGAATACCGTGTTTTGAGCGATTAAAAATTTCATCATCCGGTGAATCCGCTCCTGAGTGACACCAACTGCAGGCTTCGGGTGTTCTCGCCTGCGCCTTCGAGAACTGATGTCGACTATGGCAGGCGCTGCATGACCCGCGTGAACCATCCGGGTTGATGCGTCCGATGCCGGTGTTAGGCCAGCTATCGGCGGAGAGCGTGCCATCCCCCCGGACTTCAACGGTTGAGCCGTGGCATTGGGTGCAGCCTGCGGAGATCAGTGCTTTGCCGGAGAGCTGTTGCGCCAGACCTGGGATTTTACTGTCAAGCAACGCAACTGCCTGCGAGTGCACCGAGTTCTGTGTCTCACTGGTCTCGAGTGTGTGGCATCTACCACAATCTTTTGGGGAGACGATGGTTGCAATCACGCTGCCCTCATGGGTTATCGCGTCATCCTCCACGGTATTTGCCTGGTGACAGTCGAGACAGTTGACACCCGCTTCCGCGTGTGCGCTATCCTGCCACTGCCGGGTGAGGCCGGGCGAGGCTTTTTCATGGCAGTCGATACAGGCCTTACCCCCTTCAATTCCCCAACTGTCGGGAGAGAGCTTCACCTTTTCCGCGCTAGCAATACCGTGTGCGCTCAGCCAGAACACGGTAGCTATTGCCAGCAGCCTGGCCGACCTGTTGTAATTATTCGCGTAGACCATGGGAATCTCCAGTCAAAGAAACGACCACCGCAGCGCCTGTTTTTTCGTATAGATAGCGCACTTCTTCTTTAGAGCTTTGGTAAAGCCACGTTGATTTGCAATCCATTGCGGCAATCTGGGTTCGTTCGGCGCGAATCTCTATCGTTCGCTTGTTCTGACCAGAAGCCTCAGTCACAGTTTAAAAAGGTACCAGAGAAAAAATCCTAATCAAAAGATAATTGTCAATGTGGCCGGTGAGGCGTTTATCCTATGATGAAAAATGTGGTACCGACAGGCTGGGCATGCAGTAAAGTCGTTGTGCTTCAACTGGTGCTTTGCCGTAGCTGTATTATGGGCTATCAGCTCGATAGTCAGTTTCGATAATTAACTAAAAATACAAACCTAACAAAGGAGCTTCTATGATAATACACAACAGGTGGATTGTTGGGATGGGGGTAGCAGCTGTATTCGGTTGGATTGGCACGGTGTCAGAATTATTGGCGGATGAGCCGATTCACCACCTCTCTTCAGAGACCTGCAAGACCTGCCATAAGGAGATTTACAAGCAGTGGAAAGGATCCATGCACGCCAACAGCACCGCGCTGAGTGATCCGATACACGGGACCTTTTATCAAAATACAGTGGGTGACCCGACCAAAGAGGGCGAGTTACATAAGGCGTCACAGAAGTACCCGGTCTGCCTGGAGTGCCACGCACCCAATGCAGCACGCGACAAGAAAACCAAGCTCGATGCTTTGCCCGTTTATAGTGAAGGGGTGAACTGTATCGCCTGCCATACGCTGAAGAGTTACAAAGGTATCCAGGCTCCAGACGGTAAACTGCAGCTCGGTATGAAATCCTACGAGCTCACTGATACTTTGCAAGGGCCAGGTCGTTACTCCAACCGTAAACTTGCCGCGTTGACAGCATCGACAGATATCTTTGGGGGCGGTGACAGTGAAGCCAAGCCGAATCCGCATTTGGGTGAGCCGGTCACTATGGATGGCAAAGAGATTCCGGCGTTGCCGATGGAGAGCAATCCCAAACAGCTGAAAACTTCAGATGCCTGTATGGGCTGCCACGACCAACGCAATAACCCCCACGGAGTTCCGCTGTGTCAGACGGGAAATGAGTATTCCATGAGCAACTCACAGGTCAACTGCCTCTCCTGTCACATGCCGGTGAACGACGGCTTGGTGGATCACAGCATGGGGGGTGGTCATGACTTGGCCATATTACAGCGCTCTGTGGTTTTTGATGTCGCTGCCGAGAAAAAGGGTGATATTCTCGCGACTTCGGTATCGATCAGAAACATGCAGCCGCACAGTCTGCCGACAGGTGCACCTTTCCGCAATATTCAGATGCTGCTTACCGCTTATGACAGCAGCGGCAACGCGGTATGGCGCAATGCGGAGGGTCATCCAGCTCAATCGGATCCGCAAGCCTATTTCGTATATGAACTGGCTGACGACGAAGGGAAACCGGCTGGACCTCCAGTTGCGACCAGGCTGGGCAAAGATACTCGGCTGAAACCGCATGAGGAGCGGAAGTTGGTATACGAGATCCCAGCAAAAGATGTGGTGCTGGTCAGAGGCGAACTCTACTACAATCTGCTCTGGGCTGGTTTAGTGAAGAAGTTTTCGCATCTGCCCGAAGATCTCACCGCTTCCAAATTGATCGCATCTTCAGAAGTATCCTTGTAATAAACGGCAGAATTCCCGGGGATGAATCTCCCCGGGTATTCATCGCATTATATTTTGCTGCTGCGAGCCAGCTTTGCCGCAACCCGTGCTGTGTCTATCATCCTTCGATCGATGATTTTGGGATAGAGACGCCAACAGGCTTCAACAGCAAATGCACGATTGACTGCCAGGATTTCGAGTTCACTCCTTACTGCATCAGGTAGATGCTGCAGAGTCAGCAGATAGGGAGATAGCCAGGCGTAATAGTCTGAGACGGCCGATTCAGCGAGTCGATTGTTCCAGTGATCACCAAGCAGGAGAACAGGAAAAGCCTCCGCAGGAAGCTGTCCAATGTTGTTCGTTGCAAGTTCCGTTGTTGCGAATATGGGAGTGCCGCCTCCATCCTTGGAACGCTTGAACCAACACTGCATCGCTCGACTTGTCCGCTGCCGGATAACTTCTTCCAGATAGTGCTTGTTGGGTGTCGGATCTGCCACTACAGAGTGTCTGCTGTAATAGTTCTGCAGATGTGTTGACGGGAACTCGTTTGTGGAAGCGATCCACTCCGATTTGGTGTGGGCAGTTAGGTGGTCTTCATCGACCGTGCTTGCGAGAAGTGCTCGCGGTTGTTGATCGCTGTCATCCATCAACCAGAGTTCAAACCGGTCTGTTGCCGGAAACGGAATCTGCGCCGATGTGCCGATCAATATCTCCACCAGGTGGTTTGACTCGGTGATCATTCTGGTCAGATTTAGCAGCGGATTTGCGGGAACACCCGTCAAGCCCTGATCACTATTCCAGGATCCAAAGCGGAGAAAGCGATACTCCGTTTTTATCGGAGAAGCTAACCCCCAGGTATCATAAGGAGGCTCAGCCAGTATTTGAACATCCCAGTCAATTCCGTTAATGCTGGTTGCTAGGCTATTAGGTGTCCGAACTATCTGAACCATCCCCTGGAACGGGTTCAGTCTGCGAATACTGTAACATTGGAAATCCCCAGGTTGATTGTGCATTGGCGGAATGAACGTAAAATTGTTTCACCAGTGTATACTTTTCTCGGTCGGTTAATCTCCGTTTCCTGTTATACACTTGATGTATGAGAAGTTCTTGTGTGGGTATTTATATTGAATGCACAACAGGCCAATGCCAAGTTGATAGCGCTCAATGCCTTGTGTGAGCAAAGATGCGATATTTGTACCGGTGAACGCAACAGGGAGAGGGGAGTGGGTGTTCTTTCCAATATAGTCAGTTAATAATATTTCAGAAAAACAGTAGCTCTACAGCTTTACCGGTCAGTCTTCATATGACCGTGCTTGTTTGTAACATTATGAGGGTAAGAAATGGAACGATTACTGTTGCCCTGCCTGCTTATGGGGCTATTGATGACTACCAGCCCGGTGGCATGGTCGCAGCCTGTGGATCCCGCGGAGATCGCCAAGCAGGAAGTTGAAGCGGCACTGAGATTGGCACCAAATATCGAGAACGGCCGCAGGGTTTATATGGTCTGCACGGTCTGTCACACGCCAGAGGGATGGGGAAGGCCTGATGGACGCTATCCACAGATTGCGGGGCAGATAGCCAGCGTTACCATTAAGCAGTTGGCAGATATCAGAGCGCGCAACCGAGACAATCCCATAATGCGTCCATTTACCTCACCGCAACTGCTTGGTGGAGTTCAGGAGATCGCCGATGTTGCAGCCTATATTGCACAGTTACCGATGAATCCCAACAACAGTACCGGTCCGGGTTTTGACCTGGATTACGGAAAGCAACTCTATGCAGAGAATTGCCAGGATTGCCATGGTAAAAATGGAGAAGGTGATCCAGCAGAAAATGTTCCAAGAATACAGGGTCAGCACCTCAATTATCTGACAAGACAGTTTCATTGGATACGCATTGGCAAGCGACGCAATGCAGATCAGAAGATGGTCAAGCAGATTCATCGCTTCACACCGAGGGATGAGATGGCTGTCCTGGACTACGTCTCCCGCTTGAAACCACCCGCCAGCGACCTGGGACAATCAGGATGGCAGAACCCCGATTTCCCAAAATTCTATCGGGGAGAGGGGCAGTAATCGGCCTATTCGATCCGGCAATCTGAAGTAAGACGAAGGTCCATGCGATACTTTTTCTGTAGCTTCATAGCCGTTGTGTCTAATAGCCATTCAACTTGAGAAAAACAAGAAACGGGACCTTTGGTCCCGTTTCTTGTTTGTTTACATTCCAGCTAGTATGCGCGTTCCGGTCTTCCGATAGTCTCCCCTCTGTTGTAAAACCTGTCCACTTCCCTATGGATCGATAGCCGGAATTATGTCAACCCCTCTTCATCCCAAAGGGAAAAGGGGCATCCAACTTACCCAAAGATATCGTGGGTGATATTTCTGAACCAGCTGTGAGCATAGGCTACATCCCGTCTGAACTGCTCGGCAGTGGCATCAGCAGGGGTTACACCGCTTGACACGGCTTCAATTTTAGAACCATCCTCTGCAAGGCGGTAGACTGCGGCTACCGAGAAGGCATAGTCCTTTCCTGCGATGGAGTAGCAGGTGTTAACGTAGGATGGGGTACCGGGCTCCTGACCATTCAGCATCGCCGCGATGGCTGCTGCGCATACTTTGGCCTGGGAGTTGGCGGAGTATCCAGACTTCGGCATACCAATCGCATCACTGGCGTCACCCAGCACATGAATACCAGCATGGATCTTTGATTCGAAGGTGCCCAGATTGATCGGGCACCACCCCTTTTCATCGGTCAGACCCGCACCGATAGCAACGCTGCCTGCGGTTTGAGGTGGAATCAAGTTGAGTACGTCCGCTTTGATCTCATCACCAAAAGCGGTGGTGACCGTCATGGAACCCGGGTCCACCTTGACCACACCGGCTTCTTCCTGTTGGCCATGCCACTCAATCAGTGCATTTTCGGTACCAAAGCTGTACAGTTTCTTCCACGCGCCTACGAAAAGCCCCTGCTTGGAGAATTTTGCCTTCGGATCCAGGATGATCACTTTTGATTTGGGCTTGTTGTTCTGCAGGTACATGGCGATCTGGCTGGCGCGCTCATAGGGACCAGGAGGACAGCGGAAAGGATTCGGTGGTGCGGCAATGACCACTGTACCACCATCCTTCATCGCCTCCAGTTGACTGCGCAGCAGCGCGGTCTGGGGGCCAGCCTTCCAGGCGTGGGGGATCTTCTCGGCAACCTCAGCGCTGTAGCCTTCAATTTTTCCATAGCTGAGATCGACACCCGGTGCCACCACGCATCGATCATAGCTGAAGCTTTGGCCGCCCGCTGTCTTCACCACTTTGGCGGCGGCATCGATACCGGTCACCATGTCGTGTACCACGTTGACACCGTGCTTTTTCAGCCCTTCATAACCGAACTTGATAGAATCGAGCGAACGGTCACCGCTAAGCACTTCGTTGCTTAAATAGCAAGTGTAGTAATCCTTGTTCGGTTCAATTACGGTGACTTCGATGCTGGGATCGGCAATCCGCAGATACTTGGCAGCGGTGGCACCACCAGTACCGCCACCAACCACAACTACCTTTTTACCAGCGCCAAGCGCGATATAAGGAACACCGGCAATACCGACTGCGGTTGCCACACCAGCCGTCTGAATAAATCCTCTACGAGTTATCTTCATTGCAAATTTTCTCCTGGCTTTGTTATTGCTGGCTGGCGTAGTAGCTGCTGAGGGCGTGAAGACCCGCTTCACCCTCTTTTGCCATCATGTTCTTCATCTGCTTAGCCATCTTTTTGGGAGCTTCACGCCGCCCGGAGTTGAAGTCATCAAACATATTCATCACGTAGGGTGTCCATTGCCCTGCCAGGACACCGGCATCGTCTTCTGCAGACTGCCCCCCTTCTGCATGGCACTTTTCGCAGTATTTATCATGCAGTTTACCGCCCGCTTTCACCAGCTTGGGATCAAACTCCTGTTTGGCTTTCACGAACGTCTTGGAAACAAAGAAGCTCGCCAGTTGCTTGATCTCATCTTCAGTGTAACCTTTGGCGATACGGTCCATGATGGTCGCGGGCACCGTTCCAGCGGCGTAACCCTTCATTACTTCGATAAAGTATTCGTTGGAGAGTCCCGCTATTGTAGGAATGGCTGGGCCATTACTGGCACCATTGTTGCCATGACAGCCTACGCAGGTAAAGGCTAGCATCGTGTCGCTGGCTCCCATCTTAAGCTTTGGTGCGTCCGCGGCGCATACTCCGGACGATAGCCCGATCGACATACTTGCGATCAAGAGAGCCTTGGTTAAGGTTTTATATACCATGTTACCTCCTATATGGATTGGTTTTTCAGGCTTCGTTACTCCAGGTTGTTTCGGTTCCGCTCACGGCTCTCTGCGGGGCAGATGCTGCCTGAAAGTCGGGACCCACAATACATCCCAGAACTTTTTTTGTTATCGACTGGTTCACTTTCATGAAGTTAAATGCAACGAACGCTTCTGTGAGATCAGCCCAAAGTGTACCTACAAATCAGTTGCCGGCTTCCTCCAGAAGCGAAATAACGCTTTTGTTTCTGCGCTTCTTCGCGATATCGGTGGCATCGCGACCCTGTTTATCACGAATGCGGGGGTCTGCACCGTTTCTGAGTAGCAAATATACCAGACTCTCCGAGCGCACCGATGCTGCCTCCATCAGAGCGGTGATGCCATCTGCATCCTGATGGTCTATTTTTGCCCCGCGATAGATCAGCCGTTCCGCAGCTGGAAGGTGATCCTGGCCTACAGCCCATATCAATGCCGTGGCGCCATCTTTGTCGGTTGCGTTGATCTCTGCACCGGCATCAAGCAGTGCGTCGATGGATCCTGCATTTCCCTTGTCCGCGGCAAGTAGCAGCGCGGTGGCGCCGTTTTTGTCACGGGCCTCAATATCAGAGCCGCCTTTAATCAGCATTGCGATAGTTTCCGGATGACCCTTTTCGGCCGCATGCATCAGTGCGGTACGTCCATTATTGTCCACTGAATCGGTCTTTGCTCCCTTGAAGAGCAACTGCTCGACCATGTCCGTGAGACCGTAACGCGCCGCAATCATCATGGCGTCCCATCCGGCACGGGTTTTTGCGTTGAGATCGGCACCGCGTTCCAGCAACAGTGCGGTCATTGCGTCATGTCCGTTTTCCGCGGCAAAGGTGAGCGCAGTACAACCCTCCCTGGCTTCGGCGTTCACGTTGGCGCCACGTGCCAGCAGCAGTGCTGTGGCTTCGACGTTATCGTTCTGAATCGCCATCATCAAGGCGGTAATCCCGAATTTGTTGGCGGTATCGACCGGCATTCCCTCGTCCAACATTCTTTCCAGAGTTTCAACATCACCGACTGCTGCGGCGACCCGAAATTCTTTCTCTTTTTCCGTGTCACCGGCGATAGCTGTGGAGCTTATCAGGGTAACAATCACCAGGGTGATTACATTTCTAAACTTCATGGGTCTATACCTTACACAGCAGGGAGAGTGATTCACTCGGAAGGAAACAGTTTAACCCTGTTTTTCCTCTGCCTCTTCCTCATCCGGTTCATCCGGTTCTTCATGAGCTATCCCTTTATGGCAATCGATACAGGTTTTTCCTTCGTCTCTCGCGCTGCTGTGCCGGTTCCGGGCACTCCTGCTTTGTCCACTCAGGTCCATGCTTTCCCAAGCGTGGCAGGAACGGCATTCACGTGAGTCGTTTGCTCTCATTTTATCCCAGACTCGATTGGCCATATCCCAGCGGTGCTGCTCATACTTCTCTGGGGTATCGATAGTTCCGAGAAATTCGTGCAGTACATCTTTGTAAGCAAGAATTTTTGCCACCATTTTGGGACCGAACTCTTTCGGTACATGGCAGTCGGCACAGGTGGCCTGAACACCTGAGTTGTTTTTATAGTGGACGGTTCGCTGCAACTCTTCCAGGTTGATTTTCATGGAATGGCAGTCGGTGCAGAATTCCATGGTGTTAGTGGATGAAAGGCCCACGTTGAACAATCCGGCAAAGATCGTGCCGGCAGCAAAAATGAGAACTAAAATAATAAAAAGTTTAGTCCGCGAAAAGCTGACACTTTTTTGGTTTTGAACCATCTGTCTTCATCTCCCAAACCCCCAATTCCCCAACCCTGACTTACAAAAAATTCTGCCACACGCCTTATCAGTAGCGTTTTTCAATTGGCATAAGCAGGGTCGATGACTAACAAATTATTGCGATGCAACAAACGATATACCGAAACTTCGTCCCCTGGCGGGGTTATTTATACATCTTACTCACGTGGATACTAAGTGAAATCCAGAACCTTTGCAAAATATAGCGCCGTAAAGATTTATTGAGGTCAGATCGCAGCCTTTTTCATTAAGAATACTGATCTGGATCAACTCTTCTGTTACCCGGTGAATGGAGGCAACTTATCCTAATTCTTAAGTAAGAATTCGATTTCAATACTTTGTGATCTCTGAGGGAGAAACAGAGGCGGGATGCTGCGCTGCAAGACAAATGCAGGAGTAGCGATGTTTATTCAGATTTGCGGACAATCAAGGTCTATCAGCGGTCAACCGTGTAGATAGAAGGCGCCAGGGTAAATCAAGCTGCGGTAAGTGTCAGGATCGGGGATCCCGCGAAAAGCATCGAGCCAGACTTTCGGGGTTGTGAGTGAATAGGGATTAAGTGATTGAAGACTGGTAAAAAAGTGCTTGGCAAGGCGGTTGGTCGATACAGAGAGAACGCACGGTGAGGCTTAAGTATCGGTTCTCAAGTCCGTCGGAAAACTGGAAAAAGCTGATCATCTTCCAGTTTATTGATTATTTGACGCAATCCGACATTGACTGCTCGTTCTCGGTTTCAATTTTGTCGGTCAGAGGAGAGTGCAGGTCTCAAGTCAGACCCTTGTCGGCGAGGAACTCGCTATACTCCACATCGACTTCGTTGATATGGTGATAGAGCCACTCCCACAACAAAGTGCTCATTTTTCCTTTGAATTTGACATTTCTATTGTTGATCTGCGATTGAATCTTAGCCAGATCATTTACGAACTTATCATGCTGCTGTTTGTGGCCGGGATAGCCGGGATATTCGAACTTTCGCATGATCTCCTCTTCTTCCCGAAAATGCGTAGCTACGAATAGACTAACCCGGCTGAATAGCGCATCGACACGCTTCCAGTCATTTGCATCGGGTTCCCGATCTGCAAGTTCTTCGGCCAGTTGATTGAATTCAACCGCATAGCTCGCCAGTCTCAAATGCTGTTTATTGAATTCTGAAACGCCGACATTTTTCAGAAGGCAGGGGCAGTTCTCTTGCGCGGAAGCACTCTTACGTCCGAACATGAAAATTTCCTCTGGAATGGAATACACTAGTAATTGTACCCTTTTGGGTCAAATCGAAAAACCGGTTTTTATACTGAGTCATCGATCGATCCTCCAAGCATTCCGCGGTATTGGCATTGCGACTCCGGAGTGGATGCAAATTTTTCGATCTGCTGAGGGCAGATTGGTATATCGGTGATGATTCGTTGCAATGGTGGTATCTTGGGATCTGTGCAGCTGTACCCTGTTTCTTGACCAGGGTGGTTGAGGCAGGAATCTGGATTGGCTTAATTGACCTATTTTTTTGAGGTGCTGCAAGGGTTGTCCACAGATGCCGAATAGCGCTAAATTCTGCCGGTTCATCCAGGTGATAATCTGCGTGCAGTTGTTGCCGCCGATGGCGTGGGGAGCGATTGATTCCTCAGAAGCGGCTCGGACGGAACAGACGGATACTGCAATATCAGCATCGTCCTATTCGAAATCAATGAATTCGGATTCCTCGTTGAGCCGTTCAGCAAACAATGTCTTGCCCGAAAGCGCCACTCATGAGGTGACCGGTGACGGACGTACCGGATTCTGGGTAATCGGTATTCTGATCAACCTCTCGGTAATGGGATGGTTTCTGACTTGGGCAGTAAAAGAGTGGCGCAAAAAAAGGGGTGATTAATCAGAGGATTTTCGCTATCCGATTCATTCAATTGAGAGCAGCGCCAGACCAGTATCGATAGACTTTGTCTGTCCCCAAGGTATTTTAGGATCACGATGGACATTATACCGTACCTGCCCCCATTGCAGGCCAGCTTGAATATGATTTCCGCCTGCCTGATCGTGGCAGCGTACCTGTCTGTTCGTCACGGAAACAAGAGAGCGCATAAGGTCTACATGGTCACTGCGCTGATGGTTTCTACGCTGTTTCTGCTCTCCTATCTCTATTACCACAACCAAGTTGGCTACATGCCATTTAACGGGCAGGGATTTATTCGACCAGTCTACTTTCTACTACTATTTTCTCACATCATTCTGGCGGTAGTGATACTGCCAATGATCGTTCTGACTGTGGTCTTTGCGTTCACTGAACGGATTACTCTGCATCAGAAAATCACACGCTGGACCTTGCCACTGTGGCTCTATGTGTCAGTGACTGGCGTACTTATTTACCTGCTTGGATTTCATCTATATCCTCCCGGGGCGTAATGCTGGATCTCCATGACAGCTTAAAGTTCCGGTGCTGGGTGAAAGCTACCGAGGGCGATGTTAATGTTGGAACTTGTTGCTTTTACCATTGCCGGTCTGGTGCTCTATTTTATCTCTGACTGGATACTGAACCAGATAGAGATCAGGCGTGGTACAAGATTCGAGAACCGTTCGCTGGTATTTTTTGTGATCATCATGGTGCTCGCACTCGTCTTGTTCGAGCTGATCAAGCGGATTTAACTCTGCGATAGATGTGAATCATTAGCCGGATCAGCCGCGTTTTTCCGGCCACATGGCTCTGAACACCACGATAAGAAAGAGTATGCCGCCGATAATGGCGATCAATCCACCCAGCCCCATCAGACCCATGCCGAAAATCTTTTCGACGCTCTCCAGGCCCTGGGCGCTGCCGGCAGTTTTTCTCTGTACACCATAACCCCCCGACCAGGCCAGTCCAATCACATGCAACAACTGGCCGAGTCCGTAAATGGTAGGCTGGAGACGCACCATTTTTCCGGTAGGTTTACGGAATCCGATGCGGGGAAGCAGGTGGTAGATAACACCCATGAATGCCAGGGTTACCGCCACGATCGATCCGTGATAATGAGCTGGAATGGTGACATTGCTTCCACTGATCATGAATCCGATGATTCCGCCTGCGCCAAACAGCACGATCGAGAGAAGCAGTGCCGATCGTTGCGCGCGAAGTTGATCATCGTTGAACGAATGAGAGGTGAAGAAAGCGGGTAACAGCGCCATCGCCAGGGGGAGCGCCGCTATTCCGCCGCCATACTGCATCAGCCAGGTTAGCCAGATCATATGCTCCACAGAAGCAACGTCAAAAGCGAAATAGACAAAGATCGTCATCAGCGCAGGTACAGCCCCCAAAGCAAACAGCAGCGCAGCAATTCTCGGATTGAGTCTAATGCTCAATCCCGACATGGTGGCTAGCCACAACCAACCGGCCAACATCAGCTGAACATGGGTGAATTGTATCGTATGGCCGCCACCCCAGAAGAGCAGTTCGTAATAGTGCTGACCTTCGATCTCATCGGGTATGCTCAGGTAGGAGGTCGCTGTTGCGACAACTGCGATAAATGCGATGATGAGTGCAGTCAGCAGACCAAAGCGGAGTGCGCCACTGCCGCTGACCATTTTTCCGATTGGCTTGGAGAAGAGGATTCCACGGATCACCAGCAGGGTGAATCCGAGACCGAAAACTCCGAGACCGACAAAGAAGATTGGATCGCGCAGCACCGGCACGTAGTTGTTCATAAAGGGTGCGGCCGCCCCAAGGAAGGGAGAGAGACTGATTATCGCGGTGCCTGCAACAGCCAGACAGAGTGCTGCCCATCCACAGGAAGGACAGCGTCCATTGCTATTTATCGTCCAGAAAATACCGGCGCAGGAGAGAAACCATACGAGTACGGTGAGGTCGACATGGACCACCAGGGCGGTGTGGAAAAAGTCTGTCCAGGGGAAGATGTCCTGCACCCCTGGGGTACGTGACATCACGATCAGAATCGTGAACAGACCACCAACAACCAGTGAACCAAGTGCCAGTGAAAGCCAACCGATCGTCAGCCGTCGTGAGTTATCTTCCGGGGTATCGAGATTGAATCCATCAATGATCTTATTCGGTGTCAAAGGATCGGTCTGCATAATTTTCGGAATTTTCGTTTTGGCAGTTGCTTGGAGTAATGCGGAAAAGCTTACTTGACCAGGAACTGGTTATGCGCGTGATTAAACTGTATCACCAGTAGATCAGCAGCTGATAGAGAGATGGATTGATGGTAGTGGTGCGTTGGCCCAGCCACGCGAATATTGTCATTCATACGGACTTCCAGCCGGTGGTCTCCCACCGGAACCTTGACGCTATGGTAGACATCGACACCCTGATCCTTGTAAAGACCAGGTGGATTGATGCGCTCATCGATAACCGCTTGGTCATCTACCAAAACCTCTATTCTTACCGGCGACCTTTCACGCGGACACTCTTCCAGCACCCGCATGTTTGGGGGCAGTTTGTTCAGCTCTTCCTGGCTTTTTCTGCGACACTCCTGTACCGGTTTTCCGGCGTGGGAGAGAGCTAATGATATCATTGCTTCATCTGCTGCCAAGCGAACATAGGGGGGACTGAAAGAGAAATACCAGACCAGTCCCATGAAGAGTGCATAGTTGATTCCCTGGAGAACCAGGCGTTTGGCGCTAAGCATGTTTAATATCCTGCGCAGCCGAGGCAGTTTTTCCTTGATTCAGAGCGGTAATCTGTTGAGTAAAACCGGCGAGTTCTCTCCGGATCAGCCTGCCGTCCGTTACCGCTGCCCGAAACACAGCAATCCGCGAACGATCGACCCGTTCCCTGAGCATCGGTTTTCGCCCCTCGTTGAAGCGTTTGTCCATCCAGATATTGCCATATCGAAAATAACAATCTCCATTCCTACAGCCGCTGATGAAGACTCCATCCGCTCCATGCTTGAGCGCATACTCCACCAGCGTTGGGGGGATCATTCCAGTACATAGGAAATTCAATACCGCAACACTCGGGGTTTTCAACTGCTCCACGTCAAACGCATGCTCACATCCAAATACAATAATCCTGGTATCTCCATGCAGTTCACTCAAAGCGCGTTTTGTCTTGCTGCGCACCTCATCGATTGGGAACTGCGGCATATCGATACCGGTGTCAAGTACTTTGTTGCTTGAGCGAAACGGGTTGGAGGAGTGGCAGGAACCGACGCAGATACCGCAAGCGGCGCAGAGCTTGTCTGCCACCGTCACTTCATATTCCCATCGGGCGCCGTCTGTTCTGGCTTGCACACTGATCGCATCGAATGGACAGTCTACCGCACACTGCCCACAGCCGTTGCACTCTTCGAGATGCACTTCCGCTGCTGCGCCGGTCTTCTTCGGTGGTAGCCAAGGCATGATCATGAGCAACATGGTGATACCGATGGTGAGGACCCAGGTCTGTCCAGCGGTGAGACTGTCGAGCAGCGGATAGATGTTGAGATAGAACCAGTCGAGGTTCAGTATGGCCGGCACCTTACTCAGGCTGGCAGGTGCATGGCTGGTTGCCGGCCACAGGAATGAGAGCAGGAGCAGGGAAATGAAGCTGCCGACTGCAAGTCCTCTCGGCGCGCTGATCTCGACATGTGACAGTCGTTTGACATGAATCCATAGCGCAAAAATCAACAGAACCGGCTGACCTAGCAGATGCAGGAAGCCCATCAGAGTGAAGAAGCGGTCGGTTAGCTGGCCTTCAATAAAATTGTTGGCCATCGAACCGGCAACGATAGGAAGTGCGTCCATCAATTGAGACGACAAGACCGCGACGTAGAGTCCCAGTTCATCCCACACAAGCCAGTAGCCGGTAATGCCTAACGTGATCACAAACCAGAGTGTTGGAACGCCAGTCATCCAGGAGAACCAGCGAAAACCGCGATAACGGTCCAGAGCGAACTCCCTGAACATGTGCAGTATGATGGTCACGACAGCGGCATCCGATGCGTAGCGGTGCAGACTTCGCATCACGCCACCCAGATACCACTGTTCGTGGGTCAAATAATCAACTGACTTGTAGGCGCCCGAGAGGCTGGTGTCGAAAAAGATAAACAGATAGATACCGCTGACCAGCACGACCCAGAAGAAGAAAAAAGTGAGTGTGCCGAGGTGATAGAGCGGATTCCAGTCTGGGCCAAAGGAGATGTTGAACCACTCTTCCAGTGCCAGATAGCCTCTCTTGATTGGATTGATGATTTTCAATCTCCGCTAGCCTCTAGATCTGTTTTGCGTCGGAAATGACGATCTGAATTTGGATGCAATGATATTTTTATCCAATGCTTGTTGGAAATGACATTGGTC
This sequence comes from Chromatiaceae bacterium, assembly GCA_024235215.1. Lineage (GTDB taxonomy): Bacteria > Pseudomonadota > Gammaproteobacteria > Chromatiales > Chromatiaceae > HKST-UBA178. Next base: position 306,920 of record JACKMU010000003.1, on the reverse strand, counting down.
AAGCGAGAATTTCCGTTACTGTGCTTTGTGGTCTCTCCGGTAGGATGAATCGAATTTTAATATCGAAGGGCACATTCCAACGGATAAGAAATTAGCCAGGTTGACAGGCTGACCCTAAGCCTGGGTAAGATCAGGAGTTCTTGAGTCTTCGACCCTTCAACAGTTCTATCACAACGAAAGTGAGTCCCAGCAGGATGATCGTTGCGCCGATGGCAACTCCAATAAATAGCGAATAGTCGAAATGATAGCCATCACGACTCGGATCATACGTGGTGCAGAAAAAACGAACTTTATCAACCAGTTCATCGAGAAGCGTCTGCCCTGGTTTTGGTCGTCCTAACACCAGGTCTTTCAGCGGTTCCACCAGTAGCGGAGTTTCAAACACCTCACCATATACTTGTGTGTAGAGCACACCCTCGGCATCGATCACACTGGCCTGCACAATGTGGTCAAAGCCGTTTGGTGAGGTGAAGAACATAAAGCCGAGCTGCTTGCTCAAAGCATCGATCGTGTCGCTATCGGCACTCAGTAGAAACCAGTCTGCATTTTCGACTCCCTGTTTTTTGGCATAGGAGATCATCGCCTGGGGGTTGTCGAACTGTACATCGAATCCGACAAGGGCAACGGAAAAGCTATTTTTGCCCAGTGCCTCACGCGCCTTTTCCACAACTTTTTTCAGATGTCTGGTGGTCATTGGACAGATGTGGTAGCAGCTGGTGTAAATAAGACTCAGAACCAGCGGTTTTCCGCTGAAGTCCGACAGCCTGACCGAGCGGCCTTTATGGTCAGTCAAAAGGTAGTTATCGAGTTTGCTGCCGATTGCAGACTGACTGGATTGCAGCGCAGTTTTGTACTGAAAGTTTTTAATGGAACCGATCTCGTCTGCACCCGCTACGTCAGCGAGAACCGGGTAGGGCAGGGCGACTGAGAACGTGAACAGGAGGAGAGCTGCCAAAAAGCGCATAGAAAAATATACAAAACTTTCCGCTGTTGTGCTGAGGTTCAATCAGTCAGCCGATCAGCTGGGAATCGAGTACCGCAAAGAGCAGTAGTAAGATCAATTGAGCCAGAGAAGCAAAAAAACTACTCATTGCCATCTTCGGCGACGGATCCTTGACCAGTTGGATATTGCGCAGCAAAAAATATCCACCGCCGGTCACCGCGCCAAATAAGTATAACCAGCCCAGTCCGAAGAAGAAGGGAAGTATGGAGATTCCCACCAGAAGCAAGGTGTTACCAAGCACCGCTTTTGCAGCAGTCTGATTTCCAACCAGAACCGGTAACATAGGGACACCGGCAGATGCGTAAGCACTGTTCTGGGCGATCGCCAAGCTCCAGAAATGGGAGGGGGTCCACAGAAAGAGGACTATTGCGAGTAACACCGGAACCGCACTGAGCTGGGGGTCGACTACAGCGGCACCGGCCAACACCGCAAAACTGCCCGAGGCACCTCCGATCACGATGTTGAGCCAGGTCCGCCGCTTCAACCAAACAGTATAGACGATGGCGTAGAAGAAGGCGCCCAGAAAAATGTGCAGAGCGGCAATGCCATTGAGGGCGAAACCAGCGCCGCCGACACCGATCAGTAGCAGCGATGAGATGATTAAAAGCCACCAGCGGTTATGTGGGATCTCACCCGTGACGAAGGGGCGATTTTTGGTGCGCGGCATGGTCGCGTCGAGATCCCGTTCGTAATATTGGTTGAACGCACCTGCACTGCTGGCCGCCAGCAGAACCGCGAGTGTCAATACAAGAGCCTCCCATGGCTGTACAGGTTCACCGGGTGTAACCACCAGTGCTACCAGTGCGGTGACCGACATGATGATGCCGATGCGCAATTTGAAGAGGTTGATGAGCTGCTTGACCATAGTGGCTGTTATTCGCTTCAGTTAATGAAGTGGCCCAGTGCAGGAACACAAAAGCCCCGGGAAGTGTAGTTGAAAATATTCTCCTAAAACCAGGACGGAAACGTAAGAGTGGTTGACTCTGTTGTCAACCACTCTTACGGATCCCGATCAACTGAGCTGCCACACTGATGCGAGATACTTCCAATTGATGAAGTAGTACACAACAAAGGTTACCAGCAGCACCAGTGCCAGCACGAATGTCCCAGGTGCTTCGAAACTGGATCCGTGGTGCCCCTCCGCCGCAGCTGCCCTTGGCAGGATTGCCGGACGTTCATCCGTATAACAAGATGCCGCCAATGGTACGCCGAAGCTCTGCAGCAGGCCGGCAGAAGGCTCAAGCTTCTTGCCGAACAGCAGAGAACCGACGGTGATCAATAGAAAGGCCGCGCCGCCGACAACGCCGATAACACCGCCGAATGCACCTATGCCCATCAAGGTGTAAGCCATACCCGGGTAATCGAAGCCGAGGGCTGCACCGGTGAAATCCATGTCCCAATGGCGACGGGAGACACCCAACGTACCTGCACCCAGCATGAACAGGATCAAGATGGTCATGCCACCGCCGAATATGTAGGGTTGCAGCTTAGCCAATCCCGGGAGGATCATCTGGCGCCGGAACAATACCGGAATCAGGAAAAAAGTGACTCCCATGAAGGCCATCGTGGTGCCAGTAACGACAGTCGCATGGAAGTGGGCCGGCACATAGATAGTGTTGTGGATGATCAGGTTGATCTGCTCGGTGCCCATTACCACACCGGTAATGCCCCCAAGAAAGCCGAAGGTAACCAGGGAGATGAACATCGAAGAGAAGACCGGGTTATCCCAGGGCGCCTTGCGCAGCCATTCGAACAGGCCGTTGTTGAACCCTTTGGCACGTTGCGCTACCTCGATGGAACCGGGCACAGTCAGTCCATGGATCATGCTGGCAAGCACGGCCAGGTACATCGCGTAACTGGTGTTGAACACCTTCCACTCGGCACTGACGCCGGGATCCACCAGAATATGGTGGGCACATGCCAATTGCAGGAAGAGAATATAGAGCAGGTAGGCGCTGCGGCTCACTTTTTCTGACATCGGTCGGGCACCGAATACCAAACCGGCAATCAGGTACCAGATGGCGACGTGGGCGGCCACATTGATCTGCTGCGAAGAGTGTCCCATACCCCACCAGACAATCCGGTACATCTCAGCATCGATGTGGGATATGTAGCCGATGGACCAAAAGAAGGTGGGTACCAGGATGATAGCGCCCGAAGCGATGGTAAATACTGCAATGATCGCAGCAGTCACTGCGCCGAATGTGACCAGAGGAATGGAGCCGTCGTAGGTCTTCTCCTGTTTGGCGACAACCAGCGTACCGAAGAAGACGAAGCAGCCGATCAGTGCCCCGACCGCAAACAGGATGAGACCGAGGTAGAAGTGAGGTGCGGCCTGCATCGGTGCATAGGAGGTCATCATGACACTGGAGTTGCCTTGAAAGATGGCCCAGTTGGTCATAATCGCACCAACCAGCATCAGCACGAACTGCACCCATCCCCAGAAGGGGGTCGCCAGCCTGCTGCGCAGTAACACCGAGGAGGCAACATAGAGAACAGCCATCTCAAAAAAGATGATCCAGAAGATCAACGCGTCGATGCCATGCGCAGTCAATGCCATGTAGAACTGGTCTGCTGGGAGAAGATGCACCGCTTGCCAGCGGGTAAGGACAACCAGCAGTCCCAACACGCCTGCAACCAGAAGGGCAACCGCCGCTGCCACTGCGTTAGCCTTGATCAGACTCTCAGCAGATTTATGAAAATAGAGCCCGGTATCAGGGCAAGTTCTGAACTGTGCCATTATTCATCACTCCTTCACGTAGATCTTGCCAACCATGGTGTGGTGGCCGATACCGCAGTATTCGTTGCAGACCACCCCATATTCACCCGCCTGATCGGGGGTAACGGTCAACACCATCTCGTAGCCAGGGACCACCTGCATGTTGATGTTGATCGGTTGAACTGAAAAACCGTGTTGCCAATCCATCGAGGAGAGGTGCAGCCGGTAGGTTTTGTCTTTCTCCAGCTCAAGGATCGGCCACCACTGCCACAGGCGGCCGAGCATGTAGACATCGCTGCCTGCCGGTGGATGGACGATCGGTACCCCAGCCTCTTCCCCCACCTTGTGCTGGTCAATACCCTCCTGGACTTTGGCACCATATTTTGCCGGTGTCGTCTGATAAGCTTCGTTCGACAGATTCTGTTTTCCGTAGATGTGCCAATAGGGCATCATGAAAAACATGATCAGACACCAGGTCAAAGCGATCAGTATCCAGACAATCTCTTCGCGGCCTACGGGTACTTTCCACCAGATCCGCTCGGCCGGCGGCATAAATGAAGTCATGATCTAACCCCCTCAGGGTATACCTTAGTGATAATTATCAATGCACTGGCTGCATGCACTGTGCTTGGATTATGTTCAGTTGACTCAAGGTGCAACAGGAATGGTTACGATCTCCATGATGCCCCAGATGAGATAGAATACTGTCGGCATCGCTACACCGATAAAAAGCAACAGAAATGGATTATCAATTAATGTTTGCATCGCAGGAATCTTCTCTTCCTGATCTTTTTCTGGTTTGTCGCTTGTTTCCTTCATATAGTACACCCCTTTAATATTATAGAAAAAACAACGATTTAAGTATTACAAACTAATTTGATAAATTAGATTTCTCAGGCAACGATCTGATCTTTATGATTCATTCGTATAACCGATACTCTTCATCTGACACATAAAAACTCAGCATCCACCTATTGTTAATTATCAAAAGACTATAGTCTTTGTCTTCACACCAGCATTGACCTATATCAAAATGAGTCGACAGGGTGTGTCATATGACACAGTTCATCATGCGCTGATCCTTGCTTTATTCGCTGCTGATTTGGCGCACCAACCAGGGTATTTAGCACTTTAGACCCGAATGGTTGACAGTACTTTGTACTACCTTTACGCGCAGCAACAGACATATCTGCCTTTCTGATTTTATTGGTCGGCTGATTTATAATCACAATCACAACGTAACGATGGATGTTGATGCCAGGATGGCGAATACCTAATGGATTGCATCCACCTACTCGTGCGGCTGAAGAGTTTACCCAACTATAGTTTTCTTAAATGGCTACATTCTATAGATCATTGGCGGTGGCGATTCTGTTCGTCGCTCTCCTCTATCTGCTGTTTTTCAGTTCCACAACCGAAGAGCAGGGACGGGTGCGAAAAGGACAATATTTTCAGGCTACACTGCGAGCGGAACCGCTCATTGAGGCGATCCACAGCTACACCAGGTATTACCATGCTCCGCCCGATCAACTCAGCCAGCTTGTTCCCAAGTTTATCGATGGGATACCGGATACCGGAGTGGCGGAGTGTGACAGGTTCAAGTATGTCAACTATCGCGGCAGTCGTGTGGAGATACTCTGGTACGATCTCGGCAGTCGCGATGGTCTACCTATGGCAAAAAAGAGCCAGTATTCTGATGGTGATCCCGGACATGCGGTTCTAGTCTTCACGCTTGCTGGCGGGGACGGAGTGGTCGGAGCGAAATTCGACCGTATGCCTAAAGAGTATGCAGCAGTAGAGTTTGATAGTGAAAAGTGGCTGGCGGGAAGAGAGCGTATTGCCATGGCCGCGGATCTGCCGGAAAAATATGAGCTGAACAGGATGCCCAGGTCCGTGTTGGAGAAGTTGCTAGGCCATCCAGATGGGGTCCGTGTGTTGCGCGACACACCCTGGGAGCTGAGAATCAATTGTCCGCGGAGTTTGACCGAGCGGGATGTGATCTTCTATTGGCCGACCGAGCGTTACTCAGAGCAACTCTATGGCGGAAACACCGAGCTTATCGGTAACTGGCTGTTTATCCGCTAAATATGTCAGGATGAGTATTGCAGCGACTCCCGAATAATCTGTGCCAGGCTTGTCAGCGTCGCCGGGATTGATAGGGTACCAACCCGATCCCCGAGCTGTTCTGCTGAGTTTACTCCGTCAAATGGTGGTTCACAGTCACTTCAGCGGGTAAGTTGTCGCAGGCTTGCCAATTCTCCATGCGTCGATTGAATCGGTGGGTTTCAATCTGGAATAAATCCCTTCACAATAACCACCTGAACTTTAACTCTAGCTGGTTGAGAATGGAAATGCGGGCGATGAAATCCCGAATACCGGTTGCGATCTGGTTACTGATCTGTTGCGCAACAATCTATGCAATGGTTGTTTTGGGGGGTGTGACCCGTTTGACCGGCTCCGGACTCTCGATGGTCAAATGGGAGCCGATTATCGGAGTTCTTCCACCAATCAGTGAGTCAGAATGGCAAGAGGTGTTCCAGCTCTATCAGCAATATCCCGAGTTTAAATTGAAGAACTCGCATATGGATATGGAAGCATTTAAGGGTATTTTCTGGCTGGAGTATCTACACCGTCTGCTGGGTCGCCTGATCGGTGTTATTTTTCTGATACCACTGCTCTTTTTTTGGTTTACCAAGCGGATTGATCGGAGCCATGTTCCAAAGTTGCTGTTCATGTTTCTGCTGGGTGGTCTGCAGGGGCTGATGGGTTGGTACATGGTCAAGAGCGGATTGGTGCAGGATCCCCATGTGAGTCAATACCGCCTCACCGCGCATCTCGGCTTCGCTTTTATCATCTATGCCTATATTTTCTGGTTTGCGTTGGACTTGTTTTTCGCACGGGAACGCATGCAGTTTACTGACTCCTACTCGGGGCTCAGGTGGTTTTCAAACACTGTTACCGGGCTGATTTTCGTTACTGTGCTCTCCGGAGGATTCGTTGCCGGATTAAAAGCGGGATTGGCCTACAATACCTTTCCACTGATGAACGGCCAATTGATACCGGAGGGATTGCTTAATCTCGAGCCTCGGTGGATAAACATTTTTGAGAATGTCACAACGGTACAGTTCGACCATCGTCTGTTGGCGATTACACTCTTCATCCTTATCCCGCTCTACTGGTACAAAGCGATCGGAAGAGATCTTAGTTCAGGAACGCGTCTGGCGTTTCACCTGCTACTGTTGATGTTGTTTATTCAGGTGGCACTCGGCATCTCCACGTTGCTGCTCTACGTGCCTGTCGGGCTGGCTGCCTCCCACCAGGGGGGTGCGCTGGCGTTGTTTACTCTGGCGCTCTATCTCAGTCACCAACTACGTTATCAGTAGTGGCAACGGAAGTTGATATCTGTGCAGCGTGCAGCTGTTCAGTAAAGGTTTTTCGCGGGAGATCATTGTAAGTGTTTGGGAGAGTATCGGTATTACGTGGAACAACACTACTGTTGGTTTTTGCAGTGAGTGCAGCTATCGTGTTCTACTTTTTTGTCGACGGAACAAGGACGCGGAGGCCGGCCAGTGATGAACTGTTGGGGGTGCTGAGGCCGGAGCCGAAAGGGTTGACTCAGTTTTCGTTGATCGATCAGGAGGGTCGGCCGTTTGAACTGGAGCGATTTTCGGGAAACTGGAGCCTGGTGTTTTTCGGATATACGTTCTGTCCCGATATCTGCCCAACGACGATGGCGACGCTGGTCTCCGTATTCAGTCAGCTTGCAGCGCAGCAGGTGGAGATGGACCGGTTACAGGTGTTCTTTGTCTCGGTTGACCCCGCACGCGATACGCCAGAGGTGTTACGCGGATACATGCACTATTTCGGGAAAAATTTTACCGGAGTCACCGGAGAAAAAGTGCAGCTGGACAATTTTGCGCGTCAGTTTGGTGCTGGTTACCTGATTGAACCGGAACGTGCACCTGGGGAGTATCTGGTGAGCCATACCAGTTCAATTTTTCTGGTCGGTCCGAACAGACGCCTGCTCGCCCATTTCTCTCCGCCGCATGATTCCACGACAATCGCTGAGCAGTTCAGACAAATTAAAACCCTGTATCAGTAGGCCGGTGCCGAATTGAATTTGTGGGCTTCGAACAATGTCTGGATCTTGGCCACCGCCTCATCGTCCGGCGGAAAGAATGTTGCCGCCATGAGGAATGCGCCGTTTCTGGTCTGACCGGAAAATTTGGGATTTTTCAGCGCTTCGGTCAAGTTGGCTTGCGCCTGTTCTTCGCTGTTGAATTTGAAGAACGAAATGATGCGCGTGCTGGTGTAGGCGGAGATCACATAGGTTGCGATGTAGTCCATTTCACTGTTGTTTGGCACGCTCAACTCCAGTGAGCCATCGACACCATTGTTTTTCAACACAGCTATGAAGGAGCTCAGTTCGTGCGCGACCTCTGTACCCTGTGGAGTGCACCCGGGCAGCAGCGCAATCAGCAGAAAAATAGTAGCGAAAACGTTCCTCTTAAAGCTCGATCGCTGCGACCGGACCAACCAGCCGTCAATAACGGGACTCTTCATGGCTTATCCGGTGTTACCGGCATCGACGATCCGGTGTCCGACGAATAGAGAAATTCTCCCGATTCGGGATGGTAAACGATGGTGTTTCCGCTCGGCGTGAGGTAATGGTTTCTCTCCAGTTTCGACCAGCCTTCGACAGCGACACCTTTTTCCAGCACCCGACCAAAAAAAGGATCCCGTGGTGTGGCGGCGCCCGATGCGGCGTCATCGAGGGTACTCGGGAAAAGCTTGCTATTGCCGCGTGATTTTGCCTCTTCTGCATAGGCCGCTATTCCACTTCGAACACCTTCAATCAGTCCGGGTTCCATCGCCTCTTTTGCGGCAGTAGACAACTCCAGGTATTTAGTCACTGCCAGCAGCCCGATAAAAATGCCCAGTACGAGCATGAATGCAATTTCAAGACGCGAGTAGCCTGCGAACCGGTAGTGTTGTCTGTGCATGTTTTCGTTGAAATGAAAAATATAATTTGCGATCACTGAAAATTCACCACAGCCACACCGCTGTGTGAACAGATGTTCAAAACGTGCAAATCAAGCGTTGATTATTTACCTATTCTTGAATGCCGGTAATTGATTTAATTCAAATTTCGTCAAATCGGGAACAGTCCAGCAGTTAATCTGGAGTGAAGAGCAGGTGTAGCCCGGATTTTATTCTGCATGAAATTCATTGCACGCTGTCTTGCCTGCCGCTCCATGCGCGCATCAGTTCGGGATGCGATTGCCAGAGGCCACGATTGTTCTCTCTGGCCTGCCGTTCCAGTTCTGCCAGTATCGGTTGATCGCTATTACCGGTTGAATGGCTGTCGAGCGTTATTGCATATCCCTGTTGAACCATCGCTGCATTGAGAGAAAGCTGTGCTCCCGGAAGTGTAACCACCGCGGGAATCCGGCCGTACTTATCTCTGTGTTGCAACTCACCTGCAACGATAACCATCATGCCGGGTGCAGCCAGTTGCTGCAGATGGCGGCTGGCCTGCATTCCAAGTTCCAGCAGAAGTTCGGAGCCTTGCCCGGTACGCTGAACGTCCCTGATGAGTTTGGGGTTGGTGCTATCCTCAGGAGCGTCTATTCCCAACAGCTGTATACGTGTCGGATTGCCCTGCATATCGATTACCAGTGTGTCCCCATCTTCAACCTGCAGCAGGGAATAGCTTTCAGTATCTGCAGAGAGTGTTGTGGCGTAGAAAAACAGCAGCGAGGCGAGTTTGATCGGGGTCATTCTAAATCCAGGTAGTTGTCAGATCAGCGCGACAATCAACGCATAAATCTGAAAGGATAATGGGTGATGAACAAAAGCACCAGCACGTTGCGCTAACCACTCCATGATCCGGTGAAGAATCGAACACTGCACTGCACTTTGGGCGGTCAGCCCTCGCACTCTTACGTTAGCAAGCGCGCCAGAGAGCGGCAACTCGGTCCATCTCCAGATTCTTTCGGCTGTGGCATGACGAGCCTTGGGATCCGCTCAGTGGCTGGTTCCACTGGAACGTGTCAGCTTGTTATGCACATTATATTTGCCCGAAGGTTTTTTCATTGGTAGCCGCTTCACTTCCTGCAGTGAATCGGCATCGTAGATCACCAGTGCACCATCCATCTCCCAGATGCTCACCAAGGCGTGGCGCCCATCGTTAGTGAACTCCACATGGGCCGAAGTTTTCCCCGGAGCGGGTTTAAGTGTTTTGATTATCTCCAGAGACTGCTTGTCGATTACGTGCATCAGATCCTTATTTGGTCCGAAAAAAACATCGACCCAGGCGTAGCGGCTCTGTTCATGACTGCGGATGAAAAATCCCGGTCCTTGGGTGGGGATGCGTTTAATTACCTTCCAGGTGTCCATATCGATAATGGTGACCTCAGGTTTTTTTATATTGGGAGTGGCCAGCACCGTGCGTCCCTGGTAGTTCCAGGTAATCGCAGAGCTCAAATGGGGCATTCCGGGCAAACTCATCTGTGCCACCGATCGTTTCAGATCCAGGTCCACCACCTGCCCGGAGACACTCTCTTCTGAGGCAGCTTCACCGCGCGAGGTGCCGACGATACGGTCAAAGCCCTGGGTGAGAAAAAAATCGTCGAGATAGCCTTTTACGCCAATACGTAAAATGGGAAAGCGCTCTTTTTCTTGCGCGTCTCCCGAATCCTTGCGATAGTCATGAACCCAGCCGGCGAACCCCGCTGGTGGATCGTCCGCATAGTTGATCTCCCAGACTTCGGGTATATCCTTCATCGCGACCACGAAACTTTCACGCGAATCGGCGGTGTAGACCGCGCTGACTCTTGAGCTGACCCCTGACTCGCTCTTTGCCTCGATCACTTTTATCGGGGTGAGATCCCGTGCGTCGAGTAGTGTTAGTGTATGTGGCAGATAGTTGGCTACCAATAGATACCTGCCGTCGTGCGATACCGCCAGATTACGCGTATTGATGCCGGCGCGAACCTCTGCCACATAGGTGAGATTGAAGACGTCAAACTTGCTGATCCAGCCATCCCTTGACGCAAAATAGATGTAGCGCCCGCCATCGGACCATTTAGGTCCGCCGTGTAGTGCAAATCGGGTCGCGAATCTGTGGATTGGCTCGAAGGTATCGCCGTTGAGCAGGGTGGCGTGGTGATCTCCCAATTCCACCACCACGAACAGGTTGTCGATACTGGCATCGAACCGAGGTGCGTCGGGTAGGGTGCCAGGTGGATGTGAGATCAACCGGCTGGCCGAGATCTCCTCCATACCCCAGCGAGGGATGCTATCCAGCGGTGTGTAGATCAGGTCGACCAGGGCCGCTATCTCCTCCTGGCTCAGAACGGCTTTGAACGCCGGCATCTGAACTGCAGGCCGGCTGTTCTCTATCACGGATACAGCCGATTTCTTTCGCAACCGTTGTAGATTATCCGGTAGCAGTGCCGGACCTATTGCACCGAGACGGTCGGTTCCATGACATTCGGCACAGTGTTTGGCGTAAAGCGCAGCCGCGTCAGGTGCCACTGCAGCCGTTGGATTGGAAAGCAGCAGAGTGAGCAGGCAGGGTAAAGTTTTTACACTGAGTTTACTGAGATTCATAGTGAGCAGGGGAGGGGTACTCGTTGGGTTTGGTGATAATCCGAATCAATTCTGTTTAACGTTGAATGGTGCGAAGCCGGTATCTCAGTCTGTTTCGACTCGGCTACCCGATCAGCTGATACCCAGCTCTTTGTCGGTCAGGTAACAGGCCGGGTCTTCAGACCAAGCATCACCGGTCAGCTGCATCGCGCGTACCCGGGTATTGCCGCCACAGATATCGAAATGGTGACAGACTCCACATCTGCCGCCAACACAGCGTGGCTTTGCCTTCAGGCCAGCCATGATCGGATCCGAGGTGTCCTGCCATATTTCAGAGAAGGGGCGCTCCTTCACATTTCCCAGACTGTAGTTCCACCACATGGTATCAGGATGCACATTGCCCTGATTGTCGATGTTGGAGATATTCACGCCGGAACTGTTGCCGCCCCACTGGACCAGCTTTGCGTGGATATGCTCAACCCTGTCGGGAAAATGCTTTTTTACCCAGTGCAGCAGGTAGACACCATCCGCATCGTTATTGCCGGTCACGAACTCTGTGTTCAGTCCGGCTCTGGCATCGGCCAGTGCACGCTGAAACAGCAGATCCATCGCCCAGCGTGTGGTTTGCTGGAAGACGTCATCCTTGCGGTTCTTGTTGCCACGACCGGCGTAATTCAGGTGGGAAAAGTAGAACTTGTCGATTTTTTCCGCATCCATCAGATCAAGCAGTTGCGGCAGCTCTTCGGCATTGTCCTGTGTCATGGTGAAGCGCAGCCCCACTTTGATCCCCCGCTGCCGGCACAGTCGCAGACCATGAATCGATGCGTCGAATGCACCTTCCTTGCGGCGGAATTTGTCGTGGGTCTCTCTGATACCGTCGATGCTGATACCCAGGTAGTCGAAGCCGACCGAGGCAATCTGTTCGATGTTGGATTGGTCGATCAGTGTGCCGTTGCTGGAGAGCGCGGTGTAGAATCCCATCTCCTTGGCGTGCTCGGCGATTTTGAAAATATCCGGGTGCAGCAGAGGCTCCCCCCCGGATAGAATCAGCACTGGTACCCGGAAACGCTTCAGATCCTCCATCACATCGAATATCTGATGAGTGTTCAGTTCATTTGGGAAATCCTTGTCGGCGGATATCGAATAACAGTGCTTGCAGGTGAGATTGCAGCGGCGCACCAGATTCCAGATTACCACCGGACCGGGAGGATTTCTCTTTGGTCCCAACGGCGTGGGGGAGAGTACCTCATGCATGAACTGTGATATTCGAAACATTGAAATGTATGTCTCTTAGTTGCAGGGGCCTGATATGCTGCCGGTACATGTTACTGATCGATGCGCAGCCCCGTTTTTTTCAAAATTCTGGTGCTGAACAGGACTTCATGAGCGCGGTTGTCCTTTCCCAATAGCGCTGCGATCAGCTCCACTTTCTGCATGACCTCTGCGCGGTCTCTGCCGTGCACCATCGCAAACAGATTGTAGCGCCATTCCGGTAAAAACCTGGGGCGTTGATAGGAGTGGCTGACAAACTCCAGTTCACCGATTCGACGGCCGTACTCAGCTACCAGGCTGTCGTCCACATCCCATACGCTCATTCCGTTGCCACGAAATCCAAGCGTGTAATGGTTGGGCACTGCTCCGATCCGGCGGATGATGCCGCATTCCAGCATCTGGCGCATGCGCTGCATTACCTGCTCTGCTGTGGTGCCCAACTGGTCGGCGATGTACTGATAGGGCTGGGGTACCAGGGGCAGCCCCGCCTGGGTGCAGCGTATTATCCCACGATCCAGCGCGTTCGGTCGGTTATTGTTCGCTCTACTCTTCATGGTTCGTAGCTATGGATCGGCTGTTATACCTGCTTGCAGTATCTATGAGGTATCTAGAGTTCAAACCTGAGTCCGACAAAAAACTCCTTCTCCTTGGGCATGTTGTATACCCTGTAACCGGTCAGTTGTTCGATCTCTTCGATTACGCTGTCGATACGTTCGGGGGTCTCTGTCGCCAGCACGAACCACATGCTGAACTCGTGATTACGGGCATAGTTGTGGGCTACTTCCGCAAAAGAGTTGACCTGTGCAGTAACACGCTCGAAATCCTCTTTCGGTACTCTTATGGCGCACAGGCTCAACCCGCCGCCCAGCCGTTCGGCGTGATACATGGGACCGAAACGGGAGAGCTGCTTATGCTCCAGCATCGCTTGCAAGCGTTGGATCAACTCTCCCTCCGAAATTCCCAACGCTTCCGCCTCCTGGAGGTAGGGTCTGTCGGCGATGGGAAAGCTCTGTTGCAGTCGGTTGATGATGGTGTGATCTATCTTATCCATTACAGATATCTGGCGCCGCGCTGTTTGTAGCGTTTTCCACTGAACAGGATTTGATGCGGGATATGATCCAGGCCATGCGCTTTGACGATCGCACTGATATGCTCAAGTACCCGATTTCGCTCCTGACCATGAATCATACAAAAGAGGTTGTAGGGCCATGCCGGGAGTCGGCGCGGTCTCTGATAGCAGAGCGTCACACAAGGTTGCTCACCAAGCTTTTTACCAACAGCATCGACTTGGTCGTCGGGAACATCCCAGACCACCATTGCATTGGCGGTATAACCCAATTCGTGGTGCCGAACGATAATCCCCATACGTTTGATCACACCGCTCATCTGCAGGGATGCAATGCGCTCGATCACCTGCTGCTCACTGAGTCCGACACGTTCGCCAATCGCGGCATAAGGTCTGCTGGAGAGCGGCAGTCCATCCTGAATTTCGGCGATCAGACGGTAATCCTGTTCACTCAACACCATAGGGGAAACCCGAGGTCGATGTGGTGTTGTTTGACCAGCGGCAGATCAAGGATCGGGTAGCCGGTCCGGCTTTCCAATTCTCTCAGCACCTGCTGTAGTCGTTCTTTGCTGGGACTTGTGATCACAAACCACAGGTTGTAGTCGTTCTCCCGTTCGTAGTTGTGATTGACTTCTACATAACTGCTCACGACGGCTGCTACCCGGTCAAGTTCCTCCGGGGGGATAGACATCGCTGCCAGGGTGCTGGAGCCAATTCGCTTAGGTTTGAAAACCGGTCCTATTCTGCTGATGATTCCCGAACGCTGCAGTCGTTTCAGCACGCCCAGTACCACCTCTTCGCTGGTTCCGAGCCTATCGGCTATCTCCTGAAAGGGGGTGGGAGAGAGCGGGAATCCCCGCTGGAATGCATCGAGCAACCGTCGTTCCAATTCGTTCAGACGAACGGTTCGCAAGGGCTGAGAGGCAGTTGCGGGGCGGCTTCTCTTGCTGGCGATTGATGACATGCTAAAGCCCTGTCTGATGAGCGCGGGAGGTGAAGAAGATGCCGCTGGGTTTATCGACCGGCAGGCGATGAATCAGGCTCAGCGTAGCGGTGTCATACACCTGAACTTCATCCAGGTCCCGCACCGAGATCCACACCTCCTCTCCCCGCGGGGTGAACTCCATGTGCAGGGTGCCTTTACCTGTCTGCAACGTCTTTACGATGGTCAGCGTTTCGGTGTCGATCACCTGAATCGTATCATTGTCTGGAAATGCGAAGTTGACCCACACCTGTCTACCGTCGGGGCGTGCCATCACGAAGACCGGCTGCCCGTGCACCTTGATACGACCGCTCTCCATCCAGTCCTGCCGTCGCACGATCAACACTTCATGACGGCCAACCGCCGGCAGAAATGCACGATCTCCCGCTATCGCCCAGCCTTCCAGGTGCGGCATCTTGTAGACCGGCAGCTTCTGTTCACCGTGTCCATAGTTCTCCAGTATCAATCTTGGTGGATTCTCCGGGTGCCACAGATCGAGCAGCGCAAGTCCATCCTGTCCGAAAAGTCCGCTGATGTAGTAACGGCCATCCGGTGTGATCAGCGCATCGTAGGGCAGACTGCCGATTCCGGTATAGCGCTGAATCTGCGGTGAGGCTGGATTGTGCATGTCGATGACCCAGGCTTCACCGCTGTCGTAGAGACTGACAACGAAGCGCTGGCCGGTGGTATCCACCAGTCCCACGGTTTTTGACCCGCGCAGATTGCCGTCGCGGTCGGTAACCTGAGTGGCTGGAATGTCTGCGACCAAACTGAGGTCATTTGCCGAGAAGATCTTGACGCCGCCGGGATCATAATTGGAGACAGCGATCAGTTGGCCATTCTGGGAGATGGCTCCACCGATGCTGTTACCACCTTGCACCACCCGGTTGATGATTTTGCCGCAGAGAATATCTACTTTGGTCAGTCCCCCATCTCGTCCGAAAACAAAGGCGTAGCGGCCGTCACGGGAGTAGACGGCAGACGCATGCGAGAGGTCTCCCAACCCTTCCACCCGGAAGAGCGTAGCGTGGGCGGTGGTGTCCAGTACCTGGAGGCTTCCAGCGGCGCGCTCGATGACGATACCTAGATCACCAGTACCCCGGGTCAGGCATTCGGCAACCGACTGCCCGCAGAGCAGCAGGCCGGAGATCAGGAAAAGAACGGCTCTCATGGTCTGATACCCTCCTTGAGGCGGGCCGCCAGCCAGCGGGCTTCGCTGTCGGTGAGAAACGGACGCCACGGGGGCATTGGCGTGCCGGGACGACCGTAAAGAATAGTCATCGCCAGCAAGTCGCTCTCCCATGCATTGAGGCGTTCGGCTGTCAATGCCGGTCCTAATCCCCCCTCCAGCCGCATTCCATGGCAGGAACCGCAATCGTGTTTCAGCAGATAGAGAATCTCCGCCTGGCGATCGGGTGCAATCTGTGCCTGGGCTGCTCCGCTGATAGCTGCAGCGGCCGCAAACAGAATGGCCAAAGGAGAACTGTGTTTCAAAATACCCCCGGGAATGAACAAAGAAAGCGGATTAAAATTTACCAGTTTGATATTTGATCCGACATTGATCTCAATCAATGGTCAAATCAGACAGCACGTTGTCGTTTTGGTTTTTCCTGACCGAAAATTTTGGTGAATCAATGGAATACCCGCCTTGCGCAGGCTATTTGACATGCACGACTCCGGTCATTTTTGGATGGGGACCGCAATGGTAAGGGAAGCTTCCGGTTTTATCGAACGTACGTGTATAGCTTTCGCCAGGGAAAAAGTAGTCGGGCTCAGGGTCACCGGCTTGCTCGAACCAGACGCTGTGATATTGGCGCTTCTCCTTGTTGATCCAGCGCACGCTCTCACCGACGTTGATGGTGATCTCCTGGGGTAGATACTGAAACTTGACGATTTCTACCTCGAACGCAGTTTTTTCCGCTTCACCAGCCAGTAACCCCCGAGTCGTCAGCAGCAAGGTCAGCATACACAGTGACGTCATGACTTTGTTGAAAGGCGTCATCATCTACTCCTGATATGAGTGCTCTGGTACTCGGTTGGCACCGGAATATAACAAAAAGTGATGGATATTGATCAGGTATAGCGAACGGAGAGCGGTTTCTCTACAAAAGTGGGGCCGCAGCCCCACCAATGATATCAATGTCATAATAGGCTACTGTGCTTTAGCATTTATCTCTATTCCGCTGCCAGCGTTGTCGAAACCAAGCCTGTAGCCCAGAGAGACATGGTGGAAACGGGCGTTGCTGTAGTCGTCATGGACCGCAAATCCAAAATTATAGACTTTATCCGTTTCCAGACTGATGTCTCCAGGTTTGTCCGATTTGAGTCTGCGTTTCATCACCAGACTCCAGGTTCCGTTCTTGAGTTCAGCAGAGAACTCTGCACCTTGGCCGCCGCTCATTTGGCGTTGTTCGAGTATCTGGCCGTCCTCACTGGTTCCGCTACCGGAGCGATAGCGGACGATATCCATGAACTGTCCGGAATCAGCTGCAGTTTTGAGTTCATCCGCGGTTTTAAGTTTGTCCCAGCCACCTCGTTTCTTGCCGCGACGTCCTTGGATCTCGATGTCACTGCGGCTCTCCTTGATGTATTTGGTCACCCCCTTGCTCAGATCCAAATGCTGTGCAGCCGGACTGCTGCCGGCCGTTTCGGCGTCGGGTGTATCGGGCATGGTGCGGGTGTCATGGTGGCAGGTACCCCAGCATCCGGCACGGTCGGCATACTCCACGCCGTCTGTGGCAAACATGACCGCTAGCTTCATTGGGTTTTCGGGATCCATCTTACCGCCATCGACGAATGGAACCGGTGCATGTTCTCCCTCCGGCCAACTGAAACGAAGATAGAGGAACTCTCCATCGTGAGTGGAATCCAGCGTGACCGGGATACTGCCCCGTTTGCCAGGAATCGGTTTCGATTCCGCCTTGCTGCCGGTCACCATTTTATTGCCCATGTCCTTGGTCTCTTTGTCATGGCAGGTGGTGCAGCGGTCGCCCCCGATCATAAAAGGACGCGCCCCGCCGTGATCCTTGCCGGTCATTACCCACTCCATCGAGGTTTCGCCGGGATAGAAGAGAGTGATATCGCGGCTGCCGGCTTTGCTCCAATCGACATCGATGGTGCTGCCAGCATCTGCGGCGGGCGTGGTAACCGCTGCTGCGACTGGCGACACTGCCGTCGGTAGTGCAGCTGCTTCCCGTTTTACCGCATTGATCTCGACTCCGTCCGCTGTCGAATCGAAAGCCAGTTTATAGCCGAGTGAAACGTGGTGGAAACGGGCGTTGCTGTAGTCGTCATGAATCGCAAAACCAAAATTATATACTTTGTCCATCTCCAGATTGAGATCTCCGACCGCTGCAGATTTGAGCTTACGTTTCATTACCACGACCCAGTTGCCGGCCTCTTGACGCGCGTCAACTTCGAAACCCTGACCACCGCTCATATAGCGCTGATCGAGCACATAGCCGTCCTCCGTCTCTCCCTTGCCTGATTTGTAGCGCAGTAGATCCATGAATTGGTTAGCTGCCAGTGCCGCCTTGATCTCCTCTTCCGATTTCAACTTATCCCAACCGCCCCGAACTTTACCGCGGCGACCCTGGATTTCGATCGAGGAGCGGCTCTCCTTCAGATATTTGGTGACTCCTTGGGAGATGTGCAGTCGTTTTGCCGCTTCACTGCCGGCAGCTACATCAGCCGCCGGAGTATCTGGCATGCTGCGCGCGTCGTGGTGACAGGTCTGCCAGCAACCGGCACGGTCGGAAAATTCGACATCATCGGTTGCCAGCATCACGGCCAGTTTCATCGGATTCTCGGTGTCCATCTTGCCGCCGTCCACGAACGGAACAGGAACGTGCCCGGTATCTTCCCAGTTGAATCGTAGATAAAGGTATTCATTGTCGTGGGCTGCCTGCACGTCGACTGCAATGCTGGCCCGTTTGTCGGGCTGCGGCAGACTCTCTGCTTTTTGGCCGGTGACCATCTTCTTCCCCATGTCAGCGGTCTCTTTGTCGTGACAAGTGGTGCAGCGGTCACCGCCGATCATGAATGGCCGGGCACCACCATGGTCCTTACCGGTCATCACCCACTCCATGGAGGTCTCTCCGGGATAGAATAGGGTGACTTTGCGGCTGGGCACATCACTCCAGTCGATACCGAAACCGGTAATGCTTTGCGCAGCAACAGCGGGTGTGGTCGTTGCTGGAGCGGATTCTTGTGTTTTGTAAGCGGCGAGTGCCGCGGCTACCGCTTGATCGATACGCGCTTTTTCAGCCTCCTTAGCTGCAATTTTCAGCTCTTGCTCTCTCTCCCTGGCAGCTTTATCGGCGGCTTCCTGCTCTTTCTCGATGGCCTCGATTTTAGCCAGTCCGTCCAGGTACATTTGCGGCACTTTACGGACGTATTCAGGATTGGGTGCTTCCAGCGTTTCCAACTCCTCGTCGCTGAGTTGATCGCGCACGGGCTTGTGGGCGATGCCTTTGTGGCAATCGATACAAGTCTGGCCGGTTTCGAATGCATTCAGGTGCTGTTTTCGGGCGCGCGGGCGCTGGAACTCCGGATTCATCGACTCGAAGTTATGGCAGTTGCGGCACTCCCGGGAGTCGGTTGTTTTCATGGCTGTCCATACCCGCTTCGCCATCGCGAGACGATGCTCGTTAAACTTTTCGGGGGTATCCACTGTGCCCATGATCTTGTGGTACACCTCATTGCTGGCCTGTATCTTCCTGACCATTTTGTGTATCCAGGGATCAGGTACGTGGCAGTCGGGACAGGTGGCGCGTACTCCGGTACGGTTTGAGTAGTGGATGGTAGGCCTGTACTCCTGATAGACATTCTCCTCCATTTCGTGACAGCTGATACAGAAATCCAAGTTGTTTGTCGCCTCCATTGCGGTGTTGAATCCGCCCCAGAAGACAATGCCAAAGATGAAGAACGCAACAGCACCGCCAATCGTTGTACCTAAAAAGATGCGGCGAGACATCATGCCCGGTTTCTTATACTGGAGATCCGACATTTTTCTGCCCCAAATACGAAGAGAGTTTGAACAGGATTAAAAAAGCGGGCATGGAGGGTGTCCATGCCCGCTGGGTACTGACTGCTTAGGCCGTACAGGTCAATCAGGTTACGTGATTGACACGGTTGTGGACGTTGAACTTGCCGGTCGGTGCAAACAGACCTTTGACGCGGGCTTTCTCTTCAAGCGTTTTGGCGTCGAAGATGACGATCTCACCGTTTGGCTCTTTACTGTCTTTGCGGTTCCAGACCGAAACCCAGACTTCGGATCCATCGTTGTTGAATTCGCTGTGTACCGCGGCGTAGCCGGCTTTGTCGGTCAGGCGGATGGTCTTGACGATTTCACGGGTCTTCTTGTCGATGACCTGTATCGACTGCTGTACTTCAGGTTCAGGATGTTTGGTCTGATCGGCCCAAAAGTAGTCGCTATTCGGATGGGTGCGAATGAACAGGCCGGGACCATCGGTCTCCACTTCGTAGCAGATCTTCCAAGCCTGGTCCTTGTGACCGGCCGGATCGTTACCCCAAACGGTAACCTTGCCGACACCCAGGTGGGTGGTGCCACCGACCGGACCACACTTCTCATCCATCCAGTTGGCGCCCGGGCCTGGGTGAGGCAGCTTGTCGACATCGATCAGCGCTTCCAGCTTCTGGGTTTCGGTATCGACCACGACCATCTTATTGGAGGCGTTGGCGGCAATCTGGAAGTAGCGCCCGGTCGGATCGAAGAAGCCGTCATGCAGGAACTTCGCAGTATCAATTTTGGTAATCTTCAGGTTGTCGAGGTCACTGTAATCGACCTGCCACATCTGACCCAGCTCTTTCATCGAAACCAGCCAGCTCGGTTGATTCGGTGTGTCATAGACGGCTGCGACGCGGGACTCATTGACATACACGCCATCGACATTGACGCCGCGTGACGAGACCACTTTCAATGGCTCCATGGTGGCGGAATCGACAATTACGAAGTGTGGTGGCCAGTAACCGCCACCGACCACGTACTTGCCGTCACCGGACACGGCTACGTCACGCGCGTCATAGGCGATCTGCACTTCCGCAACCTTCATCTTGTCTGGCGTCTGCCAGAGGTCGATTTTGGTCAGTTTGCCGTCACGACCCATGGTGTACCAGAAGCGGCCGGGATTTTCGGAATGCAGCTTGTTGTGGTGTTCGGCGGTCTTGAGTACGTGTACCGCGTAACCGGTGGGTACGTGTGCCACGACCTCTTTCGTGTCGCCGTCGACAACCGCGATCTTGCCGACATCGCGTTCGATGACCAGGAAGAAGTTCTCCCAGTTGCGTCCGTGCAACGGTTTGGTCGGATAGTCTTTCGGCTCGACAAATACCTGACGGCGCTCTTTCATGAGGCCCAAGTCCATTTCTGGTGGAACCGGGGGCTCCATTTGAATATAGGTAGCCATCAACTTGATTTCTTCCGCCGGCATGATGTCGTCAAAGTTGTTCATGCCACCTTCTGTACCGAAGGAGATGATCTTTTCCAGGCGTTCCTGGCCAAGCTTCATCGTGTTCTCAGGTTCCAGGTTCTTACCTGTCGCACCTTTACGCAAGGTGCCGTGGCAGCCGGCACAACGTTGGAAGTAGATGGTCTTAGCTTTCTCAAAATCCTCTTTGGATAGGGTTGGATCGGCGGCGGTTACGTTCACGGAAAGACCCGACAACGACAATCCTACGGCTATTCCCAAAGCGGAAAGACTGAATTGCATTTTTTTCATCAAGACGATCCCCAATCAATTTCATTGCAGAGAAAAGCGAGGGCAAACGACATTTTTAAAGCTCATTTACCAGAGTGGTTAACATTATATAGCTCAGGGAAAAGGTCTTTGATTTACGTCAAAGAAGACCGGCTTGATGCGGTAATGGACCACTATTTGAGATGAATCAAAGAATTTCGGGGTTAGTTGATAGTGAATTTGGTCTGGAGAAAAGACGATAAGTGGTATATATAATTATTACTAAATAGTTATATATATATTTACAGATATGCAATTCTGTTTTAAACGAGTGGATCAGCTTCAGGGTATACTGATTCACGTGCGCTTTTCCCTGTTTTTGATATCGAGCGTGGGTAATTTTCAGGAATAGACAGTTGTGCTTATTGAGCTTGTCACAGTTGATTAAATAGCGAATGGTTTCTCGACTGGAATAGATTATGAAAAAGAATATCAATGCGTTGGTGCTGGCGGCTATTATCGGGCTGCTCATCGTGGCGATCGGTCTCGGCTTTCTGTTTGGACCCGCGAATCCCGTGCCCTGGATATTGATAGGCGTATTGATCGCAATCGTTTTCATCTATCGCTGGATCGCCTCGAAAGACCGCGTTGAATGGAAAGAGAGCTATACGGTGGGAGTCGACGTATTGGATGACGATCACAAGCGTTTGATCGAACTCATCAATCGATTCCAAACTGCATACAAGTATCATACCGGAGAGGAGTTCGAACGACAGGCGCTGAATGAACTGGTGGATTACACCAGGTATCATTTTGAGCGGGAAGAGAAGATGATGGAAGCTGCCGGCTACCCAGACCTCGAAGTGCACAAAACGGTACATCGGGCCATGATCTTTAAAGTGGCTCAATTCCAGGAGGAGTACCAACAGAGAGGGCATGAAGCACTGGATGGTGTTGCCAGTTTTCTCAGCGAGTGGTTGATTGACCACATCAATGGAACTGACAAGAAATATGGTCCCTACATAAAGACACAATCTCTGACTTGACAGAATTTCGCATATAAAAGAAGGGGTGCAGTCTGGTGGTTGCACCCCTTCTTCATTCAGCCTTCCTGCTGTTTCCAAACCTCCCGGCTGGATTATTGTTTCGCAGCCAGTTTGTTCTCGTGTTCAGCCCGCAGCTTTTTCTCTTCCTCGAGAATCGTGTTGACTGCGGTTTTCAGTGGCGCCCAACCGTACCAGTGCATGTAGTCGTTGCTGACATGGAACGCGCCTTGGAAAGTGCGCTGACGATACTCCAGCATGATCAGGTAGAGTTCCTGCTCTATCTTGGTCTTAGCGTCGTAATACTGGAGCAGATCAGGCGCATACTTCCACCCTTCGGGTTTCTGTAAGATACCGTCCCGATAAAGACCCTGAACTGCCTGGATGGCTTTGGCAAACTCATGGTCTGCCGCCTTGACGATCTCATCGGAGGCTTTGAAATGTGCGTTGACGAAGCCCATTGCATGGCACTTGTTGCAGTTTGCCTTCATCTTGGTGCGGATCGCATTGAACTCTTCCGGTCCGCGGGCTGCCTGCGCCTGAACAACGATTTCAATGAAACGTTCCGTCGGCTGCAGCGCGTCATCCAGTACACCAGCTGCCTGCAGGATCAACGCCCGATCGAACGCCCACTGAGGATCGTCGTCGACATCGATATAGTTTCCGGTCGGCAGTGCTGCTGCCAGTTTTCTCAGCGGCTCCTCCAGGGATGGCGCGACATCGATCAGTGCCAGTACATTCGCCTGAGTGGGAATGCGCAGTCCGAGGAAGCCCCAGGGTGTCTTCACCTCATGGTCCCCTTCCATAATGTGGCAGCTCTGGCAGGTGGGGGCACGTGCATCCTCTTCATGGCCTTCGATACCCCAGATGACGCCATGTTTCGCGGAGGTATACATCTCCCATTGGGGATGGTCGAAGCCCATGTGACAGTTGGAGCAGGCTCTTGGGTCCTTCGCTTCGGATTTCTTGAAGCTGTGACGGGTATGGCAGGCATCGCATTGGGCGTTACCGTAGCGGTAGGCCGAAGCCTCCTTACCGCCGTCATGGTAGATCTCACCCATATTGCCGTCGGTAACACCCAACAACCCTTTTTCGCCGATTTTATGGCATCCCGAACAGCCCCGGTAGCCCTGCTCGGTGATGGAGCCGGGTTGTCCGTGCCAGGCGATTTGGGACTTCATCACCATCCACCCGAGGTTGTGTTTGCCGCCTTTATGCTGTTTCATCTGTTTCTTATGGCACTCGCCACAAGTCTCAGCTGTAGGCATGGCCGCTTTGGCCCAGTCATCCATGGTGTTGTGGTCGGTACCGTGACAGTCATGGCAGCGGACCTCTTCCTCCTTTATCTTGGTATTGGCATGCGGACTGTCGAGGTGTTGAGTGACGATGCCGGGTGTGACATTGATGTGGCAACCCAGACAATCCTTGTGTGCCAGTTGATCTTCACTCAGGGTTTTTTGCGTCATAGTAGTGGCAGTTGCAGTAAAGCCTGCCTGAACTATCAGCAAAAAGATCCCTGCCGCTGCAGAAACCAATAACCGATGGAATTTCACTTCGCCTCTCCTTAAATCTGGATAAAGTTATTTTCGTTGCTTACTGGGGTGGCACATACCGGCAAGGTACTCCTGGGCTCCAATCCAGGTGGTGGTAGACAAGCGGTTGTTTGGACCCATTCTGGCTGATATCGTGAACCTCTTTTTCAGACGATATTTTTGACAAAAGATTATGTCTGCCAGCAGCCTGATCAGCCCTGACTAACCTATAGGGAGAGCAATGTGAAAGACATTGATTCAGGTCAAGGCAAGTGCTGTTCAGCTACGGTTTCCAATCAGAATGGGTGAACGAAGAGTCAATTGTCTGAGTAATCAGGAGACGTATTTTTAGTAATATAGAGAAGGTTTTTCAGAATGGATGAATCCTGCCAGTTTGACGAGCATCAATGTGGAGCCAGATGGCATAGCTATTCTTACATTCTCAGTTCTTGGGTTAAACGGGATATATTATGGCAACCATCATCACCATCATGGCCGCAGACCACAGGCGCTGCGATGAGATCTTCAGTGACGCCGAAAACCTGGTATCCACCAAAGATTGGGGTGAAGGGGGGAAAGCATTCGCCGCATTCCGTGATGCCACACTCAACCATTTTGCGATGGAAGAGGAACGTCTGTTTCCTGCCTTCGAGCAGCACATAGGCCATGCGATGGGGCCAGTGCAGATTATGCGAATGGAGCACAATCAGATGAGGCAGCTTCTCTCGGAGATGGAGCAGGCGGTCGCGGACAGGGATGATACCCGCTATCTCGGATTGTCTGAAACCCTGATGATGATCATTCAGCAGCACAATATGAAAGAGGAGCAGATGCTTTATCCGATGATGGACAGGACGTTGGGAGAAGCGGGTGCAGAGATTGCCCAAGAGATACACTCCTCCTGATCTACACAGTAAGATGCAAGCAAAATTATGGAACACCAACTGGATGTTAGTGAGTTAGAGCCTTGTGAACCGCTGGAGCGTACTATCGAGGCGATAAAACGACTCAAGCGAGGAGATGTTCTGCGGATTGTACACCGTCGCGAACCCCATCTACTCTATCCTCTGCTCGAAAAGGGGGGATTCTCCTGGTCAACCCGTACAGGTGGGACAAGCCGGTTCGAGATACTGATCTGGCATCGAGGTGACCAACAGGCTGAGAGCGCTGTGCAAAGTTGTTGAGTTCGCATCGATGTTGAATACCGCGAGCCTCTCACTGGAACAGGCGCCACCCATCTCCATCCCGTTCCGTTTTTTCCTGACAGCACCACTGTTTGGGATTGTGTCAGGATTCCTGGTGTTGTTTTATGGCGAAACCCCATTCGTCTCCCGCTGGTCACCACTGATGCTGGGACTGACCCATATGATGACGCTGGGCTTCCTGACGATGGTGATGTGTGGTGCCATGTTGCAGATGTTGCCAGTGATCGCCGGTTCCCCGGTCCCGCATGTGGTCATGGTCGGGGCTTCGCTACATGTATTGTTGGTGTTGGGCACGCTGGCGTTGGTGCTCGCATTTTTGACCGGCACACCGCTGATCATGCTGATTGCATTGGTTGCTATAGGTGTGGGATTGTGCGCTTTCATTGCCGCTGTGACGATCGCGCAATTGCGCGTCATCTCCTCCGGCGCCACTGTCGGCGGAATGAAGCTGGCTGTATCTGCGCTTTTGTTGACCCTGTTGCTGGGTAGTATAGCCGCGCTCGGTTACGCTGGTATCATCCGCATACCGAATCTTGCAATTCTGGCAGACGCGCATCTGGGTTGGGGGCTGCTTGGGTGGATGGGACTGCTGCTGATCAGTGTCTCATTTCAGCTGGTTCCGATGTTTCAGGTGACCCCCGAGTACCCGGATTGGGTAAAGCGTTTTCTGCCCTGGATGATCTTTGTCGCTCTGCTGATCTGGTTGCTGTTGCGCTCCGGATGGATTGTGGCTGCGTGGATAAGCCTGTTGGCACTACTGGTGCTGATGGTGGTGGTGTTCGGTTTTACTCTGTTCTCCATCTACACCCTTCTGCTGCAGTCCCGCCGCAAGCGGCGGGTACCTGACGTAACGCTGCTGTTCTGGCGTTTGGGAATGATTCTGCTTGCCGGAAGCGCGCTGTTCTGGTTGAGCGGGGTACTGTTTCCACCGGTGCGGGAGGCGCAATACTTTTCCATACTTCTCGGTATCGGACTAGTTCAAGGGGTTGTGCTCTCGGTGGTAAACGGGATGCTTTATAAAATCGTACCTTTTCTCTGCTGGTTTCATCTGCAGAATCGGCAAATGAATCTGATGTGCATGATGGTCAGGATACCGAATATGAAGGAGTTCGTTACCGACAGGGCGGCGAAACGCCAGTTTTACCTGCATCTCTCTGCATTTTTGTTCAGTGCGGCCGCTGCAGTTATGCCCCTGTGGTTTTCACGACCGGCGGCGTTGCTGTTTATTGCAAGTAACCTACTGCTGCTGATCAATCTTTTTCTTGCTGTGGGGCGTTTTCGTGCCACATTCAGGTTGCTGGAACCGACAACCCAGGAATCCGTCTGCTGAGTCGGGTCATATCAAAACGGGTGCCGGGCCAACTCGATCTCCACTCTCGTCCTGTATCATCTATTCTATAGACAATGGAGCGGTGGCCGGTGCGAGTGTTGCATCCCATAGTCATATAGCACCGATACTTGGGACTCTAGCGCTATTGTGGATGGCAGAGTGAAGCTGACCAATCGGTTTTCCGGTAAGCTTGCAATGCGCTAAAATCCATAAACTTACGTTCCAGTCCCGAGCGGTGGATCAATCTCTATCTATCAGAATTAAAAAGAGATCTATCAGATATGGCATTTGATTTGAAAGACACCTACCTGTTTTCACAATTAACTGATTCCCAGTTGGACAGGGTTCGCTCCTTCACTCATAAGATCCAGCTTCGGGACGGTGCTGCACTGTTCGAATCGGGTGATGAGGCGCGCCGTTTCTTTATGGTGGTCGATGGTCAGATTAAGCTCTCCCGCCTCTCCCTGAACGGAAATGAGAAGGTCATCCAAGTCGTATCCGCAGGCCACACATTTGCTGAAGCATTGATGTTCTCCAATGCCCCTGTCTACCCGGTACGAGCGGTCGCACTCGGAGATACCTTACTGTTGGCGATCGACAACAGAGATTTCCTGAAATTACTGCGTGAATCGGTCGACACCTGTTTTCGTTTGATGGGTGATATGAGCATGCGCCTGCGTAATCTAATCAAAGAGATTGACGATCTCACACTGCAGAGCGCCAGTGGTAGAGTGGCGGGATATCTGTGCGGAAAGTGTTTGCTGAACAAGTCAAAACTCCCGGTAGAGATTGATTTGGATACCCCAAAAGGGGTGTTGGCATCCAGGCTCTCTGTTAAGCCTGAAACCTTTTCCCGCATTCTCAACAACTTCACCAGTCAGGGATTGGTGAGGGTCATGGGAGGCCGGATCCAGATTCTGGATCCGGACGGGTTGCGTGCCCAGGCGCAATCTGCAGGAATCTGCGGTCAGAGTGTGGGGCCCGGTATAGATGACGCTTGATATGGGTGTGCCGGGTAGGTCCCGGAATCGGTGGCCTGATCAACCACTTTTTTCATGCTGATGGCTTCTGGCAAAATCAAGCATACGCTGAATTGGAAGCCTGGCGCGTCTGCTGATTTCCGGATCGATTTCAATTTCGTTTTCTCCGGTCAGTAGCACCTGTTCCAAATTCTGCAGTGAGTTCATGGCCATCCAGGGGCAGTGTGCACAACTCTGGCAGGTTGCGCCTTCTCCTGCAGTGGGTGCTTCGATCAGTTGTTTTTCTGGAGCCAACTGTTTCATCTTATGGAAGATGCCGCTGTCAGTGGCAACGATAAACGACTTGTTTTTCATCTTCTTCACCGCCTGAATCAGCGCAGTGGTGGAACCCACGACATCCGCCTGGTCGATCACTGCTTCGGGGGACTCCGGATGAACCAGGACTGCTGCTTCAGGATGGAGCCTTCGGATGCGCTCCAGCGCTATCGACTTGAACTCTTCGTGCACGGCGCAGGAGCCTTGCCACAACAGCATTTCAATCCCGGTAACGCGCTGGATGTATCTGCCTAAATGTTTGTCCGGCGCCCACAGTACCTTCTCCCCGCGCGCAGCGAGATGGGTCAGGATCGGGAGGGCGATGCCAGAGGTGACCACCCAGTCTGACCTTGCTTTGACTGCGGCGCTGGTATTGGCGTAAACCACGACTGTGTGGTCGGGATGCTGGTCGCAGAAATGAGAGAATGCGTCGGCCGGACACCCCTCGTCCAATGAGCAGGTGGCATTTAAATCCGGCATCAGTACGCGTTTTTCGGGGTTGAGTATCTTTGCGGTTTCACCCATGAATCGTACGCCACAGACAACCAGCGTTTTGGCGCTCTGGACAGTGCCAAACCGCGCCATCTCAAGCGAGTCGGCTACACAGCCGCCACTCTCTTCCGCCAACTCCTGTAGATTGGAATCGGTATAGTAATGGGCTACCAGAACCGCATTCCTCGACTCCAGGAGCTTTTTGATGCGGCTTTTTGATGCTGCCAACTCTAGGTCGGTCAGTTCGGGCCATACCGGATGGGATGGTACCTGTATCTGCCGCTGCACTATCGATTCGGGTGAAATTGTATCGTTCATGCTTATACAAATAACCAAATGATTAAAGAACTAAAAGCACCTGACGCTATATTCGTAACACTCCGCTGAATGCTTTTAGCCAGTGTAATAGAAAGAAAAATAAGGGCAAGTTATGAGAAAACAATGAGGAGCCTGGATGATGACAGAGGCTTGTAATGAACGGGTTAACGATAAATTTAACCGAATAACGACTCTTCCGCCACTCCCCAGGACAGCATCTCGCTTACTGAAGCTGATAGGGGACCCTGATGTGGAGTTGGAGGTGGTTATTGAGGTGATCGAACAGGATCCCCCGCTGGCTGCGCGTATCCTCGGACTGGCGAATTCGGCCTATTTCGGGCAGGTGCGCGAGATCAATAACGTTCGTGAAGCAATCATCAGAGTCCTGGGCATGAATCTGGTGAAGAGCCTTTCCCTGAGCATATCGATGGCGAGCTCATTCAACATCAACGCCTGCAGGGAGTTTAGCGTCCCAGAATACTGGTACACATCACTTGGCAGTGCCGCATTAGCTCGAATGATCGTGCAGCGGGCGTCGCTTCCGAATGCCTCACTAGGGGACAGCGTTTATTTATGCGGTCTGCTGCACAATCTGGGACAACTACTGCTGGCGAACCTTTTTCCAGTAGAGCTTTCCATAGCTCTTGGTGACTATCGACGAGATCCGGAACTCGATTTGTTTGCGCTGGAACGTGACATTATTGGTGTGGATCAATGGGAGTCGGGTGAGTGGCTGCTGCGGCGCTGGCACCTGCCAGAAGCGGTCCCCGAAGTGGTCGGAAATTTCACCAAGCGTGACTATGGTGGCCAGTATTTTTGTCACCTGGAGTCAGTGCGGGCGGCTAGCCACTGGATTAACGCACAGATATCGAACGAGCCGATAACATTGTCCGACAACCTCGATATGCAGCGGGTACTCGGGTTGGAACGTCAGGAATGTTTTAATATTGAAGAAAGATTTCTCAGTCAAAGTGATAACTTACGTGCCGTTGCAATGCTGTTGAGTTGATACACCGACGGCGCTGAATGATGAAAAATACCAGTCTGGCTGACAACTATATTGCATTGGTGGATGCACTCTCTGCTATTCACCAGCTGTCCGAAATGGATTTGGAAGGGGTGCCTGAAAGTGTACTCATACAACAGGCACTGACAGCCTTGGTCAGACATCAGGATCTGGAAAACTGTTCGCTGTTTCTGCAGAGGGACGATTGTCTGGTTTGTGCGGCTACGACACGAAAGCCGGGGCAGTTGCTGACATATCCGGTCCATGTGACGACTACAGAGCTTGGTAGGCTCAGTTTGCCATTAACTAGAGGGATCGTTGGCACCACTTTCACCACTGGCACGATTCAGCACTGTTGTGACTGTAGCAGTGAAGAGAGCCTACATGATCTGCGCGATATCGGGATGTTTCCAGACGCAGCTTCACTGTTCTCCATTCCAATCAAGTCAGGGGACTCCGTGTTGGGAGTTTTGGTTGTCGTTCACCACTCACCGGAATTTTTTGAGTATTGGCACCAGCATTTTCTCGTGCTGTTCGGAAACTGTTTAGGGAGATTTCTAAGTAGTCACAGGTTGTTGCATAACCTGGAAGAGATGATCACTCAGCGCACACTGGCGCTGGAAAATGCTTTGACCGAATCCGAGGATCTGCGTCAGCGCTATCAGCGCTTGTCTACCACAGATGACCTGACCGGCCTGCACAACCGGCGCTATTTCTTCATAGAAGGCGAGGCAATGCTGGCACGGTCACGACGGGACAGGAGTGCGATAAGCCTGTTGCTGGTGGATATCGACTACTTCAAGCGAATCAACGACACCTGGGGGCATGCGATTGGTGATCGCGTATTGCGTCTGATTGCGGATGCGTTAAAGGCGCAGGCACGCGCCGGCGATATGATCGCCCGTCTTGGAGGTGAGGAGTTCGTACTGCTGTTACCCAATACAGGCCCGGTCGGTGCCGATCTGATGGCGAAAAGAATTCAGGAGAAGATCGCTTCGTTGGATTTAGGGGGCAGCATGGAGAATCTGGTTCTTACCGCCAGCATTGGCATGACCACGACCCAGGGAGAAGGATCGTGTGATCTATCGGAGTGGTTGCAGGAGATCTATCGACAGGCAGATTTTGCCATGTACACCTGCAAGGAGCAGGGTAGAAACCGACGCCTGTTCTATGTGCCGGGATCGGTCAAGAAAAATCTTTGAATCAATCAGAAACTTACATGGGGAGCGGTGATGTAACCGCTCCCCAGACCTGCAGGGAGATATTGCCTTGCTCTGGCGGGTTATACGCTTTCCTGTTGCTGACTTTTCACTGTTTCGCCGCTGCCTTTCGGGTCATCCGATGTAGAGAGTACAACCTGCGCAGAGTCACCGGAGGGATTGGTGAAGCGGTCGTTCAGGATCTGCACATAATCGTCAGCCTCCTGGGTAACCTCATGCAGTCGCTTACGTGCCCAGCGTCCCCAACCCACCGGAGTTTTGCTGAATATAGTACGCCAGGGGCGCGTATTACGTAAGAAGGCCCGTGCCAGGTTGCCGCGGATATTGAGCGACCCGGCACGATTGCTTAACTGGGCAGCGATTCTCCTGGCAGTCACTGTCCGAACCAGATAGTGAATGCCCAGGATGATCAAAACGAGCAGGATCACGCTACTGTACAACATCCATGGGGTGGAGGTGATCGATTCCAACCAGGGTGGTGCAAAACTGGCCCCTTGCCAGTAACCCAGTTCACTGCTGAAAAATAGCAGCGCTATCAGCACCAGAGCAAAGACGAAGCTATCGCCCCAAATCACCCTTTTTTTCCAACTGCGCAGTGCGCTGGACAATTCTGGCGCCGCTTTCTCTTCGATGTCGCGTGAAGTCTTCTCCAGCGCACCGACGATACGGTAGGCGCGCTCCACTTCGACCTCCTTCATTCTGGAGTGGATCTCTCCGAGATCTTCGTCGCGTTTTCTTTCAAAGCGTTCTTTCAGCGCCTCATCGTCAATCGGCAGCGCGGACGACGGGTCGTAAATAGTGAAGAAGCGGCCTGCTGTCAGACCACGGTCCCCCATCGCACGCTGCCAGGCTGCAACCACCTCCTCCGGGTTGTCCTCACGAGCGGTGGCGTCGATCTGGTTGAGGATATACAGAAACTTTCCTGAATCCGGGCGGTTGATGGTATTGCTCACCAGATGGTCCAACGTATCCTTCATCGCGCCTGGCTCAGGATGTCGTGCATCGAACAGCACCAGCACCAGATCAGAGAGGTCAATGATGTGATCGGTTATTCTCAAGGTTGAGGTCCGTTGTGCATCTGCGTCAAATCCGGGGGAGTCGATCAGGATCTTGCCGCGCAACTTCTCGCTGGGACAGGTTTTCAGTGTCAGATAAGCGTCAATACGTCGACCCTCACCTTCGGCAACCCGCTCGATCTCATCACTCATCTGGTAGAAAGGAAACCTGGGATCGGAGTCTAGAGCCACGCCCGGCAGGGAGTGCGAGGTATTCTCGCGGCTATAGCAGATAACGCTGAAGCGATCATCCACCGCCTGGTTTCCGGTGCGTTGTAACTTGACGCCCAGGTAGTGGTTAATGAATGTCGATTTACCGGCGGAAAAGGTTCCCAACACTGATACCATGGGCCACCAGGGAATTTGCGTGGCATAGGAGTCCTCGGGTTCCAGTAGTCCTATCTTGCGCGCGATACGATCCAGCTTTCTGAAGCTTTGAACAGTTTTCAAGAGAACAGGATTCTCCTGCTCGAGGTGGCTCTCAAGGTGTTTTAGGCGTCCTTCAATCAGTTTTCCTGCGCTGTTCATGTCGGCTCCTGTCTACTCTGGGATTTTTTTCTGTTTATTCAACAAGCAGTAATGTTACTTCTCGATATGTTCTGAATTGGAATTGGTGTTTGCTGATCGTCTTGGATGCTGCGTTTGGGGGTTCCTTATAATGATTTCACCAACCACCCGTAGCTCATCATAACCTTCTCTGGCATGCTTGAGAACAGCCGGGGTACTCTGACTTCAGAATGTCGATGCATTACCATGGATTGATTGCTGTAAGGGAAATTTCCTGGACAAATTGCAACTCAATGAACCATAATATTTGTATATTCTAATTATCTTTATTTACCCTTGTGTTGAGGATGGCTTTTGTTGCAATGGCTGGGGGGTTGGGGGATACTTGTGGCGGCACGATTGTGCTTGTCCGCCCCGGATACATTGGTTCTTAACAATCGAAAAAACCCAAAAAAATTTTGCAAATCGGAGGTTTGAATGGCTGACCTATTTTCCAATGAGTGGATGCAAGGCTTTATGGAGCAATGGAACCAGGATGCGGAATTGACCGGATCATTGGCACAGATCGGTTTCGGCAGTGTCATTGGTTACGGCATAGAAGGAGAGGCTCAGCCAAGGGGAGTCATCACTATCGAAAATGGTCAAGCGGTGAGTGCCGGAGCCTACAATGGCGAGACGCTTAACTGGGATATTCGCTGTTCCGAGGATCAGTGGAACAAATGGATCAGTAAGCCACCGGGAATGATGGGGTTGGGAATGGCTTTCACTTCCGGCAAAATGAAATTCAAAGTGGGTGATTACGGAGCGATGCTCAAAGATCCACGTATGGCCGGGCCTTTTATCAAAACGTTCTCTGTAATGGGTAGAGTCTAGTAGGGTTTTGCGTCTTGCGAAGAGTTGCCTGCATAGCCTCTTTGCACTTTGAACAACGGCACCGTCGATCACCAAACCAAAGCGGTTCAGATATCAGTCAGGTTGAAATCGAGATGGGAATTAAAGTTCAAGCGCTTGCATTGGCTGTGGGTTTAGCCTTTGCCACAGCCCTACCGGCTCAAGGTCGGGCTCAAGCAGGCAGTGGAGATTACTTCACTGTGCAGCAGGCGCGCGGCGCCCCAACCGTCTCTCTGGGTGGAACAGTCATCCCTTACCGGGAGGTAACTCTGGCGGCTCAATTGCCGGGACGAGTCAAATATCTGGCAGGCATCGAAGGAGATTCATTCAAGCAGGGGAGCCTGTTGGTTGCACTGGATGACTCAGAGCTTCTCGCCAAACGAAATTCGGCGCTGGCACAATTGGCGAATGCAGAGAGCCAGTTTCAATCTGCAGGTATCAAGTATGATCGTGAACTCTGGTCACCCCAGGGGGAAGCTGCTCCTGGCGGTATGGGTATCCCTAATTTGTTCGACCAGATGTTCACTCAACCCATGGAGAGTTTCTCCGGAACCCGTCAACGCGGTGTAGAGCGTCGCGCGGATCTCTATTCTTCCGGAATACAGATAAACCAAGCTCGCAACGCGATCATGTCAGCCCGTTCGGCGATTGAGGCGATCGATGCGA
The DNA here is from genome assembly GCA_024235215.1 of Chromatiaceae bacterium. Classification (GTDB taxonomy): domain Bacteria; phylum Pseudomonadota; class Gammaproteobacteria; order Chromatiales; family Chromatiaceae; genus HKST-UBA178. Next base: position 273,027 of record JACKMU010000003.1, on the reverse strand, counting down.
AGCTGAGAGACGCAAAGAGTCTTGCTCCATTCGACGGGGTGATAATCAAGAAGTACATTGAGGAGGGTGACACGATGCAACCGGGACAGCCGCTGCTCGTGTTTGCGGATGTTGAGTATCTGCAGGTATTGGTTGATGTGCCGGCCAGGCTGAGACCTGGATTGAACGAAGGGATGATGCTTCAGGCTCAACTGGATGTTGGCGACCAGGTTGTGCCGGTTCGGGTGGCCCAGATATTCCCGATGGCGGATGCCCAGCGGCACACCGTGAAGGTGAAGTTTGATTTGCCGCAGGGTGTGTCTGCGCCTGGCATGTATGCAAAAGTTCTGGTGCCTGATTTCACCGCGCCTGCGCGCAACTACCCAGTGATTCCCACCAGTGCGGTTCGGTACAACGGGAGCCTGCCAGGGGTCTATGTCGAAGGCAGCGACGGTCAGGCGGAGTTGAGGCTGATCCGCGTGGGTGAAAACCTGGATGGAGGTTATATAAGTGTACTCTCCGGCCTGAGCGAAGGCGAGAGGGTACTGCGTAATCCTGGTTTGACGGTCTCTTCGGGTTGGTCTGCTCCTACTAGAAACTGAACTCGACAGCCAGTATTTTTAGAATTCGGGTCAGCAATGGTTGTGCTGCGGCCTAACGGCGCTCGTTACATAATTAAAAAAGTGTAAACGTATCGAAATGAACCAGGAAGAGTCGAATCCCAATAATCGGAAAAAAGCAGTGTTGACAGACGAAGAACTGGGCCTGGCAGGCCGGTCTGCCCGGTTCTTCATCAACTCTCCGCTCTCCCCGTTACTCTTCATCGCTATGATGTTGATGGGCCTGCTCGGTCTGGTGTTGACACCCAGGCAGGAGGATCCACAAATCTCTGTCCCGATGGTGGACATCTTCATTGAGTATGCGGCTGCATCTGCCGAACAGGTGGCAAACCTTGCGATTGAGCCGCTGGAGCGGATCATGAGCGAGATTCCGGGGGTCAAGCACGTTTACTCTGCCACCCAGCGCGGTTCAGGCATGGTGACGATAGAGTTTGATGTTGGCGAATTGATGGGACCCTCACTGGTCAAAGTCAACGACAAGCTTTCAACCAATATGGATCTGATGCCACCCGGGGTCTCTCCGCCGTTGGTGAAGTCCAAAGGCATCGACGATGTACCGGTGGTGAACATCACACTCTGGTCAAAAGATCTGGACAAGGACGGTGTCGTTGATGTCGATGACGGCCAACTGCGCATGTTGGCGCAGGATGTGTTGCAAAGCATAAAGGAGATCCCAGACACTGGGAATGGTTTTGTTGTTGGGGGACGCTCGGAACAGGTCACAATAGAGGTCTATCCAGAGCGTCTCGCGGGATATGCTATCAGCCTCGACCAGGTCGCTGAGACGGTGCGCACAGCCAACAGTGAGAAACAGGCAGGGGGCGTCGAGTCGGGCAATACCCATTTTACGGTAACGACCGGCTCTTTTCTAAAGACACTGGATGATGTCAACAGCCTGATCGTAGGTACGCACAACAATGTGCCTGTCTATATGCACGATGTCGCCAGGGTCACCCAGGGTCCCGGTGACGCCACCCAGATGGTTACCTACTATACCGGACCGGCAGGGGACTACCCGGAGTCTGTCAGCAGTTCTCCCGCGGTAACTATCGCAGTGGCAAAAAAAGAGGGCGTCAACGGTGTTACTGTTGCAAACAACATCATCAATCGCGTGCATGATCTGAAGGGGACGCGGATTCCGGCCAATGTGGAGGTTAGCATAACGCGGGATTATGGTGAGACTGCGAATGACAAGGTCAATGAACTGATCTTCAAGCTCTTCGTCGCTACCGGGTTTGTTTTTCTACTGGTGCTGTTGGCTTTCCGTGCGCTGCGTCCGGCTATTGTGGTTGTCTTGGTTATTCCGGTCGTGCTGCTGATGACCATCTTTTTCGCCTTCGTCACGGGTTACACGATCGACCGTGTCAGTTTGTTTGCGTTGATCTTCTCGATCGGCATCTTGGTCGATGATGCGATTGTGGTCGTGGAGAATATCTACCGGCGCTGGCTGGAAGAGGGCAAGACGGATATGGAGACCGCGGTCGACGCGGTTGCGGAGGTTGGTAACCCGACCATTCTCGCGACATTTACCGTTATCGCAGCGCTGCTGCCGATGGGGTTTGTCAGCGGAATGATGGGACCCTACATGGAGCCGATTCCAGCGCTGGGATCGGCGGCTATGCTCATATCGTTGTTTGCCGCATTTGTGTTCACGCCCTGGCTTACTATCTCCAGATGGCTGCGTCCGAGCATGTCCTATCTGGAGGTGGCAGAGAGGAGGGAGCACCGGGAAGCGGAGTGGCTTGAAGGTTTTTACAGAAAACTGCTGACACCGCTGATAGAGTATCCACGCAAACGATATATTTTCAGAATCGCATTGTGGGGCAGCTTCTTCTTCGCTTGCTCCATGTTTTACACCAAATGGGTAGCGGTAAAGATGTTACCGCTGGACAACAAACCAGAGTTTTCTGTTGTGCTGGATATGCCGGAGGGAACCGCGCTGCCAGTGACCGCTAATGTTGCACACAGCATCGCTGAAACGGTTCGCAAGATGCCGGAAGTGACTGCAGTTCAAGTTTATGCCGGGACTGCCAGGCCATTCGACTTTAATGGCATGGTACGCCACTACTACCTGCGACAGAATCCCTGGCAGGGTGAGGTTCAGGTGCAACTCCTGCATAAATCCAAACGCAAGCGCTCGAGTCACGATTTGGCTGTTCAGGCACGCGCCGATATCAGCGTGTTGTTGAAGGGGAGCGACGCCCGTTTTTCCATCGTAGAGATGCCACCCGGACCACCGGTACTACAGTCGGTCGTGGCGGAGGTGCATGGGCCAAATACAGCGGTTCGTAGTCAGGTTGCCCGGGATCTCACAGAGATATTCGCACAAACCGAAAGCTTGCGGGATGTAGATAACTACATGCGCGATCCCTATAGGTATTGGCGCTTCCATGTGGACACGGAGAAAGCTGTACGCCGTGGTATCTCCGTCGATTCCATCAACCGTAACCTCTCCATGGCGCTGGGTGGTATGGTGCTTGGAGATGTGAAGCAGCGCGCAGGACATGAGCCAGTGCATCTCGTTATTCAGGTGCCGCTGGCAGAACGTTCTCAGGTGACCCGTCTGGGTGACCTGCCGATACTCTCTCAGAGTGGAACCAGTATTCCACTACGGGAGCTTGGACGCTTTGAGCAGGTTTCAGAAGAGCCGATAATTTTTCATAAGGATTTGCGCTCGATAGAGTATGTTGTGGCCGATGTTGGTGGTGAGTTGGCCGCGCCGGTATACGGTATGTTTCAGGTACAGGATATCTTGGCTGAATCTTATACCACACCGGATGGAGTTAAGCTGGATGCCTACTGGTTCGGACCACCGAATGATGATCGTGTTTCCAGCATAGAATGGACCGGCGAGTGGACAGTCACTTTCGAAACGTTCCGAGATATGGGTGGGGCGTTCATCGTGGCGTTGGTTCTCATTTATATGTTGGTGGTTTGGGAATTCGGCAACTTCAAGATTCCGGCGCTCATCATGGCGCCAATACCGCTGACGCTGCTTGGTATCATCCCCATGCATGCGGTCATGGACGCGGAATTTACTGCAACCTCGATGATCGGCTGGATAGCATTAGCCGGTATTATTGTGCGTAATTCCATCCTGCTGGTTGACTTCTCGGTACATGAAGTGCAGCGTGGCATACCGGTAGCTGAGGCAGTCATTCGTGCGTGTAAGACCCGTACCCGGCCGATCATGATTACAGCACTGGCGCTGGTCTGCGGCTCCAGCGTGATTTTTACCGACCCGATTTTCCAGGGAATGGCCATCTCTTTAGCATCCGGGGTAATGGTGTCAACTATTTTGACGTTGATAGTTATTCCGCTCGGATGCATCAAGTCGAGCAAGGCACTGATGGAGGTTGCTGCCATTACCGGGCCTTCAGGGGTCCTTCCCGTAACTGAGGAGGAACAACTGGGGCATCAGCCCAAGCAGCAGTTACCAAAAACACCGCTCCTGATCAGGATCTGGGGTACGGTAGCATCAATACTGCTGATGCTGTTCTACGCAATCAGAGGCATTTTCCTGTTGATTGGACAGTTGTTTAAACGCAAACCTGCCACACCTCCTCCGGTACCACCAAAAGCAAAATCGCCAGCACCCACCACAGACGGGACGGCTGGCGGCAGCGCTGAATCCGGTAAACCTCCGCTGACATCTGCAGCAGGTGATGTCACAAAAAGTGCGCTGCCAGCTGGTGATCGGTCGCAATCCAACGCTGAACAGACTCTTATTACAACGGAGGATGCATCGGTACAGAAAGCTGTGCAGGAAGCACCCCGGGCAACAGTGGAAAGTCCACCGCACGATGAAATTGAAGCGAAATCGTTGACAACGTTCGCCACCGATGAGCCTGTCGCATTATCCGAGCTGGCTACTCCACAACCGGAAGTGAGGCAGGAATCCGGCGCGGGTGTAAATCGGGCGACTCGAATAAAGAAAAAAACGGTAGTTAGGAAGAATATCGCTGTTCGGAAATCGAACCTCGTTAACGACAGACGAAGCGCACTTGATAGAAATCGCGAACAGCTAGAAGCGAGTGGAACCAGGACTGCAGTTCAGAAGAGCCGAGCCGGCAATACCACTAAGGGAGGCAGGAATGCGCCCGCCATTACTAAAAAGTTAGGTGCCTCTGGGAATGGAAGTGCGATAAAAAAAGAGGGACGCAGAGGGATACGGCTCAAGGTGAGTGATTTGGATGGAATAGAGTCCTGACCGAGTGTGAGTTGGAACGATAACCGTTCGGGCAGATTTTAGCTGTATTATTGCTCGAGGGTATACAGTCAACCCCGAGGGAGCAGTTTATTGTGGTTAACCGGTGATCCGCTATCAGGGGGTTGAAATCAGCAACAAAATTCTCGTATTGAGCCTGCGGCAATTCTTTTCACTTGTTCTGGTAGTGGTTTCACCTGCTGTTGTCGGTGAGACGAGCAAAGGCTACCCGTATGCAGAGACAGGGCAGTTTCAAAACGACCGCCCAGTCATCTGGGGGCGAAAGTCACTCTATTCTGAACAAAATGCACTAGCACTTTCTCCGGTAGTAGAGTTTGGGAACGCCACTACGGATTACCGCTTCATACCGCCGGATCACTATCTTCCACACGAACTATCGTACAAAGGGTACAAATTTCGTGATACACCGAGGACGAGTGAGCCGGAGGATGCTTTTCCCCGATTCAGACCCCAATCCGCTAAGGGGCGCTTCGGAAACGCCTGGGGCGGAAGTAATGGCTCAACGATGGTAGCACCTGTATTTCGACCGCTCGACCATGCCAAGCCGGATTTACGTGATGAGCGTCAATACTGGGTAGAGGTGCCCACGTCGGAATCCGAAACCTATCCCGGCGGATACAGTTTTTCCGGAGAACCACTCGGGTACAGACCCGTGGGGCCTCTTTTCAGGCCACTTCCTTAGGGAGGCGCAGATTTGAATGGCGCGATCAGTGGATTACGTTGCGGTGAACTTCCCGCTTCAGCCATTCCGGTTATGCCCTGCTCCCGATGATCTGATCTGTATATCGGCAGCGCTGGAGTTCGATAGCACGTGGCTTCGCAGCATTGATAGAGCTCGGGCAATCACCGGATACCCAACCCATTGATATAGGTGATGGCATGATAACGGTCGTAGGCAGCTTAAAAGGCGGTTCGGGGAAGAGCACAGTGACTTTTAATCTGGCAATCTGGCTGACGCTTGCCGAGTGCGCCGTTCAGGTAATCGATCTGGACCCTCAAGCGACTCTGAGAGATGTTGCGGAAGTACGTCAGGAGGAGGGGTATAAACCCACGATCTCGGTAAGGGGGAAGAGCTATCTCGACCAGGAGAAGCTGAAAAGTGCCGATGAGGTTTTGATAGATATAGGCACAGCGGATCTGGAGATGATGAAGAAGGCGATTCTGCTGGCAGACCGAATACTGGTTCCGGTGCCTCCGTCGCAGGCGGATATCTGGTCGACCCAGCGCTTCATACAATTTGTCAACAGCCTCAATCCAGAGCGGAACCTGGAGATACTTGGGTTTATCAATCGGGGCGATACGCATCATGCGGTAAGGGAGACAGATGAGGCAGCCGCCGCATTGGTATCGCTTCCTGGCATCCGGTTTTTAAAACCGCGGCTTTCCCAGCGGACCATTTTTCGTCGCTCCTTCAGTGAAGGTCTGGCAGTATTCGAACTCAGCACAACGTCCAAAGGAACCAGTGAATTCAATGCACTGTGCGCAAAGCTCTATCCTGGATTGGTAGGGGAGAAGGTTTAGACATTTTCCCTCCAGTCTGTCTATCCGGCAGTATCTTGCCACCCGCAGCGGGAGCTGTACCTGCCGCTGTTGCTTCGTGTGTCAATAGAGTTACAGAGAAGACTGAATCGATTCCATCCACTCACGGGTTGAGTAGCGCACGGAGGTGACATAGGGCATTTTGAGGCCAGGGAGAGAGGCAGCTGCAACCATTTATCGATAACGAAAAGGATAGTGGCTGACGCTTGGACGATGCAGCCAAAGATGATGGCAAATAATATTTATACAAAAATAAACTATTGTAATATCTTGCGATACATTGGCTTGTCCGGCGTTTTGCGGACAATCGTCTGAGTTGTTTCAAGGGACGATTATGCTACACTCGACCATCGCCAAACCGCAGGTTCAGTGGGTATGATTGAGAAAAGATCAACACTTCAAGAGGCGCGAGCCAAGACGCTCAACGATGAGCGGATCGACAGCTCATTCGAACGGCTATCACAGGCTTTTGAAACCAGTGCACGGCGTTGGGAGTTGATTGTCTATCCTTCTCTGTTCGGGTTTATTTTACTGGCGGGTTATGGTTTTTTCCTGATCTACAGCCTGACCCGGGACATTCACTATCTCGCGATCAGCGTGGACTCGAATATGACGGTGATGTCCAGCAATTTCCAGGCGGTTTCTGACAACATGAATCATTTGACCGCCAATATCAGGACGATAGCGACTAATATGGAGTATATCAGTGACAAGATAAGTACGTTGGAGCCGATGTTGACCAGCATCGACTCTATGGATCAGACAATGGATTCCATGGATCGAGCAATAAAGTCCATTACCTATACCACCCATGACATGCGCAACGATATGGCGCACATCAATTACAATGTCACCCGACCGATGTCATTTATAAACACCTTCATGCCTTGGTGAGCATTGCCTGCAAGCAGCGATAATAGGTTGGGTTTTCGCTAAACCGGACCACTGCCGAAAACCGCTCCCCGCCCAAAAGAGTCAGGTGCTGGTGAATTCATAGGAGATGCTGTCTGAAGGCTCCTGCAGGAAGTAACCCTGAATGTAGTTGACGCCAATGGTCCACAGCACGGCGAGGCTGTTTGCGTCCTCTACCCCTATCACAATGGTTTTCACACCGTGGCTCTGGGTTTCGGTATTCAGTTTGACCAGACTATCCTGTAATGACTGTTTTCCGGAGATGCCATCAACCAGAGCGGGATCGAACTTGACATAATCGATTGGCAGATGTTTCAGCAGCATGTCCGATTTTGACAGCATCCCATAACGATCAACCGCAATCTGACATTTGATTTTCTTCAGGCCGTCCAGGAGCGCCTTGGCTTCGGTCAGGTGACTGCGTAGATCCGCTTCCCTGATCTGAAAAATCAGCCATGCACCTTTGGCCTGGTGGTCTCTCAGGCAGTCACATATCCAGATCAGCGTCTCTTTATCCTCCAGTGATTCAGACGAGAGCGTGATGAAAAACTGTACTTTCTGCCCTTTTTCCCGCTGGGTTACCAGTTCTTTGATGGCCTGTTTGACAACCCAGCGGTCTATCGCGACCATCTGTCCGGCTTGAACCGCTGCCCCCATGAACTGGTTCGGTAATATTTCATCTCCGTTGGCATCCAACAGACGGGTAAGTACAGCGTAAAACTCCCGGCTTTCGCCCTGTAAACTCACGACAGGCTGAAATACCAGTTTGAAGCGGTCATTCTCAAGTGCACTATCGATAAGCTGGTTCAGCTGCGTCTCATTGGCGTCACCGCCAAATTGGGTCTGCATCTCTTCGGCATCATAATAAGCCGTTCCGTTGTTACTTCCCGCACGTGCCGCTCCGCATGCATTGTAGGCGTTGTTGATGAACTCCTGACTGTTTGCGGTGTTTCCGGTTGCCAGTGCGATACCGATGTTGCAACGCGGCTCGAACAGGTTCCTTTCCACCCGGAACAGGTGTGTGTCCACCGCAATATGCAGTTGGGTGGCCAGGTTTGCTGCTGCATCACTGTCGGTTTCCAAAAGGATGGTGAAACTATGGTCCCCGAATCTGGCAAGCACCCCCTTTTCCCCGACCTGACCGTTGAGAACATTGGCAAACTCCAGCAGCAGTGCATCGCTTGCAACGATACCGGCTTCTGAACGTAGCTTCTGAAATTCATCTATCGTGATATAAAGTAGTGCCAGCGGACGCTCAGCGAATTCGACCGAGGAGAGGTTCTCCTCCAGCTTTTCCGCGAAATACAGCCGATTATAGAGACCGGTCTGTGGGTCATGCTTGCTGATCTGTTCGAGTTTCTGCTCCAGCACCCTACTGGAAGCGCTATTCCGCATAATGATCTGAGTGCAGGGTTCTCCATCAATCGAGGCGGGGGAGAATTCCAGCTTTGCCTTAAAGCTATTCCCTTCACTGTTCTGGCAATTGATCTCCAATTCTCCCTGTGTGGAGTCGCCAGAACGCAGAAACTTCTTGAATTGAGGCAGATCCTCCGGCGCGATCATATCCAGGATTGGAAGACCTTCCAACTCTTCCATGTCGATAAATCCGAATGTCTGCAGATAGACCGGATTCGCCAGTACATGCATCCCTTCATGGATGTAGGCGATGGCATCCCTAGAATGCTCCACCAGTGTGCTGCAGCGTGTCTCCGCTTCACGTAGCCGCTGTTGACTTCTCTTCAGTTCCCGTCTGATCTGTAGATCACTGAACTCTCTTTTTACCACCAGTTGCAGGTGTTCCGGATCATTGGTCGAAACCACATCCCGTGCACCCAATCGCAGTGCATTCAGCAGAGGATCGGACTCCTGATCTTTGTATGTCACAACCAGAGATACGTCGGCAGAGGAGTTGATGCAGAGCGCGATGTTTTTTTCGAATTCGGACTGATCGATGTCCGCCGAACACAACACGATATCGTGCATCCCTGAACCGAGCGCGGAAACTATATCCTCTTCATTATTGACCCGCTTCGGGTGAATCATCATACCGGCATTGCGCAAAGTGCTGATCTGGCTCTCTGCGGAATCAAAGGAGCTGTCAATGACCAGCAGTTCGATCGCTCTATCCTGGTTTATCATAATTTATTCCACGGCACCGCAGGAGTGCACTTTCGACTGGAGATCGCTATCTGTACTCGGCTTGCTTCGGCTGACCGATCCTGGACAATCGGCTTGTATCCGTAGGACGCATTCATGTTGAAGAGTTAATGATCCCTGAACCATCTAGCGAGAGAGTCGGACTCCTCCTCCTGACTGCTGCACTCCTTATCACCAACCGCTTTGAACTGGAACAGGGAGAAGGCAGCGCTTGATTCCATCAACCTGGTCAGCACTATCTCTTTTGCGGCATTGCCATCGCTCAGTATCAACTCATCCCTACTGTAGATTGGAAATCCCGGTGTGATGAGCGTGGCAAATTTTCCCGAACCATGCCTCGCGGGTAAGAGGAGGCAGGGTTCGCGCTGTTCGGGTGAGTTGGAGCTGCTCCTACTCTGCAGATAAAGCGCAGTCGAAGTGAGCCCGATGATCTCCAGGCCGACCTGCAACGACTGTCCGGGTAGGTTTTTCAGCCAGCGGCTGATTCCGATTCTGAATTCACTTCTCAGGTTAGTGGACAGATAAATACCCACCACCTCCCCCACTTTGATTTTAGGGGTATCCGGTCCTGGCCAGGAGATGCAGTATCCCCCGGCGCTTTCATTATCCGTGGTACAGGAGAATGGCTCGCTTGGTTTCCCGTGCGGGGAATTTTCCCACAGTGACGCATACATGATTGCGCTATCTGTAAAACTATCGTTAACGTGGGTCGATTCCCCTGTTGTAGTCACGTCTGTCAAGGCTTCCAACTCTATCTCCGGGATATTCTCGACAATAAAAGTCGAAGTACCATCCGACGGTTGTATCTCTTCATTCTCAACCCGATCATATTCGGTACTTTTGCGGCCGATGAATTGCACAGTCTCAATGGAGCTCTGCGATCGCTGCAACAGCCGGTGAATCTCCACCAGCCCAACGGCCAATTTTAGTTCAAAGTTGAGGGTGGTGCGTACGTAACGCCTTTTCTGTGAGGTACTCAAAACCTGTATCAGCTTTACCAGGAGTTGCGTCGGTATACTCTTCTCATCACTGAGTTCGAAATCACTGTACGGCTCCTCCGTTGCTTCATTGGCTTTGTCCTGCAGCAGCGAGACCAATCCTCCAGTATTGAGTTGTCTACAGTGCCTGTCGAGAGATGAGTTCTGCAGATCGACATGGACAGGCGCGGTGTTCGAGTTCAGTCTGCTGATAAAAAGCGTCGGTGAGGATGTCATCTGATCGGGTGCACTGAGTCTGGCGTGTCCAGACCACTCTGGAAGTTGACTGTAACATTTGTCGATCTCTCGCTGCCTCAGACGGTAGGGTGAGATGGCGGCTAACAACAGCGACTGGATATAGATATCTCTGATACTGCTATGAGCGGTGTTATGCGGTTCGTCCTTAACCGAAATCTCCTGCAGGTGATTCTGCTCCGCATAGGCGTAGAGTCCATGCAGTTCCTTCCAGGAGTTGGCCGGATACGGGTCATAGACGATCACCGACTGGTAGTGGACGTGTAGCAGACAACTCATCGCCCGTTGGATAGCAATGACAAGCAGTTTGGGGTCCAGATCCAGTGTCGCCCCGGTGACCATCTCGTGGACCACTATCTTATAGGCGGTGGCCAGTTCGCTATACAGTTCCCGGTTCAAAACAGCTATTTTGCGATTTTTGGCGGTAAGCGGAAATGCGGTGTCGTAATAGAACTTTCTGAAATTCTTGGTGATATATCCGATCGGCGAGCGGAATAGCTCGGTGGTTTTAACCCGTGCCAAGGGCGGGATATCAATGCGGTTGAGATCCACCAGGGTCTTGAAGATCTGACGCGAAGTCTCACCGATGTTTGCCATCGGTAATCCGGATATCCAACGCTCCACCTCTTTTGGATCATTGAGAAAGGTATCCAGCGGTGGAGAGGTGCGCTCCGGAGTATCGAGTCGAAGTATGTCTGGTTTCTCCATTGGAGCAATACCTGATCCTACGGGTCAAACGAGATGCTATTTGCCCTATATCGGCGCCAGGGCAGCACATCTTCAGGTCGGCGACTTTGATTCGGCAACCAAGTTAATGTGGTTTCAGCTGCTACTATAGCAGGTCATTGATTATAAGTTGCTTTGTTGCTTGCCTGTCAGCGGATAGGGGTGCGGAACGGTGGTCAGCTCAGCTCATTTGATTGGTGTTTTCGATGCCGCGCCGGGCAGTTCACGTACCAGTCTGGGAACCAGATATCCTGGTAATCTTGCCTGCATCTGCTGGTGTAACTCCAACGCATGGTCGTCCGCGACTTCGAAGTGTGCCGCACCTGCGACCCGATCCAGTTGGTGCAGGTAGTAGGGAATTACTCCTATAGAGAAGAGCTTCTCGCTCAGATTACACAGGCTGTGGATATCGTCGTTGACCCCTTTCAGTAACACCGACTGATTGAGTAGCACCATGCCACGTTCCCGCAGAGGTGCCAGCATCATCCTGTGCTTATGTGAGATTTCGTGTGGATGATTGACATGCAGAACCATGCTCGTTTCCAGACCATGTGCCGTCAGGCCACGGATCAGCTCCGGTGTTAGGCGATCGGGCAGCACCACCGGAAGTCTGGTATGGATGCGCAGCCGGCGAATATGCGCAATGGATTGCAGGTGATTTCCCAGTTCAGCCAGACGTCGATCCGACAGCATCAAAGGATCTCCCCCACTCAGAATGACTTCGCTGATCTCCACTGATCGCTCCAGGAACTTGAGGGCAGCAGAGGATTGATCGCGTTCCAGCGAAGCTTCACCGTAAGGGTAGTGGCGGCGAAAACAGTAACGACAGTTGACAGCGCAGGCACCTGTCATCATCAGCAACACACGGCCCTGGTACTTCTGCAGTACTCCGGGAACCGGTGCCTGGTCGAGATCAGAAACCGGATCAGTCAGAAATCCGGGCTCGGCCCGCAACTCCTCTCCTAAAGGGAGGACTTGACGCAACAGTGGATCGTTCGGATTACCTTTCTCCATCCGGTTGGCGAACCAGCGCGGAACACGCAGACCAAACTGGCGGTGTGCGGGGAGCGATCCGGACAGCAGTGCGTGGTCGATATTCAGAAAACGGAGCAGCTGTTCCGGATGGGTGAAAGCTTCCGCCAGCTGGCGTTGCCAGGAGGAGACCTGCCAAGCAGGGCGGGTTCGATGTATCATTGCCGTTTCCTGAGCGTATGCGTGGTGAGAGAGAGATGGCGAGTTATAGTACCAATGAGTTTAAGGGTGGCCTCAAGGTAATGCTGGATGGAGATCCCTGTTCCATTATTGAAAATGAGTTTGTTAAACCGGGTAAAGGGCAGGCGTTCAATCGGGTCAAGATCCGCAATCTGAAGACCGGACGCGTGATTGAGCGGACATTCAGGTCGGGAGAGTCGCTTGAGGCTGCCGATGTGGTGGAGGTATCTCTGCAATATCTCTATAACGATGGCGAATACTGGCATTTCATGGACCAAGATAGCTTCGAGCAGTTCAGCGCCGATATCACCGCGGTTGGCGAAAGCCAGAAATGGTTGAAAGATCAGGATATCTGCACCGTCACATTGTGGAATGGAAGCCCGTTGAATGTCGAAGCGCCCAATTTCGTGGTGCTGACAATAACTGAAACCGACCCAGGACTGAAGGGGGATACCTCCGGAGGCGGAGGTAAACCGGCTACGTTGGAGACCGGTGCGGTGGTACGGGTGCCGCTGTTCGTGCAGCAGGGCGAAACCATCAAGGTCGACACCCGCACCGGTGCCTATGTCTCGCGGGTGAAAGAGGGCTGATTTGCTCGCATCCGCCTGGCGTCCAACAGCCTCGTTCGAGAATCTGCGTCTCAGATCGAATCTATTGCAGGCAATCCGGCAGTTTTTCCAAGCGCGTGGCGTGGTCGAGGTGGAGACTCCGGTCTGTTCTGCTGCAGCGGTGAGTGATCCGGCGCTCGACAGTCTCAGCACCATCTTTACCGGTCCAGGTGCTGCCTCGGGTAAACGGCTCTATCTGCACACCTCTCCCGAGTTTGCGATGAAACGGTTGTTGGCTGCCGGAAGCGGTCCAATCTATCAGATCTGCAAAGTCTTCCGGGATGGAGAGGGGGGGCGTTATCACAATCCGGAGTTCACTCTGCTGGAGTGGTATCGTCCGGGTTATGATCACCATCAATTGATGGATGAACTGACTGAACTGGTGCGGTATCTGTTTGCAAAGCCCATCGATGTCAGACGCCTGAGCTACGGCGCGCTTTTCCTGGAGCGGTTGGGGATCGATCCGCATGGCGCCTCCGGCACTGCACTGCGCAGCCATGCAATAGCGGCCGGTGTGGCGGGTGCCGAGCAGCTCGAGCTAGAGGATGCTGATGGCTGGCTGGATCTGCTCATGACGCACTGCATCGAGCCGAACATGGGGCCGGGTATGGTGCTGGTCTACGATTATCCGGCCAGTCAAGCCTCACTGGCGCGCATCCGGCCCGGTCCCAGACCGCTGGCGGAGCGCTTCGAACTCTATCTCGATGGGGTGGAACTGGCGAATGGATTCCACGAACTCACCGACGCGGCTGAACAGCGGCGGCGTTTTGGATTTGACCTGGAACGCAGGCGCCGGCAGAACAGGCCTGAACTACCGTTGGACGAGCATTTGTTGGCAGCGCTGGAAGCTGGTTTACCCGATTGCTCCGGTGTTGCTTTGGGAATAGACCGGCTGTTGATGTGCATGGCAGGGGCGGATCACATCGAGCAGGTGTTGGCTTTTCCGATCGACAGAGCCTGACGATTCTCCACTCAGGCGGATCCACTGACTTCCAGCGTGCCGATCTCCTCGCCCATGTGGACGGTTGCCCCCGGCTGCAGACGCGGGTTCCAGCGAACCGCATCCTTGCCAAACAGTATGATCACCGTAGAGCCCATGTTGAAACGTCCCATCTCCATGCCTTTGTCGAGTGCGATGGAGTCGGGCCTTTCACCTGAATAGACCCAGTCGGTGACACTTCTTGAACGCGGTGCGACGCACCCCGACCAGACGGTATCCATACTGGCGACGAATATCGCGCCAATCATGATCACAGCCATCGGACCGGCCTCGGTTTCGAACAGGTTGACGACACGCTCGTTGCGGCTGAACAGTCTGGGAATCACGCGGGCGCAGGCGTTGTTGACGCTGAACAGACGGCCCGGAACGTGGATCATCTTTTGCAGTCGACCGGCAAACGGCATGTGGATTCGATGGTAGTCCCGTGGTGACAGGTAGATGGTGACGAAACTCCCTTGCTCGAACCTTTTTGCCCAGCGCCGCTCTCCGCCGAGCAGTTCTTCCAGCGCGTAGTGCTGACCTTTGGCTTGAAATAGCATGCCATTTTCGATCGACTGCGCCTGGCTGACCGCGCCATCCACCGGCGCTACGATGGCGGTGCGTGCAGAAGCGATCGGCCGTGTTTCGGGTTTCAGTGCGCGTGTGAAGAAGGCGTTGAAACTGGGGTACTTTTCCGGATCTGTTTCCTGCGCTATCTCCATCTCCACCCGATAGAGACGAATCACGCTCCGGATCAGCAGGCGCTTCAGTGGCAGCCACTCGCTGCGACTCAATGCATACATCAGCGAGGAGAGCAGGTGGTGGGGAAGCAGGAAGAGCAGCAGAGCGAAGAGTCGGTCGCTCAGCGTTGCCGGTTGATCTTGGTTGGTATTCAGCTCGCTCATTCAGCTCTGTCCCGTGCCAGCTTGGTGATGTCTGCCGCGATACTAGCCGCATCCACGATCCCGGTAAACAGCCCGACCAGTGCGACATCGGGATCGATCAATGCAATGCTGCTGCTGTGATCTATCCGGTAACCGGTGTTGTCGGCGTTGGGGATGTGCCGCATGGTGACGCCGAGGAGTTGTGCAATTGTATCAATCTGCCCGGTGCTTCCGGTCAGTGCCAGAAAGTCCGGGCTGAACCGGTGCATGAAGCTTTTCAGCCGCTCCGGACTATCCACATTCGGGTCGACGGTTATCACGATCGCCCGGGTGATACGCTGTAGCTCCGGGTGGATGGCCAGGCGGTTCTTTACCTGGGTTATCAGTGCCAATCCTTCCTGCAGCAGCGCATCGGACCCGGTGTAACCGAAAATGACCAGATTCCAGTGACCGCTCAGGCGCTCCTGCTTGAAAAGATTGCCATACTGATCGAGCAACTCCAGTGGCGCAATCGGTTGCGGCTTTTCCAGCGCGCTCAGATTGAGAAATTCGGGGGTTACCCGGGCATAGCGATTACCCAAATAGTAGCTGGCGTAGAAAGCCGCTATACCGACAGCGAACAGTAGCAACTTCGCCCACGTCGAACGGGGCCCTCTTTTCTGTCTCATTAGCGTGCGTTCCTTCCGGTTCGGCAAAACTGCAGTTGCCCGGTTCCCGCCCACAGGTTTCCCACTTTGTCACGGCGCTGCGACAGGGTGATCTGCTGACATCAGTGTCTCCCCACATCACTGCTTTTCGAGCTACGCGGTCGTGAATTCCGCTCCTTAGGTGCGGCGACTGCGCTCACCCGGCTGATATCGAGACGGCGGCCAGCCACCCAGCACTTTTTCAGTGCCCGAAAGATCTCTTTCGGCATACCCACCGGCAGGTCCACAGTGCTGAACTCCTCTTGGATCTGCAGCTGCTGGATATACTGTCCATCGAGTCCAGCCTCGTTGGCGATGGCCCCAACGATATTCCCCGCTTTCACACCATGTACCGATCCCACTTCGAGGCGGTATCGATCCATGCCCTCCGCCGGCTGTTCACTGACGTGGATTCTACTTCGCGCTTTCGGTGGCGCGGTGGGACTCCGGCTCTGTTCACTCACTGCGGACTGATCGGGTTTTATTTTTCGCCGTTGCTGCGTGCCCGTCTGCTGCACAGGAGTGGTGGAGGCGTATAGCAGCGGGGTATCCCCCTGCACCAGTTTCGCCAGCCCCGCGGCGATTTCGATCGCCGGAACATCATGCTCCCGCTGGTATGCCTCGATTATCTGGCGGAAATGTTCCAGTTCCTCGGTTGCCAGCACATCACTGATCCGCTGCTTGAACGCAGCCACCCGGCGGTCGTTGATCGTCTCCGTGGAGGGGAGCGTCATCTCGGGAATCTTGCGGCCGACCGCCCGCTCGATGTTGCGCAGCAGATACTTTTCGCGCGGGGAGACAAACAGGATAGCGTTGCCTTCGCGCCCCATTCTGCCGGTACGTCCGATGCGATGGATATAGGATTCGGTGTCGGTGGGGATGTCGTAGTTGACCACATGGCTGATACGATCAACATCCAGTCCCCGTGCCGCCACGTCGGTCGCGACCAGAATGTCCAGTGTGCCTTGCTTCAATCGCGCCAAGGTCCGCTCGCGCTGCTGCTGCGATATGTCACCGTTGAGTGCTGCAGCAGAGAAACCGCGTGCCTGCAGCTTTTCCGCCAGTTCGAGTGTGGCGAGCTTGGTGCGAACGAAGACCAGCATGCCGTCAAAGGTTTCCGCCTCGAGTATGCGGGTCAGCGCGTCCAGCTTGTGTAGTCCGCTCACTGTCCACACCTGTTGCCGGATGGTCTCCGCCGTCGCTGTCTGCAACTTGATACTGATCTCCACGGGATCGCTCAGGTGTTGCCTGGCGATTTCACGGATCACCTCAGGCATGGTCGCGGAAAAGAGTGCAATCTGCCGGTCCGGCGGTGTCTGTTCCAGTACCCAGCGCACATCATCGATGAAGCCCATGCGCAGCATTTCGTCCGCCTCATCTAGCACCAGCCCACGCAGCGCGGCCAGGTCCAGCGTTCCCCGCCGCATGTGATCCATCACCCGTCCCGGTGTTCCCACCACGACATGCACACCACGTTTGAGTTGGCGCAGCTGGCTGCCATACTCCTGTCCTCCGTAAACGGGGAGTACATGAAATCCTTTGATATGTTTGGCATAACGTTGAAACGCTTCCGCCACCTGAATTGCCAGTTCCCTGGTAGGGGTAAGCACCAACAGCTGGGGAGCGTTCCGGTTGCAATCGATTTTGGTGAGCAGGGGCAGTGCGAAGGCGGCTGTTTTTCCAGTGCCGGTCTGAGCCTGTCCCACCAGATCCCGGCCCGCCAACAGCTGCGGGATGGTCTGCGCTTGGATCTGTGAGGGTGTTTCATAACCGACGTCATCCAGTGCTTTGAGTAACGGGTCGGGAAGACCCAGGTCTTGGAACCTGGGAACAGTGGCTGTTTCGATAAACATCTGTATACCTGAAAGGTGGAGCGGGCGGTTGGTATTCTGTAGATTAGACGAGGGAGTCGGATCAGCAGAGTGCGTAGTATAAGGGTTTGGTGCGAGTATTGCAGAATATTTGGCGAATAAACTCAACAGGAAAGAGAAATGCAGATCTGGGTCGACGCGGACGCCTGTCCGAATGCTATCAAGGAGATTCTGTTCCGGGCGGCGCAGCGGCGGCAGATTGTGGTGACCTTGATCGCCAATCGGCCGTTGAACACCCCTCCATCGATGTATATCCGCAGCGTCAGGGTAGCGGGCGGTTTCGATGTGGCAGACAACTTTATCGTCGATCGGACCCAACCGGGCGATCTTGCAGTCACCGCGGATATTCCGCTTGCTGCAGCAGTTGTCGGGAAGGGGGGCTACGCGCTCAATCCGCGTGGTGAGTTCTACAGCGAAAACAACATAGCAGGGCGCCTGGCTGTGCGTAACCTGATGGAGGAGTTGCGCAGCAGCGGTGAAGAGATCCGCGGACCCGCCCGGCTCGGTCATGGGGATCGGCAGGAGTTCGCCAATGCGTTGGACCGCTTTCTGACTCAACAATCGCTGTAGTGTTTTGGTTGACCCACCGGCAGCGCACCGCCATAATCTGCCCGCAACACGCTGGAGCGCGACGATCCGCTCCAGACCCATCGGATGCCACTCTGTCCAAATTCGGAGAGGGTCACCGGCCTTCGGTGGGGTTACATGTTATGGCGGCCTGAATCGGTCCCCTCGCAACGAACAACTGTAAACCCGGTCAGGCCTGGAAGGGAGCAGCCGCAGCGGTGAATTCGTGTGCCGGGGTGTGGCTGGTTTGGGCCGCCACCCCACAGTTGCAATCTTCCTCATCTGGTCTTGTGTGGATTCTGCAAGTCTGTGCCGCAGTGAAATCCGGCGGTAGGCGACGCTTTGTTCCACGACGATCTTTTCTGGGCAGTCCTTACCACATCTCCCCGGAATTAGCTTCAACCATAATGGTAGAAATAATAGATAACTCTATGATATTAAATTTATTTAAAGATTATTCCAGGTTACCCGAAAGGGCTGCTGAGAGGGCTGTCATAAGCTGAACTGCTGCGTTTGTTGCATGTTGGTTTACTAAACGAAAAAAATATAAATAACATTGAGATAGATTAAATAATTATCATACAGCATTAGATTTTATCACTATTCGGCCTGCCGGTTTTGAGGGGTATCCAACCCGCTTTGGGGTTCACTAGGCACCTGCGTCCCTGAGGGTTAGAATAGCGATCCTCTGTGTTTTTGGATTCTCTCAACCTTATGAGTTACCAGGCACTGGCGCGCAAGTGGCGTCCCCGAATGTTCAGTGAATTGGTCGGCCAGGAGCACGTGGTGCGTGCGCTCAGTAATGCGCTGGACAATGACCGCCTGCATCATGCCTATCTGTTCACCGGTACCCGTGGTGTCGGCAAGACCACGCTCGCTCGGATATTTGCCAAATCACTCAACTGCGAGCGTGGTGTCAGCGCCACCCCCTGCGGCAAATGTTCGATCTGTCAGGAGGTGGACGAGGGGCGTTTCATCGATTTGCTGGAGGTGGATGCGGCATCGCGCACCAAGGTGGAGCAGACCCGCGAACTGCTGGAGAACGTACCCTATGCGCCGGTACGCGGCCGTTACAAGGTCTACCTGATCGACGAGGTGCACATGTTCTCCGGCGGCAGCTTCAACGCGTTGTTGAAGACGCTGGAGGAACCGCCGCCGCACGTCAAGTTCATCCTGGCCACCACCGATCCACAAAAAGTGCCGGTGACGGTGTTGTCGCGCTGCCTGCAGTTCAATTTGAAGCGGTTGCCATTCGAATTGATTCGTGACTATCTCGAAACACTGCTGCAGCGGGAACAGCTGGCGTATGAAATGACTGCGCTGGGACTGCTCTCCCGAGGTGCAGACGGTAGCATGCGTGACGCACTGAGTCTGCTCGATCAGGCGATTGCGTTCGGTGGCGGCAAGGTGCTGGAGGTAGATGTGCGTGCCATGCTTGGCACCATCGCGCAGGAGCGGGTGCTCGATCTGCTGCAGCTGTTGGCAGCGGCGGATGCCAAAGGGGTACTCGATCTGGTCGCGGAGCTGGCCGAACTCGTGCCCGATTTCAGCGGTGTGCTGCAGGACCTCCTGGCGCAGTTGCACCGAGTGGCGCTGGTGCAGCTGGTTCCTGATGCGCTGGGTGACAGCGCGAGCGACCGGGAGCGGATTGTTCGACTGGCCGGTGATCTGGCTCCCGCGGACACCCAGCTCTTCTATCAGATCGGTCTGATCGGACAGCGTGACCTGCCATTGGCACCGGATCCGCGGAGTGGCTTTGAGATGGTGCTGCTGCGCATGCTGGCGTTTCAACCGGTACGGACGGAAGCATCAAAGCCACCGGCTGCGGAAGCCCCGCAGGTCGGCTCCACGCAGCAGGCCGACGCGCGCAGCACGCCGCAGTGTACTGCGCCTGTTCCGGCACCCGCTGCACCGAAGACCGCCGAATCTCCTACTCCCGTCGACTTGAGCCAGTGGCACCAGGTAGTCGCTGCCCTGCAGTTGGGAGGTATTGCGCGTCAACTCGCCAATAATTGTCTGTTTGAAGGCTGGCAGGACGGTTTGCTGAAGTTGCGGCTCGATACCGGACATCGGCAGCTGCGTGTCTCCAGCGCGGAACAGCGGCTGTGCCGCGCACTCGAGAGCTTCACCGGCGCTCCACTCCGCTTGGAGATCCGCATCGATGATCTGAGCAGGCACTCTGCGGAGACTCCCGCGCAAACCCAGGCGAAAGCGCAGCAGGCACGGCAGAGAACCGCCGAACAGGATATTGAAAACGATCCGCTGGTACTGGCGATGAAGGAGCGCTTCGCGGCGCGCATTATTCCCGGTTCGGTGCGTGCCGTGGATGAATAGCAATTTGTTGAATCAGCAGAGGTAGAGACCATGAAAGGGGCGATTGGAAACTTGATGAAGCAGGCGCAGAAGATGCAGGCGGATCTGCAGAAGGCGCAGGAGGAGCTGGCCAGGGAGGAGATGACCGGTGAGTCCGGCGGCGGTCTGGTCAAAGTGACCCTGAACGGAAAGCACGAAGCGCGCCGGGTGGAGATTGACGAGAGCCTGCTCAGCGATGATCGGGACATGCTGGAAGATCTGGTCGCTGCGGCGATCAATGATGCAGTGCACCGGATAGCGGAGAAAGCCAAGGAGCGGATGTCCGGTTTGACTGCGGGAATGGGGCTTCCCCCGGGTATGAAGCTGCCTTTCTGACTATCGTGGCCGGGAAGTCGCTGTTGGAAGCGCTGATGGAAGCGCTCCGCTGTCTGCCGGGTGTCGGACCAAAGTCGGCCCAACGCATGGCTTTTTATCTGCTCGAACGCAACCGCGAAGGGGGAGCGCACCTCGCACATGTCCTGGCAGAGGCAATGGCGCGGATCGGACACTGCTCGCGTTGCCGGACGCTCAGCGAAACCGAGCTGTGCAGTCTCTGTTCCAACCCGCGCAGGAGCGGTCGTCAGATCTGCGTGGTGGAGACCCCGGCGGAAGTGGCGGCGCTTGAGCAGGCGACCCACTATGCCGGCCACTACTTCGTGCTCGGCGGCAGACTCTCCCCACTGGATGGCATCGGGCCACGGGAGATCGGCCTGGACCGGCTGCAGACGATTCTGGCGGAAGGCGGGGTGGAGGAGTTGATTCTCGCCACCAACCCGACAGTGGAGGGTGAGGCAACCGCCCACTACATTGGTGAAATCGCCAAAGCCAGAGGGATCAGGGTCACCCGGATTGCGCATGGTGTACCGCTTGGAGGCGAGCTGGAGTATGTCGATGGTGGCACACTGCTGCATGCGTTTACCGGGCGCCGGGAGTATTGACAGCACCGCCAATATGAATGAAAGTCTTTGCTGCGACAGGAGCCAGCCCGGGATCATTACCACCAGCACGCAGCAATGAAGCTCTCTTCTGACCTCTCTCACCACCGTATGCAACCGATTACCGGTACGCGCGAACGTGATGGCCTCGTCGTCAAGTCCTTACCCCGACGACAGCAGGGTGCGGTGGAGCAACCGCTGCAGCCAACGTCAGGAGTGCTTAGCGCCGATCTGGAGAGGTACATCTTTGGCGCATACGCTCAACACGTCTCGAGCGAGCAAGGCACCCAGCGCAGCCGCCAGGCGATCGCCTCCTATACCGAAATAGCAGAGGCGGATGAACGCAGCCGTATCAGGAAGTTGCTGGGTCTCGACGAATTCGCCTGAGCCGCTGGTTGGCGTTGTACTGCACTACGCCTCGATACCTTTCCGCATCTCATGAGTGAAAACGCAGTCGACTGCGCTAACTAGATGACATGGCGCACCTTCCCTCTGGATCAGCGCTGGTAAATCGCACCGATCAAGGCTATTTTTTAATCAACTTCCGATAGCTTGATCCATCCAAATAGCCATGCCTGGCAGGTACTTTTCAAAAGAGGAGAGTACCTCTGTTTCTGTCGATTAACCTCGGAGCCTCCGGTGACTATCATGCGAAGTGAAAAAGGTCTGCAGCTCAAACAGCATCTCGCCACCGAGTATCTGCAGCATTTCAGCGGTGATTTCAGTGATATCGAGAACAGTCAGCTGAAGTCTCTGATCGAAATCTACTATCGTCATGTCTCCCCCGAAGATCTGGAACAGTCCGGCACCACGGATCTGATCGGTGCCACACTGGCTCATTGGCAGTTGCTGCGCGATCGCCACGACAGTGCGCCCAAAGTCCGGGTCTACAATCCCAGTTTCGAGGAGCATGGTTGGCAGAGCCCGCACACTATCGTCGAAACCGTTACCGATGACATGGCGTTTCTGGTCGATTCGCTGTCGATGGGATTGATTCGGGCCGGCTTCACGATTCGTCTCACCATACATCCGGTAATAGGTGCGGTGCGGGATAAACGGGGACGGCTGCTCGCGGTGCATGACCTCTCCACCGGGCTGGGAAGTCCGGAGTCGATGATCTGCTTTCAGATAGAGAAGCAGTTGGCACCCGACGTGCTGCAGTCGATCGAGCAGATGATCCGCGCAGTAATGCTCGATATCAGCCTGGCCAATCGGGACTGGCAGGCGATGAAGCAGCGTGTCCGTGTGATTGCTGACGGGATGGATCCGGAGGTGCTGCCGGTAGACAGCGAGGCGCTCAAGGAGGAGCGGGCTTTTCTCGAGTGGACACTGGATGACCAGTTTACCTATCTTGCCTACTGTGAATTCGATCTGCGCAGTGAGGCGGGCGAACAGCAGCTGGTGATCGACTGTGACTCCAGGCTGGGACTGTTTCGGGATACCGGCAGCGCCAGTCATGACCCGAAATCTGTCGTCCCGGCACTGTGCGGTCAATACACTGGATTCCCCGGTCATCTGGTGGTCACCAAGGCGAACGTCAAATCGACGGTGCATCGCCCGGCCTACATGGACTACATCGGAGTGAAAAGGCTCGACCAGGAGGGGCGGGTCACCGGTCTCTTCTGTATCATCGGTCTGTTCACCATTGCAGCCTACAGCAGTCCGCCGCGGGATATACCCTTGTTGCGCACCAAAGTGGCGGAGGTCACCGGTTTGTCGCGGTTGGTCCCTGCCAGCTTCTCCGGCAAGGTGCTGCAGATGATACTGGTCACTTTTCCACGTGACGATCTGTTTCAGATTCCTGTCAGGCAGCTGGCCGAGATCTCTTTTGGTATTCTGGGGTTGCAGGAGCGACATCAGACACGGCTGTTCATGTTCCAGGATGCGTTCGACCGGTTCTTCTCGATACTCATCTATCTGCCCAGGGAACAATACAACCGGGAGTTGCGGCTGCGCGTGCAGAAGCTGCTGGTCAGTGAACTCAAGAGTACGGAGGTCGAGTTCACCACCTTTTTCTCCGAGTCGATGCTGGCACGCCTGCATTTCGTGATTCGCAGCTCACCAGAGACACCCCGGTCGCTTGACCAGGAGCAGCTGCAGAGGAAGGTCATTGAGGCGTGCAAGAGTTGGCAGGACGGCCTCAGAGAGGAGTTGCTGGAGAAATATGGTGAGGCCGAAACGGCCCGTTACAGCAAGCAGTACCTCTCCGCCTTTCCCGGCGGGTACCGAGAGGATTTTTTTCCACGGACAGCCGCGGTCGACATCGCCCGCATCGAGGCGGCGCGAAGCACCAACACTTTAGGGATGCACTTCTACCGTCCGATCATCGAATCCTCTGACCGGGCGCACTTCCGTCTCTACTCATTGGATCAACCGGTGCCGTTGTCCAGAGCGATTCCGATTCTCGAGCATATGGGGCTCAGCGTGTTCGGCGAACAGCCATACCATATTCGCGACACGGTGGGTGATGTCTGGATACACGACTTCTCCATGCGCTACGCCAGACACAGTGACGATTTCAGTGACCAGACCAGCGCCCGTTTTCAGGAGTGTTTTCAGAAGGTATGGGAGGGGCTGGCGGATAATGATGGCTTCAACCAGCTGGTGCTGGCAGCCGGGTTGTCCTGGCGCCAGGTTTTCATCATACGCGCCTACAGTCAGTATCTGCAGCAGATCAAGAGTCCGTACAGTCGCACCTATGTCATCAAAAGCCTGACCCGGCATCCGGTGATGGTCAGGACGTTGATCGAACTGTTCGCCTTTCGCTTCGATCCCAGGGTCAAGCGCAGTGAGGCGCAGTTGAGCAAGCATTTGAGTCGGATAGAGAGCCTGCTGGAATCGGTTTCCAGCCTGGATGAGGACCGCATTCTGCGCAGTTTCGTCAACCTGGTGATGTCCACGCTGCGCACCAACTACTACCAGACCAGCGCAGACGGATCCACCAAATCCTACCTCGCCTTCAAGATTGATCCCAGCCAGGTCAGCAACATGCCGTTACCGCGGCCGATGTACGAGATCTTCGTGTTCTCGGTGCAGATGGAGGGGGTTCATCTGCGCGGTGGCCGCGTGGCACGTGGGGGGTTGCGCTGGTCCGATCGGATGGAGGATTTCCGCACCGAAGTGCTGGGGTTGATGAAGGCGCAGATGGTGAAAAACACGGTGATCGTTCCAGTCGGTTCAAAGGGGGGATTCGTGGTCAAGCGGTTGCCGGTGAATGGCAGCCAGGAGCAGACCATGGAGCTGGTGGTCGAGTGCTACAAGACCTTTCTGCGCGGCATGCTCGATCTGACCGACAATCTGGTGGACGGAAAGCCGCAGCCTCCGGGCAAACTGGTGCGCTATGACAGTGACGACACCTACCTGGTGATCGCCGCGGACAAAGGGACCGCCACCTTCTCTGATATCGCCAACGGCGTGGCCGCGGAGTATCGCTTCTGGCTCGGGGATGCCTTTGCATCCGGTGGCTCGCAGGGATACGACCACAAGAGGATGGGTATCACCGCCAAGGGAGCCTGGGAATCGGTAAAGCGAAATTTTCGTGAGCTGGGTATCGATATACAGCACCAGGATTTCCGGGTTATCGGCATCGGTGACATGTCCGGCGATGTGTTTGGCAACGGGTTGCTGCTCTCACCCCATATCAAGCTGGTGGGTGCATTCAACCACATGCACATCTTTCTCGACCCCAATCCGGATCCGGAATGCTCCTTCAAGGAGCGGGCACGACTGTTTGCACTTCCCAGGTCCGGCTGGAGTGATTACGACAGGCAGCTGATCTCCCCCGGTGGCGGAGTCTATGCCCGTACCCTGAAATCGGTTCCGTTGAGTGATGAGGTCAAGAGTCTGCTCGGGGTCAAAGTGGACCGGTTGCCGCCCAATGAGCTGATCAATCAGTTGCTGAAAGCACCGGTCGATCTGCTCTGGAACGGTGGCATCGGCACCTACGTCAAGGCCGAGACTGAGACTCATGAGAACGTTGGCGACAAAGCCAATGAGAGTCTGCGTGTCAACGGCAATGAATTGCGCTGCAAGGTGGTGGGTGAAGGCGGCAATCTTGGCTTCACTCAGCTCGGAAGAGTGGAGTTTGCGTCGAAAGGCGGTCTTATCTACACCGATGCGATCGACAACTCGGCCGGAGTCGACTGCTCAGACCATGAAGTGAACATCAAGATTCTGCTCGGCCAGATAGTCGCCAATGGCGAGATGACCGGAAAGCAGCGTAACCGACTGCTGACGGAGATGACCGATGAGATCGCCAGGCTGGTGCTGGCGCACAACTATTCGCAGACCCAGGCGATTAGCCTGGTCGCCTGGAAGGCGCAGGAGAAGCTCTACGAACACGCCCGCTTCATCGACAGCTTGGAGCAGCGCGGACGCCTGAACCGGAACCTGGAGTTCCTTCCCAATGCCAAGGCGATCGCGGAACGTCAGGCGAAGGGGCTCGGGTTGACCAAACCCGAGATTGCGGTGCTGCACGCCTACAGCAAGATGAATTACTACAATGCGCTGGTCGAATCCGACATTCCGGATGATCCCTACCTGCAATCCGATTTGACCCGCTACTTCCCCCGGGTACTGGCGGAGAGGTTTCCCGCCGAGATGCATGTCCACCGGCTGCGGCGGGAGATAACCGCCACTCATCTGACCAACAGAATCGTCGACCATGTGGGTCCCGGTTTTGCGTTTCGGGTGCGTGAGGAGGTGGGTGCAGATATCGCCGGATTGACCCGGGCCTATGTCGCAGTGAGTGAGATATTCGGCATCGATGCACTGTGGGGTGAGATCGAAGCGCTCGACAATCGCGTGCCCGCCGCGACACAGATGGAGTTGATGCTGCTGGTGACCGATCTGCTGCGGCGTGCGGTGATCTGGTTGCTGCGTCATCAGCAGCAGGACAATGGGATTCAGGCACAGGTTGACTATTATCAGGGGGGGGTGCAGCAGCTTGCTGCGAGAATGCCCAAACCGCTCACCTCCACAGACCGGCTGGCGCTCAATCGGCGGGTAAAGATGATGACCAATGCCGGGGTGCCGAGGGAACTGGCGCAACGGGTGGGTATTCTCTCACCGCTGGCTTCAGCGCTGGATATCGTCAAAGTGGCGAAGCAAAGCGAAACCGATATTCTGCTGGTTGCTTCGCTCTATTTCGCTCTGGGTAAGGAGCTGCAGTTCCATTGGTTGCGCGAGCAGATCGGTTCTCTCCGGATTCAGACCCACTGGCACGACCTGGCCAGAACCCGGTTGGGTGACATGCTCAATACCCATCAGCGCGAAATTACCGCCCATATTCTCACCTGCACAGCGCCGTCAAAGAACGCGAGAAGGATGCTCGAAGAGTGGAAGCAGAGTAAACGGTACGCTGTCGAGCGGCACGCCGAGGTTGTCTCCGAGTTCCGGGCACGTTCTTCGCTCGATTTCGCGCTGTTGTCGATGGTGGTGGCCGGTGCCGAGAGTCTGCATTGATCGGCATGATGCACTCGGCTACAACGCTGCCACGCCGCTGACCTGGTCGTAGTGGCTGTAATTGGTTCCAATCATCCTCGGTTCTCGGGGATTGGTATGGCACAACGAATCCGTAACAATGAAGAGATCTACCCAGAGGAGGAGATAGTGCTTCGGCTCAGGCAGGAGCTCTCACAATAGTCGCTGGGGGAGGGAGCGATATGCCGCCGGCACCCACCGGCGGGTGGCGGGCGACGTTGATGCTGGTCAACGCGGTTGCTCATCTCTCCGAAGCGGTGCTTGATCATCCGGATATCGAACTCTCCTACCACTGGTTCAAAGTGAAACTGAAGACTCACTCCACCAATGGTGTGACCAACAAGGATTTCGCATTGGCCAGAAAGATCGAAGAGGTGGTGATGTGGCAGCCCGACTGTGAACCAGGTGGGCTGGAGAGATTGCCGGACGATCCGCGCTACGACTATGAAGTGTAAGCAACAACCAGCACAAGGCGCGGGGAGATTGGATCTCTGCTGCAATCCTGGAGAGCGTCGCAGCTCCTGCGAATCAGGGGAGGGATGGCAATCTCCATGAATCACCCGGATCAGGTCTGAATCTGCAGCCTGCAATTCAGATAAGATCTCATTGAAAGCCTGTGTTGCACGCATGGAGTGTTATGGCCTGCAGATGTCTGCCGCCAATGGATAAAAGGCCGGCATCCATCGGCTATACGGTTGCAGTTCAAGCAGAGTTGATCGACCGAATTTTGGCAAATGCCACAGTGATACATCTGATAGACGGATTGGTTACAACCAGTGGACTGTTCAAATCCTTGCGGTGGCAATGGCGCTGGGTCTGCTCTCCCCGGCCCAAAGGCGCAGCTTCACGTTTCTCACTGCCGGCGCTATAATTTTCCATACTGATCGCATGGCATTGAAATCGATGAGCCGGTGGGTGTTCAACCCACGCGCGATAGGATGATGGCAGTGGCAGGAAGCATGACCCGGACAATCCTTCCCGTAGTCGGGGGTAATCTCCGCAAGCTGTTGCGGTGGGTGTTCGTGCTGTTTATCCTGCTGGCGGTCAATTCGCTCTATCTTGGTGCCATCACCCTGATTGAAACGCTCACCGGGTCAGATTATCAGGATTACTTCTACCTCCTGATGTTTCTGCTGCACCTGCTGCTCGGACTGCTGCTGGTTCCTCTCTTTATCCTGTTCGGGCTGTTGCATCAGTCCCGGGCGCGGTTACAACCGAACCGTTACGCAGTGCGCGCCGGCTTTATCTTTTTCACCACCGGTCTGCTGTTGCTCCTCTCCGGTATCGTGCTCACCCGTTTCGGTTTTCTGGAGATCAACGATCCCCAGTGGCGCACTATCGCTTACTGGACGCATGTCGGTATGCCACTCTTGGCGCTCTGGTTGTTCGTGGTACACCGAATGGCCGGCAGGCCGGTCAACTGGGGAATCGGCAAGCGCTGGGGTGCCGTCGTGCTGATGTTCTCACTGGCGTTGACTCTGCTGCAGATTCAGGGCGGGGATCTCCGGGTGCGGCCGGAGGCTGAGGCAACACCCTATCTTCCGGCATTGGTGAGGCTGGCAGGCCAGTCGACGCAGATTCCTGCCCGCCATCTGATGGAGGATGGATTTTGCGCCGAGTGCCACACAGATATTGCCAGGCAATCAGCCATGAGCATGCACAGGTTGAGTTCGTTCAATAACCCGGCTTATCGCTTTAGTATCGATGAGACGAGAACGGCGCTGCTCGGGCGGGATGGCAACCTGGATGCTGCCCGGCTCTGTGCCGTCTGTCACGATCAGGTGCCACTCTTCTCCGGCCGTTTTGATGACCCGGATTACGCTCCGGAGCTCGATCCGGGGGGGCACGCGGGGATCACCTGCATCGGCTGTCACTCGATCACTGCGATCAACAGTCCGTTGGGGAACGGCGCCTACGATTTCGAAGATCCGCCGCGCTATCCGTTTGCATTGAGCGACAATCGTCTGCTGCAGGCGTTCAATCACCAGTTGATCAAGGCCAAGCCGGCCTTCCACAAGCGCACCTTTCTCAAGCCGGTGCACAGGTCGGCGCTGTTCTGTTCGGGCTGCCACAAAGTGCACCTGCCCTACGAATTGAATCACTACAGATGGTTACGCGGCCAGGACCACTATGACAGCTTCCTGTTGAGCGGCGTCTCCGGGCACCGGGTCGACAGCTTCTATTATCCGGAAAGGGCGGTCCCCAATTGCGCCTATTGCCACATGCCTCTCACCCCCTCAAGCGATCCGGCCGCACGTAGCACCGGTTCGGGTGGTGCGCCTTCTATCCATGATCACACCTTCGCGACCGCCAACACCGGTGTTCCGTATCTGCTGCAACAGACTTCTCCGGCTGACGAAATGCGCCGGAATTTCCTGCGTCGGGCGGCGCGAGTGGACATTTTCGGTATCCGAGAATTTGGTGAACTGGACGGCCAGCTGCACGCACCGCTGGGCCCGCGTCAACTGCCAGCGCTGGTACCGGGCAAGCGTTATCTGATCGAACTGGTCGTGCGCACCCAGCGGATCGGCCATCAGCTGACGCAGGGGACCGCGGATTCGAATGAACTCTGGCTGGATATCAGCATACATAGTGGTGATCGACTCATTGGCCGCAGCGGGGCACTGGGAGCGGATGGCGGCGTGGATCCCTGGTCCTACTTCCTGAACAGCTACCTGCTTGATCGCAATGGCGGGCGGATCGAACGGCGTGACGCGCAGAATATTTTTGTGGCGCTGTACGACCATCAGATTCCTCCGGGCGCCGCGGCGACCATCCATTACACGTTGGAGGTTCCCGCCGGTGTGACCGGGCCAATTGCAATCGATGCTGCACTCAAATACCGCAAGTTCGATACCCGGTTTGTGCGTCATGTGCAAGGGGCCGATTTTCAGGCTAACGACCTACCTGTCTCTGTACTGGCGGAGGCGCGGGTGGTCCTGCCGTTGGCGGATGGGTTCGATCAGATCGAGATGTCGGAGCGGCAGGTCGATGATTGGGAGCGCTGGAACGACTACGGCATCGGCTTGCTGCGCAAGGGGAAGCGGGAGTTGCGCCAGGCGGAAGCCGCATTTTCCCAGGTGGAGACACTTGAACCGGCGCACGGTGCACTCAATCTGGCCAGGGTGTTCTACCTCGAAGGGCGCCTTGATGAAGCCGCCGCAGCACTGGCACGGGCAGCCGATGCTCATGCACCCGAGTGGACGCTGGCCTGGTACTCGGCGCTGGTCGAACGGGAGTTTGGTCACCTGGATACTGCCATCGAGCTGCTGCAGGCGTTGGCTGAGACCCGTTTCAATGAGGCGCAGCGGCGTGGTTTCGACTTCTCCCAAGACCATCGTCTGCTGGTGCAACTGGGCCGCACGCTGTTCGAGCGTGCCCGGCAGGAACGGGACGAGAGCAGGCGCCGGCAATATCTGCAACACGCTCGCGAGCGCTTGCTGCAGGCACTGCAGATCGATCCCGAGAACGCCGCCGCCCACCACAATATGGCGCTGGTTCTGCAGGAGCTGCAAGAGGGTGAGGCGAGTGAAAGGCACCGTCTGTTGCATGAAAAATACCGGTCCGATGACCTGGCGGTCGAACAGGCGGTCAGCCGCCATCGGCGTCTCAATCCCGCTGCGAATCATGCGGCTGAGGAAACCGCGGTCTACGATCTTCAGCGGGTGGGCGCCATCGGGTTGGATCCGCCGTCGCGGATCGCCGCTCACGACACAGGAGAATGAATGGCGATGAAGGGTGGTGGTGCAAGTGAATTGAGCAGAGGGGAGAAGAGAGTACGCAACGCACTCATCGGCTCCATGCTGGTAATCCTGGTCTGCGCGCTGCTGATAGCGGGTGGGGTGGCGTGGTACCGGTCCCGGCCCGGGGCTGAGGTTAAGGTAGTGGAGGCGGAGATCACTGCGCCGGTTGCGGTGGTCGAGGATTCGCAACAACCCCTGCCAGCCATCCCGTTTACTGATATCACCCAGCACGCCGGAATCGACTTCGTACACGTCAATGGTGCCTACGGTGAGCGGCTGATGCCGGAAACGATCGGCAGTGGTGTCGCCTTTTTCGACTATGACGGTGATGCAGACCAGGATCTGCTGCTGGTGAATTTCAACTACTGGCCGGGTCATGCAGGTGCTGTGCGTCCGACTCATGCACTCTACGCCAATAATGGCCGGGGGCAGTTCAGCGATGTCACCGCAGCGGCAGGGCTCGGATTCAGCGAGTTTGGCATGGGTGTTGCCGTGGGAGACTATGACGGGGATGGTCAGGTGGATCTCTATCTGACCACACTCGGCCGCAATCGGCTGTTACGTAACGAAGAGGGACGCTTCCGGGATGTCACGCAGACCGCGGGCGTGGCTGGTGGTGACAATGAGTGGAGCACCAGCGCTGCGTTCTTCGACTACGACCGCGACGGAGATCTGGATCTGTTCGTGACCAACTATGTACAGTGGTCACGCAAGGACGACCTGGCCATCGATTTCCGTTTGACTGGACTGGGCCGGGCCTATGGCGCGCCCAACCACTTCACCGGAACCCACAACCGCCTCTACCGCAACGATGGGGGTGGCCGTTTTTCCGATGTATCGGGGAGTGCTGGCATAGCGGTCACCGACGGGATCAGCGGCAAACCGGTGGGGAAGGGGCTTGGGGTCGCCCCGGTGGACTATGATCGGGATGGATGGATCGATCTGATCGTCGCCAACGATACGGTACGCAATTTTCTGTTCCGCAATCGAGGGGATGGAACATTCGAAGAGATCGGTGCGCTGGAAGGGATCGCCTTCGACCGTGACGGCAAGGCAACCGGTGGCATGGGCATAGACAGTAGCTATTTCCGCAACACACTCGATCTCGGCATAGGCATAGGGAATTTCGCCAATGAGATGACCTCACTGTTCGTTACTGCCGAAGGTCAGCCTCCGTTTGTGGATGAGGCGGTGCTGGTTGGGTTGGGTCCCGCTACCCGGTTGGCGCTTACCTTCGGACTCTTCTTTTTCGATGCCGATCTCGACGGCAGGCTGGATCTGCTGCAGGTGAACGGCCATCTGGAGCATGAGATCAACCGGGTGCAGCCCAGTCAACACTATGCGCAGCCAGCCCAGCTGTTCTGGAACTGTGGTGACGGCTGCCGCAATCTGTTTCGCCTGGTGCACGAAGCCGGGGATCTGTCGCAACCACTGGTGGCGCGGGGTGCGGCGTATGCCGATATCGACGGGGATGGGGATCTGGATCTGGTCATCACGCAGAACGGCCGCGCGGCGAGGCTGTTCCGTAACGATCAAAACAGCGGAAACCACTGGCTGCGGCTGCTGTTGCAGGGGGGCAAAGGCAACACCGGTGCAATTGGTGCGCGCATTGAACTCACTGCCGGTGGTGTGACTCAGTACCGGCAGGTGATGCCGGCCCGAAGTTACCTGTCGCAGATGGAACTGCCCGTCACCTTCGGGCTCGGGTCACTGGAACAGGTGGAGAGTTTGACGGTGATCTGGCCGGATGGCGCGCGACAGGAAGTCGACGTTCCCCGCACCGGTATGCTGATGATTGTCAACAGGGCCGACGCGATCAGGGCTCCATGAGGCAATCCATGCTGAACCTTCCACTCTCCCCGCGGTGCCTTGTACTGCTGCTCCTGCTGTGGCTCACCTGTCTGCCGTCGCTGGTCAGCGCGGATCTGCTGGCGCAGTTGCCAGCGCGCTGGCAAGCCAGCTTGCGGCCGTTAGCGGAACGCGATCTGAGCGGCGCGGAACCTCACGCACGTCTGGTGCTGGGGGAGACCCGTATCGAGCTGGCGCGGCTGCTGGCCGATCCGGCTACCAGTGAGAAGGATCTGGCGGAGGGTTACGGCCGCCTGGGAGCGCTGTATCAGGTCTACCATCTGGAAGCGTTGGCCGAGGCGGGTTACGCCAATGCGATGGCATTGGATCCGGCTGAGTTCCGCTGGGTCTATTATGCCGCCTATCATGCAGCCAAGTCCGGCCGGCACGAAGCGGCATTGGCTCTTTTCGACAAGGCTGCCAGGCTTAACCCGGACTACCCGGCACTTTTGCTCAGACGGGCGGAGAGCTTGCTGGAGTTGAACCGCCTGGATGAGGCTGCCAACGCATTGCGGGCAGTGGTCTCCATTCCGGGTCTGCGTGCACGGGCACTCTACCAGCTGGCGCAGATAGAACTGTTGCAGCGGCGTTACGACCCGGCTATTGAAAAGCTGGAGGAGGTGCTGCAGCTCGACCCGGCGGCTGACCAGGCACACTATCCGTTGGCGCGAGCCTGGCGGGCGAAGCGGGATATTGAACGGTCGAAACAGCATATGGCGGCCCAGGGTAAACAGCTACCCACCATCGTCGATCCGTTTATCGATGAGTTGCAGGCGCTCAATCAAGGGGCACGGCAGTTTTTTGCACAGGGGCTGAGGGCAAGCCATGAGCACAAGTTTGCCCAAGCGGCTGAAGCCTTCGAACGCGGCCTGGAGATAGAATCGGAAAACAACCATGCGCGCGTCAGCCTGGCGCGTGCCCGCTATTTATCGGGTGAACCGGAACAAGCGAAACAGCAACTGCAGCAAGTGTTAAAGAGTGACCCCGAACAGGCGCTGGCCAGGTTTCTCACTGGGGTGCTGCTGGTGGAGAGTGGTCAGCGGCGCGAGGCGATGCACAGTTTTCAGGCAGTGCTGACAAAAGAGCCCGAGCACTACGGTGCCCATTTCTGTGTCGCCAATCTGCTGTTCCAGTCCACCGATTACACAATGGCAGCGGAGCACTACCGGCAGGCATTGCAGAGCAACCCCGAGATTTCTCCTGCCCGGCTTTATCTGGTGCTTGCATTGAAGCGCTCCGGAAAGTCGGATTCAGAACTGGCCGGGTTGTTGATGAGCCTGCTCGATCAGCATCCCCAGCAACTCCTGTTGCGCTTTTTACAGATCAGGCTGTTACTGCTGAGCAGTGAGCGTGATGTGCGGGACACAGAGCGCGCCCGGGAATTGGTGAATGAACTGGTACAACGGGAGTTCATCCCCCCGTATGTTGAATTACAGGCACTGGTGGCCGCCGGCATCGGTAATTTCGATCAGGCGGTCGAACTGCAACAGCAGGTTCTGCCCACGATGCGCTGGTTGGGAGAGGAGGTTTATCAGCGAGCTCAGGCAACCCTCTCCGCTTATCGGCGTCATGAGATGCCGCAAATTGAATGGTACCGGGATGGAGTGATGCTACCGCCACCAGAGATAAACGCAACCCTGCTGTTCCGGGAGTATCCGTCACCCGTTCCTTACTGAGGGTTTTTGGCCGGAATGCATCTACTGCAACGATAAAAAATGCGGCGTCGGCCCTTGCCGCCGACGCCGCGGTGAGTAAGCCCTATTTCTCAGCTTTACGGGCAGGCGCCTGCGGTGCTACCACAGTGGGAACTCCCCAGCCTGGGTAGCCCCAACCACCGTAAGGATAGCCTCCCCAACCGCCGTAGGGGTAGCCCCAGCCACCATATGGAGCGCCCCAGCCGCCGTAGGGGTAACCGTAACCGCCCCAGTAGGGATAGCCACCACCATACCAGGGACCGCCGCCCCAAGGGCCGTAATAGCCGTCATTCCATCCACCCCACCAGGCGTTAGCCGACGTTGCCAACAGTGAGAGAACGCCGAGAACGAAAGCCCCGGCGAAAGACTTCGCAAGTTTTTTCATTTCAATACCCCTTCTCGTCAAGGTTCCAACCTATCGAGTTTCGAATTTCCCGATCAGATACCGGGTAAATTTTATTATAATCAGAATCTGTTTCTTTTCTACTGAGGAAGTGCTGAATCAATCCGTGTCTGCTGCGCCATGCGGATTTGTCATCTGTCCGAATTAATCCATTCTGAGCGACTGCTCTGCAGACCGAGCCGGGAAGCGTCTGGCCGGGGAGAAGCCGGTAACCAGTGCGGTGCCCAAAAGTACGATCAGTGATCCGGCGATGGTGTGCCAGCCGATCTGTTCATGTAGAAACAGCACCCCCCACAGCACGCCAAACAGCGGAATCAGAAAGGTGACAGTCAGCGCCGAAGTTGCGCCTATCTGCTCAATCAACCGAAAATAGATCAGGTAGGCAATGCCGCTGCAGAGTACACCAAGTGCAATCACGGGGAGAAGCACGCTGGAGGAGGGTGGTTGATTCGCCGGAAACAGCGGGAGCACGGGTGCAATCAGCAGTGTTGCTGCCCACATGCTGCCATGGGCGTTGGCGAAAGGTCCGTTCGATTTCGCCTGCTTGGCGTACTGGCTGGCAATACCATAGCAGAAGGAAGCGCCCAGTGCTGCCGGCACCGCCCATCCTGTACCGGCGTCTCTGGTCATGGGGTCATAGCCGACCAGTAGTGCGACACCCGCGATACCCAGTGTCAGACCTGAGATCGATCTGATCGGCAGTGGCTGGCGGGTCCATAACGCGCCGATCAGCGCACCCCAGACCGGAGTGGTTGCGTTGAGTATCGATAGCAACGATGCTGTGAGAGACTGCGCTGCCAAACCAAACAGCAGAAACGGCAGTGCGGAGTTGAACAGTCCGAGAACGAGATAGTGGCGCCAATAGCGTCCGATCTGCAGCGTTTTACCCAGCAACAGCGCCAGTCCAGCAAGGAAGAGTGCGGCGGAAGCTACGCGCCCCTCTGTCAGCAGGGCTGGGCCGAGCACCGGAGCCGCAACACGCATGAACAGAAACGAGCCTCCCCAGATCGCAGAGAGTACGAGCAGCAGTGCCAGATTGATGATACCCATCTCAGTAGCTGTTGATGATTAGTAAATGCTGCTCACTCTCGCGTGTACAGTGCGATGGGTCCACCCGATTTTTGTCAACATGACAGACCCGTGTCGATCGTGGACTGTACCAGGATTCAGATGCGACGGGTCTCTGTCACGGAATCCCCGCGACTTCTGCTCCACAGGAGTCACTTCTGCCTGATGGTTGCTTCGGCCCGCCAGGCCCGGAAACGTCCGGGTATGGCTGCTATCAGCCTGTCCACGGTCCTTTCAACCTCATCGGGTGGGTACGGCTTGAAACCGTCATAGCCCCAGACCACTCCCGGCCAGCAACTGTCCCGATGATTTCTGCCTACCAGGTGGACATGCAGCTGAGAGACGATATTTCCGATCATACCGATGTTCATCTTATCGATGGGATATTCCGTTGCGACAAAGCGGGCGAGCAGGTTTATCTGATCAAGCAGCTCTGCCTGGACGATCGGCTCCAGCTCGTGGAATTCAGTCTCCTTTGTCTCAGGCACCAGGATGAACCAGGGAAACAGAGCGTTCCGCGATAGCAGCAGATAACTCCGGTCCAGCCACCCAAGCGGATGACTATCCTCTTTCAGGCGTGGATGTAATCGGAAATTCAATAGCATCGGTCTCCGTCTGATCGGTCAGCTTATGTCGGTGTCGGTCGCTGCACTCTTCTGAACAATCACGTTCCCTGCTTGGTGCAGCGGGTGAGGACTTACAAAAAGATGCCTTTCAGCAACAGATAGAGCAGCGCGGCCAGAAGTGCACCTGCCGGGACAGTGACGAACCAAGACAGGAGCACGCCGCCGACCGTTTTCATGTTGATGGCACCAATACCGCGCGCAATACCCACCCCCAGCACCGCGCCTACCACGATATGCGTGGTGGAGACTGGCAGTCCGAATCCGGACGCGAGCACGACCACCGAAGCAGCCGCAAGCGTGGCCGCATAAGCTTTGGTCGGTGTCAATTGGGTAATTCTGGTACCGATGGTCTGTATCACCCGGTAACCGTAGGTTGCCAGCCCGACCACAATGCCGATACCGCCGATGAATAGCATCCAAGGAGCCACCGGTGATTTGGCAGCCACCTCACCGCCGCTGTTGATCAGATTGATCACCGCAGCCATCGGACCTATACCGTTGGCCACGTCATTGGAGCCATGCGCGAAAGCCATCGCGGCGCTGGTGAAGATCATCATCGGGATGAACAGCCTTTCTACGCTGAGATAACGGAAATCCTTCTCTTTGCGGGCATGGATCTCGACGCGACGCATCATCTGCTTGCCGATGATTGCGAGCAGTACACCGAACAGCACCGCCAGGAGATTGCTCGCCAGCGTGGTCAGGTGCAGTCCGACGTGGCTCAGTCCCTTGGTCAGCGTCACCAGGGCCACGATCCACCCCACCAGAAAAGCGTATGCCGGACCCCACCGCTTGACCTGAGTAACCGGATCTTCGGCATTGAGGATCAAGCGGTAAATACTCATCATCAACAGCAGTGCGATCATTCCCCCCAATAACGGTGAGATGAACCAGCTGGCAACGATCTCCCCCAGTGTGTTCCAGTGCACGGCTTCGGCATCAAGCGCGGTCACTCCAATTCCCACGACGGCGCCGACTACCGTGTGGGTGGTCGACACCGGCCAGCCCTGTAACGATGCGATCATGAGCCAGATGGCCGCCGCCAGCAACGCCGCCAACATACCCAGCACCAGCAGTTCCGGCACCGGCTGAAACAGGCTGTTGTCGACAATCTCCCTGGAGATCGTGGAGGTGACGCCGCCGCCGGCCAGATAGGCACCGGCAAACTCCATCACACCGGCGATGACGATCGCCTGTTTTACGGTAATCGAACCCGAGCCGACTGCTGTGCCCATCGTGTTGGCCACATCATTGGCGCCTATTCCCCAGGTCAGATAAAGACCGAAAGCCAGGGCAAGAAACAGAAGCGCACTGCTGTTCTGGGCGATGATCTGCATTTGCCTACCTATTTCGGTCTTACCGGGTCGACAGCGTTTGTGGAAAAGATCTGATCAACTTTGCAATAAGTGGTACTCGAATACATCGGTTGTTCCGATAATCAGTTGGAGAGTAGCTGATGGCATACAGTCCCAACCGCAGCGGAACTGAACTCTGTCTAACCGGCATGGACGATGTGCTGCCCGCGCTCCTCATCACCACAGCCTGTCGTGGTGGATAAGTCATGTCCGACTGGTTGAAACGGTACCTATCAGCCGGTGGCTGATTCTATTACACTCGTACAATCGGCGAACAACTATTTTGGTTTAGCCTGAAAACAACTGTCATACAGGCAGGCATTTTGGTCACTCGACCAATGCAATCAGAAACCATTCGTACCTGCTTCACAGTTGGACGGGGGTTTTCTCATTTTTATCGTGACTGAAATAATCCTGTAATATTTTTAAGGTAGTATTGTGACTTTATAAATAGAAGATTGAGTATCTGCTGGATCAGATACACCCAATTGTTTATCAGTTTACAAATGCAGGTACCGCTGGGTCAGCCAAATCAACTAAGGTGTTAATCTCCTGTAGCTGGTTCATTTTTTGCTGAACTGACTAAGTTAACCTGTCGCCTCCCGGGTCCCAGCACATGGAGGCACCAATACGCACCCCGTCAGGTTTTGCCTGGCGGGGTTTTACATTTTGGTGGCAGCTGCAGACATTCGGGGGATTCCAGTCACAATCAGAATCGACTGCAGCGACTCTTCGCCGCACTATACCACCTTTAACAACTCCAGCAGTTCGGTCATATCCCGTACGGTGGCATGTGCGGCCAGCGAGACGGTGGGGGGTCTGGCATTCCGGTTCATCCAGATGGCGGTGCCGCCAGCTGCCAGCGCACCAGCTACATCGGTTTCCGGTTCATCGCCGATATGCGCCATCTCGCTCATCTCTACCCCGGCCGACCGGCAGGCATGTTCGAATATGACCGGATCGGGTTTGGCGCAGCCAGTGGATTCCGCGGACACCGAGAGGTGGAAGAGTGCGCCGAGCCCCAGTCGATTGACATCGGCATTGCCGTTGGTGAGACTCCCGATCAGATAGCCGGCTGCGCGCAGTTTGTGCAGTGCCGGCACCACATCCCGGTATGGTGTAATCCGGTGGCGTGCTTCCAGGAACCAGGCGAATGCCGGCTCCACCAGGCTGTCGTCATATCCGGCGATCCCGGCGGCGATCTGCAGTGAACGTTTGCGCAGCGCGGTCATGTGATAGCGAAGTTCCGAATGGTCGCGGGCAAGTTGCATACGCAGTTCACGCAGGCTCTCCACGGTGAAATGGTCTAAGAAGCGTGGATAGTGGTGTGCCAGCCAGTCGAACAGCGATGCCTCTGCCGCGAGCAGCACCGGGCGGCTGTCCCAGAGCGTATCGTCCAGGTCGAATGTCAACAGTCGGAGTTGTTTCATCGCCGGTATACTGTCCCGAGTTGAGCGTAGCCGGGCAGAAGTTCAATAGCCGGTCATCTCCAGATAGCCGGCGCCGAGTTCGTTTTGTCCCTCGTCGTGCACGCGAACAGCTCCCTCCCAGTAACGTACGCTGAGATCCATCTCCTGGTCGTCGAGTAGCGCCTCCACCACCAGTCGAAGTTGCAGCGGTTTGATATAGAGCGTCCATGCTACCGGATAACGTGCACCCTTGCCGCTCTTCCACCAGCGCAGCGGTGTGCACTCGACATCGTCATGCTTCAGTGTGACCGGTTGCGTGTCGGGCCGTGCCAGGCTGCCCGCACTGTACACTGAGGAAACGCCAGACTTTTCGCGCAGCCGGTAGAACATCAGGTCACTGCCGTCGTTCAGCTGCAGTGAGAACCAGTCCCAGCCGGCCAGGTTTTTCCCGAGTGCACTGGTGCTCCACTCCCGGTCCAGCCAGGAGAGCCCGGTAACCTGGATATTCTCTGCACCGATGCGCAGGTCGCCACGTGTGGTCAGCCGTGTGATCGAGTAGTAGTAGGAGGCGTTTCCCGTTTCACTTCCCTTGCGGCTGAGTCCCGACTCACCCTGCAGCGTCGGTTTGCGCAGTGGCTCGAGCTCCAGTTCCAGAGCAAAGCCTGCGGTTGCCGCACTTACTCGCCAAGTCGATTCGGTATCGTTGTACAGGAGTTGCCAATCCTCCAGCCAGAGGCGTAGCGGATCGCGTTCGGCGCCTGCCAGACCGATCGCTTCGCGGGCGAAGCGTTCCTGATGATGGTGTTCTCCGCGCTGCACATCACTCAGCGCCAGATGGGCCATCCAGATGTGGCTGGTCCGCCAGAGCGATGTAACGCGCTCCGGCTCCTGCGGTGTGAGTGCGATGCGGAACAGGGTGATCTGGTAACCGAATCGGCGTTGCGTCTGGGTATGAAGATTGCCGGTCAGGTACCACCACTCGGTACGGTATCCCTGATGGGGAGCATGATCTTCGGGGAAGTGAAAAGGGCGTGGCCGGTCGGCTTTTTGAAAGCCCTCCTGCGACCAGGCTCCCGGCACGCCAGGGGCTCGTTCCGGCATCTGTGTCTGCGGTGCCGGCGTGCATCCGGTGCATAGCAGCAGCACGATCCAGATCTGGCGCATTCCCGGTTACTCGGCGCGCATGGCTGCGGCTGGCGTCGACCTGGCCAGGCGCACGCCGGGGTAGATACCCGCCAGCAGTGCTGCGGCAAGTGAGAACAGGATCGCTTCCAGCAACAGCCCGGCAGGTAGCTGGCTCTGCAGACTCCAGCCGAATGAGCGCAGATTGATCACCTCGATCAGCACCTCGCCCATCAGCCATCCCAATGGCAGCGCCAGCAGGCCGGCCATCAGCCCGAGAATCCCGGTCTGCAGCGTGATCAGCCGGAGCAACTCAGCGGGAGTGAGTCCGGTCGCCCGCAGAATCGCATACTCCAATGAACGCTCCAGCTGCAGTGCGAGAAAAGCGCTGAGGATGCCCACGAAAGCGACTGCAATGACCAGCAGGCGCAGCACCCGCGTGATGGTGAAGGTACGGTCGAACAGTGCCAGTGAATGCTCCATGATACTCCGATTGGGCGTTGCCTCTATTGCGCTGTCCGCTGCTGCGAGCAGCTGTCGGATCGCGCTCAATGCGTGTTCCATCGGATACTCCCGCTGCAGAAAGACCCCGATGGTGGAGACTGCATCATCCTGCCAGTATTCACGGTAGACGGGCATGGCGACCACCACGACGCCGGGGTCCGTACCATAATCATAGAAGAGTGCGCCAACGGTGAAGGTACGGTTCCCGCCTGCCACGGGAAGGGTGACACGATCACCCGGGTGGAGGTTGCGACGGTAGGCATACGGCTCGGAGACCAGGATCAGTTCACCGCGATGAAACCGCTCCCAGAGTGCCGGCAGCGTTTCCCCCTTGAACGCGAATCCGCGGTAGCTGGCGCTGGCCATCTGCAGGGCGAGCAGCCTGATCGGGCCGAGCTTCTCTTGAATGCGGATGCTGCGGCCGAGGCTGACCTCCTTCACCCCCGGCAGTCGTTGCACCGCGTCGATCAGTGCCGGTGGCAGTGGTGTCCCGGCGCGCAGAGAGGAGTGGGCGCTTGAGGAGAGGTAGAGATCGCCCTGCAGTGTCTGCTGCAGCCAGTCACTGACACTGCTTCTGAAGCTGGCGATCATCACTCCCATGCCCACCGTGGTGGCGACCGCCAGTGTCAGCGCGGCAACCGCCAGACCGGTTCGGCTGAGCGAGGCGGTGATTCCGCGTATCGCCAGTCGGCCGATGAAACCTGCCCAGCGGCTGAGCGCTGGCCGCAGCAGATGCGCCACTCCCACCACAGCGGTGGGCACCAGCAGGCTGTAGCCCACGATCAGAAGAAACAATGCGCTGAATCCGAGCGTCAGACTCTGGCTAGGCACCACCAACAGCATTACGCCTACAACCGCCAGCGCAATGCCGGTAACAGCCAGCCAGGGCAGCGCCCGGTGTGCCCGTTGCTCTACCACTGAACGCAAGCTTGCCGCGATTGGCGTGACCCGTGCCGCCTCGAGCGCCGGCAGCATGGCGGCGGCCAGGGTTGCGGTGATGCCGAGGGATAGCCCCCGAAGCAACGCATCGGAGGTGACGGAGATCTCCGTGACTCGCAGGGTGAAATAGAGATCGTTGATGGTGCGGGCAACCAGCGCCACCAGCCCCTCCCCCAGCAGATAGCCGCAGAGCA
Source organism: Chromatiaceae bacterium (assembly GCA_024235215.1). Lineage (GTDB taxonomy): Bacteria > Pseudomonadota > Gammaproteobacteria > Chromatiales > Chromatiaceae > HKST-UBA178. The sequence continues at coordinate 231,154 of JACKMU010000003.1, read as the reverse complement.
TACCCAACAGCGTGCCGGTAATGCCGATCAACAGCGCCTCCGTCATCACTTGCAGAAAGATCTCGCGCCGGCTCACACCAAGCAGCCGCAGCAGGCCCAGCAGACGCCGTCGCTGCAGTACCGAGAAGGTCATGGCGTTGTAGATCAGAAAGCCGCCAACCAGCAGCGCAAGCAGGCTCATTGCGTAGAGATTGGTCTGAAACGCGGCGCTCATCTGCGCGGTGGCAGTATTGCGTCGTTCGGTACTCTCCAACTGTACGCCGGGAGGTAGCCGCTGCGCCAATGTCGCTGCCTGATCGGGCTGCAGCATCAGGTCGATGCGATCGAGTTCCCCCTTGCGCCGTAGCAGGTGTTGCGCAGTCGCTACGTCCACCAGCACCAGACCATCCATCGCGTTGTTGCCGGCTTCACCGGCGACGCCGACCACCTCCATATTGAACGGTCTGCCGGCCACCTCGACGTTGATTTTCTGGTTTGGCGCAATCCCCAGTCTCTGCGCGCTGGAGTGCGCCAATATCAGTGTATCCGGCCGGACCAGCAGCTGCCGGATGGCATCGTCGCCCAGCGTTGGCAGCAGTGGCCGGAACGGCTGCTCCGCGATTGGATCCAGGCCCAGCAGCGTGAACCGCTCACCGGCGATCCTGACCCGCCCTTCGATCACCGGCGCGCTGCTGCGGATCCCATGCCGCACTCGCAAATCCCGGTAGAGACTCTCCTCCAGCACACCGACGGCCGGGCTGATATGGTGGCTGCTGCGTCCGGTGACTTGCTCCATCGCCAGGGCGAAGGCGCGATTGGCGCTCTGATTGGATAGATCCACCGCCATGACCACTGCGACGCCGAGCGTAATGCCACATACCGAAAGTGCACTCTGCCACCCGTGCCGGAGGAGGTGGCGCCAGCCGCTCAGGCGCAGACGGTTCAATCGTCGCTCCGTATGGTGTGTTCGATCACTCCCCGCTGCAGTGTGGCCACCCGGTTGGCGGCGTTGGTCACTGCATGGCTGTGGGTAACCATGACCAGCGTCTGTCCCGCGCCGCGCACCAGTTGGGTGAGCAGCTGCAGCACGCTACTACCGGTGATGGCATCCAGATTCCCGGTCGGTTCATCCGCCAGGATCAGCGCGGGTCGGTGAGCCAACGCCCGGGCGATGGCAATACGCTGCTGTTCTCCACCGGAGAGCCGGTCTGGAAAGGCCTGAGCGCGATCCTCGAGTTCCACCTGTTGCAACAATTGCGTCACCCGCTTTCTGATTTCTGTCTCCGCATGCCCGTTAAGCTCCAGCGGCAGCGCGATATTCTCGGCTGCGGTCAGGGTCGGTATCAGGTTGAAGAACTGATAGACGAATCCGATATGTTGGCGTCGAAACAGGGTGCGTTCGCGCTCCGACAGCTGGGTCAGATTCTTTCCCCGAATCAGAATCTCACCACTGTCCGGAAGATCTATTCCCGCCATCAGGTTTAACAACGTAGATTTTCCCGATCCACTGCGTCCCAGCAGCGCCAGGAACTCACCCTCCTGAACCTGCAGATTCAATCCGGTGAGGACCGGATGGATGCGCCCGCCTTCGCGGTAGCTGTGGACCAGCTGCCTGACTTCGAGTGTCATCCGGGTACCTTTGCGGAGTTACCCGTCCAGCGGGAGAGAAGGCTGCTTGCTGCGATCAAGATCAACCGGGATGAACTTGGCACGATCCGGTGGACCCGCGCAGAAGTGCCAGATCGGGCTGTGCTCCACACCGGGATAGCGTGGCAGTGCAATGAGTGAACTGGAGAGCGTGCTGAGACCTTGCGGTTGATGGAAACACATCGCGGCTACGCTGCGCTCGTCGGCCAGGTGCTCGCGGCAGGCGAGCAGTTTGCGCCAACCGGTCCACTGGCCGTTGTCCGGATTGGGCACGTCTGAGGCGCGGAACAGCGGCAGATAGCGGCGAATGCGCGGATCCGCGCTATCGTTCAGCTCCAGTGAGGTGAGCATGTGCAGCCCCTCCGGGATCGCTTCGGCACGGATGGCACCATTCGCGTTGCGTAACCAGTAGGCTTGCTGTGGGTCCCCAATGAACAGGTTGAAGGGGCGGTAGGCGTTCGGATTCAACGCCAGCAACGCCTGTACCGACGCCGCAGCTTCGGCGTGATCCAACGCTTCAAGCACCAGTTCACCGCGGCTGCGCCGCCCGGGCAGCGGTCCCAGTGAATTGGCCCGGTTCATCACAACGCTGACGACACCATAGTCATTGATACCCATCCAGCTGCCCTGCGCCAGCTGGTCGAAACCAGCCACCAGATCGGGCCGATCTTGCCAGTGACGCGCGGGTGGTGCCCATGGCCGGTCCGGCATCTCATCGCGGTTCCCGGCCAATAGCAGCGGCCAGGGGTCTCGAGGTCTGCGAAGTATGATCAAGGTACACATGCGGAAGGCATCCGAAACTCAAAATCCTGGTGGAGCGGTGTGTGCCCGCCATTTTGTCAATTATCGCACTTTTTCAGCAGGCCGGAATGAAGAGGTTCAATCGCTCACGCAAGGAGTGAGCAGACGTGACTCAGACGTGTAGCAGCTGGTGCAGTTTGTGGAAGAGAGCAGCTGCGGTGTAGGGCTTGTTGAGCAGCTGCGATGCCGGGAATTGAGTCTGCATCCGGGTGTCCGGTTTGGTAAAGCCAGAGGTAAACAGCAGTTTGAGGCTGGGATATCTGCTGATAGCTTCACGCCCCAGCTCGTACCCATCCATTCCGCCCGGCATCAGGATATCGGTAAACAGAAGATCCACCGCCGGATGCTGCTCCAGCTGGCACAATGCTTCAGCAGCTGAAGAGGCCGTGAGTACTGTATAGCCCTGCGTGCCCAGATAGCGCTTGGCAAGATCCAGCAGCTCCTTTTCATCATCGACCACGAGAATGGTTTCCGTGACCTCCCGGTGACCGTCAGCCGGAGATTCCACCGGCTGCGGAGAGGTGACCGGCTGAACAGCGCGTGGCAGCAATAGGCTGACGCAGGTGCCCGCACCCGGAGTCGATGAGACGCTCATCTCGCCATTGGAGCGCTTTACAAAGCCAAATACCATGCTCAATCCGAGACCCGTCCCCTTACCCTGGGGCTTGGTGGAGAAGAATGGCTCAAAGATCCGGTCGATGATCAAGGGCGGGATGCCACATCCGGTATCACTCATCGTCAGCTCGACGTAGTCTCCCGGAGGCCCATCGCCACCCTCCTCACGGATCGTCCGGTTGGAAGTCGCGATGGTGATTCTGCCACCTTCCGGCATTGCGTCTCTGGCGTTCAGAACCAGATTGAGCAGGGCGTCCTTGAGGTCACCCGGGTTGATGTTGGCTCTCCACAGATTGTTTGCCAGTCGGTACTCGATCTCGATCGCCGGCGTAACCGAACGGGAGACCAGATTTTTCAGCTCAGAAATGCCGGCATTGACATCGGTTGGTGCATTATCCTGCGTCTGCTGTCTGGAGAAGCTGAGCAGCTGCCTGGTCAGGTCGGCCGCCCGCAAGGATGCGGTCGATGCGATATTTAGTCGTTTGACCAGTTTTTCGTTCTCGCGGAACTGCAGTTTGAGCAGATCCAGATTGCCAATGACAATTCCGAGAATGTTATTGAAGTCATGTGCTATGCCGCCGGCGATCTTACCTATCGCCTCCATCTTCTGACTGCGGCGCAGCGCCTCCTCGGTCAGAGCGAGCTGGGTGATATCGCTGCTGGCGATCAGAACGCGCCGGAAATCACCGGGGTCGCCGAGCCGGAAAGCCTGGACGATCACGATGCGTCTTTCACCTTCGAGCGTGCTTACTTCGCCCTGGAATTCGATCTGGTGCTTACCTTGGGCAAAGGCGATGACCTCCCGGGCAAAAAACGGGTAGGAGTTTTCGTCCAAAATCTTGTCGAGGCTACCCAGCAGCTGATCTTTCGCATTGGCCCGGTGCAGCTGCAGAGCGGCCCTGTTTACATCACGGACAATCACCCGCGCAGCGATCTCTTTCAACTCTTCCGGGTGGTTGTCGAAATAGCCGGCGAGATCTGAGACACCTTGTCCATCCAGGTCCTGTACGTAGGCGATGGCGGCGGAAAAATCATCCTCCCAGAGCCCGACCGGCGCGTTCTGAAACAGCTCCTGATAGCGCTGCTCGCTCTGCTCCAGCGCGGCGCGTGTCCGGAGTTCCCGATTGGAGGCATGCAGCTTCTGCTCGGTCTCCTTCAGGCGCGCGCGTGACAACGAATCGCGAAACAGAGCGATAGTCGTCAAGCCAAGCAACAGTGCCAATATTGCACCGGAGATCTCGAAATAGCTGCGATGCGCCAGATAGTCGCTGAAGGCGATTTCTGGTGGGATCAACGCCAATACCGTCCACTCATCCGGAAGTGACCGGGTGCGGTAGAGTTCATATCCAGCGACGTTTGGGGTGCGCTGCTGATCAGCGCGTTTTTGCAGCGCGCTGGTCAGCCGTTCCAGTGTGATTTTACTCTGAGCGAGGAGTTTCTCGGCACGCTGCGATTCGGCAATCAGATTCTGGTCGCGGTCGAATATAAAGACACCGGCCTTTACCTGTTCCAAGGTGCCGTTCCAAATCTGCTTGATCTCGGCCATCTTCAGTGATGCACCAATCGCACCGTCAAAAGCCCCTGTCTCGGTGCGCAGCGGGATCACGATGCCGGTTACGTGTTCTCCACTGATCGGACCGATATGGGGATTCATGATGTATCTGGAGGCACCTGATGCCAGTGCCTGAAAAGCAGCGAGCCGGTTAATGTTGGGTGGATTCTCCCGGTTGAAGGGCTGTCCAGACGCAAAAAAGCGGCCATTTCGATCGGTCGCAGCGAAATTCTCAACCGTCGGGAAGAGCTGGTTCAGTTTCTCGAAAAATTGACTACAGGCCTCCGCATCACGCTCTATGACACAGGGTGCATGGGTGATGGATTTAAAAATGTCTTGATACTTCTCGAAATATTTCTCGGTCAGTAGCGCTATCTGTTGGCTTTGGCGGATAATCTCCTCTTTCGATTCCTCGACGAAATAGCGGTAGTCCTGGAGCGTCAAATAGAGCGCCGAGCCGATCGTGAGCAGTAGCACACCAAGAATGGAAAACAGGTAAGATCGATCCGGATTGTCCCCGGTTATATCTGCCAACCTACGAATCTTCATTAGACATCAAGGTAGTGAGGATCTGCCCGCACTGACAAACGCAGTGTCGCAAAATCAAACAATCCTTATTCTGCAGAGAGATCGGTCAGTTGTCGCTGGAACGGCACTTCCCCCAATGCAACTCACAATAGTCCGCAGTTGGACGTTAATCAAGCAGTGCGATAGAAACGATTGATGCTATCGCTGGGGAGATGGCGAAATAGACACACAAATAATATAATTCTATTCTAATAAACATGCTTTGATTGTGCTACGGGAGAGTGAGATGAAGCGGATCAGTCTGGTTCTGGCATTGCTTCTGTACATGATGGCCCCTTTTTCCGCACATGCCGACCTGTTGATATTGGTGCATGGCTACATGGGCAGCGCACTCTCCTGGGAGGCGAGTGGAATCAATGCGATATTGGAGTCGAGTGGCTGGCGCCGTGGCGGGCTTCTGGCGGAACCGCAGATGATCGCAGGCGGTTCCGGTGATGTGCGCAAGATCAGTTATGCGGTTGAACTCCCCTCGCTGGCGCCCATGCTGGTGCAGGCGGATCAGCTGCAGGTGCAATTGGCACAGATCAGTGCAACCCACCCGGGAGAGCGACTGATCATCGTTGCGCACTCGGCGGGTGGGGTTGTGGCGCGGCTGGTGCTCGTGCGCGGTGGTGCACCGGGCGCCACAGCACTGATCACGGTAGCCTCCCCGCACCTGGGTACACTGCGCGCAGCACAGGCGCTGGATGCAACCGATACTCCATGGCCCTTCTGTCTGGTGGAAAACTTCTTCAGTAACGGCAGCTACCGAGCGGTAAAGCGCTCTCGTGGCGCGCTGATGGATCTCAGCCCCGCCTATCCCGGTTCGTTACTGTACTGGCTCAACGGGCAACCGCATCCCGATATCGCCTACTACTCCATCGTTACCTCCGGACCGGCGGGACTGGGGGACGAGCTGGTTCCGGCCTTCAGCCAGGATATGAACAACCTGCCTGCACTGCATGGCAAATCCCAGGTCGTGCCAGTAGCTGGAGGTCACTCGCTCAATCCTCAGGTAGGGATGGCGCTAGCGACCATACTGGCGCATCTGGAGTAGCACCGGTCTGGTTTTATATCCAATAGGAGTACCTTGTTTCTGTATATCAGCAATGGCTGCTCGGGTATAGTTGCCTCTCCTGCAGAATTAAATTTACCCGCTTATGCCCATTACCATATATACATTGGAGGCCTCCCATACCGAGCAGCTGGCACAGGTACGCCAGTTCTTTCGCAACTACGCAGCTTGGTTGGGAGTGGATCTCTGTTTTCAGGATTTCGACAATGAGATGGCTTCTTTGCCCGGAAGCTACTCAGCGCCGGGAGGACGTCTGCTGTTTGCGGAGTTGGATGGAGAGCCGGCCGGATGTGTCGGGGTGCGTGCCTTCTCCGGCGCTGTCTGCGAGATGAAGCGACTCTATGTCGAACCATCGAAACGGGGTGTCGGTGTAGGTCGGGAGCTGGCGCTGAGTGCACTCATAGCAGCCAAGGAGCTCGGATACCGGCGCATCCTGCTGGATACGCTGCCGGCGATGCGTATCGCGGTGAAGCTTTATCGTCAACTGGGCTTCACCGACACGCCTGCTTACTACCACACACCACTCGAAGGTACGATGTTTCTGACTTTCAATCTGGAGAACTGGTTGGGTGAGGAGGTGAAGAGCAAAGGGCTGCTGCATCTGTTCGATTACAATCGCGCCTGGTCGCGTCAGATGCAGGAGGTTGATCCCGGCTTCTTTGAGAAATTGGCAAGTCTGCAGACACCCGAGTATCTCTGGATCGGCTGTTCCGACTCACGGGTACCCGCCAATCAGATCATAGGCCTACTACCGGGTGAGGTATTCGTACATCGCAATGTGGCCAATATCGTGGTGCATACCGATCTCAACTGCCTCTCCGTGGTGCAGTATGCGGTCGATGTTCTGCGGGTGAAACATATCATTGTGGTCGGACACTACGGCTGTGGCGGCGTCGGCGCGGCATTGCGACGAGAGCGGGTCGGACTGGTGGATCTCTGGCTACGCCACGTACAGGATGTACAGACCAAACATCAGGATCTGCTGGAGCAACTGCGGATGGATCAGCGTCATGACCGGCTGTGTGAACTGAACGTTCTGGAGCAGGTGGTCAACCTGTGCAACACCAGTGTGGTACAGGATGCTTGGGAAAAGGGTCAGGAGCTGACTGTCCATGGCTGGGTTTATGGTCTCAAGGACGGGTTGATGAATGACCTCGGGCTGACTGTCGGTGCTTCCGATCAGCTGCCCAAGCGCTACGCGGCAGCGCTGCAGATGCTGCGCCAGCATCATCCTTAAACCGGGGGCATCACCAGCCCGGCGCCAGGCCGATCTTTTTTACCGATAAAAAAAACGGCAGGTAGGAGACCTGCCGGAACCAAAAAGGTTGGTTCTTGGAGGAGGAGTGTTCAATTCAACAAATGGATGCCTCCCGTCTCTGCTTCAGTGCCACAACCTGGGCCGCAACGGTATGGACAGTCGCTTTGCGGGGGCTGGCTTGAAGCAGGCAATAATGCGCTGCAAACTGTCAGCAAATGCTTCCGCGCGAAGGCGTCGTCCCTTGGCTATGTAATAATCGACATCGACGTCACCATTCATGTCAGTTTTCAGATTTTGGGTGTACTGCGTTTTCATGCTACTACCTTTACTACCTTTAAAAATTATCAGCCATTTGGGGATCTAACTGAACGCGCCTGCGCTGCCACAAAATTGCCGGGTTCAGAAAATTATTCCTTTATTTGCTGAATGTTAAACAACCTATGGGTGTTATGGTAGGCACCTGTTCAGCGCTTGACAAACGATCAATTTTCATCGGATAGTTGAAAAAAATTCATTTGAAAATAGTGCCACTGGAGTGCGCATCATCAGAAAACTGCCACCACTGAATGCATTGCGGAGTTTCGAGGCTGCTGCCCGGGTCGGCAGCTTCCAACAAGCGTCACTGAAACTGTCTGTCACTCCTTCTGCGGTAAGTCATCAGATCAAGCTGCTCGAGTCGTTTCTGGGCGTGACGCTGTTTCGCCGGGAGAATCGTAGAATCGTGCTGACCACAGCGGGTGAAAAATATCTGATGGCTGTCGAGCACGCGCTGGACGAGATCGATATCGCCACCCGGCGGCTGATGGCTTCCCCTAACGCCAGTTCGGTCAATATCAGCGTCGCACCGGCCTATCTGACACGTCGCCTGGTGCCCAGGATCAGAGATTTCCAGGAGCGTTATCCGGATGTTGAACTACGCCTCAGTGCACTGAATGACCGTGTCGATTTTCTGCATTCGGATACCGATATGGCGATCTACTTCGGATCCGGCGAGTGGACTGGTCTGAACATCCATTTTCTGCAGGGAATGTCCCTGGTGGCGGTCTGCAGCCCCCGACTGGAGACCGCGGGAAAGCCGTTGTTGGTCCCCGAGGATCTGCGCCACCATACGCTGCTGCGGGTCTCCAACCGTCCTGAAGAGTGGAAGCGGTTTCTTGATAAGGCAGGCATCGCGCGCGCACTGATGACTAAGGTAATGACCTTTTCCAGCACCTCGCTGGCGTTGGGTGCGGCGATCGAGGGGGCCGGAGTTGCGCTGACCGATTACCGGCTGGTGGAACGTGAACTGGCATACGGCCAGTTGCAGATCCTATTCGACATCAAGCTGGATACCGACGCCGGTTTCTATCTGGTCTATCCCAGGGATCGCAAACTCACCTATGGCATGCGGGTATTCCGCGACTGGGTCTGCAGCGCCATCGGTCATTGATGGCGTCTGATACGGGTCAATGAAGTGTCCGGCGGTGCCGAGTCAGCAGGATCTCGAGTTCTGTTGCACCAGATAGTCGAGATAGTCCAGCCGCTGCAGTGAAATTGATATCTTCTCCTCCAGTTCTCTGCCGGCTCCGTCCATCAGGTGCAGCATATCTTCGTAGAAGAAGACCTCGAAGCTGTCCAGGTAGCGTATCTGACGGTCTCTATCCAGCACCAGATTGTCCAATCCGTACAGATCGATCACTTTACTCTCTTTTCTGCGCAGCTCTTTGGCCACCGAGACAAACAGTTCCAGCTGGCAGTAGGCTTTGCGCGATTTACCCAGCAGTGGCAGTGCTTCTGCCTCATTGGCAGGGTTAGCAATATTGAACCAGGGAACATGTTGGTAGGCGATCACCACCAGATTATGCTCACCATTTATCAGGGTGCGCACAAAGACCGCTTTGGGAATCATCTCCTCCAGCAGTTTTCTCAGCTTGCGGTAATCCCGGAAGTAGATTTCAGCCTCTCTCTTTTCACAGCGGAGCTTGTGCGTTTTCACTACAAAGCTTTTGACCGGGGCCCGCTTCCGTCTCAGGTATCCGCCGGTCTGAAAAACCTTGCAGTGTGCACCGCGGGTGGAGATCAGGGTGGCCGGCAGTCGTTCAATATCGATGCAGGCGACTTTGGTGGAAATGCGATCGTTCTCTCTGGACATGGCAGCGGATTATAGACGAAGTGGTGGTAACGGTATCAATCCCAGGGTTAAGTACCGAACCGTGTTCGGTTAAAATAGTGCACTCCGCCCGCACCCCTGAACCGACCATGCCGCACCCCGAACTGCTCTCACCCGCCGGCACGCTGAAGAATATGCGTTATGCATTTGCGTTTGGCGCGGATGCGGTGTACGCCGGCATGCCGCGCTATAGTCTGCGCGTGCGCAATAATGACTTCCTGGAGGAGAATCTGCAGATCGGTATCGGTGAGGCGCACGCACAGGGGAGACGTTTCTACCTGGCATGCAATCTGATGCCGCACGGCGCCAAGCTGAAAACTTTCGTTGCTGATATCGAGCCGGTGATCGCAATGGGCCCGGATGCGCTGATCATGTCGGATCCGGGGCTGATCATGCTGGTCAGGGAACGCTGGCCGGAGATGCCGGTTCACCTCTCGGTGCAGGCCAACACACTCAATTCGGCGGCGGTCCGCTTCTGGCAGCAGATTGGCGTCTCGCGCGTGATACTGTCGCGTGAACTCTCGCTGGAAGAGATCCATGAGATCCGTCAGGCCTGCCCCGACACCGAGCTGGAGGTGTTCGTCCACGGTGCGCTATGCATCGCCTATTCTGGCCGTTGCCTCCTTTCCGGCTACTTCAACCACCGTGATGCCAACCAGGGGAGCTGCACCAACTCCTGTCGCTGGGACTACAGGATCGGTACTGGATGCGGCGGTAATAGTGCGACCGCACCACCGTCCCAGTCCGGCCAAATGCGCCATCCTGATGCCGACCAGGTCTATCTGCTGGAGGAACGCGAGCGTCCGGGTGAGTTCATGCCGGTGTTCGAGGACGAGATGGGAACCTACATCATGAACTCGAAGGATCTGCGTGCGGTGGAGCATGTTCAGCGGCTCGTGGAGATGGGGATAGATTGTCTGAAGATCGAGGGCCGGACCAAGTCCTGCTACTACACCGCGCGCACCACTCGCGTATACCGCCGCGCGATAGAGGATGCGCTGGCCGGAAGACCCTTCCGGGTGGAATTGATGAGCGAACTTGAGAGCCTCGCCCACCGCGGCTACACCGACGGTTTCTACCAGCGCCATGAAACCCGCGAACTGCAGAACTATCGTGAGGGAGCCTCGCGCAGTTCTCGCCAGCAGTTTGTTGCCGAAGTGAGCGAATACGACAGCGCATCCCGGCGTATGCTGCTGGAGGTTAAGAACAAGATCAGAGTAGGCGACAGGTTGGAAATTTTAACACCCACCGGCAGTCAGACATTTCGGCTCGAGGAGATGCAGGGTCTGGAGGGAGTACCGATGCAGGAGGCGCCCGGTGGAGGGTACCGGGTCAGCGTACCTGCGCCGAACGACGATCCACGCATGGGGTTGATTGCAAAGTATCTTGACTAATGTCGCCGGTGTTCCGTGGCCCCGTCCTCATGTGTTGAAACGCCACCGATTGTCAGCCGTCACCCACCCCTTTGAGCGATTGAAAGAAGCCCCCGACTGCCCGCGACAGTGCACTGGAGCGGTTGGGATTGCGCAGCGCTTTGAGTAGTGGTGCGCGCATTCCCGGAATGAAAAGTAGATCCGCCAGACAGAGATCGAAAAACGGCTGTCCCTCGCGATTGCCTGCCAGCCTCTCCAGGAACGCCGCAGCCAGCGCCTGCTGCTGCAAATCCTCCCAGGATCGACCGCTGATGGCACTTAACACAGCCGGATCCTGCGACACTGGTGCTGCCAGCACTTCGGAGATGAGTTGTTGTCTGGTGCTGACTGAGCGTGAATTCGATATTCCCCGGATGGTGGCAGCCAGCGTGGCGCCGGCAGGGGTAACCTGGCGCAGCTCGGCACGGGCAACGCCAAGCAGTGCATTGGCGAGAGACCGTGACACGCGTTCATTTTCCAGGCAGTGACAGATCGCCTCAAGCGGGCTGGCTGGCAACTCAGGCAGCGCGACGATCAGACACTGCTCATTGTCATCCTGGTCCAGCCGTGCCGCGATATCCGCGATCCCCTGGTAGCCGACGAAGGACCACTGGTCCCAGCCGAACTCGCCGTTGAAGTAGCTGCGGGCGTGATCATAATGGCGGGATGCGGGCTGTTTCAGCAGGCGCGAGATGCGGGCGTGAAAAATAGCCAGCCGATCGTTGCGCGGTTTAAAACCGTAGGGGTTCTGTTCCAATACCGCGTCCCTATGTCCACTGCTGTTGAGTGAGTCCGCCGGATCGCTCCCGATCCATTCCACCAGCCTGTGCATGAGGTCATCGCGCGCTGCCAGGTTGAGTTTGGCCTGCTCATCCAGCGGAAACCGGAGAAACCAGACAATTGGCTCGCGCAATCTGTCCGGTTCCTGAAACAGCAGTGCGAACCAAGCCTGCCGCTGTAGCGGGGCAGGATAAGCCATCTGGTTTTTTTCTAATTGCAGGAAGCGCTTGCGGGGAATCTTTACCACCCGCCGTCCCATGTCGAACAGATGCAGTCGGGTGTCACCTTGGGCGAGAAATTGCAGCAGGGTGCTATTGGATTGTTGTCTGCTCATCGGATCCAGTCGACCAGGTGGTGTTCCAGTGCGTCAGCGTCCAGTTCACTGATTACGCGCCCGCCAACGGAATGGCCCGAATTGAACAGTGTCTCGGGCCGGCCCGACACCAGCGGATGCCAGCCAGGCAGTTCTTTGTGCTCTGCCAGCAGTCGGTAAGCGCAGGTCTGCGGTAGCCAGTGGGGCTCCTGCAGCATCTCCGGTGTCAACGTAACGCAGTCAGGCACGTTGCGCGCTCGGTTCGGGTAGTCCAGGCAGTTGCCGCTGGCGGTATCGAGATAGCGGCAGCAGACGTTGGTGAACAGAATCTCATGGGTTTCAGGATCCTCGAAACGGTGCAGACAGCATTTGCCGCAACGGTCGCACAGTGCCTCCCACTGGCTCCGGTTCAGCAGCTCCAGCGGTGTTTCTTTCCAGAACCTTTCCTGTTTGGCTGACATGGGGTCTCGGATTGATCAGATATTTCCACTCACAACGGCCGACGCTTTTCCAATAGGCTGGATGGGATCGCTGTTCATTACAATAAGTTAGCTGAAGTTAATCTGTTAACCAATTGAATCTATTGAAAACATTAAATTCGTGTAATTTTTAGACAATCTGAATGCCAGTCAGTGAAACCGGGCTGTTCGGAGCTGTTTCCAGCGGTTGTTCACAATGTTATCCACAGGAAATGTGGAAAACAGCGCAATTGTAACGGAAACTCCGAAGTAGTCAGCATTTTCTGCAGAAGTTGGAAGGGCTGCCAATCTGCATGATGCCAATGCAGGAATCTGGTGGCGCGACGAAAATCGCACGGTCGACGCAGCTTGCGTTGCAAAGTCCAGAGTGGAATGATTCATGGTATTCTGACGCGGATAACTGCAAACCGCTGTTTGTCAACCATTACATCAATCATGTCAGCCAGTCTTGCATTTGCCCTCGGCCCCAGCTCTACATGCCTTCTCCATCCCCGGTAAGCGCAGAGGACCAGCGTCTGATCGAACGCTTCGCTGATGCGCTCTGGATGGAACGCGGTTTGAGCCGGAATACGCTGTCAGCCTATCAATCGGACCTGCGTATGTTGGCGCACTGGCTCACGAGTAAGGGATCCTCCGGTCTGTTGGCCATCGACAGGGGTGAATTGCTGGAATTTCTCGCAGATCAATCACAGTTGGGGAGAAAGCCCCGCTCCAGTGCGCGCCTGCTCTCCTCGCTGCGGCAGTTTTTTCAATATTGGGTAAGAGAGGGGCGGTTGAGCAGAGATCCCAGTGCCCGCATCGACGCACCCAGAATGGGCCGGCCGCTACCGAAATCGCTGACTGAGTCGGAGGTTACTGCGTTGCTGGAGGCGCCACATCTGGAGGATTCCGAAGCGTTTCGTGATCGGGTGATGCTGGAGGTGCTCTATGCCACCGGTCTGCGAGTCTCCGAACTGGTCGAGCTACAGCTGACACAGCTCAACCTGAATCAGGGTTTGGTGCGGATTGTCGGCAAAGGGGGTAAGGAGCGTCTGGTGCCATTGGGGGAGGAGGCGATCGACTGGCTGCAGCGTTTTTTCTCCGGCGTTCGCCAGCAACTGCTCGGTGGGCGGTTCTGTGTGGCGGTTTTTCCCACCCGGCGGGGGGCAGGTATGACCCGCCAGGCATTCTGGTACCGGATCAAGAAACACGCTGCCAGTGCAGGTATTGTCAAACCACTGTCGCCGCACACGCTGCGGCACGCATTCGCCACCCACTTGCTGGATCATGGCGCAGATCTGCGCGTGGTGCAGATGTTGCTGGGACATAGCGACCTGTCGACCACGCAGATCTACACTCACGTTGCCCGCGAACGGCTGCGCAGCCTGCACGCTAAACACCATCCGCGTGGATAGGGGTAGGGAACGGGACCGGGGGCTGATGGCAGAGGAGTTAGGGTCTTGGGTGCCGGGGATTCTGTTACCTTGGCCCTCACCCCCCGGCCCTTAATATGCTAGCCTTGCCGGTAAATTTGACGAGGAGTGTTGCTATGCCTTCATTTGATGTGGTCTCCGAAGCCGACCTGCAGGAGGTGCGCAATGCGGTGGATCAAGCGAACCGGGAGGTGAAGACCCGTTTTGATTTCAAAGGGGTCGATGCCAGCTTCGAGCAGAATGACGCGGAGATCCTGCTGCGCGCACAGGAGGATTTCCAGTTGAAGCAGATGGTGGATATTCTGCGCCACAAGCTGGTCAAACGGGGAGTGGATATCGGCTGCATGGAGATCGATAAATCGCAGTGCAGTCTGAATGCCGCCCGGCAACAAGTGCGGATCAGACAGGGTATAGAGACGGCACTGGCGAAGCAGTTGGTCAAAGAGATCAAAGCCTCCCGGCTCAAAGTGCAGGCACAGATTCAGGGAGAGCAGGTGAGAGTGACCGGGAAGAGTCGCGATGAGTTGCAGCAGGTCATCGCTCTATTGAAGGCGGAAGAGTATGGTCTTCCGCTGCAGTATGTCAATTTTCGGGATTGAGGTCTATGAACAGAGTAACGCGAAGCGTTGTGTTGATGTGTGCATTTCTGGCGGTGGCTTTTTCTTTTTGCGCGCAGGCAGCCGAGGATGAGGCTACGGCCAAAGTACGGCAGAATCTGAGCGCTAATCTGCCAGATACGAATTTCGGTGAGATTACCGCTACGCCCATCCCCGGCCTTTATGAAGTGGTGATTGGGCACCAGCTGGCTTATGTCAGCGAAAACGGCCGCTATCTGCTTCAAGGGACGCTATTCGACGTTGCACAGCGGAGAGATCTGACCGAGCCGCGTGTCGAAGCGATCAAGTCGAAGGTAATCACCAGTCTGAACGAAGAGACGATGGTGATTTTCGCGCCGGAAAAGTCGAAGTACAACGTCACTGTCTTCACCGACATCGATTGTGGCTACTGCCGCAAGCTGCATAGCGAGATCGACCAGTATATGGCGCAGGGCATCCGCATCCGCTATCTTTTTTATCCGCGTGCGGGTGTTGGCAGCAGCTCTTATCACAAGGCGGTTTCAGTCTGGTGTGCAGATGATCGCAAGGCGGCGATGACTGCGGCCAAGTCTGGTCAGGAGATAGAGAAAAGGGAGTGTGACAATCCGGTTCAGACGGACATGGCCCTGGGTGAAGAGATGGGGGTAAGCGGAACCCCCGCGCTGGTGCTCGACAACGGCAAGATGATTCCCGGGTATGTTCCAGCGGACAGGCTTTCGGCGATCTTACAGCGCCAATTCACCACGGAGTGACTGGACAACCGGCTCCTCCGTCGTTGTTGGGCAGAGCGAGTCCGCTGTTCCCGCTTCAAGTTTGTCACTGTCCGGCCGAACTTCCAGGAACAGCCCGATTTGACTTAAGTGTACAGGTTTTTCCGGACAGACAATGAAACCGATCACCATCCGAAGTGTCGTTCGTTGTGACAGGGGCTTGGTAAGAAAAATCAACGAGGATGCGGTCGGAGTGCTGCCGGAGCAGGGCTTGGTGGTACTGGCGGATGGTATGGGGGGGCACAGTGCCGGTGAGGTGGCCAGCCGGCTGGCGGTCAAGTCGATCACGCGCATGATCGGGGGTGGGCGTACCGAGTCGCTGGCTGCGGCGATCGCATTTGCCAACAGCGTGATTCTGCAAGCGGTGGAGCGGGATGGCTCCCTGAAGGGGATGGCGACGACGGTGGTTGTTGGCCGTTTCACGGAGGGGTTGGTCGAATATGCACATGTCGGGGATTCGCGCCTCTACCTCTGGCGTGGCGAACAGCTGCGCCAGCTTACCCGCGACCATTCATTGGTTCAGGAGATGGTCGACGAGGGTCTCTACCCCTCCCTGAACGATGCACTCAAAGCGGGTGTCAGGAACAATCTGCTTACCCGCGGAGTGGGTATCGGTGAAGAGCTGAAGGTGGAGAGTTGCCAGCTCGCTCCATGTGCGGGTGATCTCTATCTTTTCTGTTCTGATGGACTCAGCAACATGCTCTCCGATCGCCGTATCGGCAAAATGCTCGCCGGTTACAACGGAGCGCTTGAAACGGTTGCTGACCAGCTGTTGAATGCGGCGTTGAGACGGGGAGGGCAGGACAATATCTCCATCGTGCTGGTGGCAGCAGATCAAATCGTAGAGGAACAATCTGCCGGGAGTGCGGATGTATAAGTTTGTCATCATGCAGGGCGATGTTAAGCGTGGCGAAGCCGTGCTCGAGGCGAAAGAGATCTCCATTGGGAGGGATCCGAAATCTGATATCGTCCTGCATGACGCTTCGGTGAGCCGCCAGCACGCCCGGCTCGTGCGTGTCCTCAAGAATTACTATCTGGAGGATCTGGAGAGTACCAACGGCACTCAGCACAACAACCGCCCCATCACCAAGCATCTGCTGAAGCATGAGGATGAGATTCGAATAGGTACCTTCCGGTTGCAGTTTCTGATAGCAGAGGAAGCTGCGGCGAGATCCACTTCATTGGCAGCACAAGCGCACGCGGTAACAAGTGGATTGGCTGAAGAAGCATCCCCAGCCCCGCAGAAAGCGCCTACAGTGCAACTACCGAAAACGGCGCGGCTGCGATTTTTTCGCGGGCCCAATGCTGGTCGCACCGATGTCATAGGTCGCGGACTCTACACGATAGGCAAACCCGGTGGCGCAGTCGCGGCGATTACCCGTCGTCCCCAAGGCTTTTTTCTGCTGCATATCGGCGGCGAGAACTCGACCAAGATCAATAATCGGGTAATCAATTCCGTTGCCGGGGTCAAACTGAACGAAGCGGATGTCGTCGAGGTGGGTGAGAGTCTGGCTGAGATCACTTTTCCAAGGCAGCCTGAAAGCTGATCCGGCTATGCCGCTTAAATAGCGATTTCAACCGATTTGCAATTTTCTGCAATGGCGAATAAATTCGCCGCTACTCCGCGAGCAGGGATTTCAAACGATAGAGCTCTTCCAATGCCTGGCGCGGCGTCAGCTGATCCGGATCCAACTCCTCCAGTGCCTGTATCAGTGGAGTGTCGCGGCAGTCCGGTGGTACGCTCTGCTGCTCCTCGAACGCCATGAACAGCGACAGCTGGCGGTCGTCTTGTGCCCGATGGCGGTGCGCGGCCTGCTCCAACTCCGCCAGCCGTTTACGTGCGCGCCGGATGATCGACTGCGGAACCCCGGCTAGCGCTGCCACCTGCAGACCATAGCTCTGGTTGGCCGGCCCCTCCCGCACCGTGTGCAGAAAAACGATGCTGTCACCGTGTTCCACTGCGTCCAGGTGCAGATTGGCTATGCCCTGGTACTCCTGCGGCAGCGTGGTCAACTCGAAATAGTGGGTGGCGAACAGGGTGAAGGCACGGATGCGGGTGGCCAGTTCCACCGCGCAAGCCCAAGCCAGCGAGAGTCCGTCGAAGGTGCTGGTGCCGCGCCCGACCTCATCCATCAGCACCAGGCTGCTGTCGCTGGCGTTGTGCAGGATGTTGGCAGTCTCCTCCATCTCCACCATGAAGGTGGAGCGGCCGCCGGCCAGATCGTCGGAGGCGCCAATGCGCGAGAAGATCCGGTCGATAGGTCCGATGCGTGCCGCTGCGGCCGGGACGAAGCTGCCGGCACAGGCGAGTAACACGATCAGCGCGGTTTGGCGCATATAGGTGGATTTGCCCCCCATGTTGGGTCCGGTAATCACCAGAATACGTCGCTGCTCGTCGAAATCCACGTCGTTGGCGACAAACGGGGTGTCGCTCACTTGCTCCACTACCGGGTGACGGCCAGCGCTGATATGCAGTCCCGGCACTTCACTCAGTTCCGGTTCGACCAGGTCCAACCGCACTGCCCGCTCCGCGAAATTGGCGATCACATCCAACGTGGCAAGCGCTTCGGCGGTGTGCTGGAGCGGCGCTAACGCTCTACCCAGTTCGGTCAGCAGTTCGTCATATAGTTGCTTCTCCAGCGCCAGTGCACGCTCTTTCGCCGACAGCACCTGATTCTCGAATTTTTTCAACTCCGGGGTGATGAAGCGTTCGGCTCCCTTCAGTGTCTGGCGGCGTACATAATCAGCCGGTACCTCATCTGAGCGGCTGCGGCTGATCTCGATGTAGTAGCCGTGTACCCGGTTGTAGCCCACCTTCAGATTGGTGATGCCGGTGCGCTCACGCTCGCGCACCTCCAGCTGCAGCAGGTAGCTGTCTGCGTTGCGCGACAGGTCGCGCAGTTCATCCAGTTCCACGTGGTAGCCCCGTGCCAGCACACCGCCGTCGCGGACCAACACAGGTGGGTTGTCGATCAGTGCCCGTTGGAGCAGCGCGTGCAATTCAGGATGAGTACCCGCTTCCTGCGCCAGCTGCTGCAGCAGGGACGCGTCCATTGGCTGCAGCACCTGCTGCAGTGCCGGAAGGCGGCTTAATGAATCGCGCAGCGTCGACAGGTCACGTGGACGAGCACTTTTCAATGCCACCCGGGCGAGGATGCGCTCGACATCGCCAACCCCCTTCAGCTCCTCCTGAATCGCTGGTCCGGCACCCTGCTCCAGCAGCTGGCTGATGGCAGTGTGGCGCGCACGGATGCAGCGGTTGTCACGCAGCGGTCGATTGATCCAACGCCGCAGCATGCGTGAGCCCATGGGCGTCAAGGTACGGTCCATGATGCCGGCCAGTGTGTTGCGTTGGTTGCCGCTCAGGCTCTGATCGAGCTCCAGATTGCGCCGCGTGGCAGCGTCAATGATCACTGCATCCGAGCGCCGTTCGATGGTGATGCCGCGCAGGTGGGGCAGCAGACTGCGCTGAGTGTGTTGCACGTACTGCAGCAACGCACCGGCTGCGGCCACCGCAAGCGGGTGATCCTTGCAGCCGAAGCCGGAGAGGTCGCGTGTACCGAACTGACTGCTGAGCAGCCGTTCAGCCGTCTCCTGGTCGAAGTGCCACGCCGGCAGCCTGCAAAGGCCGTGCGCATCCGGCTGTCCGGTGATCGGCGGGTGCTGCTCGGAAACAAGCAGTTCGGCCGGACGCAGCCGCTCCAGCTCTCCAGCCAACGCCTCTCCGGCATCCATCTGCTGCAGCACCAGCCGTCCGCTGCCGAGGTCCAGCGTTGCCATTCCACAGCGGTTGCCATGCTGAAAGAGAGCTGACAGCAGGTTGTCGCGTCGATCGTCCAGCAGTGCCTCGTCGGTCACTGTACCGGGGGTCACCACCCGCACCACCTTACGCTCCACCGGCCCTTTACTTGCCGCCGGGTCACCGATCTGCTCACAGATCGCGACCGACTCCCCCAGCTTCACCAGTTTCGCCAGATAACTTTCGACCGAGTGATGGGGCACGCCCGCCATCGGAATCGGCTCTCCTGCCGACTGGCCGCGCTTGGTCAGCGTGATGTCGAGCATCCGCGCCGCCCGCTCCGCATCCTGGTAGAACAACTCGTAGAAGTCCCCCATGCGGTAGAAGAGCAGCATCTCCGGATGTTCCGCCTTAATACGCAGATACTGCTGCATCATGGGGGTATGTGATTCAATCTTCGTCATTCGATAACCAGTGGTAAAGCAGCGGGTTGTCAGCAGACGATGATATTAGAAATGGGTTAACTATTCAGCTGGCCTCGTTTTTTGGAGCAGCTAAATAGTTACTCCTTTGCTTTTGGGGTTTCCAAAGGGGAGAAGTCTTATTCTCCCCTTTGGTACCTCTTCAAAATCGCACTTTTGAAGAGGTATCTGAATGGTAGCGAAATAGACAGCATTGTCAGAGTTGAGGAGCATCTGGGCGCAATCCTGCCAGCACCTCCGGGGATTATCGACAATAGGAAAAAAACGTCTATGATCGAGTTATTCAAGGCATTGGACGAAACGCCATCAAACGGGGATCGAGCGTGAAAGGAACAGTTGCATTACACCGTTGGGGTGCCATGGGTCTGATCGTGCTGACCACACTCTGCAGTCAGCGTCTCCATGCGGGAACCGTGAGCGCCGTGCTGGATTGGAGTGGAGCATCGTTCGATCTGCTGGCCGGAGGGTCAGCGAACTACAGCGTTATCAACACCTTTTCCGAAGTTCGCAGCAACAGTCCCACCGCCAATGATTCCGCCGACGCAGCGGACTGGTCCACCCCGCTCGGTGCATTGGTGATGGAATCCTCGCAGGATTATGCCCGGGCCTCCGCGGATGGGAACGGAATAGCGGCAGAGGTTGCAGCGTTGAGTGGTGCAGGGAGTTATCAGGCGTTCACCCTGCGTCGTTCTGAGATCTCCACCTGGGGAGCTGGGATGCTGGTTGTCTCCGTTCCCTTTCATGTCAGTGTTGACGTGAACCCGGCAGCCGGAGAGTGGGCAAAGTCTGCCGCCACCTTGGTTGCCTCTAGCGCTACCCCCGCTACCTCCTACGAATCGTTCGCCACTATCGACTCGTCGTTAAATGGTGACGCTGTGGATCAGCAAGGGTGGCTCAGTGTTGCGTTACCGGTTTTCGGTGGCAGCCCTGGGGCTCCGCTGGTTTATGCTGTGGCAAGTACGGTTCAGGCCGATCTGACCGCAGTGCCGCTGCCCGCTGCCGCCTGGCTGATGCTCAGCGGGTTGCTGGGAGTGGCCGGGTTCAGCATGATGGAATCCATCCGGAGACCAGGGCGGTGGGTATCTGTTCGGAGCTTCCATACAGTGTCACTCACGTGTCGCCTGGCCGTACGATAGTACTGGTTGGTGCGAGCCCGCTCATTCCAGCATGATCACCACAGAACCGGCGGTCAGCAGTGCCATCACCCAATTGAAGTAGCGATGTGCGCGTTCGGTCGCCAGCAGACGTCCGACCAGCACCCCAAAGCCGGTCCAGAATGGCAGCGTATTGGACATCACCAGCAGATAGACACCGGCGATGATCAGCGCCGACTGCCAGTAGTCGGGGCCGGTGACACAGAAGGTGGCGACCGACGAGATATTGATCATCCAGGCTTTCGGATTGACATACTGGAACGCGAGCGCCTGCCACAGGTTCAGTGGACGGCCGCCGCCGTGTGTACCGACCGGGCGCTGTGCTGCCGTGGCGATGCGCCAGGCGAGGAAGAAGAGAAACAACGCGCCACAGACTCTCAGCAGTTGATGCAGTACTGGCCATTGGCCGAACAGCACCCCCAGGCCGAGTGCGATGCTGAGCAGCATGGTTACCATGCCCAGCATGATACCCAGAATGTGCGGGATGGTGCGCCTGAAGCCGAAATTGGCACCTGACGCGGTCAGCATCAGGTTGTTTGGCCCGGGTGAGCCGGTCATTGCCAGCGCGAACAGAAACAGTGGCAACAGATAACCATTCCAGTCGATCGTCATTGGCTTCACCTTTTGGGTTGAATTTAACAAAATGTAACGATACAATACCGTGTTAATGCGCTATTGAATCGCGAAATGTCATCATAATTGTTGATTTTGCTCTGTCAATGAATTTATTGTCATGGATACAATTTGGACGCCTTCATTAGCAAACTGGCAAGGTGCCAAGTACCAGGGGATCGCCGAGGGGATCGCCGATGCAGTACGGTGTGGTGATCTGGTGGCTGATCAGAAATTGCCGACCCATCGCGCACTGGCGGAGGCACTCGGTGTCACCACCGGCACTGTCACCCGCGCTTATGCCGAAGCGGAGCGGCGCGGTCTGGTCTACGCTGTGATCGGAAGTGGTACTTTCGTTCGCGGCAGCGAGGCCAGTAGTCATGAGTGGCGTTTCACCGAAACTCAACCTGAAGGCCTGATCGAACTCCATCTCAACCGGCCACTGAAGAGTGACCGGGCGGAGTTGTTCGCCCGCTCCATGCGTTCGCTCGCCGCGCATCCGGCGCAGATCAATCAACTACTCGATTATCAGCCGGATATCGGCGTGACGGCGCACCGGCAGCTGATCTGCGAATGGCTCGCCCGGGAAAGCTGGCAGCCCATGAATGATCAAGTGGTGATCAGCAACGGTGGGCAGCACGCGCTGCTGGTGGCGTTGATGGCACTGACCCGCGCCGGGGACACCGTAGTGGCTGAGGAGTTGACCTACCCCGGCTTTAACGCGGTCGCGCGCCAGCTGAGGCTGGAGGTGCGCAGTGCAGCGATGGACCGTGAGGGGATAGTGCCCGAATCGCTCGACCTGGTCTGTCGACAGGTATCGCCGCGTGCGCTCTTCTGCACCCCTTCTTTGCAGAACCCGACCACTGCGACCATGTCACTGCAGCGGCGGGAGGCGGTGCTGGCGGTGTGCCGGCGACACGGTGTGATAGTAATAGAGGATGAGGTCAGCATCGGTCTGGCCGATGGTCTGCCACCGCCGCTGGCGGCGCTGGCACCGGAACAGGCCGTGCTGGTCGGCTCTTTCTCCAAGTCGCTCGCGGCCGGTGTTCGGGTTGGCTATCTGGTGGGATCGTCCAGCTTGCAGAATCGCCTGGGCGCGGCGGTGCGTGCCAGCTGCTGGATGGTCAGCCCGGTGATGGTGGCGCTGGTATGCGAATGGATTCGCGACGGCAGTGCCCGCCAGCTGCTGCTGGCGCAGCGCGAGGAGATCTCAGCGCGGCTCGAGATCGCGCTCGACCGGTTGCAGGGATTTCGCGTCTCCAGCCATCCCGGCGGGCTGCACCTCTGGCTGCATCTGCCAGAACCTTGGCGAGCCGACGAGTTCGTCGTGGCTGCACGCGAACAGGGCGTCTTGGTGCAGGCGGCCGCCAGCTTCTCGGTCGGGCGCGCAGCTGTTCCCCACGCGGTGCGCATCTCGGTCAGTGCTGCCAGCACCAGGGCGCAGTTGGCGCAGGGGCTCGATCTGTTACTGCCGTTGCTGCATGAGGGTCCGGGTGCTGTTCCGGCGCTGTTTTGAACCCATGCTCCGCCCAGCCCGGATCTGCGATCCTCCGCGTTGACGGTTACTGATCCGTTGGCGTGCGCTCCTGCTGGCGAGCCGCCGTGGATGGCTGCTCTTGCGTGCCGCTGATCGCATGCGCAGCGAGATGGCAGAATCCCTGCGGGGGTACGTTCAGCGCAGCGTTGAATTTACTGGAGAGATTCTGAAACGCGATCAACCCGGTCAATTCAACCAGCGCGTCATCGTCAAAGTGTTTTTTAATGCGCGCCATCAGCGCATCGTCCACGCTCTGTTCAGAGTGAGTCACCGCTTCTGCGTACTCCAGCGCGACCCGTTCGATCGGATCAAACATTGGGCTTGTCCGCCACGTCCACAGCGCTTCGATCTTCTCATCTGAAACACCGCGTTTCTCCAGTGTTGCCGAGTTGATGTCAACACAGAACTCACAGTGGTTGATCTGAGAGACACGCACGGTGAGCAGCGATCTGAGCACTGGCGAGAGCGGTGAACGCTTGCGATCCAGCGCGCCGTACAGCAGCGCCAGCGCCGCGAAGACCCAAGGCGAGCGACCCCATAGCATGCCTGGTTCCAACACCTTTCCATAGCGCCTTCGCTGCTTCCAGAAGAAGAGACGAATAAACCAAGGGTAATCGCTGATGGGCTTGGTGGGAACGTGCATCGAAACCTCGTTGACATTGACAGCAGAGAGAGAAATGATGATCTGTAGTCAGCTCACCCACTTGTCTGAGTCTCTCCCGGGCAGGGGAAAAGCTGACCGACCGGAGTATAACCCAAGTGCCGGTCGTGAACTCGAGAGGCGGCTTTGTGCGCTTGGAACGACACCAATTCAACCATGTTGTCAGCAATTTACACAGTTCCGCAGAGCGGCAGCGTGAGGTAAAATTCCAGTTTGCTTGTTTTCGCGGCACGCGCCAACCGGTATGAGCTGACCCGACAGGTTGCTGCCTGGCTCTCTTCTGTGGCGGTGGGGTGGTACAGCCCCCAGCCACTGTTGCGGAGGCCATGACAGCTGTTCTGTATCATGCCCGTTTGCGATCACCCATAGAGTTTCCGATGATTGGTATTGAAACCGCGATCCCATTTTTCATCGCTTCCATCCTGCTTGGAATGGCACCAGGTCCCGACAACCTGTTCGTGCTCACGCAATCCTCTATTTATGGTCCAAAGGCTGGATTCTTCGTTGTGCTAGGGCTCTGCACTGGCCTGCTGTTGCATACCGGTGCGGTTGCATTGGGTATAGCGGCGCTGCTTAAGAGTTCCGCTTATGCGTTTACCACGTTGAAACTGCTGGGGGTGCTCTATCTGCTGTGGCTCGCCCGGCTGGCGTTCCGCGCGACTCGTCAGGAGGTGATCAGTGAGAGAGCGAACCGGCGTTCCGGCTGGCAGCTCTACCGGCGTGGGATCTTCATGAATCTGACTAATCCGAAGGTCTCCCTCTTTTTTCTCGCATTTCTGCCGCAGTTCGTCAATCCGGAAGCTGGCATGGTGGCACTGCAGATGATTTCGCTGGGTGGGCTATTCATCTTCGCTACGCTGTTGGTGTTCGGCTCGATCAGTCTGATTGCCGGATCGCTGGGTAAGCGGCTCGGGCAGTCGGAGCGGGCACAGAAAATACTCAATAGAATCGCCGGAACACTTTTTGTACTGCTGGCGCTGAGACTGGCTGTCGCCGATCATTGAAACTCTGTTCAATCGATTTCGATGTGATATGAATACGGCTGTCTTCTTTGGCAATAGCTCAATCACCAGGGGTTAGCTCTCGCCTGTCGACAACGTCGTGCCAAAGCGGAACCATCACACAATGAAATGGATTCCCGGGGGGCGGAAGCGAAGTTATATGGATTGACAATGCCGTCGCATCATCTTTCAGTTCTCCAGCTCCCATAACAGCACTGACAGTTCGGGTCGCCAGCGGTGTTCAGGATTGATGGTGCGGCCGGAGAAGGTGACACCTTCGTTCAGCAATAGTGATCTCTGTCTGGTGTAGCTGGGGCTGGCGAATGGAAATGAGATCTGTCGACGGGAATTGACCACACGCTGCCAGTTGATTCCGGCTCCTGCCGGAGCGGCCTGCAACGCTCTGCTCACCAGACGTGCTCTGCCAGGTAGTCCCGCCAAGTCCGCGACCTGACCATAGCTGGCGACCCTGCCTTCGGGTATCAGCGTGACAACCTTCCATATTTTTTGATAGTTTGTGTTTTGCACGGTCTCTTTGTTCTATTGGCAACGGCGAACCGGGAAAAGCTCTGTGTGTTGGCTGTGTGAATCACTTGGATTTTGCATCCAGGTCTGATGCCGCAGCTGCCCTTCACCTCTTTGATAGTCTGGCAGATGAAGCTGAGTGGCCATTATCCGGAATATGTCGGTGTCAGCAAAATTGCACCGCATCTGTTCTGCATCGGTGACCACTTTACGTCGGCGATAGAGGGATTCATGTGTTTATCGATTGTCCAGCAGCACTTGCTGTTGCCTGCGCTTCCCGTCAGTACGCCGCGGGCCGGCATCTCCACCGGGTTTTCCGTCGGCAACGGCAGCGTGCAACTGAAGCATCCACATTTGTTTGCGCCGGGAAAATGCTGACTTTCTTCGGAAGCAGCGCTGTGGTGTCACCGACAGAGGAGGTTCTATGATGGATTATGTTGAAGTTCAGAAACGTACATCAATCGTTGAGGCGTGCCGGTGGATGCTGGCACAAGGACTGAGCCACGGCACCTCGGGAAACATCAGCATACGCAACGGTGACAGGCTGTTGATTACTCCCTCGGGGGTGCCTTGTGACAGGATGTCCCCCGAGGAGATCGTCGAAATGGAGTTCAACGGAAACTGGCACGGAGCGTTGCGGCCCTCGTCGGAGTGGCGTTTTCACATCGACATACTAAACAGCCGTAAAGACGTCAATGCAGTGGTGCACTGTCATCCTGTCTATGCGACATCGTTAGCCATCTGCGGACGTGAAATACCTGCAATCCACTATATGATTGCCGCAGCGGGTGGTGAAAATGTCCGCTGCGCCAAATACGCCACATTCGGCACCCAGAAACTTTCGGACAATGTATTGGCTGCGATTCAGGGCAGGAACTGCTGTCTGCTGGCCAATCATGGCATGATTGCCACCGGGGTGAATCTGGAGCGGGCGCTATGGCTTGCAGCGGAGTTGGAAAACCTCGCACAGCAATATGTGATCAGCCTCTCGATAGGGCATCCGCTCACGCTCTCAGGTGAGGAGATCGAAAAGAATATTGAACTATTCAAACATTACGGACCGAAAGAGATATCCGAAAAATGAATCTGTTTTGACACCTGTGACCGCTGCCATGCTATTGAATTGCAGTATGTCACCGGATGATCTCTTTTCCGTCATCTGTTGCTGCAGGTACGATTTCCATAACGCCGAGCAAAATGACAGTACACGATGTTATTCCGCTTTACCCTATCAGTCGGCATCGTCAATGCTGACTGACAGGGTGTGCAGCAGGTGCATATTCCTTATTTGATCAGTGATGCAGGGAATGTGCACCAAGTTATTCGGTTGGAACCTCCACCACCGCCTGTCCTTCGCTGCTGCTTGGAGTTGCGTTAGCTGTGGCTTTTTTACGTGTGCGGCGAACCACTCCGCGTTTCTTTGTCGTGCCTTTTGCGTAACTGCTCTCGAATCCTCCAATCAGTTTTTGTAGTGTGGAGAATTTTTTCTGTGCGTCTTTTGCTTCACCCAGAGCCGCTCTTGCGCTCTGTATCTCAGCCCGTGTCTCCTTGACAACAAGCATGCCGGCTTTGAGCGCATCGTTGGCGCGAGCCACCCTGTTCTTCGCCGCCGGGGTCTGTTTTTCCGTCAGATTCAAAAGCGCGGCCTCCTTGCGCTCTTTTAACAGGTTCTGCTTGGCGATCGCTCTCTCCAGTTGTGTCTTCAGTTTGGTGAGATTCTTTTCCTGCTGGGCGGTTTCGCTTTCGTATGCCTTCGCCAGATTTGCCCGGGAGTCAGAGAAAGCGGCCTCCATCATTGCAATGGGAGATTCAGGATTCGCAGCTTTGGCAGGAACCTGTTTTTTGACCACCACGCGTTTCTTAACTGCTGTGCGTCGCTTGGTTGTTACTCGTTTTTTTACCGGTGCAGTTGGGTCAGTATTTTCTGTGACGATCTTTTTTGCCACGCGCTTTTTAGCTACTCTCTTCAGGGCCATTTCGTTTCCTATTTATAGATGAACAAGGGTAAAAAACTGTTTGAGATGAATATTGCCAAACATTACCTGAAACCTCTAGCGGTTGATCGGAACTGTGAAGCTGCAGATAATATTCCCGATGCAGATTAGTTGCGTACTCAATTATAGAGCAGATTCTACAATAGATTTCGATTATCAGTAATCGACTTTCGCGCAACCGAAGGCTGTTTTGTATCTGATCGGAATTAATTTGAATATCTTTAGTGTTCAAATATTGTTCAAAGAAGGTAAGAGCAATTCTCCTGATTTGGCTGCTGCACCTGTTCACTCAACGCTTTGTGTGTGTCTTCCTCTCCGATTCACTGCAATAACTCCCCCTTTCCTACATCAGCTATGGTCTTTGCAAAGTGTGCTGCCTGGCTTGTAGTCGAGATCAAATAGTGCAACCGGTAGCCTATTTACACTCCATGGGAGTGATTTCCTGCTTGTGAAGTGCATTGATTCACTCCACATTCGGTCAGGCAACATTCGACGGCCTGGGATCAAGGGTCAGCCTTAACTGCAAGAATTTATATCACGCGTGCTGGCATGTTGCGCCATTGCCGAAGCGTCACTCGTCGGTCCAGAGAAAAAGATTGCTATGCCCGGTCGACAGCGCCTTGTCCATTCGTCAGAAAGTTTCATGACGATATTGTTCGCTCCTTTACACTGGTTGAATAAGTTCTTTCCTAAAGAGAGAGGGTGGATGGAGCCGGCGGGAATCCAACTTGTGTTCTGAGTTTCACAGCAACTTTTCCCGGATTGTAAGATTGTCTATTTGAATGGAAAAAGTCGATAAAATCGTGGTAACCGGAATCTTGGAAAGGAGGGGCGGTTTTCTTAATATCACTCAGTACTGAGTGCGCGCGAAAGTATCCTGTTTTATCAAATGGTGAGAAAGTGCCGCCGCAGAGTGAGGGGTATTTACCTATTGCTGAAAACTAAGCGAAGCGATCAATCAAATCGCTTCACTCTTAAATGGACAGGTATAGATACTGTAACGCTTCAGCGCAGTCCGGCAACCATTCTGCACCTGTGCCGGAAGCATTTCCGGAACAAGAAAGATTACTGTTTCATTTGATTGAATCCCTGCATTTTCAGATACTACGCTCTGGCTTCAGTTCATCGATCACGGCCCGTGCCGGAACCTCCGAGTGAAAGTTGGATGTTACCGGTGTGTCTGCGGTTGGAGGATCACACTGCATTCAGTAGTGCATGGCACCGTCGTCATAGCGCAATCCCTCTGTCGTAGCTTGCGCCTTCACTACGCTCTGGATCTTGTGGTCGAGAGAGGCTTCATCATTACCCAGTTCTTTCACTTTTTGTTCAAGGTATTCGGAGCGCTTATGACTCAGCTTCCCGATCTCCTGTCGCAGAATTTTACGTTGCTCCGCTTTCTGTTCGATCAAGCGTTTTCGATCCGCTGGCGCCATCGCCTGCAGGCTGCCCGGCAAAGTATCGTTCTCGATGTTGTCAAGCGCCACTCTGCCACTGTTGACCGCGTCGACCAGTTCGTTCTCTCCCAGGAAATTGGTTTCTCCGCTTGCCGACAGGTTGTACTCGGCACGCCGGGCACGCGATGCAGTGGATGCGCCAGCATGCAGCTTCTTGGCCGCCTCCAGTTTTGACTGCAGATGTGCTCTCTCTGATGCGCTACCGTAGTAGAGGCGAGTCTCATCCAGCGCTTGCGAGAGTTCCGCGATCTTACTGTCGAAAGGGGTGGAAATTGCCACAGCGCTGCCCGATTGATCCACCTGCAGATAGGCGCCGGCACCGAGCCGGGCTATTTCACTCCAACTCACGCGGGTGGCGTCATCCTGTCCGCATTGGACGGTGTTGATCCTGATCTGGCGTTTGCGCGCGTCGGCCAGGATCTGCGGATAACGTCGCTCGTTCGGATAATCCATATGCGGTTCAGCGTCACCAACCAGAAAAATCACCTTGTAGGTGTTTGTGTCCTGGCTCCAGGAGATCTTGTTGAGAGCATCGTCGAGCGCCTGATTGACACTCTCCGGACCGTCGCCACCGCCTGCGGCCTGCAACTCCATCAGTGTCGCATAGACACTGTCGATGTCAGTGGAGAGATCGTGCACCAGCGTGACGTAGTTATCGCCGCGATCACGGTAAGCGACCAGTCCAATGCGTATCTCGGGAGTTGGTTGAGCAGCGGCCAGGTTGGAGGTGATGGACCAGATCTTCTCCTTGGCAGCCTCGATCAGCCCCCCCATGCTGCCTGTGGTGTCCAACGCGAATACCAGATCGATCCGGTGCTGCGCCAAAAGCGGCTGCACGGGGTTCGTATCCGGGGTCGGAACCTGCCTCTCCAAGTCGCGTGTTTCAAAAGCGGGGTAAGCAGCGACCACCGCTGCGGTTACGCTGAACAGAGTCAAAGCGATCAGTTTTGTCTTCATGAAATCTTCTCCGATTGGGTCACATGTGTGCGATCAGTTTTGCAAACGCCTTCTGCGCAGTTTGATAAGCCTGGCAAAAACGCTCCTCTTCGGTGTTTCTATCCGGGCATTTGTGCGGCCACTCCACGGGGATCAAAACAAACAACGCCTGGATCAGAAAAAAACACCAGATAGAGAGAAAAAGATTACCGCTCTGCAGACTTGCCCAGAGCGATGCCGCCAGACTGCAGAGAGTCAGTGCCAGATCCACCGCGGCAGAGAACGGACCCGGATGAAAATAGAGCGAGCGGACAACCCAGATAAAGAAGGCATGCAAGGCTATCAATGCGAGCAGTGGCAGTGACAGCATCAGGCCAGCTGCGGAGAGCAGGAACCAGGCTGCGAAAGCGGTTGTCCGCCCCAACCGCGCACGGCAACGGGTGGACAAGTAGATGACGTAGCACAGATTCAGCAGCGGGATCAGCAGGCGCAGAATCGCATCTATCGGATAGGCCAGTTGCGCCAGGTTGAAGAGAAGTGTACCGCCAGCGGCGACGATTAACGCCACTAGCACGCCTTCGACAAAGGTAGGCTGCTTCATTGCAACCCCCGCTTCTGTTTTTCGCGCAGCAGTTCGATCTCCACCTGCTGATCGCGTATGGCAAGCGCCATATCGGGCCAAGTTTCAGCAGCTGGTGCTTGCGGTTTGTCTGTCGCCAGTAGTTCGACTTTCCCCATGATGGACTCCAGCCGAGCGCGGTTCTGTGCAATGCTCTCTTCGAGTTCGCCGCGACTGTGCGCAACCCGGTCTCGCCGTTGGGCCAGCAGTCTCAGTACGCACTGTGCCTCCAGCCGCCGTTTCAGCAATGGTCGGGCAATGCTCTCCCGGCCGTACTCGAAACAGAGGTCCAGTTCATGTTCGACAGCGGCCTGGGCCTGGTTTATCTCATCCTCTCTTTGATAGATCTGCGCCAGCTCACGCAGTAACTGTTTATGCTGTTGCTGCTGCCGGCCAAGAATCTCCTCCATTTCACGCACCGCCTGCCGCAGCAGAATGTCGGGCTCTTCCAGCTGGTCGAGCAGCGCGTGCAGATCTGCCAGTACCAGTCGCGAAAAGCGTCTGAGCAAAGCCATGATTCACTCCTCCCGTCTGTGGATTCGGTTACCAGTCTAGGAGGTGACGCTGTGGGCAAACAGACAGAGTTTGGTAAAATTTCGGCTGCTGTTTTTACATAAAATTTACAACTCCCGCAGCAGCCTGGATGTTAGAGTCGGAATATGCTTTCGGGTCAGCCGCCTCCAAAGAGACGATGAAGCGATGGGCATTTCCCACGGTACTTGGATGGGGCCATTTTCACTCCCGGCGCACGATTGAAAATGGCGTTTTCCGCAAAATTTACTTCTCGATTGTTGTTCACTGAAATTGCCGGGAGGGCGTTGTTCAACTTTTTTTCCCCTGTCTTTCAGAGGCAGCTCAAATTGCGAACGCGGCAGTCATTCAACCAATGCAAATGAGATACCGTATTCTTATCATCGAAGACGAGGCACCGATACGCGAGGGTCTGGTGGATGTTTTTCTCTACCACGGCTACACCGTAGAAACTGCCGTGGACGGCGAAAGCGGTCTTGCCAAGGCGCTTGGCGGCAGCTTTGACCTGGTGCTGCTGGATATCATGCTTCCGAAGCTGGACGGGTTTGCAGTGTGCGAGCGGCTACGCGTGGAGGAACCGGATCTGGCGATCATCATGCTCACCGCCAGGTCGGCGGACGACGATATTGTTCAGGGGCTGGCGCTCGGCGCCGATGACTATGTCGCCAAACCCTTCTCCATCACGCAACTGGTGGCGCGGGTGAAAGCGGTGCTGCGGCGTACCCGCAGCGAAAAGGAGACGGCGCAGCACATTCAGCTTGGTGCTCAGGCTGAGTTGGACTGCCTCAATCTCTCTGGTCGCTGCGGTGAGCGGCGTGTCGCATTCACCCGCCGGGAGATGACGATTCTTCAGTACCTGCATGCCAATCAGGAGCGCCCGGTATCACGCGAAGAGCTGCTGTGCGAAGTTTGGGGCTATGCCAGGAACCTGGCACTGGAGACCCGTACCGTCGATATTCACATCGCCAAGCTGCGCCGCAAGATCGAAGCGGATCCGAGCCAGCCCCATTTCCTGATCACGGTGCGTGGCGCCGGGTACCGGCTGCAGACGGAGGCGTGATCCTGGTGTCGCTGCGCCGCGCGTTCATCGGGCTGGATCGAAGGGGGCTACGCCGCCGGCTGGCGCTGTTCTTTCTGGCATTGGGTCTGCCTGCACTGGTGCTGGTGCTGCAGGCTTACTCGGAACTGAAATGGGAGGCTTTTCACCGCCACCGGGTGCTGGCCGAGGAGCTGCAGGCACGTATCGACAAACGCTATCTGCAGCTGTTACAGATCGAGGAGTCGCGGCCCTTTACCGATTTCTCCTTTCTCAACGTACTGGGCGACAGCAGTGCAAACTTCCTGCAGCGGTCGGTGCTCGCTTCCTATCCTGTAGCAACTGATATTCCCGGTTTGATCGGCTACTTCCAGATCGATGCCGAAGGACGCTTCAGCACACCATTGCTACCCACTGGGCCGGGCAACCAAGCGGACTACGGAATCCCCGAAACTGAATATCGTCAGCGTTTGGAGCTGGCACAGACAGTGCAGCACATACTGCACAACAACCGTCTGGTTTCGACAGCCAGGCGCCTTGAAGATGAGCGTCAGCAGGTGACTGTGCACGCCACCACAGCACCACACCGGACGGATCGGGCAGCAGCCGAGAGCGATGAGCGTGCTCCGGAGATCGCTGCATCACAACCTGGAGTGCAGGTTCGGGATGAGCAGCGGCAAGGCGCAGTCCAGGCTGCGTTCGATCGGTTGGAGCACGCTGGTCTGCAGCGCGGCAGCGGCAGTGTACAGCAGTCCGCCGGTTCACTTGGGCGTATCGAAGCGCTGCAATTGGACCAGCGCTTTCAGGCGGAGAATGAGAAGCGGCTGGGGCTGGATGCGGAAGCACCCATGGTGCTGCCGAAAAAGCTGATGCGCAAAGAGCGCAGCAGGTTGCCGGCAGCGGCTGAACCGGGGTTGCAGGACAGCGCTGCAGCGAATCTCTATCCGTCTGCCGGTACGCCGATCCGTACCTTTGAGAGTGAGCTCGACCGCTACCAGTTCAGTCTGCTCGACAGTGGAGAGTTCGTGCTGTTCCGTAACGTCTGGCGTGCAGGGGAGCGGTATATCCAGGGGATGCTGATTGCGCAACAGCCGTTCCTGCAGGAGGTGGTCGGCGCGATGTTCCGTGAGGGGACACTCGCCAGGATGAGTGATCTGATGGTCGCCTATCAGGGTGATGTGTTGGCGCTATTTGGCGGTGCTGGCGGACAGCACTATTTTTCCGGTGGCGATGATTTTCACGGATCGCTGCTGTTCCGGAAAGCACTTTCGGCACCCTTGCATGAACTCAGCCTGCTCTTTACCGTGACCTCTCTGCCCGCCGGAACCGGCGGATCGATCATTCTCTGGAACGCTGTCGTGCTGTTGTTGGTGCTCTGCGGTGGCCTGCTGCTGATGTATCGACTGGGTCTGGGGCAAATCGAACTGGTGCGGCAGCAACAGGATTTTGTATCGGCGGTAAGTCATGAGCTGAAGACGCCACTGACTTCGATTCGTATGTATGCGGAGATGCTACTGCAAGGTTGGGTAAGCGATGAGAAACGGCAGAGCTGTTACCGTTACATCTTTCACGAAGGTGAACGACTTTCCCGGCTGATCGAGAATCTGCTTAGGCTGGCCAGGCTGCAGCGCAACGAACTGCCGGTCAGGCTGGAACCGCATAAGGTGGGCGTGCTGCAGCAGCAGATCGGGCAGCGTGCCGCCTTGCAGGCTGAGCATGCCGGTTTCAGTCTGCGTATGGTGTGCGAACCGTCGCTCGCTGAACGACTCATCCTGGTGGATCCCGACTGCGTTACCCAGGTGGTGATCAATCTGGTCGACAACGCGATCAAGTTCTCAGCCAATGCACGCAACAAGCAGATCGAAGTGCGCTTCAGCGATGCCCCGAACGGGGGCGTGCGGTTGTCGGTGCGTGACCATGGTCCGGGTGTGGCAGGAGATCAGGTTAAAAAAATCTTTCGTATGTTCTACCGCAGTGAAAGTGAGTTAACCCGCGAAACAGCTGGTACCGGTATCGGGCTGGCGCTGGTACAGCAACTGGCATTGGCAATGCGAGCCCGTGTCGATGTGATCAACCGTGACCCGGGAGCCGAGTTTGTCGTCACGTTCTCTGCGGGAGAGGAGACACAGCGGGACGCCTGAGCCATAGCACCGCCAACGTGACGGGGTGCAACTTACCCGGATGCGCCATGGGTAGAGTACGGACCTGCTCAATGCCCCTGATAGAGTTGTTTTACATCCTCGTCGTAACGCGCCAGCACCTCGCTGCGTTTGGTTTTGAGTGTCGGTGTCAGCAGGCCGTTCTCGATGCTCCAGGGCTCTTTGATCACTGTCAGTGCACAGATCTTCGCATAGCCCGGAAAGTCATGCAGTTGCTCTCCAATGCGTTCGATCAAGTGTCGGTGTATGGTTTGATCGTGGTAGTTTGCAACAGCATCCGGGTCCCGACCCAGCTCGTTCATCCATACGCGCCACTGTTCCTGTGCCGGGACCAGGATAGCCGATAGGAACGGCTTTCCTTCACCGATCACCATCACCTGTTCGACCAGGGGATCGGCGGCGATGGCCATCTCCATATCGGCAGGCGAAACCTTCTCGCCATTGGCGAGTACGATGATATCCTTCAACCGGCCGGTGATGTGCAGGTAGCCCTGCGCATCGATGCGGGCGATATCACCGGTATGCAACCAACCTTCGGAGTCGATGACCTGGGCGGTCTCCGCTTGCCGATTCCAGAAGCCGAGCATCACCGGACGACCGCGCGCCAACAGTTCGTTCTCCTCGCCGATCGCGAGTTCGATTTCAGCCAGCGGTTTACCAACGCTCTCCGGCAGGTTGTCACCGACCTGGTTCACCGCCAGTACCGGACTGGTTTCGGTCAGTCCATAACCCTGAATGATCGGTACTCCGAGCGCGAGAAATACCCGGGCTATCTTTGCCGGAAGCGGCGCGCCGCCGCTGATCGCTGTATGCAGTCGGCCGCCCAGTTTTTCGGTCACTTTCGCCGCCACCAGTCTATTCAATACCGGCCACAACAGCAGTGCAGGGGACCAGGCACCGCGCCGCTGCTGATAGAGAAAGCGCCGCCAGCCGATATCGACCGCCAGATCGAAAAGCTTGCGTACGATCGGTGGCTTCTCTGTGAGCCCCTCCTGGATGCGGGCGTAGACCCGCTCATAGATGCGCGGCACACTGATCAGCACCGTTGGTTGGATGGTGAGCAGATCCTCCGCCAGCAGTGGAACCGAGCGGGCATAGGAGACGGTGATGTCACCGAGTATAGCCAGGTAGTACCCGGCGGTCCGCTCCAGCATGTGCGACAGCGGCAGGAAGGAGAGCATACTGTCGCCATAGCCGATGTTGGTTGTCATCAGTGAGTGGTAAGCATTGCTCAGGATATTGTCGTGGCTGAGCATCACACCCTTGGGCTGACCGGTGGTGCCCGACGTGTAGACGATGGTAGCCAACCCTTTCGGATCGATATCCTCGTTTACCTGAAAATCGCCTCCTGCATCGCTCAGCCAGGCACAGAGCGGTGTGACCCGACCCGCCGCGCTGGGTAGTGTTATCGACTGCAGCGAAATCATCCTGGCAATGCCGTCGAGTTGATCGAGCACCGGCTCGAGACTCAGCCACTGCTCCTCGCCCTGAATCAGCAGCAGACGCAGACCGGCATCCCTGGCGATATAAGCGACATTGCCACCGCGGTCGTTGTAGAAGAACGGGACGTTGATCAGGCCGAGCCCAAGTGTTGCCTGATCGAACATCACCCACTCGCGGCAGTTCGGCATCATGATGCCGACCCGGTCTCCCGGCTGCAGTCCTTCATTGACAAGTGCGCTCTGCCAGCGCGCAGTGGCTTTACCCATCTCCTGCCAGCTGGTATCCCACCACGCGCCAGTGGCAGCATCGTAGTGGCGATAGGCGATATGTTCCGGCGTTCTGCTGATGCGCAGGCGAAACAGCCCGGGCAGAGTGCGCGCCTCCTCTGGTGTCAATTCTGATCGATTGGTTCTCATTATTCTGATCCGTAAAGACTACAAGGTTTAAGGAAGCGTTGATGAAAATGTGTTTGCCTGAGTCGAGCCTCTGCGGATATTCCATGTAGCCTCGTTTCGACCCAAGCTACATAGGTGTATCTGCTGCGGACCAAAGGATGCAGATAATGAAGCTGCTGCAGCCAGTGATTCCGGTAGCACCAGGATGACAACTCCGTCCAAAAAGACAGGTTTGGATGGAGACCCGGTAAATGCATATAGCTCCATTCCCAATCGGTGAGTGATCGTGAAGAATATCGAAGACCACTCATTTTGATCGTTGTTGGCTGAGAATACCTGACCGGGAATCGCTCAGCGTTATGATCAAAGATTAGGAAACAGGGTGTCGATTTGCCAGCACTTTTTCCGGAGACGCTGGTAATCGAGGCTGATTCGGGCAGCGACCACGACCTGACCGGTGTTCCATCTTTTTGGGGATATCTGACCCACATTCACACGAGCGATCGAGTGGCAGGTGGCAGAGCTTGGCCTGAACCGGAGTGATGCGTTATACCGACGCCGTCCCGTCATTCGGTCGATAGGGGTTGTAATGTTTGATCTTGCGCCGCACGTTGCACTGCACCACCACACCTTCGATCCTGAATCTTCCGGGCTCCAATGGAATCTCCGGGTAGGCCGGGTTGGTTGCCAGCAGTTTTTCACCGCCGTCCCCTTCTTTGCGATACTGGCGGAACCAGCGCTCTTCATCCACCACCGCAATGACGTAGGCGCCGTTGGCACACACCTGAGAGGGTTCTATGACGATGATACAACTCTGCGGAAACTCGGGTTCCATACTGTCATCCAACACCTGCAACGGGTGTAACTCGTTGTAACTGCAATCCTGGGTCATCGGTTTCTCCCACTGGACAGGTTTCTCTGCACAGCCCCCTGGTTTTTTAACGCTCGGTTTCCGATAAAATCCAGGGGATCGATCTCCGATTTTAGCCGTGAACGCGGCTGTTGTTAACAGGTCACACGATGGTGCACTACTTCCAGAATCAATCGAAACCCCATAAAGACCGCCGCGATTGGCACAATCTGCGCGCGATGCTGCCGTTTCTTTGGGAGTATCGGGGCCGTGCGCTGTTCGCGCTGGCTTGTCTGGTGCTGGCCAAGATCGCCAATGTGGGGATACCGGTGCTGCTCAAGCGGATCGTGGACGATCTGGACCAGGCGGAGAAGCTGATGGTGGTGCCGGTAACCCTGCTGCTCGCTTACGGTCTGCTTCGGCTCGGCAGTTCGTTGTTCAACGAGTTGCGCGACGTGGTTTTTGCCCGGGTACGCTATCACGCAATGCGGCGCCTTTCGACCCGGGTGCTGGCGCACTTGCACACGCTCTCTCTGCGCTTTCATCTGGAACGCCGCACCGGGGCGATCAGCCGTGACCTGGAACGCGGCACGCGCAGCGTCAGTACCATTCTCAACTATATGGTCTTCAGCATTCTGCCGATGATGGTGGAGTTCACGCTGGTCGCGGTGATCCTGTTGAGTCAGTACGCAGTGGTGTTCACGCTGATCTCTTTCTCCACTGTCGGTATCTATGTCGCGTTCACACTTGCCGTCACCGAATGGCGCATGGATTTTCGCCATCAGATGAATCGGCTCGAGTCGGAGTTTGGCGCACAGGCGGTCGACAGTCTGATCAACTACGAGACGGTCAAATATTTCGGCAACGAAAAGCTTGAGTTGGACCGCTTTGACGCAACGCTGGAGAGCTGGGAGGGAACCGCGGTGAAGAGTCAGACCTCGATGTCACTGCTCAATTTCGGGCAAGGGGCGATCATCGCGCTGGGCGTCACGCTGATCATGTTCCAAGCGACCGCCAGCGTGGTCGATGGCGCCATGACCATCGGCGACCTGGTGCTGGTCAACGCATTCATGCTGCAGCTCTTCATACCACTCAACTTTCTCGGTATCGTCTATCGCCAGATCAAGTACTCGATGGCCGATATGGATCTGGTGTTCAAGTTACTGGAACGCCAGCCGGAGATCCAGGACCGGCCTGGCGCGACGGAACTACTGCTGAAGCAGGGGGAGATCCGCTTCGAGCAGGTCAGTTTTTCCTATCAGTCCGACCGGGAGATACTGCGCCAGGTCGATTTCGTGATCCGGCCGGGAGAGAAGGTGGCAGTGGTCGGGCACAGTGGCGCCGGTAAATCGACCCTGGCGCGCCTGCTGTTCCGCTTCTATGAGGTGAGCGGTGGGCGCATCACCATCGATGGCCAGGATATCCGTGCGGTGACCCAGCAAAGCCTGCGCCAGCAGATCGCGATCGTTCCCCAGGATACGGTGCTGTTCAACAACAGTATCTACTACAACATCGTCTATGGACGCAGCGATGCCGCACGCGCCGAGGTGGAAGCCGCAGCCGGGGTCGCCTGTATCCGGGAGTTCATCGACCGTCTTCCCAAAGGGTACGAAACGCTGGTTGGCGAGCGCGGTCTGAAGCTGTCGGGGGGTGAAAAACAGCGTATCGCGATCGCCAGGGCGATACTGAAGCGTCCCGGGATCCTGGTCTTCGATGAGGCGACATCTTCACTCGACAGTAAGACCGAGCAGGCTATTCTGGCGACCCTGCGTCAGGTGGCGGCAAACCACACCACGCTGGTGATCGCCCACCGCCTCTCCACTGTGGTGGACGCCGACCGCATCCTGGTGATGGAGGAGGGACGTATCGTCGAACAGGGCAGCCACCAACGGCTGCTCCAGCTCGGCGGCATCTACCGCGAGATGTGGTTGCTGCAACAGCAGGAGAACCGCCAGGGCACGGAGCAAGGCGAATGAAGGTCTATCTGGTCGGCGGCGCGGTGCGTGACCGACTGCTCGGGTTACCGGTGCGTGACCGCGACTGGGTGGTGGTAGGCGCCACTGAAGCTGAGATGCTGGCGCAGGGTTACCAGCGGGCGGATAGCGATTTCCCGGTGTTTTTGCATCCGGAGTCGGGTGAGGAGTATGCGCTGGCGCGGCGCGAAACCAAGATCGCACCGGGTTACAAAGGCTTCGCTATCGATGCGGGTCCGGAGGTGACGCTGGAGCAGGATCTGAAGCGACGCGATCTCACCATCAATGCGATCGCCGAGGATCAGCAGGGTCAACTGACCGACCCGTTTGATGGACAGGCGGATTTGGAAGCCGGCCTGCTACGGCACATTTCGCCGGCATTCGTAGAAGATCCGCTGCGGCTGTTGCGCGTGGCCCGTTTTGCCGCCCGGCTCGGGCGCTGGGGTTTCCACATCAGCCACGGGACCCATAAGCTGATGCGGCAGATGGCAACATCGGCAGAGCTGGAGACGCTCAGCGGGGAGCGTCTGTGGCAAGAGACCAGGCAGGCATTGGCGGAAGAGCAGCCGTGGCGATACTTTCAGGTGCTGCAGCGCTGTGGCGCACTGGTGCAACTGCTTCCGGCACTCGACCGGGTGATGCGTCAGGATAAGGGACATGCGACCGATTCGGCCTGTCCAGCGCTGGCGGCACTCGAACGTGCGGTGAGATGCAACGCCGATATCAGCGTCCGCTTCACGGCAGCATTCTATCCTGCTGCTGCGGGCGGTCAGGCGCTCGAACGCGCTATCGGGGTGCTCAAAGTGGAAAAGGCAGCGCTCGATCTGCTCCAGTTGACTCTCCGCATCGCGCCTGCTTACCATGCGGCGGGAGCCGGGGATGCAGTGTCGATTCTGCGGCTGCTCGATGCGACCAGAGCGCTCCACGACCATTCCACACTGGACGCGTTGCTCAACGTTGCGGATGCGCTTTGGCCGGAGCTGGCCGGGAATCGGGCGTTGTTGCTGCAGGCGCGAGAGCGGGTCGTCGGGGTAACCGCCGCATCACTGCAGCAGCAGGGGCTGTCGGGTGCTGAGCTTGGAGAGATGCTCAGACGCAAGCGCATCGATGCGCTAGCCGCACTGGTGGGGCGAGGTGGCTGAACGACCCGGACAGACCGTGGTACAGCAGCCTGCGGATGATTCAGTCCAGCCGCGCAATCCAGATCCGGGAGGGCTCGCCATGCGTGCTGCGCGGATGCTGCGAGTACCACCCGATTCTCCGCTGCGATCAGGATAGAATAGAACTCGGGTAAACCTGGGAACAGAGTGGTATGGAAAACAGGCTGAATGGATCCATGACTCGGCTGCTGAGCCGTTCACCGGTATTGCGCATACTGGTGGTCGGCCGTCTGCTGGTGCCGTTCGGTACTTTGCTGGCGGTGCTAATCGCCATTATCACCATGGGATCGCTGCTCTTTCTTGGATACACATCGGGTGGGAGTCTGGCGGGGTTGCTGCTCGGCTGTGGCGCACTGGCGCTGAGCTCTATCTTGGTCGGAGCCAGCCGACTGCGCAGTCAGCTGCTCAAACCGCTTGCGGCGTTGGAGAGTGCGGTAGCCGATGTGTGTGAAGGGGGGCTGTGGAGCACTCTGTCGCTGCGGGAGGTGGGCGTACTCGGTCCGGTGACACGCGACCTCGACAGTCTGAGCGGCGAACTGATCGACCTCTACGAAGACATGGATAATCGGGTTGCCCGCCAGACACGGCAGCTGAGCCAGCAGACCGCTTCCTTGAAGATACTTTATGATGTGGCGGCGAAGATCAACCAGGTGGACGATATGGAGCAGCTTTTGCTGCACCTGCTGCAGATGATCACCAA
The DNA here is from genome assembly GCA_024235215.1 of Chromatiaceae bacterium. Lineage (GTDB taxonomy): Bacteria > Pseudomonadota > Gammaproteobacteria > Chromatiales > Chromatiaceae > HKST-UBA178. The sequence continues at coordinate 190,788 of JACKMU010000003.1, read as the reverse complement.
GGTGCTGCACGGGCGTTCCGCCGTGGTCCAGTTGGTCAGCACGACCGGGCAGATGCGCCTGGTCGGAAGCATCGATCAGGAAGGCGGACTGCTGAGTGACAAGGAGCAGCTGCCAGTACCGCTCTGTCAATGCGGTAAGACGCTCTCCAGCGGCGATATCCTGTGCGACCACGATGAGATCGCCTGCTCATTGCGCAACGGACGGCGCATGTACAGTCCCGAAGCGATGCAGGAGGTGGTCATTCCACTGAAATTTCATGGCGATACGTTGGGCATGTTCCGGGTCTATGTGCCGCGTCCGGCGATGGAGGGGCGCGAGGATCTGATCGAGCTCTGCTCCACCATCGGCAACCATCTCGGTATCGCCATCGCCAAGCAGCGTTCCGATGAGGAGGCGCATCGGCTTTCTATCATCGAGGAGCGGACCGCACTGGCCAACGAGCTGCATGACTCGTTGGCACAGACGCTGGCCAGTCTGCGTTATCAGGTACGCATGCTGGAGGAGACGTTGGAGCACGAAGTCGCGGTGGACGGACGCTCGCGCGGAGAGATCCACCGGATACGCTCGGGACTGGATGAGGCGCACACTGAATTGCGCGAACTGCTCAACAGCTTCCGTGCACCACTGGACCAGCGCGGACTGATGCCGGCGCTGGAGAAACTGGCGAAACGTTTCCGCCAGGAGACCGGTATTCCGATATTCCTGCAGTGCAACTGCCGCAATGTGCACCTGGGTACCAGCGAGGAGATGCAGATGCTGCGCATCGTCCAGGAGAGCCTGGCCAACATTCGCAAGCATGCGCACGCCAAGAACGTTCGTATCCTGCTCAACTGCAATCTGGAGGGCGAGTATCTGCTGCTGGTGGAGGACGACGGGGTAGGCTTCGTGGATACCAAACCGGTAGGCAACCCGGGTGAACACATCGGTCTCTCCATCATGGGAGAGCGGGCCAAGCGACTGGGCGCGACCTTCCGCATCGAGAGTGAGCCGGGTGAGGGGACCCGGGTCGAGCTGACATACAAGCCTGGGCCATCCCACCCGGCGTCGGCAATTGTGGTGGGATTGGGTGACAGGAGAGAAGAGTCGCTGCCGCCCTCTGCACAGCGGTAGCGGGTGATTTCACTTTATCGTCTGGTGGCAGGGTCACCGGACTGCTGTTTTTTTCAGGAGAAGGGTATGCGTGAAGCGGTATCCGCAGTACTTGCCCACGCCGGCGAGCTGTATGTCGTCAGGCGTCAGCCGCACCTGCTTGCGTTTCCCGGGTATATCGCGTTTCCGGGCGGAAAGGTGGATCAGCAGGACGCCGCCGGTCTGTTCGAACACCCGCAGCTGAAAGATTTCCCCACCTACCAGATTGCGACACTCTGTCGCGAATTGCTGGAGGAGCTGAATTTTGACCTGCTGCTGGCGCTGCGCCAGGATCAGGTCAGCACCATCTCGCTGCTGGGTACCGCAGTTTCGCCAAGATTTGCCGAGGTGCGATTCAGCGTTCCCCACTATAAGATCGATCTGCGACACAAGCCGGCATTGCAACCGGACAGCGAGGAGATCGCCTGGGCCGGCTGGGTGCCCGCCAGCGAGCTGTGGCAGCGCTTTCAGGATGGCCGCGAGCTGATGGTGGTGCCGACACAGAACATCGTGTGCACGCTGGCACGCGACACGGCGGCGCAGCGGGTGGATCCACTCAACATAACCTACGACCACGAGCGGGAACTGCCTTATCTGGAGTTTATCCGCGGCGTCGGCCTGATTCCGGTCCCTTCGAATACCCTGCCGCCGGCACTTTCCACCAATGCGCTGCGTCTGGGCGGCAATGGTGATCAGGCCTGTCTGATAGACCCTTCGCCCAAGGATGACGATAGCTGTGCCAAGTTGCTGCGTACACTGATCAGCCACCCGATCGACCGCATTCTGATCACCCACCACCATCCTGACCACCACCAACAGGCGCCGAGTATCGCTCGCCAGCTGGATGTTCCGATAAGTTGTTCGCTTCGTACCGAAGCGCGGCTCAAGGAGAGATTCGGTAGCGACTACCTGGATGGGATAGTGGTCGAGCCGATCGCGGAAGGGGATCTGGTCACCCGTTGGCAGGGCAGGGCGGTGCATGCTTACCATCTGCCGGGACACGATGACGGCATGATCGGGCTGGCCCCGGAGGATTACAGCTGGTTCATGGTGAGCGACCTGGTACAGACCCAGGGGAGTGTTGTGATTCCCGAACCGGAGGGGGATATGTGTGCCTATCTTGACAGCCTGCAACGGGTGATTTCGTGCAAGCCCAGGGTTATAATTCCAGCGCACGGTCTACCGGCCGGAGAGACCTGGCTGCTGGAGCAGGTACTGCAGCACCGACTGGAACGTGAGCGACAGGTCGGGGCGCTCCACGCGGCGGGGAAAGACATCGACCAGATGGTTGAGTCGATCTATGTCGGACTGGATCAGAAACTGCTTCAGCTGGCGCGCCAGAATGTCCGCCAGCATCTGCGCAAACTAGGATTCTACACGGAGTAACCACGTTGAAAACACTGAAGAGCATTCCCTACGATGAACTGGAGATCGGGCAGACCGCAAATTTTTCCAAAACCCTGACAGAAGAGGATCTGGTGCTCTTTGCCCGTACCTCGGGCGATGTCAATCCGGTCCATCTGAATGAAGAGTTCGCCAAAGGTACGCCGTTCAAGACCCGCATCGCGCACGGCATGTGGTCGGCCGGACTGATATCCGCGGCGCTTGCCACGGTTTTGCCCGGCCCGGGAACCATCTATCTGGGACAGAATCTCAGCTTTCGCCGCCCGGTGCTGCTCGGCGACACCCTGACCGTTAAATTGACCGTCTCCGGCAAGCAGGATGAGAAGAAGTGGGTAACCATTGACACCCAGGTATTCAATCAGGACGAGAAGCTGGTGGTGAAAGGTGATGCCACAGTGATGGCACCCGGGGCCGCCGGCGAAGTCGAGGCACCTGATCTGCCGTCGGTCAGAATCGGCTGAAAATAACAGCAGCGGGTCGTTTCTGATCTGTTAAAGAGGACCCGCTGGTCCAGCGACCAGTGTAGGTAGGGTGATCGGCCGGTCGTGCTTAGCCACGTCAATGCCACAACGGCGTTTCCTCAGCGCTGAGTTCCACATAATCGGACGCTGTCTCCACAGGCGCTTCATTGATCCAGCCCGGATAACCGGGTGCGGCACCGTTGAGGCAGGCGCGCGCAGTAAACTGCGGGTGGTTTACCGATTCGTTGCGCTCTGGAATCGGTTCGAAACAGCAGTCACTCTCCGCCAGAATGGCCTGCCACTGCTGCTGGGTATGTCCAGCGAAAAGGCTTATCAGTTCAGCGATCAGCGTTTTTTGCGGCAGGGGTTCATCCTGCCTTGCTATCCACTCCGGATGTTCGACCCGGAGACAGAACGCTTTCCAGAACTTGTTCTCCAGTGCGGCCAGCGCGACGAACTTTCGGTCAGCAGTGGCGTAGATGTTGTAGCAGGCGGCACCACCGTTGAGCAGCAGCTGCTCACGCTGTGTATCCCCGCTGTCTGGTGGTTGCAACAGCCCGACATACTGCCAGTTGAGAATCGATTCGGTGAGGCTGATATCGAGGAACACCCCCCGGCCGCTGCGCTCGCGCCCGAGCAGTGCAGCCAGAATCATGTTCACCGCCTGCATCGCGCCGGCATGATCGGCCATCGGTGGGAAGGTCATCACCGGCCGTTCAGCGGTGCCCGAGGCACTCAGTGCGCCGGCCGCCGCGCAGTAGGTTAGATCGTGTCCGGCACGGTCACAGTACGGTCCGCTCTGGCCGAAACCGGAGAGTGCGCAGTGCACTAACCTGGGGTTGAGCGCCTTCAATCGGTCACGATCGAAACCCAGCCGGGCCATCACGCCAGGACGGTAGGATTCGAGTAGCACATCCGCACCGCGCAACAGCCGTGCCAGCTTCTGCCTGTCCGCCACCTCTTTCAGATTCAGAGAGGCAACCGTCTTACCCCGATTGAGGTGACGGTAGAGCGGGGAGACCCCCCCTTCCCGTTGCTGGCACATGAAACCGCGCATCGGATCACCGGATGGCGGCTCGATTTTGATCACCTCTGCACCGAGGTCTGCCAGTGACCGCGCAGCATAGGGGCCCGGAATGTACTGCGACATGTCGAGCACGCGGTAGCCGCTGAGTAGTTTGCACGCGGCCATCGATCAATCGTATTTGCGGATGTCGTCGATCACCTTGCCGTCATTGGGCAGAGAACCCACGGCGACCAGTTCCACCTCGCTGCGCAGTTTGCAGATGTCGCGGATGCTCTCAATGATTTTCTCCACCATGGCAGCGTCACGCTGTTCAGTTTCACACTTAAACCGCATGTTGTCCTGCTGATCGATCCACTCCACCACCAGCCGGGCGCGCAAGATCTCCGGATGACGTTTGATTACCCGGTTCACCTGCTCCGGATGGATGAACATGCCACGTACCTTCGCGGTCTGGTCGGCGCGCCCCATCCAGCCTTTGATGCGACGGTTGGTGCGGCCGCAGGGGCTGCGCCCGGGGAGAATCGCAGAGAGGTCGCCGGTAGCGAAGCGAATCAGCGGGTAGTCGGGATTGAGGCTGGTGACGACCACCTCCCCCACTTCACCATCGGGCAGGGTGTCACTGCTGCCCGGGCGCACGATTTCCAGGTAGATACCCTCGTCGATCACCAGCCCTTCCCTAGCTGCCGTTTCGTATGCGATCAAGCCGAGATCTGCGGTTGCATAGCACTGATAGAGATCGATGCCACGCGCCAGAAAACCTTCGCGCAGTGGTGGCGGCAGTGCCTCGCCGCTGACCAGTCCCCTGCTCAGTGATGCCACGTCGAACTGCATCTCATCAGCTTTCTCCAGAATGATCTTCAGGAACGATGGGGTGCCGACATAGCCGCACGGCTGCAGATCGCGCATCGTCTGGGCCTGCAGCTCTGTCTGACCGACACCGGCCGGTATCACACTGCAGCCGATTGCATGTGCTCCACTTTCCACCATCGCCCCGGCAGGTGTCAAATGATAGGAGAAGCAGTTTTGAATGATATCGCCCTGTCGGAATCCGGCAGCGAAAAGTGTGCGCGCAAAGCGCCAGAAATCGGGGCGCCTGGTTCCCGGTTCATAGATTGGTCCTGGAGAGGCGAAAATGTAGGCTAGGTTGGCACCACTGACCGCGGAAAAACCACCAAAGGGGAGAGAGTTCCGCTGCAGTTCAAGCAGTTCGGTTTTCCGGGTCAGCGGCATTCTGGTGATAGCTGCGGCGGAGGCGATGTCGGCCGCGTCCAGATCGGCAAAACGTTCGGCGTAGGCCGGAGTGGTTGACTTGGCGTGTGCAACTTGTGCCGCCACCTGGAAAATCAAATCCCGTTCGCGTTGGTCTGGATCGCGGGTTTCCAGTGCATCGTAGTAGTCGGTCATGTTTGTCTGTTCATGTGGCGGATAGTTGATCGGGGTCAGAGTCGAATTAGCGCAGCTAATTCGACTCTGACCCCGATTATCAAATTAATCAGGTGAGCCAGCGCTTGCGGCGGCGATAATGTTTGACGTCACGGAAACTCTTGCGTCCCTCGCTGGAGATACCGAGATAGAACTCCTTTACATCCTCGTTTTCTCCCAGCTCTTTGGCGTTGCCCTCCATCACCACCCGACCGTTCTCCATGATATAGCCGTAGTCCGAATAGCGCAGTGCAACATTGGTGTTCTGTTCCGCCAGCAGAAAGCTCACTCCTTCGTTCTGGTTGAGCCGGCCGACGATTTCAAAGATCTCCTCCACCAGCTGTGGTGCCAGACCCATCGACGGCTCGTCCAGTAGAATCATCGACGGTTTGGCCATCATCGCTCTGCCGATCACGCACATTTGCTGTTCACCACCGGAGGTGTAGCCCGCCTGGCTGCTGCGCCGCTCGTAGAGGCGGGGAAAGTAGTCATAGACCATCTTCATGTCGTCCGTAATCGCCTTGCGCCCATCCTTGCGGGTGTAGGCTCCGGTCAGCAGGTTCTCCTCGATGGAGAGGTGTTCGAAGCAGTGCCGTCCCTCCATCACCTGAATGATGCCGCGTTTCACCACATCGGATGGGTTGAGATCATGGATCTTTTCACCTTGGTACTCGATGTTGCCTTTGGTGACATCTCCGCGCTCGGCACCAAGCAGATTGGAGATCGCCTTCAACGTGGTCGATTTGCCGGCTCCGTTGGCTCCGAGCAGAGCAACGATTCCCCCCTTCGGAACTTCAAGGGAGACACCCTTGAGCACAAGAATCACATGATCGTAGATCACTTCGATGTTGTTTATCTTCAAAAAGGCGTTGCTGCTGTCAGTCATACCATGCCCTTCATTCCGAGTCAGCTCAGGAAGTGTTGCCCCGGGGTCGTTCGACCCCGGGGTGTTGCTCTATCAGACAATTCCGCCGCGGTTTACTTACAATCGCGCGGGGTAATGCCCTTCTCCTTGGCGTACGCGGCAGCAGACTTCTCATACATGGCACGCAGCATGTTCAGGTTGGGCTCGATCCAGTCGCTGATCGCTTGCCACTGCTTGCCGTCCCACTGGGTGACACGGGCGCGGCCCTTACCCTGGTGGTCGGCACAGGAGAGTTGGATCGGATCGAACAGGCCATCGGCACCCACCTCTTTCAGGCGCTCTTGCGTGATATTAAGGCGGTCCATCGCCCACGCGACCTGCTCGCCGGTCATCGGCCTGTTACCGAACTCGGCCATCGCGGTGCGCAGCGCTTCGGTCAGGATGAGCGCGCTCTGGATACCCCGGTTGTAGGCCACCTCACCGGTGCCTTCGACAGAGGAGGCCGCTCCCTTGCCTTTGGCGTAGAGCTCACTTCTGATCTGTTGGTGGATACCGAAATCGGAGCCCACGCTGTTGAACTGCAGTGATTTGTAGCCGATAGCGGCGTCACCCGCCGGCACCATATCGGCATCGTTGCCAGACCACCAGACGCCGATGAATTTATCGCGCGGAAATCCTACCGCTGCCGCTTCTTTGATCGCAGTGGCGTTCATCACGCCCCAGCCCCACATCAACACATAGTCGGGGCGGATCTGGCGGCCGATCTTCAGCCAGGTCGCTTTCTGCTCCAGACCCGGGTGGGGGACCGGGAACTCAAAGAATTTGAAGCCCAGTTGCTCGGCCAGCGTGTTCAGCGTGTTGATCGGCTCCTTGCCGTAGGCTGAGTCGTGGTAGACCAGCGCGATCTTCTTGCCCTTCAGGTTGCCGTAGCCTCCCTCCTGACTGGCGATGTAGTTGATCGCAATGTCGGCACCACCCCAGTAGGTGGCTGGCGGGACGAAGACGTAAGGGAAGACGCGGCCATCCGCTGCATCGGCACGGCCGTAACCTGAGGTGATCAGCGGAATCTTGTCCGCCACCACGCGGTCGAGCAGCGCATAGGTGATACCCGTCGAGAGTGGCATCACTGCGGGCATGCCGGTGCTGCCTTTGTTCTTCAGGCGCTCGTAGCACTCCACACCCTTGTCGGTGTTGTATGCGGTGTCGCACTCTTCGAGTTCGAGCTTGACGCCGTTGATGCCACCGTCACGCGCGTTGAGCAGTTCGATATAATCGGCGAAGCCGTCGGCCCAGGGGATGCCACCCGGGGCATAGGGTCCGGTGCGGTAGACCAGAGAGCCGATGAACTGGCTCTCCATTGCCATCGCGGCGCTACCCGCCAGACAGGCGCTGATGGTGGCTGCAGCAATAATGCCGGTTTTAAGACGCTTTATAGTCACGCTTTTTATCCTCCAGTTGTACAAGACAGGTATCCGTAACGGATAGTTTGCAATTATAGGTATTCTCGGAAAATTAATAAGGAAACGGCCACAGCCGCAGCTTCTCTTTCAGCAACTGCCACAATCTGGCAAGCCCGTGCGGTTCCACGATCAGAAAGAAGATGATCAACACCCCGAACACCATGAATTCGATATGCGAAATCAGGTCCACCGGGATGTTCAAGCCTATCCAGTGTGGCGCGTTGGAGAGGAAGATGGGCAGAAGGACAATGAAAGCCGCCCCCAGAAATGCGCCCATGATGGAGCCGAGACCGCCGATGATGATCATGAACAGGATCTGGAACGATCGGTTGACATCGAACGCCAAAGGCTCCACCGAACCGGTATAGACAAATGCCCAGAGAGCGCCGGAGATGCCGCAGAGAAACGAACTGTAGGCGAACGCCTTGAGCTTGGTCGAGAGCATCTTGATGCCGATGATCTCCGCCGCGATATCCATGTCTCGCACCGCCATCCACTCGCGCCCGATATTGGATCGCACCAGATTCTTGGTCATCAACGCGAACAGCACCACCAGGCTCAGGGTGAACAGGTATTTCGCCTCCGCAGTGGCGTACGGCCCGGTAACGAAAGCGTCGCCAAATACCGACATGGGCGGCGCGGAGATCACCCCCGAGGCGCTGTAGTTGGTGAACCAGCCGAATTTGTTGAACATCCAGATCAGAAAGAACTGCGAGGCGAGGGTAGCCACCGCCAGATAGAACCCCTTGATTCGCAGCGACGGAATGCCGAACAGGATACCCACTCCGGCGGTGAGCAGTCCCGCCAGCAGGATCACCACCACGATGTGCAACTCGGGAAACGCGGTGGCCAGTTTGTACGCGGCAAAGGCACCAGTGGCCATGAAGCCACCGGTTCCCAGGCTCAGCTGGCCGGCATATCCGGTCAACACATTCAATCCCAATGCTGCCAACGCCAGTATCAGGAATGGCAGCAAGATGGTACCGAGCCAGTATTCACTGGAGATGAGCGGGATGACGAGGAATGCGAACGCCAGCATTGCCCACATGAACCAGCGATCCTGGCGGATGGTCAGAATCGCCTGATCCGCCTGATAGGTCGATTTGAACTCGCCCGCTTCACGGTAAAGCATTGCTTTAAACCCTCTCGATAATCTTTTCGCCGAACAGCCCTTGCGGGCGGAAAACCAGGAAGGCGAGTGCCAGCATATAGGCGAACCAGTCCTCGATTCCGCCACCGATCAGCGGTGCGATGAACACCTCGGCCAGCTTTTCACCTGCGCCGATGATCAGACCGCCAACGATTGCGCCTGGCACCGAAGTGAAACCACCCAGGATCAGTACCGGGAGCGCTTTCAGTGCGATCAGCGCCAGAGAAAACTGCACACCCAGTTTGCTGCCCCACATGATGCCAGCCACCAATGCGACGATACCGGCGACCGCCCAGACGATGACCCAGATATGTTTCAGCGGGATGCCGACACTCAGCGCCGCCTGATGATCGTCCGCAACCGCGCGCAGTGCACGCCCGATGCGGGTGTACTGAAAGAAGAGCGCCAGTACGATGACCAGCACACCGGCTAGTAATGCCGCTACCAGATCGAAATCGTTGATCAGGATCTTGCCATCGAAGTAGAACCCCGGATCGCTGGGAATCCCCAGGTTGAGGGTCTTCACCTCCGAACCCCAGAGTGTTTGTCCGAAGCCGTCGAGAAAGTAGGTGATACCGATGGTGGCCATGAACAGGATGATATGTTCCTGGTTGACCAGCGAGCGCAGTACCACCCGCTCGATCACTACCGCCAGCAGCAGCATCACCACGAGCGTGGCGATAATCGCCAGCCAGATCGGCATGCCCAGTTCGTTGAGTCCCACCAGCGTCAGTGCAGAGAAGAGCACCATCGCCCCCTGTGCGAAGTTGAATACACCGGAGGCTTTGAAGATCAACACGAAGCCTAGCGCCACCAGCGAGTACATCACACCCGCGAGCAATCCACCGATCGCGACTTCGAAGAAGAAGGGCCACTCGAAGAAGATATCCTCCGAAATTTGCCCCATTGTCCAGGGGATCGCCACCATCAGGAACAGGGTGACGATGATGATATAGATGACGTCTCTCTCGATTCTCATCCGATTCGCTCCTAATGGGATACGCCGAGGTAGGCGTCTATGACAGCCTGGTTGCTGCGCACCTCGTCCGGCGCACCGTCAGCGAGCTGACGGCCGTAATCGAGCACGACAACGCGATCGGAGAGGTCCATCACCACCCCCATGTCATGCTCGATCAGGACGATGGTTGTGCCGAATTCGTCGTTGATATCGAGCACGAAGCGGCACATGTCCTCCTTCTCTTCCACGTTCATTCCAGCCATCGGTTCATCCAGCAGCAGCAAATCCGGTTCCGCCGCCAGTGCGCGGCCCAATTCGACCCGTTTCTGCATGCCATAGGGGAGGCGCCCGACAGGCGTTTTACGGATCTCCTGGATCTCCAGGAAGTCGATAATCTCCTCCACTTTGCGGCGGTGTTCGATCTCCTCTCTTTGTGCCTTTCCCCAATAAATCGCCTGCCACAGCAGGTTGCTTTTGATCTTCAGGTTGCGCCCGGTCATGATGTTGTCCAGCGTGCTCATCCCCTTGAATAGCGCGATGTTCTGGAAGGTGCGGGCGATGCCCTGCGCTGCAGCGTGATGCACCTTCATCTGCTGGCGTGTCTCCCCGCGGTAGGTGATGCTCCCTTCCTGGGGGTGGTAGACCCCGTTGATCACATTCAGCATCGAACTCTTGCCGGCACCGTTGGGGCCGATGATGGAGCGGATCTCACCCTTGCGCACGTTGAAACTGATGTTGTTCAGCACACGTATCGCGCCGAAAGAGAGCGAGATGCCTTTGACCTCGAGTACCACGTCTCCCAGATTACGTTCGTTCATGGTTGGCTCCTGTCCCTAGCTCGCCTTGGCGATCGGGGTGAACTGTCTGGCGTCCCGGATTGTAACGTCCGCTGCGAGCTTGCCAGTGCGGCCGTCCTCGAACTTGACCTCAGTCTCGATGTGACATTCGGTGGCATTGCTATATAGCGCATCCACCAACGGTGCATAGCGTTCTGCGATAAAACTGCGCCGCACCTTGCGCGTCCGGGTCAGTTCACCATCGTCTGCGTCCAGCTCTTTGTGCAGTATCAGGAAGCGTTTGATCTGGGATTTGGAGAGCAACGGATCCCGGGAGAGGTCTTCGTTCACCTTGTCAACACACTCTTGGATCAGGTCGTAGACCGCGGGCTGCGCCGCAAGATCGATATAACCGGAGTAGGCGAGGTGGCGCCGTTCGGCCCAGTTACCGACCGCTTCCAGATCGATATTGATGAAGATGCAGGTGCTCTCCCGCTTGTCGCCGAAGGCCACCGCCTCCTTGATGAAGGAGAAGAACTTGAGTTTGTTCTCGATGTATTTGGGCGCGAACATGGTGCCGTCCAACAGCTTGCCCACATCCTTGGCCCGATCAATGATCTTGAGGTGGCCGTTCTCGGCGAAATAGCCGGCGTCACCGGTATAGACCCAGCCGTCAGCGGTCTTGGTGCTGGCGGTCGCTTCCGGATTCTTATAGTAGGAATGGAACACACCGGGTCCGCGATAGAGTACCTCGCCGTTATCGTCGATCCTGATCTCAACGTCGATCGCCGGGGTGCCGACGGTATCGGCGTAGACCTCACCATCCGGTTGTACACAGATAAACACCATCCCTTCGGTCTGGCCATAGAGCTGCTTGATGTTGATACCGAGCGAACGGTAGAAATCGAATATCTCCGGGCCTATTGCCTCACCGGCGGTGTAGGCGAGACGAATCCGGTTGAGCCCGAGCACGTCGCGCAGCGGGCCGTAGACCAGAAAATTACCCAGCATATAGAGTAGCTTCTCGCCGGGCTTGACCTGTTTACCGTCGAGAATGCGTGTGCCCACCCGCTTCGCCACATCCATGAAATAGTGGAAGATACGCTGCTTTAGTTTGCTCGCATCCTCCATCCGGATCATCACCTGGGTGAGCATGTTTTCGTAGACACGCGGCGGTGCGAAGTAGTAGGTGGGGCCGATTTCGCGCAGGTCGGTTAGTATGGTGGCACCGCTCTCTGGACAGTTGACGGTGAATCCGGCAATCAGCGACTGGGCATAGGAGAAGAGATTGTCGCCGACCCAGGCCATCGGCAGATAGGCAAGCACCTCCTCGTTCTCAGTCAACCGCTCGCGAATGATACCGTTGCGCGCGGTGATGATGACATTGTCGTAGGTCAGTACCACACCCTTGGGGTTGCCAGTGGTGCCCGAAGTGTAGAGCATGATCGCGATATCATCGCCATGCACTGCTTCAGCCTGCTTTTCAAAAAAGCCGGGATGGGTGCGATCATACTCGCGGCCCAATTCCTGGATAGTTGCAATACTTTGCAAAAACGGATAGTCGTAGTGGCGCAGGCCGCGGGGATCGTCGAACACAACCTGTCTGATCGATTCGTTCACCTTGCGGATCTCCAGCATCTTGTCCACTTGCTCCTGATCTTCCACCAGCGCGAAATGGACATCGGCATTGTCGATCACGAATGCCATCTCCTTGGCGATCGAGTCCTGGTAGAGAGGAACGGGGATGCCGCCGAGACATTGTGCAGCGGCCATACCCATGTAGAGGTGCGGGCGGTTGTCGCCGATGATAGCCAGCTTCTCCCCGCGCTTGAAACCGAGCGCGGCGAGACCGCAGGCGAGTGCTTTGACCTCTTCTGCAACCTGTTGCCAATTCCACGCTTGCCAGATACCGAGATCTTTCTCCCGCATCGCAATCTTGTCGCCGCGCACCCGGGCATGATGCAGCAGGAGCCGGGGGAAAGTATTCAGTGCCTCTGCAGCGGCTGCTTGGGTTTGATCGGGGGATAGCGACATGCCCTCAACTCCTCTCTTGGTAGCGAACGGCAAATACCGGGTTTCGCTGGACCCTGCTCGATTGAACACAGGATCGTTATTGTTCTGTTCAGTGCGACATCAGGACCGGGGTGGTCATGTGATCGAAGATCACTTGGGTGGTGTTTCCGAGAATCAGTTCGCGGAAGCGGTGGTAACCGTAAGCGCCCATCACCAGCAGGTCGGCTCTTTCGTCCGCAATGAGATTGAGCAGCAGGTTACCGGTATCCACGCCGTCGTTGGCGAAAGAATCCCCTTCTGCGCTGATGCCATGGCGTATCAGGTGTTGCACGATATCCGCAGAGGGCACTGAACCGTGGCGTTTTCCTTTCTGACGCGGGTTGATCGCGATCACCTTCACCTTCTTGGCATTGCTCATCAAAGGGAGGGCGTCGTTCAGTGCCCGCACCGATTCGCGAGCGGTGTTCCATGCCACGACCGGGCGTTTGCCCAATGTCTTGAATTCACCGGCGTAGGGGACGATCAATACCGGACGTCCCGACTCCATCACCAGTCGTTCCGCCAGATCAACCGGAATACTGCCATCATGCGATTCCGCATCGTGCTGACCGACGACCACCATGTCGAAGTGCTGGCTGTAGAAGATCACCTGGTCGGTGACAAAGTCCTCGTTGCGGTCGAACGGTGCGGTAATCCAATTGAGTTTCACCCCGGCTTCGTTCGCCAGTGGTATGAATTTGTCGCGTAACTTCTCGCTGGATTCCTTGTGTTGTGCACGGCGTTTCTCGAGTCCGCTGGTGCGCGACTCCATGAAAGCATTGGCTTGTGAATAGAGTCCGGTCAGCTCCGCTCCCTGAGTGGCAGCCAGCATCAGTGCGATCTTGACACGCTTTTTACAATGTGGCGTCTGGTCCACGTGGACCAGAATATCTCGCAATGCCATCTTGTATCCTCCGGATGCCAGCTGCGGTTTGATTGCTGCTCGCTCTGGTTCTGTTGTATTTGGTGTGACAAAGCCGAAACGGCAATTTACGTTTACGTAAACGTAAATAAACTAAACCAACGGTAAAGAATTTTTTCTCACCGGTCAATAAAAAAATAGCATTCACCAGGAGAATTTACAGCGGTTACCAATGCGTTCAGTGCAGGGAAATACCGTGGTGATTGGATCCGGCTGTGGTTGCTGCCAGCGAGGAGTAAGGGGGAAGGGAATGGCGGGAGGCCGAGGCTGGTACGCTCAGCCTCCCGGGGATGAGGCTATTTGCCGTGAAATACCGCAGCGCGTTTCTCCAGGAACGCAGCCATACCCTCTTTCTGGTCGTCAGTGGAGAAGCTCAGGCCGAACGCCTTGCTCTCCAGCGCACAGGCGTTGTCCAGATCCATATCCTGCCCACGCAGGATCGTGTCTTTGGTCAGTTCCAATGCCACTGGACCTTTCTTGACGATATTGCGTGCAGTCTCCAATGCCTTCTGCATCAGTTCACCCTGAGCGTAGACGTGGTTGACCAGGCCCCATTCCTTGGCTTCCTCTGCGGAGATCTGCCGCCCGGTCATGGTCAATTCCATGGTCCTGCCTCTCCCGATCAGCCGCGGCAGGCGCTGGGTGCCGCCAAAACCCGGGGTAATGCCGAGGTTGACCTCGGGCTGGCCAAAGTAGGCGTTTTCTGAAGCGATGATCCAATCGCAGCTCATCGCCAATTCGCAGCCGCCGCCGAGGCAATAGCCGTTGACCACCGCGATTACAGGGATGGGGAGTGTCTCCAGGCTGCGGAAAACGCGCAGACCTTCCAGGGAGAAGTCGCGCCCCTGGATGCCGCTCATGTTGTGCATCTCCTTGATATCGGCGCCAGCGACGAAGGCTTTGCTGCCGGCTCCGGTGACCAGCAGTACCCTGGCATCCGGGTTTTTTTCCACCTGGTCACGGGCATTTTTGATATCGGCGACCGTCGCTTGGTTAAGTGCGTTGTAAACCTCGGGACGGTTGATGGTCAGCAGAAAGATACCGGGCTCGAGCTCTTCAAGGATTATGTTTGCAAAGTTCATCACGATTTTCAGTTTCCGGAATGAGTGTGGAGATAGTGTGGTCCGCTCGCAGAGTGTGCGCAGGCGGACCGCATGCAGGCTGGAGCGAAGCGCTCAATAGTCGTAAAAGCCCTTACCCGACTTGCGTCCCAGGTAACCTGCGTCGACCATCTTGCGCAGCAGTGGACAGGGGCGGTATTTCGACTCACCGAGCCCTGTGTGCAGCACCTCCATGATGGACAGACAGGTGTCAAGCCCGATCATATCTGCCAGTGCCAGTGGACCCATCGGATGGGCCATACCCAGTTTCATCACGTTGTCGATCGCTTCCGCGGTTGCCACCCCTTCATACAGCGCGTAGATCGCTTCGTTGAGCATTGGCACCAGGATCCGGTTGGAGACGAATCCGGGAGAGTCATTGACGGCCACCGGCGTCTTACCGACACGGCGCGCCGTCTCCTCGATCAGCGTGTAGACCTCGTCCTCTGTCTGTAGTGCACGGATCACCTCCACCAGCTTCATCATCGGCACAGGATTGAAGAAGTGCATGCCGATCACCTTGCCGGGCCGGCTGGTCTCGCGCGCAATCCTGGTGAGCGAGATCGATGAGGTGTTGCTGGCCAGCACCGCCTCCGGTTTGCAAATCCGGTCCAATGCATGAAAAATCTCGATCTTGATCTCCAGTTTTTCGCTGGCTGCCTCCACCACCAGATCGACCGCCGCCATCTCTTCCAGATCGGTGACGCCATGAATATTGCTCAGGATCTCGGCTTTCTGCGCTTCGGTAATCTTCTCTTTCTTGATCATCCGGTCGAGACTGGTGCTGATGGTCCCGATACCACGTGCTAACGCATCGCTGGTGATATCGTGCAGCACCACCTTGATCCCTGACGCAGCGAAAGCCTGTGCTATGCCATTGCCCATGGTACCGGCGCCAACCACGCCTACGGAATTTACCTGCATATTAACCTCTGGATTTTTCTTGGGTTTGTGTAATATGGCTGGTTCGGAAACAGACTTTTTCTCAGGCTAGAGAGGTGCAGGGAGAGGTTTCTCAGACACTCAGCATTCAGCGCCTTCACCGCTGCACTCCTGCTGTTCGCCAGAGCGTTTCCGGACGCAGGCCAACCTGTCAGCTTACAACCCCCTTTTTATCACATATTGCGCCGGTATTGTCCGCCGACTTCATATAACTTTTCAGAAATCTGCCCCAGTGAGCAACAGCGTACTGCACCCACCAGTTCGGCGAATATGTTCTCGTCGTTTATCGCTGCCTGACGGATCCGCTCCAGTGCGATCTCCGCTGCCCCGCTGTGGCGCTGCTGAAAATCACGCAGACGCTGGATCTGACTCTGTTTCTCCTCGTCAGTTGAGCGTGCCAGTTCGATGGTGAGCGGCTCACTCTCTTTTGGATTGAGGAAGGTGTTGACCCCGATGATCGGCAGGCTGCCGTCGTGTTTCATGTGCTCATAGTGCAGTGATTCATCCTGGATCTTGCCGCGCTGGTAGCCGGTCTCCATCGCTCCCAGCACGCCGCCGCGCTCGGAGATACGTTCGAATTCGCGCAGTACCGCCTCTTCCACCAGTTCGGTCAGTTCTTCGATGATGAAGGCGCCCTGACTCGGGTTCTCATTACGCGCCAGCCCCCACTCGTTGTTGATGATCAGCTGGATAGCCAGCGCACGGCGCACCGAATCCTCACTAGGGGTGGTGATCGCTTCATCGAACGCATTGGTATGCAGGCTGTTACAATTGTCGTAGATTGCTATCAGCGCCTGCAGTGTGGTGCGGATATCATTGAAATCCATCTCCTGTGCGTGCAGCGAGCGGCCGGAGGTCTGGATGTGGTACTTCAGCTTCTGCGAGCGCTCGTTGCCACCATACTTGAAACGCATGGCGGTGGCCCAGATACGCCGCGCCACACGTCCCATCACACTGTACTCCGGATCCATTCCGTTGCTGAAGAAGAAAGACAGGTTAGGCGCGAAATCGTCGATGTGCATCCCCCTGGCCAGGTAGGTCTCCACATAGGTGAAGCCATTGGCGAGGGTGAAGGCGAGTTGCGATATCGGGTTGGCACCGGCCTCGGCGATGTGGTAGCCGGAGATGGAGACCGAATAGAAGTTACGCACCCGGTGCTGTACGAAATAGGCTTGGATATCGCCCATCATCTTCAGCGCGAACTCGGTGGAGAAGATGCAGGTGTTCTGACCCTGGTCCTCCTTCAGAATATCCGCCTGCACCGTGCCGCGCATATTCTCCAGAGCCCACTCCTTGATCTTCTCGATCTCATCATCGGTTGGCGTGCGCTCATTTTCACGCTCGAACTTTTCTATCTGCTGGTCGATTGCGGTGTTGATGAACATCGCCAGAATCATCGGTGCCGGTCCGTTGATCGTCATCGACACGGAGGTGGTTGGACTGCACAGGTCAAAGCCGTTGTAAAGCACCTTCAGATCGTCCAGCGTGGCGATGGAGACGCCGGAGTTGCCCACCTTGCCGTAGATGTCGGGCCGCTCGTCCGGATCGCAGCCGTAGAGCGTGACCGAGTCGAATGCGGTGGAGAGGCGCTTGGCTGCGGAGTGCTCAGAGAGTTTCTTGAAGCGGCGGTTGGTGCGGAACGCGTCCCCCTCGCCGGCGAACATGCGGGTCGGATCCTCGCCCTCGCGTTTGAAGGCGAACACCCCGGCGGTGTAGGGGAAGGTGCCGGGCAGATTCTCCAGCAGCAGCCACTTCAGCAGCTCGCCATGGTCCTGGTAGCAGGGTAGGGCGACCTTCGGAATACGGGTACCGGAGAGCGTGGTGCGTTTCAGTTGCGTGCGGATCTCGCGGTCGCGGATCTTCACCACATACTCGTCGCCGGAGTAGCTCTCTTTTACCTTGGGCCAGATCTCCAGCAACTTTCTGGCACGTGGGTCGAGTAGTTGTTCACGCTGTGCGATCAGCTCGCTCAGTTCGCTCACCGTGCGGCCAGATTCGGCAAGCATGCGCTGGCTTTCGATCAGCTGCTGGCGCTCCCGGGCAATGCTGGCCTGCTCCCGCGCACTTTTTTTATAACTGCGCACCGTATCCGCGATCTCCGCTAGATAGCGGGCGCGCTGCGGCGGCACGATCACATGTTTGCCGGTTGATCTGCGGGTTGCCACCACCGGTAACAGATCTTCGGTGACATTGAGCCCAAGTGCCGCCAGACGTTGCAACAGCCCATGATAGAGCGCAGTCAGACCGTCGTCGTTGAAACGTGCCGCCATAGTGCCATAGACGGGCATCTCGTCCACTGGGGTGGAGAAGGCCTCGTGGTTGCGCTGCACCTGCTTGCGGACGTCGCGGAATGCATCTTCCGCACCTTTGCGGTCGAATTTGTTGATCGCGACGAAATCGGCATAATCCAGCATGTCGATCTTCTCCAGCTGGCTCTGGGCGCCGAACTCCGGCGTCATCACGTAGAGCGACAGGTCGACCAGCGGCACGATCGCCGCGTTACCCTGGCCGATTCCGGGCGTCTCCACGATGATCAGATCAAATTGTGCCAAACGGCAGGCGTTGATCATCGCGGAGATGTAGCCGGGTATCTCACCGCTGGCGTCACGTGTCGCCACCGAACGCATGAAGATATTCGGGTGATTGATCGCGTTCATCCGGATGCGGTCACCGAGCAGCGCGCCACCGGTCTTGCGCCGGGTGGGGTCGACCGCGATGATGGCAATCTTCAGCCGATTCTCCTGTCCCAGCCGGAAGCGGCGGATCAGCTCGTCGGTGAGCGAGGATTTACCCGATCCACCGGTGCCGGTGATGCCGAGCACCGGGATCCGCTTGTGCACTTCGGCCGCCTTCTGGCTGAGCCGGGTGTGGAAATCGCTGCTCAGAGTACCGTTTTCCAGCGCGGTCAACAGACGCGACAGTGCCCGGAAATCGCCACTGGCTATGGGCGCCAGATCTTCCGATACCAGCTGGCCTGGATCGAAATCGCTCTTTTTGAGCATATCCAGAATCATTCCCTGTAGCCCCATCGCCTGGCCGTCCTCGGGTGAATAGATGCGGGTGACGCCATATTCCTGCAGCTCCTTGATCTCTTCCGGGATGATCACACCGCCTCCACCGGCAAATATCCGGATCTGCCCACCATCCCGTTCACGCAGCATATCCACCATGTACTTGAGATACTCTACATGCCCTCCCTGATAGGAGCTGACAGCAATGCCCTGAACATCCTCCTGCAGTGCCGCCTCAACGATTTCCGCCACTGAACGGTTGTGTCCGAGATGGATCACCTCGCTCCCGGAAGCCTGCAGAATGCGGCGCATGATGTTGATCGAAGCGTCGTGACCGTCGAACAGGCTGGCTGCGGTAACGAAGCGGATCTTATGCACTGATGTGAAGGTGTCAGCGATTAGCTTTGAGGCTCTTTGCATATTAAGCGACTCTCTGGAGGGTGGGATCTCGAACGAAAAATTACATGACGTTTACGTAAACGTCAACTATACTGACATCCGAATACCGCTTCGGTGTGGCTGGGTAAAGAGGAGATGGGCTTGTCAAACCTTGACGAATCGATAGAACAAAGTTCCTTGAAAAGCAACACCTACACAATTTCTGATCTTGCCAAAGAGTATGACATCACCCCCAGGGCAATCAGGTTTTATGAGGATCAAGGCCTGTTGAGACCGGTGCGCGAGGGACGGCAGCGGGTATTCAGCGAAGGCGACAACGTGCGGTTGCGGTTGATTCTGCGCGGTAAGCGGCTCGGGTTTTCGTTGGCAGAAGCGAAAGAGATCATCGAGCTCTACGACATGGATTCAGGCGATGAGCGCCAACTGGTCTATTTTCTGGAGAAGATCGAACAGCAGCGGCTCAACCTGCAAAGGCAGCAGCAGGATATCAAAGCAATTCTGCAGGAGCTCAAGCGCGTTGAGAAGCGGGTAAAGCGGGAACTGCAGGAGATACGGCACAAGTGACGCGTGCTTCAGGATTTACCAACTCCGGTGCCGCAAATCGAATCGGCAGGAGTCTGAACACACACTCTCTGTCTATTGCGGTGGTCGCGACACGCCATACCTGGCGTTCTCTTTGGTCAATCCAATTGACGTTTACGTAAACGTAAGATATTTTTAAGTTGGCAGTTGGTGAGTCAGGTCGTTGGCCGGGTGTCACTGCGCCCAGCGAAGAAAAGTGTGGCGAATCACCGAATCTTGTTTAAGGAGTAATTTGAATGGCCCATCTACCCTCGCTCGATTTCGGTCTGGGTGAAACCATCGATATGCTGCGCGATACGGTGCAGGACTTCGCCACTGCTGAAATCGTCCCGTTGGCTGCCGAGATCGATCTGAAGAACGAGTTTCCGATGCCGCTCTGGAAAAAACTGGGGGAGATGGGTCTGCTCGGGATCACTGTACCGGAGGAGTATGGTGGCAGCGACATGGGCTATCTCGCGCACATGATCGCGATGGAGGAGATTAGTCGGGCCTCGGCCTCGGTCGGTCTGAGTTACGGAGCTCACTCCAACCTCTGTGTCAATCAGATCAAGCGCAATGGTAACGAAGCACAGAAGCAGCGCCTGCTGCCGCGGCTGGTCAGCGGCGAGCACGTCGGTGCGCTGGCGATGTCGGAGCCGAATGCAGGGTCCGACGTGGTCAGTCTGCGCCTCAAGGCAGAGAGACGGGGAGACCACTATCTGCTCAACGGCACCAAGATGTGGATCACCAACGGCCCGGAGGCAAATGTGATCGTGGTCTATGCGCGCACCGATGCCAATGCCGGGCCCAAGGGCATCACCGCGTTCCTGGTGGAACGCGAGTTCTCCAGGGTGGTCTCCGCGCAGAAGCTGGATAAGCTGGGGATGCGTGGTTCCAATACCGGTGAACTGGTATTCGAAGATTGTGAAGTTCCGGTAGAGAACATACTCGGAGAGCTGAATGGCGGGGTGCGGGTACTGATGAGCGGCCTAGACTACGAGCGAGCGGTGTTGGCTGCTGGCCCGCTCGGCATCATGCGCGCCTGTATGGACGTGGTGGTCCCCTATATTCACGAACGTGAGCAATTCGGCAGACCGATCGGCGAGTTTGAGCTGATGCAGGGTAAGATCGCCGATATGTACACCACGATGAACGCCTGTCGTGCCTATGTCTACGCGGTGGGTCGGGCGTGCGACTGCAGCAGAACCACGCGCAAGGATGCCGCCGGTGCGATTCTCTATGCCGCAGAAAAGGCGACCTGGATGGCACTGCAGGCGATTCAGACGCTGGGCGGCAACGGGTACATCAACGAGTATCCCACCGGCCGCCTTTTGCGCGATGCGAAGCTGTACGAGATCGGTGCCGGCACCTCGGAGATACGCCGTATGCTGATCGGCCGGGAGCTGTTCAACGAGACCCGCTGAGCTCGCATGACTGCGATCCCGCAGGCGCTCACAACCCGGTCAGTCCGTTGGCATGCATGCAGTTGCGCCGCTAGCTATAGCGATTTTGCTGAATCAGGTGCGGTGCATACCAATTCAAAAGTTGACCCTGCACGCGATGGAGAACATCAATGAACGATCCTATCGTCATCCTCAGTGCCATGCGTACCCCGATGGGTGGTTTTCAGGGGGCGCTGGCGCCGCAGAGTGCACCGGAATTGGGTGCGGTCGCGATTCGCGCCGCGGTTATCGCTGCCGGGATAGCGGCGGATGATGTGCAGGAGGTGTTCATGGGCAATGTGCTGCCCGCGGGGCTGGGACAGGCGCCGGCGCGCCAGGCCAGTCTCGCTGCCGGCCTGCCGCTCGCAGCAGGCTGCACCACGATCAGCAAGGTGTGTGGATCGGGGATGAAAGCGACCATGTTGGCACATGATCTACTGCTGGCAGGCAGCAACCAGATCATGGTTGCTGGGGGTATGGAGAGCATGAGTAACGCTCCCTATCTGCTTCCCAAGGCGCGCGCCGGGATGCGCTTGGGGCATGCCCAGGCGATCGATCACATGTTTTTCGATGGGCTTGAGGATGCCTATGACAAGGGTCGTCTGATGGGCACCTTCGCCGAGGATTGCGCCGAAAAGTTCGGCTTTACCCGAGAGCAGCAGGATAGCTACGCAATCACTTCGCTACGGCGCGCTCAGCAGGCGATCGAATCAGGCTGGTTCAAACCGGAGATTGCACCGGTGACGGTACGCAACCGCAGCGGCGAGACGTTGGTGGAGCATGATGAACAGCCATTCAACGCCAACATCGACAAAATCCCGACGATGCGACCGGCATTCCGCAAGGAGGGCACGGTCACCGCCGCCAACTCCAGCTCCATCTCCGACGGGGCCGCTGCACTGGTGTTGATGCGTCGCTCTGAAGCGGAGCGGCGTGGCTTGCAACCGCGTGCGGTCATTCTGGGACACAGCACTCATGCGCAGCAACCCGGCTGGTTCACCACTGCACCGGTCGCAGCGATGGTTAAGTTGTTGGAGCAGCTGACGTGGCGTGCGGATGAGGTTGACCTGTACGAGATCAACGAAGCTTTTGCGGTAGTCACGATGGCAGCGATGGCGTCGCTCAAGCTACCGCACGAGAAGGTGAATGTGCACGGCGGTGCTTGTGCGCTGGGTCACCCGATCGGTGCCTCTGGGGCGCGTATCCTGGTGACACTGCTCTCCGCACTGGAGCAGCGCGGATTGAAGCGGGGCGTCGCATCGCTCTGTATCGGCGGTGGAGAAGCGACCGCGATGGCGATCGAGATCGTTTAGTCGTCCTGGTTCGCTGGCGAGCCAATCAGTCAACGGTGGAGGCGACCTGATGCAGTCATCAGGTTCAATCCGACCATAGACCGATAATTTTCGAGCGCAGCGCTGACCGCATACTGGGGGATTTTAGAGTGATCCTGACCGAAGAGCAGAAGATGATCCGGGAGATGGCACGCGAGTTCGCTCAGGAGCGCCTGTTGCCCAATGCCGCGCGTTGGGACCGGGAGAGTCACTTTCCGGCCAGCGAGCTGGCGGAGATGGGTGAACTGGGGCTCTACGGGATGACCGTGCCGGAGATCTGGGGCGGTTCCGAAACCGGCTATGTCGCATTCGCGCTGGCGATCGAAGAGATCGCTGCAGGCGATGGCGCCTGCTCCACCATTCTCAGTGTCAACAACTCAGTGGTGTGCGGACCGCTGCTGAAGTTCGGCAGCGACAACCTGAAGGAGAGGTATCTGCGGCCCCTCGCCTCTGGCAAGATGCTTGGATGCTTCTGCCTGACCGAGCCGCAGGCCGGTTCGGACGCGGCGGCGCTGAAGACCCGCGCGCTGCGCGATGGTGACGAGTATGTACTGAACGGCACCAAACAGTTCATCACCTCAGGCAAGCAGGCGCAGCTCGCCATCGTCTTCGCGGTGACCGATCCCACGGCCGGAAAGCAAGGGATCAGCGCGTTTGCGGTGCCCACCGACAACCCGGGCTACCAGGTGGCTGTGGTCGAGGAGAAGATGGGGCAGCACGCATCGGACACCGCGCAGATCTTCTTCGACGACTGCCGCATCCCCGCCGACCATCTGATCGGATGCGAAGGGGAGGGCTACAAGATCGCGCTGAGCAACCTGGAGAGCGGCCGCATCGGTATCGCTGCGCAGTGTGTCG
The DNA here is from genome assembly GCA_024235215.1 of Chromatiaceae bacterium. Classification (GTDB taxonomy): domain Bacteria; phylum Pseudomonadota; class Gammaproteobacteria; order Chromatiales; family Chromatiaceae; genus HKST-UBA178. Next base: position 167,518 of record JACKMU010000003.1, on the reverse strand, counting down.
GTATGGCGCGCGCCGCCTACGAGGCGGCGCTTGGCTACGCCAGAGAGCGCGAGAGCTTCGGCCGGCCCATCATCGACCATCAGGCAGTGGCGTTTCGCCTGGCGGATATGGCGACACAGCTGGAAGCGGCACGGCTACTGGTGCTGCACGCTGCTGAGCTGCGCGACGCCGGCAAACCCTGTCTGAAACAGGCGTGCATGGCCAAACTGTTCGCCTCAGAGGCTGCGGAGAAGATCTGCTCCGCTGCCATCCAGATCCACGGCGGCTATGGCTATCTCAGAGATTTTCCAGTGGAACGCATCTACCGTGATGTGCGTATCAGCCAGATTTACGAAGGCACCAGTGATATTCAGCGTATGGTGATAGCGCGTAATTTGGAGGCGTGAAATCAGCATGCGAGTCTTATTTTTAGAATGTCGGGACCGGATAAAACAACGGCCGAGGGTCGAGTAGTTGGCCTCAGCACCCGTTTGTTTTTCCTCGGCCCTCAGCCCTGGGCACTCGGCCCTGTTACGCAAGGAACACACGATGTCTTCTGCAATCGATTTCTACTTCGATTTCTACTCGCCCTACGGCTACCTGGCCAGTCTGCGTATCGACGAGATCGCCGCCAGGGCGGGCCGGGAGGTGGTCTGGCGCCCCTTCCTGCTCGGACCGGCTTTCTCTGCAACCGGCCACCGGCCGCTGCTGGATACACCGCTGATGGGAGAGTACGTAGCCCGCGACTTTGCCCGCAGCGCGCGCCTGCAGGGAGCGGCTTTCCAAATTCCAGAGGAGTTTCCCAAGGCGGCACTGGCGCCGAGCCGTGCCTATTACTGGCTCGTCGACCAGCAGCCGGAAACCGCACGAGCGCTGGCGAAGGCGGTCTACCTGGCTACTTTCGCAGAGGGCCGTGACGGCACCCGCCCAGAGCTGGTCGCGGAGCTGGCACAACCTCTGGGAGTGGATGCGGAGAAGTTGCTGGCCGCGATCGCATCTCCCGCGGTGAAGCAGCGGTTGAAAACCGAGACCGAAGCCGCACTGCAGCGGGGTGTCTTCGGCTCGCCCTTCATCTTTGTCGGGGACGAACCATTCTGGGGCAACGACCGCCTGGACCAGGTGGCGCACTGGCTGCAGTCGGGAGGCTGGTGATGTCGATGATTGGAAACAGTGTCAATATCCGCGCGGAGAGTTATCGCAGCAACCGGGAGGCGATGCTGACTCTGGTGGCGGATCTGCGCAGCCGGGTGGCGCTGATCTCCCAGGGGGGCGGCGCGCAGGCCTGTGGGCGCCATCTCAGCCGCGGCAAACTGCTGCCGCGGGAGCGCATCCGGGTGCTGCTGGATGCGGGTTCGCCGTTTCTCGAACTCTCCCAGTTCGCTGCCCACGGTATGTACAACGGTGAGGTGCCGGCTGCTGGCATCATCACCGGGATCGGTCGTGTGAGTGGCCTGGAGTGTCTGGTCATCGCCAACGACGCCACGGTCAAGGGGGGCAGCTACTATCCGATGACGGTAAAGAAACATCTGCGCGCCCAGGAGATTGCGCGTGAGAACCAGCTGCCGTGCATCTATCTGGTCGATTCCGGTGGGGCCAACCTGCCCAGCCAGGACGAGGTGTTTCCCGACCGCGACCACTTCGGCCGCATCTTCTACAATCAGGCCAATCTCTCCGCTGCCGGAATACCCCAGATTGCCGTGGTGATGGGCTCCTGCACCGCGGGTGGGGCTTACGTGCCGGCGATGTCCGACGAGAGCATCATCGTACGCCAGCAGGGGACCATCTTCCTGGGTGGACCGCCACTGGTGAAGGCGGCGACTGGCGAGGTGGTCAGCGCCGAGGAGCTGGGCGGTGCCGAAGTGCATTCCCGCATCTCCGGCGTGACCGACCATTATGCGATGAACGACTCCCATGCACTTGGATTGGCCCGTCGCGCGGTGGCCAGTCTCAACCGTTCCAAGCCGGCTCAACTGGCGCTGGCCGAGGTGCGTGAACCGCTCTTTCCGGCGGAGGAGCTCTACGGTATTGTTCCTGCAGATCGGCGCACCCCTTTCGATATCCGCGAAGTGATTGCGCGGATTGTGGACGGCAGTGAGTTCGACGAGTTCAAAAAGTTGTACGGTACCACGCTGGTGTGTGGTTTCGCCCACATCCACGGCTATCCGGTCGGCCTCGTCGCCAATAACGGTATCCTCTTCTCCGAATCGGCACTGAAAGGGGCGCACTTCGTTGAACTGTGCGCGCAACGGGGCATACCGCTGGTGTTTCTGCAGAATATCACCGGATTCATGGTAGGTAGGAAGTATGAGGCGGGTGGCATTGCCAAGGATGGTGCCAAGATGGTTACTGCGGTCGCCTGCGCCCGGGTGCCCAAGTTCACCCTGGTGGTGGGTGGCAGTTTCGGCGCCGGTAATTACGCGATGTGTGGTCGAGCCTACGGCCCGCGCTTTGTCTGGATGTGGCCGAATGCGCGCATTTCGGTGATGGGTGGAGAGCAGGCGGCGAACGTGCTGGCACAGATAAAACGGGATGCGATGGCGGCGCGTGGTGAGCAGTGGGATGCACGGGAGGAGGCGGAGTTCAAGCAACCGATCATGGCGCAATACGAGCGTCAGGGGCATCCCTATTATGCCAGTGCCAGACTCTGGGACGACGGTATCATCGATCCGGTCGATTCACGCAGAGTACTGGGATTGGGTATCTCAGCCGCGCTCAATGCACCGATTGAGCAGACTCGCTTCGGCGTCTTCAGGATGTGACGATGAGCAGTGACGCTATGGTACAGCTGACCTGCGACGACCGTGGTATTGCCCATCTCACCCTGAATCGTCCGCACCTGCACAATGCGTTCGACGACGCGTTGATCGCTCAACTGCTGCAGGCACTGAAGCAGGTCGAGAGGGAGCCTGGGGTGCGGGCAGTGGTGTTGGCGGCAGCGGGAAAGAGCTTCTCTGCCGGCGCCGATCTCAACTGGATGCGGCGCATGGCTGGCTACAGTCGGGAGCAGAATCATCAGGATGCACTGCAACTGGCTGCGCTGATGGAAAAGCTGAACCATCTCAACAAGCCGACCATCGCCCGGGTTCAGGGAGCGGCGTTCGGTGGCGGCGTCGGGCTGGTCGCCTGCTGTGACATCGCGGTCGGCGCGCAGCGGGCGCAGTTTGCGCTCACCGAGGTGCGCCTCGGGCTGATACCGGCGGTGATTTCGCCCTATGTCATCGCGGCGATCGGTGAGCGTGCCGCCCGGCGCTATATGTTGACGGGAGAACGCTTCGATGCGAACGAAGCGCTGCGTATCGGTCTGCTGCACCAGGTGGTACCGGAAGATCAGCTCGACAGCACGCTGGAGAGCCTGCTGGTGCAGTTGCTCAACGGCGGACCACAGGCGCTGGCGGCTGCCAAGTCGCTCATCTTTGCCGTATCCCGCCGACCGACCAGTGCGGCACTGGTCGCCGCCACGGCGGAGCGCATCACCTCGATTCGTGCCTCCGACGAGGGACGCGAGGGTGTCGGAGCCTTTCTGGAAAAACGTTCGCCCAACTGGATTGAGCCGAGGTAGCAGATGTTCGAAAAAATACTGATCGCGAACCGGGGTGAGATTGCCTGCCGCGTGGCTCGCACCGCGCGTCGGCTCGGCATCGCCACCGTGGCGGTCTACTCGGAGGCGGATGCCGGTGCAATGCATGTGGCGGCGTGCGATGAGGCTTATCTGATTGGGCCGGCGGCAGCGCGTGAGAGCTATCTGCACAGCGACCGGATACTGCAGGTGGCCAGGGAGTCTGGCGCCCAGGCGATTCACCCCGGTTACGGATTTCTTTCCGAGAATGCGGCGTTCGCCCGCGCCTGCGGCGAAACCGGGGTGACCTTCATCGGCCCACCGGAATCAGCGATCCGGGCGATGGGCAGCAAAAGCGAAGCCAAGCTTCTGATGATGCAGGCCGGGGTGCCGCTGGTCCCTGGCTACCACGGTGAAGACCAGTCGGATGAGCGGTTGCGTATCGAGGCTGAGTCAATGGGGTATCCGCTGCTGATCAAGGCGACCGCAGGGGGTGGCGGCAAGGGGATGCGTATCGTGATGAACGCCGCGCAGTTTGATGCCGCGCTGCAATCGGCACGGCGCGAAGCGCAATCCTCCTTTGCCGACGACCGGGTGCTGCTGGAACGCTATCTGATTGCGCCACGCCATGTCGAACTGCAGATCTTTGCCGATGCGCACGGCAATCTGGTGCACCTGTTCGAGCGTGATTGCTCCATTCAGCGTCGTCATCAGAAGGTGCTGGAGGAGGCGCCGGCGCCGGGCATTACCCCGGATTTGCGTGCGCGGATGGGCGCAGCGGCGATCGATGCCGCGGCCGCGATCGGCTATCAGGGCGCTGGTACGGTGGAGTTTCTGATGCAGCGGGACAACAGCTTCTACTTCATGGAGATGAACACCCGGCTGCAGGTGGAGCATCCGGTGACCGAGATGATCTCCGGGCAGGATCTGGTGGAGTGGCAGCTGCGCATCGCCAGCGGTGAGCCGTTGCCACTGACTCAGGAGCAGCTCGAGATCAACGGCCACGCTTTCGAGGCGCGTGTCTATGCGGAGAGTCCGGAGCGCGATTTTCTCCCTGCCACCGGCCGGTTGCGCTACCTGAAAACGCCGGTCGAGAGCACCCACGTCCGGGTCGATACCGGAGTCAGGCAGGGCGACGAGGTGAGCGTGCATTACGATCCGATGATTGCCAAGCTGATCGTCTGGGATCGCGACCGCTCCAGTGCGCTGCGGCGCATGCGCGGCGCGCTCAATGCCTACCGCATCGTTGGCGTGCAGACCAATCTGGAATTTCTTGCGGCATTGTGTGCGGTTCCGGCACTGGCCGAAGAGGCGCTCGATACCGGTTTTATCGATACCCACAAGCGCCTGCTCCTCCCGGGCAAGGGAGCACTTCCGGATGAGGTGCTGGCACTGGCGGCGCTCTATGAACTGTTGCTCGATTCCCAGCGTGCGCAACGTCAGCGCGAAGCGTCGGCCGACCCGGGCTCTCCCTGGGGGGTGAGCGACGGCTGGCGCCTGAACCAGGACAACTTCCACAGCTTCTTCTTCCGTCAGGGTGAGCATGAGATCGAGGTGATCGCGCACTATCGCAGCGGGGGCTACCAACTCGATCTGCCCAGCGGCGCCTGGCAGGTCTCCGGTGAGATTGCGAGCGATGGCGATCTGCTGGCCGATATCCAGGACCGGCGCCTGAGGGCGGCGGTGATCAAGCATCAGAAGGAGCTGACCATCCTGCAGCAGGGGCGTGCGTGGCAGCTGACGCTGCATGATCCGCGCATCGATGCGATGGAGGGAGAAGAGGTGACCGGCGGACTGATCGCGCCGATGCCGGGCAGCGTGGTGGCGGTTCGGGTCACAGCGGGTGCGCATGTCAAGCAGGGGGATCCACTGCTGGTCGTGGAGGCAATGAAGATGGAGCACAGCATCTCTGCACCGTTCGACGGCGTGGTGCGGGAGATCTGCTTCGATGTCGGGGATCAGGTGGAAGAGGGGGATGAACTGTTGAGGATGGAAGCGGATTAGTTTGTGCCACCAGGGGTCATAGTCGAACGGCAGAGGATTTGATCGAGCCATAGTCCGGGAATTCGGTTCGAATCCGGTCCCTGCGTATCAATCTAAGCATACCTGGATTCATCCTTTGGATTTGTGTTAGAAAGTCATGATTTACTGATCCACTTCAACGGCAACACATGAACATGAACTTCAGCTTATCCCGCAGCAACCTGGAACGCAGCCCGTTCAACCTGAGCAACCGGGAGGGATATCTCGCCTGGCGCGATCATAAACTGGATAGTTATCCGACCCGTCTGGAAGAGCTGGTGGTAGAGATCGGTGATCCGCGCGAGCTGAAAGAGAGCCAGTTCCAGGCACTGCAGCAGCGCTGCCGGAAGGCCAATATGGCGATCTATATCGGTACCACCGGACAGGATCCCGATCCGGAGATCCCGCTCAGCATCAGCCGTCGCTTCGGTGTCTGCGGTCTGAACCACAACTGGCTGGCGGATGAGACCGGCCTCACCTCGCTGCGCGTGGTCAACGACGGTACGCGGCAGCACTACATCCCCTACACCAACCGTGCAATCAAGTGGCATACGGATGGTTACTACAACGCGCCGGAGCGGCAGATCCACTCACTGCTGCTGCACTGTGTACAGAGTGCGGCGAGCGGTGGTGAGAATGCACTGATGGACCATGAGATCGTCTATATTCTGCTGCGTGACGAGAATCCCGAATGGATCCAGGCATTGATGCGGCCGGAGGCGATGACCATCCCGCCGCGTATGGATGGACAGGGGGAGGTGGCGCGCAAGACGGAGACGGGACCGGTCTTTTCGATCACTCCCACGGGAGATCTGCACATGCGCTACAGCATGCGCGCGCGCAATGTGGTCTGGGCCGACGACCCGCTGACCCTGCAAGCGCGCGCTCGTCTGCAGCAGTTGCTGGAGAGTCCGCTGCCCTACATCTACCGTGGCCGGCTGGAGCCCGGCATGGGGCTGATCGGCAACAATCTGCTGCATGACCGGTCGGCGTTCGACGATGATGATCAACACGAGCGCCATCTCTACCGGGCCCGCTATTTCGAGCGGCTTGCCGGTACCAATGTGCTCATTTGAAAGTGTTGGGTGTTCAGTGTGTTAAACGGGAGTGGGAGTGATCAGGCGAACAGCATGAAACTGCCCGACAAAGTGAAAATAGTCGAAGTGGCGCCACGCGACGGTCTGCAGAACGAACCGCGTCAGGTTCCGGCGGAGATCAAGGTGGCGTTGATCGAGCGCTTGGCTGCCAGCGGCCTGCGCGTGATCGAGGCGGGCAGTTTCGTCGCACCCAAATGGGTGCCGCAGATGGCCGCCAGCGCCGAAGTGTTCGCCGCACTCAAAAAACGCAACGGGATCAGTTACCCGATGTTGGTACCGAACCAGCGCGGGTTGGAGTCGGCACTGGCTGCCGGGGTGGAGGAGATCGCAGTATTTGCCGCTGCCTCGGAGAGCTTCACCAGGAAGAATATCAACTGCTCCATCTCTGAGAGTCTCGAGCGCTACCGTGAGGTGATCGGCGCGGCGCTGACACATGGTGTGCGTGTGCGTGGCTACGTCTCCTGCGTACTCGGCTGTCCTTACGAGGGTGAGATAGATCCGGCGGCGGTTGCCTATGTGGCCGCCAGGCTGTTCGAAATGGGCTGCTATGAGATATCGCTGGGAGATACTATCGGGACGGGAACGCCGCTGCGCACGCAACGTATGCTTTCACGGGTGATGGAAGGCGTTGCCGCGGAGCATCTCGCTGCCCACTTTCATGACACCTATGGTCAGGCGCTGGCCAATCTGCTTGCTGCGCTGCAGCTGGGCATCGCCACGATCGACAGTTCGGTGGCTGGTCTCGGTGGCTGTCCCTACGCCAAAGGGGCGAGTGGCAACGTCGCCAGTGAGGATGTGGTCTATATGCTCGACGGTATGGGGATAGAGAGCGGGGTGGATCTCCAGCTGCTGGTTGCAGCGGGGAGCTATATCTGCAATTTCCTGGGACGCCCGAACGGTTCGCGTGTGGCCCGGGCGATGCAGGCCGCGCGATAACCGGAGCTGCGCGACCATGCGAGCGCTTCCACTGGCGGGGGGGAGGCAGGTAGTTTGTCTCTACCTCCTCCGTGCAGGGGGAGGATGGTACCAATCAAGTTCTGAGGAGGGTCTCTGACCATGCCGTTATCTCCAGCGACCGCGCGTGAGCATCAGCATACGCGCACCATTACCTGCAAGGGTTACCGGCGCAAGGACGGGCTCTGGGATATCGAAGCCCACATGACCGATATCAAGACCTACTCGTTCGAAAACCGCGACCGCGGCGGCATTCAGGCGGGCGAACCGGTGCACGAGATGTGGGTGCGGATCACACTGGATCTCGATTTCGTGATCCACGATCTGGAAGCGGTCACCGACCTCTCTCCATTCAGGGTATGCAAAGAGGCGACCGAGGGGATGAAGCGGCTGATCGGTCTGCAGATTGGCCCCGGCTGGCGGCGCAAGGTGCACGACCTGGTCGGACGCACTGCCGGTTGTACCCATCTGGTGGAGCTGCTCGGACCGCTGGCCACGACTGCCTATCAAACGATGCATTGGGCACTCGAAGAGCGAGCAGAGTCGAAACCGGAGCGCGCCAGACCGGCGATCATCGACACCTGTCACGCGCTGGCAAGTGATGGTCCGATCGTCAAGTTGGAGTGGCCGCAGTTTTACACCGGTAAAGCGTGACATGTACCTCGACGGCTATCTCTGGGTCTACCTGCCGGCGGTGGCGTTGCTCACCCTTTCTCCTGGCGTGGATACGCTGTTGGTGATCCGCAACAGCCTGCGCGGTGGCTGGCGCGACGGCCTGCTCACCAGCTTTGCCATCTGCTGTGGCCTGTTCGTACACGCGCTGATATCCGTAGGCGGCATCTCGCTGGTGCTGTTGCAGTCGGCTTGGCTCTTCGGCGCACTCAAACTTGCCGGCGCCGGTTACCTGATCTGGCTTGGCCTGGCCAGTCTGCGCGTTGCCTTGCGCGGTGGAGAATTGCTGTTTCCCGCATCAACGCGGCTGGTGGAGAAGACGCATTGGCAGGTGTCACTGCGTGAGGGATTTCTCTCCAACGTACTCAACCCTAAAGCGATCGTCTTCTACCTGGCTTTCCTGCCGCAGTTCATCCAGCCAGGCGATCCGGTGATCGGTAAGGCGCTGTTTCTCGCGGCGATTCACTTCTTGATCGCCAATCTATGGCAGTTGGTGGTGGTTGCCGTGGTGATCAGGGTGCAGCGCTGGCTGCTTACTCCGTCGATGAAACGCGCCTTTGACGGTCTGGCCGGTTCGATGATGATTGCGCTCGGCGCAAAGCTGGGACTGGCGCAGTGACAGTAATCCTGTGCACCTTGGCAGGGGTGAGCTGAAACCGGGGCCGGGAAAAAGCAGTCAGCAGCCGGTTGCTGCGCAGCCTCCGCCAAGCGGGTGATGAGAGTGGCAGTTGTTGGTAACTGCTGATCTTCGCGGTGACCTGTCGCAAGCGTGGAACCGTTCACGGGGAGCGAAAAGAGGTGCTCTACTTTCTGATCGCAGGTGTTCTGTTCGGCATCAGCGCAGGCTTCTCCCCCGGGCCGCTGCTGGCGCTGGTGGTCTCCGAGACGCTGCAACACGGCATCGACTCGGGCATTAAAGTGGCACTCGCCCCGATAGTTACCGACATCCCGATTGTTGCGCTGGTCTTTCTGCTGTTCACCCGGCTGTCGGAGTGGCAAGCGGGGCTCGGAATCATCTCGTTGGCGGGCGGCTGCTATGTGCTCTATATGAGCTACACAAGCCTGCGAGTGACCGGTCGTAAGTTGAATCAGACAGCAACAAAGCCGAACTCGCTATCCAAGGGGGTATTGACCAACGCGTTAAGTCCGCACCCTTATCTCTTCTGGCTCGGCGTGGGTGCGCCCATGGTCACCAAGTCTGTCGAAACCAATATCGCCGCACCGATAGTTTTTGTTGCTGCTTTCTATGTATTTCTGATTGGATCGAAAATCGTCCTTGCCGTTCTGGTGGGAAGATCGAAATCCTTTATGAGTGGTACTGCCTATAGCTACACGATGAGATTTCTCTCCCTGACGCTCGCGATATTCTCTCTCTTGCTTTTCTATGACGGGTTAACCTTGCTGGACGTGATCGCAAGCTGACGGAAGAGTCAACGGATTGACCCCTTTGCAACGGGATAAGGTTAAACTAGAACCAGGAGCAAAAGCCCCGCCATTTGACGGGGCGGGGCTGGAGCAGGGCGTGGATTATTTATATGCACCTACGCCACAGAAGAAGCCATGTGAGTTCTTGATGATGTAACTGGTCTTCTGTTTTACCTCGTCAGAACCCGGGTACGGCCAATTGTAGTCAACCCACCCGGCACCGTCACTGGCGGCCACCTTGATCATATCCTGGAACAGGAAATCTCCGTACTTATTGAAATCTTTGAGATTCTGTCCAACCAGACTGGGTTTTACCGCGTGCGAGAGCATATTGCCGTCCAAATCCATGCAGAAGACGTAGAGATCCTTCTCCAGAAAGCCCCCCTCTTTCTCCGCAAAGACCGCGAACGCACTATCGCCCTGTGCATCTACCAGGGCAGCGGCTTTCAGACTCATCGCCTTGGCTTCCTCTGGCGTACCCATTTCCGATGCACAAATGCCTAGTGAAGCGGTGCCAAGCGTCAATGCTGCAAAAATCGACAAATAGTTTTTCACTCGATTATCTCTCCTCATTCGTACTTTGGTGTGGTGTTACTGCGCATAGAACAATAGCAGTTCCAGCATCAGTCGGTATAAATTATCAAATTATTGGTTTCTGTCTGAACGGCACCCACTCTGGTATTCGCGGTTTTGCAACAGAGATCAAAAAAAGCGCATTTCAGTCGCAGTTTGGCGTGCTACCTGCGGTTCACCTTGATCCGAGAGATGGGAGAGGAGGGAGAGACAGGAAAGGCGCGCTATACTTGGGAAGACGGGGTGGAGACTGAGGAAATTGCCTTAAGCGGGTCTCTTCGGCTTAGACTGTGTGACGAGACGAAAATCTATCCTGGACACAACCGAACTGGCATGCGTTACGCCATCACAACGTGTGGTTCGGGGTGAAGTGTTGGTCTGCGGTCTTTGATCCAGTCTCTTTGCGGCTTCTGCAGTAAAAACATCCATCGTCCCGCAGGCTCTATGCATGGTTATTGACGATTCGCAAATCCGCTATCTCGCCAAGATGCGTAACAGCGTGCCACATTGGAACCCGGAGCGGTGCCGGGAGATCGATATAAGAATCGCGCGGGACGGCACCTGGTATCACGAAGGTTCACCGATCAGGCGGCGGCGCATGGTGGAGCTCTTCTCTTCTCTGCTGCGCCGCGAATCCGATGGTGGCTACGTGATCGTCACTCCGGTAGAGAAACTGCGCATTCAGGTCGAGGATGTACCGTTTCTGGCCATTGATCTGGAGGTAGAGGGGGAAGGTCAGCAGCAGGTTTTACGCTTCACCACCCAGGTCGGGGAGAAGGTGGCGGTCGACGAGGAACACGGATTGCGTATCGAGTCGAATCCCGAGACCCAGGAGCCTTCCCCTTACCTCAATGTGCGGGAGGGGCTGGAGGCGCGAATCGATCGTTCCACCTTTTATCAACTGGCTGCAGTTGCTGAAGCGTGGGATGGAGCGTTCTATGTATGGAGTAACGGGAGGCGCTACCGGCTCGGGGATATGGAGTAGCGCAGGCTGTTTGGCCATGCGGCAGGTTGTCAGTGCGATATGATGATTGGCACCTTGGCTTTCTTGAGCACACTGCTGGTTACTCCACCGACAATCGACTGACGAAACTTGCTGTGTTCATAGGCACCCATCACCAGCAGGCCAGGTTGAGGCTGCATCTGTTCCAGAAATTTCAATATCCGTTTACCAACCGATTTGTCGCCGCGCTTGAGCACCACCTGCTCGGTTTTGATGCCGTGCCGCTGCAACGCGGTTCCGGCGTCTATTCCGGGTAGAACCAAACCGGCATCGCCGTCATCGACCGTGACGATGGTCACCAGGCTTTTCGTCTCCAGGATCTGCATCGCGTCGGCCAGTGCGCGCGATGAAGCTCGCTTTCCGTCCCAAGCCAGCACAGCGTGTTCGGTGAAGCTTGCCATGTCGAACTCCCTGGGAATCAGCAGAACCGGCCGGCCGCTGATCATGGCGATCATATCCGGGTGCAGCTCAACCTGGCCTTCGCCGTGAACCGCATCGTAGCGGCCGATGATGGTCAAATCATACAGCCGCGCGTACTTGGCAACCGTTGTGTCGGATTCACCGCGTTTGGATATCCAGTGAATCTTATCTGCTGCCGGATTGTTCGCAATACGCTCTTTGAACTGGTTTTCGATCGCTTTGCTGGCTTTGACTCGTGCCTTTTTGATGCTCTCCCGCAACTCCTCCGGTATCCAGCTGCTGACGTTTGGATTAATCGGTGCAAAATTGTGGGCGAGCAGGCCGGTCAAGTGCGCATCATACTTGTTCCTCATGAACAGAGCGAAATCCAGCGCCGCATCGGAAGAGGCAGAGCCGCTGTAGGTGACCAGGAGATTCTTGATTGCCATAGGGGTCAACGCTCATTCAATAACAAAGCACTTCGTTTGGATGACAGAGAAAAGCGTAGCATACATAGCACATTGCACGGCTCTATAATGCACGGACGGCGGTAAGCAGATCAACCATGCTTAACGTAGTCTCATGAGGATAGGGTCGCTGGCAGCCCGTCACGCGCCCGCCAGCCACATCATGCCGGGCAGTGTGATGATTGCCAACAGCACCTGCGCAGTGATCAGGTTTGCCATCAGCGGCGCATCGCCGCCCATCTGACGTGCCAGTACGTAAGATGACGCAGCGGTGGGGACGGCACCGGCGAGCACCGCAACCACCAGCGGCAGACCCTTTATACCGAACAGCCAGGCACCGGAAAACATCAGTGCCGGCATCCCCAACAGCCGCAGCAGTGCACCGAACAGCACCAAGCCGCGCTGCTCCCTCACTTTTCCAAGTTGCAGCCCGCCACCTACGACCAGCAATCCCAGTCCCAGTGCACCACCGCTGAGGATATCGAATATCTCACGGATATAGACAGGTAGCCCGATACTGGTCAGGTTGAGTCCAGCCCCCACCAGGCATGCAAGGATAAATGGGTTGCGTATCACTTTGCGCAGGACGCCGCGCAGGTCGCTCTTACTGTCACCGAAGCGTGCCAGCACCGCGACGTTGATGATGTTGAGCGGTGGAATAATCACTGCCATGGTGATCGCCATGTAAGTGATCCCGGGATCACCGTAGAGCAGTCCCACGATAGAGAGCGCGATGAATCCGTGCCAGCGAGTGGCTCCCTGCAGCAGACTGGTGAATGCCGCCGGGTTGACTCCCATGAAGCGGTTCATCAGTGGATAAGCGAGCAGCATCAACCCGCTCATGCTTACGATCGCAAACAACAAGAGCAGGCTGAAACGCAGCAGTTCGGTGTTGCCAAGCTGAGCGCTGGCGAGTGTTTTGATCAGCAGCACCGGGAAGAGTACATAGTAACAGAGATTTTCGAATCCGGTCCAGGCACTGTCGTTGAACAGCGTGCTCCGTTTCAACAACGCGCCGAGCAGAATGATCAGAAAGACCGGAATCAGTGCGCTGATGATGGCGGGCATTTGACGGGACAGTCCAGTTGCGGGGGAGGGCGGCTGCCAAAAAGGAGCGTGATTATACCGGTTTCGCTCGAAGCGTGCTGTTATTCTGTTCATTGGGAGCGTAATTGCCCAAGTGGTTCATCAACCTAAAGAACAGCCTCCTTTTGATAGAATGGTTTAGCAGCGAGAAGGATCAATGAGCCGGCTTTATCTTCAGTCTGGTGACACCGCAATTTCCGCCCATGCCATCGATATCAGATCCGATATCGCGCCTTGAGCCTCGACTGGGAACGGTATGGTTAGTCAGGCTGATCTCCGGGAGCAGATATCATCCCGGCGGTTTATCAGTGAAGGTGATGTGGTACGGCACCTGCTGGACGAGTACACGCCGGTCGAGCGTCTGGTGTCCGACCCGATAGCGGCAATGCTGGCACTGGATGAAGCATAGGGGTGGGCTGACTCGTCAGCGTGGTTCCGATGTCTACGGGAGTCGGGAAAATGAACGTCTGTTTCTTCTCAAGGGTATGCGCAGGTAGTAAATCAGTTGATTTTTGGCATTTGGCTGGCGCTTTGCTGCACTTCGACTGGAATGACGACTACTCCTGCTCCAGTGTATCCAGCAGTGCCCGATAGTTTTGTTCGAGCTGCTCCAGTGCCAGGCTATCCGCATCCGCGGCGACTGCCATGACGACCGCTTTGCACTCGTTGTGGTACAGTTCGATCGCCCGCCTTAGCCGTTCATGCGGTGAGGGTGACGCCGGAGCTGGCGCATTTTCCACTTCATCAACTGACTGAACCACAGCCGAACGCATGATCAGCTGCGGGTTGGTGGTGCCGGCAATGGTCGCCTGCAGCGGGCCTGTCTTGGTGTAGCGGAGGCCGCGGTAGTAGAAGCTGGTGCCGATTTCGATCTGGCTGAATTTCATTGGCATCAGTGGTTGCGAAAACCGGCCAGTATGGCTGCGGCTCCAATGAACAGCGAGCCGAATATCCGGTTCTGCAGCTGTCGATGGTGCTCACTCTTCATCCAGCGTGACATCTGGGCGGCGAGTGTCGCATAGCCCAGCATCACAGCAATGTCGACCAGAATCAGGGTGGTTCCCATGATCAGAAACTGCGTTCCCTGGTCTGTATGGGTGTCCACGAACTGGGGAAATAGCGCGATCAGAAAGACCGTCGCCTTGGGATTGGTCAGGTTGACGAACGCCGCTTGCCAAAATCGCACCCAGTCGCGTTCACCGCGATCACCACCGGCTTCCAGCCGCAGCGGTGGCTGCTTCCATTTTTGGTAGCCAAGCCAGACCAGGTAAGCGATGCCGAGCCATTTGACGATGTTGAATGCGGTGGTGGAGGATGCCAGCAGTGCGCCCAAGCCGATGCCGACCAGTACGATCTGTGCAGCATAGCCGAGCTGCAACCCGAATATTGCAGGTAGAGAGTTGCGCACACCATAACGTAATCCATTGCTCATGGTGTTGACCGCACCCGCTCCAGGTGAGATGGAGATCAGCAGCGAAGCGATGAAGAAGGTGAACCACAGCTCGATACTCATTGGAGTCTCCCTGATTGAAACATCTGTTGCGGATCCTGTCTGGCGAATCTGCCGCGGGTGTCAGCGGAAGATAACCGGTCTGTTTCGCATTTTTCGCTCTCCTGAAGCGATTGTCGAGCCGTCATCTCGGCCAATACCGCAGTACGGAAAAGCATTTCGTCATATCCGGTTCCCGGATTCCCACGATGCTTCGTTAGTTATGGTGGCTTATTCAGTGGAACAGCAGTTTAATCCTGGATTCCTCAGTTGTCTGCTCCATTCGAGAGTGACAGGGCGAAATGAAAAGGGCGGAAATCGAATCAGGGCCTCGCTCTTAGGGTGAATCACGTTACGCGGTGCGGTCCGCTCAATCCAAAAGAGAAACCCCCGGCAGCCTCCATGCGGCCGGGGGTTTCGATTGTCGCCTGACTGGCGGTAAAAGGTATCCATCCCTGGTGCACGTCCCTGTCTTTGAGTGCGCTCCCTGCGTCCTTTTGCGGCGACAAAATAATCGTATAATTCCTAGGAATTAAAGTCAACTGAAAATTTCAGTTTTATTCGTAACTATTCAGTTGGCCCCGTTGTTTAGGGCAGCTAAATAGTAACTCCTTAACTTTTGGGGTTTTCAAAGGGGAGAAGTCTGACTCTCCCCGTTGATCCCGCTGCAAAATCGCACTTTTGCAGGGTGATCTGAATGGTTACTTTTATTTGCAGCCAACCTGTTCCGGTTCTGACCGGTCGGCATGCATGCCGTTTGACGTACTTTTTCATCAGGAGCCAAGTAAAAAAACTGGGGTTGCCCAGAACCAGGCAGCGCTGTGGATATGGAGTTTGATGTCAAATAAAGTCGACAGCTCGCCCACTCATGGGCGGTGCGTTGAACTCGTGCATTGGAGATTCTGATTCCCAGGGCGCCTATTTTCGGTGCTGAGATAAGCGTCTTGCTCAACAGCGGATCGATTTGTTCCAAATCGGCATTCAGTGGGAGCGGTTGAGACTTTCGGGGACGAGAAACCCCCGAGCGCGTGTTGCGTTCGGGGGCTCGGTTAGCACTGCAGCGGTGGTAACGAATTTCGTATCGGCTTCATATCTCTGTCTTCAACCTATCCTCGGCTTCTCGCTTGGGGGGATTGGAACAGAGGGTGAGGTGCTGGGCAGCGACGCCGAAAGTTACTACAGCGCTTTCTTCATCTCTGCGATCTTTACCCGCCACTCTGCCGGCCCACTGAGATGAACCGATTGGCCTTTGCTGTCCACCGCCACGGTGACCGGCATATCTTCAACCTCAAACTCGCGGATCGCCTCCATTCCCAGATCCTCGAACGCAATGATCCGGGCCGATCGGATCGCTTTCGAGACCAGGTAGGCGGCACCTCCGACAGCCATCAGGTAGACGGCGGCATGTTTTTTGATCGATTCGAGTGCGGACGGGCCTCGTTCCGCTTTACCCACCATGCCGATCAGGCCGGTCTCGGCCAGCATCATCTCGGTGAATTTGTCCATTCGGGTAGAGGTGGTGGGACCGGCCGGACCCACCACTTCGTCACGTACTGGATCGACCGGGCCGACATAGTAGATGAAGCGGTTGCGGAAATCGACACCCTCCGGGAGCGGCTTGCCGCTCTGCAGCAGATCCTGGATCCGTTTGTGCGCTGCGTCTCTTCCGGTCAACAGCTTGCCGGAGAGCAGAATCCGTTCCCCCGGTTGCCATTGCGCTATCTCTTCTTTGGTGAGGCCGTCGAGATGGACGCGCCGGGCGCCGGATTCGCCGCCCAGTGTGATATCGGGCCAGTCCGCCAGTTTCGGCGGGGTGAATTCTGCCGGACCGCTGCCGTCCAGCGTGAACTCCGCATGCCGGGTTGCGGCACAGTTGGGGATGATCGCCACTGGCAGGGAGGCGGCATGCGTGGGGAAATCGTTGATCTTGACATCGAGTACCGTGGTCAGGCCACCGAGACCCTGCGCACCGATGCCCAGCGCATTGATCTTCTCAAACAGTTCGAGGCGTAGCTTCTCCGCGGTGGTCTGCGCGCCGCGTGCTTTGAGTTGGTGGATGTCGATGTGTTCCATCAATGCCTCCTTGGCCAGCAGCATCGCCTTTTCGCCGGAACCGCCGATGCCGATTCCCAGCATGCCGGGCGGGCACCAGCCGGCACCCATAGTCGGAACGACATCCAGTACCCAATCCACCAGACTGTTGGAGGGGTTGAGTACAGTGAATTTGGACTTGTTTTCCGAGCCGCCCCCTTTCGCGGCGATACGGACGGTCACTCTGTCGCCCTTCACCAGGCGGCTATGAACCACCGCCGGGGTGTTGTCACGGGTGTTCCTGCGTGCCCCGGCCGGGTCGGCAACCATGGAGGCGCGCAGCAGGTTGTCCGGATGGCTATAGGCACGGCGTACCCCTTCATTGACCATCTCCTCGACACCCATATCCGCCTGCCACCGGACGCTCATGCCGACATCGACGAATGCCACCACCATGCCGGTATCCTGGCAGATGGGGCGATGTCCTTCGGCGCACATGCGTGAGTTGACCAGGATCTGAGCAATGGCATCCTTGGCGGCCGGCGATTCCTCCATTCTCCAAGCCTCGCTCAACGCTGCGACGAAGTCGGCCGGGTGGTAGTAGGAGATGAACTGCAGCGCGTCGGCGATGCTCTGAATGAAGTCGTCTTGTCTTATCGTGGTCATCGGAAATTCCCTTGGTCGGTCACAGAAGATTCCTGCTGATCCGCCGGCCTAATAGCTAAGCCTGCGGAACATTCATCGTC
The DNA here is from genome assembly GCA_024235215.1 of Chromatiaceae bacterium. GTDB lineage: Bacteria > Pseudomonadota > Gammaproteobacteria > Chromatiales > Chromatiaceae > HKST-UBA178. The sequence goes on along the minus strand of JACKMU010000003.1, from coordinate 150,019 downwards.
CGCCAATCGGGGTCAGAGTCAAGTTGTTTAGCTCGCCCTGACCCCGCCGGAGCCCGGCATGCGGCAAGACCGGTCGATCAGATCTGCAGTAACAGACGGGTTGGATCTTCCAACATATTCTTGATCGTGACCAGGAACTGCACCGCCTCGCGTCCGTCGATAATGCGGTGATCGTAGGAGAGCGCCAGATACATCATCGGCCTGATCACGATTTCACCGTCCACCACCACCGGCCGCTGCTGGATGTTGTGCATACCGAGAATGGCGCTCTGGGGTGGATTCAGAATCGGTGTGGAGAGCATCGAGCCGTACACGCCGCCATTGGAAATGGTGAAGGTGCCACCGGTCAGCTCTTCATAGCTGAGGGTGCCATCGTTTGCCTTGCGTCCGAATTCGGCGACTGCTTTTTCCAGTTCGGCAAAGCCCAGCTGATCGGCGTCGCGCAGGATCGGAACGACCAGACCGCGCGGTGAGCCGACCGCGATGCCGATATCATAATAGCCGTGATAGACGATATCCTGGCCGTCGATGGTCGCATTCACCAATGGGAAGCTCTTCAACGCCTCCACTGCCGCCTTGATGAAAAAAGACATGAACCCGAGTCTTACCTCGTGGTCCTTCAGGAATTTGTCTTTGTAGCGGGCACGCAGTTCGTTCACCGCTTGCAGATTGACTTCGTTGAACGTGGTCAGAATAGCTGCGTTATGCTGTGCCTCGAGCAGGCGCTCGGCGATACGCGCCCGCAGCCGGGTCATCGGAACGCGCTGTTCCGGCCGGTCGCCGACCATGACGGACTGGGTGATGTCACTCTCCTGGTGCATCACCGCGGCAGGTTGTTTTACCGGAGCAGGTTCGCTCTCCGCTGAGTCGATGTAAGTGGTGATATCGGATTTCAGGATGCGCCCATCCTTACCGGTGCCTTTCACTTTACGCGGATCAATGTTCATCTCCCTGACCAGGCGTCGTACCGCCGGTGTCAGTATCGGTTCATCGCCTGCGGTTGCAGCAGACTGCGCCTCTTCTGCGGTTTGTTTCACCGCCGATTCGGCCGTTGCCGCTCCCTTACCGCTTTCAATCACGCAGAGCAGGTCACCAGCGAGCACTGTCTCACCTTCAGCGGCGGAAATCTGCCCGAGCACGCCATCCACGGTAGCGGGCACTTCCAGAACCACTTTGTCAGTTTCAAGATCCACCAGATTTTCATCCCGCCGTACCGAGTCGCCGGGTTTCTTGTGCCAGGAGAGTACCGTAGCGTCGGCAACGGACTCGGGAAGGGCTGGGACATTGACGTTTGTACTCATTCTACAGGGGTCCTTCGGTTCATTGATGGATTGATACGGCCGGTGAGTGCTTCATCGATCAAGGTCTCCTGCTGCTTCACATGGACTGGATAGTACCCCACCGCAGGCGCAGCGGAAGTTGGCCGTCCTACATAGAAGAGCTGTCTCCCTTTCTCGAACTGGGTGTGAAAGCGGAACTTGATCTGATCCCAGGCACCCTGGTTCTGCGGTTCCTCCTGACACCAGATGAGGCGTTTGGCGTTGGTGTATTGATCAATGGCGTTGTCGAACTGTGTGCGCGGAAACGGATAGAGTTGCTCGATACGGATGATCGCCACATCCTGAATACCGCGGGCACGGCGTGCTTCAAGCAGTTCGTAGTAGACCTTGCCCGAACAGACGATGATGTGTTTGACCTGTGCTGGGTTAATCTCGTCGATTTCGCCAATAACTGGTTGGAACGCGCCTTCAGTGAATTCGTTCAGCGAGGAGACCGCCAGCCGGTGGCGCAGCAGACTCTTCGGCGTCATCACCACCAGCGGTTTACGCATCGGCCGCAGCATCTGCCGTCGCAACATGTGGAACACCTGTGCGGGCGTGGTGGGGACACAGACCTGGATATTGTGCTCGGCACAGAGTTGGAGATAGCGCTCCAGCCGGGCGGAGGAGTGCTCGGCGCCCTGTCCCTCGTAACCATGGGGGAGGAACATGACCAGTCCGCAATAGATGCCCCATTTGGCGCCTCCCGCGCTGATGAACTGATCGATCACCACCTGTGCGCCGTTGGCGAAATCTCCAAACTGCGCCTCCCAGATGGTCAGTGTTTTCAGGTCCGTGGTGGAGTAGCCATACTCAAAACCGAGCACCGCCTCTTCTGAAAGGAGTGAGTCGATCACGGTAAAGTCCGCCTGATACTCCATCAGATGCTCGAGTGGGATATGGGCACCGCTTTCCAGTTGATTGTGCAGCACGGCATGGCGGTGGAAGAAGGTTCCACGACCGCAATCCTGACCGGACAGCCTGACCGGATAACCCTCTTCAACCAGCGTGGCGTAGGCCAGGATTTCACCAAAGCCCCAGTCGATCAGTTGATCCCCGCTGGCCATTTTATGCCGCTCATCGAGGATCTTGGTGACTCTTGGATGAGTTTCGAAATCTTCGGGAATCTTGACCAGTTTCTGCGCCGTCCGCAACAGCCGCGCTTCCGGGACTTTGGTCTCGGCAGGGTGCTCCCAGTGGATGTTTTCGAAAGTCTTGAAATTGGTGTGGTAGGGGTAGCCAAGATCGGCCAGCGTGGGACGTGCCACCACCGAACCCTGCTCCAGGGAGGTGCGATAGTCCTCTACCATATCGCGTGCCTGATCGGGCGTCACAACCCCCTCGGAGATCAGTTTGTCGGCGTAGAGACTGCGGGTGGTGGGCAGGCGCCGGATCTTCTGGTACATCTGGGGTTGGGTGACCGCGGGCTCGTCCGCTTCGTTGTGCCCATGTCTGCGGTAACAGACGAGGTCGATGATGACATCCTTGTGAAAGCGCATGCGGTAATCCAATGCCACGCGGGTGACGAATATCACCGCTTCGGGGTCATCCCCGTTGACGTGGAAGATCGGTGTCTGAACCATCTTGCCAACGTCGGTGCAGTACAGCGTCGATCGGGTATCCTGTGGATTCGAGGTGGTGAACCCGACCTGATTGTTGATCACGACATGGACGCAGCCACCGGTGGTATACCCCCTGGCCTGAGACATCTGCAGGGTCTCCAGCACGACGCCCTGGCCGGAGAAGGCGGAATCGCCGTGGATCAGAATGGGCATCACATGGTCGCGGGTGTGGTCGCCCCGGCGATCCTGACGCGCCCGCACCGAACCCTGGACCACCGGACTGATAATCTCCAGGTGGGAAGGGTTGAAGCCGAGCACGACATGGGTAAAGCCGCCGGGGGTTTCGATGTCGACGGAGAATCCCATGTGATACTTGACGTCGCCTGAGCTTCTGAATCTCTCGGGAGTCTTTCTTCCCTCGAACTCATCGAACAACTCTGACGGCGGTTTGCCCATGATGTTGGTCAGCAGATTGAGGCGGCCGCGGTGGGCCATGCCGATCACCACGTCCTTCATCCCGTTGGCGCCGGCACGCTGGATCAGTTCATCCATCAGTGGAATGAAGGCGTCCCCCCCCTCAAGGGAAAAGCGCTTCTGGCCGACATAGCGGGTGTGGAGGTACTTTTCCAGTCCTTCCGCAGCGGTCAACAGGCTGAGCAGCCAACGCTTTTCGTCGGCGGAGAGGTTCGGCTTGATGCGATGGCCCTCCACCCGTTTCTGGATCCAACGTTTCTCACGGGTGTCAGTGATATGCATGTACTCGGAACCGATATTGCCGCCGTACACCTCTTTGACCAGCGCAATGATCTCGCGCAGCGGCATACGGTCCGGAGCGAACAGCGAGCCGGTGTTGAAGACCGCGTCCATGTCCGCGCCGCTCAAACGGTGAAATTCGGGATCCAGATCGGGTACATCTTCGAGCTGGCGCATGTTCAACGGATCGAGCGTGGCATGCTGGTGACCGCGCACACGCCAGGCGTTGATCAGACGCAGTACCGCTCCCTGCTTTGCCGCTGCGGCGGGAGCCAGTCGTTCGGCGGATTGGCGGGACGCGGGTCGGTTCTCCCGCGCCAGGCGGGCGAAGTTGTTGATGACCGGACCGTGGGCGATGTCTGGCGCTTCATTGGCGGAAGCTTGCAGCATGCGCTCGAACTGTTTCCGCCAGGCGGGATCGATGCTGGCGGGATCGTGCAGGTACCGCTCGTAGATATCTTCGATGAATGCGGCATTTCCTCCTGACAGGGCGGAGGTTTTTCTTAGCAGATCGAGAAGTGCGCTCATTGGATTTTAGGATGATCGACTTAATTTAGCAAAGGGGTGTAGTCAGCATCGCAGATGTTAGCATAGGGCGGACTATTTGAAAGGCGTTTTTTTGTGATTAGTACGATCGTCCGTAAAAATTTCTCCAATTTCAGGTGGTTGATAACTTAAGGTATATGACGATTGTCAAAACAGCAGAATGAGTGGAGAAATCCAACCCAAGCCAGGCTGGAGGCGGACATCGCTTATTTCGAGGCCAGACTGGCATTGTTGAGAAGACAGCCGGCCAGTTGCTATCACGAGGCTCAGGTCAGGGCCTACAGGGAGCTGGAAGCGCTGTTGAGTGATAGGCTGTCTCGTCTGGGCAAGCGGGAACAGGAGGCGCTGGAGGGGTATCCGGGACAGATCGAAGTCGAGGAGATACCTGCTGAGTCCATGCTGGGAGAAGCTGGCGGGAGTGAAATTGAAGGGATGGAGTCAGCGTCGGATTGACGCCCGCCGTCACGATTCTGGCAGAACCACTTCGGATCAACCTCTCTGTTAGTCGAGTCGCGAAAAGCCCGGACTGAGGCGTTGCGACTAGGAGCCTGTCTGACTTATCCGTTCGAAGCGAAAATCACCGGGGGCGAATCAAATCAGTTTATCGAACGAGGCGAATAGTGGGCCTATTTAACGAGGTCGATAAGCTGAGTTGATCGTCATCCGGGGATTTGCAGCCAAACAGTGTTAAGTCAGACAGGCTCCTAGATTGGACGGCATGCAAATCAATGCCACGGTTCAGCCCGGAAAAGTATCCCTCCCGGCACCATTCTGGCCCGGGAGCGCGGTTGGTTACCGTTGTTGCCCCAGATGCCCAAACCGGCGCTCCGCGCGCGTCGTTCGGCCTCGGCGTAACTTTCCCTCTCCGCCGGCGGAAGCCCCGTCGGGTCAAACCGGGCCAACCCGGCGCTGAGCAGGCGCCTATTGATATCGGCACCGCCATGCTGCAGTTGTCCATGCAGGGCGGTCGATCCTCTCTCCCGTTGGAAAACGAGTGTGACCGGGCGTCCCATCACCAGTGTCTGCAGATGTCTTCTGGCCGCATCTCCCCATTGCTGACCGGGCGGCTCCACACTGATTCCGTCCAGTTTCACCCGGTGCACGGTGCCTGCGCTGGTCAACAGCAGCAGTTCATTGCCACTGAACACCTGAGTGGGGTGCCCGGTCATCTGTTCCAGGGCCGCGGCTGTCTCAACTGAGACAAGCAGCAGACAGCAGAACAACGCACGCAGCGTGATGGAATGGCGACATTTCGGGATGATCATGACCTCAATTTTATCCGGGCCGGTGACAACTGCAAATCATTCGTCCCGGTACGGAACCTTGTGGGTCGTCCCCGCTTCGCTCGACCGCTCGGTTGTATTGCTCGTCCGGATGGAGCCGACAATCTTCATCGGTGAAGATAAGCTATTGCGGCTGTTTTCGCGCTATTAAAATGGGCAGCTTCTCAGGTTGGGAGGAGGCACAAACCCCAGCATCAGCCAACCCGGATATCAGTGGCGGGTGGAGTTGATGCCGAGCAGCGGGATATCTTTGGCACCCCAGCCATACGGGCTGGTGCACTCTGTCATTGTATGCAATACTGTATATAGTAACAGTATCTTGTCTTAACCAGCAACTCGATGGGAGGGGAAATGAAATTGACACCGCGTCAACGCCAGATACTCGACCTGATCCGTGTCCGTATCGATGAGACCGGGTTTCCCCCCACCCGGGCGGAGATCGCAGCGGCATTTGGTTTTCGCTCGGCCAATGCGGCGGAAGAGCATCTGCGTGCGCTTGCGCGCAAGGGTGAGATCGCGTTGCAGAAGGGGGCTTCCCGCGGCATCCGGCTGCTACAACAGCCGCAGGGGGAGGAGCGGGGAGTGCCGGTCATCGGCCGGGTGGCCGCAGGCAGTCCGATTCTGGCGGAGGAGCATATCGAGGAGCGCTATAGCGTGGATCCACGGCTGTTTCGTCCGCGTGCTGATTATCTGCTGAGAGTGGCGGGGATGAGTATGCAGGGAGCGGGTATTCTGGATGGCGATCTGCTGGCGGTGCACAGCTGTCGGGAGGCTGAAAACGGCAGCATCGTGGTGGCGCGGCTGGGGGATGAGGTGACGGTGAAACGGCTGCGGCTCAACCCCGGGAAAGCCCATCTCGTGCGGCTGCTACCGGAGAACCCGGACTATGCACCGATCGAGGTGGACCTGCGCTCGCAGGAGTTGGTGATCGAGGGTCTGGGGGTCGGTCTGCTGCGCGGCTACCCGGGGTTTGGGAATGGGGTCAGGGTCAATCTCTCTTGAAAGCGATACGTTCTGACAGGATCGAGGTTGCAGAGCTGCTGCGCCAGGGCTCGGGACTCTGGCGGGGCGGGGAGTTCTATCCGGATCGGGAGTCCGGTATTGCGACCGGCTTCCCACCGTTGGACAGACATCTGGCTGGTCATGGCTGGCCGCGGGGTGCCGTGGTCGAGATTTTGTCCGATCACCCTGGTGGGGCGATGGTGCTGCTGCTGCCGGCGCTGGCGACGCTCAGCCAGGAGGCGAAACAGATCGTTCTGGTGGCCCCCCCCTATATCCCTTATGCACCTGGACTGCTGATCAATGGGGTGGATCTCACCCGGCTGCTGCTGGTGCACAGCCGCAACGAGGAGGAGTCCCTGTGGGCGCTGGAGCAGGTGCTGAGCGCCGGCTGTGGTGCTGCGCTCGGTTGGCCGCAGGCACTGCATCGTACTGCACTGAGGCGCCTGCAGCTGGCGGCCGAGCGGGGCGGTGGTGTCGGTTTTCTGTTGTGCCGGCCGCGGCTGGTTCGGGAATCCTCTCCCGCCGCGCTGCGTTTGCGGGTTACTGCTGCAGGCAACAAGGTGGATATTCTCAAGCGCCGTGGCGGTTGGCCGGTGGAGGGGGTGGCGCTGCAACGAGAGAGGGAAGCCGGGTCTATTGGCTGAGGGCTGAGTGGAATAGGGGTCGGAGTCGAAACGCGCAGGGGCTCAGTTTGTCACTCCAAGTTTCATGGCGTTTTGACTCCGACCCCGGATGTTCAGGTACCTGAAAATCATGCGTTGGCTGGCGATTCACTTTCCTCTGCTGGCGCTGGAGTCGCTGGCTCCGGCAGAGTCGGCAGAGCCATTGGCCATCACCGAGCTGCAGGGGGCGCAGCAGCGGATTCTGGTGTGCAACAGCCTGGCGACGGAGTTGGGTGTCGCCGCGGGTATGCGCATCGGAGCCGTCCGCGCGCTCTCTGCCGGCGTGCGTCTGGTGGCGCGCGACAAACAGCGGGAACTGGCCGCGCTGGAGGCGGTGGCCACCTGGTCCGGCACCTTTACCTCACAGGTCTCACTGGACCCCCCCTGGGGTGTTTTACTGGAGCTTGCCGGCAGTCTGCGCCTGTTTGGTGGTATCGATCCGCTGCTGTCACGGCTGGAGGACGGGCTGCAGGCGCTGGATTATCGTACCCGGCTCTGCCTGGCGCCCACACCCGCGGGCGCCATGCTGTTGGCCAGGACGGATGGCCCCGGGCGCCTGGTGCGGGATAGGGCAATGCTGCACCGATCACTGGCAGAGGTACCTTTGCGGCTGTTACCGTTGCAGCCCGACAGGCAGAGAGCGCTGCAGGAGATCGGGCTGGAGAGGCTGGGGGATCTGCTGCAGCTTCCGATGGCGGGGCTCGAACGTCGCTTGGGGTCTGGGTTCGTTCGGTATCTGCAGCGCCTGCTGGGAGATGTGCCGGATCCGCGTGCGCGTTTCCAGCCACCGCAGCGCTTTCAGCGTCGGCTGGAGCTGCCGGCGGAGGTCGGCAGCAGTCCGGCGCTGTTGTTTGCCGCCAGGCGACTGCTTCTGGAGCTGGCCGGTTTTCTCTCTGCCAGGCGCTCCGCCACCCAATGTCTGGAGTGGGTGCTACGCCACAGTGACGGTGGCGAGAGCCGTTTTCAGCTCAGGTTGATGCTGCCGCAGCACGACCCCGCAATCCTGCAGAGCCTGTTGCAGGAGCGGCTGGAACAGCTGAGGCTGACCGCTCCTGTGCGGGAGCTTGGCCTGCTGGTGCGGGTGATCGAGCCGATGCCCGAGCGTCCGCTCTCTCTGTTGCGGGAGCCCGGAACTGCCACGCTGGAGCCGCTTCTGTTGGAGCGTTTACAGGCACGGCTGGGTGAGGATTCGCTCTCCAGGGTACAATGGGTCGCGGAGCATCGGCCCGAACGCGCCTGGCGTAAATCCACTGTCATGGTGGATGTCTCCGCTAGCCCGGAGGAGACCACTCCTCCCCACTTCACCCACGGGTTGCGGCGGCCCCTCTGGCTGTTGCCGGCACCCGAGCCGCTGAGGATCAAAGAGGGTTGGCCATGGTGGCGGGGCCGGCTCTACCTGGAGCCGGAGCGGGAGCGTATCGAAAGCGGTTGGTGGGACGGAGAGCCCGTGTTGCGGGACTATTTTATCGCCAGGGCGCCGGGCGGTGAGCAACTCTGGATCTATCGTGAACTGCAGGCGGCAAGACGCTGGTTTCTGCACGGTTTTTTCTAGCGCCGGTGTCTCCGTGAACTCCACCCCCGCTTAATGCAGGCGCTCGGTGGAATCGATAAAACGATTGCTTGCTATGGGGAGTTGTCATTCTCCAGGAGAGTGCGTATTCCCCCCAATGGTGCGTCGCGCCCGATACCGTCCGATAAGTTAAAAAACACACTGGCCTGCGGCTCTCTCCTAGCCATATTTCAGTTTGAAGCCGGCCGCTTTCAGGTACTTTTTCTCCTGCTTCAGCTCCATTTTTACCAGCGGATTGGATTTCAGCCAGTCATCAGGAAACCTGACTACAAGCCGTTCTTTGTCGGCCACCAGGGTGACATCCATGTCGGGTGAGGGTGAGCGTGCCCGGTGCAACAGAACCGCGAGCCGCAGAATGAGACAGAGTTGCATGGCGCAGCGGGAAATCTCTTCTGGCAGATTGTGGAAGATGTCGAGCGGAAATTTTCTCCGGTGGGCGCGGATCAATGCAGCCAACACTCCCTGCTCTTCGCGGCTGAATCCAGCCATATCGGAGTTGGCGATCAGGTAGGCGCCATGTTTGTGAAACTGAGCATGGGAGACGGTCAGACCCAACTCGTGCAGCTGTGCGGCCCAGCCGAGTATGTTCGGGTATTCACCTTCTGCCAGTCCCCAATGCTCCGCCACCTGTGCAAAGAGTGTGCGGACGGTTGCTTCAACCCGCTGCGCCTGCAGCAGATCGACTTCGTAGCGGCGGCAGAGTGCATCCACACTGCTCTGTCTGACATCTTCGTGGTGAATCCGGCCGAGCATGTCGTAGAGTACGCCTTCGCGCAGGGCCATCTCAGAGACCACCATCTTATCGATGTTCAACGCATCGAATACCGCACTCAATACTGCGACACCCCCGGCGAAAACCGGCGCCCGCTGACTGCTGACCCCTGCAAGTTGAATGCGGTCGACATGGCCAGTCTCAACCAGCTTGGCGCGCAGTTGCCGAAGCGCGCTCTGAGTTATTCCGTCCCGCGCTTCACACCAGCCTTCGCTCACAATGGCATCCTGGATGGCCCGTATGGTTCCGGAGCAGCCAAGGGCAAGCTGCCAACCCATAGTGCGCAGCGCATATTCAACCGGGCGCATCTGCAGCGCACCGGCCAGCTCTGCCTTTTTCATCGCGCGTTCGCTGATGCAGCCCTCAGGAAAGTAGCTACGGCTCATACTGACGCAGCCCATGTGTACACTCTCCATCAACCTGGGGTTGAAGCTGCTGCCGATGATCAGTTCAGTGCTGCCACCGCCTATGTCCACTACCAGGCGCTGCTCATCATCCGTTTCCACGCTGTGGGATACGCCAAGATAGATCAGACGCGCCTCTTCACGTCCGGAGATGATCTCGATGGGGTGCCCAAGTGCCGCTTCGGCAGCGTGCAGAAAACGGCGGGAATCGCGAACCTGGCGCAGTGTGTTGGTGCCAACCGCGCGCACGCTGTCCTCGGGTAGCGATTGCAGGCGCTGCCCAAATAGCCTGAGGCAGTCCAGTGCACGCTCCTCGGCGTCCTGACTCAGTTGTTTTTCCGGAGTCAGCCCGGCGCCCAGCCGGACCATTTCCCGCAGTTTGTCGATGACCTGAAAATGGCCCTCCACCACTTTGGCAACTATCATGTGGAAGCTGTTGGAGCCGAGATCGACTGCAGCGATGGTGTCGGGTGTGGCTGGGTGGCGGAACATCATGTGTCAGTTGTTGCCCAAAACGATCCTGGAACTTTAACAGGCCAAGCTGTAACCAGTGTGACATCCATGTGAATGATCCTGGAATCCCGCGCGGAGTGGATAGTGGATGGCCTGTGCTTCTGGAACAGATTGTTACTCCCGGTGGAGAAATAGACTGGTAAAATCGAACCCGAAGTGGAGTTGGGAGGCGGTAGATGAATTTCTGTACTCAATGTGGTGCCGGGCTGATGCTGAAGGTTCCGGCAGGTGATAACCGTCTGCGCCATGTTTGTGGCAGCTGCGGTTGCATTCACTACCAAAATCCCAAGATTGTCACCGGTGTGATACCGGAGTGGGAGGGGAGGGTGCTGCTGTGCCGGCGCGCCATCGAACCACGTTACGGATTTTGGACTGTTCCTGCCGGGTTCATGGAGAATGGTGAGTCGGCGCATGAAGGTGCCGCGCGCGAGGCGATGGAGGAGGCCAACGCCCGCATCGATATCCGCGGGCTTTACACTCTGTTCAATCTGACCCATATCAACCAGGTTTACATGCTCTATCGCGGTCAGTTGATCGACCTCGATTTCGGGCCGGGTGAAGAGAGCCTGGAGGTCCGGCTCTTTTCCCGGGAGGAGTTGCCCTGGAGTGAGTTGGCTTTTCAGGTGGTATGCACAACGCTGCGTTTCTATTTCGAGGACCAGGCACGTGGAAGTTTTATTGTGCGCAGCGGAACCATCGAGCGCAGCGCCAATGACCAGCAGCACTACCGGATGCAGCTGATCGACGACTGATCAGTGATTCGGTGCGTAAACCAGTCGTACCTGTGTTGCCACCAGGCCATTATCCATTTCACTTTTACCCAGGCGGAATTCGAGAATGTTCTCCCTATTGCGCATTTCGTCGGGGGAGAGTCCATCGGTCAGCTCATTGGCATGACAGAAGACGCTCACATAGGGTGAGTCGGTATCTCTCGGGTCGGTAATCCAGAGGTTGGGTGATATCGTCTTTATGAAGCGTATAAATCCATAACCTTTTTCCGAAAACCATTTGGTGCAGATGCCGCGCACCCAGGAGCCGGGTTCACCCCACTCGTTGCGGGGTTCTTGGGTGATCGGCAGCAGATCCGGGATCAGATAGCCGCGGTAGAAAGCATCCACCTGCTGCTGCAGTTGCTTCGATACATTCTTGAAGCCGAGCAGTTCAACACGGCAGCCTCGGTTTTGCAGCGCGCTTACCACCTGGAGAAAATCGCCGTCACCGGTCACCAGCAGCACCAGGTCGAGATTCTCTGCCTGAAGCATCGCATCCACTGCGAGATCGAGATCAGCATTGGCTTTGGTGGTGGTGTTGCCTTCATCATCGGTAAACCGGCGCACCTCTTTGACAATGATCTTCCAGCCGAAATCACGCACCGTTTTCAGGTAGGTGCTGGACTTTTTCTGATAATCACTGTCCTCCTCCGCGCGCTGCTGGTCGAAGGCGAGGTAGGTATTGAGCCGCAGCAGGGTACCGCCTGCGCGTGCGGCAAAGCGGCGCAGAATGTCGTAGCGCAGCTGGTAGCCGCCGTTGAACTTGATATTTTCGGCGTCAACGAATACACCGACTTTCAGACTACTCAAATTTATCCATCCTATAAAATTGGGGTCAGAGTAAAATCCACTCGCGAGTGGATTTTACTCTGACCCCAATTTAGTCACGTCTGTTCAAATTGCGCTGTTTCCGGCCGGGTCTGCCAGGAACGAGCAGATATCCCAGCCGGAGGGCGCCACCGCACTATTTGTTGGCGCGGTTGTTCACCAGGTCTTCCACCACGGAAGGATCCGCTAATGTGGAGATGTCGCCCAGCGAGTCGGTTTCGTTACAGGCAACCTTGCGCAGGATACGGCGCATGATTTTGCCGGAACGGGTCTTGGGCAGACCGGGAGCCCACTGGATGATATTGACTTTGGCGATTGGGCCAATTTCGTCACGTACCAGTTTGATCAGCTCCGCCTTCAACTCTTCGGTCGGCTGGACGCCTGCCATCGGTGTGACGTAGGCGTAGATACCCTGTCCGGTAATCTCATGCGGATAACCTACCACCGCTGCCTCGGCGACACTCTCGTGTAGCACCAGCGCGGACTCGATCTCCGCGGTACCCAGGCGATGACCGGATACGTTCAACACATCGTCGATTCGACCGGTGATCCAGTAGTAGCCATCGGCATCACGGCGGGCGCCGTCACCCGTGAAGTATTTACCAGGGTACTGAGTGAAGTAGGTCTCTCTGAACCGGTCGTGGTCGCCGTACACGGTGCGCATCATCGCCGGCCAGGGACGCGTGATCACCAGTGCACCCTCGCACTCACCCTCCAGCGGTTCACCGGTGGTTGCGTCGACGATCTGAGGCACCACACCGAAGAATGGCTTGGAAGCCGAACCCGGTTTCAGGTCGGTGGCGCCAGGCAGCGGTGTGATCAGGTGTCCGCCGGTTTCGGTTTGCCACCAGGTATCCACGATGGGGCAGCGCTCACCTCCAACCACCCGGTAGTACCACTCCCAGGCTTCCGGATTGATCGGCTCACCGACCGTGCCAAGCAGCCGCAGACTGGAGAGGTCGTGTTTCTGGACCGGCTCCTCACCCACCCGCATCAGTGCACGAATGGCAGTTGGCGCAGTGTAGAAGGTGTTGACTTTGTGCTTCTCACACACCGCCCAGAAGCGACCTGCATCCGGGTAGGTCGGGATACCTTCGAACATCAGGCTGATCGCGCCGTTGGCCAATGGACCATAGACGATGTAGGTGTGTCCGGTAACCCAGCCGACATCGGCGGTACACCAGTAGATATCCCCGTCCTTATAATCGAAGGTGTATTTGTGGGTCATGGCCGCGAACACCAGATAGCCGCCGGTGGTGTGCAGCACACCCTTTGGTTTGCCGGTCGAACCCGACGTGTAGAGAATGAACAGCGGATCTTCGGCGTCCATCTCCACTGGCTCACAGGCGGTGGAAGCGTTGGCCACAGCTTCGTCATAGTAGATATCACGCCCTTCGGTCCAGTCGACCTTGCCGCCGGTACGTCTGACCACGACGCAGGTATGCACATTGGGACACTCTTTCAGTGCGATGTCTGCGTTGGTTTTCAGCGGTACGTTCTTGCCGCCGCGCACCGACTCATCGGAGGTGATCAGCGTCTGGCAGTCGGAGTCCAGAATCCGGCTGGAGAGCGCGTCGGGCGAGAAGCCACCGAACACGATGGAGTGTACCGCGCCAATGCGCGTGCAGGCGAGCATGGCGACCGCCGCTTCCGGCACCATGGGCAGATAGATGCAGACCCGGTCTCCTTTCTTTACGCCGCGGCTTTTCAGCACGTTGGCAAATTTACACACTTCGGCGTGCAGTTCCCGGTAGGTGATCTTCTTGTCGACGTTCGGATCGTCACTTTCCCAGATGATGGCGGTTTGATCACCACGCTTCTTCAGATGACGGTCCAGACAGTTATAGGAAACATTCAGTTTGCCGCCGACGAACCATTTGATGTCGGCTTTTTTGAAGTCCCACTTGGATACCTTCTTCCATTTTTTCGACCAGCTGACAAACTTCTCAGCAGCGTCTTCCCAGAAGCCATCGGGGTCATCCACGGAACGCTTGTACATTTTTTCATATTTTTTCGCATTGATATGGGCGCTTTTGGCCAATTCAGCGGGAACCGGGTGGACCTTCTCTTCAGACATAGTGCTTCTCCTCTGTTTATTGAATAATCGGTCGGGATTGTTTTCCAATCCTGTTATGTGGCACTGCCGGTCTGGCCGGCAGGAAATGCATCCTCGTCTCTCTTTAATGATTCGTGCTAATTATTTTATGCTCGGAGGAAACGGCGTAGTGATTCACGCCCGGCCTAATTCATGTCAGGTAACGCTGACAGCGGCCGTCGCTTCCCACTATTGCCAAATCTCACCGGTCTGTTTTTCACTCAATCAGCGATGGTACCCGATTGTAGAACAACTTGCTCAAACGTATGCAACCTTGATTTTCAGATGGAATTCAGGTTGCCGCCGGGCAGGTTGCAGCTTGCTCATGTCAGAACAGCTCACCCGAGTATTCATCCTGCAGCTGCTCCTGGAAACGTTTCACCGCCCGCATCGCCATTCGCAGTGAACTGCGCTCCTTTGGGCTCAGTTTTTCCAGCTTGATCTGCTTGCTCGGCTCCTTTCCCGCGCTCGCCTGGTGGATCTGATGACGCAGCAGCAGATCCAGCATCTCTTCGTAGGCTTCCTGGATTGAGCTGGTGAAATCTCCGGAGAGCTTGCCAATCCTCACCAGCGCGTTCAGCCGGTCACTGGTGTTCTGGACAGCGATGCCGTTTTGCAGCGCAAAAATGCGCGCTGCATCGGCGATGATACGCAGACCATTCCGCTTTAAATCGATATGTTCGCCCTTTTCGTCCCGGGTGGTGACCAGCTGGTTGAAGATCCCGAGTGCCGGTCTTCCTTCGGCATCGTCTTCCGCCATGAGTTTGAGCAGTCCCGGTTTTCGATTGAGCTCGCGCAGCAGGTGTCTGCGCAGTTCGATGGTCAGCGCATCGTTACCGTAGAGTGTATCAAAATCAAGTACCACATTAGCCCACCGGGCGTCCTGTATGGACGGATTGCTGGTCATCCCGCTGAGTTGCTTTTTCCAGTCTCCGAGTGTTTTTCGGTAGAGCGGATTGCGCAACATGATTTCACCGGGGCACAATGGGTATCCAACCCGGTCGAGGTTTCTGTTCAGGCGTTTGGCGAAGCGCTCGAACCACTCGTCGACCGGTGTATCCTGTTCGCCCAGTATCTCTCCAATAATGATGCCGTTATCCTGATCCGTGCCCAGGAGCATCTCGCGGCGTCCACCGGACCCCATGATGAGAATCGCGAAGTCGGCCGGCGGTTTGCCGAATCCTTTATGTTTCATCCACTCGAGGGTCAGTTCGACCACCCGGTTCTGCAGCATCAGATGGGTTTCACTCAGGAGCCTGACTGCGGTGCTCGGCCGTCTGTTGGTTTCGCTGGCGTTGGCCGCGACATCCGCCAGTTTGCCGCTCAGTGAGGCCAGCTCCGAAATGGTGTGCGCATCGCGGATTCGATTGCTCAGCGTACTGGGACGGGATACCAGAATCTGCAGAATATCGGTTTTCGAGACAATACCTATCGGTACGTTGCCCTCGCACACGATGGCGTATTTGGCATGGTCCACCTCCATCAACATTTCCGTTTCCCACAGCGGTGTGTCGGACTCCAGCACCGTGGGAACTTCGCATGCGATTGCCATGATGCTGTCTGCCGGTCTGGCATCCTCCAGTATCGCCGCTTCGGCCAGTCCGGCGTAGGTGAGCAGTCCGAGCAGATTATCCTTCCTGTCTTTGACCACCATGCTGCCAATCCTGCGCCCCTTCATGGTCGTCAGGGCATCGCGCAGATTGGTCTCGGGACCACAGTAGGCGACCGGAGATTTCATCACCCGGGTGACCGGTTGCGCCAATATGCCCGCAGCGATGCTGCGGTCGGGATTGCGCTCGCGCAGTTTGCCAGCGATGACGCGGTTTACCACATTGAAAAAGTCGGGCCGTTCATGCTCCATCCGGCTCATCAGATCTGCACTGACAGCCAGCAAAGTTGCCTGTGTCACCGCGTGAGCAGAGGAGAGGTAGTCGTGGTGGTCGATATAGTTCGCCAATCCGATGAACTCACCGGGTTGTACCTGCTCTGCACGACCATAGGTCCGCTCTACCAGCATCTCACCCTGAACCAGGATATAGACCACTTTGCGATACTTTTCCCCCGCGTGGAACAGTGTTTTCCCTTCCGGCAGCAGCAGCAGTTCCGACGCTTCGACCAGCGCTTCCATAGCGTCTGGAGAGAGCTCATGGAAAGCTTTGGTACTGCGCAGCCTTTCGCAAGCGATCAGTTTGGCGTTGTTATCGTTCTGGCTCATAATCCGATTAAAGTTTCAGCGTGTCTGGTGAGGTGATAAATGGGTGAATCTTCGCTTATTCGGCAACGCCGCGCTACCTCGCCAAACTCAGGCCGGCCCGCAATCCGGAGAGGCACTGCATGATCGACTGGATATTTCTGCTGACCACCGGTTTTATCGCCTATCATGCTTTGACCCATCGCAACGAAGAGGGTGAAAACGACATCGGACACCTGCTCTTTGGCGCGATTGCGCTGCTCTTTTTCATGCGTGTGCTGGTTGTCGACATACTCAAGTTGATCTGAACCGGCCAGCTCCGATGGGTCATCAATCCATGCTGTATGCCCGTTGCCGGGCATCCAGCGTGGGCATTCTCAGCCGTTGTTCCGCTTTGGGTTTAGCGAGTTCTCTCCTCAGGTAGTCGGCGCGGTCTGCAATGGTGGGCGGTCTCTCCGCCTGATTGCGCATGAAGCGGGTCATGAACCCCGGCCCTTCAGCAACTTCCGGTTCCAGATGCAGCGAGCGGTCGTAGTCGGTGAGGGCACCAGGATAGTCGCCCATGAGGTCCCTCAGTATCCCGCGGTTGGCGTGGTCGACGCCAAGAACGCGCTGCCTGTCGGAAGATGACGCAAGCGCTGATTCGCGTGCAATCACCTGATCATAGTAGCTCATCGCCAGCTTGTAGTGGTCTGCTGCGGACCCGCGCTTATCCATCGCCATCTCCCTCTTGGCAGTTACCTTCATCTCCTTTTCTTTGCCCAACTGCACCAGCGCCTGCGCCATGCCACGCAACGCGGCGAGATTGTCACTGTCTCCATGGTAGAGCTCCTGGTACTGCAGGAGCGCCTCCTCGAAGCGGCCATCCTCCAGATTTTTGCGCGCAGCTTCCAATGCATATACGACCGGGTTCTTCTGCAGCATACCGGAATCGAAAATCGTCCAGCAGATCCAGACCGCAGTGAGCGCGATGGCGAACCTGGTCAGCTGGAGGTAGCGTTTCTCATCCATAAAGTCTGTCATAGAGTTGTAAAGTGAACAGCCAGGAGAAGACGCATACCAGCAGCATAGCGATAAAGCGTGCGCGCGCCAGCTCTCCATTGGCCTCCTCCGGATTCAGTCGCTGACCCTGCCTGCGTTCGAGGCGCCTGATACTCAGCACCCAAATCAGCTTGCTGACCGGGAAGAAGAGCATCAGTGCAAGTACGAGTACGGACAGGTAGTATTCCAAGCTCATCGTTTATCGCCGGGTTGCAGTCCGGGCAGGGTGCCGACTGATCGGAGCAACATCGGAGGGAACGTCCGTTACAGCCATATCAATGTCAGTGCTGCGTTCCGTTGCGTCAGGGGTAGCACCTCACTGTTCCGCAGCAACATCGAAGGCGGGGTCAATTCGGCTGGTCCACGACGAACTCGGTATCGCCGATGTCCTCATGCAGCGCCTCGACCTCCTTATGAGGGATTTTCGCCATCTCCATCCGATAGGCGAGAAACCACATCATAAACACGCCGAGCGCCCACCAGAGGATCTGCCAGGCCCAGATCGAAGGGATGCCGAACAGCCAGCTTGCTGCGTCGTTGGGATCGCCGAAGATCCAGTTGCCTATCACCGCGCCCGGTCCGATACCAAAGAAAAACCAGCAGAGTGTGATGATCCATGCCACAGGCACCCATCCCTTTTTGTTTGGTGAAAGGCTGGCATGCTCACGCAGGAACTTGTGAAAGATCATCCGATGCTCCATCTCCTTCTCGTTCTGGGTCATGGCGGAGACGGCGATTGCCAGAGTGAAGTTGCACAGGATGCCCCAGAAAGCGGAGTGCAGTGTCATTGGCCAGCGACCCCAGGGCATGAACTGGGCGCCGATGCTTTCGGTCAGGGTAACCGCTATCAGGCCAGCCACCAGTCCGGCCACCACCCCTTGGCGAGTCAGGTACGACCACCAGCAGACCGCAATCAACGCCGGCCACATCTGGAAACCGTAGGCGACCGCCAGGCCGCCCAGCAGTACCAATGCGTTCGTCGCGGTGGTCGCCACGACGAGCGCGGCAAGCACGATGATGACGACGCCGATGCGGCCAAACAGCTTCTGCTGAAGATGCGACGCTTTGGGCATCACGTAACGTTTCAGCAGATCACGGGTCAGCATACCGCCAGCGGTTGACATGTAGGCCGCACCGGTAGACTGCATCGCTGCCAGTGCACAAACCGAGAGCAGTCCCACCAGCCAGGGTGCGGTATCGGAGAGCAGGTAGACCAGCTGGGGTACCAGCATATCTCCTGCTCCCACGGAGTGCATCAGATCGATACCACCCAGCCCGGCTACCATGACCGGATTGACCAGCTCCGGGAAGGTTGCGGTGAAAGCGGTGTCCGCACCGAGAAAATGGGCGCCGAAACCCTGAATTGCAGTAAAGAAGACAAGAATGAAACCAATGATGAAGGAGGATGCCCACACCTGCTGGGGGGCGAAAGGTTCGGGGCTCTTGTTGCCGAATGCCCACATCGAGAAGGCCGGCGCGGACTGAATTCCCATCAATGCAAACATATAGGTCAATATCATCACGCCGGTCCACAAACCCCCCGTGGGGCCTGAATCGGTTCCCAACCCCAGGCCAAACTGAATCATTCCCGGAATGGCGATATAGGCGCTGTAGCCATCCGGTGTAGTCTGGCCGAACATTGCTCGGCCGGTTGCCGGGTCGATTGAGGAGAGCGCCTTGATACCATCAATGAGACGTTCAAAACCGCCGACCTCGACCAGTGCGATCAGGCCGATCACCACGATGCCGCAGCCCAGCAGCACCGCCTGTACCGAGTCGACATAAGCCACCGCACGCATTCCGCCCGATGCGACATAGATGATGACCACCAGCGAGAGCAGCCACATGCCCACTTCGACGCCGAGCATGCCATCGGTCAGTACGTTGAACAGAAAACCGGAGGCGCGCAACTGGATGCCCAGGTAAGGCACGGAAAAGATAAGTGCTACCAAAACCACCAGGATGCGGATGGCGTCCGACTTGAAGTAGTAGGCCAGCATTTCTCCCGGGGTGATGAAACCGAAGCGTTTGCCGAGCATCCATTGCCGTTTCAGGAACAGCACACCGGTAAAGGGAATGGTGATGGCATAGAAGGAGGCGTAAGCGTATTGGAATCCGTCCCGGTAGATCAGCCCGGGATGACCGATGAAGGTCCAGCCGGAGAAAGAGGTGGCGGTAGCCGCGAGAATGAAGACCCAGACCGAAATCTGCCGACCGGCAACGAAATAGTCGCTGGCTGTTCTGGCGGAGAGCGCGCCTTTGATCCCCCAGAAGATGCAATAGGTCCAATAAAGAGCGACGAATACAAACAACCAGACTACTTTCGGGTCCATCGCTTGGAGTTTCCTCACAAAAATTTATTATGCAACTGCGTGGCGACAGCTAATTTGGAACAGTCATTCCGCACTGCCAAAGTTGGTTTTTTTAGGGATTTAAAAGCAATGAATATGCCACTAATTATTTCTCATTGGTTTCATGAAGTTAACAGGTAAACCGGTGAAAATGTTACCTTTAGCGTTACGAAAGGTAGCATCCTCGTGTTGAAAGGTAACGTGGCTCGTAACTACTCCTGACCTGTGAGTTATACAAAGGATAAGTCGGACTAGCGACAGCATGTTTCAGTAACAGGCGGTAAGGGCCTAGGGAAAATACGATCGCAGCTCCGCTTTATCTTCGGCCCTAGGCCCTGGATCCTCATCGGAAACTACTGATCCATCCACAGGGTTTCGCCATGGGCCGGGTGAGTCGTTACCTTGGCTCACTGATTGTTGCGGTTGGCGGTTCCTTTGGGGCGGGGTATGCCGAGACGCTGGCGTTTTTCCCATAAAGCCTTGCGACTGATACCCAGCTTACGCGCCAGTTCAGTCTCGGTAGTCTGCTCCTGATTTTCCAGCACGAACTGACGGAAGTACTCCTCTAGCGAGAGGTCGCTGCGACTGCCGCCGGAAGCGACCGACAGACTCTCCTCAGGTGTATCGATAGCGAGCAGATCGGCGGTTATCTGGTTGCCGTCACAGAGTATCACCGCACGCTCCAATGCGTTCTCCAGCTCCCGTACATTACCGGGCCAGGAGTAGTGCCTGATCGATTCGCGTGCTTCATCGGTCAACTCCATCACCGCACGGTTGAGCTGTTTACGTGCTTTGTCGAGGAGGTAGTCTGCCAGGTCGATCAGATCGTGGCCGCGCTCGCGCAGCGGCGGCAGCAACAACTCGACCACGCGCAGGCGGAAATAGAGGTCGCTGCGAAACTTTCCCTCCTGCACCAGCTGCTTGAGGTCGCGGTGGGTCGCCGAGAGTAGACGCACATCGGCGTGGATGGGGCGCTCGGACCCCAGCCGGCGAATCTCGCCGTTTTGCAACACCCGTAGCAGCCGCGCCTGAGCGGTGAGTGGCAGCTCACCGATCTCATCCAGAAACAATGTACCGTTGTTAGCCGATTCGATCATACCGGTGCGGCTGCTGATCGCACCGGTAAACGCCCCTTTCTCGTGTCCGAACAGCTCCGACTCGATCAGCGTCTCCGGGATGGCGGCGCAGTTCACCGTGACGATGGGGGCGCCACTGCGCTGGCTCTGTTCGTGCAGCGCCCGGGCCACCAGCTCCTTGCCGGTGCCCGATTCACCGAGTATCAGTACTGTGGTGTCCGTGGGTGCGACTTTTGCCACCTGACGGAACACCTCTTTCATCTGCGGACAACGGCCTATCATGCCGTTGACCGGATACTCCTTGTCTATATCGGATTTGAGTATCTCGCTCTTGCGTTCGAGCTGTGCCTGGCTGAGCGTGCGCTTGACCAGATGCAGCAACTCCTCGTGATCGAACGGCTTGGAGATATAGTCGACCGCCCCCTGCTTGATCGAGTCAACCGCGGAGCGGACGCTGGCATAACTGGTCATGATCAATACCGGTACGCCTGCAGCCAGTTGGATGACTTCGGTGCCCGGCCGGCCCGGCAGGCGCAGGTCACTGAGGATCAGGTCGAAATCCCGCAGGCTGAACTTTTCACTCGCCTCTTCGACCGATTCCGCCTCATCCACTTGATAGCCATGCCGTTGCAGCAGTCGCCGCAGCGCCAGGCGGATGACTTGCTCGTCTTCAATGATCAGTATCTGTTTCATGTTGCTGTTGGTCCCGATGCTGCGGCAGTCTGACGACGACGCGGGTTCCCGTTCCTGGTACGGATTCGATTTTGATCTGGCCCTGATGTTCCTGGATGATCTTGTACACCATGGAGAGTCCCAGACCGGTTCCCTCGCCTGGTTTCTTGGTGGTGAAAAAGGGCTCGAATAGCTCCTGCTGATCCCGTTCCGTGATTCCTCTGCCCTGATCCATCACCTCGAGTTGAATCTGGTCGTCCTCCTGAAATGCGATGATCTCGATCTTTCCTCCCGGATCGGATGCATCGCACGCGTTGGCCAGCAGATTGACCAGCACCTGCGAGATATGCTGTTTGTCACCGACCAGCTGCAGCTTTTTCCGGCAGCTGACGCGGTACTCCACCTGCTTGCCCGAGCGGGTCAGTTTCACCAGTCTGATCGCTTCGTCGATAGTCGATTTCAGTTTGAAGGTCTGGTAGTCGCTGCCGATGCTGCCGCTCCTGCTGAAGTTCATCAATGAACCGATGATGTTCGATATGCGCTTGGTCTGCTGCAGGATGCTGTTGATGCTTTCCGCGATGATCTCCGGCTCTTTTTCATAACGCAGGTTCTGCGCGAGCGAGGCGATACCGGTGATCGGGTTGCCAATTTCGTGCGCCACCCCAGCCGCCAGCCGCCCGATGGAGGCGAGTCGGTCGCTGTGAGCCAGCTCTGCCTCCAGTGTCTCCAGGTCGGTCATATCCTCCAGCAGCATTACCAGACCAGTGCGTGAGTCTGTCCAGCCGGAGCCCAGGTGTGGGTCCGGAATGGTCGCCTTGTGCAGATTGAACCAGTGCGGCCGACCTTCCAGCGTCACCTCCATGCGCGGGATGTGGCGGTCCTGCGCCAGCGCAAATCCAGCCAGCAGGTCGCCCCAGGGAGCGGGCAGGGCGTTCAACCGGTAGCCCACGACGCGACCGCTGGGGACGCCGCTCAGCAGCTCCATGGCCAGGTTCCACAGCACGACACGCTGGTCCGGTGTCACTGCGCAGGCGCCGAGCGGCAGATCGAGCAGGATTTGCCGGTGAAAGCGGCGCAGTTTGTCCATGTCTGCGGTGAGTCCTCTCAGCTGGGTGCGAGACCGCTCCAACTGCTCCTCGATATGGCGGATGGAGTCGGCCAGGGCGGTCTTTGATTCACTGTCCATCATCAGCTGTCGGTTGATGATGATGTGCGCCATCTGGGGACCGAGCAGACCCGAAAGGTTGCGCTCGATCTGTTCACGCAGACGACGCAGCTCACCGGGTCGGATCTCGTCGTCTGCCATGCCAAGATCCGTGAGTGCCTGTTTCACCTCCTGTTCGGCGGTATCCTGACCGATCGTCTCCGCCAGACCCTCGGTAAACTGCTGGGTATTGGTGGCCGCGACCACCCCCTTCAGCTCTGTCGCCATGGAGGTGTCGCTGCGGCAGGCGCGGGCTGCCTCCCGCTCTTCCGGGGACTGGCGCGTGATCAGTGAGACACCGACGAACAGCAGGCCGTTGAGTGTCAGTGACCAGAACGTGGCAAACTCCCACTGCGCCATGCCCAGCGAGTGGTGCAACGACGGAAGGCTGAGACCGGTATAGATGAAGCCGGAACGTTCGAGCAGCGGCAGCAGCAGGGCGTAGACCCAGGTTCCGATGCCGGCCAGGAGTCCGAGCAGAAAACCCTGGCGGGTCGCCTGCGGCCAATAAAGCAATCCGATGATTCCCGGCAGGAACTGCGCGACGGCGACGAATGAGATCAGACCGAGCTGCACCAGCCCCTGATTCTGTTCTATCAGATGATAGAAGCCGAAGCCTGCCATGACGATGATCGCAATGAGCAGGCGCCGTCCCCACAACAGCCAGCGGTAGATGTCGAGCTGGGGATCGGGATAGCTCGCCGGCAGGAGCAGATGGGTCATGCACATCGAGGAGAGCGCCAGGGTGGTGACGATCATCATCGCGCTGGCCGCGGAGAAACCGCCGATATAGGCGAGCGCCGGCAGCCATTTGGGCGAGTTGACCAAAGTGACGCCGAGTACGTAGTAATCGGTATCCATCTCCAGCCGCAGATGATTGCCGGCCCAGAGAATCGGCAGTATGGCCAGATTGAGCAGGAGCAGAAACAGCGGAAATGCCCAGCTGGCGAAGTTGATGGAGCGCAGCGAGAGGTTCTCGGTGAACATCATGTGAAATTGTCTGGGCAGCAGAAAGGCGGCGCAGAAGGAGAGGAAGATCAGAGTGGTCCAGGGGCCTTCGCGCATCGGCGCGTAGAGTGCCTCGATCGCCTCCGGGTGGTTGCTCAACCAGCGTGAAAGATCCGCAGGTCCGGAGAACACATGGAACAGTGAGAAGAGACCCACTACCAGCAGTGCAGTCAGTTTCATCAATGATTCGAACGCGATGGCTGCCACCAGACCGCGGTGTTTCTCCCGTGCCGGGTTGCTGCGCGCACCAAACATGATCGCAAACAGGATCAGCATGCCGCAGAAGCCGAGTGCCAACTGCTGCGGTGGCACTTCCCGGGTCAAGACGCTGAGTGATGTGGTGATGGCGCGAATCTGAAGTGCGATATACGGCAGGGAGCCGATCAACATGAACAGTGTCACCAGCACGCCGGCCAGTTGGCTGCGGTAGCGGAATGCGAGCAGGTCGGCGAGGGAGGTGAGCTGGTAGAAGCGGGTCAGCCGGAGAATTGGCCGCAACAGCAGGGGTGTCATGAGATAGGCGAGGGTGACCCCGAGATAGACGGTCAGAAACAGGTAGCCTTCGCGTCCGGCAAAGCCGACGCTGCCGTAGTAGCTCCATGAGGTGGCGTAGACACCGAGCGACAGCACGTAGACGTAAGGGTTGTTGATCCAGCTTTCGGGTACCAATCCACTGTCGGTGACGTAGGCGACGAAAAACAGAATGAGCAGGTAGAGCAGGCTGGCTCCGAACAGGATCTCCAACTCATAGGTCATGGTTGCGGAAACGAAAATGCAGCCAGGCGCCGATCAGAATGATCAACAGCCAGAATAGGTAGGGCAGGAACCAGATGCGTTGCCCGTTCGCCCACCAGTGAGTGAAGGGTGACGTAAACAGGAAGAGCGCGAATAGCAGCAGCAGTAGCGTGCTTTCGAACTGCCTCCCAGGCTCAGTTGTTTTTGGCATCGCAAAAGGGTAGCAGTTGTTACCGATAGTAACAACTGGCACGCTGTCACCGCTGCTCCCAGGCGATGGCAAGTGAGATCCGGAGACAGCAAACCTGAAATTTGCACCAGGACTCTTCCGAGGAAAACCGATACGGTGATTCGTGGTAACTGAGACGCTGTAGAAACGACAGATCGCGAAGTATTGCAGAACGAACTGTCAGAGGGTGGCGCCCATTGAATCCGAGTTCTTCTTCTTTGTCTGGAAGGATTTTGCACGTTCCCGATGTTTGGCAAGTTCGACGAACCTGCTGCCACCACGCGTCTGTCGATACAGATCTAGGGCATCCAGTTCCTCAGGCTTGGGAGGCTGGATGGCGGTATCGGTATATTCCAGACTCTTGGGATCGGACCAGAGATCCTTCACGAAAGAGACCAGTTTCCTGCGCCACCGTATGATGACTAGAATATGGTAAACGGATCGGTACCATTGCTGCGGATAAAAACGCCATCCCGGTTCCAGGGGGAGGCCCGGCCTGCGGCTCCGGCGCAGTTTGTTGCGGATCAACCCCATGTCGTATGAACGTATCTTATTGATCCTGGTGATAACCCCGAAACCCAGCAAGCGCTCCACGGTAGTGAGTTTTAGATTGCTGCGCAGGGCCCTCGTCCTCCGCAGCACCCGCTTCATATGCTCCTCGGTGTAGTAGAGACTCCAGGCATCTTCGTAGGTTCGATCCAATTCCGCATCGGACATCTTTGGATGATGTATCACTCGATGCGCCAAGTCGTAGAGATTGTAATCCGGGTCCATCCAGACGCCCTCATCCAACATTCTGCGATGGTCCTCTGAACCCGGTAAAGGGGTCAGGATGGAGGGATTGAAGAGATCGATGGGAAGTTCCCGTTTGATGATCTCCACGTCACGCAGTATCGACTCTCGGGTGTCGTTGGGTAGTCCGATGATGTATGCCCCCCAAATAATCACGGGATATCGCTTCCACCGTAGCAGCATCTCACGGTATTCGGTGATCTTGTTCTGGCTTTTCTTCATTGCCCGCAGATTGTCGGGATTAATATTCTCCAATCCAACGAAGACCTGATCAACACCCGCGGCAACCGCTTTGTCGATGAAGCCTGGAATCTTGTGGCACAGGGTGTCCACCTGAATGATGAAGCGTATCGATAGCCCGGCAGCACGAAGCTCGATCAAACGGTCGAAATAGCGTTCCCAGTCCTTGTTGCGGGCAAAGTTGTCATCGGTGATAAATACATGGGTGAGACCTCTGGCATGGGCATCTCGCACGAAATGCTCCAGATCGACAACCGAGCGCGATCGGCTCTTCTGTCCCTGGACATTGATGATGCAGCAGAAACTGCACTGGTAGGGACAGCCGCGTCCCAGGTCGATACTGCCCAGGGGAAACAGATTGCGATCCACCAGTGGCTGTGGGATTCGCGGCAGGGGCTGATCCTCCAAAGGCACCAGCTCGTCCTGGAAATTGTACAGCGGCTTCAACTCCCCATTCCAAGCATCCCGAACCACCAGGTCGAAACGGTTGTTTTCAGCTTCACCGGCAAACAGAGAGATACCTTGACGCTGGGCGGAATGCAACTCCTGCGGCAGTTCATCCAGCATGGAGACCGATCCGGAGACATGAAATCCTCCCATGCAAACAGGAATACCAGCCGCGAGAAAAGGCCGGGCGATATCCATGGAGCGCGGAAACTGGTTGGTTTGAACGCCCACCAGGCACAACATGGCTCGTTGTCCGAGGGCAGCTAATTTACTGATTAATTTGTCGTAATCTACGACATCACAGGCCTCTTCGAGCGCAGTTACCCGAATATCCACCGCTTTCCCCAACACCGTTCGCGAGGCGCAGTCCAAAGCTATGCCATTGAGAACCGCCAAAGAGTTCGATGCGATGAAGTAACGGTGCCACTGGATCGGATAGCCTTCATCATCATAACGGGTGGCCCTGACCAGAATCAGATGAAAGATCTCGCATTTCGATGGCGACCAGTCAACCCGTTCCAAAGGGCTGCTTCCGGGAACGATACGCCTAAAAATCGTCTTATACGGTAAAATGGACAACACAGACCCCTTTGATCTTTTGGATCATGGAAAGTTTAACCGGGAATCCCGTACTCTCGGGTGTATGCTTGCGGTTTGGACTCCCACCTGAAATTTTCATTTATGTCCCACATCGTAGGGAAATTGGGTGCCGGGTACTAGGAGCCTGTGGGACTATGGATGTTTCTACTGTGGAAGTGGGAGAGCGGTCCGAATTTTCCCCGATTTTCGTTACATAGGCCCACTATGTGCCTCAAATCGGGAATCAATTGGCCTCGCTCTCCCACTCCCTCGCTACGATCCCCCATAGTCCAACAGGCTCCTAGGGGTACGCAGCTGGTGCTCGATCACAGTCCATACTCCAGCTTCAACCGTAGTTGCAGTTTCTTCGCCTGTTTGAACGCCTCTTTCAGCATCAGTCGGTTGAGTTGGTTCAGATCCGAAGGGTTGAGTCGGTTTGCTCTATCATCGGATCTGCTGGAGAGTTGCTGCTGAAATCGGAAGCGCTGTACCAGGTAAAACGCTTCGATTTCGGCTGCGGTCTCCTCGGGGGGCAGGTTCATCGCCTTGGCTGTTGCCCGCAACCGGTCACCGGTATTGGTCTCCCACGCGCCATGGGTGAGGCTCCAGATGCGCGCGGCATCGATGAAAGGGCGCGCGCCATGCAGCTTCAGGTCTATGGTGTGTGGGTATTTTCTGCCGCCATCGTAAACGAAGCCGCCTGTCCATCCCAACGACGGGGTGCAGGTCAGCGCCTCTTCGGCCAAGGTGCGTAAAAAAATCGGATACTGGGCTGGCTGTGGAATCAGCCACTTGCGCAAGCTGTCGACCAGATTGTAGTTGCCGTAGAGCGGGCGGAAATCGAAAAAGATGGTACTGTTCAGAACCGCTTCCGGTTCCGGCGCGCTCATCCAGGAGAGATACCGCCATTTCCACTCTTCCAGGCTGAGGCACCAGTCGGGGTTGCCAGCCATGATGTTGCCTTTACACAGATCGAATCCACAGGCGTCCAATCCGCTGTTGACTGCCTTGGCGAAGAGCAGAAAAGATTTACGCAGTCGCTCGGTATCTGCCTCATCGCCGGGCAGGAAGATCAATCCATTGTCCTGGTCGGTAGAGAATGCCTGCTCCAGCCTGCCTCCGGATCCAAACACCAGCCAGCACCAGGGTACGGCAGGCAGATCGAACTCATCTTCCACCAGTTCGATAATGCGCATTGCCACCAGATCGTTCAAGGCAGACATCCATTGACACAACCCCTCGGCGCTCATACCGGCACGAAACAGCTCCGCCCCCCGGCGGCGTATTGCTGTGGCCGCCTTCGCCATGGTATTCACGTCTCCTGCGGCGGTGACCGCTTCGGCCAGCATCTCGGCGCCGCCACCACGCAGACCGAACAGATCACCACGCGAAACCACGTTGCAGAGGGTGCCGTCCGCCTCTGCGAGCAGTATGTGGGAAACTTTTCTTTGCGCCATCAGTACTGTGGCGCGGTGCGCCGGTGCATCGGCTGGCAGGGTGAAGGGTGCGGCGGTCATCAATGCCGCGACCGGTTGTTCCAGATCTTCCCCGCGAAAAGCGATAGCATGTACCAGGTCACTTTGCGTGACGATACCGAGCGGAAGTTTGCTGGCGTCGTCTACCACGACCACGGAGTCGTTCCCCAGCTGGTTCATCTGCAGCATGGCATTGCGCACGCTGGTGCCCGGGGGGACGATGATCGGTGCTCTTCGGGGCAGCGAGCGCATCGGACCCTCAGACGAACCGAAGTAGGCGTATGGCGTGGTTTTGTCCAGAATTTCCAATGAGTTATTCGGCATCTGGTCTCCCTGTGGCCAGGTCGATAACGGCACGGATGGTGGGGAGTGTGGTCAAGTTGTTCGGGACGGTCATGTGCCTGTCTCCAACAATGACTTGACTCTGCTCACCAGTTCACTGGTTGAAAAGGGTTTCGGAATATAGGCGTCGGCACCGAGCGACAGGCCCTTCTCAACCTCAGCTTCTCGCCCCTTGGCGGTCAGCATCACGATGCGGACGTCGGCCAGAGAGGCATCGGCGCGGACTGTCCGGCACACCTCAAAGCCATCCATCTTGGGCATCATCACATCCAGCAGAACCAGATCGGGCATCCAGGAGCGAATCATCGAGAGTCCCTCTTCGCCATCCTTGGCCACCGATACATCAAAGCCTTCCCTGCGCATCAGGAACTCCACCGATATGGTGATATTCAGTTCGTCGTCTACGATGAGGACCTTCTTCGCCATGACTATGCCTCTTGACCTGTTTTTTCTGACGGATTTGCGGCGCCGCAGGTAGCACACGGGAGCTCGAATGAGAATATAGCACCTTTTCCGGGTGTGCTTTTCACCGTAAGCCGGCCACCAAAGTGCTCAATGATCTCCCGGCTTATCGGCAACCCGAGGCCGGTACCCATCGGATGGGCGCTGTTCGTGCTTCCCTGACGAAATTTTTCGAAGATGATAGTCTGCTGCTCCCGCGGAATACCGGCGCCATTGTCCTGGACCATGACCCGGTACAACGCCGGTTCCTGCCGCAGTTCGATATCCACCCGGCCTGCCTCTTTCGCCATGAATTTGGCCGCATTCGACAATAGGTTCAGCATCACCTGCATCAGACGGTCCCGGTCCGCCCACACCAGCGCACTCTCCACCGCAATCCGATGGTGCAGCTTGCCTCCCCGGTCAAGGATCAGCTGACCTGAAGTGTCTATTGCGTGTCGGATCACTTCGACCAGATCGACTTCACTGCTGGTCCATACCGCGTGCCCCGACTCTATTTTGGCGAGATCCAATACCTGATTGACCAGGCGGGTCAGCCGTTCGGTCTCTTCGACTATGATGCCGAGGAACCGTTTGCGTTCCGCCAGATCGATCTTCGGGTCGTCCCGGAGAATTTCGGAGAAGGCGCGTATCGAAGTCAGCGGTGTGCGCAGTTCATGGGTGACCGAGGACATGAAGTCGTCCTTCAGATGGTCCAACTCCAGCAGCTTGATATTCGCCGCTTTCAGCTCCGCGGTAGCGGCTTCCAGTTCGCGTGATTTCTTCTCCAGCTCATAGCTGTAGGCGCGAATCTGCGAGGCCTCGTCGAGAATATCCATCACCTCGTCCAGCCCCAGTGGTTCCTCCTGCACCACGGAGGCCACCATGACGCGTGCCGATGCACTGCCAATGGCGCCGGCGAGCAGGGTCTCGGCAAATTCGACTGTCTCTGCGTCAGCCGGCAGTTCCGCGTCATCGTCGAGATTTCGCTCATTGGAAAAGTAGTCGGTAAAACTCTCACGTGCCCGGTCTTCTCCCAGAAAGCGCGCGGTCAGATTGATCAGGTCGGCTACCTGGGCGCTACCGCGCCAGAGGCTCGCCGCTATTGGACGACTATGTTTCATCGCGTCCACGAATCGGGTTGCCTGGGTGGTCTCGTCGGCGTTGGGCAGGCGCATCGAAGAGACGATCAGATAGGCGCCAATATTGAAGGTGAGACTCCAAAAGAGGCAGTGGGATATCTCATCCAATCCTTCCAGGCCGAACAGTGCTTGGGGTTTCAGCAGTGTGATGCCGAAGGGACCCAGATCCAGGAAGTCGCGTGCCAGCCAACCCGATTTCGCGAAGGAGGGGAGCAGCAGGGTATAGATCCAGACCAGAAAACCGGCGCTGAGAGCGGCCAGCGCACCGCTGCGGGTACCGCCACGCCAGTAGAGACCACCAATCATCACCGGAGCGAATTGTGCCACCGCGGTAAAACTGATCAATCCGATGGCGACTAAGGCATAGGCTTCACCGGCCAGTCTGAAGTAGGAGTATCCCAACATCAACACGACGAATATGGCGCCGCGCCGGATCAGCAACAATGTGCGGCTTATATCCATCGATGCAGCCTGGTAGCGCCAGCGCCGAAGCAGTCCAGGCATCACCAGATCGTTGCAGACCATGGTGGAGAGAGCGATGGTTTCAACGATCACCATCCCGGTGGCAGCTGACAGTCCGCCGAGATAGGAAAAGAGCGCCAGCCACTGCTGTTGATGTGCGATTGGCAGCGTAAGGACATAGGTATCCGCATCCACCCCGATACCGGCAAACTGCAGCTGACCGGCCAGCGCAATCGGCAGTACGAATAAGTTGATCAGCAACAGGTAGAGTGGAAAAAGCCAGATCGCACGCCGCAGTTGATTTTCCCCGCTGTTTTCGACCACGGCGACCTGAAACTGGCGCGGCAGCAGTACCACTGCCAGCGCGGAGAGCAGTGAGAATGAGAACCAGGTGTTGGCACTTCCCTCTGGGATCAGCCTGGTTTTCAAATGTCCTGCCTGCTGGGCATGATAAACCACATCGCCAAATCCATCGTAGAGCCAGAAGGTGGTGAACAGGCCCACCGCGGTGAGTGCCATCAGCTTGACAATCGACTCAAAGGCGATGGCGGCCACCATCCCTTCATGCCGTTCACTCGCATCCAGATGGCGTGTACCGAACAGAATGGTAAAAGCCGCCAGCAACAGCGCGATATAAAATGCGGTGTCCTGCCAGACCGGCAATGTGATGGCGGAGCCCGGCAGCATCACTTCGGGATAGTGGATCAGGATGCTGAAGGAGCTGGAGATGGCTTTGAGCTGAAGTGCGATATAGGGAAGCACCCCGACAACTGCGATGATCGTCACCAGTCCGCCGAGCAGATGGCTCTTGCCGTAGCGGGAGGAGACGAAGTCGGCAATCGAGGTGATGCGCTGGGATTTGCTGATTCGCACCATTTTTCGCAGCAGGAAGACCCAGAGTGTGGCGGCCAGGGTTGGCCCCAGGTAGATCGGCAGGAAGCCGATACCGGTGGCGGCAGCCCTGCCGACGCTGCCGTAATAGGTCCATGCGGTGCAGTATACCGCGAGCGACAGTGCGTACACTGTGGGGTTTGCGATCACCGAACGGCCACTGTCGGCGCGTCTGTCTGCCCAGTAGGCGATCGCGAACAGCAGCCCCAGATAGAGAAAGGAGACGGTGATGACCAGAGGTTCGCTCAGCATGTGCTGCAGCCGGGCATCAATGGGACAGTGCCCGATCCCTTCATTCATCGCCTCCCCGCACCACCCAGGCCATTGCCGCGATCAGCAACATCCATACGCCAAACAGATAGAGATAGAGAACCGGCAGCCCGAACAGTAGCTGCGGCTGGTCCGGCAGCGCGATCAGCGGCGAGAAGAGCAGCAGCATCCCGATCAGGAATACCGCCACCAGTCGTTGTCTCATCAGCTTGGATCGGCGCATGTTGAACAGGACCCGGTTAGTCTGCTTGTCAAGCTCAATTATAGAGCAAGGCCAGGCATGGAGGGGGAGATCCGCTGATCCGCGGCATTGCCAGCAGGCGCTGTTCTAATCTAGTATCAACACCCTGGCCGGGATCAAGTCATCTGAGTGTAACAATTACAATCGCCCGGTTATCCACATGAACAATTTTAAGGCAGGTAGCGGTCTCTTTGCTCAGAGGATAAGCGAACCGGCACTGGCTGATTTTTGGATATGGAGGAGCGTATGCGTTGCAGGTTCGGAATAGCAGTGGCTGCACTGGCAGCGGTTTTCTGCATTGACCCAGCCTGGGCGGGGCGGGTATATGGGCCCGAAGCGGCCATGGCGGAAGCTAATCGAGCGATCGGATTGACACCCGATATAGGCAACGGCCGAGAGCTTTACAAGATCTGCCTGGTGTGCCATGGACCGGAGGGGTGGGGGTCGAGCAATGGCTACTATCCCCAGGTGGCCGGACAGCTGGCCAGTGTCACCATCAAGCAGCTGGCAGATATCCGCGCGCGCAATCGTGACAATCCCACGATGTTCCCATTCTCCATGCCGAGCACCTTGGGTGGAGCTCAGGAGATGGCGGATGTCTCGGCTTATATCGCCTCGCTGCCGATGTCGCCGGTGAACGACGTCGGTTCTGGGCATGATCTGGAGCTGGGCAAGCGGGTGTATATCGAGGAGTGTGCCGAATGCCACGGCAATCGGGGGCAGGGTGATCTGCAAGACCACATCCCGCTGGTGATGGGCCAGCACTTCAGTTACCTGATGCGCCAGTTCACCTGGATCCGCCATGGCAAACGGCGCAATGCGGATGCGAAGATGGTCAAGCAGATTCAGCGCTTCACCGCACGTGAGGTTGCCGCCGTGATGGATTACATTTCACGGCTGAGGCCGCCGCCGGAGAAGACAGCGCCGCCGGGTTGGCAAAATCCCGATTTTCCTGGGTTTGCCAGGCACGATCTGCCGCCACAAATGCTGTTGCATGGAGTACCCCCTTCCCCCAGGAATTGAGGTTGCAACGCCAGAGCGCAATCGGCAGGCCGTTTCATCAATTCAGTGTCTGTCGGGAAACAGGGGTTTACTGTAAACCTCGTCATTTCGGCACAGGTCTGGATTCAGAGAGACCAAAGACTCTCTGGATAGCAGCTTAGTCTGAGCATACGGAGCATCCACGCGCCGCTCAATGACAACAGGTGAAATTTATCACCGGACACCGACTTTGACCGGCTCCTAGGATTGCATGCGGCAAGCCGGAGGTTGTCAATTACGCCCGAATGACGTGAAATGGAGTGCTTTTGATCCGCCTGTCGTTTAGCGACCGGCCCGTTCCGAAGAGATAACAGCCAAAATGAGATTGTACACACCGCTGATAGGCGCTTTTGCGCTACTTAACGGGATAATTTTTTACATGTTTATTCTGCATCTCCCCTTCGGCGCGGATGCGTTTTTACTCAGTCTGGCCCACTGGAACAAGTTGTCACCGATGACTGAAGTAGCGGCGCTGCTGGGTACCGTGATTGCGCTCGGCGGGGTGCTCCTCACCAGGTTTCTCGACGAGCAGTGGAAAAATCGCCTGCTCTATTGGCGCTGGGAGTACCCCCACCCGGCTTTCAACGCCTTTCTGACGACTCGCAAGCAACCGTTTGAAACGTCCGAACTGCTGGCCGCATTCCCTGAAGTGAGAGATTCCGGTTTCAATCACAGCATGCAACTGCAGACGTGGCACCGCCTCTACCCCAAGTATCAGGATCATCCGGTGATTCTGAGCACCTATAGCCAGTGGCTGATGCAACGGGACTTTTATCTGATCGCACTGCTCTTCCTGCTTTTATTTCTGCTTGCCTGGCCGGTCAACCGTGGGATCCCTTTCAATCTGGTCAGCGCCTATCTCTTCATCTACGGTGCGCAGTTCCTGTTTCTGTTGTTTATGGCGCGCCGTGTCGGTCTGCGATTGGTGGATAATCTGTTGGGTGTGGCGTTAGGTGTGGACCAGCGGGAGGATAAAGGATCGGGGGGCAGGCGTATTATCTAACGAGTGTGTCCGGAAACTCGATATACCGATATACTGCTGGAACCGGGGCATTGTTACGGGGTGTACCAGGTGCGGATCAGGTGATGACTGTCATATCCTTCAATTGCAGCGGACGTCTCTTTCTTCTATAGGTGCCTTGGGCAAGAAACAGCTCACCGGCCGCGATGGCGTCGATCAACGCATTGTGTGCCGGGTAGCGGGGCAGGTTGTAGCGTTGCCGTGCCTTATCCAGGCGCAGATCTCCTGAACGTATCGGTTTGTCCATGCTGCGAAAGATGCGGACTTCGAGCGCCAGCGTATCCACTACAGGTCCGATGAATGGATAGCCGTAGATTTTCTTGCAGGCGCAACTCAAAAACTCGTACTCGATCGCCGCATGGTGGGCCAGCAGCACCTTCGACTCGAGCGCCTTCAACAGCCGTGGCAGTACCTCTTCCAGTGGTCGTGCCACCGACGCGGTGTCATCCAGGATGCCGTGAATCACGGCAGATGCTTCGGGAATCGCGCTGACCGGGCGGGCAAGGAAGTGATCCGCTTCGCTCAAGCGTATACTCTGGCCACGTATCGGTGCGAAACCGATGCTGAGGATCTCATCTTTTCGCTTGTCCAATCCGGTTGTTTCGAAATCGAGCGCGAGATAGTCCACCTGCCGCCAGTCTGTGTCGTTAGCGGGAAAGCTTGATTCGTAGTAACTGCGCAGTGGGCCCTCCGGCATCTTGCGCAGATACCAGTTGCGCCGCTCATCGAGATTGAACAGAAATTTCCAGATCGACATATCACCTCACCCTATTCACGGTGTGGCGCGGAATCTGGCGCAGGGTTGGTTTGGTGATGAATCGGTTTGGAGGGGGAACGGAAGCCATAAGGACTATTTCAAATGCAGCCAATCTCAAGCACAGTAAGACTCGCCCCAGCCGTAGCAGGCTGACAACACTCATCGATAGAGCGTGTCGACATGGATGAAAATAGACTATCGTAAACATCTCTTTGCGTTGAATTACGGCTGCCATCCAAAGACAGGGTGAAATTACATCTTATAGCGCTGGCTGAGAACGTTCTGCATGGAGCGCACCACCGAAAATGCATCTTTCAGGTGGTTGCGCTCGAAGTGTGACAGATGATCGGGTGACATGAAATTATCGGCGGGTTGGCCCGCTTTGATCAAACGCGCCTGATGCTGAATTCGCAGATAAGAGATAAACTCCAGTGCATCTTTGAGATCGCGTGCCCCTTCCGAAGTGATCTCGCCGCCTTCGGCAACCACCTCCAGCCGGTCCAGGGTGTTTACTGACTTACTACCGGCAGCCAGACTGTAGACACGGGCAAGATCGACGATCGGGACAATGCCGTTGTGTTTGACGTCAAAAGTTTGATTGTGCTCGCCCCCCTTGATCAGAACAAAATTGCGAAAGAAACCGATCGGTGGCTGATGCGACAGCGCATTGCCCGACATGAATGCGAGAAAGATTCTGTTACCTCGTGTCATTTCCAGTGCGTGATCGGCGATGTCCCGGAACAAGTTGCGTGAGCCATAGACGCGGCGCATATCGAAGAAGACTGAAGTCAACATCAGCGACATCGGTTCAGGTTGTGTGATCCAGTTGCTGAAATACTCCTTCCATACCCGCAGTGGCTGGCGCCATTTATCGTTGGTCGCCATCATTTCGCCAGGACAATAGACGTAGCCGCAGGCGTTCAGACCATCGCAGACAAACTTGGCCAGCTCCTTGAAGTAGTCGCCATGCAGCTTGGGGTCGTAAGTGTCGTCGATAATCATGCAGTTATCCTGGTCCGACTTGGCGGTCTGCTCGTTGCGTGCTTGGGAACCAGCCGCAACCCAGACATAGCGTACCGGCGGGGCTCCCAGCCGCTCCTCGGCCAACTGCAGCAGGCGTGTCGTGATGGCGTCGGTGATCGACGTGATCACATGTCCGACGCTGTCGGCGCTCGCTTCGGCAGCGGCCATGTTGACCAGCAGATCGGGGATTTTATCGGCCACCTCCCGCATGTGTTGGATATTGTCCTGCTTGAAGATGTCGCTCACCATGTAGACGACCGAGGTAGTCTGATGTTTGGTCAGATCGGTCGCGGTGATCATCCCGGCGATCCCCTCACCCCGGGTGATCGGCAGGTGATGGATGTTGTGCCGGGCCATATGCAGTTGCGC
Organism: Chromatiaceae bacterium; assembly: GCA_024235215.1. GTDB lineage: Bacteria > Pseudomonadota > Gammaproteobacteria > Chromatiales > Chromatiaceae > HKST-UBA178. The sequence goes on along the minus strand of JACKMU010000003.1, from coordinate 113,900 downwards.
CTGAAAGGCGAAGGCGTCCTCCTTCAGCGAGGTCGGGTTGAAAGTCATGATTTCCGTGATCGGCAGATTGACATCCAGCGCTTCGGCCACGACCCGATTGCGTAGATCACGATCGGTCACGATACCCGCCAGTTGCCCTTTGGCGATCACCAGAATCGATGAGACGCGCTCTTCGGCCATTTTTTTTGCGGTCTCGTAGATGCTGGCTGAAGGGGAGATGCTCACCGGCTCACGTTTGAGCAACTCGCTGATCGGTGTGGTGATCAGGTTGACCTGCGAATGGGTCACCTGCGCGGCATGACTGACCGCATCACGCAGCCGGTCTCCGACCACGCTGCCGAAAAAATAGGCGAATTGGGTGTGGTGTTCACAGAGGCGGTCGACATCCTGTGCCGACAGCTGATAGATCAGTGCATCCTCCAGTGCGGTGCAGTGGTGTTCAATCTGATTGGGACGGCGTGAGGCACGGTAACCGAAGACATCCCCTTCACCCAGTCGTGCCAGCAGCTCATTTTCCGCACTGAACATCTCGACCGCACCAGTGCGGATAAGATAGAGATAGTTGTCGAGACTGTTGGTTTCGGAGATGACGGTGTCACGCCGAAAATAGCGTACCTGCAATCGGGTGGGCAGCTCTGACAATGCGGCTTCAGGCAGTTGATCAAATGGGTGATTTGCCGCGAGAAAATCTCTGATTTCTAGTAATTCGATATCCATCTATTTTTCTGGACAGTAACCTTTACCTAATTCGAAGTTGTGCTCTCGTCATCCGCTCATTGTTAGAGATTCCATCAGGGAAGGTGGTTATTCTCTCTCGTAACGCCGCCAGCATAAACAACAATTCTTACCCAGATTTGGGAGGTATGGTTGGCGTTCGCCTGATCCCCCCCAAAAAAAGACCCCGCACGAGGCGGGGTCCATTCTACAATACATCTTTAGCCAAGTGGGTTAGTGGCCGGTAGCGGCACCTGCTCCTCTCGGGGTACGGATGTCTTCCACCAGATGCTGAATATGCTCCGGCGGTGCTTTGGTAACCTTGGAGACCATGATTGCAACAGCGAAGTTGATCGCCGCGCCGATGGTGCCGAAGGCCTCTGGCTGGATACCCAGGAACCAGTTTTCCGGCTTGTTGGGCAGCATCTCGGTGCCGGGGACGAAGAACCAACCCTTGAACCAGAAGATGTAGATCAGGGTGGACAACAGTCCGGCCAGCATGCCGAGCACGGCACCGGTGTTGTTGACCCGTTTGTTGAAGATACCCATCATCAGCGCCGGGAAGATCGAGGAGGCGGCCAGTCCGAAGGCCAGCGCCACCACCTGAGCGGCAAATCCTGGCGGATGCAGACCAAACCATCCAGCGACCGCAATCACCGCAGCCATCGAGATACGGGCTGCCAGCAGTTCATTCTTCTCCGATATGCCTTTGGCGAACATGCCTTTCAACAGGTCGTGGGAGATGGCGGTGGACATCGCCAACAGCAGACCCGCGGCGGTGGAGAGTGCGGCAGCAAGACCACCCGCGGCCACCACTGCGATCACCCAGTTGGGCAGCCCGGCGATTTCCGGATTGGCCAGCACCATGATGTCACGGTCTACGGTCAGCTCGTTGTCGTCACCCTTACGGTACTGTACGCGACCGTCACCATTCTTGTCCTCGAACTTGAGCAGACCGGTGGTCTCCCAGTTCTTGAACCATTGCGGACGGGACTCATACAGCATGGCACCGTCGGCAGATGCGACCGGTCCCGGCTGTACCGTGTTGGCCAGGTTGTAGAAGGCCATGGAGCCCACGGCCGGCGCGGTGGTGTAGAGGATGCCGATGAAGACCAGTGCCCAACCGGCGGACAAGCGCGCATCACGCACCTTGGGTACGGTGAAGAAGCGGATGATCACATGGGGCAGACCGGCGGTACCGATCATCAACGAGAAGGTGTAGAAGACCATGTTCAGTGTGCTGGTCTTCTGCGCCGTGTATTGGGGAAAACCCAGGTCCGCGACGATCGCATCGACCTTGGCCAGCAGCGGAGTACCGTCCGACAGGTTGCTGAACATACCCATCTGCGGAATTACGTTGCCGGTCAACTGCAGCGAGATGAAGATCGCCGGGATGGTGTAAGCCATGATCAACACCACGTACTGGGCGATCTGGGTGTAGGTGATACCCTTCATGCCGCCCAGTACCGCGTAGACGAAGACGATACCCATGCCGATGAACAACCCGGTCTCGTAATCCAGCTCCAAGAAGCGGGAGAAGGCTACGCCGATACCCTTCATCTGACCTATGACGTAGGTGAGTGAGGCGACGATCAGACAAAGCACCGCCACTATACGTGCGATCTGGGAGTAGTAGCGGTCACCGATGAACTCCGGCACGGTGAACTTGCCGAATTTACGCAGATAGGGTGCCAGCAGCATCGCCAGCAGCACGTAGCCGCCGGTCCAGCCCATCAGGAACAGCGCTCCGTCGTAGCCCATGAAGGCGATCAGTCCGGCCATCGAGATGAACGATGCCGCGGACATCCAGTCGGCGGCCGTCGCCATACCGTTGGCGACCGGGTGGACACCGCGGCCGGCGGCGTAGAACTCGCCCGTGCTTCCGGCTTTGGCCCAGATGGCGATGCCGATATAGAGAGCGAAGGTCGCGCCAACTACAATGAATGTTAATGTTTGAAGATCCATAGATTTAGACTCCTCGCTCAGTCTTCGTGAACGTCGAACTGACGGTCAAGTTTGCCTATCTGCGCGGCATAGATGAATATCTGCGCGATGAATATGAACATCGAACCCTGCTGGGCGAACCAGAAACCGAGGTCGGTACCACCGACCGGAATGCCAGACAGGACTGGCCGTAGGATGATGCCGCAGAAATAGGACACGAATGCCCAGACCACCAAATGAATGATGATTATCCGAAGGTTGGCCTTCCAGTAGGCCTCCCCCGACGTTGCTTGAGGTGTGCTCATTAAACTGCCCTCTCCAATAGTTTGAATTATCTGTGACCGATGCTTCGGATCACCATCCGATGGACCCGTGTCGCACTGCGCGGAATCGTGTCAGCGCAACGCGGGAACAACAGCTTGTCTGGCTAAACCTTCAGATTTATATGTATTTTCTCCTTAGCATCTACCGGAATTTATAGCACGAACCAAGCCAATATTCACACTTCGTTGATTCATCAGGTGAATCACATCGGGTCTGTGACATGAGGGTGGGGCGGTGCGTTACAAAATGTAGCGTTATGTCCGGTGAGGTAACAGGAAAGTGTTACCAATAGGAACAGTATGCGTGAACTGGATCACACTCGCCTGGGTATCTCCGTAGCTGCTTCCGACTCACCAGCAAAGTAGCGTCGATGGATGTGACCCCCTGCCTGCCAGTTCGACACCAGCTGTTGTCGGGTTACTTTCATGGAGGAGAGCAGAGCGTGAACATGACGCACCGTTCCCGGCCGGCGCGAGGATAGCGTATGATCGAACATTTATGATCCAACAGGTAGCGGCCGGTTACCCAGCCCTGAACCGACCGGTAGCTTCCATGAGCCGCTGTGGTCTGTCTCAATCGAGCAGGAGCACCGGCACTTGCACCATTTTGCAGGAGTTGACCATGAACCCGGAGAAGGTCGTATTCGGTTTTTTTATCGTACTGGCGTTGACGCTGAATTTCGGATTTTTCGTCGGTGAGCTGGACAATCCGGAGCACCATCATGTCTACGAACTCTTCGCGGTGGTGGTGGTCAACCTGATCGCCACTGTATTGAAGTTTGGCGATCGCACGCAGATGGGCGCGGTGCTGCTTGCCACCAGTCTGGTGGCGGTGCTGCAACTGCTCGTGGCGGTGTTGGTTTGGGCGGTTGCCGAGCATGTCACCGAGACCGGCCTCACCCCCGGGGTGACCGCCAGCATCGTATCGCTCTCGGGTGGGGCGATGCTCGCTAATGTGGTCTCGGTGGTGCTGCTGGTGATCGAAACGGTCATGTTACGGCGTTGATTTTTCGTCAGGCTCATTCGCACGATGGATAACATCGTTTTCCTCGCCTTCAGGCGCATGCGCCGACCGCTGCTGATCCTGGTAGTGACACACGCGGTGGCAACGCTCGGACTTACCCTGATTCCGGGTCAGGACGATGCCGGCAACCTCTGGTATATGGATTTTTTTCACGCTTTCTATTTCGTCAGTTTCATGTCCACCACCATCGGATTTGGCGAAATACCCTACGCGTTCACCGACGGACAGCGGCTCTGGGTTACCTTTTCTCTCTACGCTTCGGTGGTGGTTTGGTTTTATGCTATCGGTAAACTACTCGCACTGGTGCAGGAGCGTACCTTCCGCCAGGCACTGATAGAACGCCGCTTTGCCCGCCGTGTGCGCGCTCAGCTGAAACCCTTCTACATCGTCTGCGGCTACGGTGAAACCGGCAGCGCACTGATTCGCAGCCTCACGGATAGACATCAGGATGTGGTTACCATTGATAACGACCAGGAGCGTATCGATTCGCTTGAACTGGAGAACCTGCGGCAATTTGTGCCTGCGCTATGCGCTGATGCACGGCGGCCGCAGCATCTTATCGATGCCGGGCTAAAGCATCCACTCTGTCAGGGTGTGGTGGCGTTGACCAACGTCAACAAGGCGAATCTGAAAGTTGCCATCACCAGTAAATTGCTCCATCCGCGCATCAAGGTGATCTGCCGCGCCGATTCACACGATGTCGAAGCGAACATGCGCTCTTTTGGCACCGACTATATCGTCAACCCGTTCGACACTTTTGCATTGCATCTTGCCACCGCACTCCAGGCTCCGGGTCTCTACCTGCTTCAGGAGTGGCTTGCCGGCAACCGGGATCTGTCGTTGAGAGAGCCTGTCTACCCTCCGAAAAGAGGGCACTGGATCGTCTGCGGTTACGGTCGTTTCGGACGGGCGGTCTACCAGCGGTTGAAAGAGGAGGGTATAGACCCAGTCGTGGTGGATGTCAGCAAGCGGGTGAACAGTCCCCCCGATGGTGTTTTGATCGAAGGCCGGGGTACCGAGGCGGTTACCCTGGAAGAGGCGGGTATCGGGAAGGCGGTCGGCCTGGTTGCCGGCACGGATGACGATGCGAACAACCTTTCGATCATCATGACTGCCAGAGAGTTGACCTCCAATCTGTTCGTGGTTGCGCGGCAGAGCAATCTGGACAATACCCAGATATTCGACGCCGTCGGTGCCGACATCATCATGCACCCCAGTTCCATCATCGCCAACCGGATCAGGGTGATGCTCGGTACCCCGCTGTTGCACGATTTTATCGGGCTCGCCATGTATCAGGATGAAGCGTGGGCCTGTGATCTGGTAAAGAGAATCGCACTGCTGGTTGATAACGAGCGGCCGGAGGTGTGGGAATTGCATATCGATTCCGACTCGGCACTCGCAGTCTCCGGCGCGCTGGCGCACGGTCGGGTGGTTCATCTGAGCGACCTGACCCGGGATCCGCGTGATCGGGAGAGGGTATTGCCCACCATTCCGTTGATGATCATCCGGCATGGTGCCAGGATGATGTTGCCACCGTTGGATACCCACCTGAAAGTGACCGACCGCGTGCTGTTTTGCGGCAAGCGCAGCGCCGCCGACCGGATGGGCTGGACGCTGCAGAACTACTATGCGCTTGACTATGTGCTGACCGGAGAGAACAAGCCACGGAGCTGGTTTTGGCGATCACTTAAACTCAACCGTACAAACAGTGCTGAAAGTTGAGGTGGATTACAGTATAAAGCCAAACAACAGCAATCACAGGAGACGCCGGCATTATGCATAAACAACTCGAACAACTGTCGCGAGATCATCGCAATCTGGAGAAAATCCTGGCCATGCTGACCCAGCAGCTGGATGACTTCTTTGCGGGTAGGGAGTCTGATTTCGATCTCAAGATCGAGTTGATGGAGTACCTGGAGGCATTTGCCGATCAGGGTCATCATCCGTTGGAGAATCTGATTTACGGGATCGCGCAAAAACGCATAAAAGGGCATGATGAACTGTTTGCACGCCTCGCCAGGCAGCACAGTAATCTCGCTCAGCTCACCCGGACTTTCCGCCACTCTCTGGAGGGAATTCTGCACGAGGCGGTGATGAGTCGCGCCGAGCTCGAGACTCAGGGTAGAGAGTATATCGCGCTGCAGCATCTTCACTTGGCCCTGGAAGAGCGGGAGGTGTTTCCGCTACTTGAAGCGGAGTTGACCGAAACGGACTGGGCGGAGATCAGTGCCAACCTGCCGAAACACGACGACCCGGTGTTCGAGTCGCCCGACCAGATACGTTTCCAGACGCTGGTGAACTACCTCAAAAACACGTAAGCGGCCAGTCAGGTAACTCACCCCATCCCGCAGAGAGAAGCTAGAACGGAGGAGCTGAGGTCGGGTATGAACAGGGAGGATGCGTTGCAGGCGAAGCGCTCCAGAGCGATTGGGCTCAATGTGCGCTGATTGGGAGAGTAGCGACAGCATGAATCCTCTTTCCCGTTGCTGGCGAAGATGCCAGTAGTCGCTCGTCGCTCTGATCTGACGCTGCCTGCAGGAATGGCCCGGCGAACTCCTCCTCTTACCCCCGTCGATTTTCCGGGAGCCCAGGGTATCGGACAGGCTGCTCCGGTTTTATGTGGAGTAAACACATCTGCCTGCTGAAAGCTATCAGAATTTTTATCTGCGGATGTACTAGGCTTCCCCCCCTTTTTTCTACCACAAAGGGGGGGGCTTGCACTGTCTTCAATCAATCTGAGTTGCTTATGATTTAAAATCTGTAGCGGTAACTCAGGCCGACGAAGGTGGCGTCCTGATTCGAGTCTTTCGTCACCGTGGTACCGTCGGAGGCGTCATCGTAGACAAACGAACTGCCATCAGCGAACTCCCACCGCCAGTCATCCGATTTCCACCGCTGGTGAATGAGGTCCAGGCGAAGATCCGAATTCTTCGTCAACGCATACTCGGCGGACAGGGTGAGCTTGGTGGCTGTGCTGTTGATATCTGGCAGCGGATCGGTGACTGACGGGTCATTATCGTCAAACTCGCTCTTGCTCCGGGTCCATTCCAGATCGGCCTTAACGCTTAACCGGTGACTGGGTTTGCCTTTGATGCCAAGTCCTATTGAAGTGCCGGTGTCCTTCAGTTTGCTGGTCCGTTCGAATGCGAGTGTCGTGGCACCACCTGACACTCCGAAATCGCCAACATGCTCGGTTGCTCTGGTTTCATCCCTGGAAACCCAGCCGTACATGCGCCACTCCTCGTTGAAGACATAGTCCATGTCCAACGAGATCAGTTTTGAACTGCCATCCTGCAGGCCATACCACATGGTCGTGGCGGGAACCGGACTGCCTGCACCCAGTGTCGCGTTAAATGCTGCAACCTCTGCAGCGCTAAAGTCCGAACTGTAATCGTCCCAGGATTGTTCGTAATTGAACTGCATGCCCAACTGATTGGTAGGCATCCAGTCGAGAGCCAGTTTGACCGTATCACGGTCACGGTCGGAGATGTTGAAAGGATTGATCGGGCCGTCCGCGTGTATCGCATTCTCGTAATCGGAACCATCCCGTTGACTGTGCCGCAGGTCGATAGCTCCATTGATCGTCTCCGATACGCTCTTGCGCAACTGGAGGCGATAGGTCGTCTCCTTGATATCCTCCCGCCAGGGCACATAACGCTCGTCATCTTGACCGTCTGCGTCATTGTCTGTTCCCGCCGGTACGGTGCGCTTCTGATTACGATGATCGATGCCAGCGGTCACCGCATAATCGCGTGGCAGCCGATAGGTGCCTTCGAGTTTGCCGGAGATCGTTCGAAAGTCGAGCGGAGTACTATGCACATCCTGATCCGGAGCGTTCAGGTCGATCAGATACTCCGGGGTCTGTTCATCCACCTTGTGGTAGCGCAGGTTGGCGAGCACGCTCAGATTATTAACCGGCCGTGCGGTCAGGCCGATCTGCATCAGCGTGGTATTCACCTCTCCATCAAAATCCGTCGGTGCGCCGGTTCCCAGAGTGATGCCCGGGGCGCTGGCGGTGGGTATGTTCTCGTCCGCCGTGGCATGTGTGTAGGAGAGCTTGAAGGTGCCGCGGGTAGTCGGGGTGAAGCTGTAGCCGCCATTCACGAAGAACTGGTGGGCCTGGTTGTCAAAAGGCAGCGAAAGGTAATCCGTTGCCGCCCCAAAGCTGACGCTTGCCAAGGATTCGTGATTGCTGTACCGACTCCCGCTATAGCCGCTGTTTAGCTGGAATTTCTCGCCCGTGTACTCCAACAAAGCCTCCCATTGCTGGGTTGTGGCGTCGATCGGCTCGGTCACGAATACAACATCATTACCGGCCGCTTCAGCCCGGTAGCCCCAGTGACGTGCACCATCCTTTTCCAGGTTCCGGAAATCGGCCTTGAATTTCAATTCAGGCGTCAAATACTTGTAGAGATTGACACCGAACTCCTTGCGCTCAGTATTGAGTGTCTTGTCTTGCCCCGCTCCGGGAACGACAGTGACCAGTGACTGGGAGTCGCTGCCGCTGCCCTGCAGACCGGTATTGACCTCGTAAGGCGCATAGCGCGGGGTCTGATCGTAATTGATGCCGACGCCCCAGTCCCCCTGACGCTCGTAGCCGAACTCCGCATCGCGGTTGTCCTGTCCCAGGTTGTTGACCTTGCCGGTGATCCAGGTGCCGGTGGCATCATCCCGTTGGTTGATGTCCGCATCCAGCAGGAGCACAGTTCCATCATCCCGGATGCCGTCGAACATGCCATACTGTTCCCGCTCACCGCTCCAGTGGCCGATCCCGAAGGAGACACTGCTGCTGGGTGTGCTTAACTCCTCCACGCTGGGTTCGTCATCGAAATCGTCTTCCATCGCATACGCGCCGGAACTGTTCACCGCCGCCAACGCAACAGCAAGGGTGGTCATGGTGAATTTGTCATTCATCTTTTTCATGTCTGCTCTCCCTTAAAGTTCAATCAGCGGACGAAACGCGTACCCGGGGTCGCGTTCTGTGTACTGTTGCTGCCGTGAATGTTGGTATGGCAATTGACGCAGCCACGTCCCTGAGGAATGTTTCTGCCACTACCTGGAGCGGTCACCAAACTCGGAGATGAGGTGGGATGCCGGGTGTGGCTATGGCACCCCTGGCACAGATAGGGCTGCCGGTACTTGAGCAGATTGTCAGTAATGGTTCCGTGGGCGCTGTGACAGATCCCACAATCCTCAGCCACCGGTTGGTGGTTATGCAGGAACGGTCCCCGTTTCTCCATGTGGCAGGTATAGCAGGTCTCGTTGGTGCTGGCCTTGACCAGTTGCATCGGGTTGTCGCCGTGCACGTTGTGGCAATCCGAACAGGCCATCTCTCCCTCCAGTACCGGATGGTGTGAGGGACGGTGCAGTTGTGAGCGCTGCTGCTTGTGGCAGTTGAAACAGATTTCTGTCTGTTCCCGCTTGTCTCGGGTCTTGTCGTGGCTGGAATGAATTTCGTGGCAGGATGTGCAAACCACTTCGCGATTTGCGTGGGTGCTCGACTGCCAGTTGATGCGGGTACTTCCCTGGTGACAACTGAGACACTTGCCGTTCTGGGTCAGGGCATCGGTTTTGGATCTCATACCGAACACCACGTCGGTCTTGGACGGGGGTTTTATCTCACCCGCTTCCGCTTCGCGGATATGCTGGTCGCTCTCCCCGTGGCAGCTGACGCAGGTTGGAGTGCGTCCATCGGCACGCGTTCCGTGCCGGGTCTGGCCGATGACCAGAGGCTTAGCCTTATCGGATTCGTCATGACAGGAAGTACACTTGGCGTCATCCTTCATGATCAGATCCTGGATCTTGACCAACCCCTCGGCCGCCAACATCGGGCCTGAAAACGTCATGGCGCAAAACCATGCCCAAAGCACGCATTGCAAGCGCTTCATCGGATATCCCCCTATGGTGAAAGTTGTCTGTAATACAATAAGTTATTACAGCTTTTGTTCTTAAATACTCTGCATGGCACTTGCCAAAATTGACTGTCATTCCAGCCGGAAAGGTGGAAATCAGCTGTCAACGACAATTCGGCAATTTGACCGCCTTCCCTGGTATGGAAAAATCTGCTGCAATCTGATCATTAGCTGCGGGTCAGCGGAGCTAGGCAACGCTGCTTCCGACAAAACAGACCGTTCAGCAACCGGACAGAATAACAGCGGCTTAAGTGTTATTATTGTTTCATCGGATAGGCAATGCGTGCCGCTCATCGCTTCGCCTTCCTTTAGTATCAACTGCTATAAACCCGCACTACCGTTAACCTGACCTCGAAAAGGGTCAGGCTGCCCTCTACCTGCGTTACTGCGAAAGAATCCATTTACCAAGATTTTCTATCTCACCCATATCCTCGGTGTCGATTTTGGTGTGTTTCTCCTCTTTACCCGTGTCGAGAAGTTTAACCATGGGTTGGGTGGTGAGGTTCTTGACTATCTCGCCCATCGGGTCCTCCTTCTCTTTGAGTTCCTTGGCAAGCTTACGCAATGCGGTTCCCTTTTTATCGCGATCTTTGGCATGGCATTTGTTGCACTCATTGCGCTTGAACAACATTGTCGCCGCTTTTTTATCGTAGTCGGCAGCAAAACCGGCGACCGATACCATTGCGAATGAGATGCCCAACAACAGGGCGGTTACTTTCCGGGCCAGATCACTCTTCATTCGTTTGATTCTCCACAAAACACTGTTTCTAAGGTCAACTTTCGTTTCAATTACCAGAATTCAATCGGTCAACCGACCCAATCCTAGCCGGTGAAAGCTCCATTTACCAACAGCACCAGGATCACGAAGCCTATGCCAATGAGACTGAGCCCCAGTAGTTTGGAACCTATTGTCATCGGGCGGGATGGCTGGTCTACCAGGTACTTTTCCAACTGCCCACTTTCGCGCAGGCGTTGGTATTGGGCCGGCCGCTCACGTCGGAACTCGTCCAGGTCTACGGAGCCGGTGAACATGACCACGTCCGGCGGGGGGAATTTCTCCGGACGCAGATGAACATTGAAGAAGTGCACCGTGAACAGGAAGACCGCTCCGAGCAGAGCCTGCTTGCTATGGATTACGGCGGCGACGTTGAGGGTCCAGCCGGGCAGGAAAGAGGCCACCACGGTGGGGAACCAGAGCATGAGCCCGGTGATGCCGATGGCCCCGACACCCCAGAAGACCGCCCAGTAATCGAACTTTTCCCAGTAGGTCCAGCGATCGAACAGAGGCTTGGGTCCTTTGCCGACGAACCATTTGAACATGCCGACGATGTCTTCCATGTCCTTCCAGTTGGGTATCAGCGAATCCGGTCCGAACCAGCGGAAAGTTTTCAGGTTTTTGAAAATGAAATAGATGAGATAGAGGATATGCAGTAGCAGCACGCTGACAAAGATCACCGCCACCGAGCGATGGATGAGTCCGGTAATCTGTGGTCCACCCAGCAGCTTGATCAGTACAGGTGCCCAGGCTGCCCCCGCGAAAAGCAGCACCAAACCAGTCAACACCAGCGTCATGTCACTGACCCCGAATACCAAGTGGGCGATTCGGGAGACAGGGCCGAAACGGTATACCTGCTTGCCAACCGCCCCTGGTAGCGCCTCGGTATCTACATGGGCACGGCTACGGTGCTCCTTCCGATCCTGGAATTCGCGATAGAACCAAAGCACCGAGTGGATCCAGAAGAACCCGAAAGTGCCGACGAGCAACAGAATCATGAACCAATAGGCCGCTGCCACCTGAGGATAACGTTTGAAATCGAAAGCGTTGGCGTGGGGAGCAAAGGAGACAAAACCCTCGGTGGCTTTCGGTCGGCCGCTCTCACCTCCATCGTGGCACTTGCTACAGGTGTTGAGTCGGTTTTTTGGATGGACAGCGGAGTAGGGGTCGTCCACCTTGAGGATACTGTGGCTGCCGTGGCAGTCATGGCACTTCGCGGTATAGCCATACCCGAGCCGGTTGATCTTGCCGTGATACGTATCGGCGTAGCTGCCGAAATTCTCTTTGTGGCAGTTACCGCACTCCTTGGTGATGAGGACTTTGAATTCATCCGCGGTGGTGACACGTTCTTCGTGGCTTGCGTGACAGTCGGAACAGATGGCTCCCTTCGGGTCCTTTTCTTCGGTAAGCAGCAAACCGTGCACCGATTCGCTGTAGTACTCCAGCGATTCGTCGTGGCACTTTGCAGCGCAGGTGGTGGGTGCGCCAAGGCGCCACTCCCCCTCGCGTTCCGGGCTGCCTTTGGGAGGGACGTTGAAAAAATGGCTGTCGTGGCAATCGTCGCAGGTAGCGCGTGGCCGATTCGGTATCTCCTTGTGCGGTTGAGCATGAAAGGAGCGATCATAAGAGAGTGAATTTTGGACGACCTTATCCCTTGCTGCATCTTGCTTCCCTTCGTTCGCATTCTGCACCGAAAGATTCTTGTGGCATTGGACACAGTCGGGTTTGACTACCGGGGCCAACTGGTGTGGAGAGACAGCATCCACGATCTCCTTGTGGCAGGAGATACATTCCATTCCGGCATGTATGCTTTGCTGATAGCCGGTCGGTTCGATCACCAATAAGGGGCGCATCTCTCCATCCGGTCCGGGGACTTCATAGGTCTCCGATTTCCCGTCGTGACAACTCTGACAGGTGGCATTGTCCAATTTGGGCGGACTTTTTCCTGCCGGGTTATCACCAACAGTGGCTGTCGCTGACATGGAAAAGCCGTACCCGACACTGAAAAATACAATTGCTGTCAGACGAAGCATAAAAATGGTCACATGGCCACCCCACCCGGATCACAGTGGATTTTTTATTGTTTTCGATTTTTATTTTTTACAAAGTGAGTTTCCAGCTTCGGCTTCTCCCACAGCATAAGGTATGAACTTCATGACGAAGCTACAGAAACTGCTGCTAAGGAGGGCCACCACTTGAACCCAATACACTGCTTGTTATTCTGGTGGCGGATTATCGCCAGAATTTAATGGATTATTCAAGCAAAAAATCCGCACCCGTAATCTTCGGTGTTAGAGTCGCCCGACCAGACAGGTGTCGGGATGTTGGCGAACTCTGTGCAGTGTGAATCAAGCGCCTGACCGGCACTGGCTGGTCGATGGTATCTGACTGATCACATTGAAAAGAGTGAATATCATTTAAACACAACAGTTAATTAGTTGATTGAAGTATGGATAATGGGTCTGTCACTGAAAACGGTGATGGATTCCGCGCTCCATTTGTGCGGTTTGCGGGTTACTGCGATTGAATGCGCTATGGGAGGTTTGAATGCACAAAAATATCATATTACTGGTTCTGTTTCTGACGTTTACTCATGCCGTGATGGCGGTCGATCTGGCCAACGGAGAGCGCATCAACAAGAACTGCGCGTTCTGCCACGGTATTTATGGTCAGGGCGCCACCGGGCGTCTGTCACCGCGGCTGGCGGGTATGCCGGAGTTCTATCTGCGCAAGTCGATAGCGGATTATATCAGTGGCAAGCGGATCAACCCGACCATGATGCAGACGTCCGGACTGGCGCAGATGCGACAGCAGGATATTGAGGATGTCATCGCCTATCTTTCCAGTCTGGAGATCGCCAGAGACCAGCACTTCAACATCCCCCAGCGGACCCCGGGTAATCCCGAGAATGGTGAAGAGCTCTATATGGATGACTGCAAAACCTGCCACGCGACAAACGGAATGGGCAAGGAGAAGAAGGAGGCGCCTCAGCTCGCAGGACAACATCCGGAGTATCTTTTCCAGTCGATACAGATGTTCAAGGGCAGAGCGAGAGAGCACGCGGACGACCCTGATGACGAGACCTTCGACGACTATTCCGATCAGGAGGTACTGGACATGATTGCATTCACCACCACGCTGGATGACGCGCTGGTCGTGCCGGGTGAGCGCTTCATACCACCGCGCCCGATGGCGGCCAGGCCGCCGGTGACGATGCCGCCTGCGGTGCCTCTGCCGCCCAGACCGGTTCCCGGCGGTGGCCTGCGCATCACCGATATCACCCAGACGGTGGCGCAGATGGAGCTGAAGCCAGGGGTGACCAGAGAGGATGCGGTTCAGGCGATGCTCTCCAAGGCGGTCGAACTCAATCTGCGTCTGGTGGGGAGTCAGGAGGTCTCTGCGGAGCTGGAGTCGCGCGGGGTCGAGACACCCTTCCTTGCCATCTACCAGTTCTGCAATCCGATGGATGCCCGCACCATGATCATCAACAACCCGATATTCGCCAGCTACATGCCATGTCGTATCTCGATGGTCGAGGATGCGCAGGGCAAACTCTGGTTGATGATGCTCAACCTGGACATGTTGATCAACAGCCAGCTCCTGCCGCAGGAGGTGGTGGATACCGCAATCAAGGTCAACCGGCAGATGCTGGATATCATGGTTGCCGGTGCTACCGGCGAATTCTGATCCCTCATCCGGGGATACCCGCGGCATGCCAGGGACGGCATGCGCCTCCTCGTGGAATCCCGGACTTGGCCCTGCCGTTCTGATAGACTGGCCGGGATCCACCCCTAGGGGGGCAGCTCGTGGGAGGCGCACCCTGTGCCTCAGTGTCTCAGTGTAAAGTTACTTCAATGAGCGGTTATCGACCGGTTCTGTTCGCCTCCAGCGCAGGAGGTACGGCTTGCCGCGCTATGAACCGGTCTGTGCTAGTGAGAGTCTATCTTGCAACGAGGATTTGATCGGATTTCGCATATGCAGCGTTTACTCGACTTAATGGCGCGGCTGAGAGATCCCGAGGACGGTTGTCCCTGGGATCTGGCGCAGTCGTTTAAAACCATTCTGCCCCACACCATCGAAGAGGCTTATGAGGTGGCCGATGCGATCGAGCGTGGAGAGATGTCGGAGTTGTGCGCGGAGCTCGGTGATCTGCTGTTCCAGGTGGTTTTCTACGCGCAGCTGGCGAAAGAGATTGACGCGTTCGATTTTGACGATGTGGCCCGCGGGATTACCGAGAAGATGATTCGTCGTCATCCGCATGTGTTTGCAGAAGCGCGGGTTGCCGGTGTCGACGAACAGAGCGAAGCCTGGGAGCGGCATAAAGCAGAGGAGCGCAGATCCCACAGCGGCGGTGGGCGGCAGAGCCAGCTGGACGGTGTGGCATTGGGGCTGCCTGCATTGGTGCGCGCTGAAAAGCTGCAGAAACGGGCTGCCAAGGTGGGCTTTGATTGGCGTTCTGCTGACGGGCCGCTGGCGAAAATCCGCGAAGAGTCCGCAGAGCTCGAGGCACTGCTGGCGCAGGATCCGACGCCGGAGAAACTGAGCGATGAACTGGGTGATCTACTCTTCAGCTGCGTCAATCTCGCACGTCATCTGGGGGTTGATGCGGAGTCCGCGCTGCGCCATGCGAACAGCAAATTCGAGCGCAGATTCCGTGCCCTGGAAACCGCAGCGGATGACCATGGCACCAGCCTCTCAGCGTTGTCGGAAGCGCGGCTGGACAGGCTTTGGGAACAGGTCAAGAGAGAGGTCGATGTGAGATGAAAATTGCGGCTCTGCTAACACTTTTTCTGCTCACTCTGCTGCTGGGTGCCTGCGCCACCAACCCGGTGACCGGAAAGAGCGAACTGGCACTGGTGCCGGAGTCATCCGAGCTGGATATAGGCAGTAACCAGTACCTGCCGAGCCGCCAACTCCAGGGTGGTGACTACACTGCGGATCCCGAATTGACCCGCTACGTTAGCCAGGTAGGTGCGGAGCTGGCGAAGGTGAGTGACCGCAAGCTTCCCTATGAGTTTGCGATCGTCAATGACTCCTCGCCAAATGCCTGGGCGCTCCCGGGTGGTAAGATCGCGATAAACCGGGGACTGCTGGTGGAGCTCAACAGTGAAGCAGAGCTGGCGGCGGTGCTGGGCCATGAGATCGTGCATGCGGCGGCGCGCCACAGTGCACAGGGAATCGAGCGCGGTGTGCTGCTGCAGGGAGCGCTGACCGCGGTGGGTCTGGCAGCCGGAGAGAGCGGTTATGCGGATATCGCCATGGGGGCGGCGTCCCTCGGGGGCAATCTGATCAACCAGCGCTATTCGCGTGAAGCGGAGCTGGAGTCAGACCAGTTCGGTATGCTCTACATGCAACGTGCTGGTTACGATCCGTCCGCAGCGATAGGTCTGCAGGAAACTTTTGTCCGTCTCTTCGGCAGCAAGGAACCAAACTGGTTGTCCGGGCTGTTTGCCAGTCACCCACCTTCCCCCGAACGAGTTGAGAAGAACCGTCAGACAGCAGCCCGATTGGGGCGGGGCGGCAAGCTGGGCCGGGAGATCTATCGTCGCATGATCGCCCACTTGAGACAGACCAAGCCAGCGTACGATGCATACGACGAAGGGGTCAAGCTGCTCGACAGGCAGCCGGGGCAAGCGTCGAGACTGGCTGACAAGGCGATCTCGATCGAACCGCGGGAGGCACTGTTTCATGCGCTGCGCGGTGATGCATACCAACAGCAGAACAATCTGCAGCAAGCGCGCCGGGCCTACGACAAGGCGATCTCCCTGAATCCTGAATTTTTCCTCCCTTATCTCCAACGCGGGGTGGTGAGATCTGCACTGGGAGACGACTCAGGCGCGCGTAGCGATCTGCAGCGGAGCCTGCAGCTATTGCCCACTGCGGACGCCCACTATCATCTCGGGCGCCTGGCGCAGGAAAATGGTGATCGGCGAACAGCGGTCACTCACTACCAGGTTGCCGCAAGATCCCAATCGAAAGCGGGTAAGGCTGCCTCCCGGGAGCTGGCGACGATGCAGTTGTCGACCACTCCAGGAGCCCATCTGGATACCAGGCTGGGAATGGACCGGTCGGGTAACCTGCTGGTCCAGATCAGCAACAACACCGGCATCGGAGTCAGGAATCCGGTGGTACTGGTTGGCAGGCGGGATGCAGCGGGTAATATCTACCGCGGCAGGGAGCATAAAGTGGAGGGGGTGCTGATGCCAGGCAGGAGCATCCTCTTCAACAGCGGAATTCGTGGTCTGAGCAACCGTGCACAGTTGAGTGAATATGACGCCCGTGTGGTGCGGGTTGATACGGTCGAATAACGGGAGATCAGGGTGAAATATCGGGATTATATCGATCAGTGCAACCGTCACCGACTGGCTGATTTTCTGCCGCTGACATTCGGGCAACAAAAGATCGGTTATCTGCGCAGACCTTTCGTGCAGACGATATCGGCCTGGGACGGGTTGTTCAGTGTTACTGCGGATGGGGTCGAGTTGATCGCGCCGGGAGAGGGAATCGAAGAGCGCAGTCGGGGTTGGAATCAGATGCTGGTCGAAATGGCGCAGCAGGGTTCTTTGGAGTATTTGACCGGTGAACCCTATCCAGTCACTCCGGGCGGAAGAGCGCAGGCGCTTTTCGTGATCGACCGGGCAGCGGCTCCGCTGTTTGGTGTGCGGGCTTTCGGACAGCATGTCAATGGATTCGTGCGCCATGCCGGTGGGTTGCATCTGTGGGTGGGAAAGCGGTCGGCTGATCGAAAAAACTTTCCGGGCAAACTGGACCATCTTGTAGCCGGAGGCTTGCCTTATGCCGTTACGCTGGAAGCCAATCTGATCAAGGAGTGCCGGGAGGAGGCGGGCATTCCTGCAGCGCTGGCTCGCCGTGCCATCTCTACCGGCGCCATTACCTATGTCGCCGAGAGCAGCAGAGGCCTCAAGCCGGATACCATCTATTGCTACGATCTCGAGCTGCCAGCAGAATTTCAACCGCGCTGTACCGACGGTGAAGTGGAGAAGTTCGAGTTGTGGCCGATAGCCCGGGTGATGGAGGTGTTGGAGACCGGACCCGAGTTCAAACTGAACTGCAATCTGGTGATTATCGATTTTCTGATCCGGCATGGCTACATTCCTCCGGATCACGAGGATTATCTCTATCTGATCAACGGCCTGCACCCTGGATTGCCTTGATCCAACACCTTTCCACCGAGATTGCAGTCCAGTTTGATGCCTAATGGTTATACCTGATCCAATCTCATGTAATTTATGCTTGTCGTTCCTTATTGCCCAGCGTGGCCAGGATACCCTTTGAGAGCGGGCTGAACATGCTAAACTGCCTCTGTATCGGCTCTGTACGACTGCAACTATTGTGCACTTCCATGGTCCCTTAACAGAGCTTTGTGTGGTGGGGATTGAGCGGTTATGAACAGAACGACAATGTTTGCAGCGGCGTTTGCGCTGCTATTCAGCACTTCCATTTCAGTCTGGGCGACCGTCACTGAGGTTCCGGTCGATGCGCTGGAGCCAACGCGCGAACAGCGTCAGGCAACGCTTATCATCATCCGGGTCATAGACAAGTATCACTACAAACATCTCAAGTTGGATGATGACGCCTCAGCGGCGATATTCGAGCGCTATCTCGAAGCGTTGGATCCGAACAGAAGCTTTTTCACCGCACGGGATATCGAGCGTTTCAGTGTTCATCGCACTCGACTGGACAATGCACTGCTGCAGGCACAACTGACGCCGGCGTTCGAGATATTCCGTGTCTATCGGCAGCGGGTGGACGAGCGCATCGCCTACGCACTCGATCTGCTGGAACGGAAGTTCGATTTCTCGATTGACGAGGAGTATCAGTTTGATCGTTCCAAAGCGCCCTGGGCCATTGATCGGGTGGCGCTGGACGAACTCTGGCGTCTGCGGGTTAAAAACGACACGCTGGCGCTGCGTCTGAACGGCAAGCCTGAAAAGGAGATCAAGGAGACGTTGCAAAAGCGCTATGAGGGGGTGAGACGGCGCACAAGGCAGCTGACATCGAACGATGTCTTTCAGACCTTCATCAATGCCTACACTTTGAGTCTCGAGCCGCATACCTCCTACATGTCCCCGCGCGTCTCGGAGAATTTCGATATCAGCATGCGGCTCTCGCTGGAGGGGATTGGCGCCGTGCTGCGCAGTGAGAACGAATACACCGAGGTATTGCGCACCGTCCCTGGCGGCCCGGCAGCACAGAGCGGTAAAGTTCAAGCGGGGGATCGTATCATCGGCGTAGGGCAGGGAGACGAGGGCGAGATTCAGGATGTAGTCGGATGGCGTCTGCAGGATGTGGTGGACCAGATCCGGGGCCCCAAAGGAACAGTGGTGAGGCTGCGGTTGCAGTCCGATGGTGCGGCCCCCGGTGGTGCGGAGCGCGAGGTGGTACTGACACGTAATGAGATCAAGCTGGAGGATCAGGCTGCGAAAAAGAGCATTGTCGAGGGTCTCGACGGCCTGGGGTTGACGCGAATCGGTGTGATCAATGTTCCCGCCTTCTATCGGGATTTCCGGGGGCATTCGGATGGTGAGGAAGATTTTCGCAGCACCACCCGCGATGTGCGTCAGCTGCTTAAAGAGCTTCAGGATGAGGGTGTCGATGGTATTGTGATCGATCTGCGAGACAATGGTGGCGGCTCACTGGTCGAGGCCACTGAGCTCACCGGACTGTTCATACCGAGCGGGCCAGTGGTGCAGGTAAGGGACGCCAGTGGTGCGGTCGAGATCGAGAAGGATCCGGATCCTGAGACCGTCTATGCGGGTCCGCTGGCAGTGCTGGTGAACAGAAACAGTGCCTCGGCATCGGAGATCTTTGCCGGTGCGATCCAGGACTACCGGCGGGGCATCATCATTGGCGAGCCGACTTTTGGCAAGGGGACGGTGCAGACGTTGGTGGATCTGGGTCGTTTCGTTCGCGACGGCGGGGATAAACTGGGGCGCCTGCGTCTGACGATGGCGCAGTTTTTCCGTGTGGATGGTGGCAGCACGCAGTTCCGCGGCGTGGTTCCGGATATCATCTACCCGTTGGGTTCGGTGACGGAGAAATATGGTGAAAGAGAGCTTGAGAATGCATTACCCTGGGCGCAGATCAAAGCAGCCAACTATCAACCCAGGGACGCGGGCTCTATCGCACACTACCGGGAGAAGCATGAGCAGCGTATTAAAAACGATGTGGGTTTCCAGTACCTCACCGAAGAGAACGCGTATCTGAGAACGATACGTGAACGGCAGACGGTGACGTTGCTCGAGGAGAAACGGAAGATAGAGTGGGAGGCGCGCGAGACGAAGCGCAAGCAGGATAAGAACCGGTTCAGAGTGGCGTTGGGTCTGCCACCCATCCCGGAGGGAGCGCCCAACGATCTCGACGAGGATGAGGATGCCATGGAACGTGAGGATGATGCAGACAGTATCGACAAGATACTGGTCAACGAGGCGGCAAGGATTTTATCAGACTATATAGGGGGTCAGCGGCATGCGGTGATGGTCAACTGAAAAGTGTCCGAAAACTCAGTACACCATCTTCTGCTGCAGAACGGACTCGGACAGGAACAGGCCTGAGACAGTCTGATGGGATATCATCGCACCTGGCGTTCAGGTGCGGCTGACAGCCATACCCTCCTCGATCCATTGACGTATCCGATTGGAGTCTCCGTACGGGGTCAGCTTGCCGAAAGAGTTGAGCAGTATGATGGTGAGCTCCTGTCCCGACACCTCAGCCTGCATCACCAGGCAACGCCCCGCTTCGTTGATATAGCCGGTTTTACTCAGCACGATATCCCAGTTCTTGCTGCCCAGCAGGCGGTTTGTGTTGCCGAACCGTAGCTGGCCGCGCTTAAGATACGGGTCAACCTGTGCTGTGCGAGTAGTGGTGGCAGCGCGAATCAGTGGATAATTCATCGCTGCACGAACCAGCCTGGAGAGATCTCGCGGAGTTGATCGGTTGCCTGCATCCAGGCCGGTCGGGTCGGTGAACTTGGTGTGGTGCATCCCAAGTGCCCGTGCTTTCTTGTTCATCGCATAGATGAAACGCTCTCTTCCAGCGGGAAAGGTACGGGCTAACGCGCTGGCCGCCCGGTTTTCGGAAGACATCAGTGCAAGCCGCAGCAGCTCCTCTCTGGTCAGTGTCGCACCGGGCTGAAGGCGGGAGCCGGTCAGGCGTAGCAGATCTCGATCCTGTTCGGTGATCACCAGCTCCTGACGCAGGGGAAGCGGTGAATCCAGAATCACCATTGCAGTCATCAGCTTGGTGATCGAGGCGATTGGTCTCATCTCATCGGCTTTCTTGCTGTAGAGTTCGTTACCGAAGCGATCCACCACCAGCGCAGCGGAGGATTGCAGCTGCAGTTTCTTCGGGTTCAGCTGACGCCAAAGCTTATTGGTTTTGCTATGCGAGTGCTGCTGTGCTGACAGCTGGGTAAGGCGGGGGGCTTGTTCTGCCTGCAGGCAGGTGGTGGCCACCAGCGAAAGCAGAAGAGCGGCTAGCAAGTGTTTTTTCAATCTCACGGGATTCCCTTTCTTTATAGATCCGTGGATTCTCCCTCACCCTGTCGGCCAATGCAAATTTAGTCATAGTCGGTATCAGCGTTATAATGAAAAAAATTTAGCCGTCACCGGGTCTATTGAGTGCAGGTACCAACCGGATTGTCGCGCTGTAACAGGAAACCTATTTTTGTATCACTCGGTCGAAAAGCGCGTCCAAAGGGTTACCGATGAAGGTCTCTCAGACCTTCTCAAGCGCGGCTGCAAAGGGCTGGAGAAAGAGAGCCTGAGAGTGGCTGCAGATGGTGGGATATCACAGGCCGGTCATCCGAGCGCGCTCGGTTCGGCGCTCACTCACCCCTATATCACCACCGACTACTCTGAGGCGTTGATCGAACTGATCACTCCGCCATTCTCCGATTCGGGACAGGCGCTCCAGTTTCTACAGGATGCGCAGAAGTTTGTCTGCAGTCGGCTGGATGATGAGATCTTATGGGCGACCAGCATGCCTTGCGTGTTGGCCGGTGGTGAGAATATCCCTATTGCCCGATATGGCAGTTCCAATCAGGGGATCATGAAAACGGTCTATCGGCGTGGACTGGGACACAGGTACGGTCGCACCATGCAGGTGATCGCAGGCGTCCATTTCAACTATTCACTCAACACCGACTTCTGGCCGCTGTATCAGACGTTGGAGGCGGACCGGCGCCCGCTGCGCACATTTACTGACCAAGCGTACATGGGTCTGACCAGAAACCTGCTCCGCTACGGCTGGCTGATACCTTATCTGTTTGGCGCATCGCCTGCGGTCTGCAAATCTTTCCTCGGTGGCAAGCCCCATGGTCTGAGTGAATTCGATACCAACACCCTGTATGAACCCTACGCGACGTCACTGCGGCTAGGCGATTTTGGCTATACCAACAGCAAGGAGAAAGGCGTCGGCATCAAGGCCAGTTACAATAGTCTCGACGAATATATTGGTTCACTCACCCGTGCAATAGAAACCTCCTCCCCGCTGTGGGAGAAGATCGGTCTGGTGGTTGACGGCCGCTACCAGCAGCTCAATACCAACATTCTGCAGATAGAGAATGAGTACTACAGCTCGGTGCGCCCGAAGCAGCTGCTGGAAGGACTGGAGAAGCCGGTACTGGCACTGGCTCGCCGCGGTGTCCGCTACCTTGAGCTGCGCTCACTGGATGTCAACGCCTTCGATCCGCTCGGTGTGAGCCGGGAGCAACTGGATTTCTTAGAGTCATTCATGCTTTTCTGTCTTTTCCAGGAGAGCCCACCGATCAGTCTGCAGGAACAGCGTGAGATAGATCAGAATCTGGGGGGGGTTGCGCACCGTGGACGCGACCCATCACTCTATCTGCTGCGTCAGGGACGGGAGATCAAGTTGCAGCAGTGGGCCGGAGAGCTCTGTGGCGCGATGACTGATATCTGTCAGTTGTTGGACGACAATGATCCTGCGTGTGCCTACACAACTGCACTGCAGCGGCAACTGGAGAAGGTGGCGGAGCCGGAGCAGACCCCTTCAGCCCGTATGCTCCAGGAGATGCGGCGGCATGGTGAGGGTTTTTTTCAAATGGCGCAGCGGCTTTCGCTGCAGCATCATGACTATTGTAACGAGATCCCGATGAGCAGCGAGCGCGAAGCTTTCTTCCGGCGGCACGCCGAGCAATCGCTGGCCAAACAGGCGGAGTTGGAAGCTGGCGCCCAGATTTCGTTCGAGCAGTTTTTACGGGACTACTTCGCACAATAATCACTTCGGTTGTCGCGGGCCCTCCTGTCGCTGAATATTCGACTATATTCCGTTAAGAGTTAGCCCGAATCTTTCATAAAGTATGCTTGATCTCGCTTGTCTCTTGATTCCACAAGCAATATTTCCTCAATCGGCCGTAGTCACTGATACGCCACTCGTTCGGAAATTTCCTTGTGAAACCAATATACTGCGCGATATCGGCGCAAATTTATGAAATCTTCGGGTTAGATTGAGCGGACAAAGGGAGTCACAACCATGAGTGCGATATTCGGAGAGGTGCTGACGCTGCCCCAGGGAAACGGGCCGGCGATAGATCTGGTCACCTTCGGTGACGAGTTTTACGCGCGTTATGAAACACAGGCGGGATACACTGCGGTCAATGACAGTGAACTCGGTCTTTATTGTTATGCGATGCTGCTCAACGGGCGATTCGCCTCCACCGGTATCCCGCTGAGCAAGCAGCCACCGGTGGGTATACCGAAACATCTGCGTGAATCCCCTGAAGTGCGCAACGAGAAGTTTGAAGCACGCTATCAATTGATGCGGCGCAGGTTGGCTGGTGGACCGATGATACAGACTTTCGGTCGCGAGAATGGACTGCTGGAGGGGCGCAGAGTCAGCAGCGGTACGGTACTTGGGCTAACCGTTCTGGTGCAGTTCAAGGATGAACAGGCGGCCATTACCAGGGAGGATGTCGAGGCGATGCTCAATGGTGAAAACTACAGCCGCAACGGTAATTTCTGTTCCGTGAAAAAGTACTACCAGATGATGTCCGCTGGTGCATTGGAATACACCAACATGGTGGTGGGACCCATTACTCTGAGTCGCGAGCGGGACTACTACATCAGCAATCTTCTGGTCGGGGAGGCGCTCGATATTCTGGTTGAACAGATGGGTATCGATCTGGCGCAGTTCGACTCACGCCGCGATGGTTACGTGGACGCCCTCAGTTTCATGTACGCCGGTCGCACCGTCTATTCCGACTGGCTCTGGCCGCACAACTTCACTATCGATTTGAAGTACAACGGCATCCGTACCAACTATTATACGATCCAGAGTATGGGGCGGCGTGCGGTCGACCTCAGTATCGGCACCTTCTGCCACGAAAGTGGACACATGCTCTGCCGTTTTCCCGACATATACGATTACGGTACCCGGGATGGAGACTTCGAAAAGAGCGCGGGGTTGGGGTCGTACTGTCTGATGGCGGCGGGTAACCATCTCAATCTTGGACGTACGCCTTCGCCGATATGCGCCTACCTGCGCGATCTGGTGGGCTGGACCGACAATCAGATCCAGATCAACGGCGCCGGTCTCTATCAGGTGAAACATGGAGACTACGGCTCGGTGCTGAGGTTCGATACCGATAAACCGAACGAATATTTCCTGATCGAAAACCGTTCCGGTATGGGACTGGATGCGCACCTGCCGTCGGCCGGACTGGCTGTCTACCATTGTGACACACTGGGATCGAATGAGTGGCAGCGTGGCGATGCCAGCAAACACTATCAGGTCGGGTTGCTGCAGGCGGATGGACATCTCGACCTGGAACAGAATCTGAACACCGGAGACCAGGGTGATCTCTATCAGCAGGTTGCCGAAGTCGCGCTCTCTCACGCTACCAAGCCACACAGTCTCAATTGGGATGGCTCCGATTCGGGCCTGATCATCTCCAATATCTCCGTACCGGGCGAGGTGATCACGTTTACCAGCGGCAAGCCGGCGGCACCCGATCAACCCGCCGGATCTCTGGTGCGTGAACTGAAGCCGGATCTGCTGATTCCTGATGATCAGCCCGCTGGCGTCAGCAGCGATTTGGAGGTCGATATTTCCGGCAGGGTGGAAGGGATTAAACTGTCGGTGGACATTACGCATACCTACATCGGTGATCTTAAGTTGGTTCTGGAAGCGCCATCCGGAGGTAGCGTGGTGCTGCATGACAAGAGCGGCGGCTCCCGTGATGATCTGATCGAAACCTATGAATCGGGTGCAGGCACACCACTCTCCGGGTTGCTGGGAGAGTCGGGCAAGGGTGTTTGGCGACTGCACGTCTCCGATCATGCACGGCGGGACACCGGGCGGCTGAATCGCTGGCGCCTCGAGCTGGCTTACCGTAGAGTGGAGCAGCGTCTGGAGCTCTCCTCAACACCCGCGTTGGCGATACCTGACCACCCGGCATCCGGTATCTCGGACCGGATCAGAGTTGAACCGCAGGGGAGTTGCAGTGATATCAGCGTTGCAGTGGCCATCAGTCACAGCTTTATCGGTGATCTGAAACTGGATCTTGCGGCGCCTTCGGGAAGAATCATCACCCTCTACCAAGCGGAGGGGGGCAGCCGCAAGAATCTGAACCGGTCCTTCGACAAGGGTTCGACCCCGCTGCTTGCCTCACTAGAAGGTGAACAGATAGCGGGCGACTGGGTACTGAAGATCATCGATCAGGCTGCTGGCGATGTGGGAACACTGGATCGCTGGAGCCTCAGTTTTCTCTACGGTTGAGCGACTTGCCCGCGGACTGCTGGAAAAGCTCCAGCAGTCCGACCGCATCGTCCAGAAACCGCGGAACAGAGGTCGGGTCAGGCAGTTTTTCGAAGCGGTAGATGAGCGCGTTCTGACCACGGGATTCAATCACCAAATGTGGATGCTCCGCCAGGAAGTCGAACAGCGCTTGGTTGAACAGTGCCCGGACACGCTCTCCATCCCGCGCCAGCAGTATGTGCTGCTGATTGAATCGATCATTGCCATCAAAGGTGACCTGTTGCAGGCCAAAGCGGGATGCGACGCTGCGCCGGTGTATTCGTCTGGGGCTGAGGTCGAAGTCGGGAAGCGATTGGGTTGATCGTATCCAGACTACGCTCTGATTGCGGGTCTCTATGTTGTTGTAGTCATCGGCGACCGGATGGCTGCGCTGACCCTCACCAGCGGTAGTGGCGGCGTAGCTGAAATCGAACAGGGTGATTTCCAGGCTCCCACGCATCCCGTGCATGCGGTTTCTTATGTTGGGTGGGCCCTGGGTGAAGAGGTCGAAGCCTGCTTCGTCCAGTTCGACAGGGAGTCGGTGCTGACCAGGGTGAAAATCGAACCCCAACTGCTTCGCCAGTTGCGACATATCGTCTCCCCGGCGTTTTTCGTAATAGATGGCGGCGACGATCACGACCGCGACGAAAATGATAAAAATGATTTTTGACATCTATTTCTGGCCCTTGGCACTGCTGACGTCCGTGCCGCTAAGATATTTATGGATGTTTTCGGGCAGTCCAATAGCGACGGCAAGGAACAGATTATCTTCAATCCTGGCCTCTGCCCAGCACAATCGCTTTTTAACTCGATCTGTCTACTTGGGTCAGATAAGGTAAGGTGTAGCGTGAAAGTGATTGCGCCAATCAGCAGGATTCACGCCGCCGGCTGGTTATTATATTGTTTACGGGTAACTACTTGCCCGGTTCACGGTGAATCCATTTGAATAGCTCGGTAGTTTCAAATGAGGGTCCAGGGCCGAGGACCAAGAGTAGCTGTGATAGGTCTTTGGCCCTCAGCCCTAAAGCCTGTCGTCGCATTGTGCTATCACTGATCCGGCACGCACCCTTCTTATAACCCATAGGGTATGGGGTAGTTACGTTTAGCGGATCATTCGGTATTGCGGCAGGTGTAACGGCGGATCACTTTATTGGGATTCCACCTTAAGAAGCTTTTTCAGTGCAAGGGAATCTGGATGAAAAGAGTAATACTTCTGATACTGTGTTTGTGCTCACTTGGGGTTGCGGCTCAGGAGAAGCAGCAGGTCTGGGGCTATGGTGTGAAACCGTGCAGGGAGTTTCTCGCGGCATTCACAGGCTGGGAGTCCGGGGATGAGGGCGCCATCTCCGAGTACCTTCATTACCGCGGCTGGACGTCGGGGCTGGTAACCGGGTTGTCGCTGGCTACAGGTAGGGATGTGCTGCGGGGAGGAGATCCCAACAGCGCACTGCGGCGCATTCGGATCTATTGTGACGAGCGGCCCGATGAAGACTTTTTCACCGCTGCAATGGATCTGATACGACAATTGATTCCACGCGATGAATGATTTGGGTGGCCACTTCTGTCAGATCACCGGAGCCTTATAGTTCATATAACTTGCAACGATCTCGTCGACCACCACCTGGTCAAATGGGCGCAGACCGCGCATGGCCATATATTTTCGCCCTTTGCCTACGCTCTCTTCCGCGTGGTTGAGATGAAAGTCGAGCCGCACGTTGCCGCGTTTCCCGTCGACCTCTAGATCCGCGCCGGTGAACTGCAGCTCAACTGACGGGATATCCATCCGCTCCAGGTCGATCTCCATACTTTGGTAGATGATGATCGGGCGGGCAGGATTGATCATCACCTGGTGCTGCGACATCAACGGGATCAGGATGTGCGGAAAAGTGTGGCCTGAAAAGGCTACATAGTTTCGTGTCAGACTCTCCACGAGATCGTTCTCCTGACTCTGTTCACCGCTGCACTCCACCTCCAGGCAGCTTTTTCCCGTGTCATCGATCAGGCTCAGCGAACCCGTTTCCGATCTCGAGAAGTGCAGCAGCTGGCGGTCGTCGACCATACCGAGAAAAGTGAAGCGCATCTGCTTACTGACACCATACTTTGTCAATACCAGTGCGAACAGCAGATCCCCGGGAACGCAGAAGAGTTTGGCATCCGGGTTATGCAGCGGGTTGAAGTCGTCGGCAATCTTTTTGGCGAAATCGCTCGCCTGCTGTCGGGAAAAACGAATGCCTTGGCGATCCTCTGAATAGTAACTCTCGATGAACATAACGGAAACCGGGCCGACGCTACGGGAGCGTTATGGTAGAGCCAGCTGCCGTGATCCTCAATAGCGATTCTTTTTTGGGCTGGACATCAAATTTCTATTGCGAACAGGTTGACTGCATTGGCCGTGGTCTGCCGGGCGATCTCTTCACTGCTCTCGCTTCTGATTTCCGCCAGCAGCTGCAGTACGCTGCCGAGTAGCGCCGGTTCGTTTCTACCGCCCCGGTGATCTGCATCGGGCTGGTCCGGAGCATCGCTTTCCAGCATGATCGACTCCAGCGGCAGTCGGCTCACCAGCTTATGTAACCGTTTGGCGTTAGGGTAGGTGAGCGGTCCGCCGAAGCTCATCAGGAAGCCCCTCTCGATCAGCCGATGTGCCTGCTGCTCACTACCTGAGTAGCTGTGTAGTACGCCGCGCAAGCGCGGGAACCGGCGCAGCAGGTTGAGCACCTCCTCGACCGCCTTGCGTGCATGGATGATTACCGGCAGGTTGTATTTCTCGGCCAGCGCCAGCTGTGCGGTAAACAGCGCTGTCTGACCGGCACGGTCGGGTTGTTCTATATAGAAGTCGAGCCCGCATTCGCCTACAGCAACCGCTTCTGCGCGGCTGAGTTGAAGATCAAGCGCATCGATATCACTGGCCCGATGTTGCTGCATGAACATCGGATGGAGGCCGTAGGCGGGGTGGAGGCCAGCATAGCTCCGGCAGATCCGTTGCAACTTGCTCCAGGACTCCCGGGTCACTGCGGGAACAATCAGCGCTACTACGCCAGCGGCCTGGGCGCGATGATAGGCGGCGTCGCGGTCAGGATCGAAGCGCGCATCATCGAAGTGGCAGTGGGAGTCAATTATTTTCATGCTCATGCATCGTCCGTTGGTGGCTGTCTTTGCTGTTCCTACCGCATCGGCAGGATGGTAATCAGTAGTTTCACGTTGAGTGTAGCTCAGGTAAGCTCGTTACTGGCACACTGCTGTGGCAGCGCCATCTATATTGACAACGCTGGAGAGTCTGAGATGAAAGTGGTCTCTTTCAATACCAATGGTATCCGCGCCCGCGAGCACCAACTCGAAGCGTTGGTACGTCGCTACGATCCGGATATCATCGCTATTCAGGAGAGCAAGGTTCAGGACGAAGAGTTTCCCGTCGCAGCGGTGGAAGCATTGGGCTACCGTGCCCATTTTTTCGGGCAGAAAAGCCATTACGGGGTGGCACTGCTTTCCCGGCAAGAGCCATTGTCGGTGCTGAAGGGATACGCCAACGATGCGGATGATGCGCAGCGGCGTATGATCAGTGCGGTTTATCGCGGCGCAAGCGGTGACCTGGTGACTGTGGTCAACGGCTATTTTCCTCAGGGGGAGAGTCGAGATCACGCGGTCAAATTTCCCGCCAAAGAGAAGTTCTACAATGATTTGATGGCCTATCTCGACAGTTCATTCGCTCCGGATGAGAACCTGCTGGTGGTCGGTGATATGAACATTGCACCGGTCGATCTGGATATAGGCATTGGCGAGGACAACGCAAAAAGATGGCTGCGTACCGGAAAGTGCAGTTTTCTTCCTGAGGAGCGTGCCTGGATGGCACGGCTGATCGGTTGGGGGTTGGAGGATACCTTCCGTTCGCTGCGCCCGGACGCTGGCAACTGTTTCAGTTGGTTCGACTACCGTAGCAGGGGATTTGAGCGGGAGCCGAAACGTGGCTTACGCATCGATCTGATTCTCGCGACCCCGGCGTTGAACAGACGCTGTAAGGATGTGGGAATTGCCTATGATATCCGTGCAATGGAGCGGCCATCGGATCACTGCCCGGTCTGGGCCGAATTCGATCTGTAGTTCGTCGTTGAGATATGAAGCTGTTGAAATTACTGCAATTACTGATTTACACGTTGTTGTTGTCAAGCACAAAGCAGTTGTTGGCGGATCAATCCTGTCTTCTGAAAGTGTTTAGTCAGTACTGCCTTGGGGGGGATGTGGTCGAGCTGGGACGGCGCAAGCCAGGCAGTATCCACCAGCAACGGGAGGGAGAAAGATTCGCGCTGATCTATCCGGTTGGTCGGGAGTTGGATTATGTGATGGCTTACCAGGGTAAAATTTATAAGGTGCTGCGAAAGTTTGATCCTGCGACCAGTGGCCGCTACCGGGAGATGCGCAACCAGATCACTGAGCAATATGGCAGGCCGCGGGAGGAGAGCTTGTTTCCCGCCGGAAAAGCCGGTTTGGCGGCGAAGATCGGCGCAATAGAACGGGGTGAAGGCAAAGCGCTGTTGATCTGGGAGTCGGAGCGGATTCCGTGGCGTGTCGAACTGGGCTGGAACCGGGAACTGGGACTTTATCTCGCCTATATCATCACCCCGGAACGGCTACACTTGCTGGGGAATGGGGTGGTCAACGAATGAGCGTCGCAGCAGTGGCTATGATGCCATTCGCGGACTGGCCGAGCTCGGTCGATCCACCACTTCCCCGATAAGCGCATCCCCTTCAGCAGAGAGTTCCCGGCAGCGGACCGTACGGATGTTGTTGGTCAGATCTCCGGCACTCTGGGCTTTTTCGATAAGGACGCGCAGGAAATTGGGAGTGTAGCCTGCTGGCAGCGCCCCCTCTGCTGATTGATCGCTTTCGATCAACACTGGAAACTGCCGCCCCAGATAACGCTCCAACAGCTCCTTTTTCATCTGTTTGCCAATCTGGTGCAACTGCTGGCTACGTGCCCGGATCACCGCTTTCGGAATGGCATCGGGCAGGCGGGCAGCGCGTGTGCCAGGACGTGGTGAGTAGCCAAAGATGTGCAGGTGACCGAACCCGATCCGCTCGACCAGATCGAGCGTCTGCTGCCACTCCCGCTCGGTCTCACCGGGAAATCCGACGATGATATCGGTGCTCAGATTGAAGTCGGGCACCTCGGCGCGAGCCTGCTCCACCAGCCGTTGAAACTCAGCACTCTTGCAGCGGCGCGCCATGCGCTTGAGGACACTGTCGGAACCACTCTGCAGCGGCAGGTGCAGATGAGGCATGAATCGCCGATTGTGGAACAACGACCAGAAATTATCCGGCAGATCCCAGGGCTCGACCGCTCCCAGCCGTAACCGTGGAATATCGGTTTCACTGAGTATGCTGCTGACGAGTCGGCTCAGATCGCTATTGCTGTCGCTGCCGTAACCACCGAGGTGTACTCCCGTCAGCACTGCCTCCTGGACACCCTGTTGTTGTAGTATATTGATTTCACGGATAATGTGATCTTCAGGTTTGCTTTTTTCATCACCGCGGGCAAGGGTGACTACGCAGAAGGTGCACTGATATCGGCAGCCGTCCTGGATTTTGATGAAAGCGCGTTGTCTGCCGCTGGCCAGCAGGCTGTTGCTTCCCGGCAATGTGGCCAGCTCGGGCATGGCATGCAGATCCAGTTCACGGCTGGCAATCTCGACCAGGTGGTCTTTCTCCTGGTTTGGGATCAGCAGGTCGACCCCCAGTGATTGGGCGTTCTGGGTCGGATCGAGTGAGGCGAAGCAGCCGCTTACCACCAGTTTGGCACTGGGGTTGTCCCGTTGCACCCGATGCATCAGCTTGCGTGACTTGCGCATCGCTTCGCCGGTGACTGCGCAGGTATTTACTACCACCAGGTCGGCGTCCGTCAATCTGTCCGTGATGCTGTGACCTCGGGACTGAAAATCGCGCACCCAGCTCTCCAGTTCCGCTTCGTTGAGGCGACAGCCGAGGGTTTTCAGGTGGACATGCATGTTGCAGGTATCTGCTGGAGTGGAAAACGGCAGAGTTTACGACAGACGGCAATGAATGCAAGAGGCTCACCATTTGAGCCTCGCCTCTGTTATAGCTGTGGGTAGAGTGAACAATCGATCAATTGCATGAGTCATGAAAGCGTTTGCGAACGACCCAATTTACTGGATTCTACTTCTGCAGGGGCTGCTGCTGCCAGGACTGATCGCGCTGCTGTTACGCCAGTCACGCCTGTTGCGCCATCTGGAGGAGGAGCGCCAATGGAATGCCAGTGGCTTCGACCGGATTCAGGAGTTGCAGCGCAGCCTGGAGAAGGCGGTGGTCGCGGAACTCTCTGTGGGCGCGGCTGACCAGCGTAAGGAGTTGGAATTGCTGCAGCGGCGCCTGTTGGTTCAGGTATCACGCCTCTATCAGGCGCTGGAACGGCGCTTCGGTGAGATGCAGAAGCATATCGCCGACGACTCCGGCAATCTGCGTGTCGATCTGGCGCAGCGGATTGACCGACTGCAACAGCTATTGGATAAGAGTCTGGGTGAGCACCGAATTGCGCAGCAGGTGGAGATGACGCGTGGCCTGGAGGGTATCGGCCGACAACTGCTGACCGGGCTGGAGGCCAATGCGAAAGAGGTGGGCAACCGGCTGGAGCACCTCAATCAGTCGACAGACTCCCGTCTGCGTGAGATCAGCGGCCAGGTCGATAAGCGGCTGAGCGAAGGCTTTGAACGGACCACCGAGACCTTCAGCAAGGTACTGGAACACCTGACTCGAATCGATGAAGCTCAGCGGCGCATCACCGAACTCTCCAACAACGTGGTCACCCTGCAGGAGGTGCTCTCCGACAAGCGTTCGCGCGGTGCTTTCGGCGAGGTTCAGCTCAATTCGCTGGTGCGCAACATCATGCCGGAACGTAGTTTCGCGCTGCAATACAGTTTGAGCAACGGCAACCGCGCCGACTGCGTACTGTTTCTGCCGGAACCGACTGGCACCATCGTGGTCGACTCCAAGTTTCCGCTGGAGAATTATCAGCGTATGACCGACGTGGATGCAGCGGAGACGGAGCGTGCCCGGGCCGCCGTCCGATTCCGCAACGATATTCGTCGTCATATCACCGCCATCGCGGATCGCTACATCATCCCAGCGGAAACTACCGACGGTGCGATGATGTTCATTCCCGCTGAATCGGTGTTTGCCGAGATCCACGCACATCATCCGGAATTGGTTGAGGAGGCCTGGCAGAAGCACGTCTGGCTTGCCTCTCCCACCACGATGATGGCGATATTGACCACCGCCAGGGCGGCGCTGAAGGATGCCGCTACGCGTGAACAGATCGATCTGATTCAGAGACATCTGAATTTTCTGGCACGCGACTTCAGCCGGTTCCAGGAGCGTATGGAGCGCCTCTCACAGCATATTCGTCAAGCCAACCGGGATGTAGAGGAGGCGCAACTCTCCGCGCGCCGGATCAGTGCGCGATTCGAGCGCATCGAACGGGTTGAGCTGGATGAACTGGCGTTATCCGATGAGGCACAGCAGCAGAAGAGCGGTGTAGCACCTGATCAGGGTGGGCTGGCTTGCCAGACAGATACCGGCTAACCTCTCAGCTACCAGGGAGAGGAGGCAGCACGCCCGCTGGCATGGGCGGTGGAGCGGGAGAGTTGAGGTGCAGCAGCAGCTGCCAGCCGGCGCCATTCCGACAGTAGACGTTACTGGCATAGATCGGCGGCTGAGACTGGTTGCTGTCAACCGGTGTTACGACCTCCTCCAGCAGATGAATCGCAACATTGCCCTGCTCGATCCATCTCAGGTGGTTGACGCTGATATCCACACGATACTCCGGTGTAAGCAGCTGTGTCCAAGTCTCCTGAATTGCACGCCTACCGTATACCATGGGCCGCATCGGCAGAAGACAGGCGACATCTTCTGAATTGGCCCAGACTGACATCATCTTCTCCAGGTCGCCTTCATCTATTGCGTCATAGTAGGCATCTTCCGCATCCGAGGGGGAACTGAAGATTGTTTTCATCGGATTCCTGTAACAATGAAATAAGCAAAGCGCATGTTGGCACTCCATAGCCTCTGGTTCAAGCTGTTAACGGTGTCCATGGTTAGCACTGCTCCCACGGAAGGCCGTGGTAGCGCCAGCCGTTGAAAGAGCTGCGATGGTGCTTTTCGTCAAGATCACCCTCGAATCCCTCATCGACGTGAAACACCCTCCTGAAACCTGACTTTAGCAGCAGTTTACCCGCATCCAGTGAGCGCTTGCCACTGCGGCAGATCAGAATTACCGGTGCGCAGCCGTCATCTATCGTGCAAATGGCCCCGCCGAGCAGAAGTTTGCGTATGTCGGTGACAAAATCCGGGTTCACCGTCCAGTCAGGCTCGTCGATCCATGGTACATGCACCGCTCCTTTGGGGTGGCCGACAAAGAGAAACTCCATACTGGAACGAATATCCACCAGGATGGCGCGCGGATCTTCCTCCATTAGTTTTAATGCTTTTTGCGGTGTCAGTCCGGTCGGTTCGTGGTCACTCATTATAAAAACTCCGTGGTGTTGATGCTGGAAATTAAACTGCTGGCAAAACCGATGTTGCGGAGCATCAGCTCAGATTCTCGACCTCTCTTTTCTCCCTACCAGGGAGCTTGCGGTCGTTGATAAGTAGAAGCCCTCGGTAATGCAATATAATAGCCGCTTACTTTATACCAAATAAACAGAGTTTATGCGTTCAAAATTGATTGTATGGCTAATCGAATGGCTTTCCCGTTTGCCGTTGTGGGTGAATCAGCACCTGGGCGTATTATTCGGTTGGGTTTTGTACCATTTTTCCAACCGGGAACGCGATACTGCCCGGGTTAATATCAAGCTCTGCTTTCCACAACTCACCACAGCGCAGCAGGAGCAGATGCTGCGTCTCAATCTGATCGAAAGTGCCAGGACACTTTTTGAATTACCGGCCCATTGGCGGCGCGGAGTCCGGTATGTGGATGAATTGCTGCAACTGGGAGAGGGCGCTGAATTGCCGGAGCAGATGCTCCGGCAGAGGCGCGGTTTGATCTTTCTGACACCCCACCTCGGGGCTTGGGAGTTGGGAGCACACTATATTGCACGGCTTGCACCAACAACTATCCTCTATCGGCCGCCGAGAGAGCCTGCTTTGGAGCACATCATCACCCGTGGGCGGGCGCAGAGTGGCGCGCGGCCAGTGCCGACTTCTCCGTCCGGGGTGAAGGCGTTGTATCAGGCACTGCATCGCCACGAAATCGTTGGCATTCTACCGGACCAACAGCCACGCCATGCCAGTAAGAGTGCTGGCGTGTTCGCGCCATTTTTTGATATTCCGGCCTTGACCATGGTTTTGGTGAATCGTCTGGTGCGCCAGACTGGCGCCGCGGTTCTCTACACCTATGTGGAGCGGCTGCCTGCTGCCAGCGGCTACCGCATGCACTTTTTTTCCGCGCCTGATGGGGTGGATGATCCGGATCCGGTGGTTGCCGCAACCGCACTGAACCAGGGCGTGGAGGCTTGTGTACGTCGTTGTCCATTGCAGTATCAGTGGAGCTACCGCCGTTTTTCAGTGCGCCCCGACGGTGGGCGCTCCCCGTACAAGCGCTGATTCGTCCCGCTGAGGCGGCAGATTGACCAGAATCTCTCCCAAGTCAGTGAATTATCCCGGCGGGAGTTAAAGTATTTTTATTCGGTGGCCGTTAACTGAATCGATAACCGGACCATTGGAGAGTCAGCGTGTTGCCCAGATATCAATCGATTACTGCACTGATCTGTCTGCTGCTTGCGTCAGCTGCCTCGTTGGCTGCAGCGGAAGGTGTCGAGGGCGTTGATACCCGCATTTTGATAGACGTATCCGGCAGCATGAAGACCAATGATCCCGCCAATCTTCGCCGACCAGCACTGCGTCTGCTGGTAGGACTCTTACCGGAGGACGCACGGGCTGGTGTCTGGACCTTTGGTCAGTATGTCAACATGCTGGTTCCGTTGGGGAAAGTGGATAATGCCTGGAAAATCAGAGCACGTCAGGGTGCCGGCAAGATTCATTCCCGGGGGTTGTTCACCAATATAGAGGAGGCACTCGAACGCTCCGTTGCCGACTGGCAGCACGCGACCGCCGCTGTGAATTACCGCAGACATCTGATTTTGCTGACCGATGGTGTGGTAGACATCTCCAAGGATATCGCACAAAACGACGCCTCCAGAGAACGTATTCTTACCCAACTGCTGCCACGACTGCAGGAGTATGGTGCCAAGGTACATACCATAGCACTGTCAGATCGGGCGGATCATGAATTGATGAAGCTCCTCTCCGATCAGACTGGTGGCTGGTATGAACAGGTAAACGATGCGGCTCAGCTCCAGCGCATCTTTCTGCGTCTGTTTGAAAAGGTGGGACGGCCAGACAGTGTTCCGTTGAAAGAGAACAGATTCACTATCGACAGCAGCATCAGCGAAGCGACACTGCTGGTTTTCAGAGGTGATTCGGCTCGGCCCACTCAGGTGACCACCCCATCAGGCAGCACTTTTGGCGCGACTGATGCGCCGGACAATGTCAGCTGGCACCGGGATGAGGGTTACGATCTACTCACTATCAGCAATCCCGAGGTCGGTGAATGGCTCATTCAGGCAGCAGTGGATCCAGATAACCGGGTGATGGTGGTCACCGATTTGAAGATGCAGGCTACCGAGCTGCCGAACAAGCTGGCGCTTGGGGAGCAACTACCGCTGTTAGTGCATTTCACACAGGGTGGAGAGAAGATCACCCAGCCTGGTTTTCTTGAGTTAATCAATCTACAGGTCGAGCAGAGTGATGCGCAGGGTCCGACAGAGCCAAGAACATTGTTCGATGACGGGAAGCAGGGCGATGCTCAGGCGGGTGATGGTGAGTATACACTGATTCTGGGGGATCAGGCGACCGAGGGAACGGTGGATTTACTGCTGAATGTGGAGGGAAAGACATTCAAGCGAGAGCAGCGCCAGACCTTCACCATCGTGCCATCGTATCGCGTGGAAATCAGTAAGGGAGAGAAGCCCGATTCGACCAGACGAGTGACACTGATTCCGGACACAGATCTGCTGGATCCGACCGCAGTCTCGATTCAGGGAAGTCTCAGTTCCGATCAGTACGGCTCTCATCCGGTGATGGTATTGCCGGCGGCATCCGGGGTTGGCTGGGAGATTCAAGTCGACCCTGCAACCCTGGCGGGAAGCTGGAGTCTGGAGGTGCATCTGTCGGCAAAGACCCGGTCCGGGAACCAGCTGGAGATCGATCTTGAACCACAGCAGATCGAGGGAGCGATGCCCTCTCTCGCTACGATTGCTGCGCCAACCGATCCCGCTAAGGCTGCCAGTGAAACGGAAGCGCCTGACTGGGTGATGCTGGGCAGTCTGTTTGGCGTTGGCAATCTGCTACTGCTGTTGATTGCAGGTACGGCCTACTGGTGGGTCAAGAAAAATAACAGCAGGGATCATATTCAGCTGCTCGACGATGAGGATGAGACAGCAGTAAAAGGAGTAGCGGGATGATAGCGATAAACCCTCTGCTGCTGTTGACGTTAAGTGAGCTGCTGCTTGTACTTATCGCGATCTCTGTCGGGTTTGTCATTGCGGGATTTTTCAGGAAGAGGAATGAACGCCGGGCCATAGCAAAGCTCATCCGGCGAATCAAGGAGGACGAATCCCGTCGTCGTGATGAGACCCGGTCTCTGATGCAGAAAAACTTTGGCATCGAAGGTGAAGCATTGGATGCCGTTGTGAACGAGATCTCCCGTGAAGAGAAACGTTTTTACCAGGCGTTGATTAATCTTTTCGTAAGACGGGATGTCCAGCTGCTTGAAGTACTGAACGCCGAATGCGAAGGGGTGACCAGGCCTTATCGAAGTATCGAAATTCCCAAAGCTGATAGCGGGTGGGAAGAGAAGGAGCTCGAACTTAACTCCGAGATTGCGGTGCTCAAAGAGGAGAACGAACGTCTTACCACAGAGCTGAGCATAACCATGGATACTATGGGGACGATGCTCAACGAGTACGCTTCTATGTACAGTGGCGGTGCTGTCAGTCCGGAGGACAAAAATAAGCTTGCTGAGTCGAATCAGACTGCCGGTGAGGAGAGGCAGGAAGAGATGGCGGCTTCGCGCGGAGCTACGGATAAACTGCCGTCCCGGGAGAGTTACCCCGAGGTTGGTGTGTCTGATAATTCGGATACCTGGATACAACAGCCACAACAGATAGGCGGGCAGGTGGTGGGTCAGCAAGCGTCCGGTAACCTGTTCAATGAAGTGATAGACATCGATCTCGACGCTGGACTCTCCGGGCATGATGAGACCATCGTTATCTCCAACGCGGATGAGGAAGCGAGGAAAAATGATGAGACCCTGGTGCTGGATATCAGCGGTGACGGTTTGATCGAGTTGGATGAAGAACCTGAGTCAGAGCGGGTGGGTACTTAGCGCTACCAGCCGGTCGAGGCTTTTGGTTAGAGAGGATTAAATCAGCTGCCGGCATGACTCGGCAGATTCGCAACACGGAGAAAATCCCAGGCTGACCGAGTATGGCGGCGTTCGACAGACAACCCGGGGCCATACCCCGGGTGTCAGACGGATAAGCTCACGGTCAGTCGATCGTCGCCTCTTCCGAAGCGCTCTCACCTTTGTTGTCTTTCCAGGAGAGCTTCAATGAGTCGCCTTTGTTGCCGCCCGCAAACTTGAACGAGAGGTACGGGTTCTTGGATACACCTCCGCTCCAGTACGCTGTCAACAGGGTTTTGCCGCCGGATTCACAGGTCACTTCCTGTATGAAATGGGCTGGAATCACTTGCCCATCCTTGTCTTTACGGGCACCGGTTTCCATGGGATGGGTTATCAATGCCTTGACGGTGGTGACATCGTCACTCAGCTTGGCTCTGATCTTGATAGTATTTGATGACATATCTTAATTTCCTCTGAATTCTGTTAGGCTGCTCGAGGGTGCTGTGTCGTCAACCGGGCTGTATTACTTGTCAGGTCACTCTGTCAGGCGTTCGCAGCATTAATCAGTCGACGGGATTGTCTATTTGGTAACACTTGCTGCTCGCACTTTTACCCAATACATCCCTGTAGCCTCGGTCCGGTCCGGCAATCCCTGCCGGACGTTCGCAAGATAAATTCAGTCCACAGGACTGATTTATCTTGCTCACCCCCCGCAGCCGCCGATTGTGACCTTTACACCTTTCTTGGCACTGTAGAGTTTGCCATCTGCCTTTACCACTGCGACCACGTCACCGCTCTTGCCCATCTTGATTCGGGTGGAGACGAAGCCTTCGACGCCTTCGCCGAGATCATAGCTGGCAACGAGTGGTGCTGGATTGTTCATCGCAATGACCGCTATTGATTGAGCTCCCGCGATGGTCGTTGAGATGGTGACGGGCACAACGGCACCATTCTCAGCAATATCAGGTGCTTTGATTTTGATATCGGCGCTCTCTTCGGGATTTTCACCGCCCATCAACTCCAGCAGCATATCCGGCATTGCCTTTGCCGCGAACGCTTTGTCTGGCCAGGCTGCAATCACTCTCGTGGGTGTCAGCAGCCCTGCGGCGACTGCGACGCCAAGGGCACCAGCCGCCATCGACCCTTTCAGCAGGATTCTTCGTTTCACATCAGTTTCCATCATTCATCTCCTGTAAAAAAATGGTAGTAGGTTGGTAATCTGTTCCGGTCGACTTCGCTGGCGACAAGTACAGCCACCAGTCTGTTGTCACCGGTGCGATAGCCTGATGTCCGGTATACGCTTTACTCGGGGATCACCACGTAATGATGTTGTAATAATATTTTTTGTATTATTTTCAATCCAGTAGATTTTTCTGAATGAACTGACTTCCTGGTACTCCTTTCGATTCCCCAACTAGCATACCCGATGAAGCGCAGATGGCAAATAGTTGCAGGATATGCGCTGGGTAATCACCATCGCACGCCGGCGTCGCGCCAAGGGTTATTCATTACGGCGTTTCAGTTCGTTCGATTCATCCTCCAGCATCCGCAGTCTTGCTGTCAGGCGGGCGCTGCGGTAATAATCGATTGAGTTATCCTGCAGTGCGATCTGCAACTGCCGCACTGCCGATTCCAGTTCGCCCGAATAATAATAGTATTCTGCCATATATTGGTGTGCCAAGCTGGTTTTTCCTGCATCACCCGCCGCGCGAGCAGCAAGATGGTAGAGCCTCTCATCCTCAGGACGACCCTGAAGCTGCGTCTCCAGGAGTGTTAACGCCTGCTGCGCTGAACCGATGTCGAGCAGGAGTATCGCATTACGCATACTCAGCACCAAGTTGCCCGGGTAGAGCTCAAGTGCGTCCTGAATCACCTGCTGCGCCTCTCTCCGTTTTCCTGTTTTTTCCAACAGCAGTGCCTCTGCGTCGATGTAGGCGATCTGCTCTGGCCGCTTTCGCAGCAGCAGGTCGAGCTGTTTCCGGGCTTCTTTGAACTGACGATCGGCGATCAGTGCCAGCGTGTAACCGTAGCGCGTCCCCTCTTCGCTGCGATAGCGGTTGTTAATCAGATTCTCCCTGAAATAAGTCACCGCTTCCCTGGAACTGTTGAACTGGGTGTATTTCAGCGCAGAGCGTACCAGGTGGTACTCCAGGCTGTCCGGACTCTGTCGGTAGGGATAGTCGCCGGCCCGTCCGCGGGCATCGGCGATCCGGTTGCTGGTGACGG
The DNA here is from genome assembly GCA_024235215.1 of Chromatiaceae bacterium. GTDB lineage: Bacteria > Pseudomonadota > Gammaproteobacteria > Chromatiales > Chromatiaceae > HKST-UBA178. Next base: position 73,741 of record JACKMU010000003.1, on the reverse strand, counting down.
GGTGGGTGCGGAGAAACTCTGGCAACTCTCCACTGCTGTACAATCGAGTCGCCTGTCCCATCCGGTCAAAGAAAGTCGGCATCGCCTGAGGATCGAATCCGGCTTTCGCCAATATCTGGATTCCCAAGCTATCCGCCTCCTCTTCGTGGGCGCGGGTGAAATTGATCTGGCTCTGCGCCATCCCTGCCTGCACACCGGTTGCGATCGCCAGACCGGCATCCGCCTGCTTGGTTGCAGCGCCAATCAGCAGCGCAGTAAGTGCGATTGCGGCAGCCGGCAGGCTCAATCGCTGCAGTGCATCAAAGGTTCTCACCAGGTGGTTTTGAGTGATATGGGCGATCTCATGACTGAGGACTGATGCCAGTTCGCTCTCCGATTCGGTCGTGGTAACCAGTCCGGTGTTTACTCCGATATAACCGCCGGGTCCGGCAAACGCGTTTACCTGCGCATCGTCAAGCAGAAAAAAATGGAATACCCGGCCAGGGTTATCACTGTTTTTTGCCAGACGATCGCCGAGTGACTGGATGTAGTCATTCAGCAGTGGATCAGAGTTGACCGGTTGGGAGGAACGTACACTGCGCATGAATGCCTTGCCGAGGCGAACCTCGCCACTGTGGCTGAGCAGGTTGCCGGATGGATCGCCAATCTCCGGTAACGCGAAGTTGTCGGCGTAACCCGAGGGTGCCAACAATGATTGCACAAACAGAAACAACACCAGGCGGATCAGGTTTACCCGCGGTTTTCTGCGGAACAAGGGTGAGGCATGCATGGGCATAATGACAGAAAAGAGATGAGTTAGTTCAATCCTTTCACCGGATCTGCTACGGCATGATCCGCCTTGGTCGCTCATTCGAGTGCTCGCTGTGGTGCGAACACAGGGAGCTTCGGTCTAATTCAGTTGGATACGCTGGCCCCAGGGTACCTTCTCTTTACCTTTAACCAGCCAGATGACCGGGTAGTCAGGTTCATTTTTTGGAAACTCTCCTTCTGCATCCGTGAAGTAGATCAGAACTTCCGGTCTCAGCCCATGCTGTTCCACCCAGTCGAATACCGGTTTGAAGCTGGTGCCGCCACCGCCACGAAAGCTCTGCGGTAGTTTCAACTCCTCCCATGGTTCGAAGATCCAGGGTCCCTGGTCAGAGAGTAGTGCATCGCAGGCCAGCAGTGTCACCCGGGCGCGCACCTGCCCTTTGAGTGCATCTACTTCGCTAAGGAACTGCTCGCAGTCGTCATCATCGATCGAACCGCTGGTGTCCAGTGCGACGATCAAATCGATCTGTTGACTGCGCAGACTGGGAAGAATGAAATCTCCCTCCCGCCTGGACGGACGCATATAGCTGAAATCGTCGCGTGCGCTACTGGTCATATAGCGTGCCAGCAGCATGCGCCAGGGTAGTTGTGGCTGCAGTAGGTGGTCGATCATGCGTGCCAGTGTGCCGCCCAGTTTTCCCGATTGCAGTGCCTGTTGGGCTGCACCAGCCAGGCGCTGCTGCCACTGCACCGAGAGTCTCTCCCGTTCATCCGGAGTGAGAGGCTGTGGTTCGGGAGCATCACCGCTATCACTATGCTCCTCTCCTGCAGCCGGCTCACTAGACTGTTTCTCCCGGTGTTTGCCACCTCCTGTATCCTGTCGGGGCAGGTCACGTTCGTTCCGGCCAGAACTTCCTTGTTGGTTTTCCCTGTCGTAGGCATGGTTATCGAGCGTCTGCTGGTCTTCGAATTCGCTCAGCAGTGGATAGATCTCTTCCGCGGTCATACCGCGAAATTGGTCTAGCAGCAGGCTGCCCGGGGGAGGGATTAAATTATCGTCGACCAACAGCGGATTGATAGCGAAGTCGCAGGCGATATCCCAGCGGTGTCTGGCCCGATGTCCTCGGCGGGCAAAGTGGGAAAGGGCGCAGTGCAGCGCTTCGTGTGCCAGAATGAACTGGGTCTCGTCCAGCGACAGGGCATCGATATAGGTCGGGTTGTAATAGAATTTGCGTGCATCGGTCGCAGTGGTGGGGCACCACTCCGCGGTCACTCCTTCCATCGGCAGACGCAGCACCAGCGCGCCCAGGAATGGCTTGTCCAGGATCAGCCTGGTGCGCGCTGCGGCCAGTTTGGTCGCTATTTTGGATCGATCCATACTGCTCCAATCGGGTGAGTTCGGCATTTGGTAAAGTTTGGATCAGTTTATTCAAACAACATCACGTCAGCCACCTGTTGTGCCCAATCCATAAATTCAGGTACTTCGAAAACCGCCGAGCCGATCGCCCGGTGCATGTCCGACACCAGCATCACTCCCATCTCACGCTGCGGAAATCGTCCGGCATAACGCAGAATGTTACCGATGATCTCTCTACCCGTCCCCTGTCCGTATGCGCGAATAGCGCGTCCGACCAGAGCCGCCGCAACCGCATACTGCAGGTCGATTTCATTGGGAACCGCAACCTCTATTCCTGCTGTAATCGCATCCAGATCAGGCATCTGATCGAGACTATTGACGAAGGCGTGCAACTCTATACCGGCGGAAGGGCCGACACAGGCTTGTAGTGCACCCTGTAACAGCAGGGGATGCTCACTGAACTTATGCAGTGCGCGGTGAGCAAATTCCCAGGAGCGCGGTGAGGGAAAGGCTACCGGGTTATGTGCCGGGTCGAAATCGAACAGCAGCTCGGGTCGAAAACGCAGAAAGGCGATGATGCGTTCATCGATCGCGTTGTGATAGGCCCAGCTCACCCAGTCATCCAGATTGGTCTCTACCTCGAAGTGGGAGAAGCGGTTGGCCAGCGGGGCTGGCATGGTATAGGTGACCCCACGATCCCCCTGGCGGTTACCGGCAGCGAAGATAGCCCAGTGTTCCGGCACTTGATACTCTCCCAGGCGGCGATCCAGAATCAATTGATAAGCAGCTGCGGATACCGCCGGTGGCGCGGAGGTGATTTCGTCGAGAAAAAGTATACCCTCGTGACCGTGGTGGTTGGCGTCAGGCAGCAGCGCAGGCACCGCCCACTCCACCTGATTGCCACTACGGAATGGAATTCCGCGCAGATCGCTCGGCTCCATCTGTGACAGACGAATATCGATTACCGGCACCCGGTGCTTGCGTGCAACCTGAGCCACCATCTGAGATTTGCCGACGCCAGGCGGTCCCCAAAGCATCACCGGTGTGTGATGCCCCTTATGGGTACTGGCAAATTCAAGGTTCAGAATGGTCAATATCTGGACGGGGCGCATTACGACTCCTCAGTCTTGGCTTACATGAAAAGATTGCGCAGCATACGTTTCAACTGCTGGTATACCTCGGGCGCATCCTTATCCATGACCTGGTCGATTACCCAGCGATTCTCCTGGCTGGAGCCCATGATCTGCTGAATTTCGTACCCTAGATGGCGCATGAAGGGGTAGCTGGGTCCCTCTTCGGAGAATCCCAACTCGGCATACTCCTGGGCACGCAGATTGAGACGCTCGATAAACAGCTTATCGTGTTCTCCATTACCCAGCAGTTCCAGGCTATTCTCCTGCATGTGCTCCGCCAGGCGCCTGGCGAGCGCGGTGATCAATTGCTGGCGGTCCGCCTGCTCCATCCGCTGGTGAGCGATACGGTCGACCAGCTGTATTTGAAAAATGAGGTACTCAGCGATTACATCAAGACGTTGCTCATCTGTTTCGTAGACAAACTGCTCGCCGTGCAGTGTGATCGCCTTGTCCATCGCGAGTCGCCAGGCGTTGTAGGCGAGGGCGCTGGCAATCTCAGGCAGGGAGCGTGCAGTATCTTCGTTATACCAATGACTTTTTATACGTAATGCCACTACTGTCTCCGATTCTCGTTGACGGCGAGGAGGGTTCTGCTATTTCATTGCTGCTTCCGTCTCCAGGTAGGATCTAAGACGGATTGCATCTGGATTGGATAACTTATAATTTTACTGGGATAGAGCGCATTATGAAACCCGGGAGATAGACCAAAGTGGAAAAGTCGTGGATTGCAGAGCTCTCCAGTAGCGTTCAAATGAACTGCGATATATCGGATGCCCGCTTTGGCAGCGAATACGGCCTCTGCTCCTACCTGATAAAAATGCGCGAGTACTTTCGCTGGGAGCGTGGACTGGGCTACGCTTGCAGCATTGACCATCAGGCGGTCGGTGACTGGTTGAGCGAACGGGAGCAGCTGTGGAAGGGCCTCGAGGAGCGGGAGTTTGTACCCGTTAGCATTGCGGGAGAAGAGTTTCCCCCATTTGCAAGCAAACAGATCAATGCAGTATTGAATCCTCACGGGTTGGTCTACAGTGGAGGGATTGGTCTTTTTGGCAAACCCCACTTCTTCCTCGCCGAGCTTGTCCACCAGGTAGAGTATCCGGGTTACTCTCTGGTGATTGCCGGGCGAGAACTGGCGCGCGACCTGACTTCGCCACCGGCAATGACCCAGGATGGAATCATCTATCTGCGTCGTGAGTCACTGCGCCAGATGCTGTGGGAGAAGCTGGAGAACTGGCGCTGGCATAAGCGCGACACCCCTTTGGGGAGGGCCTTCGCCTGCTATGGATTCGATCAGGATCTCAATGCTGCACTGGAAAGGATGACCGAGGACGAACTGGAACAGGTGCTCCTGCATGAACAGGGAGAGTGGCTGGCCGGGGATTGGCTGGGTGCCGGATGGAACAGGATGCTGGCCGATCTGCTACATACACCGGCCGAACTCGCGGTGCGTGCGGTCAGGGACCATATCGCGGATTGCTGGGTGACGCTGCCTAACATGCTTGAATCTCAGCGCCTCTCGTCGCTCCATTTTTTTATCGGCAATCTGAGCGCCATGCGCAAAACGCTGTTCCCCGGGCTAAGAACCGCCTATGACCAGTGGTTTGAAAATGCCGACAGTGCGGTGTTGACAAGTCTGGCGATCAGAGGATTGGAGCACTGGCAGACGGTGGCCAGAACCATGCTTCAGCTGTACGCTGAGCAGGGGAAGGAGGCCGCGGCTGCCATTGCGAAACTGGTCGAAAAGAGTTCTCTCTGAAGCGGCTGAAACCACTGTCTGAGTCTATTCGGCAATTGAGTGGTGAGTACCGCGGTTACTCGAAAACCGTATCCTGCAGCTCTCCCGAGTTGGCAATCCTGACCCGACGTACGCCGGGCATGCGGCGGACGATGTAACCCGCACTCAACAACGCAAGCGGGTGATTGTCTGTCTCCAGCGCGGCCAGCAGTTTGTCTGCTGCCACCTGACTGCGCTGTCTGGGAGTGGGGTTGTCGAACCACTGCCGGCCAATCTGAACGCCTTTATCCATACTTCGATCCAGTCGATCGAAAGCTTCATCGGAGGCACTCAGGAAGCTGTCGGGTATCTCCAAGTTCATCGAATAGTCGTCGACTATGATATTCAGTTCCATTTTCTTATCGGCCGTAGCTGCTGTTGCAAAGTGGAAAGACCTGTCAAACCAGACGGTCCAAAGGCCTCTTCGCTGAAGTATGCTTGATAGCTGGAGGTGATAACATATCCCGGACGGGCGGGATAGTGGGGATTTTGGTAAAGAGGTTACATGGAAACACCGATTTTACTTTCGATTGTCGAGATGGGGGGTTACCCTGATTTTTCCACGCTTTATCGCCGCGCTGGCTTTCTTCCTGAGAAGGCTCACTCGATGCGCAAGGCGCAACTTTGGTTGAAGCGTAACAGGCCGGCGGTGGTGGTGGCAGAGTTTCATTTCGATCCTGAACTGCGTGACCGGATGAGTAATCTGGAATCGTTGCTGGCCGGTCTACAGCGATATGCCCCCGCTGCGAAGGTGATCGTTTTTATTCAGCAGGAACACCGTTCACGGCTGGAGAAGGTCAGGAGTAGATATTCGGTACATGGTGCCCTGGACTACCCGATAGACGAAGCATTGCTGGAAAAACTGCTCGAGCAGATTGAGGGTGAGGAGTAAGCGTGTTACTGGAGATAGCTGAGGTTTTGAATCAGGCGCAGTTGGCCAAAGTCAATGAGATTCTGGATGGATCGGAGTTTGTCGATGGAAAACTGAGTGCAGGCAGGGTTGCCCGCGAGGTCAAGCAGAACCTGGAAATGAAAAAGGATTCGGCGCGCACCGAGTTGCTGATTCGTATTCTAGTGAGCAGCCTGGCACACAACCAGACTTTCAACAGTGCAGCATTTCCCTGTCGCATGGCCGATCCGATATTCGCGCGCTACCACTCGGGAATGCAGTACGGCGATCATGTGGATGATGCGATCATGGGCAAAAGCGGACCCCGGTTGCGCAGCGATATCTCGATGACCCTGTTCCTGTCGGAGCCCGAGAGCTACCAGGGTGGGGAGTTGGTCATCCGCACCTCATTTGGGATCAGTAAAGTGAAACTAGCCGCTGGTGACGCAGTGATCTACCCCTCTTCGAGTCTGCACCACGTGGCCGAGGTGACTGGTGGTGAACGCAGAGTTGCGTTGCTGTGGGTGCAAAGTCATGTGCGTAGTCCCGAGCAGCGGGAGTTGTTATTTGACTTGAATCAGGCGCGCGAGCAGCTGTTGGCACAGGCGCCGCGGGAAAGAAGCACACAACAGGTGGACAGAGCTTTCTCCAACCTGGTACGGATGTGGAGTGAAGTGTAACCAGCTGGCAGGTAGCAGTATTGACAGGCTGATGTCGCGCGACCTGACGCTACCCACCAACTGTCAACTCAATCAATAACCGCCTTTGCGTTTGGTCTCGGGTAGGCCGGCGATTTTGCCAGCCTGCTTGGCGGGACCCATGGGGAAGTGGGCGTAGAGAGATTTCGCATCCACTTTCTCCTCATCGGTCCAGATATCTTTGAAGTGTTTTACCATGTTCCGTTCGTTGGGCTGGTTGCCGTTGTTGTTGAAATATTCATCACGCAGGTAGTTGATGATGTCCCAGGCTTTCTGCGTCAGAACAATGCCCTCTTTTTCGGCTAACTCTCTGGCCACATCTTCATTCCAATCTTCCATATTCACCAGATAGCCGTTGCTGGTCACTTCGTAACTCATTTTCAAGTGCTCCTCGTTGAATTGATGATCCGCTGTTTATTTCTGTCCGCTGTGCAAAAATCGGTCAGAGGTCGCGTACAGAGATTGCTGCTCGTAATGTTAAATTGGGGCGGTTGAAATTAGAACCGTTGCGCAATAGGAGATTTTTTGGCCACCCTTAAAAAGACTTCTGGGGAATGAACAGACCGCAACCGATCGAACGCCAAGGCCCGATGCCTGATTCCTGCAGCTTCACCGCATCTGGAAACGAGAGGTTGGCCACCAGCAAACTGCGGGTCTCCAGCGGCCCATCCGGTCTGCTCAAGTAGCAGGTTTTTCCACACAGGATCTTTTTGAAGACGATCTGTTGTGCTTTCAGCTCCGCCGCTGCCCACTCCATGAACTGCTCTTCGGTGGTCTGCTCCGGTCCGGCCAGATAACGCGCATAGAGAAAGTTGGTCGTACTGAGTGTGCGTACTTTGGCAGCTCCAATCTGCATCTGTTGGCCGCCCGGCTGCAGTATTTTTCCGGTCAACTCCCGTGCTTGTTCAACGTTCTTGCGGGGTAGGCGCAGTGTCAGTTTGACTCTGCGCGACAGATGCAGCAGATCATCCGCACCCTGTGGTCGCTCCCAGCCATTGCCCGAGTCGGCACCATGGATGATATGCAGACCTTCGAGTGGATCATCCCCAAACCAGTGCAGTATCCGTTTGATCTCCTGAGACAGCACCCAGGCATGGTCGACTGGCAGTGTTGGGCAGTCGATCTGGAAAGAGAGGTCGACCACTCTCTCCGGGACCAAATAGTGCTGATCGTCGATCTCTTCCTGCCAGTACATGACTACTCCGGTATCTGATTCTGTAACTCTGCCTTGTCAAACCACCAGTCGTTATCGGTCAGGATATTCAGCACAGTGCCCAACCGAGGCAGAAATTTCTCCGGATCGTTCAACTCCAGTCTCTCGACCCAGAAATCGAATATCTCCTGTTCATCGACCTGACTGTGGTTCCGCGCTACCTGCCCTAGCAGTTGGTGGGTGAAGAACTGCAACTCCTCCCGCTGTTTTCCCGCTGCGCGCAGTTCCACCAGATAGCCTGCGGTGGCTGCTGCCACCGCTGCTCCATCTGAACGATCGGGTGACTCATCCACCAGATGCTGCAGCATCGCAACACTCAACTCCGGGTCGATAGGGAAGGTGACCCCCAGCCAGATACCGTGCGCGAGCGCCTTGACGGACTCTCCCCGGTCGCACTGAAACAGGATGTCGCAGGCTTCAACCGCGCGCAGCCAGAGGTGATTGGCTACCGCTGCGTCCAGGGTTTCTCGGGCGACGCGCCAGGCCTGGTCAAAGAGGTGCCCCTCCAGTAGCGCGTAGCCCTGATCGAGGGTGTGGCGCAGCCGCGTATCCAGAGGCGCCTCCGGGGGCAGCGAATCGAGCTTTTGCTGCAGCTCGGCAATATGCAATGCCACCAGCCGTTCAGCGGTAACGGCGTCGCCCGCACATTCGTTGTTACCGAGATTGATCTCCGATTTCAGATATTTCACTAGTTGAACTACCTCAGGTAAAGGCTGCTTCCAGGCGGTCCTCCCAGTTATCCGGTGTGTCGGAAAATTGGGGTTTGACATCGATACGGAAAAACATTTCGGTTCTCGAACGTTGCTTGACCGTCACAACCAGCTCCTCGAAACTCTCGATCTCAGGGTGTTGCATCAGTACTTCACTTAGATGGAGCATCGTTTCTCTCCTGCTTGGACCGTATTCACACTGCTGGGAAGCGCTGCTGCAGCACCCTCATATTACCATGATCAGTTTCAGGAAAAATACCCAAGTGAATTGCTAAGTTATTACTATTGAACCGTAAATCAGGATGGTTTGGCAAGGTAATAAGTGTTGGCTTTTTTGTTGCGACGCATCAATTTTTCAACCGAAACAGCTTATTTCAGGCATGGAGAATTAGCTCTAATCCTATTGTTTATTAAGTAAATATAGATATTTTTTAATGGAAATTTCCTATATTCTGAAATTTGGACATATCTCTTTGTGGATAGGTCGGTTTTAAATAATACCCCCCCATTAGCGGGATATTTTGCTGCATTAGTAATTCCTAAAATGCGTTGCATGTATTGGAGGCGGGTGGCTAAGTCTGTCCGTAAGGATCAGTTTTAAAGTTTGCAAATCCAGGAGAGTTCTTGACGGCTGACAAGGTTGCTTAACGACGAATGTATTTAAAAGTGACGCGTTGGCCGACACGGATGCTCCTGGTATTAGACCCAATGGGAGAGTGAACAATGGCAAAACCGATGTACGATACACCGATGCTTGACCAGCTGGAGAGCGGACCCTGGCCGAGCTTCGTGACCGGCCTCAAGCGTCTGGCCAACGATAATGACATGATGGTCGACCTGCTGGGCCAGCTGGAGACCTCTTACCAGACCCGCAAGGGGTACTGGAAAGGCGGCACCGTGGGCGTCATCGGCTACGGTGGCGGTATCATTCCCCGCTTCACCGAGCTGAAGGGAGAGAATGGCAAAGCAATCTATCCCGCGGCCGCCGAGTTTCACACGCTGCGCGTGATGCCCCCTCCGGGCATGCATTACGACACCGGCACGCTGCGCAAATTCTGCGATATCTGGGAGAAGTACGGCTCTGGTCTGATCGCGTTTCATGGTCAGTCCGGCGACATCATGTTCCAGGGTTGCACCACCGCGAACGTACAGAAGGCGTTCGACGAGATCAACGAGATGGGATTCGACCTGGGCGGTGCCGGTCCGGCCGTGCGCACGGGCATGTCCTGCGTCGGTGCAGCGCGCTGCGAGAACTCCTGTTTCGACGAAGGGCGCACGATGCGCTCGCTGGTCAACAATGCGCTGGACGATATGCACCGTCCGGCGCTGCCGTACAAGTTCAAGTACAAGGTATCGGGCTGTCCGAATGACTGCATGAACTCGGTGCAGCGTGCGGACCTGGCCACCATCGGCACCTGGCGCGATGACATGAAGGTGGACCAGGAGGAGGTGGTGAAGTTCGTGGCGCAGAAGGGGCGCAAGTATGTGATCGACAACGTGATCACGCGCTGCCCGACTCAGGCGCTGTCGTTGAATGACGATGACACCTTGGCGGTGGACAACAGCAACTGTGTGCGCTGCATGCACTGCATCAACGTGATGAACAAGGCGCTGTCACCGGGAGACGACAAGGGGGTGACCCTGCTGTGCGGCGGTAAGCGTACGCTGAAGATCGGTGATCTGATGGGTACGGTGATCGTGCCCTTCCATAAGCTGGAGACGGAAGAGGACTTCGAGTGGTTGACCGAGCTGGCCACCGAGATTCTGGACTTCTTCGCCGAGAATGCGTTGGAGCACGAGCGCACCGGAGAGATGATCGAGCGTATCGGCCTGACCAACTTCCTGGAAGGTGTCGGTCTGGATATCGACCCCAATATGATCAGTCGGCCGCGCATGAATCCCTACTTCCGTTCCGATGACTGGGACAGCGAAGTCGCCAAATGGGAAGAGCTTAAAGCTGCCCGTTGATACTCAGTAGCCTGGTCCGCCCGATCGGACCAGGTTTCGATAACAAGATTCAGAGTTTGTATTTCGGAGGTAACAATGGCTGAAGCACCCCGTATGCCCATCGAGAGCGGTGTACCGGAGATGGATCAATATCTGCATCCGGTGTTGAAGAAAAATTATGGCGCTTGGAGTTGGCACGAGCGTCCGCGTCCTGGTGTATTGCACCATGTTGCCAAGAGCGGTGACAGCATCTGGACGGTGCGTGCCGGTACGCAACGTCAAATGGATGTTTACACTATCCGCAAACTGGCCGATATCGCGGATCAGTTTGCCGAAGGTTATGTGCGTTTTACCATCCGTTCCAACATCGAATTCATGGTCTCGGAAGAGTCCAAGGTACAGCCGCTTATAGACAGGCTGACGGAAGAGGGCTTCCCTATCGGTGGCACCGGACCTTCTGTGTCGATGATCTCCCACACCCAGGGCTGGCTCCACTGCGATATACCAGGTACTGATGCTTCCGGTGCGGTAAAAGCGCTGATGGATGAACTCTACCATGAGTTCACCAACGAAGAGATGCCGAACCGGGTACGTATAACCACCTCCTGCTGCCAGATCAATTGCGGAGGGCAGGGTGATATCGCGATCAATATCCAGCACACCAAACCACCGAAAATCGATCACACCCAGGTGGCCAATGTTTGTGAGCGTCCCTCGGTAGTGGCGCGTTGCCCCGTGGCAGCCATTCGTCCTGCCATGGTCAATGGCAAGCCATCGCTGGAGGTGGATGAGAAGAAGTGTATCTGCTGCGGTGCCTGTTTCCCACCTTGTCCACCAATGCAGATCAATGATCCGGAGCACTCCAAGTTTGCGATCTGGGTAGGAGGTAAAAACTCCAATGCCCGCTCCAAACCGACGTTCCACAAGTTGGTTGCCTCCGGTGTTCCGAACAATCCACCGCGCTGGCCGGAGGTCTCAGAGATCGTAATGAAGATTCTCCACACCTATAAAGAAGATGCCAAGGATTGGGAGCGTGTCGGTGAATGGGCTGAACGCATCGGTTGGCCTCGTTTCTTTGAAAAGACCGGTCTGCCTTTTACCAAGTACCACATCGATAATTGGCGGGGGGGACGTAGCAATCTGAACGCATCCGCCCATATCCGCTTCTGAACAGATTGCAGCAACCTGGGGCAAAGCAATGAAGTTTGCAATTCAAATAAACGAGGGGCCATACCAGCACCAGGCATCCGACTCAGCCTACCTGTTCACCCGGACGGCGTTGGAGAAGGGGCACGAGATCTTTCGTGTCTTTTTTTATCACGATGGTGTTGGTAACGGCACGCGGTTGACCACGCCGCCGCAGGACGACCGGCATATCGTCAATCGCTGGGCGGAACTCGCCGAAAAGTACGGACTTGATCTGGTGGTGTGTGTGGCCGCTGCACAGCGGCGTGGCTTGGTGGACGATGGTGAGGCCGAACGCAATGGCAAGGATGCGACCAATATTCACCCCAAGTTCCGGATATCCGGGTTGGGGCAGTTGATCGAGGCCGCGGTACAGTCTGATCGGCTGGTCGTTTTTGGCGATTGAGCACAGAGGTTGATATGTCAGAAGAGATTAAAAATTTCCTGTACCTGAATCGCCGCGCGCCTTATGGCACCATCTACGCTTGGGAGTCTCTGGAAGTAGTACTGATTGGTGCGGCTTTCGACCAGAAAGTGAGTCTTGCGTTCGTCGATGACGGTGTGTTTCAAATCGTTAAGGGGCAGAAAACCGAGCAGATCGGGATGAAGAACTTCTCGCCCACTTACTCCGCATTGGGTGATTATGATGTCAACCAGCTCTATGTGGAGCGCGAATCCCTTGAGGAGCGGGGCCTGACGGTCGACGATCTCATGCATCTGACCTGGGAGGATGAGGACGAGGACTGGGCGGAAAAAGACTCTATCCGTGTAGTCAGTCGTGCTGAGATGGCCGAAATCATTACCCAGCAGGACGTCGTCTTCAGCTTCTAAGGGGGTTGCCATGAGTGATCTGCATACAATTAATAAATCGCCATTCGAGAAAAGTTCCTTCGATTCCTGTATGGAACACGTTCTGGAAGGTAGTGCCGTGCTGCTGTATGAGGACGGTGTCTATGCCGCACTGAAAGGAACTGCGGCGGAAGGGAAGGTGAAATCGGTTCAGGGCGTGAAAGTGTATGCGCTGGGACCGGATCTGAACGCCCGCGGTTTGCAGGAGGAGCGGGTGATCGATGGTGTAGAGATTGTCGATTATGCAGGTTTTGTCGACCTCGCAGCCAAACATGACAAGGTGGTGGCTTGGGTCTGACGCCTGACCATACTTTTTATTATCAACATTGCTTTGGAGAAATGAGATGGCTATTGAAGTAGACGGGAAAGTACTTGAAACCGACGAAGAGGGTTATCTGGTTAACCTGAAAGACTGGGTTCCAGCTGTCGCCGATGAAATGGCCAAGGAAGATGACCTGGTACTTACCGAAGAACACTGGGAGATCATCAACTTCCTGCGTGAATATTACGATGAGTATCAGATTGCTCCTGCGGTTCGCGTGTTGACGAAGGCTGTTGGCAAAAGAATGGGCAAAGAGAAAGGCAATAGCAAATATCTCTACTCCCTGTTTCCCTACGGTCCCGGCAAGCAGGCATGCCGCTTCGCTGGCCTACCCAAGCCGACCGGCTGTATCTAAGCCTAATCAAACAGCCGGGACGGAGGCGCTGTGCCTCCTCTCCCGGTTGTCGGAAACCGACAGAGGACTGCAGGAACGGATATGTCGTTATTTTATGCACTGCTGTTTATCGTGGCGACTCTCGTCCTGGTGATTGGCCTGGCGAGAAAGATCATCCAATATGCCAGAACTCCTGCTCCATTGAAGATTCCCACTACACCGGCACCGGTTACTCAAACAGGCGTCGTGTTGCGGCTGTTTCGGGAGGTGGTGTTCTTCGAGAGTCTGTTCAAGAGCACCAAATGGACTTGGCTGTTCGGCTGGATGTTCCATCTCGGTTTGTTCCTGGTCCTGCTGCGACATCTGCGCTACTTCACCGATCCAGTCTGGCTGCCAATTCAACTGATTCAACCATTTGGGGTCTATGCTGGATATGCAATGGTGATCGGACTGATAGGACTCCTGGTGAGGCGAATCTTCGTCGACCGGGTACGCTATATCTCCGCCCCTTCCGATTTCCTCTGGCTGCTGATACTGATCTTCATCGGTTTCAGTGGCTTGATGATGAAATTTGTTGTGCACACCGATGTAGTGATGGTGAAACAGTTTTTTATCGGCCTGATGGGGCTCAATATAGGCACCCTTCCGGTTGATTTTCCGCTGATTGTTCATCTCTTTCTGGTGGCGCTGCTCATGCTGCTGTTCCCTTTCAGCAAATTGCTGCACCTACCGGGGATCTTCTTCAGTCCCACGCGAAATCAGGTGGATAATCCACGCGAGAAGCGCCATATCGCCCCTTGGGCAAAGGCGATGGAAGAGCAGCAAAATTAACCCGCACTGAGCCTAAGAGGGTATTACATGGCCAAGGCAGATTTTGAAACCCCGGAGCTTCAGGAATTCGTTGATGTGCCGGAGATTGCCGAAGGGACGATGGCGCACCTCAGTCCATTCGTAGCTAAAGCGGATCACAACAGCGACCTCAACTTTCCCGGGGAGTTGGTGGATGACTGGCATGAAAAGGCACTTGCCAAGCTCGACGATCTGCGCAGCAGATACCGTTCACTGCAGGTTTTCCTCGACTCCTGCGTGAAGTGTGGTTCCTGTACCGACAAATGTCACTACTTTCTTGGCACCAAAGATCCTAAGAATATGCCAGTCGGGCGGCAAGATCTGTTGCGAAAAGTATACCGCCGCTATTTTACCTTCGCTGGAAAATATTTCCCCAAACTGGTGGGCGCGGAGGATCTGACCCGCGAAACACTGGACGAGTGGTACAGCTACTATCATCAGTGCTCCCAGTGTCGTCGCTGTTCAGTATTCTGCCCCTATGGTATCGATACCGCAGAGATCTCCATGGCAGCACGCGAGATTCTCGACAGCATTGGCTATGGCCAGAAGTACTGCAACGAAATCATCACCAAACTACTCAAGGTAGGTAACAATCTTGGTCTACCGGGGCCGGCACTGGCTGACACCCTGGAGGGGCTGGAAGAGGATGTCGAGGATGATACCGGAGTGGCGGTGAAGTACCCGCTGGACGTGAAAGGTGCTGAGATTCTGCTGGTGACTCCGTCAGCCGACTTTTTTGCCGAGCCTCACGTGGATGGATTGATTGGCTACGGCAAAGTGTTCCATGAGGCGGGTGTCACCTGGACCATCAGTTCGTATGCATCCGAGGCGGCCAATTTCGGCATGTTCATCGGTAGCTACGAGAACATGCGCAGAGTCGCTCTGCGCATCAGAAAAGCAGCGCTCGATCTGGGGGTGAAGCGCATCGTATTTGGCGAATGCGGTCATGCCTGGCGAGTCGCATATGCCTTTCTAAATACGCTTGCGGGTCCTTTCGATTTTCTCGATCCCAACTATCCCGTGCCTCAGCATATTCTCGAGTTTACCTGGGAGCAGATTCAGCAGGGTAAGCTCAAGCTGGATAAATCGGCCAACGACGACAAGGTGCTCACCTTCCACGATTCGTGCAACGTCGCCCGCGCTACCCGTATGGGTAATAAACCAGGTGGACAGTTGGAGATTCCGCGCAACGTGATCAAAGCGGTTTGCAACAACTTTGTCGATATGCACCACGATACCATTGGTGAACGAACCTTCTGTTGCGGTGGTGGTGGTGGCCTGTTGACCGATGACCTGATGGAGATCCGGGTCAAAGGCGCACTGCCGCGCATGACGGCACTTAAAAACGTCATTGAGGAGCAGAACGTGACACATATGGCAGCGGTCTGCGCCATCTGTAAGAGTCAGTTCACTAAAGTGCTCCCCTACTACGGTATGGAGATGGATCAGATTGTCAGCGTCCACCAGTTGGTCAGTGAGGCCATCATTCTGACTGGTCAGGAGAGTGATGAAGAAGAGGATGATAATGGCGAGGAAGATGAGTAACACATCTTCCTGCACTCGGCAGGTATAGGTCCGCACGTGGCTTGAACGGCACTGATGCGGAGCAGAGAAGAATTTTATAAATAGTTTAGATATTTTGGGAGAGTGAACAGCATGGCGACTCCTACTGAGAAAATGAATAGCGAGATGAATTTCCGCCGTTTCCAGGACGGGAATAACCAATGGGATAACTGGAGCGATAAGATTTTCAATCAGGATGCCTCTTACAAGTGTCCTACCTACATTCACAAGACACCCCCTTGTCAGGGCAGTTGCCCGTCAGGAGAGGATATCCGGGGCTGGCTGGCGATCGGACGCGGGCAGGAGAAACCACCTGAAGGATTGGATTGGCGTGAGTACATGTTTCAGCGATCCACCGATGCGAATCCTTTTCCGGCCATGATGGGTCGGGTATGCCCGGCACCTTGCCAGGATGGGTGCAACCGCAATGATGTCGACGACTTTGTTGGTATTAACGCGGTCGAGCAGTTCATCGGTGATAACGCTATCGCTCAGGGGTACGGATTTACTGCGGGTGAGGATACCGGCAAGCGGGTTGCGGTAATCGGTGGTGGTCCTGCAGGTATGTCCGCTGCGTACCAATTAAGGCGGAAAGGTCATGCCGTTACTTTATTCGAAGAGAACGCGGAGCTGGGCGGCATGATGCGTTACGGCATTCCCGAATACCGTATTCCGCGAGACAAGCTCAACCATGAGTTGCAGCGTATCGTTGCAATGGGTATAGATCTGCGATTGAAAACCCGGGTTGGACGCGATATCACAGTCCAGCAGATCGAGCAGGAGTTTGATGCGCTGCTGTGGGCACTTGGTTGCCAGAGTGGACGCGGTTTGCCGGTGCAGGGCTGGCAAGGGACGCCCAACTGTGTCAGTGGCGTCGCGTTTCTCAAGGCTTTCAACGAGGGACGCATGAAGGTGACCGCCGACAAGGTGGTCTGTATCGGTGGCGGTGACACCTCCATCGATGTGGTATCCGTTGCCCGACGTCTCGGTCACGTCAAACACTCCAACCCGACCGATCGCCCGGAACTGGTGGTGCGTGACGGATTCGTGGCGCATGATACCGCGATCACCGCCGCTGCACAGGGTTCGGACGTTACTCTGACCTCGCTCTTTCCCACTGACAAGATGATGGCCGCCGAGCATGAGGTGAACGACGCTCTGACCGAAGGCGTGACCATTCTCGACGGTGTGATGCCGCTGGAAGTGATCAAGGGTGAGGATGGCCGTGCCGTCGGGCTGAAGATCTGTGGCTGCACCATGGATGGCATGAAACCGATTCCGATCGAGGGAACAGAACGCTATCTGGAAGCCGATCTGATAGTCTCAGCCATCGGCCAGGGTGGTGACATGGCTGGCCTGGAGGAGATGGCCAACGAGCGCAACCTGATCGACGCTGATAAGTTCTATCAGGTACCCGGCAAGCCGGGCCATTTCGTTGCCGGAGACATCATTCGCCCTCATCTGCTGACTACGGCGATCGGTCAAGCCTCGATAGCGGCAGACAGTATCGATCACTATCTGAAACAACTGGAGATGGAGAAGCGGCCCAAGGTTGATGTTCATCATTTCGATCTGTTGAGAAAGCTGCATGAGGCGGGATTGGATCCTGAATCGTTTGATGTCAAGGTGGGTGATCTGCGTGGGACATCCCAGTCCAAGTACGCTGTACACAATTTCGAAGATCGCTCAGAGCAGGAGGTGATTGGCTCCAGCGAACTCTTCCTTGGTCATTTCCAATACACACCAAGAATTGCGCGGACCGAAGATGTGCCCACCGCAGAGGAGGTACTGGGGCATTTTCATGAGCGGCTAAATCCGCTGAGTGAAACGCAGGCGGTGGAAGAGACCAAACGCTGCATGAGCTGCGGTATGTGTTTCGAATGTGACAACTGTGTGATTTTCTGCCCACAGGATGCAGTATTCCGCGTCAAGAAAGGTTCATCCACCACCGGGCGTTACGTTGATACTGACTATACCCGCTGTATCGGCTGTCATATCTGCACGGATGTCTGTCCGACCGGTTATATTCAGATGGGGCTTGGCGAGTAGGAGCTGTGATGCATAGTTCAAGCGGCATTTTGCGAGGCACGGGACTGATAATCGGGGGATTTTTTGCGCTGTTCTCCACGCTTGTCCAGAGCGGTTCTGCTGTCACCCCGGGTTCCAAGGCGGCTGGAATGGATGCCTGCGTCGCTCCAACTGGGGAGATCCGCCGGAACCACATGGACTACCTGAAGCACGATCGGATCAAGGTGGTACAGCAGGGTGTGCGTGACGTGAAGCACAGTCTCGCCGAATGCATCGCATGCCATGCTGAACCGGACGCTGTAAAGGGTGGCTATCAACCAGTCAACGGAGCGGGGCAGTTCTGTAATGGGTGTCACCAGTATGTCGCTGTGAGCCTGACCTGCTTTCAGTGCCACAGCAAGACGCCCGAAACGGGAGGGCCGGGTGACGACATACCGACTACCGGGAACGCTCATGAAGGTCTGAAGAGCACTTCGGACCAGCGGATCGAACCCGGCGAGAGGGGAGGTCCGTTGATGGAAGAGTTGGCGCAATTGCATGAACTTTCCCGGGAGGAGTGACTGTGACCGGAAATAATAAGCAGCCGAAGGAGATCCAGCGGCGTGAGTTCATCAGCAAGACGATTCTTGCTGCGGGCACCGCGCTGGCGGCTCCCGGCATTCTGCTGACAGTGGCCAATGCCAAGTCTGAAAGCGAAGGTGCTAGCAGTAATGTCCGCTGGGGTATGTTGGTTGACAGTAACAAGTGTGTGGAGAACTGTACCGCCTGTGTGGATGCCTGCAACGAGGAGAATGGTATCAACCTGCTGCAGCGACCGTCAGGCCAGGACGATGGGATGTGGAATGCACAGCGACCGCAATGGATCAGAAAGGTGAAGTTGCAGGATCGTCAGACTGGTGAAATCACCAATCTGCCGCTCATGTGCCAACACTGCGAGTCGCCCCCCTGTGTTGACGTCTGCCCCACTGGAGCGTCATTCAAGCGTGCTGATGGTATCGTGATGGTGGACCGTCACATCTGCATTGGCTGCCGCTACTGTATGATGGCCTGCCCTTACAAAGCACGCTCATTCCTGCATCAGAACGTAGCGGAGCAGCGGGTACATACACCGCGTGGCAAAGGCTGTGTCGAGTCGTGCAATCTCTGTGTTCATCGGATCGATGCCGGAGCCACCACCACCGCTTGCCAGGATGCCTGCAACAAGGATGGGCATCAGGCGATACTGTTCGGTGACCTGAAAGATCCTGACAGCGAGTTGTCGCAAATGCTGCGTCAGAAGAGCAGCGGGCAGATTCGCGCGGATCTGGAACTGAATACCGGAGTTCGCTACACCAGTCTGTGATCGACACAGAGAGGAAGTTGATGAAAAAGTTAAACTATTCTGAACTTTGGTGCAGTTCTCCGAGATACTGGGGCGGGTTGGCGGCGCTGACGTTCATCATTCTGCTGGGTATGACTGCCGCGTTTTACATGGAGCACAATGGCCACTGGGTAACCGGTATGAGCAACCAGATCGTCTGGGGGTTGCCACATGTTTTTGCGATCTTCCTGATCGTGGCTGCATCAGGTGCGTTGAACGTTGCCTCCATCGGCTCAGTTTTCGGTGGGCCGATGTACAAGCCACTGGGGCGTTTTTCGGGATTGCTTGCAATCGGTCTGCTGGCAGGAGGGTTGGTTATTCTGTTACTCGATCTGGGGCGTCCGGACCGACTCATCGTCGCGGTTACCCACTACAACTTCAAATCGATATTCGCCTGGAATATTTTTCTCTACACCGGTTTTTTCATCATCGTGGGAATCTATCTCTGGGCAATGATCGACCGCAAGGCGAACAGATTCTATCAATTGACCGGTTTTGCCGCGTTCTTCTGGCGTCTCGCACTCACCACCGGTACCGGCTCCATTTTCGGTTTTTTGGTGGCCCGGGAGGCATATGATGCGGCGATTATGGCGCCGATGTTTATCATCATGTCGTTTAGCTATGGACTGGCCTTCTTTATTATCACTTTGATGTCGGCCTACTGGTGGGCCAGCCGGGAACTCGGCTCGCACCGCCTGGAGAAATTGAAAAACCTGCTCGGTGTCTTTGTCGGTGCGGTGCTCTATTTCAGCCTAGTTTATCATCTGACCAATCTCTATATCACACAACACCACGGGGTGGAGCAGTTTATTCTGGTGGATGGCGGCATCTATTCGGTGATGTTCTGGCTGGGACAGGTCACTATCGGGGGTATCATTCCGCTGTTCATGCTCTACTCCCCGGCCTTTTCCGACAACCGCTTTGCTACTGCCATCGCGTCGATCATGGTACTGATCGGTGGCTTCATCCAGATCTATGTGATCGTGATTGGCGGCCAAGCCTATCCGATGAGTCTGTTTCCTGGAAAAGAGGTGCTCGCAAGCAGTTTTTACGATGGTGTCGTAGCGTCTTATACCCCGACACTGGCAGAGGGTCTGCTCGGCGTCGCCGGAATCGCGATTGCGATGACGCTGGTAGCCGTAGGCGCGCGTATGTTGAAGGTTTTGCCTGATTCGCTGGAGGACCCGCAAGAGGGCGCTGCCTGAGTTTTCGGCGGAAGTATCGAGACCCATCTCCGGCAGTGTGGTCGGTGGTGGGTTTTTTTTGCGGCAGGGTGATAGATTCTGAAATCCATAAAACAGTTGCCGTGTTCAAAGTGGTCAACACAGCGGATTTGCCGACCAGATTATGTCCTATATTTTTATCTCCGCAGCGCATAAGTCGTCTGGTAAAACCACCCTGTCCATCGGCCTGACTGCAGCTTACCTGGCACAGGGCCGGTCGGTACAGACATTCAAGAAAGGACCGGATTACATAGATGCCCTGTGGCTTTCTGCGGCGAGTGGGCGCAGCTGCAGAAATCTGGATTTTTTTACCATGCACCAGCAGGAGATCCTGGATAGCTTCACGACCCACATGCAAGGTGCGGATCTCGGCATAATTGAGGGGAATAAAGGGCTTTATGACGGACTCGACCTGGAGGGGAGCAATAGTAATGCGGCGCTCGCTTCATTGCTGCACGCACCGGTGATCCTGGTAATAGACGCGCGAGGCATGACCCGCGGTATAGCACCGTTGATTCTCGGGTACCAGGCCTTCGATACCGATATTTGCATTGCAGGCGTGGTATTGAATAAAGTCGGTGGCAGTCGTCATGAAGAGAAGCTGCGTCGCGTCATCGAACACTATACGGACATATCGGTAGTCGGGGCGCTTCACTATGACGCATCCCTGATTATCGATGAAAGGCATCTGGGACTGATGCCGAGCAATGAGACCGAGCAGGCTAGCGAAAAAATCTTTGCAGTAGGGGAGGTGGTGGCTCGTCAGGTGGATCTGCATCGGATTCTGGAAATAGCCGAAACCGACTCAGAGCCGCTTCCGGAAAGGAGAGTCACAGTAGCGCGGCGCAAGGAACGGAAAATACTGAGAATTGGCTATCCGCGGGACCGTGCATTCGGATTTTACTATCCGGGTGATCTGGAGAATCTCGCTGCGTTCGGGGCAGAACTGGTCCCGTTTGACACGCTAAGCGATGCTCATCTGCCAGTGGTGGATGGCCTGTTTATTGGAGGCGGATTTCCGGAGTCCTGCATGCTGCAGTTGGAAAGCAACAAAAGTATGCGCAACGATATCCGCCATTTCATCGAAAATGGCGGCCCCGTTTATGCTGAATGTGGTGGACTGATGTATCTGGCCCGCAGCCTGACTTGGCAGAATAAAACCTGCGAAATGGTCGGCGTTATTCCGGCGGATGCAGTGATGCACGCCAGGCCACAGGGCAGGGGCTATGTACGTTTGAGGGAGCGGGCCGACAGTCCCTGGCCGAGTCTACCCGGACAGGACCCGGTAATTTCAGCTCACGAATTCCACTATTCAGCTTTGGAAGGTCTGCCTGAAGATACCAGATTTGCGTATGATGTGCTGCGTGGAACTGGTGTGGATGGTAAAAATGATGGAATTGTCTATAAAAATCTGCTCGCCAGCTATACCCATCTCAGAGATGTGGGTGGAAATCAGTGGACCAAGCGCTTTCTGAACTACGTTGTGCGGGTACGAGAAGGGGTGAAATGATGTTGGATATAACGGATGCTGCAGCCAATCAGATAAAAGTGGCTGCACAGGAAGGTGGCACCGTAGGCTTGCTGCTGCGCCTTGAAGCCCGCATGCGGGATGATGGAAGCATCAACTATCTGATGGGTTTTGACGAGGCATCAGAAGAAGATATCAAGTTTGTGGTCAAGGGGGTCGAGATAGTGATGGTACCCGAATCCGTGCCGCTGCTGGATAATGCGGTCATGGATTATGTGGAGCTGGAAAAGGGCGATTTCCGCTTCATTTTCAGCAACCCGAAAGATGCCAACTACTCGCCTCCCACAGAAAAGTGACAGCTTGACGGATTTGCATGACAGAGAGCAGAGAAAATCGACAGCATGAGCGTACACCTTTGCGCACCAGCATCCGTATCACCCATGAGTCGTTTGGTGAACTACTGGTGGATACCCGCGATATCTCCTATGGAGGTGTGTTTTTACTGACTGCAGAGCGGCAGATGCCGCCAATTGGTACGATTATCGAGGGACAGGTGCAGGACGACTATGCTGAAAGGCCGATCGTGCGAATGCAGATTGTACGCATAGAATCGAATGGCGTGGGCGTCATGTTTATCGACTAATGCCTGAATTTGATCTCTCTGCCGAGGATGCGCTGCGCCTCAATGTGTTACTGGCGAATCAGCCGCAGGCGATTCGTGTCAATGAGTCGAGCATGACACTCTTCGGTCTGCTGAAGGATGGCGAGATAAGTATCAAACTCAATCCCAACTGTTCAGATGACAGGTATTTAAAGCAGGTGCGCTCACTACTCTCGGAGCGGGCGCTGGGCAATCCGGCTGGCTATCCACTCTATCTGCAGCGCTGGACCCGAATGGGGAAGATGCGCGATGAAAGCCTAAACCAGTTGCTCAAGTTGGGCGATCCGGAGGCGGTGTTCGCGGTGGTCTGCGCAGAGGGACTGACAGACGAACTGGCTAGACGTGCCTGGTGGGCCTCAGAAGAGCCGGAAAACGCACGTCGCATGCTGCAGACAGAAGCGGTGGCAGAGGGGAGGACAGGAAAGCTGCTGGCTCGCTATCTGGTGGAGTACCTGCCGTTCGAAACGGAAACGGAAGCAATGATAGAGTCGGTTCGGGTAGCCATGCGTCCAGGCCTGCTTTCTCATCCGGAGAGGGAGGCGTTGTGGAAAAAGTCAGTTCGCAAAATTCCCTATCTGACCGGGTTCATCGCTGCAGATCCTGATGCGCTGCCGGGAGAGATGCCGCATCGCAGCGATCTGTTCACTGTCCGTGCTGCATTGTCGAGCGATCAACAACCTGCCGCTGAACTGTTGATCAAATCGTTGTCCGAACAGGGTCAGCAATTCCTGGATGCCTGCTTGCGCATTCTCGCCAAACCGCCCACACAGGATGTGATAACCACCACCATGGAGGTGCTGCGACGCTACTATGCTGCGCTGCGACCCTCCGGCGATCCGGACCTGACACTCGCAGAACTGCAAGAAGAAGCCGCCAGATTTACCCGGAGTGATCCGACGTTGCTTTCGTTGATTGCAAAGCTGCCTGCACTGCGACCGGAGATCGAAGCGATGCGCATCCTCTCGGGTGTTGGCTATGGGGTGCTGCGTCCGTTGCTCAAGGGCAGTTCAGCCAGCGGTGGCCTGTTGCGCCGCAAGTTGGAGTCGGTGTTGCAGGGGATTGCTGAGCAGATCAACCTGCTGCTGGGAAAAGCGACGTCGAGTCCGGTCTAGGGCTGCCCGGTGGGCAGCCCCGAGATGTTACCGGACTCAGCTGGTGGCCGTCTGTCGCTCTTTAAACTCGCTGGCAAGTCGCTGCTGTATCTCAAAGGGTACCGGATCATAGTGACTGAGGCTGATTTCGTAGCTCCCCTCTCCTCCGGTCATGGACTTGAGCCTCGAACTGTAATCGTCGAGTTCGGCCAGTGGCGCCAGTCCGACAATGACCATGCGTCCCCCACTTGCGGTGTCGGTGGTGCTGACTCGTCCGCGACGGGTTGAGAGGTCGGCGGTGATATCCCCCACCACGTCGCCCATGACTGTTATGCGTATATTGACGATCGGTTCCAGTACGATGGGTTTGGCGTTTTCCAACGCCGTCTCGAATGCTTTACGGCCGGCCGTAATGAAAGCAATCTCTTTAGAATCCACTGAATGGAACTTGCCGTCATAGACGGTGACTTTGATATCGTGAATCGGATAACCGGCAATCACGCCGTCTGTCAGCGCCTGTTGTACCCCTTTTTCCACCGCAGGAATAAGAGAACTTGGGATTGACCCTCCCTTCACTTCATCCACGAACTGAAAACCTTCACCGCGCGCCAGCGGCTCGACTTTCAGGAACACCTCACCAAACTGACCGGCGCCGCCGGTCTGCTTCTTGTGCCGGTGGTGTCCCTCCGCAAAGGCGCTGATGGTTTCACGATAGGGGATACTGGGCGGCTTGGTATCGACATTGACGTTGTAACGATCTTTCAGCTGCTCCAGTATTACACGCAAATGCAGTTCACCCAGGCCGCGTATCACCGTCTCGTTCGCCAGGGTGTCGTGCTGGACCACCAGGCATGGGTCTTCGGACTCCAGCTTGGTGAGTGCATCGGAGAGCTTTTGGTCGTCGCTGCGGTTCTGGGGAATCAGCGCCAATCCGAAAAGCGGCATTGGGAAACTCTCCGGCTGCAGGTGGAAATTGTCCTCGTCGTGCGAGTCGTGCAACACTGCGTCGCGGGTTATCTCTTCCACTCTCGAGACAGCGCAGATATCGCCAGGTATCGCCCGCTCCATCTCACTCTGTTCCTTACCCTGGATGCGCCACAGATGGGTGACTTTGAACGGTTTTCTGGCGTCACCGATGTACAGTTGGCTATTGGGGGTGATGCTCCCCTGATAGACCCGGAACATACTCAACCTACCGCGGAATGGATCGTTTGTTATCTTGAATACGTGGGCTATCGCGTGTGCTTCTGCGTCGAGTGACAGTGACACCGGTTTTGCTTTTTCTCCCTCACCTTTGAAAAAATGGGGTGGATTACCTTCCGAGGGGTCCGGCATCAGCTTTACCAGCACTTTGATCAGTTCGTCTATGCCAGCGCCTGTGGTGGCGGATACGAAGCAGATCGGCACCAGATGACCCTCCCGCAATGCCTCTTCGAAGGGATCGTGCAACTGCTCCGGCTTAAGATCCTGACCCTGTTCCAGGTAGATCTCCATCAGTTCCTCATCCACTTCGACCACCTGGTCGATGATCATAGTGTGGGCTTCGGCGACTGAAGAGAAGCGTGTTTCCACGCCATCCGGTTTAAAAAAGCAATCCACCACTCTTCCGTCGGAGGTCGGCAGATTGATCGGCAGACACTCATTGCCGAATATTGCTCTGATCTCGCCAAGCAGACGCTCCAGGTCCGCCTCCGGCGAATCGATTTTATTGACGATAATAATGCGGCACAGCTCATCTTCCCTGGCGTGCTCCATCATTTTTTGTGTCGCTGGCTCGATACCGGCTTCGGCATTGATTACCACCGCTGCGGTCTCCACCGCCTGTAACACACCGAAAGCGCGGCCAAAAAAATCGGCCAGTCCGGGAGTGTCCAACAGGTTGATATGCCGACCCTCATTCTCGAACCAGGCGAGTGAGGAGTTCAATGAGTGTTTGTAATTCTGCTCCTGCGGTTCAAAATCGCACAGGGTATCACCGCGTTCAATGGTGCCCTGGTTCTGTATCGCGCCAGCACGATACAGAAGGGCCTCCGCCAGCGTCGTTTTACCGGCGCCTGACTGGCCCACCAGGGCGATATTCCTGATATCTTGGGTGGTGTATTCAGCCATGCTCTCCTCCTCAGCGTCTTGTTACAGAAACTCTTATCCCAATGGAACTCACCTTCGCGCGCTATGACCCCGGTCAACTAACTTTTATCGAAAACGACTTCCCGACGTTACTGGTCGATAGGCGGTTGAAGATAGGCTGAACGGTGAGTCGATTGGTTGCTCAGTCGTGGTTAGGGAGGCGAACACGCAGATTCACCGGCGCGAACGCCGGATGCGTCCCTGGTAGGCGGCAACCTGTCTGATGATCTCCGAAAACGGCAGTCGGTCGAGGCCATTGAAACGATTGGCGGCCTGCTCCACCAACAGATAGATGTCATCCACGACTGCCGGTGGTCGATCGACTTGGTGCAGCAACAGGTAGAGACCCTTCAATCCGCCGATCTGGATGCGCATCACTTTGGCGTGTGGGAGTACGCTGCTCTGGGTAGCCGATTTGATGGCGAAACGGGCATGTGCTATCAGCAGATCCAGCAGTTCAGCGCAGCGGTGTTGGCCCTGAGATGAGCTGCAGTGCACCCCTTCACGTTCCGCGAGATAAAATTTCGCGGCCCGGGAGCAGTTGCATTGACCCGAGAGAATTCCTTTCTCGAACAGGCAGCCGAGCTGATTCAACTCCCGATAAACTTTATGGTAGGCGTCCTGGTCCACAAGTAGCTCTGGCTATTTCCCGGTGAAGCGGTGGATCATCCTTCGGTCCCGCTTACTCGGTCTTGCGGTCTGCGGACGTTGTGCTGCGGCGCGCAGCAGACGCGCCTCATGCGTCGCTTCTGTACGCTGCAGTACACTCTCCTCCTCCTCGTGATAGAGCGTGGCAGCTTCCGGTGCGGGACGGCGTTGTTGGGATATCCGCTCCACTGTGACATTCCACTCCAGCGAATTTTTATGGATTCTCAGGCGCGAACCGGCACCGACCTCTTTGCCCGGTTTGGTGCGCTGACCGTTGAGGTGCACTTTTCCGCCATTGATCGCCTCTACCGCCAATTGGCGTGTTTTGAAAAATCGGGCGGCCCACAACCATTTGTCGAGCCGCATACGCGCCTCTTCGACCATCAGGTGGGATCGGCCTCCTCCTCGGTCACTTCCGGCTCCGGATTGGGGGATAGCCCCAACAGAGGATCGAGCTTTCCAACGGCGTTGAGTCTGGCCAGATCATCATAGCCACCAACATGGTAGTCATCGATGAATATTTGCGGTACCGTGCGGCGTCGACTGCGCTCGAGCATTTCGCGCATGAACTCCCGATTGCCTTCGATGCGCCGCTCTTCAAATGCCACACCCTTTTTTTCGAGAAGACTTTTGGCTCTCACGCAGTAGGGGCAGATCTGCGTGGTGTACATGATCACATTGGGCATTCTGGTAGCCTCACAAGATGGTTTAGCCTATCCTAACAGCCCCCGTTTGGCGGGTCTATCTGGCTGTGCGTAGCGGCATGGTAGTATGCCGGACAGGCTGGCAAAACCTGTTCCCAAGGGCAGGGTGAATAATACGAGGAGATAGCATGCTGAGTGAATCACCGCGAGCGGTTAATCTGAAGGATTATCTGCCACCGGAGTATCTGATCGACAGAGCGGACCTGCGGTTTGACCTGGGGGAGGAGCGTACTCGGGTTCATGCGCGTTTGGAGATTCGCCGTAATCCGGCATCACCGACAGTGGGGGAGAGTCTGTTTTTGCATGGCGAGAAGCTGACGCTCTGTACACTTGCTATCGACGGTCGAGCGCTGGCGGCGGATGAGTACGTGGTGGATGCGGAAGGTATCCGTTTCAAGCGGGTACCGGAGCATTTCGTGCTGGAGAGTGAGGTCGATATCCAACCGCAGCAGAACACCGAGCTGGAGGGTCTCTACAAATCCGGCGCGATGTTTTGCACCCAGTGTGAGGCGGAGGGGTTCCGGAAGATCACCTGGTTTATCGACCGGCCTGACGTGATGACACGATTCACCACCACTATTCGGGCAGACAAAAAGCGCTATCCGGTACTCCTCTCCAATGGCAATCTTCGCTCCAGCGAAGAGCTTGAAGATGGCAGGCACCAGGTCACCTGGATCGATCCTTATCCGAAACCCTGCTATCTGTTCGCGCTGGTTGCCGGTCAGCTGAGCCATATCGAAGATAGCTATAGGACGATCTCCGGCCGCGAGATTGCATTGCGCATCTATGTTGAACCAGAGAATGTCGGCAAGTGCGATCACGCCATGCGGTCACTGAAACTGGCGATGGCATGGGATGAGCGCAACTACGGTCGCGAGTACGATCTGGAGATCTACATGATCGTCGCGGTGAACGACTTCAACATGGGCGCGATGGAAAACAAGGGGCTGAATATATTCAACTCCAAGTTCGTACTGGCACGTGCCGAGACCGCCACAGATAGCGATTTTCAAGGTGTTGAAGGGGTCATAGCACACGAATACTTTCATAACTGGACGGGAAATCGCATCACCTGCAGAGACTGGTTTCAGCTCAGTCTCAAGGAGGGCCTGACGGTATTTCGGGATCAGGAGTTTTCCGCCGACATGGGTTCGCGCGGGGTTAAGCGCATCGAGGATGTGCGCCTGCTGCGGGTGCACCAGTTTGCCGAGGACAGCGGGCCGATGGCACACCCGGTCAGACCCGACTCCTATATCGAGATCAATAATTTCTACACCGTCACCGTATACGAGAAGGGAGCAGAGCTGGTGCGGATGCTGCATCGACTGCTGGGTGCTGACACCTATCGCGCTGCAACCGATCTCTATTTTCAGCGATACGACGGTGAGGCGGTGACGACCGATGATTTCGTGCATTGTATGGAACAGGCGAGTGGACGCGATCTGACCCAGTTCAAACGCTGGTATGCTCAAGCGGGCACTCCGGAACTGCATGTGAGCGGCGAGTACGATGCCGTCGGGCAGAGCTATTTGCTGACCGTAGCGCAGTCGACACCGCCGACTCCGGGACAGCCGGAAAAGCTGCCATTGCATCTGCCGCTTGCGATTGGGTTGCTGAACAGCCAAGGGGATGATATTCCGCTGCGACAGAAAGGAGAACAGTCGGCTGGAGCCACGACCCGCGTACTGGAGTTGCGCGAGCCCCGGCAGCAGTTCCGATTTCATGATGTTGCAGAGCGGCCGGTACCCTCACTGCTGCGGGGATTCTCTGCGCCGGTGAAGTTGATCTATGACTACAGCGATACGGATCTGATGTTTCTGATGGCTAAGGACAGCGACGGCTTCAACCGCTGGGATGCGGCCCAGACGCTGCTTCGCCGCATATTGCTGCAACGTGTCGCACACCCCGATGCAGCGTTGCCCACGGGCTTCATCGATGCGTTCCGCAACGCATTGAACGACCCGGTAGCCGATAAGGCGTTGCTGGCAGAGGTGTTGACGCTCCCCACCGAATCCTATCTGGGAGATCAGATGGAGCAGGTGGACGTAGATGGAATTCACCGCAGCCGGGAGTGGCTCAAGCAATTGCTGGCAACTGAGCTGCGCAGCGAGCTGTTGCAGGTCTACCACGCCAACCAGGAGACCGGCGACTACGATTTGGCGCCGTTATCCATTGCCCGTCGCAGTCTGAAGAATCTCTCGCTCAACTATCTGATGCAGCTGTCCGAAGAAGAGTTGCAGTCACTCTGCATCGAACAGTATCATCGGCGCCATAACATGACCGACGTGATGGCCGCGCTGAGCCTGATCGCGGATAGCGATATGCCGGGACGGGATCAGCTGCTTGGCGATTTCTATCAGCGCTGGAAAATGGATCCACTGGTGCTGGATAAATGGTTTACCGTACAGGCGCTCTCCCTACGCAGCGACACACTGGAGCAGGTGGAGAGATTGACTCGGCATCCCGATTTTTCCATGACCAATCCCAATCGTGTGCGCAGTCTGGTAGGGAGCTTCTGCTCCGCTAATCCGGTCGGATTTCACCGTTCAGATGGTGCCGGATACCGCTTTCTCAGCGATAAGGTGCTGCAGCTGGATCGAATCAATCCTCAGGTTGCGGCGCGCATGCTAAGGTTGATGACCCGTTGGCGGCGCTACGATCCGACGCGCCAACAATTGATGAGGGCACAGCTCGAGCGGATTCTGACGGCAGATCCGGTCTCCAGGGATGTCTATGAGATCGGGTCGAAGAGCCTGGAGCGCTGAAAACGCGCTCACTCATCTCAAAGTGGCGGGTTGAAGGCGCACCAGTCGAAAGATTTTCAAGACTTTTGTACTGCTGTGGGCGGAGCGTGGAAGCAGGCCAGAGGGGGATCAATGTTTTCAATGTCGGTATAAAAATTCAAAAGAACTTCTTCATGCACTAAAATCTGCGTATATTCCCACCCGATAAATTTCCATAACAATTGTGAGGTGTCATGTCCACTCCTCTTCATCACTACGGGCTACAAAAAAAGAGCAGTGCCGACGACGTGATCGCTGCGTTGGCGGAGCAGTTCAACATCAGGAGCGAAGCCGAAACCACACTGAGCCGTGTCTACCTGGACAGTTTCGACTGGCGTCTGTATCAGGCCGGTGACCAGTTGTACAGCAAACCGTTTGAGCACCAGCTGGATCTGGTCTGGATCGGGGAGGGTGCCGGCGGCGAGGTGCACACGCACCTGGATCGGATACCGCAATTTTTCACCGACCTGCCGCAGGGAGCTCTGCGTGAGCGGCTGAGCAGACTGCTCGACATCCGTGCACTGATGCCTCAGGTCGAGGTGAAAGGCCGGGTCCGACTGTACAAACTGCTCGACGACGAGGAGAAGACAGTATTGCGCCTCTCTATCGAGACCCTTTCCAGCCGCAATCCGGAAGAGGATGCTTTCCACGATCTGCCCGAGCGGATCAGACTGCAGTCAGTGCGCGGATATGGCACTGTACTCAAGCAGGTGGAGAGTTTCCTGGTGAGGAAACTGGGCCTGGATCGGCTCGGCGATGGGCTGTTGGAGGAGGCGCTGGGGGTGCTTGAAAGACGCCCGGCCGATTACTCATCAAAGCTGGATTTTCACTTCGATCCCAACGCGCCGGCGGGTTCGGTGGCCAGAGAGATCCATCTCAATCTGCTTGATACGGTGGAGAGGAACCTGCCGGGAACCTGTGCCAATGTGGATTCGGAGTTTCTGCATGACCTGCGGGTGGCGGTACGCCGCGCTCGTTCCGCACTGACCCAGATCAAGGGTGTATTCCGCGAGGAGGAGATGGAACCATTCAAATCGGGCTTGGGCTGGATCGGGCAGATCAGCGGACCGAGCCGCGATCTGGATGTCTACCTGCTGGACTACGACAGCTACCGCGCCAGCCTGCCCGAACGGTTCCGTGCGGATCTGGATCCGTTGCGTCACTTTCTCGAAGAGCACCGGCAGAGCGCCTATCGCGAGATGGTGAGCCACCTCAACTCGGCCGATTGCAAAAGATTACTGGAGGATTGGCGGCGCTTTCTCAATCGTCCGCATGAGTATTCGGAAGGGGCCGATGCCGCTGACAAACCGGTCGGTCAGGTGGCCAATAAACGCATCTACCGCACCTACAAACGGGTGCTCTCCGAGGGGGCGCAGATCAACGACGAGTCGTCCGCAACCGCGTTCCATGAGCTCAGGAAAAGTTGTAAAAAGCTCAGATATCTGATCGAGTTTTTTCAGAGTCTCTATCCGGACGACAAGATTCAGCCATTGATCAAGGCGCTCAAGATGCTGCTCGACAATCTGGGTGCCTATCAGGATACCGAGGTACAGGCGAATAAATTGCGCGAATTCGCCCATCAAATGGTCGCGGAAGGGGAGGTGCCTGCGGATACACTCCTGGCGATGGGGATGTTGGTGGATGGACTACTGCGCCGGCAACAGCAGGCGCGCGACGAGTTTTACAGTCATTTCAGGGTGTTTGCCGGAAAAGAGAACAAGGCAGAGTGTAAGGCGCTCTTTTCTGCTGCTGCGTCATCCGGGAGCGTCGACGCGAAATGAAGATCATCGGTGTCTACAACATCAAGGGTGGGGTCGGCAAGACTGCCACTGCGGTCAATCTCGCGCATCTGGCAGCACGTGAGGGTCACAGCACACTTATTTGGGATCTCGATCCCCAGGGTGCCGCAACTTTCTATTTCAGGGTCAAGCCGCAAATCAAGGGTGGCGGGCGCAGAATGATTCGGGGTCAGCGGCCGGTGGATGATCAGATCAAGGGTACGGATTATGAGAATCTGGACCTGCTTCCCGCAGACTTCTCTTACCGCAACATGGATCTGATGCTGGGGGATGCGAAGCGGCCGATCAAGCAGCTGCTGCGGCTGCTGCGACCCTTCTCAGGAGAGTTCGACTATATTTTTCTCGACTGTCCGCCCAGTATCTCACTGGTTTCGGAAAATATATTTCGTGCCTCCGACGTGCTGCTGATACCCACCATTCCCACCACACTGTCACGGCGTACCTACCAGCAACTGCTCGATTTCATTCAGGGACACAGCATGCGGGAGGTCAGTCTGCTGCCCTTTTTCTCAATGGTCGACAACCGCAAGAAAATGCATCTGGAAGCCATTGCGGAGATGCCGCGACACCACCCGGAATTGTTGACGACTCAGATCCCTTACGCCAGCGATGTCGAAAAGATGGGCCTCAATCGGGAACCACTGCACGCCTTTGCCCCCCACTGCACAGCCGCAATCGCCTATCAGACGCTGTGGGGTGAGGTCAAGCAGCGCATCGGCTGACCGGATTCGAAAGTGGCATCCTCTTAAACCAAATTGTAGGTCGGGTTAGCACAGGGAAATCCGACCTACCCCTATGACTGACGATATGTTTGATCAGGAAAAAGCACAGCCATCACCAATCTCGAACGGGTCGCCACAAGAAAACGTATGAGCGGGTGCAGTCGAGTCCCCAGGCAGGCTTAACTTTGGTGGCGCTGCGCCTGTCCGGGACGGATCCATTGGCGGTACGCGCCAGCAGGAAGCTGCGCAGCGACGAACGCTACCTGACCTGCTTCGCGCCGGTGCGTATCAGGATGCCGCTGGGCCAGTTGCCGCCCTGGGGCGGCGAACCTGTGGTGCGACCGAAAACAGCCAGACGCTGAAGTTTCTCGAGTCATGGGTTTGGGATGGAGTAGTCGCGATTGCAGTCCGGGTTGGGTGGAACATGATGGCGGTTCCGCTCTTTGGTTGGCACCAGAATCCGGTGGGTTGTCTTGACACCTGCCGGATGTTCTGGCATCGGAGTGGCCGTGGAATGGCGGATCTGCGGAGGGGGCCGGAGAACGTTTTGGTAGCTAGGGCGGGAGTCGAACCCGCATGCCCGAGGGCGCAGCATTTTGAGTGCTGTGTGTATACCAGTTCCACCACCTAGCCGGGGCGTTCTTCGACAGTCGAGTGTCGAAGAATCTTAGGAAACTATAGGCCTTTCTCTGTGCAGCGCAAGCAATATCCAATACTGAAACAGCGCGTATAACGACCGCAGGCTGGCACGAAGGTGCCGTAGTATAGCCTGTTCCAGGCAAGGCGCAAAGGTTATGGTAACATCGCCTCCCCATGCAACGCTCCGATTTCAGATTCGAACTCCCGGCATCACTGATCGCCCAGTTTCCGCTGGCGCAACGCGGTGCCAGTCGACTGCTCGAACTGGCGGGGGAGAGCGGAGCGATCAGGGATCACAGTTTCAGTGAGCTGCCGGATCTACTCAGACCAGGAGATCTGCTGGTATTCAATGATACGCGGGTGATCCCCGCCAGGCTCTACGGCCACAAACTGGCGACCGGCGGCCGGGTGGAGTTGCTGATCGAACGGGTGCTGAGTCCAATGTGTGCGCTGGCGCACATCAAGGCGAGTAAATCACCTGCGCCAGGGACGCTGATCGCGGTGGATGGCGGAGGGATGCTCGAGATCACTGCTCGTCAGGATGGCGTGTACGAACTACGCTCACGGGAGGAGGAGCTGGCGACGCTGATGCAGCGTGCGGGACATGTCCCTCTGCCACCCTATATCCATCGGGCGGACCAGGCACTGGACCTGGAGCGCTACCAGACCGTTTATGCGCAGCGTCCCGGTGCGGTGGCTGCGCCCACGGCGGGTCTCCATTTCGATCAGGCGATGCTGGAACGGCTGGCCGCCAGCGGGGTGGAGAGTGTCCATATTACCCTGCATGTCGGCGCCGGCACTTTTCAGCCGGTCAGGGTGGAGCGGTTGGATGAACATGTGATGCACAGTGAGTACCTCGAAGTGAGTGAGGAGGCGTGCAATAGGGTGGCCCAGACCCGTCGTCGCGGTGGTCGGATTGTGGCTGTCGGCACAACCAGCGTGCGCAGTCTTGAGAGCGCTGCGGCGAACGGGGACCTGCGGCCTTATTGCGGGGACACGTGTCTGTTTATCCGCCCCGGCTATCGCTTTCGTTGTGTCGACGCGATGATCACCAACTTCCATCTGCCGGAATCGACATTGCTGATGTTGGTAGCGGCTTTCGCAGGCTATCCCCAGATTATGACCGCCTACCGCCATGCGGTGGCGCAGTGCTACCGTTTTTTCAGCTACGGGGATGCGATGTTCCTGACAAGGCGATCCTGAGTGAGGTACAAAAAAAAGCGCGGCTGGAGAAGCCGCGCAAATATCCACCAAAGGAGGATGGAGGAGTATGTACTAAATGATTTAGTACATGCGCATTTTCTAATATTTAATCCTGGCTGTCAACTGTGTTTTTAATAATATTTACCGTTCGATGAAATTTAACCTGTTAGCAAAAGACGGCCTGGCCCGCCGGGGCCAGTTGGTATTCCCCCGTGGCAGCATCGAGACTCCGGCTTTTATGCCGGTGGGCACCTATGGTTCGGTCAAGGCGATGACTGCGGAAGAGTTGGAGGAGCTGGGTGCGGAGATCATTCTGGGAAATACCTTTCACTTGATGCTGCGGCCGGGTACCGAGGTGATCAGGGCGCATGGGGATCTGCACGGTTTCATCCATTGGCAGCGGCCGATATTGACCGATTCCGGTGGTTTCCAGGTTTTCAGCCTGGGAGCGATGCGCAGGATCAGCGAGCAGGGTGTTCAGTTCCGCTCACCAATCGATGGCAGCCACATCTTCATGGGGCCGGAAGAGTCGATGCGGGTGCAACGCGATCTTGGTTCGGATATCGTGATGATATTTGACGAGTGCACTCCCTATCCGGTGAGCGAAGCGGCCGCGCGGCAGTCGATGGAACTTTCGCTGCGCTGGGCTGAACGCAGTCGTGAGGCGCATGGCGATAATCCGTCGGCGCTGTTTGGCATCATTCAGGGGGGAGTATTCGAGGCGCTGCGTGAAGCTTCCCTCGAAGGGCTGGAGAGAATCGGTTTCGACGGCTATGCGGTGGGGGGATTATCGGTGGGAGAACCCGCCGGGGATCGCTGGCGCATACTCGATTTTCTCTCCACCCGACTGCCTGCGGCACAGCCTCGTTATCTGATGGGGGTGGGCACACCGGAAGATATTTTGGCGGCGGTTGCACGCGGTATAGACATGTTCGACTGTGTGCTGCCCACGCGAAACGCGCGTAACGGCCATTTGTTCACTCATCAGGGTGTGGTGCGCATCCGCAACGCGGTCCATGCCAGCGACACAGGTCCGCTCGACCCCCACTGTGACTGCTACACCTGCCGCAACTACAGCCGCGCCTATCTGCGTCATCTATCGCGTTGCAATGAGATACTGGGGGCCCGCCTCAACACGATTCACAACCTGCACTACTACCAGACGCTGATGCGGGAGATTCGGGAGGCGATCGCCGCAGGCAGGTTCGACCATTTCGTCCGTGAATTTCAACGCCTGCGCGCACAACCAGAGGGTACCCGGGTCGGTTGAGATTTGCCTGCGCAGTGGATCTTCGCAACGGCGGGCGAGAGCGGATTTTTAAAGCGGGATATCTGTGTCATAATGCACCGCTTGATTCGCAGCGGTGGGTAGGTGCGCCCGCTTCCGACGTTAAAATTTAACAACGCCAGGTACAAACGAGATGAGTTTTTTTATTTCCGAAGCAGCGGCTCAGGCGGCCTCAGGTACGGCATCCGGCCCTGGGCTGGAAGGCTTGATACTTCCAATCGGCCTGATCATCATGCTCTATTTCCTGATGATTCGTCCGCAGATGAAGCGGCAGAAAGAGCACAAGAAACTGGTCGAATCGCTCTCCAAGGGGGATGAGGTGCAGACCGAGGGCGGTATGATGGGTAAGATCAATGATCTGGACGACAACTTCGTCAAAATAGAGATTGCCCAGGGGACAACGGTGAAGTTTCGCCGCAGCGCGGTTGTCGCCGTGATGCCCAAGGGAACGCTGAAGGAGATCTAGTCACTCTTACTCGGGATAAAAGCGAGCGGGTGGGGGATTCGGGTCTGCTGATCACCCCCTTTCGAGCAACGCTAGCAGCCCGCTCTGGAACCTGCCTGGTTGTACACTCCAATGAATCTGAATCGATACCCGTTATGGAAGAATCTTCTGGTTGGCTTTGTCATACTGGTCGGCCTGATCTACGCATTACCCAATATTTTCGACCAGGATCCGGCGTTAGAGATATCCGGCAACCGGCGTGCGGAGGTTGATTCCAGCACTGAAAACCGGGTTCGTCAGGCGCTCGGCACAGCCGGTATCCAAATCAAGTCGCTGGATGTCGGGGGCGGCAAGCTGCTGCTGAGATTCAACGATTCGGAGACCCAGCTGCGTGCCAAGGAGTCGCTGGAAACCCTGCTTGGCGGTGACTATACGCTGGCGCTTACCCTCTCAACGGACGTACCCGGCTGGTTGCGTTCAATCGGTGCACTGCCGATGTATCTGGGTCTGGACCTGCGCGGTGGTGTTCATGTGTTGATCGATGTCGATATGGATGCTGCGGTGTCGCAGGCACTGGAGCGCTACAACGGTGACATCAGAACGCTGATGCGCGACGAAAAGCTGCGCTACAGTACCGTGTCGACTCAGGGTAGTGCAGTGGTCGTCCGATTCAATGACGCGGCGCAGCGCGATGAGGCGCTTGCAAAGATCGGGAATGAGTTCGGCAATCTGCTACTGGAGTCGGTGGACTCGGACAATATCTTTCAGGTCGAAGCGCGTATCTCCCGAGCGGAACAGGAGAGCACCCGAAAATTCGCATTGGAGCAGAACATTACCACGTTGCGCAATCGGGTAAATGCACTGGGTGTTTCCGAACCTATCATTCAGCAGCAGGGGGACAGACGTATCGTGGTGCAACTCCCCGGTGCTCAGGACCCGGCCCGGCTGAAGGATATGTTGGGTGCCACAGCCACACTGGAGTACCGGCTGCAGGATACCGAACACAGCGTGGAGGATGCACTTGCCGGTAAGGTACCGGTCGGTTCCAAGCTCTACCGCACCCGGGACGGCCAGCCGATTCTGTTGAACAAGCGGGTGATCGTTACCGGCAACCAGATCACCGACGCTTCATCCGGTTTCGATCAGCGCTCAAGTCAACCGGCGGTATTCGTCAGCCTGGATGGGCCCGGCGCGCGGCGCATGCGCAACGTCACCACGGAAAATGTCGGAAAACCGATGGCGGTGGTCTTCATCGAGACCAGAACCGAGGTGCGTGTGGTCGACGGCAAGAAGGTGACACGCAAAGTACCGGTACAGGAGGTGATCAGCGTCGCCAATATTCTGGAACCGTTCGGGCGCCGTTTTCAGACCACCGGTCTCGACAGCCCCGCGGAGGCGCACGATCTGGCACTGCTGCTGCGCGCTGGCGCGCTGGCGGCACCGATCGAGATCATCGAAGAGCGCACCATCGGCCCCTCTCTGGGACAGGAGAATATCGATCAGGGTTTTCGTTCGGTCATCATCGGTATGATACTGGTGATGATCTATATGGCCTTCTCCTACCGGATTTTTGGTCTGGTCGCGGATATGGCGCTGATGCTCAACCTGGTGTTGATTGTTGCGGTGCTCTCCATGCTGCAGGCGACGTTGACGTTGCCGGGCATCGCCGGCATCGTGCTTACCGTCGGTATGGCGGTGGATGCCAACGTACTCATTTTCGAACGTATACGTGAGGAGATTCGGATAGGTAATACGCCTCAGGCCAGTATTCATGCCGGATACGAGAAAGCCCTCTCCACCATCGTCGATGCCAATATCACCACGCTGATCGCGGCGGTGGTGCTCTTCTCTTTCGGGACCGGGCCAATCAAGGGATTCGCTGTTACCCTTTTCATTGGTATTCTGACCTCGATGTTTACCGCGATACTGGGGACACGCGCCGTGATCAACCTGGTCTATGGTGGCCGCAGACTGGGTAAACTGGCGATTTGAGTAAGCGAATCGAAAACACGGAACGGTAACTGTCATGCGAATTCTAAAAAAACCACTCGATATCGATTTCATGGCCAAGCGCAAGCTGGCGATGTTCTTTTCCACCACACTCATCGTCATCTCGCTGTTGTCGATACTGATGCGCGGGCTCAGCCTGGGCATCGATTTCACCGGCGGCACGCTGGTGGAGGTGGGATATAAGGAAGCGGTGGAGCTCTCCAAAGTGAGATCGGTACTGGCGGAAAGCGGTTTCGGTGATGCCACGGTGCAGCATTTCGGCACGCCGCGTGATGTGCTGGTACGGCTGGCTCCAGGTGGAGAGGAGGACAGTGCCGCAATCAGCACCAAGGCATTTTCTGAATTGAATCGGGCAGCAGGTGGAGATGCCGAGTTGCGCCGGGTGGAGTTCGTCGGGCCCCAGGTGGGTGGTGAGTTGGCCGAGGACGGCGGTCTGGCCATGCTCTACGCGCTGATCGGCATCCTGATCTATGTCGCACTGCGCTTCGAATGGCGATTTTCGCTCGGTTCGGTGATTGCGCTGATCCACGATGTGATCATCACGGTGGGAATTTTCTCGCTGTTCCAGATCGAGTTCGACCTGCCCGTATTGGCGGCGGTGCTGGCGGTGATAGGCTACTCGCTGAACGATACCATCGTGGTCTTCGACCGGATTCGCGAAAACTTCCGCAAGATGCGCAAGGGAAGTTCGGAGGAGATCATCAACAGCTCGATCAATCAGACGCTCTCGCGTACGTTGGTCACTTCAGGCACGACCTTGCTGGTACTGATCGCGCTGTTCGTTTTCGGTGGTGAGATCATCCATGGCTTTTCATTGGCGCTGATCGTCGGTATCGTCGTCGGTACCTACTCCTCCATCTACATCGCCAGCACTGCTGCCCTGATGCTTGGAGTCAGCAAGGCCGATCTGATGCCAGTGAAAAAAGAGGCGGCCAATATCGCCAGTGACGGAAGTCAGGTCTGAGAAAGCGCACTGAGTCAGGAATTAGCGGCTGATTCCTCACTGAGTATGCCAGAAGTGTTTACCAGTGTTCCGCTGGTGGATTTTGTCCAGCTTCTGCTCCTAGGTTCCCAGACAGACTAACAGGCGGCTTTGCGTAATCGCGGGAACTGTAGGATGTCCGCCCGGCTGGCCGATTTTCCCTGCGTCCGACCTTTCTCCCCATCGTTGCGGGTGAACTCATGCTCCGCGACTATCTCGATGATTTCAAATTCGGTGTGCCGGGTGGAGTAGGCTGATTCCAGGGACAACTCCAGCATACCATCCAGCACATCGCGCATGATCATCTCCAAGGCGCGGTCACTGACTGGGGTCAATCTTTCTTTTTTATCTGACATCTGCTGAGATCCTGTCCCGTTACTCCCGCACCGGGCTGCATGCGGGATTCAGACGGTGTAGCGTTCAGATGTCCCAAATCTTAAGTTGGCCGGGATTGGAAATGTGATCAGAAGCGCAGATGTTCGTTGCGGTAGGGAGTGATCCTCTGCTGCATCAGCTTGTGTACCCTGATCCCACCGGCGATGATATTGCCGCTCTCCAGATAGCGCTCCCCATTGTTGAAATCCGAGACGACACCACCCGCCTCTTTTACCAGCAGTGCACCGGCGGCGATATCCCATTGCGACAGCCCGATTTCCCAAAACCCATCCACCCGACCGGAAGCGACATAAGCCAGGTCGAGCGCGGCCGAACCAGGACGACGGATTCCCGCGGTTTCGCTGATGAGTACCTTGAGCATCCCCAGATAAGCATCCAGATGGGCACGCTCACGATAAGGAAAGCCGGTTCCCAACAGCGCGCCATCGAGCGACTTACGGCTGCTGACCCGGATGCGGCGGTCATTGAGCTGCGCCCCTCCGCCCCGACTGGCGGTGAACATCTCCTCGCGCAGTGGATCATAGACCAGCGCCTGCTCGAGTACATCTTTGTTTCTGAGTGCAATCGAGATAGAGAACTGGGGGAATCCGTGCAGATAGTTGGTGGTCCCGTCAAGTGGATCGATGATCCATTGATAGTCACTCTCACCCGGCTGATTACCGCTCTCCTCAGCCAGAATGCCGTGGCTGGGGTAGGTCTTACGCAACACTTCGATGATTACCTGCTCGGCTGCACGATCCACTTCGGTGACGAAGTCGTTCATCCCCTTGGTGTCGATCTTGAGCGTATCGACCCGGTCGAAGTAGCGCACTAACAGATTACCGGCGCTGCGGGCGGCGCGGATAGCGATATTGATGGTTGGATGCATGTGAGTAGCGGCTGTCGTCGAATGTTGCACTGATTACGGAACCGAACAGCTACGATTCAAGCTACGATTCCGGAATCTTCGGTCGGCAATTATAACCGGTTGTCACGATGGCGTCTTCGGATGTTGGGTCTATTTAGCACCGAAAAGGCCTGTAATCCGTACTCCCTTCATTTAGAATCTGGCGCCACCAGCAAGTAGTGGCAACACCGGAGAGACCGGCTCAGAGTAAGACTCCCATGCTGAAAAATATCCGCATCGTATTGGTCGGTACCACTCATCCAGGCAATATCGGCGCTGTCGCCCGAGCGATGAAAAACATGTGCCTGGCGCAGTTGGTGCTGGTACAGCCGCGCCTCTTTCCCAGCGCGGAGGCGACTGCCCGGGCCTCCGGTGCCGACGATCTGCTGGCGCATGCCAGAGTGTGTGGCTCGCTGGATGAGGCGGTGGCAGGGTGTCGTCTGGTGATCGGTGCAAGTGCCCGTCTGCGCACCGTCGAGTGGCCGCAACTGGATCCCCGGGCCTGTGCGGAAAAGCTGTTGGCCGAGTGCCGGTGCAGTGGAGAGGTTGCGCTGATCTTCGGGCGGGAGAATTCCGGCCTTTCGAACACGGAACTGGATCGTTGCCACTATCTGGTGCATATCCCCGCCAATCCGGAGTTCAGTTCGCTCAATCTTGCCCAGGCGGTGCAGATTCTCGGTTACGAACTGCATCTCACCGATACCGCGCAGCGGCAGACAACACGGGAGGTGCTGCCGCAACGCGGGGAGCCGGTATCTGCGGAGGTGATGGAGAGTTTTTTCGCCCATCTTGAGCAGACGATGGAGGAGCTTCGCTTCTCCACTCCGGGTCAGTCACAGAAGCTGCGGCGGCGCTTGCGGCGCTTTTTTCTGCGTGCGCGTCCAGATCGGGACGAGATCAACATTCTGCGTGGCATTCTCAGCGCCGCGCAGGATAGCAAGTCGAAGCGGAGGGAGCGTGGGGCGGAGTGAAGGTGTGCTCTTCGATAGCGCTGTTCGGTAATAATCGAGTAGAATAGTCAGGGATTGAAATTGGGTAGATGGGAACATGTTTGCACGTCTCAAAGAGGATATCGACTGTGTATTTGCAAGAGATCCCGCGGCGCGCAATGCGTTTGAGGTACTGACCACCTACCCTGGACTCCATGCGCTGCTGATTCACCGGCTGAGCCATAAACTGTGGCATATCCGCCTTTACTGGCTGGCGCGAATGCTCTCCACCTTCGGGCGTTGGATTACCGGGATCGAGATTCATCCCGGCGCAACCATCGGTCGCCGCTTCTTTATTGACCACGGCATGGGCGTCGTCATCGGTGAAACCGCGGTGGTCGGTGACGGCTGTACGCTCTATCATGGCGTCACGCTGGGGGGAACCAGCTGGCAGAAGGGTAAACGCCACCCGACTCTGGGAAACGATGTGGTTGTGGGTGCGGGGGCCAAGGTGCTGGGTCCGATCGAAATCGGGTCCGGCGCGCGTATCGGTTCCAATGCGGTGGTGGTCAAACCAGTGCCTCCTGGCACCACAGTGGTCGGTGTGCCGGGAAGGCTGGTCGAACAGAACGATTCGATCGGTGGAGAACATCGGGAGGAGATCGCCAAGAAGATGGGATTCGATGCTTACGGTGTGACCCGCGATGCTCCCGATCCCGTGGCCCATGCGATCAACTGCATGCTTGACCACATTCATGTACTGGATCAACGTATGGAACAGATGTGCCAGAGCCTGCGGAAGATCTCTGATGAACAGCCCGAGCTCGAGTTGCCGGAGCTGGAATCCTGCGAGATTGCGTCCACAGCGGAAGAACTGCTGCGCATTCACTCCAGTGTCGGTCAGACGCACAGTGCCGAAACCGAGCGACAGGACTGAATAATACTTGATAATTTTAGTCGGGTATTATATAGTTCAGCCAAGTAAATTCGGGAGTAATTACAGTGAGATTGACCACCAAAGGCAGGTATGCAGTGACCGCCATATTGGATTTGGCACTGCACGACGGGAAGGGCCCGATCACGCTGGCCGATATCGCTGAGCGCCAGGGTATCTCACTCTCCTACCTCGAACAGCTCTTCTCCAGGCTGCGAAAAAAGAAGTTGGTGCGCAGTGTGCGTGGACCGGGCGGAGGATACGTGTTGGCGCGCGGTGTCGATCAGATCCATATTGCCGAGGTGATTTCGGCGGTCGATGAGTCGGTTGATACCACACGCTGCGGAGGGGGGCACAACTGCCAGGACAATGAGCGTTGCCTGACCCACGACCTGTGGCACGATTTGAGCGACCGGATACACGAATATCTCACTGAGATCAGTCTGCACGATCTGATGTCCCGAAATGGTGTCAGACAGGTTGCCAGGCGTCAGGATGGGATGCAGAAGCAGGAAGTCAAGGTAGGCGCACTGGAGTCTTCAGCACGTGCGTAATGCTGCGTGCTGGGTATGGTTATAAACGAATCAAAGCGGGAGTGACGATGAAACTACCGATTTACATGGACTATTCGGCAACCACGCCGGTTGATCCACGGGTTGCGGAGCTGATGTGCAGCTACCTGACGCCGGACGGAAAATTCGGTAATCCAGCCTCCCGTTCACATCGCTTCGGCTGGGATGCAGACGACGCGGTGGAGGAGGCGAGGAGTCAGGTGGCTGCACTGATCAACGCCGATCCGAAAGAGATCATCTGGACTTCGGGTGCCACTGAATCAGACAACCTGGCGATCAAAGGAGTGGCTGCGTTCTATAACAAACAGGGTCGCCACGTCATCACCTGCAAGACTGAACACAAGGCGGTACTCGACACCTGCCGCCAACTCGAGCGGGATGGATTTCAGATCACCTATCTGGATCCCGAGCCCAGCGGCTTGATCGACATCACCAAGCTGGAAGCGGCGATGCGCGATGACACCATTTTGGTTTCGATCATGCACGTCAACAACGAGATCGGTGTGATTCAGGACGTTGCCGCCATCGGTGAGCTTACCCGCTCCAGAAAGATTCTGCTGCATGTGGACGCTGCGCAGAGCGCTGGCAAAGTGCCGATCGATATGGAGACGACGAAGATCGATCTGCTGTCTTTGTCGGCGCACAAGATCTACGGTCCCAAGGGGGTGGGCGCGCTTTATGTAAGACGCAAACCACGGGTCCGGCTGGAGGCGCAAATTCATGGCGGTGGGCACGAACGCGGCATGCGTTCCGGCACGCTGCCGACGCATCAGATCGTCGGTATGGGGGAAGCGTTTCGTTTGGCCCGGCTGGAGATGGCGCAAGAGAACGAGCGCATTCTCACACTGCGCAATCGTCTTTGGGCGGGACTGAGCGATATGGAAGAGGTCTATCTGAACGGTGATCTCAAGCAGCGCGTCGCAGGTAACCTGAACGTCAGCTTTGCCTATGTGGAAGGGGAATCGCTGATTATGGCGCTGAAGGATATCGCCGTATCTTCCGGTTCTGCCTGTACTTCGGCCAGCCTGGAACCCAGCTATGTGCTGCGGGCACTCGGCCGGGAGGATGAATTGGCGCACAGCTCGATCCGTTTCACGATCGGACGTTTCACGACGCTGGAGGAGGTCGATTATGTGATCGATCTGGTGCGCAGCCAGGTGCTGAGGCTGAGGGAGCTCTCCCCGCTGTGGGATATGTTCAAAGAGGGAGTGGATCTGAAGTCGGTACAGTGGGCGGCTCATTGAAAACGGTCTGAATCTGTTACCACAAAGTACAACGGTTTTTGCTAATATATGAATATACGGTCGGCCGGTATGCGGACGGCTTCTGAAAGGTGGAGAATCTGATCATGGCGTACAGCGAGAAGGTCTTGGATCATTACGAAAACCCGCGCAACGTGGGTGTGCTGGACAAGAGTGCCAGGAACGTGGGTACCGGCATGGTGGGTGCACCGGCCTGCGGAGACGTGATGCGTCTGCAGATCCAGGTCAATGAAGATGGCGTCATCGAGGATGCCAAATTCAAAACCTATGGCTGCGGATCGGCGATAGCTTCCAGTAGTCTGCTGACCGAATGGGTCAAAGGCAAAACACTGGCTGAGGCACAACAGATAAAGAACACCGATATTGCCAATGAGCTGGCACTGCCGCCCGTCAAGGTACACTGCTCGGTGTTGGCCGAGGATGCTATCAGAGCGGCAGTGGAGGACTTTACCTCCAAGCAGAGCAAATGATCGGTTTGTCGATCGGGGTTGTCGCCTGTAGCGCGGGCCTGAACTGGAGTAAAAAGTAAATGGCAATCACATTGACCGAAGCGGCGGCGGATCACGTCAAAAAGTTTATTGATAACCGAGGCTCCGGTATGGGGATTCGCCTGGGAGTGAGAACCTCCGGCTGTTCCGGTATGGCTTATGTGCTGGAGTTTGCGGATGAACAGGATGATGGCGAT
Source organism: Chromatiaceae bacterium (assembly GCA_024235215.1). Classification (GTDB taxonomy): domain Bacteria; phylum Pseudomonadota; class Gammaproteobacteria; order Chromatiales; family Chromatiaceae; genus HKST-UBA178. The sequence goes on along the minus strand of JACKMU010000003.1, from coordinate 29,323 downwards.
CAGGTGTTCGAAAACCACGGCGTGAAAGTGCTGGTGGATGCCAAGAGTCTCCTCTACCTGGACGGCACCGAACTCGACTACACCAAGGAAGGGTTGAATGAGGGTTTTAAATTCAATAATCCGAATGTCAAGGATGCCTGTGGCTGCGGCGAAAGCTTTAACGTCTGAATAGGCCCCGGTAGCCTGTATGTTGGATTTCTCGAAGAACTACTTTGAGCTTTTTGGCCTGCCTGTCGGTTATATCATCGACAAGAGTCAACTGGCCGAACGCTACCGCGAACTGCAACGCGTGGTGCATCCGGACCGGTTTGCCAATGCCAGTGAGCAGGAGAAGCGTCTTTCACTGCAGCGTGCCGCGCGCATCAATCAGGCGTATCATACGCTGAAGGATCCGATCGAGCGGGGGCGTTATCTGCTATCGCTCAACGGCATCGAGATGGATGTGCAGCAGGAGACTACCCGGGATAGCGTGTTCCTGATGGAGCAACTGGAACTGCGCGAAGAGCTCGAGGCGGCGCGTGCCAAACCGGACCCCTACGCCACCATCGCCGAACTGATGGTGGAGGTCAACCAGCGCTTCTCCAACATGGTCGGAGAGATGGCGGTACAATTCGAGTCGGCCACGCCGGAACAGCTGGAGGCTGCACGGGAGATTCTACGTAAGATGCAGTTCATGCAGAAACTTCGTCATGATGCTGAGGAGCTCGAGGCCGAACTCGACGAAGCCCTCTAGTCCGGTACCGCCTATGGCCCTGCTTCAACTCTCCGAACCGGGAAAGTCCCAAGCCCCACACCAGCAGCGACTGGCAGCGGGGATCGATCTGGGTACCACCAATTCGCTGGTGGCCAGTGTTCGCAGTGGCGTCGCAGAGACGCTGCCCGACACGGAGGGTCGCCATCTGCTTCCCTCTGTGGTGCGTTACACCGGTGATCAGAGGATCGTCGGTCATGCTGCCCGGAGCGCGGCAGTAAGCGATCCGCTCAATACAATCGTCTCGATCAAACGCATGTTGGGGCGCAGCATTGACGAGCTCAACTCTCTCGGCAGCCTGCCATCCTACCACTTCACGCATCAGGAGAGCGCGGTTCCCCGGATTCAAACGTTGGCCGGTGCAGTGAGTCCGGTGGAGGTGTCGGCGGAGATCCTCAGGGTCCTGGTGCAACGGGCCGAGGAGACGTTGGGCGGGCCTTTGGAAGGTGTGGTGATCACCGTCCCTGCCTATTTTGACGATGCCCAGCGGCAGGCGACCAAAGACGCAGCCAGACTGGCAGGCGTCCATGTGCTGCGACTCCTGAATGAACCGACCGCGGCGGCGGTGGCGTATGGTCTGGATACCGGTTCGGAAGGTGTCCATGCCGTGTATGATCTCGGTGGCGGCACCTTCGATATCTCGATTCTGCGGCTCAACCGGGGGGTGTTCGAAGTGCTCTCCACCGGCGGCGATTCAGCGTTGGGTGGTGACGATTTCGACCGGGTGCTGGCCCGCTGGATCATGCAGCAGGCGGGACTCTCCGACGACGTCGATCATACGATGCAGCGCCGCCTGATGCGCGATGCCTGCGCTGCCAAAGAGGCATTGAGTTCAGCTGGCAGTGTTCAACTCGCGGTCGAACTCCCCTCTGGTGACTGTTGGCGGGGAGAGTTGACTCGCGTGCAGTTCGAGCAGTTGATCATGCCGCTGGTGCGCAAAACCCTCACGCCCTGTCGTCGCGCATTGCGCGATGCCGGATTGAGCGTCGCGGACATCGCAGACGTGGTACTGGTCGGTGGGTCTACCCGGGTGCCATTGGTGCGTATACTGGTCTCCGATTTTTTCGCTTCGCCTGCGTTGGGCGAGATAGATCCGGACCGGGTGGTGGCGATAGGCGCAGCGCTGCAAGCTGACGTGCTGATCGGTAACAAGCCGCTGGATGAGATGCTGCTGCTGGATGTCAATCCGCTCTCTCTCGGCATCGAGACGATGGGTGGACTGGTGGAGAAGATCATTCCACGCAATACCACCATTCCAGTCGCCCGAGCGCAGGAGTTCACCACCTTCAAGGATGGCCAGAGCGCGATGGCTGTGCATGTGGTACAAGGTGAGCGCGAGCTGGTCAGCGATTGTCGCTCCCTCGCCCGTTTCGAGCTGCGTGGTATACCACCGATGGTGGCTGGTGCAGCGCGTATCAAGGTTACCTTTTCCGTCGATGCAGACGGTCTTCTCGGGGTCGAGGCGCGGGAGGAGAGCACCGGGGTCACAGCCAGTGTGGAGATAAAACCTGCATACGGCCTGAGCGATGCAGAGATCGGTGCCATGCTGCGCGACTCAATGGTCTACGCCGAGCAGGATATGGCAGCGCGCCGGCTGCGTGAGCAACAGGTCGAGGCAGAACGGGTGATCGAGGCGTTACAAGCCGCTCTGGCCAGTGATGGAGACGAACTGCTCAACAGCGAAGAGCGTGCCAGCATCGATGCGTCACTCTCCAAATTGGTCGATCTCTCGGAACGGAATGATCCGGCGCAGATCAAGGCGGCGATCGAGGGACTGGAAAAACAGTGTGAATCCTACGTGCAACGGCGCATGAACGCCAATGTCCGCAAGGCAATGTCCGGCCACAGTGTGGAAGAGTTCAAATAGTTGCGGAGCAGACAGCCGGGTTGGCGCACTCCGCTATCGATTCCTGACACATATCATCAGACAGTAGACATGACTCAGATTATTTTCCTACCCCATGAAGAGATCTGCCCCGATGGGGCAGTCATTGAAGCAGAGCCGGGCACCAGCATCTGCGATGCCGCGCTGGCGAATGGTATCGAGATCGAACATGCGTGTGAGAAGTCGTGCGCCTGCACGACCTGTCATGTGATCATCCGCGAGGGCTTTGATTCATTACCGGAGGCCGAGGAGAATGAAGAGGATCTGCTGGACAAAGCGTGGGGCTTGGAAGCCGAATCGCGCCTCAGCTGTCAGGCGCTGGTGGGCGATACCGATCTGGTGATCGAGATACCGAAATACACCATTAACATGGTTTCCGAACACCATTGAATCCGGGAGTTGGCAGATGAGTCTCAAATGGACCGATGTGCTCGAAATCGCGATAGCATTGGATGAGAGGTGGCCCGATGTCGATCCGATAGCGGTAAACTTTGTCGATCTGCGCGACTGGATCATGCAGCTGCCGGAGTTCGACGACGATCCCGCTCGCTGCGGTGAAAGAATCCTGGAGGCGGTGCAGCAGGCGTGGATCGAGGAGCGTGAGTAACACCCGCAGAAAACAGTTCATTTTTTTGCTTTTCTGCCAATAATGCTTATAACTTGTACACGAGGAGCTTAGTCACAACTGGAGGAGTCTCTTGAACAGAAAGTCAGATGATGAGTTCGATGGTGAGTTGGAGGAGTGGGAGCCCTTCCTGCATCATCGCAATCGTGCTCATCGCAAGAGTGACGGGGAACGGCGCCATTCGGATTACGATGAGGCGGGCTATTCCCAGGAAAAAAAAAGACGCAGAGTGAGGCGTTCACCGGAGACACACAACTAGCCTTTTGCCAGAGGCTTGGGAGGTAAACCGGGTTAACCGCAGGTGGCAGCACGCGCTGGATCAAACACCTCTGGATGTTCCGAGTCTGTTATTTCCCGTTCTGACCCGCTGAAAGCGGCCTGCCGGTCGCCCCAGCTACTTCGGTCATGGAAAACAGTATCAGAGTTCATGCCCACGGTGCGAACCACGTGGAAGTTGGGTTGCAGGTCGGGTTGGTCCGGCACAACCCAACCTGCCAGTCTACAGGCAAAAGCATTTGTGCTGATCAAGCAAGTCTTTACCGGTCTCCGGGAACTTGATCAGGTGTAGCTGTACATCTGCTTGACGCTGCCGACGATCTTGGGATCCGGCGGTACCGCAATCTTCTGGTCTTTGCCTTCATAGGGGAGTGTGTGCAGCACGAACCTCATGCAGTTGAGGCGCGCCCGTTTTTTTCCGTCTGAACGGATCACGGTCCAGGGTGCCCATTCGACGTCGGTCCTCTCAAACATCAGGTTTTTTGCTTCGGTGAAATCGTCCCAACGTTTCAGTCCTTCCTGATCCACTGGGCTCAGTTTCCACTGTTTGAGCCGATCGTTCTCACGCGATTTGAAACGCCGAAACTGCTCTTCGCGGCTGACGGAGAACCAGAATTTGAACAGTGTGATTCCGTCCTCAACCAACATTTTCTCGAATATTGGCGCTTGGTTCAGGAACAGCTCGTGCTGCTTCGGAGTACAGAACCCCATTACCGGTTCGACCACTCCCCGGTTGTACCAGGAGCGGTCGTAGAGCGCCATCTCACCCTTGGTTGGCAGCGTACTGATGTAACGCTGGAAGTACCACTGACCCTTCTCCCTTTCACTGGGAACCGTCAACGCGACCACATGCGCCTGGCGCGGATTCATATGCTCCATGAAGCGCTTGATGGTTCCTCCCTTCCCGCCAGCATCCCTCCCTTCAAACAGCATGACTATGCGCTGACCGGTCTCGATGACCCATTTTTGCAGTTTGAGCAGTTCGACTTGCAGATCCTCCTTCTGGTCCTCGTATTCATCCAGATCAAGTTTCTTCTCGTACGGATATTGTGGGCCGATCAATCGCTTCTTATTTGAGGTGTTCACCAGTTCTACGATATGTTCGGGCACCCCTTCATCCAGCTTCGATGGTGGAAAATTGGTTTTGGCCATAATTGACTCCTCTGGGTGGCTATTGCCGCTGATTATTGTATTGAAGTAACCATGGGACAAGTGTGCCTCTGGTGGCATGGTACAGGCGGCGACAGCCTCTGTAAGGAGGATTCGATCGCTTACACTACAACCGCTTTTTGCATAAATCGATGTGTCCGGAAACGCCGCACATCATTTCAGCTTATGCAGAAAACAACAAAGAGTTGGGCATCTCCGGATCCTGGCATGCGCCAGGATGAGTTGCTGCGCCTAGATAGCGGGTTTCCGGACAGAGACTCGCTACATATCAGCAGACGACACTTGTGCCCTTAGCATATACGGCCTCGACATTCGATTAAAGCCATCGCGGGGTGTAAAAGAGTGATTGATTGTGCAGCGGATCTATCCTGCCTCATCAACGCGGCGTAAAACAACAGCCGCCCCTGGAGTAGCTCCAGGGGCGGCTGTCCGGTACTGCCTGAATCAGCCTGAAACGGCCGGGTTGGTTACTTGCTCAGCGGTGCCTCCACGGCCGGTGCGGCGGGAACTGCCGGTGCGACCGGGTAGGCATACGGGCCATAGGCGTACGGCGCATAAGCATAGGGACCGTCGTAGTAGCGGTTGTGACCATAGCCATAGCCGCGGCCCGAGGCGCGGGTGCTGGCATTCATGCTCATGCTGAAGTTGCCGTCGGCGGCGCCATCACCGAAGAACTCGTCGGTGAAGCTGGAAACCGGGTTGCCCCACCAGGCCGAGGCGGAAGCCGAGGCGGCGACGAGTGTGGCGGCGGCAGCGATCTTGATAATTTTGTTCATGATGTTTCTCCAGAAGGTTAAAGTTTTAATGAGCCGGTTTGCTCAAGTTGAGAAACAGTATATAAGCAAATTCTAATAGTGTCAACTGTCTGTTCCGGCCGATCTCCGTGTACTCGGAACGGCCCACCGGTCGATCCTATCTGCGGAGGTTTTCATTGCGCCTCGATTCGGACAACCGCCCGATCCTTGCATAGCAGCGGATCGTCGGGATCTTGCACCCCACCTCACGTGCCGGCAGGCGGATGGTAAACTGCTTCGTCGAGGACGAAATTTTTGCTTGACTAGAGTGTAATCATCGATTGTGGAATGTCGGGAAGAAGCTGAAACAACCACAGGGATTGACTCAGAAAGCTGCGATGGCGGGTCGCAACGATCGTACCCACTGGCACTTGGGCAGACGAGCGCTGGAGCGCATCAGCGCAAAGATTGCGTTGAGTCCAACTTGATCGCTGCGCAGCAGAGCGCAAGCGGCAGCGTGCGGGCGCGCGCCATCGAGAGCGGTTCGCTCTCATCCGGGAGATTCCCCAGCGGATGCAAATAACATCGCACCACCCAGAAGGATTGCGCATCCTGTTGCGCGGCGATGAAAAGATGGTTCGGAATCAAATTTCGCGCGGCCTCCACCTGCTCGGAGACCGGCGGCAGCGGGCCGCTGTGAAATGTTTGCCGGGCATCCTGCCATAAACCGCCGCCGGGACAGCCGATGCACTCCCAGCGCCAGCCGAGCCTCATCAGGATCTCTTTGGACAATGCCGGGCCGCCCGCGTCGGCTGATTCCAGGCGTGTCATCAAGCTTTCAATCGAGTCACTCATCTTCCCGGGGCAGCGATGCGAGTTGAGCAAAAATGGGATGCTGCGAAGGAGTATAGCGTGCCTACATGCAACGCAAATGTCGTGGCGATAGTCTCCCGCCAGGATCACTCCACTGGCTTTTGTTACTGATATGCACCTGTTCACACGCTCTGGAAGCACGGAATGCTGAGTGACGGCGCGCCCGCAACCGATGTGATGCCTTGCCTCTCAATTCGTTGCGCATTTAGTACGAGCTGCGGCTATAGACGAAAACAATGATTAAAATACTGCTCGATTGGCAGGACGCGGTACCGTCGTGGTTCGCACCGTCGGTTAAGCTCTTCGCGATTCCGCTGATTGTGTGGGGATGGTTGAACTGGCTGGTATTGACCCAGCGGGAGCACCGGCCCGAATCCTTCGCTTGGGCCCAGTGGCTGGCCTTTGCCATCGACCCGCCAGTGAACCGGTAGCTTCCCGATTCGCCGCGCCCGGATTATGCCCGGCCGTGCTCATCCGGATCCGCCGCCCGGGTCTCCACGCTCACGCAGCAGTTTGATCCGGAACAGCACGCTGCGCTCCTCCTCCTCGAGCAGCGACTCGATGTAGCGGATGGTGTGTCGGTATCCGGGGATGATGTTGTACTTGAGCGCGTTGACTCTTTTCTGTGCCTTGCGTTGCTCCGCCATCAGCCGCCCCAATGCCATCTCCGCCTCTCCCAGCCGGGCCAACTGGACAGCCGCGTGGGTCAGTTGACTGCGGGTCTCATCGAGACTGGCATCGGTGCCCAGCAGCCCCACCGGCTTCAGTGGCAGCACGCGGGTGTTGATCGCGGGAAACTCGACCCCCAGGCTGCGCTTCGGGATGATGTCGATTTCGATGCTGGGCGCCATCCCGAGAGCCGCCTGGTGCAGTGCACGGCTCCCCATGCGCAGGAAGGAGATCCCCATCCAGTGATAGGCCGAACGGATCGCCTGGTGGGTCAGCTCCCGCTGTGCCCGGTAGGCGTCGATACGCTGGTAGACCAGCCGCGTCAGCAGTTCACGTTTGCGCTCCAGCAGTGCATGGCCATCCTCCAGAAAGCGCACCTGCCGCTTGAGGTTGAGCAGGGTGTTTTTGGTCGGGGGTACCTTGAGCAACAGCGGGTTCATCCATTCGCTCCGCTGTGGTGGTATTTCGCCAGGTCGGTCTCATTGACCCGGGTCAGTGCCTCCTTGGGGAAGAGGCTGAGCAGATCCCAGGCCAGATTGAGCGTCTCGATGATGGAACGGTCCTCCTCCTCGCCCTGGTTGATGAAGCGCGCTTCAAAGGCGTCAGCAAAGCTGAGGTAACGGCAGTCGCGATCGGAGAGCTCGTCGGCACCGACGATGGAGGCGAGGTTGCGCGTCTCCAATGCGCGGGCATAGAGTGCATAGAGCTGACTCGCCACCCGCGGGTGGTCCTCGCGCGTATCGTCGCGGCCGATGCCGTCCTTCATCAGGCGCGACAGTGACGGCAGGATATGCACCGGTGGATAGATGCCCCGGTTGTGCAGCTCGCGGCTGAGCACGATCTGACCCTCGGTGATATAGCCGGTCAGATCCGGGATCGGGTGGGTGATGTCGTCCGACGGCATGCTCACCACCGGCAGCAGGGTGATCGAGCCGTGACGGTCGCGGATGCGTCCGGAGCGCTCATAGATCTCGGCCAGGTCAGAGTAGAGGTAGCCCGGATACCCCTTGCGCGAGGGGACGTCCCCTTTGGCGGTGGCCACTTCACGCAGTGCTTCCGCGTAGTGGGTCATGTCGGTGAGCACCACCAGGACATGCCGGTCCATATCGAAGGCGAGATACTCGGCAGCGGTGAGCGCCACTCTCGGCAACGCCAGCCGCTCCACCGGTGGGTCGTCCGCCAGATTGATGAACATCACCACGTTGGCGAGCACCCCGGAGGCGGCGAACTCCTCTTCGAAAAAACGCGCATCAGCGTGGGAGACGCCCATCGCCGCGAATACGATCGCGAAGCTGCTCTCTTCATCCACCAGTCTCGCCTGGCGCACGATCTGGGCGGCGAGACGATTGTGTGGCAATCCCGAACCGGAGAAGATCGGCAGTTTTTGGCCGCGTACCAGCGCATTGAGTCCGTCGATGCTGGAGATGCCGGTCTGGATGAACTTGCGCGGATAGGTGCGCGCCGCCGGGTTGATCGCCGCGCCGTTCACGTTGCGCCGGACAGGCGAAACGATCGGCGGACGGCCGTCACGCGCCTGGCCGATGCCATTGAAGACTCTTCCCTGCAGCTCGGGCGACAGGCTGATCTCCAGCGGCTGGTCGAGAAAACGGATCCAGGTACGCTCCAGATCGAGATCGTCGGTTCCCTCGTAGACCTGGATCAACACCTCCTGGACGGCGCTGCGGATCACCTGTCCATTACGTTGCCGGTTGCGATGGTCACGGATCATGGCGCGGTCACCGAAGGCGACATCCGGCACCCCTTCGACCAGCAGCAATCCGCCGTGGGCGGAGCGTGCGGTACGATACTCTTTGGCGCTCATTGGCGGTGCTCTTTGAACTTGGCGTATTCCATTCTGACCTCTTCGAACGCCTGAATGATCTCCTCGTTCAGCTCCCTCAGCTGCTCCGTCTCTGTACTGCTGAATCGCTGTTTGGCCCGGCGTGCTCTGGCCAGCAGCGGCAATTCCATCAGCTCCTGCACCGGCACACCCAGTTCGATCAGGTCGGCCCCTCCCTGGTAGATCAGCAGTACCATCTTCAGCAGCAGGTACTGCTTCTCCGGTGAGGAGAAGGTGTCGATGGGATCCAGTGCGCTCTGCTGCAGCAGTGCCTCCTTGATCAGCAGTGCACTCTCCAGTTCCCAGCGTTGCGCATCCGAGAGCGCTTCCGGTCCGACCAGGTTGACGATGCGCGACAGTTCGGCGTCGCGCGCCAGCAGCGCGAGCGCTTTGGCGCGGCGCTGTGCCCAGTTGCTCCCCACCTCCCGTTTCCACCATTCGGCAGCCACGGCGATGTGATCCGAAAAGCTGCTGACCCAGTCAATGGCGGGGTAGTGGCGCGCATCGGCCAGCTCCTTGGAGAGCGCCCAGAAAGTCTGGATGATCTCCTTGGTGTGGGCGGTGACGGGTTCGGAGAAGTCACCGCCCGGCGGGGAGACCGTGCCGATGAGTGAGACCGAGCCCCGCATGCCGCTCAGTGTTTCGATCTGACCCGCGCGCTCATAGACGGCCGCCAGACGCGAAGCGAGGTAGGCCGGGTAGCCATCCTCCACCGGCATCTGGCCGAGACGGCCGGAGACTTCGCGCAGCGCTTCGGCCCAGCGGCTGGTGGAGTCGGCCAGCATCACCACGTCGTAGCCCTGGTCACGGTAATACTCGGCAATGGTGATACCGACGTAGATGGACGCTTCGCGCGCCACCACAGGCATGTTGGAGGTGTTGGCGATCAACAGGGTACGCTCCATCAGACTGCGGCCGGTGTGCGGGTCCTGCAGTTGCGGAAATGTCTCCAGGACGTCGACCAGCTCATTGCCGCGTTCGCCGCAACCGACGAAGATGACCACATCGGCATTGGACCAGCGTGCGATCTGATGCTGCACCACCGTCTTGCCGGCGCCGAAAGGGCCGGGCACCGCGGCCTTGCCCCCTTTCGCCATGGGAAAGAAGGTATCCATGATGCGCTGTCCGGTGATCAGCGGCTCGGCACTGGGATGGCGCTGGCGGTAGGGGCGTGGGGTACGGACCGGCCAACGTTGGAACAGCTTCAGTTTATGACTGCGTCCGTCGGCGCTGCGCAGGCGGCCAATCGGATCCTCCAGGCGGTAGTCGCCCTCCGGCGCCAACTCCAGCAGCTCCCCCTGGTGGTCCGGCGGCAGCAGGATGCGGTGTTCGATCCGAGCGCTCTCCTGCACGCTGCCGAGGTGTGTTCCCGCAGTCAGCAGACTGCCCAGTCTAAGCGTCGGATCAGGCACGAAATGCCAGAGTTTTTCCCGGTTCAGCGCGGGCGGTGTCAGTCCGCGCGGGATATGGTCTCCGGCGCTTTCGCATATCTCCTGCAGCGGGCGCTGCACACCGTCGAATATTCCGCCTATCAGACCCGGCCCCAGCTCTACCGAGAGCGGCCAGCCCAGGCCCGCAGCCGGTTCTCCTGGACGCACTCCTTCGGTGGATTCGTATGCCTGGATCACCGCCTCATCACCTTGCAATGCGATCGCTTCCCCGATCAGACCGAGGTGGCCCACTCTGACCTGTTCACCGATGCGCACGCCGGGTAGGCGGATGGTGATGATGGGACCATTGATTGCGCGGATTGTCCCGCGCTCTGGGTGATCGCTCATACTGATCGCTCTCCGGAGTCGGGCAGCAGTCGTTCGATGATGATCTGCTGCAGCCGACTGCGCAGCCGCTCCAGACGTCCTTCGAAGGTGTGATCGACACGGATGCGGTTGTCCTGACTACGAATCAATATGCCACCGATGGTATCGATCGGCCGCGAGCCGAGTTCGATGCTTTTTTCCAGTGCGACGGGGGCGCGGAAATCGTCCCACTCCGGCTGCAACCACTCCAGGTCCGACTGATTCACTTCGGCGACCAGCCGGTCCCGTTCGATCGCCACCGCACCCTTGCCGAGCAGCGCCTGCAGCAGCGCCCGATACTGCGTTCGATCCTGTTGCATCAGCGCATGCATCGCTTCGGCCAGCTGTTCGCTGACCCCCTCCACCAGATTCCAGCGCAGTTGGTCCATCTCCCGGCGTAGTTGCAGCTCGCTGGCTTGCACCATACGCCGGTAGGTGCGCTCCGCCTGCGCTTTCGCCAGCAGTACCTCGCGCTCCTCGCGCAGATGCAGCTGCTGGCCGGCATTGCGCAGGATGTTGTCGCGGCTCTGCTCGGCGCCTTCGCGGTACTCGCTCGCCAGACGGTGGGCGCGTGCAAGAATTGCAGCCTCCAACTCTTCTACCCGGTCCATAGTTCAGTCCGTCGGCTCAAGCCCGCCACTGGCACTCAACGAATCGACCTGGTTGTCGATGCCACCATGAAAGCCCTCGGGATCGTTCAAAGGGGGCACCTCGCTGATCAGGATACGTCCACCCTCGCGGCGTACCCGTGCCAGCATCGTCGAACCGGAGGCTGCCAGTCGATTGTCGATGATGATGAAGGCGTTGCTTCTGCTCTCCAACAGATCCCCGAGCACCCGCTCCAGCGCTTCGACCGAGGGGTCCGCCCAGGTCTCGAACCCGATCAGCTGGAACCCGTCGGTCAGCGCCGCGTCGCCGAGAAAGAGCAGGCGGGTATGGCTGCTGGCTGTTACGCCGATTTCGCTCTCCGGACTCATATCTTGTCCAGTAACAGGATGCTTATCACCAGACCATAGATGGCGATACCTTCAGCTAATCCGAGATAGATCAGGGTGCGTCCGAAGATCTCCGGTTTTTCCGCCAGTACCGCCAGAGAGGCGGCGCCGATCGGGCCCACCGCGATGGCGGCGGCGATGGTGCTGAACGCGGTCGGCATGCCGATGCCGATGATCGCGAGCCCCGTTCCGAAAGAGATCTCACCGCTGCCAGTGGCTTCGGTCGCCGCCATCACATCCTGGACGCCGACGATCAGCAGAGCCAGCTGGGCAATGACGAACAGGGTCAGGTGGGTGCCTATCGCCGGCTTGAACCAGCGCGCCTGCTGCACACCGCGGTCGGGAAGCTTATCGTAGTAGAAACCGGCGGCGATAATGGCGAGAATGCCGAAGGTCATCAGTCCGATTAGCCAGTACATGAGCTGCTCCTTGTCAGGTTTGGAAAAGAACCGCATGCTTGCGGACCGGTTGCTGGAAGCTGTTTCATCCGCTGACTCCGCTGTTCAGGCGCAGCGGACGAAACTCCAGCCCGTCGCCCGAGTAGAAACGGGAGAAGCCTTCGTAGTACTCCAGGCGCAGCACCTGTATGGCGACGACCGCCCCCTCCAGCACCAGAATGAAGAGATTGCCCAGAACCAGCGTGACCAGTTGTCCGTGCAGACTCTCCATCATATTGGTCAGGGAGAAGAGCGCGATCGCCAGTGCCACATGGTTCAGGCTGAACGCGGCCACGCGCAGAAACGACAGCGTGTTGGAGATGTAGCCGGTGAGTGTCTCGAAGGTCTCTATAAATGCCACCAGCATGCGTTCGCCGGGAGTGGCATGGGTTTCGATCAGTCGGTAGGCAAACAGCAGTAGCAACGACAGAATGCAGAGGCTGGCCGTGGCTGTGCCGAACCGGCCGTTGGCGTATAAGTTGTAGAGACCGAACAGCAGACTCAGATAGAGCAGTGCGCTGACCAGTCCGTTGCTGTCAAACAGTGCATGGGTCAGATCATGTTGAATGATGCGGTTGTAGATGGCGATGACACTGATGAGCACGAGGAAGGCCATGCCCCACACCAGCGCTACCCGGAGCATGTAGAGTGGATCGGAGAGCGGTGCGATCCAGAGTGCATCGAACAGCTGTTCGTAACCGAATACGCTGCCGTAGAGCAGGCCGAAAAAGCTGGCTGAGAGACCGATCGAGAAGGTGAACAGGGTAAATTTCCCAAGCTTTTTGCGTGCCAGCCAGGCAATCAGTGCGATGCAGAGCCCATGCCCGATATCGCCGAACATCATGCCAAACATCAGGACGAAGGTGACGGCGAATATGGCGGTCGGATCGATCTCACCGTAGCGTGGAATGCCGTACTGTCTGACCAGCGTGGCGAAAGGGGCCATCAGGCGATTGTCCGGCATATAGCTGGGTACCAGCATTCGCTCATCGGCGGTGGGTGTACGTGCATCCAGCTGGAACGGGTTCGACAGCGCTCGCTCCAGCGCCTGCCCGGTGCGCTGGATATCGCGTGCCGGAATCCAGCCGGAGATCACCGCCAGATGTCCTGAACTGTGCACCGCGGTATCTATCCTGACATAAGGCTCTGCCATGTTCAGGGTATTGCGTGCCTGTTCGAGTGACGCTTTGACCTCTGCGGCGCAGGAGAGAATCTCCTGCTGCTGGCGCTGTAGCTGCTGTCCGAGCGCCTGTTTGCGCCGGCTCAGCTCAGTACGCACGCGCTCCGGCTCATGCTGCAGCTCCGGCGGGATCGGCAGTGCGTGAAAGCCGGCGGTGTCGAGCACCGAGCGCAGCTCCTGCTCATGCGCTCCCTTGAGGCCGACCACGATGACGTGTGTGCTCTCACCATGCTGCATGTAGTCGAACAGCAGATAGTCGGCCAGAGCCACCGCCTCTTTGAGCTGGGTGACATTGGCGCGCGGCACCATGCCGACATGGATATCGAGAAACAGGCGTTCACCCTGCAACAGTCCGAGGTCGATGTTCAGCTCGCCAAAATTCTCCAATGCATGCTCTAGCTGCGCCAACAGCTGTTTCTCGTCATTCATCCGACGCAGATTCTCTTCGAATCCGGAGCAGCGCTCCCACACCTCGCCCAACCAGCGGTTGGTCTCCTCCAACTCCGTTTCGCTGATGACGTGGACACCGCCCAGTCGCGTCTGCGTATCGAGCTGGAAATACCGGGTGATCTTGTGCAGCCTGCTGCTGGCCTGGGCGTGAAGCTCTCTGAAACGCTCACCCGGAATGTGGGTGAAGTGTGCCTCTGGCAGATCGCGGTGGTCGGGACAGAAACACGCCAACTCGGCCAGAGTCAACGACACCTGGGGCAAGTCCTCGGTGAGCACCTTGAGCAGCACATGCTTCATCGGGCGCGGGCTAAACACGGCTGCCACCGGAGGGGTATGTCTGCTCCGGGGAGTGTGGCGGCATATCCGCCGCAATACGGATCAGCGGCTCGCTCAGCTTGAGCGCCTTGCCCTGTATCAGTGCGTAGAGCCGCTTCAGGTCCATCTCCCGCAACACCAGATAAGCCAGTGAACGCGTCACCGCGGATTGGCTGAAGCGCAGGCTTTTGCGCGTCTGGACGGCGGTCTCCAGCGCCAGCCGCCGCTCTGCGTCGAGCGGATTTTGAGCTCCTTCCATGCAGCTGCGTAATCCTTCCGGCAGCTGCTCGATCACCAGCTCCAGACGCTCCAGATTGACCAGTCGTTTGAGCCGCTCCCGGCGCAGATGCCGTCCGAACGGAATCAGCAGGTAGTAGCTCTCCGAGGGGGAGAGCAGGTAGCTGAAACGGTAGCGCAGCAACCAGATCAGATTCTGTTGGTCGATCAGGGTGCCGACCAGCTGCAGCAGCGGGTGCTGATCCGTGGGTGAAGCGCGCTGCACGCGCCGCAGCATGCCGATGTAATAGCTGCGGTCGATCGCCGCGTCCAGCGAGAAGGGTTCGTTCTTCTCTTCGTAGACCTGGCGGGCCTGGCGGGCGATATCGGCGAACGTGCTCCGCTCCAGACTGCGCAGCAGCTCCAGAATGTTCTCGGTTCTGAGCAGCTTGTCGTGCGGCAGTCTGATCATTGCAGGCAGGTCGTAAAGGTCGGACTGGATCTGCTCGAATGGCAACTGATGCAGCTTGCCACGGATCAGCGCCTTGAGATTGTAGAGTTCGAATTTGCGCGTCCAGTGGATCAGAATGTTGCGCGCACTCCCCTCCAGCGGTCGCAGCAGCACCGCCAGTTCCAGCATCAGCGTATGGATCAGCGCCCGCTCCGCAGCCCGGTTGAGCAGGGCTGGAGAGGGGTTGTTTTCGAAGATTTCGCGCAGTGCGAACGCGCTGGCCAGATCATCCAGCGAAGCGTGCAGCATCCGCTCCAGCTGCTCCGCTGAAAAGAGCCGCCTGGCCATGATCGACGCGCGGGTCTTGAGATAGGTTTGAGCGGCGGGGAAGGGCATGGCTGGGTGACGTCAGTCGTCCGCCTCAGGATCGATCAACAGCTTGAATGCTGCCGCTAACGCCTCCTCCTCGCGTGCCTCCGCCAGGTTACGCAGCTGGCTGTGGCGTTCGTCGTAATGCCGTTTCAGCTCGCTGATCGTCTGCGCAGCGCGTGCTTCCGCCTTTTCCTGAAAAGAGGCATGCAGCTCCGGAATGCGCGCTTTGAAGCGACTCTCCTCGGCCCTGGCCTCAAGCAGCGCACTCTGGATCAGGCTCTCCCGAGCGGCGTCTGCCTGACGCGCAATCGCCTCGGCGCGGAGCTCCGCGTCCAGCAACCGTTTTAGCGTCTCATCCATCCTCTACAACCTGCTGCCTGATTTCGCAATCACTGCATTCAGTCTGCGATTATTCTATCGGCACAGCCCCGCTTCCCCCATGCCGCAGATCACCTCTATGCATATTAGCAACTAATGAATAATAATTGGGGATCAGAAAGTCAGAATACTCCAGGGAGCGGGTGTGCGGGTCAGCGCGACACTGATGATATAGCCCGCGCTGAGCAGCGCGCTCAGGCCGGTAACGATGCGTATGGGGCGGGTGCGGGCGCGTTTCAGTGCCAGTGTTCCCAGCAGGATATAGGCCAGCAAACCTGCCAGCTTGGCGGTCAGCCAGGGGGCGACCAGCGGGTATTGCCCGGAGAGCAGCGCCAGCGAGATGCCGGCGATCAGCAGCATGCTGTCGTTGCACACGGATACGATCCTGACCCAACGTTGTTGCTCGCGTTGAGCACCGATCAACATCCAGATGTAGCGCAGGGCAAAGAAGCCGACACTGAATATCACCGTGGCGATATGCAGCTGTCTGATCCAGTAGTAACTCATCGGCTGTCGAGGTTATTGGAAAAGCGGCTAAGGATACGCCGTCGGTGTATCCGGGTCGACCCTGCTATTCATCAGCTCCGCTCCACCGTAGTGTTGAGCAGGGCCAATGGAGGAGAGGGGAAAATTGCGTGCTGTTGGATTTGACACGCGTTCTATCGCGCGCTAGTAAAGGGTGTCGATCCGATTGCAGCAACCGCCATGAAATTCGAATTTGAGCCCATTGCCATCGTTCACTCTCCGTTCAAGGAGAAGTTCGGGGTGCCGCGCCAGCCCGGTCTGGTACCGCAGGCGCGGGGGAGGGTGGAGTTTCTGCCCAGGTTTGCCAGTGCCGAGGCGGTCGCCGGACTGCCGGGTTACTCACATATCTGGATCCAGTTTCTGTTCGATCGTACGCAGCACGAGGGCTGGCAGCCGAGCGTCCGGCCACCACGTCTGGGCGGCAACCGGCGGGTCGGTGTTTTCGCCAGCCGTTCACCGTACCGGCCCAATCCGATTGGGCTCTCTGTGGTCAGACTGGAACGGGTGGTAACCGATGGTTCGGGGGTGGTACTGGAGATATCCGGTCTGGATCTGGTGGATGGCACACCGGTATTGGATATCAAGCCCTACATCGGTTTTGTCGACAGCATCCCGGATGCCACCTCCGGATACGCTGTGGTCAGGCCGGATGCGCTGCTGCAGGTGCATTTCTCCCCCCTGGCGCTCGGGCAACTCGCGGCCCGGCAGGATGGCGAGCTGTTGCTACAGATGATTCGCCGGCTGCTCGAAACCGATCCGCGGCCTGCCTATATTCAGGAAGACCGGCAGGATCGGGTATACGGCTTCCGACTCTACGATTTCGATCTGCGCTGGCGGGTGGGCGTGGGCTGTGTGGAGGTGCTCGAACTGGTGCAGTCCCCTCACCGTTCCGCCGAGAGGTAACAGATCCACCCTGCGTCCGCCTCTCCCTCAGTCGCCGGCTGGAAGTTGCCATCCGCTTCGCCATCCTCGTCCCAACCCTGCCAATAGACGGTCACTTCGCTGAAGCCCGCCTCCACCAGCAGCTCGCGGATCTCCGGCAGCGTCCATAGGCGCCAGTCGTAGCTGAACGCCCGCTCCAGGCGTGATCCGTCGGGAAAGTCGAAATGGATGTGGCAGATCAGTCCACCGCTGATCGGCTCATACTTCTCCTGCTCCCAGATGTAGGAGAAGCCCTCATCCGTTATATCGCGCACCTCCACGATCTCCTTGAAGGAGTCGTAGCCGCCATAAGCATCGAGAAAAAAGATGCCCCCTGCGGCAAGCGTGGTATGCACCTGGCGAAAATAGCGCAGTAGCTGACCGCGCTCCTTGAACAGCCAGTAGCTGAAATTCATCGCCAGCACGATTTCCGGCGCTTCGCCATCACAGTCGAGTACATTCGCACAGAGCAGCTGAATGCGCTGGCGCTGAGCCGGGGTGAGTTGAGAGAGGTTGTGCTCCTCTCCCCAGTGCAGTACAGCCGGGTCGATATCGACCCCAATGGCGCGGTTGTTTTTTCGCAGCCTTACCCATTCGCAGGAGACGTTAGCGGTGCCGCAGAAGTCCTCCCGTAACAGCTTGGCGCGACGCCCGCGCAGCGCAGTGAACCGGCTGTCGACAAACTCGATCTCCGTCGGCGCGTACTGTACCGATAATTCATACAAGCGGTAGCGGTCCGCCTGGGATGCCAACCCCTCATCACCCTTTTCCGGCAAAGATTTTTTACTGCTGGACATCCTCCACTCCCATCTGGAACCAATGCGCCGCGAGAATATACGCGAAAGCACCGTGACAGGTGAATAAATAGTGTTGCCGCCGCTTCCACCAGGTACCTTCCAGCAATTGCGCCCACGGGCTTTCTGGTATAACCTTGCGCCTCTCAAATCGGGAGAGGTGTCCGAGTGGTTTAAGGAGCACGCCTGGAAAGTGTGTGTACGTTAATAGCGTACCGAGGGTTCGAATCCCTCTCTCTCCGCCATATAATCAATGACTTAGCGGTCTATCGTGTCTAATTATAGGGGTGTTTTAGGGCTGTTTGGGGTTGAGTTAGACATGATTTTAGACACGATTTTTTCAAGCCGACCAAGGTCGCAAACCCACCAATCAGCTTATAGCGGAGTCTTTCTACACTAGTTTTCGATTTTGGGTGTTGTGGCAATCACTTCCTCAAGTCGGCTGGCATCCGCAACGTCCAAGTAAATCAGCGAGGTAAGCAATCGACTTGGCCAGCGCCAGCTGAATAGCGCTTCAGTACACTTCTGCTCCGTACCATAACTGTTAAGAAATATTGCCAAACTAAGGCCTTTTTGAAACTGTACAGAATTTTTCTCCATGATCACATTCCTCTGTTTTTGGTACAGTTTCATTCTGCATCACCCAGAGGCTCCTCAATAGCTGAGCTTCGGTAATAATCAGGTGAACTTATGGGGTGCAAGTCCCCTGTAGGAGAACCACTGTCGATGATTGGAAATGAGATACACAGGATTCCCTCCAAGTGGGTGATTTCTTTCATTGCTGATTATTTGAGACCAACTACTAGCCGAGGGCAAGGGCAAACCCGCGAGGAGATGTCTGGAGGAAGAAAAGGCCGTAAGGAACGCTGCACGCCGTTGGCGAAGCCGTCGGCCGCCGTACTCAAGGGTTGGTTGCGTGAGCAATCAGAGGGCCAGGGACAGCTGCCGGTTGACTATTTCCTGTTGACCTTTACCCTCCTGGAAGAGCTCGAGCGTTGGCCTAGCAGCATCAACGCACACTCTATGCCTTGTTGATCCAGTGCAGCTGGGAGACACTGCACACCTTCAGCCTGAATGACAAACAGCTGCAGGGAATACCCGGCGCGGTGGCCGTGCTGCACACGCATTCGCGTCGTCTGGACTATCATCCCCATGTGCATCTGGCAATGCCCGCTGCGGCGATTGGCGCCAAACAATAGGCTGTGACGCACCAAGACCGGAAAAAGCAAGACCAAGGGAAAGTCGTGCTATCTGTTCAATCACAAGGCGCTGGCCAAGGTGTTTCTGGCCAAGCTGCTGGCGGCCATCGCCCAGGCGGGGCTCGTGCTGCCAAAGTGCCATCCCGCGAAGTAGGTCGTGGATTGCAATGGCGTTGGCTCGGGCGAGAAGGTGCTGCTCTATCTCGGTCGCTATCTCTATCGCGGCGTGATTCAGGAGAAGGACATAATCGCCTGCGCCAGCGGCCAGGTGACCTTCCGTTATCGAAACAGCAAAACCAAGCGAATCGAAACCCGAACAGTCTCCTGCGCAAAGTTCCTGTGGCTGCTCCTGCAGCATGTCTTGCCGAAAGGATTCCGGCGTGCCCGCAACTTCGGTTTCATGCATCCGAACAGCAAGCAACTGATTCAACTACTGCACTTGCTGCTCAGGCTCGAGCCGTCCTGGATCTCATCGATGTACAATCCCAGTTTTTTGCGCAGCTTGATAATATCCGTGGTCTTACCGGTCAGAAATGTCCAGCGTGCCCCAAACTTTTCTCTATACTCCCTGAGGGCCTGCGGGGTGTCGTTTTTCGGATCAATCGAGATGGAGTAAAAGTAAACATCCTTGCCCAGTCGATCGCCCAGGATCTTTTGTACCTGGACGAGTTGTACCGTCACCAGCGGACAGGTGTCCGGGCAATGGGTGTGTTATTTTAAGGGAACTGGAGCCAATTCAAGAACACCATGCTCGTTACAGTTGCTTCTCAATTGATGAACCGTACTCCAGAAAGCACAATTAGTTCCATGTCTGCTAAAGCGAGCACGGCGGTGAAAACCTGGCGAATTCGACTTCCGAATTCCGCCTGTTTTCCGGGCCAGTGCGCTGGCTGGGTTCTGGTGTGCGCCACGATTCTCAGTTGCACCGCGCTGGGTGCCGCGGAAACTATTGGGTTTCCGGAACATCCCCACTGGGAATTTCCCATTCCCGCCCAAGGGCCCTTCCGGCCAGCGGCGCCCGGTGCCGAGGCGATCGCCGACCTCAGCGCGAATGCCTGTGGCCTTTGCCACCAGTCCCAGTTTACGGCATGGCAAGAGTCCCTGCACGCAGCCGCGGTGTCCGCTGGTCTGCTTGGGCAAATCAGCACTTTCGACACCACGACTCAGGAAGATTGTCTCTCCTGCCACTCCCCCCGGCAGGAGATGTTGGAGCATTGGCAGGAGAAGGGTCTGGAAGGTGCGGATGCCCTGTCCGGGATTGACTGTGCAACCTGCCACGTCCGCGGGCGGGTACGCCATGGCCCCCGGGCTTTCGCCGAAACCCCACACGGCCCGGTGCAGGAACTACCGCTGTTCCGGCAAGCGGAATTCTGCGCACCCTGCCACCAGTTCGATGACACAGGACTCTCTGTCAACGGCAAGCCGCTGGAAAATACTTATGTCGAGTGGCAGCGATCCCGCTATGCCAGGGATGGAGTGACCTGCCAGAAATGCCACATGCCGGAGAATCTACATGCTTTCAAAGGCATTCATGACAAGGAAACAACACGCCGCGGATTGCTGGTGCATGGCTGGCGTACCCGCGATGGGTTGAGAGTCCGCGCAGGAAATGTCGGTGCCGGTCATGCCCTGCCCACTTACGTAACCCCGCGCATCCTGATACGTCTGGAGGGGAGTGAGGGTGAGCCGGTACTGGAACACATTATCGCGCGCAAAATGCGCTGGTCCCGGGATGAAGGATGGGTGGAGATTGCCGATGACCGGCTGCTGCCGGACCAATGGATAACTCTGGACCTGTCTCTGCCTGAAGGCCAGAACGGCCGGGTAAGCGTGCATGTGGAGCCTGACTACGACTATCATGAACGTGTGTATCCCGCCCTGTTGAAGATGCTGACCGATAGTCTGAGCACCGAAGAGCGCTCGCTGCTGCAACAGGCCCGGGGTGAATCAGGCACGACAGCCTACCGTCTTTATCAATTCGTCTGCCCCGAGTGGAGCGGTCATGATAAACCTTGTAATGAGCAACCTTAAGCGCTGGCTACCCATCATTGCACTCAGCCTTCTGCTGGGTGCCTGCCAGGACTCCCCCAAGCCGCCGGCCGCAGACCAGAGCCTGACCGCTTCCCCCTCAGGCGACACCCTGCTGCTCGCAGTTCATCCCTACGACACGCCCAGCAGGATCGAGAGCCGCTTCCGTCCCCTTTGCGACTATCTTGGTGCCCGCCTGGGCAGGCCTGTGACGCTCTATCTGGCCCACTCCTACGGCGACCAGATTCGTCGCATCAGTCACGGCCAGGTAGATCTCGCGTACATGGGTCCCACACCCTACCTGCGCGCCCATGACCACTACTTAAAAGACGCTGCAACGAATGACCTGCCGATCCTGGCGGGAGAAACCCTGCAGGGGGTAATAGGCTTTCGCAGCGTAATCGTTGCCCTGAAAAATGGCCCGGTCCGATCACTCAACGACCTGCGCGACCGCACCCTAGCCTTTGGCGACCACCGCTCCTTCGGCAGCCATTATATGCCCCGCGCTTTATTGTGGAAGGCGGGCCTCACCCTCGCCGATCTGAAAGATTATGCTTACCTGGGGCGGCACGAACGGGTGGCTCTGGCGGTGGTTCACGGTGACTTCGATGCGGGTGGACTCAGGGAGGATGTGGCACGGCTCTATTTAGATCGCGGGTTGCGCATTATCGCGGAATCACCCCTCCTGCCCCCGCACGTAATAGTGGCAAGACCGGGGCTGGCCCCATCCGTTACGGATGCGCTGCGCGCAGCCCTTCTTGAACCAGACGCCAATGCAATTCCCGCTTTCGCGGCCCTTGGACCGGGTACTGGATTCAGCCAGGTAGATGATTTGGCGTTCCAGACCGCCCGCGAAACGATACGTGCATTTGAGGCAGCGCCACCGCAGGGGATTACTTTACAGTGAAGCGCACCCGTACCCTCTCGGCAATGATCACCCTGTACATCGGCGGCGGGCTCCTGGCACTCGGCCTGGTGCTGGGAATCGCGGTCGCAGAAGGGGTGGGCAGACTCCTGGAACAGGCATTTGAAGACAAGGCGCAGGCCCTGGCCCGACAGCTGGCGACCATTAGCCTCGACGCATTACTGGTGTACGATTACGGCACCCTGGAACGCTATCTTCGGGACCTCAAAGCACAACCCGGCGTGCGTTTCCTGCAAGTGCAGCGCAATGATGGAGAAGTGCTGGGCGAAGCCGGTGAGCCGCCCCAGCCTCGCGACGCCAACCGCCATGTTCAGGTGGACTGGCCCATCAACCTGGGTGCCAACCACCTGGGCAAGGTTACCGTGAGCTACGACGCCGCACCAGTGCGTCAGGCAGTGCAACGCATCTCACTATGGGTGGCAGGGAGCCTGGTCCTGCTTGTTACTATCCTCTATTTCTGGCTGCGGCATACTCTGGACCGCCGT
Organism: Chromatiaceae bacterium; assembly: GCA_024235215.1. GTDB lineage: Bacteria > Pseudomonadota > Gammaproteobacteria > Chromatiales > Chromatiaceae > HKST-UBA178. Next base: position 7,033 of record JACKMU010000003.1, on the reverse strand, counting down.
CTTATCCGACCGGTGCAGGCCATCGCCGCCCAGGTAAGCCAACGCAGTAGCGATCATGAGATCCCCTGGGGTCAAATGCCAGAGGAGCTGATCCGAGTAGCTCGTACCTTCAGCCACCTCTGTGCTCGTATCGAGAATAGCGCCCGTCAACGGGAAGAAGCGGAGCGGATGACACGCTCCGCCACCGAACGGCTGTGCCAGGATCAACGTTTAGCGAGCGTGGGTCAGATGGCCGCCGGGCTGGCTCACGGCCTGAATACCCCGCTGGGAAATATCATTGGCTATACTCAGCAAGCCCTGCGAGATACAGTCGACGAACGCCTTCAGGGGCGGCTCGCGGTGATCGAAGAGCAGGCGCGGGTTTGCTCGGAAATCGTGCGCAACCTGCTGGACTCTGTGCGGCCACCGGAGGCCCGGCCCCGGAGTCTTGATCTGATGAACAAGGTACGCGCCACCGTGCAGCTCATGCGACCGGTGCTGCGCGACCGTGGGGTTAGTGAGATCAAAATGGAGGGGGGAACTACAAGCCTGGTCTGGGCCGATCCCACCTGCGTCGAACAGGTTTTGTTTAACCTGATGACCAACGCTGCTGACGCCGGTGCCAGAAACCTTAGGGTATCGGTCGAAGATAGGGGTAAAAAGGTGCGCCTCACGCTCTCTGACGACGGTTCTGGTATTCCGGATTCGATCCGCGCGCGCCTGTTTGAGCCCTTCGTGACCGGCAAGCCACCCGGCAAGGGAACCGGACTGGGCCTGCACATCTGCAAGACACTGCTCAACTCGGTCGGGGCCGATATCGAACTACTCGACACGGGCTCAGGCGGTTCCCGCTTCCGTATTTCCTGGCGAGCAACGTCAGAGGATGGGGCATCATGACCCGGCGCTATACGGTCCTCATCGCAGAGGACGACCAACGCATGGCAGATTTACTGGCTGAGATCGCCCAGGCACAGGGATTCACTCCGCTTGTCGCGATGGACGGCACATCGGCCAGCATCATCCTGGAACGGGGCGAGGCCGATGCCCTGCTCACAGATCTGCGGCTGCCATCACCAGACGGCCTGGCTCTGCTGCGCCTGGCCCGGCACTTGCTGCCCGACATGCCCACGGTATTGATCACCGGCCACGCCACCCTGCAGGTGGCGGTGGATGCCTTTCGCGGAGGGCTGTTCGACCTCATCACCAAGCCGTTCGATACGTTAGAGCTGGAAGCCTTAATGGACCGCCTGCGCCGCCTGCTCGAACACCGGACACGGACTGAGACCCTGAGTGCCCAGGTCAGCCTCCTGGAGCGGGAAGCCTTCGAGCCGGTGACTCTTAGTCCCGCATCCCGCAAGGTGCGGACGCTGATCGAACAGGTCGCGCCCCTGGACGTGCCGGTGCTGCTTGACGGTGAAACCGGAACCGGCAAGAGCGTCAGTGCCCGGCTGATCCACCGGATCAGTCCCCGGCGCGATAGTCCATTCTTCAACCTGAGCTGCGCAGCTATCGCCCCGGGACTCGCTGAGAGCGAACTATTCGGGCACGAGCCCGGAGCCTTCACCGGGGCAACGGGACGCAAACGGGGTCTGTTGGAGCTGGCCGACGGTGGCACCCTGCTGCTCGACGAGGTCAACAGCGCCGGACGCAAGGTCCAGGCCCGTCTGCTGCAGTTCATCCAGGAGCGAACCTTGCTGCGGGTGGGTGGTACCCGGCCGGTGCCGGTGGATGTGCGCCTTATTTTCGCCAGCAACCAGCCGCTGGAACCCCTGGTGCAGAAAGGGGCCTTCCGCCAGGACCTCTATTTTCGCATCAACGTTTTTCCCGTCCCCCTGCCCCCCCTTCGCGAACGCAGGGAAGATATCGTCCCTCTGGCAGAGAAGATGCTGCTGCGCTTTGCCCGCGAGCTGGAGCGACCAGCCTGCCGATTTACCTCCTCGGCGCTCGAGAGCCTCACCGACTACGCCTGGCCAGGCAACATCCGGGAGCTGGAGAACCTGGTGCAACGGGCCGTCATCCTGGCACCTGGAGAGCAAGTTGATTTAGCGCATCTGCCCCTGGAACTGCGCCCCAGTCCGGGATCGGCCCCTTCCACCGCCCCGGCCTTCCCTGCGGATGCCACCCTGGCCCAGGTCGAGCGCATTTGGATCGAACAGGTCCTGGAACACTGTGGCGGCAACAAGGCCGAAACAGCACGGCGACTCGGTATCGACGTTACCACCCTGTACCGTAAGCTGAAGGAGTGATCACAGCTACAGGATACTTCACCCTTGCAAAAAACCGCGCCTTGGTGATTTGCAATGGTCCGACCTACCAATCCAAAAAATATACTACATAAATTCAGACAGTTAGCATCTGGCATACTTCCTGCTCATCTTCAAAGCGACTACCTGACCAACTTAACGCGGAAGGTAGCCTGACCCTGACTCCCAACCAGGGTATCGAAAAACTATATTTCTACGGAGGAGTATCATGCACTTGCATTTAACCCGCGCCACGTGGCGCTTCGTCCTGTTGTCACTTCTGGCCTTGACAACCCAAGCGCAGGCCGTGCAGCTCCCGGGCCCATTAGTGGATACCGAGTGGTTGGCCAAGAATCTGAATAACGTCGTTGTGCTCGACGTGCGCCGCGATAAACAGAGCTTTATTCGTAAAACCGGTGGCGGTGGTGAAGTAGCCGGCGTTCAGGCCTGCGGCGCCAAAGGCGGTGGCGGTGGCGTATCCGGCCATATCCCCGACTCCGCCTTGATCGAATGGAAGGATATCGCGGTCAAAGCCAAGCCCGGCGACGCACAACTGTACGACATGGTCCCCTCAAAAGACGACTTCGAAAAACTGATGCAGGAGAGCGGCGTCAACGCCGATAGCGCAGTGGTAATCGCCAATCCCGGTGACAAGATGCCAGCTGTGGCCGACGGCACCCGCCTGTACTGGACGCTAAAGTATTTTGGTCACGACAACATCGCTCTGCTTGATGGCGGTGTAGCCAAATGGGCCGCGGAGAAGCGCAAGATCGAGTACGGCCGCACCAAGCCCGGTGAAGGCAACTGGCGTGTTACAACCGAGCGCCGAGAGCTGCTGGCCACTCTGGATGACGTAGAGAAAGCAATCCAAGGTGGAGGGAGCCAGCTCGTCGACATCCGTACTCCCGACTACTACCTGGGCCTAGCATACAAGTCAGAGAAGGTGGCTAAAAAGGGCCACATCCCCGGCGCGAAAAATATGCCCTTTATGGTCTTGGGCAAAGACGGCGAAAAAGGCACCACCCTGTATGATGTTCAAGATCTACGGCGGGTAGCCATGGAACTTGGCGTAGACCCGGCGAAACCCGTCATCACCCACTGCAACACCGGCCACCTGGCAAGTTCCGGCTGGTTCGTCATGCACGAACTGCTTGGGAACAAGGACGCACGCCTGTACGTTGGTTCCATGAACGAATGGGCCGCTGATCCCGCGCGACCCGTCAGCACCAAGGCAGACTAATCCTTTCGCAGATACGCGCCGCTCCTTTTGTCCGGAGCGGCACGCAACCTTTTCCTGATTACCCAGGGAGTTTCATTATGATTGACTCTACCGCGCTCCCATTGGCGGGCACTCCTCCAGAGGAGAGTCTCGCAAAGCGCTTATTCAAACGCCAATGGCCATTCTGGCTTGGCGGCGTGCTGGTCGGCCTGGCCGAGATCATATTTTACTTTCACACCGACATGTTCATCGTGGTCACCACAGGCCTTGCCCAGATGTTTGCGGTGAGCGAAGCGCACTTGCTTGGCATCGATTGGGTGGCCCGGGTCTATGAGCCTGGCGTCCATTGGACCATCATCGCCGCCCTGCTCGGAGCCCGCTTGGTGGCGGCCACGGAAAAGGAGTCCCGTGGCTGGGTTAAGTACAATTGGAAAATGCTGGTTCTGGCCTTCATCGGCGGCCTGCTCTTCTCCTTCGGCACCCGGTTGGCCGCCGGCTGCACCACTCACCATTTCATGGGCGGCATACCCGCCATGAGCATCGCATCCTGGGTGGTGTTGCTGTCTGGCATTCCCTTTGCGTTCATCGCCTTTCTGATCGCAATGAAGGCCGGAGTAGGAGGTTATTTCAAGCACCAGGAGACCTTGAGTACGGTACGCAGCCATCTGGGCAACCCAGACAATCCTCAACCTGGCTACGACCCCCACTACAACCACTGGCTGAGTCCGATGCGCTGGGTGTTGAACGCCTTTCTCATTGTGGTGGTCTTCGCGCTGCCGGTGTACTACGGGGTGACCGGCTGGATATCGGGTTCGGTAAACCAGATCGGCTGGTCAGAAGTGATCTGGATGTCGATTCCAGGCGTGCTCCTGGGTTTCGGCATTGCCAAGACCGGTTTCGGTACCGAGTGCTCGGTGATGGCACCGGAGGCCACCTTCACCAAGGAGGAGTTCTACCGCAAAGGTGGCGTGCCCACATGCACCTACCGGATGTTTCGCGGCATGCTGCCGCTGCAGGGCTTCATGGTCGCCATCGTCATGTTCAATCTGTTCATCCTGGGCTGGTGGTTGCTCGGAAATGGCAGCATCCCCAACGCATCAGGCCAGGCGGGGCTGTACTGGGGTCACATCCTGGGCGGTCCGCTGCTGGCCATAGGTGCGGTATTCATGATTGGCTGTGAGGTGCGCACGTATGCCCGACTGGGACTGGGTTATTCCACGGCCCTGGTAGCATTGCCCGGCTTCTACATCGGCTACCTGCCCTACACCCTGTACCAGGAGCAGATCGATGCCGTGGTGTTCGGAGAGGGACTGACCGACTTCATCACCATCCCCGAGTGGGCGGCCTACACCATGGGCGGTACAGAAGCATCATGGGCATTCGCATACAGTCTGGTCCTTATCGGGCTGCTGGTGATGTCTTTCCAGGCCGCCCGTTCCTTCCTCGGACTGAAACTCAAACAGATCCTGTACCTCAACACGGATGAAATTGTTTACCAATCGGAAAAAGTACAGGCCCCTGTCGGCAATGAACCCGTGGCGGAGGCTGCGGGTTAGGAGATCGCCATGGCCAGGGGACGGCCGGATTCCCAACCACTAAAAGAAAATCACTGGAGGATTAACAAAATCATGAAACAAAAAACCTATCTGGGCGCTATCAGCGCCACCGTGTTCGCTCTAGGAGCCTGCACCTCCGCGATCGCCAGCAACTATACCGTCGGCGGCCCCATCCAATCCCATTACTTCCTGCCCAACTGGGGCGCCAACGGCCAGACCGTCAGCATCATTCCAACACTGGAGGGGATGACCACTGTCACCGCCGGTCCACCGGGGAGCAAGCCGGCACACATGGTGCCAGATCCCAAAGGCCAGTTTATGTTTTCCATCAACCACGGAGGCAATAGCCTCTCAGTCTTCGACGCAAAAAGCGGAGAATTCATCAAACAGATCATCACCGGTTCGGAGAACTCCAAGAAAGGCCAGGGGCACCAGTACTACTGGAGTCCGGACGGCGATCGTCTCTATGTCACGGAGCTGGACGATGATTCGGTGGTGGAGATCGATGCCCGCAAGCTGGAGGTGAGCCGGCGTGCCGAGGACGTTGCCGACTTTCCCTTCGGCATGGTGCCCGCTTGGGACGAGGGCTACCTGTACGTCATCGGCGAAGGACCTGGGCCGGTGGAGGTGGAACGGCCCGGCAATTCAGTGACCCAGCTCGACCTTACGACATTCAAACCGCTCAAGAAGATCCAGGTAGGTAAGGCGCCCCATGCCGCCGCCTACACCAATGGCAAGGTCTACGTGGGCAACATCGCGAAAGGCCACCGCTCGGTCTCGGTCATCGACGCCGCCAAGGGCGAGGTCGTGAAGACCATCGACGTAGACTATGAGAATCCCCACTTCCTGGAGGAGCCGGCAAGCGGTAATCACCTGCTGATCGTGGCCTCCAAGGAGGTGCCCGAGCTGGTGCTGATCGACGTGCGCAGCGACGAGGTGGTCGGTCACTTCAAGGCCGAGGAGCCAGACATCGGGCTGAACAAGATCCGCCACCCCATCTGGCACCCCTCGGGGGAGAGCCTGTACTTCCCCATCGGGTTCAACGACGGCAGCTCCCGCATCTATCAAATTTCGGTGCCTGATCTCAAGGTGCTGTCGATCTCGGACCCGGCGCCGACTGTCGTGCACATGCTGCAGTGGAATAAGGACAACAACCGTATGTATGCGGCCAGCGAAGGCAACGCCAAGAAGGGCATCCCGCCCGGCGTATCCATCTTCAAGTCCAGGGGCGACGGCTCCCTGAAAAAGTTGGCGGACATCTTCGCCGACCTGCCGGACGGCGAGGAGATCAAAGGGCACCACGGAAGCCTCAACTGACAATACTCAATCCGGGCCGTTGACAGGGCGTTCGCAACGTTTTGCCCTGCTGCGGTCCGGATGAAAAAGATCTTCCAATTTCGGATATGAGACGAATAAACCCCCTATTTCCATAACATCCACAGCCATTGAAACACTGTTTCGCTCTTTTTCACCCCTTGTCCAGTGCTTCCGATGCTGAGCCCAAGGCAGTGACGTCGAACACGAGGATCTGGAGGCGGCGTTGCAATTGCCAGACTGCCTCGTCATTGTTAGGCACACCAGCTTCGTGCAAGTGTGTTCGAAACGTTTCTACAAACATGTGCATGTCATCGTTCGCTGAGCCGGGCCGATGTATGCGCGCCGTGAAAGTCGTCGCATTACCTAGTTGTCGTGCCCACGTCAAAACATCCTGAAAAGCGCCATCGATTTTCCTGGATGTCCGTGCGGTTGCGATCGCTAGCTCATAGCGGGTAGTGCCGAAGTCGTTTCTAGGAGAAGCCTCGGCGATCTGGTATACGACTTTACGGAATACTGGATCCCCAGGTGAAAAAGTAATGCCTCGCTTAACTTGGATCTCGAGAACGGCGGATTCACCAAGTGAATCATTGGCGTGAACAATGATGACGTCAAGCGGACGCCCCTCTGCAGCCCTTTGACGTTCGACCCGATAAATTGATGTTCCTGGTAGGCCGCGAGGCTCAGAGTTGGACAGCATACTGAGCAAATAGTAAGCGCCG
>JACKMU010000002.1 GCA_024235215.1 Chromatiaceae bacterium | reverse complement strand
AATTTCACAAACTCCTTTTCGATCCCGAAGATCTGAATTTAACTCGACACGATGAGCATTTTGTTAGAAGCCTTTACCCACCTACCTTGTTGTATGCCATTTCTACATACTTTTTTACTTCTTCAAGCTCTTCTTCTGATGTGATAGTAAATTCAACATCACCTGTACCATAGTGCCCGATATTGCTGACATCTCTATAACTGCTAGGTGGTTCTGTGACATCACCGGGCTTCAGCTTTACAAATAATTTTATGTTCTTGCTTTTTGCCTCCATACACACAATATTTTGTGATGCCTTGTAAGCAACATAGAATTTTTTTGGAACCTCTTCTATAGCTGAGTCTAACCCCGTAACAAATTCTCTGATACTGTAGACAAGCTCCTGTATTTTCTTTGATTTCCCGTCTAAATGTTCATCGAAAGTGTAGAGGGCTGTTGCTCTAACCTGTGCAGCCTTTTTTCCGGCCTCAACCATGACCGGATTTTTATCTATTGTTTGGGAAACAGTTGGCGAAGCTTTCGTATTGTGGAACACCTCTTCTAGATATAGGCTGTTATTTGAAAAGAGACGATATTTCCACAGTTCGATATTTGCTCCCATTACCTGCACAGCATGTAGATCGTATTTTTTGTAATTTGGAGCTATACAAATAACTCTTACATCAGACCAATCAACCTGCACTCCGTTGCCTAGAGTTTTTTGAACTGCGATCTCAAAATCCCCTTTATGATCTTGAATCCAATACAGATAAAACAAACTTTGATTAATAAGTTCCGATGACTCTACTTTTTTGTATTCAATAATAACTGGATTGTCTTCTTCAGAGAGTGCCAAAGTATCAATTCTTCCTGCATGTTGTGCTCCGGTTGAAAACTCGGTAGCCACTAACCGGCAATTGAATACCGCTCCGAGATTCCCTTCTACTAAGGTTTGTAAATCCTTTTCCAGGGAGAAATTCTTCTGCTCTACAGGAAGTAGTAATTTTTCAGATATTTCAAATATTGGCACTTCTATTTTTTCCTTTTGCTTCTAACAGTTATTTAGCCCGAGCGGGCCAATAGTCAATAGCCGTAATCCGTGTAGCCAATATTTTCTGCATCTGACTATCTCCATCACTTTTCCGGCGCAAATCACTACTGATCACAAGGCTATCTCACGACATCGGGAAACTCAATATCAGGCGTGGACTTCAGCATCCGCGGTCCAGTGATACTCCCTGCTCGCAGGATATCCTCTCGAAATCACTGGATAACTTTCTCCTCAAACCGGAGAACCAAAAGCGGTGTTTGAGACCTGCCCAAATGTATCTCGACACACTCTCACGTAACACGCCGGAGGAGATTGCCCGGCAGGACTTCACCCAGATAGACGGAAATAAGACGGTTGATACGGGGCAATTCAAGCGAGCCTTCCGCGCTATACGGATCACTCCCTTGATTCAGTTCCGGCAGTACCGGGGAGGGCTTATTTGTCCCCGCTGGCTGCTTGCCTGTTCCGGAGTAGGGTGCACTGTCCGATCTTGCGACTTGACACATACCGACCGGTATGTATGATTGTCCGCATGTCACCGTTAACTACCAAACAGCCCGATATCACCCGTGGACGCATCCTGGAAGCGGCCTTTCAGGAGATCCACCGGCATGGTTTTCAGGCCGCCAGTCTGGCCCGCATTCTGGATGATACCGGGTTGACCAAGGGGGCGCTCTACCACCATTTTCCGGACAAGAAGACGCTTGGACTGGCGGTGATAGAGGAGGTCATCCGGCCGGCATTCGACGCTATGCTGTTGCAGCCGGTACGCTGTTCCTCACAGCCCTTGCAGGCTATGCGGGAGGTGATGCGCGCACGGCGTGTCAATCTGAGTACAGAGGAGGTGGCGCTGGGCTGTCCGGTGAACAATCTCATGCAGGAGATGAGCCCGCTGGATGCGGACTTTCGCGCCGCCCTCAACCGGCTGGTGGAGGATTGGCGTAGCACCCTGCGGCACGGACTGGCTGTGGCCCGTGAGCAGGGGCAGTTGCGTTCCGGGGTGGATCTGGATGCGGCTGCGTTATTTTTGGTGTCCTCGGTTTGGGGCTGTGTTGGTCTGGCAAAAAACCTTCAATCACAAGCAGCCTTCTGCACTTGTCTCGCTCAACTGGAAGACTATCTGTATTCGATCACCACTGAAGGCGCAGGATGAAAAACGAAACGCAACGCCCCCGCACCCTGGTGCTACCTCCCGCTCCTTACGCCGCGGCCATGGTCGGTGGTTGGTGGTTGGATCGCCATCAGGCCCCGCTGCCGCTGGATTGGGGCGTCCTGGCCCGGCCACTGGGTTGGCTGCTGGTCGCTGCCGGTGTGTTGTTGTTTGCTTGGGCGCTGCTCACTTTGTACCGCCACCACACCACGGTCAACCCGTACAAAGGAGCGCATGCGTTGTGCACGGATGGACCGTTTCACTACAGTCGCAACCCCATCTATTTGGGGGATTGGCTGATCCTGGCCGGGGTATCCGCGTTGCTGCATACCTGGTGGCCGATGCTTTTCGCCCCGCTGATCTGGCTGTTGTTGCGCTATGGCGTCATCCGCCACGAAGAGGCGCACCTGGAGTCCCGTTTCGGCGATGCCTACCGCCATTACAAGCGGCGTGTGCGCCGCTGGTTATAACCCGAGAGGAGTCAACAAGATGTCACTCATTGCCATGCAGTCACCCGAGACGGCCACCGGGGAGGTGGCCCGGATCTATTCAGAAATGCAGCAGATGATGGGGTCGGTACCGAACGCCATGCGCATTTTCAGCCTCAACCCCCTCTGGCTGCGGCAGCAGTGGGACTATATCGGTTACTACATGAACCATCCCAACCTGTCGTTTCCACTGCTGGCGGTGGTGCGCATGCTCACTTCGGTAGGCCACTCCTGTGCCTACTGCGTGGATCTGAATACGGGGCTGCTGATTCAGATGGCTGGTTGGACACCGGAGCAGGTGGCGGCCACCCGCGCCAATTTGGCGGATGCCCCGTTGGCGGCGCGGGAGAAGGCGCTGATCAGACTGGTGTTGCAGGCGGTAGACGATTCCAATTCGATCACTGCGGCCAATCTGGATGAGCTGCGGGGCATGGGCTGGAGCGACGGGGATATCCTGGATGCAGTCAACCATGGCGCCCGGCAGCTTGCCGCCGATGTGGTGTTCAACACCTTCAAGATCGAACGCGATGCTTGATGAGGTCCGGCTGAGCAAGGCACTGCGCCAACAGGCGCAGTGCCTTGGGATGTCGGGAGGCGTGCATTTTTTCACTGACCCGGAAGTTCACCGCTTCCGGGGGTGAAGGCCTACGCCAGATCAGCGGCAAATCTGAAATGCGTACCGATTTCCGCATGTGCTGCCGCGCTCCGGGCAAATTCCGGAATCCTGGCAGCCTCCACCGGGTGACTGAAATAGTAGCCCTGCAGGCAATCGCAGTTGAGCAGCTGCAGTTTTTCGATATGCGCGAACTCCTCGACACCTTCCGCCACCACCCGGCAACCCAACACATGGGCCATGTCGATGATGTTGCCCAGCAGGGCCATGTCCCGATCACTGGCCAGCATGTCGGTGACGAACACCCGGTCGGTCTTCACCCGATCGATAGGCAGTTCCTTGAGTGAGGCAAACGAGGAGTAGCCCGTACCGAAATCATCGATCGCGATACGCACTCCCAGTTTGCGTAGTTGAACCAATGTCTCACGCGCCTCTATGTGGGTCTGGACGGCACTCTCGGTGATCTCCAGTTCAAGCAGTTGCGGTGCAAGCCCCGTGCTGGCGAGTGCGCTGCGCACGGTGTCGACGAAGCCGCGGTCCAACAGCTGGAGGGGCGAGATGTTCACCGCCACCGAAAAAACGTGCTCCCCCGCATCCAGCCACTGCGCCGCCTGGCGGCAGGCGGTGATCAGTACCCATTCGCCAAGTTCATCGATCAGACCGGTATTTTCAGCCACGGTGATAAAGTCGTTCGGCGGAATCAACCCCCGTTCCGGGTGTTGCCAGCGAATCAGCGCTTCCACTCCGCACACCTCGCCGCTTGTCGCGTCCACCTGAGGCTGGTAGTGCAGCCGGAACTGACCATTGGACAGCGCAAGCCGCATCTCCTGTTCAATGGTCAGGCGTTGTTGCGCTGCCATGGTCATCTCCGGGGAGTAGCGGGCGTAGTGCAGTTTGCTATTGCTTTTGGCCGAGTTCATTGCACTCTCGGCCGCTTTGAGCAAGCTCTGCGTGTTGTCGCCATCGACGGGATAGAGCGCGATGCCGATGCTCAAGCGGGGACAGATCATTTTCCCGCACAGGTTGACCGGTACCTGCACTTCCTTGATGCAGCGTTGCACGATAGCCAGCGTATCGCGGCTTTGTGTCACGCCATTGATCAGCAGCGCCAGTTCATCACTCCCCAGGCGCGCAGCGAAATCACTGGTGCGCAGCAGGGTGCGTACCCGGCTGGCAATAGTCTTCAGCAGCTCATCACCGGCCATGTGGCCCAGTGTGTCGTTGATATCCTTAAAACCGTCGACATCCAGATAGAGCACTGCAAACTGGTTGCCGCTGATACGACTCATAGAGATATTGGTTTCCAGCCGCTCATAAAAATGGTTGCGACTGCCAATCCCGGTGAGTTGGTCGTAATACGAGAGATCATGCGCCTGCGCCAGCAGCTCATCGAGCCGGATTTGATGCAAATGCAATTCGTCGCGCTGATCGGCGATGGTCGAGACAGCATATTCCAGCTCGATGCGTGACAGAATACCCGCGATATTGTCCCTGACCACGTGCTGTCCCTGCACCACTGCAAACGCCACAAACAGCAGCTCCAGCAGCACCAGCAACCAACCATATTCCGCTCCCTGCATGGCTGCCGCTGCACTCAGGACAACCAACGGTAACCACATAATGAAGACGAAACGTCGCCACAGCGACAACTCCAGTGTGAGGCTGGTGAATGCGCTGGCGGTGATTGCAACCGAGGCAACCAGCGCGAGCTCCGCCACCTGATCCGCGCCGTGAAAAAGCAGGATCAGGCCTACCAGGCTGCCCCATGAGAAACTGGCCAGATCGACCGTCAGCTGATAGCGGCGAGCCAGTGGGAGCATGGCTTCCGAACTCTCCACGATGAGTTTCCGTGCGAGCCGGATGCGTAGCGTGGCGACCAGCGTCATCATCAGGTACAGCGCTGTAATCGGTATCCAGTGGGCATACAACTGAGGGCTGGCAACGAGTAGGGCCAACATGCTCAGTGGCGCCGCCAGCGGGATGGTGCCCGTGCGCCGGCCCAGCGCCTGCGCCGCTCTGCTACTGACCGTGTGGACCTTCTCTTCGCCGGAGGTGGCGCCTGCGGCGAGCCAGTGCTCGGCGGCCCATCTCGTGCGTTCCTGCTGTTTTCCTGCAGCCTTTATACTGTTCACTTTGAACTCCGCTTGACTTGTCAGTCGGTTCTATCGGTTCGACGGTTACTGCTTGCGACCTTGATGCGCTGACAGCATTGTCGGACAGCGGGTGCACGCTCCCCATCGGGGGAGGCCTGAAATGGGTGTTCGAAATCCCTGAAGCGGTGGCTACGAATGAGAGAGGTGTTGCTGCGTCGCCCCAGGGGGGCTGCGCATAATGGAGTTCAGGCGATTGGTTTCATCGGGCAATCCGAAGTCGTCACTTGTCGACGGAGGTGATTCCCTCGCGGATCGCGTATTTGGTCAGTTCCGCGACACTACGCAGTTCGAGCTTGTCCATGACTTTCTTGCGATGCGTCTCCACCGTCTTCACGCTGACGAACAGACGCTCGGCAATCTCCGCGGTGGAGTGGCCTTCGGCAATCAGCTGCAGGGTCTCCTTCTCCCGCGTGGTCAGTGGCGATACTGCATCGCCCTCCATCCCCTGTCCGTGGACGATATCCTGCAGAATGGCACCGGACGCCTGGGGACTGACATACAGCCTTCCCGCAAGCACGGAACGCAAGGCCGCGGCGATCTCTTCAAACGCATTTTCTTTGACCAGGTAACCCATGGCGCCGGCTTCCAGCATCTGTTTCACATAACGGCTATCGGAATGCATCGATAGCGCAAGCACCCTCACATCGGGCGCGACCCTGGTCAGTTGCCGTGTCGCATCGATGCCATTCATCTCGTTCATGGCTACGTCCATGATGACCAGATCGGGCAGCAGCTGACGCACCAGCTTGAGCGCCTCGCGGCCGTTGGCAGCCTCGCCGACGACTTCGTAGCTGCCGTCATCCTCGATCAGACTGCGCAGTCCCTCACGCACGATCTTGTGATCGTCGACGATGAGAATTCTTTTTTTCATGTGTTTGTCTCCGTACTGCCGATCGGCACGCGCAAGGTAACGCAGGTACCGCCGTTGACCTCGATGGAGAGCTTTCCGCCCAGCATGTCGATGCGATCCCGCAGGATGAACAAACCGAATCCCTCCTTCCCCCGCGACTCGGGCTCAGCGGTATGATCCATGCCGACGCCATCGTCCCGCACATCGATCAGAAGCTCGCCCTCATGGGTATTGATGGAGACCGAGGCCCGGCTGGCGCCTGCGTGCTTGACGATATTCAACAGCAGTTCGCGAATCGCCCGGAACAGAAACACCCGGGTCTCCTCTTTGAGGTGATCATAACTCTCGGCACTGTCCACGCGACAGCGGATACCCTGGGTGCCGAGAACGCTTTCCGCCAGCCACTCCACAGCGGGTCCCAGACCCAGTTCATAGAGCACGGGTGGACTCAACTGAACCATCAGTGTGCGCAGCTCTTTCAAGGTCGTGTCGATGGTCTCGGAGACTGCGTCAATGGCGCGACACTTTTCGACCTCGAGATCGCTCTTCAGACGGCCGAGATTGATCTTGGACAGCACCAGTCTTTGGGTCGGCCCATCGTGCAGCTCCCGGGCGATTCGCCGCCTCTCCTTCTCTTCCGCCAAGACCAGTTCCGCGCCGACCTGGCGCAAGCTCTCGGTGCGTTCCTTTACCCGCTGCTCGAGCAGTTCGTTCTGCCGCTCCAGTGCGCGTTGCGCACGGCGCAGGGCGAGATGCGTCTGGATGCGGGCCTTCACCGTTGGTGGGCTGATCGGTTTGACCACATAATCCACCGCGCCGAGGCCCAAGCCATAGGTCTCGCCCTCCACGTCGTCCCGGGAGGTGAGAAAGATCAATGGAATATCGCTGGTGGCGGGATCACGCTTGATGCGCCGGCAGGTTTCATAGCCGTCGATGCCCGGCATAAGCAGGTCGAGCAGAACGAGATCGGGAAGATCGCCGCTCTGCAGGCGACGCAGCGCCTCTTCTCCGCTTCTGGCGAGCAGGAGGCGATACTCGGATTTCAGCATGCCGATGAGCGCATCCAGATAGATCTTCTCATCGTCGACGATCAGAATTGTCGCTTTTTTCACCCCGCGGTGCTCCATCAATCGCTTGCCCTGTTGAGTTCATCCGCCAGCTGGCGCAATGTTTGGCGCGCCGTTTCGAAATCATAGTCATTGAGTTGCGCGACCAGTCGGTCCGCCAACAGGTTGCCCTGGTCGCCGAAAGTGGCGGCATTGAGTGGGTCGATCAGGCTCAATGCGTCCGCGTCACCGTCATCGAGCAGTGCGGCAAGCCGGGAGAGTACCTCTTCGGTCCGCGCTTCACCCGATGGCTGCCCGGGTCCGTCCTCCGGGCGGGCCTCCTCCGTTACATTCGATACATACTCCTGCACCGCACCCAGTGCCTGATCCAGGGCCAGCCGCAGCCTGGGCAACCTAATCGCGACCGCCTCCAGATCGTTTCGCTGCGCGTATGTTTCGAGCACAGCGGCAGCCTGCTGCACAGTGGTCGCACCAATACTGCCCGCTACTCCTTTGAGCGTGTGCAGCAGCAGTTCGACTTCCCGCTGCGCTCCCGTGCGACAGTGCTGCTCCAACCTTTCCGTGGCATCCCCGTAACGCCCGGAGAAGTCACCCAGCAATCTGCGATACAAGCGGTGGTTCCCGCCGATGCGTAGCAGGCCGTTGGCGAAATCGATGACTGAATCGACCGGATAGGCAGCACCAACGGCAGGGCTGTCCCGCGCTGCGACCTCGGCGGCTTGGTGCTGCCGGTCGATGGCAAGGCTACGGGTGTTGTTCGACGGGTCGTGTTCCAACCAGGCACTGAGGGTGGCATGCAGCAATACAGGATCCACCGGTTTGGGGATATGCCCGTTCATACCCGCTTCCAGGGAGCGTTCCGCGTCACCCACCATCGCATTCGCTGTCATCGCCAAAATCGGCAGCGATTGCATACCTGGCATCTGACGAATGCGCGCCGTGGCTTCGTAGCCATCCAGGTCGGGCATCTGAATATCCATCAATACCGCATCCGGCCGTGTTTTCCGCACCTGATCCAACGCTTGTCTGGCGCTGCTGCACACGGTTACCGCAAGCCCCATCTGTTCCAGCAGCTCTTTTGCCACCTGCTGATTGATGGGATTGTCCTCCACCAGCAGGACGTTGCCCTGCAGATCCGGCAGCTGCCGTTCCGTGAGATACTTTCTCTCACCACCGGTCACCTGCGGATTCGGTTCGAAGGCCTGTGCGACGGCGTCCAACAGATGTGAAGGCGTTATCGGCTTGACCAGAAAACCGTCGATGCCGTCCAGGTCCAGCGCCTGTTCCATCGCCTCACGTCCGTAGGCTGTCATGATGATGATACGGGGCTGGCGCTGCAGATCGGACTGACGCACCCTGCGGGCGGTCTCGAAGCCATCCGGAGCGGGCATGCGCCAGTCGAGCAGCAGCAGATCGTAAGGCCGAGCGGTGGTGCGCAGTTTTTCCAGCGCCTCGGCTCCGCCTGCAACCACATCGACACGAAAGGAGAGGGAGAGCAGCAAATCGGCCAGAACCTGTCGTGCGATGGCGTTGTCTTCCGCCAGCAATACCCTGATTCCCTCGGTATGGAGGCGATCGCGCACGCCTGGCGCGGCGGCGATGGCGAAAGGCAGATTCAGCTCGAAACAACTCCCTTTTCCCGGCATGCTCTGTGCACTCAGCGAGCCACCCATGAGTTCAGTCAGCTGTTTGCAGATGGAGAGCCCGAGGCCGGTACCACCGTACTCGCGGGTAGTCGAGCCGTCCGCCTGGATGAAAGGTGAAAAGAGCTTGTCGATCTTGTCCGCGGCAATGCCGATGCCGGTGTCCTCCACCGTGAACTGCAACGCCAGGGGTACCTCTCCCCCTCGTTTGCGGATGGCGACGATAATGCTGCCCTCGTTGGTAAACTTGGTGGCGTTGCCCACCAGATTGGTGAGTATCTGTGTGAGCCGGTGCGGATCGCCATGCAGACGCGGTGGTACATCGGGATCGATGTCGTAAATAAATTCCACCGGTTTTTCCGCCAGTCGGGTGCCGGCAAGTGTCGTGATATTGTCGAGCACCTCATTGAGATCGAAGTCGATCTGCTCGATGCGCAACTGACCCGCCTCGATTTTGGAAAAATCCAGGATGTCGTCGATGATGGTCAACAATGAACGCGCGGAGATCTGAATCTTGCCCAGGTAATCCTGTTGCCTGGGTGTGAGCGAAGTGCGGCTCAACAGATGACCGAGCCCGACAATGGCATTCATCGGTGTGCGGATCTCGTGACTCATATTGGCCAGGAACTGTCCCTTGAAGCGGCTGGCGTCCTCGGCCTGCTCTTTCGCTCGCGCCAGTTCCCTTTCCATATTGCGGCGTTCAGTGATATTCACCACCACGCCAAGTACAGCCGGTTGATCGTTGTAAGTGATGGGCAACGCAGACAGTATGCCTTCGATGATCTCTCCGTGGCTGTTGCGGTATTGCACTTCCCGCGTCAGTACCTGTCCCTCTTTCCGCAGGGCACTGATGATCGCCTCGCGCTCCCCCTCTCGGGCGTAGAAGTCGTCTGTGCGGCTGCCGACCACGGGTATATCACCGCCAAACTCCACCTGCGCCTGCGGATTCGCCAGCAGGATCTTGCCCTCACCGTCAGCAATGGCAAGCGCCACGGGCAATGCATTCAGCACTTTCCTGAATTGATCTTCCGCGGCCTTGCGCTCGGTGATATCCCAGTTGACGCCGATGAGCTGATCCGGCCCGCCATCGGTCGCCGGGATAGCGGTGACCGCACCATAGATATAGCGCATCGATCCATCGGGCCGGCGCATGCGGAAATCGACCTGAAAGTCACTGGCGCCACGTAACACTTTGCGCAAGCCATCGGTCACCGCTTTACGATCCTCCGGATAGACGCATTCCAGCCACTCGCGCACGGTGACATAGGCGCGAGGGCCAAAGCCATAGATCTCCAGTAGACGATCATCGAACAACAGCCGATGGGTTCCGTCGGTCAACCGCTCCCATACGCCCAGCGCGATCGCCTTGGTCGCCAGCGCAAAACGCCGGTTCGCCGCCATCAGATGCTGATTCAGCCGGCTGACATCCAGTTCGGCCTGTTTGCGCTGGGTGATATCGGTATGCGTACCGAGCGCGCGCAGTGCCTTGCCATCGGCGTCGCGGGCGAAAACGTGACCACGCGAGAGGATCCAGCGATATCCGCCCGCCTTGGTCCGCAGGCGAAACTCCTGCTCATACTTCACGCTGGGGTCGTTGAGCATGCGCTCGTTATTGGCCAGCGTCTGCTCGCGGTCTTCCGGGTGCAGCAGATTGCTGAAGGTTGCGAAAGTATAAGCCAGCTCGTTTTCGTGATAACCCAGCATGGACATCCACAAGCGACTGTAGAAAACCTCGCCGGTACGCGCATTCCAGTCCCACAGTCCCACGGAAGCCGCATCCATGGCAAGCTGAAAACGCTCCTCGCTGATGCGCAGGCGCTCCTTTTGACGACGGATCGAGTAGGTCCAGAGCAGTATCAGCGCCAGCACCGTGACCGCAATCGCCACCACCAGGGTGAGGCGTTCATAGTTGGTCCGGGTGGCAAACTTCTCCCGGCCCCAACGATCGAGTATCTGTTGTTTCTGCCCTTTGGTGATTGCATCGAGGGCGCGGTTCAGCAGCGGAACCAAGGGTTCGAGCCCTTTCTGCACCCCCAAAGCGAGGCGTGTATCGAATTCCGTCCTGCCGACGATACGGACATTGTTGATGCCCAGTTCACCGATGTAATAACTCGCCTGCGCCAGGGTGGCTAACAGCGCGCCGACCTCGCCGGTGGACACCGCTGTCAGTCCGTCCTGTATCGTATCGACCGTGTAATAGTCCAGCTCCGGATAGTTGGCGCGTATCTCCGGTACGTAACCGTAGTCCCTGATCACAGCGATGCGCTGATCGGCGATCTGAATGATGTTGCCGACGTACCCCTGCGATTCCTGCATCACGATCACCACGGGGCTGGAGAGATAGGGCCTGGTAAAGTGCAGTATGCTGGCGAGTTCGGAGTTTTCCGTTTCCGACAACACGTCGATCTCACCCGCACGTGCCTTTGCCACGGACTGGGACCAGGTATCCGTCGGCACATATTCAAACCGCACACCCAGGATGCTCTCTATCAACCGCAGGTGATCGGAAACGATACCGATGTAGTTGCCTGTTTCGTCCACCGCCTCGTATGGCAACCAGTTCGGGTCGCCGGTAAGGCGCAGCAGTCGATGCTTGTCCAGCCACTCGCTCTCCGCCGCGCTGAGCTCGACTGTCGTCGGCTCCGCGCCGGCACCGAGCCAGCGGCTGTAGATCGCCTGTTTCTCTTCGTGGGTGATCGCTGCGAGGCCTTTGCGCAGAATGGAGGAGAGCACCGGCTGATCATCGCGTGTGACCAGATGCAGAAAACTGCTGCCCAGATGGCGCGTGGATTTGAACGGAACGATGCTGGTAATGCTTTTCTTCTTCAGCAGATGGTCGAGCACCGCATAGGCGTCGTAGAGCATATCCGCTCTTCCTTCCAGAACGGCTTCCAGCGCCTCCGGCGTGGAGTCGACCGGGACAATTTCAAGCTGTGGGAAGAATTTGCGCAGCTTGTCCGTCAGCGCATACTTGCGCGGCATCGCCACCCGCATACCACGCAAGTCACTGAGATTGCGGACATCGAGATCATCACGTACGAAAAAATAGTCGAGGATTTCGAAATAGGGTTGTGTATAGCTTAGGAATTTGTCCCGCTCGGCGGTGTAGTATACCGAGCCGAGCAGGTCATATTCACCTTTGCCTATGCCATCGAGCAGTCTGTTCCAGAGATCTGTTTGGTAGGAAAAACGCAGACCGGTTCTCTGTGCGATCAAGTCGATGAAATCCCGCGTCACGCCTATGTACTGCCCGTTGTCGTCGACCATGTCGAACGGTGCCCATTCCGGTACCGCCCCCACTCTGACGAGCGGATGATCCCTGATCCAGTTACGCTCTGACGGTGTGAGTCCGGCACCGGGTTGCATGTGCATCGCGATCTCATTGAGGTCAAATGCGTATTGCCGCAGATTGCGATTGTGTGTCTTGCTCAGCGCCTTGTAATCGATGCTCAGCGGGTCGGCGAGGATGCGTTTGAAGCGGTCGACGGTATCCGCCGTCGCGGCGATCATGTTACTGTCGAACAGCAGCCCTTCGTCACTGAAATCGTGGCCATTGAGGTAGTCGAACAGCATGATGACGCCCTGGGCGCCATCGAAGATATGTCCGCCCATATCGACGTCGAGCAGCCCCTGTTCCAGCCCCTGCAGCGACGGCCCCGACCAGTTGATCCCGCCGAATACGACGCCATTCGCGCTGTCAATTTCATGCTGGTGCCGGGAGGCGATCAACGCCAACTCGTCATAGAAACTCCAGACGATATTCAGTCCGGGGTGATCGCGCATGACACGGTCGAACGCTTCGGTGACCGCACTTTCGCCGTCGTTGATCGGCAGCGCCTCCACCAGCGTCACGTCCGGGCGGGCGTTCACCACGGCCTGCAACCCCTCCAGCCGCCGCAACATCGGCAACTCGTTCTTACCGGTGTACGCAAGCACCGTGTACGCTTTCGCGCCTCGTTCGGCAGCCATCCCGATCAGGCTGGTGATCAGCCGCACACCTGCCTGCCGGTCGTCCGGAGAGACGCCTCCGATCCAGTAGCGGTATTGCGTGCGCGGAACGATATCGGGATTACTCAAGCCTGCATTCACCAGAAATGCCGGAGTGCGCGAGGCTTCGGCGATGCGCAGAATATCCTCACCTATCCCCTGATAGTCGGTGAACAGAATGCCATCCAGACCGCTCTCCGCGGCATGCCGGACCTGTTCCAGCATTCTGTCGGTCGAGCGTCCCGAGGCATAGACTTGCAGATCAAGGCCGATATCCTTGGCTGCAGTCTGAGCAAACTCGGCAAACTGGCCCCAAAAATTCCCTTGGTGAGGTACGAACAACCCCACGCGCGGAGCCGCCTGAGCGGGTAGGGTCGCCGCCAAGCAGACGACCAGTATGAAAAATAGCTGACGAATACTCATCCTCGCTTTTCACAGTGCCATGTCACGGAACGGCGTGTTCCCGCCACTCCACACCGAGCGAGTATACGTCATGATGCGGTGTTGCTGGTGTCAACGTCACCCGCCGGCACGGGCGGCGCTTTCCGGGTTTATTGGAGCAGGGCAGGGGAGCGCCGGGGCAAGTTCAACGGAATCGCGCAGCGCACCTGCAATGCAGCTCTCTCGAACACGGCTTTTTTTGCAGGTGCGCTGCACCTTGTTTTATGCGGAACTTCCGCTACCTTACCACTGCTTGTGCGGCGCCGAGGCGGGCGACCGGCACCCTGAACGGGGAGCAGGAGACATAGCTCAAACCAGCCTTTTGGCAGAAGTCGATCGAGGCGGGGTCACCGCCGTGCTCTCCGCAGATGCCCATTTTCATCTCTTCATTGGTTTTGCGGCCCGCGGCGACGGCCATCTCCACCAGGCAGCCCACACCCGTCGTGTCCAGTGATTGGAACGGGTCCTTTTCCAATATCTCCTGGCGCAAATAGTCGGGCAGGAAATTGTTCACATCGTCCCGACTGTAGCCGAAAGTCATCTGCGTCAGGTCATTGGTGCCAAAACTGAAGAAATCCGCATGCTCGGCTATTTTTCCCGCGGTCAGCGCGGCGCGTGGAACTTCTATCATGGTGCCGATGGGAATGTCCAACAGCTCCTTATACCCCTGCTTCTGTGCTGTGATGGCGATCGTGCTCTCCGCCCTCTGCCTGAGTATGTCCAACTCCTTGTCGATGCCGACGAGCGGAATCATGATCTCCGGTCTGGCATCGATCTGCGCCATGCGGCACTCGATGGCGGCCTGGGTGATTGCGGTAACCTGCATCTCCAGGATCTCGGGATAGGTGATCGACAGACGGCAGCCACGGTGGCCCAACATCGGATTGGCTTCATGCAGCCGGGTGACCCGTGCCTTGATCTTTTCTGCTGATACCCCCAGCTGTGCAGCCAGCTCCGCCTGTTGCTGATCGTCATGCGGCAGAAATTCGTGCAGCGGTGGATCCAGCAGGCGCACGGTCACCGGCAGGCCCTGCATGGCGGTGAAGATTCCCTTGAAATCCTCCCGCTGCGTGGGGAGCAGCTTCTCCAGTGCCGCGCGGCGTGCTTCTTCTGTTTCGGCCAGGATCATTTCACGCATCCCGGTGATGCGCATACCTTCAAAGAACATGTGTTCGGTACGGCACAGACCGATGCCCTCCGCGCCGTATTCCCGGGCCCGGGCTGCATCCTCCGGCGTATCCGCATTGGTGCGTACCTGCAGGGTGCGGTACCGATCGGCCCAGCCCATCAGCGAGATAAACTCCTCGGAGAGTTTCGGCGCCTGTCTCTGCACCTCACCGGCCATCACTTCACCGCTCGATCCGTCGATACTGATCACGTCCCGCTCGCCAAAGGTTCTGCCGCCGACGGTGATCGTCCGCTTTGCTTCGTCGATGACAATCTCACCGGCACCCGCAACGCAGCATTTTCCCCAGCCTCGTGCCACCACGGCGGCATGGCTGGTCATGCCACCGGTCGACGTCAGAATCCCTTCGGCTGAATGCATTCCGCTGACATCCTCCGGACTGGTCTCCTTACGCACCAGCAGTACCGCCTCGCCGGCATGCGCGCGGTCCACCGCATCCTCGGCGGTAAAGGAGAGCCTGCCCGACGCGGCACCCGGGGACGCCGGCAGACCTCGGGTCAGCGTGTCCCGCTCGGCTTCCGGTGCAAAGGTGGGCAGCAACAACTGGTTCAGGTCGTTCGCCGGAACGCGCAGCAGCGCCTCCTTCTCCGTGATGCGTCCTTCCATGACCATATCCACCGCAATTTTGACTGCGGCAGGTCCGGTGCGCTTACCGGTTCGGGTTTGCAGCAGAAACAGCTTTCCGCGCTCTATCGTGTACTCGATATCCTGCATTTCCCGATAGTGGTTTTCCAGGATCTGCTTGATCTCGAGCAGCTGCGCATGAATGTCCGGTCTCCAGGTCACCATCTCCTCCACCGGTTGCGGCGTGCGAATACCGGCGACCACATCTTCGCCCTGCGCATTGACCAGAAATTCACCGTAGAACTCGTTCAGGCCGGTGGATGGATTACGGGTGAAGGCGACACCCGTCCCGGAATCCTGGCCCATGTTGCCGAAGACCATGGTCTGAACGTTGACCGCAGTACCCAACAGACCGGTGATCTCGTTGATCTGGCGGTAGCGGACGGCCCGGGGAATATTCCAGCTCTTGAACACCGCCTCGATGGACTTCTCCAGCTGCAGGTAGGGGTCTTGGGGAAAATCCTCCCCCGTACCCTGGCGGTAGACCGACTTGTATGCCTCGATCAGATTTTCCAGCCCGGACTCGTTCAGTTCCGTGTCCAGGACCACACCGAATTCAGCCTTGACCCGATCGAACTCCGCTTCGAACTTCTCGTGGTGTACCCCCATCACCACGTCGCCGAACATATTGATCAGGCGCCGATAGGCATCCAACGCAAAACGCCGGTTACCGGAAATCCGTGCCAGCCCCTCCATGGCCTGGTCGGTCAGTCCCAGATTCAGTACCGTATCCATCATGCCCGGCATACTGACCGCGGCCCCGCTGCGCACCGACACCAGCAACGGATCGTCTTCCGCACCGAATCGCTTGCCGATCTCCTGTTCGACGCTGCCCATATTTTTTTTGACTTCGTCCATGAGACCTGCGGGCAGCATGCCTCCCATCTCGTTGTAGTCGGCGCAGGATTTGGTATCGATGGTGAAACCCGGGGGAACGGGAAGCCCGATAGCGGTCATCTCAGCCAGGTTGGCGCCTTTGCCGCCAAGCAGATCCTTCATCTCTTTGCTTCCTTCGGTCTTGGTCTTGCCGAAGTAATGAACGCGTTTTGGGGTTTTCATGAGTGTTTTCTCCACAGCAATCCAGAGCAGGCTCCTAGTCGTACAGATGCTCCGCCCAGCGATCGTCGAAATAGATCTCCCGTTTTCTGCGCAACCAGGCCTCTTTGGATCCGGCAATGTGGGACATCGCCGTATCCAGTGCTTCCGATGACCGCCTCAATCCGGCCACGTAGACATAGGTATTCGGGTCCTTTATCAGCTCCCACATTTCAGCTGCATTCTCCTCGATTTTGTTGCCCAGCGAACTGGGGTCGTCGAAGGCCGGGCGGGAGCTCAATGCCTCGAACGCCTTGAAGGTGGCCTTGTCGTAATAGTGACTGATATCGTCGTTCAGATCGTTCATATAGAGCAGATCGAGGCCGCTTTGCGCACCGTAGAACAACCTGATCTTGCCTTGCCATTCGGACTCTTCTTCAAAGATGTGCTTCAGGAAAGCCCTGAAAGGCGCGATACCGGTTCCGGTTCCCACCATCACCAGGTTGGCTCTCTTATCCCGGGGCATGATGAAGTGCCGTCCGTATGGCCCGGTAATCCTGACCTCGTCTCCGACCTTGGCGTCGCAGAGATAGTTGGAACACTTTCCGGGGTAGCGTTCCCCGCTGACCTCATCGATATAAAAACAGCGTCGAACGCAAATGGCGATCTCCGCGGCCTTTCCCTGCTCGCCGCTGCGCGTGCTGGCGATGGAGTACAACCGCATGTAGTGATCGCTGCCAAAGTCATAGGGAGGCGGGGCCAGCACGCCGATACTTTGACCTTCGACATAAGTGAAGGAAGCGGCGGGAACACGCAGGACGATCTGGCGCACCTCGTCATGGGCCGATTGCGGCGTGATACGTTCGGTCGACTGGACGGTCGCCTGATAAGCGGAACCAATGTCGTATTTCTTGGGTTGAATAAAAAATTCGTCACTCATTACTGTTTAACCTCAGAGCCAGGACTTGAATAGCAAGCATCGGGTAAACACAGCTGGATGCCGCCTATAGCTGTTCATCTCCGTTTTTCTTCCTGCTGCAACTGCTGTTGCCGCAGCTCCCACAACCGCCGGGCTCTTCCGGATAGGAACCGAACTCCGGATGCCTGAGAGCGAACTGCCGCGCCAGATGCTGGACCGCGACCCAGCCCACCATCACCAGTAGAATGATTCCGATGGCAAGCAGATACGTCATCATCAATGTGTTCCCAGTCCGGCGAATCCCATGAAGGTCAGGGAGAGAAGGCCGGCCAGCATGAAGCTCAGTGCGGCACCCCGGCTGATGGCAGGCACGTCTGCGAGATCCATCCTCGTGCGCAACCCGGCCATCAGCATCAGGGCCAGGGTGAAGCCTGCACCCGCGCCGATGCTGTAGACCAGGCTCTGCACAAAGCTGTACTCCTTGAATGTCTGGAACAGTGCCAGCCCGAGGATGGCGCAATTGGTCGTGATCAGGGGCAGGAAAATGCCCAACGCACGAAACAGGGCGGGACTGGTCTTTTTGACGATCATCTCGACCAGTTGCACCGCCGACGCGATGACCGCGATGTAACTGATGAGTCGCAGGAATTCCAGATGGTATTGCACCAGCAGCTGGTTCAGTCCGTAAGCGCACAACGAGCTGACGAACATCACGAACGTGGTGGCCAAGCCCATGTTCCAGGCGGTGTTCAGTTTGCCGGATACACCGAGAAACGGGCACAGACCCAGAAAGTAGGCGAGCACGAAATTGTTGATGATGAATGCATTCAGAAAAATGAAGCTGAGATCATCCGGGTGCATGAACTGTCTCCTTCTCTTGCGTTACCTTGCGTTGCTTGCGCTCCTTCAGCCAGGCGAACAGCAGCAGCCAGGCGCCGGTAACGAAAAACCCGCCGGGCGGCAGAATCATCACCACCCACGGCTGGTAGCTGTCACCGAACAATGGAAAGCCGAACAGCGTCCCACTGCCCAGGATCTCCCTGACTGAGCCGAGGCACAGCAGGGCGAAGGTAAAACCGACACCGACGCCTAGCGCATTGACCAGTGATTTGGTCAGCCGGTGCTTCGATGCGAAGCTTTCGGCCCGTCCAAGAATGACGCAGTTGACCACGATGAGCTGAATGAATGCCCCCAAGGCGTTGTAGAGTTCCAGACTGAGGGCATGGATCGCATAATCCACGATGGTCACGAAGGTGGCGATGATGACGATATAGGAGGCTATCCGCACCTGTTTGGGGATGAGTTTCCGCAACAGGGAGACCAGTGCACTGGAGCCGAGCAGGACAAAGGTGGTTGCGCCGCCCATGCCGATGGCATTGATGGCACTGTTGGTGACGGCCAGCGCGGGGCACAGGCCCAGCAGCATGACGAATACCGGATTCTCTTCCCACAGACCGCGCAGAAACGTATCCGCGGTAATGGGTTTTTGTTTGCTTGCAGGGTTGGCCATTATTGGGTGACCTCGGTCTCGGTTTTCTGCTTGATCTCCGGGTTCTTGCTTATCTCTTGCAGGTGCCGTGAGATCAGGGGCAGCAGCTCATCGGTGCTTTTGCTCAGCCCCTTGCCAATCGCCCGGGAGGTGATGGTGGCACCCGAAATGGCGTCCACCTCCCAGGCTTGCGTTTTGGTTCCATGCTTCACCGTCTCGATGGAGTGCAGCAGACTGCGCTTGTCGGCTGCCAGTTCGACCGAGAGGTGACTGAAATTGGCCATGAATTTGGCATTGCCTTCGACGGTTTTCTTGTCGCCCATGCCCGGGGTGTCCGTGCTCTTCATGATGGTGAGTCCGACGATGCACTCGCAGTCGGGATCGTATCCGTACAGAGTGTGCACCACGTCCTGGTAACCCTGGGCGGCACCCTCCATGGCGATTCCGGCCAGCTTGCCGGAGGCGTCGTAGACCGCAAAGAGATTGGCATTGGCGGCCGATTTCTCATGCAACGGCACCAGACCATCGGCACTCAACGCGAAGCTGCGCCGCGTCGCGCGCTCCTCGTCTATCCCGGGTATGACCCGAAACACCGCCTGCTCCAGCGCCAGGTGCTCTTTCTCCTTGATGATGGGATCGGTGAATTGGAATGCGAGCACCACCGACAGGCCGGCAATCATGGAGATAAGACCGAGCGTGCTGATCATCGCCACACTGGAGGGCGTGGATGGGACGGGTTTTTCTACCTCCGGCGGCGTCATGAGTCAGCCTTCCTCTTTTTTCCACTGGTGCCATAGACCCTGGGCTGGGTCACCACACTGATCAACGGGGAAGCGGCATTACCGAATAAAATGGCGTACATGACACCCTCCGGCAAACCGCCGAACAAGCGGATGATCACGGTCAGAAAGCCGATGAGGAGGCCGTAGATCCAGACTCCGACCGGTGTTACCGGTGATGCGGTCATGTCCGACGCCATGAACACTGCGCCCAGCATGAGACCGCCGGAAAACAGCATGAAAACCGGTGTGGGGTAGGAGCTGGGATCGAGCAAAAAAAATCCCCATGCAGTGACGAAGGTACCCAGTATCATGGCTGCGGGAATGCGCCAGTCCATCATCCGTCGGAAAATCAGGTAGGCGCCACAGACCAGAATCAGCAGCGCGGATGTCTCGCCCGCGGAACCTGCGGTCATTCCCATGAAGAGGTCCGTGGTACTGGTGGTGACATGCGCCAGTGCGCCGTTGCCGAATTTCTGCAGCGCCAGTGGCGTGGCCCCGGTGAACCCGTCTACCGCAAGATCTTTGACCCATTGTGTGACAGCGACAGGCTCGGTGAAGGGAAGCGTCAGGGTGGAGGGGATGAACTCGGTGAATCTTCCCGGTGCGAATGCCGGTGTCCAGGTGGTGATCGCCACCGGGAAGGCGGCCTGGACGAATGCCCTGCCCACCAGCGCGGGATTGAAAACGTTCAGACCGATGCCGCCGAACATCACCTTTGCCAGGGCGATACCCACGAACCCGGCCAAAGCCGCCATCCATAGCGGAAAGCCCGGTGGCAGCGTAAGCGCCAGCAGCAGGCCGCTGATCACCGCACTGTAGTCTCCCACTGTCGTGGGCTTATCGGACAACCGGCAAAACAGGTGTTCCGTTCCGATGCAGGCCAGAAGCGCAATCAGTAGCAGCGCAAACGCACTGATACCGAACTGATAAACCGAAAACGCGCACACCGGCAGCAGCGCGTAGACCACGTTGCGCATAATCTGGTCCACGCTTTGGGCACGGCGGACATGGGGCGACGTGCGCAGTTCAATCATCGGTGCTTTTTCTGCCATGGGTCTAAGCCGCTTTCTCTCTGTTCTCTCGATTGACCGCTTTGGCGATGCGGAAATACTGCACCAACGGGATGGCGGCCGGGCATACATAGCTGCAACAACCGCACTCGAAACAGTCGTTCAGATGGAAGTGTTTCTCCATGGTCTCGTATTGGCGCTTTCCGGCCAACATGCCCAGCTCCGCCGGATTGAGGTGTATTGGACAGGCCTTCACACAGTTCGCGCATTTGATGCAGGGCCAGACCTTCTTCGGGATCTGGGAGGCTATCGCTTCCTCGGTGAGCACCAGGATCCCCGATACCCCCTTGGTCACCGGTACATCGAGAGACGCTACCGAGACTCCCATCATGGGACCGCCCAGGATCAACTCGCCGGCATTGCCGCGGAAGCCCAACTGTTCCAGCACGAAACGCAGCGGCGTCCCCAGCGCCACCAGGTAGTTACCCGGCTGTTCGATGCCGGGTCCGGTGATGGTCACCACCCGCTCGATCAAGCCCTGACCGTGCGGCAGCAGGGCGCCAAGCTGAGCCAGGGTGGCCACGTTGTAGACGCTCACGCCCACCGCCGCCGGAAAACCGCCGCTGGGTACTTCCCGGTTCAACAGGGCCTTGATCATCATCTTCTCCGCACCCTGCGGATATTTGGTCTTCATCACCCCGACGCTGATGGCGTCATAGCGGGAGCAGGCCTCCCTGAGCTTGGCAATGGCATCCGGTTTGTTGTCTTCGATGCCGATGATGGCGCGTTCGGCTCCCACTGCCTTCATCGCGATCCGGATACCCGCGAACAGATTCATGGCGTACTCGAGCATGACCCGGTGATCGGTGGTGAGATAGGGTTCGCACTCGCATCCGTTCACCATCACGGTATCGACATGCTGACCTTCGGGCACAGTCATCTTGACATGGGTCGGGAAGCTGGCGCCGCCGAGGCCCACCATACCCGTCTCCTGTACCGCCTTGACGATCTCCGCCGGCGCCATGTCGTCGACGCTCTGCGGTGCGTCATACAAAACGTTCTGACTGGCCCCGGAGTAAAGCTTGAGCAGTATCGACTCGGTCTTGGGTCCCCGGGCGGTGGACATCAGCCCGATCTTTTTGATGATGCCGGTGGCTGGAGCGTGCAAAGGTACCGACATGAATCCATCCGCTTTGGCGATGGGCTCTCCGCGCACCACCTCCTGACCCTCGTGAACGATGGGGAGAGACGGTTTGCCGAAGTGCTGGCTCAGCGGAAGGATCATCTCCGGGGCGAAGGGCAGCCGGCGGATGACTGCGTTGTTCGTAGGCTCCTTGTACTCCGGCGGATGAATGCCATGGGAAAAAGTCGCCCTCCCAAAATGCAAAAGCTTCATCAGATCCATGGCAACCTACCTCGCTCGTGTGTCCGTCGATATGGGGTTACTGGTATTTCTCTGCCCGCTTGATCAGTTTGTCCAGCTCCTTCTCGTTCGCATCCCAGGGTGTCCCCGGATGGATGCACTCCGCCGGGCACTTCTCCGCGGAACGCACGATATCCTTGTAGGGGCCGCCCTTGGGGTTGGCTACAATGGCCTTCTTGTCGTCGTTGTAGGCGAAGATCTTCGGGTTGATATCGATGCATTCGTCGCATGTGGTGCAGAGTGGCTGCTCTATCCACGCCGGCTCGAACCCTTCCGCAGTGGCTGCGGCAGGTGCTGCAGCGCCAGCAACGGCAGGTGCGGCACCCAGCACCGCGGAGAGCTCCGGCCCGCCGGCACCGCCTCCCAACATGGCATAGAGTCCCGCCGCGAGCTTCCCGGCGGTTTCGGCGCGCACTTGATTGGCGATCGCCTCCGGATCCACTTTGTCCAGCAATCCCGCGAGCCCCTTTATCGTCCGCCAGTAATCGCGTCGCTCTTCCGTCGATGTCACCAGTTCGGCGGAACAGATGACCCGCATCAGGTGGTGCTTCTTGTCCACCCCCCACACGAACGGATACAAGCCTTCCCGCTCCTCCTCCTCCATCTCCAGGAATTCAGCGATCGGCACCATGTGCTCATTCCAGGTATCCCGCGGCGCCATGCGGAAATTCTTGCGGAAACGGCCTTCGGTGAGCGCGAAGTCGGCGAAGGTCATGGGCAGTTCCATGCTGTCCCGGTTGCCTTCTTCATCCTCGAATTCGAGCTGGTAGGTTGGCCAGTCCGCGTCCATGGCGGGATTCCCTTCCAACGACAGGCACGCCGCCCAGGTCTCGCCGGCATCCGGATCGAAAACCATCAGCGGATAGGCACGGGACTCCACCGCCAGTTTGCTCTGCATCTCGGAAGCATCGTCCGGAATGGCGTGCTCCGGCTGACAGGGTGCGTAGATATTCCACAACGCGGGACGGCGTGAATTGAGCCCGTCGATGTAACTTTCGATGAGATGGGTGTAGTGACTCGGCGCACCATTGACCGTGAATGTGGTCCGGTGGGCCATGCTGATCAAGGTCATCTCCTTGCGCGTCTCCTCCTTGCCGCGCCAGGCTTTGCCGAAAGGCGCCATGTCGGAAACCTGACCGATGAAACCCGAGGTGCAGGCCTGGCCACCGGTGTTGGAGTAGACCTGCGTGTCGACCACGAGCACCTTGATCGGCATGCCGGAAGCCAGGGCCCGGGAGAGATTCTGGAAACCGATGTCGTACATGGCTCCATCGCCGCCGACGGCGACGACCGGTGGACAAAGCCGGAACTCCTCATCGGTAAACTTATCCCAGGTAAAGTAGGCGAGCTCCGCTTCCATCTGTGCTATGTCGTGTTTGCCCGCAAGCTCCATCTCGGCCATACGGATGGCTTTGAAGCCCTCGGCCATTTTCGCCATGTGTCCCTCGAAGATACCCATGGAGACCGACGGCGCATCCTGAAACAGGTGGCTGGTCCAGGGGAACGGATAGGGATTATAGGGAAAAGTGGAGCCGTAAACGGAGGTGCAACCCGTTGCGTTGATGAATCCCAGGTCGGCGCGGCCCCGTTTGGTGCTGCCTTCGGTATACCTCCATTTGAGTGTTTTGAGCGCATCCAGCAGACGGGTCACCCATCTCAGCCAGTCGGCATCGAGCGGTTTGCTGGCCTTGCCCTTATCGAGTGAACCCGAGAAGCTGGACAGGGTGAGGTCGAGTTCCTTGTGCGCTGCCACGGCTTGTTCCACCGCCGTCACATCGGTGATGTCCATGTTCTCTGCGAGCCTCAGCCGGATATGCCGCTCCAGACGCTCGATGAGATCGGTGACCTTCTCCAGGTGCTTTTTGACTCTCGGTTGCAGCAGCGCCGTCACCGTGGCCGTGAACAGATGCAGGGAGGTCTTTTCGCCGCAGCCGTTGCATGCGCCATCACCGGAGTCCATCGACCAGTAGGTCTTCTTGTCCAGCAGCATGGTCTCCAGCGCACCGATCTTCCCATCGAAGTCATCGATGCGGATGAAATCGGGAGAGGTGGTGGGCAGGTCCAGCCAATAGGCCCAGTCTTTCCGCAGTGTCTGAATCGCCGCCGGCGTCTGCTTCTCAATCACCAGCGCGCCGTCATCACAGACCGCGACACACTCCATGCAGCCTTTACAGGTGTAAGGGTTGATGGTGATGGAGAAAAGTCCACCGCTGCCCTTGGCGCGCTTTTCCCGGTTCTGGTAGTACGGAGCGACCAGGTTGAACTTGAACTCCCCCATCGCATCCTTGAACCAGTCGAACTCCTGCTCCAACTGCGGCTTTTCACCGGGTGCCAACGCATACTCGGCTATCGTATCGTCAATGGCCTGGAGCAGGAGCGGACGCGAATCGAGGATCGCTCCCTCAGCGGCTTCCGCCGCTGCGCGCAGCTTCTTCTCGGTGGTGCGAACGGCTCTGCGCAGATGTATTACCTGGCGCCCCTTGCTTTCGATCCGCTTGATGTTGGTCTCGAACACCTCGCTGACGGAGTTCACCAGGCCTGGGATGGCGCTGTCCGGACAGAGAGTGAAACAGTCGCTGCAGGCGGTACACTTTTCAGGCACCCAGACCGGATACTCGAACCGGATCATAGTCATGTCCCGATACACACCCGTGCTGGCCGGAATGAGGCTCAATGCCATGAAGGGATCCGCCAGGTTCTGCTCGCCTTTGCCGGACTGGTAAAAATTTCCGGTCCGTTCCCAGAATGCGTGCACATCCGACTTCGGATCATTGCCCGCCGGCAAGCGCTTGAGCATGATCGGCATGGCAGAATCTTTGCGCATGCCCGTGCTTTCGGCGGCCGGAAGCAGGTTCTTATCGGTGATCTCCACGATCTCATCGAAGCCGCGGCGAATCACCCGCAGATTGTCCTCCACCACACGTGCACCCTTGCTGCCGAATTTGTCCTGCAGCTGGTCACGTATGGCCTGGAACAGCTTCTCTTCGGTGAAGCCTGCTGCCTCCATCACCGGGGAGGCGGCGAAGAACGCTCCCTGAAAGGCAGCACCCTGCATGCGGATTTGCAGCTCCAGATCAGTCGCTTCGGCGCGGGCTATCTTGAACCCATCCAGATAGAAGATGCGGATATTGTTGTCGATGATGAATTTCTGCGACTGGGGGGGAATACTCTTCCAGACGGCCTGCGGCGACTCCAGCTCGCTTTGCACGATGAATACGCCGCCTTTCTTCAGACCGGACAGAGGATTGGAGTGGCCGAACACGTTGGGGTCGGGCGAGAGCACCGCATCGACAAAATAGTATTCGCAGTTCATCCTGATCGGCTCGGGCGCCGCTGACAGGTAATAGGTCGTCGGTTGACCTTTCTTCTCCGACCCGTATTTCGGGTTGGCCTTGACCTCATACCCAAGCAGATCGAACAGCGTCATGGCCAGATTTTTTCCGGTGGTGATTGCCCCCCAGCCACCGACCGAGTGCATGCGCACCGTGATCGCCCCTTTGGGCATCAGATTCGGATTCTCGCTGCCGCGAATCGCGTAGTCCCGCACCCCCGGATAGAGCTTGAGGATGTTCTGCTGGTGGATCTCCTGCTTCGGCGAAAATGCCATATCGCGGATGAAATCGACGGAGAGATAGAAGAATTTCTTCTTCTTGCCCTCGGGAAGCATATTCTCGATGGCTGCGATCAGCGCTTCCGGTTGGAGATCACGGCTGCCGAGTCCGTAAGCTCCGGAGTACATCGGTGACATATCGCTTTGCGGCTTGGCGTACACCGGATAGGCGGGATGGGGAAGCTCGTCCCTTCTCCCGACGATCCCGTTTTCGACACATTTCGCGATCGCAGCCCGCGTCTCGCGCATGATCGGCAGATCTTCGGCCAGTGGCTGATCCGTGCGCTCCAGCACAGCCACCCCTTTGCGTCCGCGGACGATTTCGCTGATCAGCGCGCCCGGAAAGGGGCGCCACATGACGACGTTCACCACGCCCACTTTGAGTCGACGCGTCTCGCGCAGGTAATCGGCCACCGCTTCGGCCTGGACCAGCATGCTCCCCATGCCGACGATCAGATAATCCGCATCCTCGGTGCGGTAAGTCATGACACGCTGGTAACGACGCCCGGTCAGTTGGTAGTACTCCTCCATGCACTGGTCGGCGATCGCGGGAATATGCTCGAAGAAGAACGGACGTTGCGCGGCCACGGCCTGCATATAACTGTCCTGGTTCTGCACGCAACCGGAGATAGCGGGGTTGTCCACATCCCACACCAGCGGGACGCGGCGGCGCGTTTTACCGTACAGCATCCGTTGCGCCGGTGTCGGGCATTCGATCTGGTCTTCCGGCCTGCCCAGATACTCCGCAATGAGTTCACGTTCCGGCACGTCCACGGACTCGATCACGTGGGTGGTGAGGAAACCGTCCTGACCCACGGCGCCGGGCGTGAGGGAGAGTTCCGCGATCTTGCGGGAGATCACATTCAGATCCGCCGCCTGCTGGGCGCTGTTTCCGAGCACCTGAAAAAAGCCGACATCGTCGATGGCGAAATAGTCATCGTGTGCAGCATGCACGTTGAGGCTGGTCTTGGTGATGGCACGGCAGCCGATATTCAGAATGTAGGGAAGCCGCTTGCCCACGGCACCGTACAGGGATTCATGCATATAAACGATGCCCTGACCGGAAGAGAAGTTGGTGGCGCGCAATCCCGACATCGCCATGCCGGCGGTCACGCTGGCCGCAGCATGTTCGCCCTCCGGTTCGATGAATATCAGCGGCCGGCCGGAGATATTGATATGTCCCTTCGCGGTCTCTTCCGCCCAGTATTCCCCCATCTGGGTGGAGGGGGTGATCGGGTAGGCGCCGGCAGCGTCGCTCGCCTCACGCTCACACATGATCACGGCGCCATTGCCGTCCGTGGACATGCGAATACCAGGATATTTGAATTGTCTCTCCGGCTGCTTCTTCATCATGACCAAAACTCTCTCGTTTCCCCACATCTATAAATCTGTCGTCGAAACGGCAGTCCCTTGAAATCCTCGACCTTATGCCAGGTTGCCCGGATTCTGCTGCTTTCATCCCCTCGGCAGGGGTTCCATTCTGAGGATTTTTTTCGCCCCCGAACCTTTCAGTGTCTTGCGGTCCTGCATCCACACGATGGCCCCCGTGGGACAGCGCTCGATGGCCACCCTGGACGCGAGTTCGTTCTTGGAATAATCAATCACTGCCAGAAAATCCTTTATCGTGATCAGTCCCTCGGGTGCATCGACGACGCAGCGACCGCAGGCGGTGCAGGCGACCTCGCAGTCGTGCTCCGCCTCGTCACCTTCGGAAAGGCTCTTGCAGGCTACCCACAAGTTGTGGGTGATGGGTTGTATCGAAAACAGGTCCTTGGGACAGACCTCAACGCAATCGCTGCAGGCCACGCACTTCTCCTCGCTGACCACCGGCAGGCCATACTTGTTCATGTGTATCGCGTCAAATTCGCATACCGCTTCACAATCGCCCAGACCCAGGCAGCCCCAGGTACAGCCTTTGCCGCCTCCGGAGATGAGTGCTGCGGCCCGGCAGGATTTCAACCCCGAATACTCGGCCCGGAAATAGGCGACGTGGGCACCCCCCGCGCAAGCCAGTCGCGCCACGCGTTTGGTGTGATCGCCCAGTTCGACGCCGAGAAAAGCGGCGATCTCCTCGGTCATATCCTGCGAATTCGGCGTACACAAGGCAGGATCGACTTCCCCCTTGACCAAAGCCTCAGCGAAGGGACGGCAACCCGGTTTACCGCAGGCGCCACAGTTGGCGTGCGGCAGCATCTCCTCGACCTCGTCGATCCGGGGATCTTCGTAGACATAGAGCTTACGGTTGGCTATCGCCAGAATAAAGGCTAAAGCTATACCCAGACACAGCATGAACGCTGCGGCACTCGCAATATCGAAAAACGCCATCCTCTCGGAGCCTCACTGGTTCGGAAAAGCGTCGGTCTGAGACTAAATTATCTGGTTAAGTGTAATACCTAAATGAGACAAGGTTATTACGAAAAAATAGGTAGTTGCTTTAAATCAACTGACAGGCTAAACCGGGTCACAAAAACCGGATCAGAGCGTAATTGTTGCTCGCAGTTGTTTTCATCCGGCGACTGGACTACTTTCCGTTTCTTGAGCAAGATCACTCTGAAACGCTACCTGAGGTTTCTCTCAGTTAAAGTTGCTTGCAAGTGCATACGGCCGATGACGACGACAATTCTGGTTCTTCTGAGCGGATTGGGGCTCCTCCTCATGGGCGCGGGCTTGCTCGGGACACTCCTCGGTGTGCGGGCCACTATCGCGTCATTCTCCAATATAGAGACGGGCCTGGTCATGGCCGGTTACTATGCTGGCTACCTCTCCGGAACGCTGCTCGTTCCCGGTATTATCCGCAATGTCGGGCATATTCGCGCTTTCGCAACATTAACAGCCGTGGCTGCGGCCTCCTGCCTGCTCTTTGGCCTCGCGGTGCATCCATGGACATGGTTTATGTTGAGAGCGCTCAGCGGTTTGTGTGTGGTCGGGATCTATATGGTGGTGGAAAGCTGGCTCAATGAACAGAGTACGGGACCCGCCCGTGGACGGATCTTTTCGATATATATGACGAGCACGTTGATCGCGTTGGGAAGCAGTCAGTTTTTACTCTTGATCAGCGACATCTCCGGTCTGCAACTATTCGCCTACGCGGCAATCCTGATTTCTCTGGGTGTGGTGCCAATTGCAGTAACCAGGGTAACTGAGCCACGCATTGACAGTATGGTTCCGGTGAAACTCGATCAGCTGATGCGCATATCCCCACTGGGTACGGTTGGTGTGTTCTGTGCTGGCATCATGAGTGGTGCATTCTGGGCTATGGCGCCTGTTTTTGGTCAACGCCTGGCGCTGGAGGAAGGGGAGATCGCTCTGCTGATGAGCGCAACCATTTTTGGTGGCGCCACGCTTCAGTGGCCTATCGGCCGTCTGTCAGACTTGATAGATCGTCGCATCGTGCTGACTTCGAGCAGTTTCGCTGCGGCCATGATTGCTGCTGTCGCAGCTTTTATCGTGATCGAGGGACATCCCGGTCTGATATTGGCCAGTTTCGTCTATGGCGGGCTTATGTTTTCTCTCTACGGCATCAGTGTGGCTCACACGAACGATCACCTGGAGCAGGGTCAAGTGCTCGAGGCGACGCGGGGTCTGCTTTTTATCTTTGGCTTCGGTGCACTCTGCGGTCCGCTTCTGGGGGGTGTCGCCATGGACAGCTTTGGAGCCGTCGGTCTGCCTCTGGTATCGACCGCAACGGCAGTCATCCTGATGGTATACGGGCTCTACCGGATGACGAAACGAGCCCCGACACCGGTCGATGAACAAACCAGGTTTATTCCTCTGGTACGTACCACACCGGTGAGCCTGGAGATGCATCCGGACGCGGATCCGGAGCCTGAATTTGAGTTGCCCGCCGATACATCAGAGCAATCCGGATCAGGGAGCGATCGTTTTTAGTAAAGATGAAGGGACGTCGATTCAGAGTATTCATCAGTCATAGTGCCAACCGCACTGAAGAGCCAGAGACGCAGCGCTTCCTCGACCGGCTCTGTAATCAGTTGGCTGCAACCCCCGATATCGAGGTACTGGTCGATCAGCGCAGCCTGCAGGCCGGCGACGAATGGTGCCAGCGCCTCTATGCATGGATGGGATTGTGCGATGCCGCTGTCATTCTGCTCTCGCCACGGGCTGTGCAACGTGAGAACTCGAGCTGGGTGCCGCGCGAGGTGAACATTCTGCTGTGGCGAAAGGCGATCGATCCAGACTTCCTGGTGCTACCCGTACTGGTGTCGGGTCTGGAGAGGAGCGATATCTCGGATAATCCATTCGTCGCCGATGCCGGACTGGCAGAACTTCAGTTCGCTGAGTCGACATCCGACGATGAAAAACTCGCATTGATCTGTGAAGCGCTTGCAGACCGCGCCGCTGCCAGCTCCAATGAGATACCTTTCAACGCCATTCAGGTGTTCATTGAGGACAGTATCAGCCGGTTTGCACCGCGCGCAGCGGTCGATGCGACCCTGGCAGCTCGTTATGCAGACGATCCATGGAGGCCTTACCAGCAGGCACCGGGCTTGCTGGCGGTTAAAATGGTCAGGAACGCGGTTGTCAAAGAGGTGGATGCAGTTATCAGTGACGTCTCGCGCGGCAGTCAACCGGAGTACCAGCTGGGTGCGCGCCTTTTTCAGGCGCTTTTTCCCTTGCGTCTGCCGGCGGAACCCTCCTGTACGTTACTTGCCTTATGCCGGCAGCAGGTTGGGCAGGGTGCGGTCGTGATCAATTGCCATGACACCTGGGCGGTGCGGATGATGTTGCGCGCCGCCACAGGTCAATTGAAGGATGATTTTCTTCGTAGTTGGCGCATCATCGAGCTTCCCGATGGATGGGGCGATGATGACGAGACAGAGATTATTCACTATCTCGCGCACGAATTGGCCGAGGCCGTACTTGGTACCGGTGGCTGGGAACTCGTCAGCGGTGAGCCGGATCCGTTGGGTGCTTTGGCTGTTCAGCTGGCCGAGTTCAGCCAGGAGAGTCAGGCACCCATACTGGTGTGCACCGCTTTTTCCCCCAGGTGGTCGGAACTTGCCCCGTTGCTTGCGGCCAGGTTTCCAACCACTGTTTTCCTGTTATGGTCCGGTGCGATGATGCCGGCGTCTTTTGATAGTGAGAGCGGCAGGGTGGTGAGGCTGGAGCCTGCGCTGCCCCGGGGAGTGGATAGGAACTGGAATTTGTCATACTGCAGGAAGATGCAACTGCTGGGATCTTAACCATGGACTTCAACAATATTTTCACCAATCCGGATCAGGCGCGCAGATTGCCGGCAACCGGTGCCGGCGATTTCAGAACGGGGTTTGACTACCTTTATGACGAGGAGATGGAACTGGCCATTTCGGCCGCTGCCGCCACGCAGCGTCCGTTGCTGGTCACCGGACCCACCGGTTGTGGCAAATCCGCGCTGGCGCGCAGCACGGCCCACAGGTTGGGCTGGCGTTATCTTGAACGTGTCATCAACTCGCGTACGGAAGTCAGTTCATTGCTCTGGGAACTGGACCATGTCCGCCGGCTTCAGGATGCGCAGGCGAAGGCGCTCGATCCACGAATGCTGGCTTACGTGAGGTCGTCCGTCCTGTGGCTGGCACTGGACAGGTACTCCGCAAAGGACCCCATGTTGCTGCTGGATGACAATCGGGAAACGTCCGGGTCGGAGTCGTTGGATCCGGCGGTGGTCCTCATCGATGAGATCGACAAGGCAGACCCGGATTTGCCGAACAATCTGCTCGAGGTACTCGGTTCCCTGCGTTTCGAAGTCGCCGATAGCGCGCGCTATGTCACCTGCAGGGATGGGGTGCCACTCATCGTCATTACGAGTAACGATGAACGGGACCTTCCGCCGGCCTTCGTGCGCAGATGTGTCTGTCTCAATCTGGATCAGCCGGATCTCGCCGGAGTGGGGGCGCTGCATTTTCCGCAGCACCCGGAGATCGTCGCGGCCGCGCTCGAGCTGGTCGAGCAACTGCGCGTAGCGAGACCACAGGGGGAGCAGGCGCAAGGACCCAGTGCAGCAGAGTTTCTGGATTTCATCCAGGCCTGCAGGGAGCTGCGGGTACGCCGTGGTTCCAGCCACTGGCGTGAACTGGCGGAAGCCTGCATGTTAAAGGGTCGGGCAAGCGCTGCGTCGTTGCCATCGATGTGAACTTCACAGTGACAGGGATTGAGTGATGGATTCCGGTACCCTGGCTGACCTGATCCGGGCCGTTGCTCTTCTTCAACCAGAGGGCAGGGGCACGGATCAGACGTTGATCAGATCACTGCGGCGCATGATCGCACCGGACAGATCCGCAGCACGGTCCCATGACGCAGCTCCGCTGAGGGGCTTGCCCGGCATCGGCACCACCATCCAGGTAGACCGGATCGATCGGTCTGCACAGCGGCGGACCAGCCGTGTTGGCGCGCAGGGAATTACCGCTGAGTCCGATCCGGGTGGGTCGGAGCGCGGGAAAGAGCGATCCGCAGCAGTGGACAGGATGGTTGCCGTCAGGTCGCTGCTGCAGCTGATCACCGAACGAGCGGATCTCGAGCCCGATCAGCAGCTTGGCGCGCCAACGGTGACACCCGGCGCAAGCGCAGCGGTCTATCGGGGAGTGACGTCCATTCCCGTTGCAGCGCTGTTCCCGGCAAGCCGGGTACGTGCCATTCTGCGGGAGATGTCCACTGTTCCTGCAGCGGCCGGTGAACCCGATCTGCATGGTGTCGTGAAACAGATCGCCAGCGGAGAGCCGATCCGTGTGTTGCCCCGGCGGCTGGTGAGCGCGCTTCCGCATGCGATTCACTGGTTGTTCGAAGCGGGACCGTCTATGCTGCCTTTCGCCAGGGACAAGCAGCAACTGGCCTTCACCGCTGCCCGTTTGCTGGGGGAGGACCGTACCCGCATCGGGGACTTTATTGCCGATCCACGCAAGGGGGTGCGCCAGAGAGGTCAGGTGCGATGGACGGAACTGCGCTGGCCGGCACGCTGCTCTGCATTGGTCGTGGTGAGTGATCTGGGCATTGGCGAAGGGAGCGATGAGGGCATCACCAGTGTCTGGTGGCCGTTTCTCGATGAGGCGGTCAGGCGCGGTGTGAACACTGTATTGCTCAATCCCTATGCACAGGATCGCTGGCCGCAGGTTGCCACAGACTTCGATGTGTCGCTCACTTGGGACACGGGGACCGGTGTGCAGAAGTTGCGGCGCAGCAAACGAATGGGCCGGCGCGCGGGGGGCGGCGATGTCTGATCCCGCTGAGCAGTGGCAGTTGCTGGAAGACCGGCAGCCTGCCGCAGCGAAGCTCGCGGTGGTAAGCAGCCTGCCGGTACGCGTTTCCCCTGCTGTGCTTCGGCTCGCCCGGTTGCGTCTTGTCGCTGAGGCTTCAACCGGCAATGAAGCCGATCTCTGGCTGAGCAGTCTGGTGGAGGCCCGCTCCGCCGGTGGTTTTTCGTTCCGACCCGATGTGCGCGCCTTTCTGCGAATGCGGCTGGCAGCGGACCGGGTGCTGCTGGATACACTCTGGGAGAAGGTGCACCTGCCGCTGGCGGGCTGGCTGACTCCGAAGGCGAGACTGGAGGAGGAGCAGACCTGGCGATTTCTGCGTGAGCCTCAGGATCCCTGGATCGACGAAAACTGGCGGCAGGTCTGGCGGGAACTGCAACAGAGCGACAATGCGGAAGGGGTGGCACGCTGGGTGGTGCGTGCCATCGCCAACATGCCGCCCGGGGTACTCGAGAGTGATGCTGCATACCGGTTATGGATCGGTGCGCATCTGCTGCTTGGCGATACCAGTGTGCTGGGTGATCAGCCGCAGAAATTCGTTCAGACCGGTGAGTTCGATTTCGCCACGCAGAGACTTTCCAGGCGCCAGATCCAGGTGGGTCTCACCAACGCCGGAATAATCGTCAGCCCGGTACGGCGCATCCAGAATGGTCACGCGTTGGATATGCCTTTTACCCGACCGCTGTGGCTGCAGATCGAAGACTGGACGGGCCAGGCGCTTCATGTCCTGACCCTCGCCGGAAGCGAACCGGTGTTTCGCGAGCTGGATGCGGCCGAGATCGTTCTGCGACTGATCGATGGTGCTGCCTATCGGCTGGCCGAGCCAAAACGACCGGCGTCCGGGAGATTCATCCAGCGCAACCGCGCACCGAGAACCCGGATCAACTACGCTGTCGAAACAGCGGGAGCCGAGATCAGTGTGGAGTTGCCGTTCGTTTCCGGCGTGCTGGCAGATCTCTCCGGCAATCTGGACGCATCTCCCCAACCGGTAGCCGATCGCAAGTTTATCCAGATCGATGCGGATAACTTCGATGCGGTCATGGAAGGTTTCCTGCCGAGGTTGGAACTGGTGGTGCCCGATCTGTTGGCTGGGGAAGGCGAGTTCCGGATTGAACTGGCGATGCGGGGTATGGAGGACTTTTCTCCCGAGTCAATCCTGCGGCGGTATCCGGCGCTGATACAGTCCGGAGAGATGCTGTCAGCGATCCTGCACCACGAAGCTTTTCAACATCTCGAACGCAGCTGGCGCGGCCTGCACTACCTGGTGCACAACACGGAGACGGATGAGCACCTGAAGATTCGGGTGCTGAACATCTCCAAGCGGGAATTGACCAGGCTGATGAAACGGTATTCCGCTGGAGAGTGGAAGCAGAGCCCGCTGTTCAAGAAACTCTACGAAGAGCCATTCGGGATGCCGGGCGGTGAACCCTACGGGTGTCTGGTGGGTGATTACCCGTTCGACAACACACCTGCCGATATCGAGTTGCTCGCTGCGATGGGCCGTATCTGCGCGGCAATTCACGCCCCTTTCATCGCGGCTGCTTCACCTGCGCTTTTGGGAATGGCCTCGTGGCAGGAGTTGGGCCATCCGAGGGATCTCACCAGGATATTCATGACGCCGGAATACGCTCAGTGGCGTTCTCTGCGCGAGTCGGAGAATTCCCGCTACATCGCCCTGACACTGCCGCGTTTTCTCGGACGTCTTCCCTATGGGGGTGGAACCAATCCGATTGGTATACTCGATACGTTCGACGAGATCACCGGCGAGGCGGACGCCGAAAGTTATGTCTGGTGCAATGCCGCTTACGCGATGGCGGTCAATATCAACCGGGCGTTCAGGACTTATGGTTGGTGTGCCCGGATTCGCGGTGTGGAGTCGGGCGGTGTCGTCGAGGGACTGCCCGTCCACAGTTTCCACACGAATGAAGGGCGGGTGGAACTGAAGAGTCC
Organism: Chromatiaceae bacterium; assembly: GCA_024235215.1. Classification (GTDB taxonomy): domain Bacteria; phylum Pseudomonadota; class Gammaproteobacteria; order Chromatiales; family Chromatiaceae; genus HKST-UBA178. Next base: position 648,976 of record JACKMU010000002.1, on the reverse strand, counting down.
GACCGAGATTTCCATCACCGATCGGCGGGAAGCGGAACTGGAAAAGCTCGGTTTTCTGCCGTTGTTGCATCGCCCGAATTCTGACACTGCGGTCTTCATTGGCGCCCAGTCCCTGTACCAGCCTCCCCGGTTCGACCATCCGGAAGCATCGGCCAATGCCGCCATCGCTGCACGCCTCCCATTCATCTTCGTATGCAGCCGGTTCGCGCATTATCTGATGGCTATCAGCCGGGACAGAGTAGGGGCTTTCAAGGAGATAAAAGCACTGGAACGGTGGCTGAATCAGTGGGTTTCTCAATACGTCGATCCGGAGCCCGGTTCTTCCACCGGGGAAGCAAGGGCGGGAAAACCTTTGGCTGCCGCTGAAGTGGTACTGGAAGAGTCGGGCGAAGCGTTGGGTTTTCTGAATGCGCAAGTCTTCCTGCAGCCCAGCTATCAGCTGGAGGGTTTGACCGCAGCCATGCGGATCGACCTCATCCTTCCCTATGCGTGATCGGCGCTTTGGCGGTGCCTTGTCAGCATGCCCGTTACGGGTAGCTGTTGGTCGCCCGACAATAGCTGTACCCGGCCCGCATTGGGTATCCGCTATTTGGGGTATCCGTCAAAGTGCACCGCTGCCAGTCCGGCTTCATACCAGTCGGCCCGGTCCTGCCAGAAGATATGATCTTGCGGCCGAACATCGGGATCTGCATCCAGGGAACCGGCGGGGATGATGAGAAACTTGTGGTCTCTGCTCAGATAGGGAACCGGCGAGCCGCACTCTCTACAGAAACATTTCGCAAATCGCTCAGCGGTGGGCAGGTCATACCGTTGCACGATTTCCTCACCGGATAACCAGCGAATGTTTCCCGGTTCCGTAAAGATATTGGAGGCATGCGCGGAACCGGTATCTTTTCGGCATCTGGAACAGTGGCAGAGATGGAAAGCGCTGAACGGTCCCCAGATGGTAAATCGAACTTTCCCGCAGAGACAGCTACCCGCAATTTCTTTGCTCATCATCAGTTCCGCTTCTGTCTGCCAGCCGACCTGAGATTATGGCGCAGGCGCCGGGTAGCGTCTACCGGTGGTGGCGATCGCACACTGCTCGGCAATACTGTGTGCTATTCGCAGACCCATTCCGGTTAAGATCGGGTCAGCTGTGGTCCCCTTGGAACGGGTCATCGGTTTCATCCCTTGGGTTGCCTGCCCATGAAGCACCGCTGTTGCAACGCTGACCGGTTGCTTACCAGCTAACTGCGGTGATTTATCAAAATACAGTGTCGTTCCGGAAAAACCGCACCTCTCCTGCTGGCATGGGGAATCGATAGTAGTTAAAATAGCCAACTTTTTGGAATATGTTCAACCCATGCCATGCGAACTTGGAACACCCATGGTCCGTGGCATGCTCGAGCAGCTTACGGCCATTTGCTGCAACACCGGCTGCCAGTAAGCCACACAGGCCGGGCTCAAGAGCAACCCGACCATTCCACGCTTGACCATTTATTTCGAGGGTTCCAATGCGCATTCTAATACTCGGCGGTGATGGCTATCTCGGTTGGCCTACGGCCATGTACCTCTCTGAACGCGGTCACGAGGTCGCGGTTGCCGACAATATGATCAAGCGTTTCTGGGAGGCCTCCATCGGTGTGGAGCCCTTGAACCATATCCGCTCGCTCAATGTGCGGGTGAAGCGTTGGCGCGAAGTCAGCGGTAAGGAGATCAAAACCTATATCGGAGACATCGCACACAATCACCGTTTCGTCTACAAGATGTTCGAAGACTTCCGGCCCGAAGCGGTGGTGCATTATGCCGAGCAACCCTCCGCCCCTTACTCGATGATGAATCGGACGACCTGCGCCGACACTCAGATGAACAACGTGCTGGGCACCTTGAATGTCATGTTCGCGATCCAGCATACGGATCCGGACACCCACCTGGTCAAACTCGGTACCATGGGTGAATACGGCACGCCGAACATCGATATCGAGGAGGGATGGTTGGATGTCGAGCACAACGGCAGAAAAGACCGGGTGCTCTATCCCAAGAAGCCACACTCCTTCTACCATCTTTCCAAGGTACACGACTCCAACAATCTGGCATTCGCCAGCCGGGTTTGGGGTCAGCGGGTCACGGATTTGAACCAGGGTGTGGTCTACGGCATCGATACTGACGAGACCCGCCGGCATGAGGATCTGCAGACCAGTTTCCACTACGATTCGGTGTTCGGTACAGTCCTCAATCGCTTCGTTACCCAGGCGGTGGTCGGGGTTCCGCTCACGGTGTACGGTTCCGGCAGCCAGACGCGTGGTTACCTCAATATCCGCGACACCCTGCGTTGTGTCGAGCTGGCAGCCGATAACCCGGCCGAGCGCGGTGAGTTTCGCGTCTTTAACCAGTTCACTGAACAGCTTTCCATCATGCAGATCGCCGAGCGGGTCAAAGGTGTCGCTGCAGTGCGTGGCTTGGCGGTCACGATCGACCACATCGAGAATCCGCGTGTGGAGCAGGAGGACCACTACTACAACGCCAAGCACTCCAAACTTCAGCAACTCGGCCTGGAGCCTCACCTGCTGACCGACGCGGTCATTGACCACATGCTCGAAGTGGCGCTGACACATCGTGACCGCATCGATCCGGATGTTATTCAGCCTGCCGTGAAGTGGAAACAACGGTGACGGGATTTCCGTCCCATATTGAGATTGAGGGCAGACGCATCGGCAACGGCGAGCCCTGTTATATCATTGCCGAAGCAGGGGTGAGCCACTTCGGCGGGCTGGACAAGGCTTTCGATCTGATTGAGCTCGCTGTCTCAGCAGGCGCTGACGTATTCAAAACCCAGCACTACCACACCGATCGACTGGTCGGGCCGAGCGCGCCGGACTGGCGTGACAGGCTGAGGAGTAAAGAGCTTCCGGATGCCGCGATTGCCAGGATGCAGCAACGCTGCCGCGACAGAGGTATTCCGTTTCTCTGTACGCCTCATGATGAGATGGCGTTGGATTTTCTGGACAACGAGTTGCAGGTCCCTGCCTTCAAGATCGGTTCGGGTGAAGTGGAGAACTGGCCGTTTCTCGCCAATGTTGCAAGCCGTGGCAAACCGGTGATCCTTTCGACCGGCATGTACACGCTGGAGCAGATACGTGAGGCGGTGGAGATCATTGCCGCCAACGGCGCCCCACCGCTCGCCATCCTGCACTGTGTTACCAGTTATCCGGCGGACCCGGCGATGGTCAACCTAAAGGTGATGCAGCAAATTCGTCAGTTTTTCTCTGGACCGGTCGGTTATTCGGATCACACCAGTGGAACGGCTGTTCCACTCGCCGCCGTCGCGCTCGGTGCGAATCTGATCGAAAAACACATTACGATAGACAAAGACGTACCGAACGCACAGGACTGGAAAGTCTCCTGCGATCCCGCAACTTTCGGCCCGTTCGTGCGCGACATCCGCGACACCGAAGCCGCACTGGGTGGTGGATCGAAGCGGGTGGGTGACACCGAGCAGCGCGCTATCCAGTGGGCGCGCAAGAGTCTCACCGCGGCACGCGACATCACCCCAGGCGAGCGGTTGGTGCCGGAGTTGTTGCTGGCGCAACGACCCGGCAGCGGCCTGCCGCCGTCGAACCTTGCCCGAGTTGCACAGCGTCGTGCACGGGTGACCATTCCTGCCGGCACACCCATCACCGAAGATATGCTGCAATGATGGTCGCACCTCGGCGCGTCTGCCTGACGATCACCACCCGGGGGAACTACGGCAAACTCAAGTCCGTCACCGAAGCGCTGGTGCGGTCTCCCTACCTGGAACCTTTCGTGGTGGTGGGAGGTGGCGCCTTGCTCGAACGTTACGGAGGCGTCATCGAATTGGTCCGTGCCAACTACGCAGCCCCGGTAAGCTGGGAGCTGCCTTATCTGGTCGAAGGCGAAACACCGCTGGCGATGGCAAAGTCGGCTGCGCTTGCCGCAGTGGAATTTTCGACCATGCTGCACCAGGCGCAACCCGACGTCGTATTGGTGCTGGCAGACCGCTATGAATGCCTGCCGATGGCCATGGCCGCGACTTACCTGAACATACCGGTCGCCCATATCGAGGGTGGTGAAGTCACTGGCTCAGTCGACGAAAGCATCCGCCACGCCATTACCAAGCTGGCCCATTTCCACTTTCCCGCCACCGAGGACGCAGCCAGACGCATCGTCGCCCTGGGTGAGGAAAAGGCGTGCATCGAAGTCGTTGGTTCCACCAGCCTGGATGTCATCGCCAAGCTCGATCTGGAAGATCTGCGACCTGTTGTCGAGGCTCAGGGCAGCGGCGGCATGGGACCGGTCGTCTCCCTGGAGGGGCCCTATCTGGTCGTCATCCAGCACGCGGTGACAACCGAGTTCGATGAGGCACGCCGTCAGGCAGAAGCGACCCTCGGGGCGATTCGCGACATCCAATTGCCCACCATCTGGATCGTCGGTAACATGGATGCGGGCAACAATGCGATATTCGGTGCGGTTCAGCACTTTCTGCACAGCGAACATCCGAACTACCTGCATCTGTTTTCCGCACTGCCGATCGAGCGCTATGCACCTTTGCTCAAGAACGCGGCCTGTCTGGTCGGAAATTCGTCCAGCGGCATACGGGAGTCTCTCTTTCTCGGCACGCCTACGGTAAATATCGGCAACCGACAGGCGGGGCGTGAGCGGGGTGCCAATGTCTTGGACGTTGCACACGACCGAGCCGCCATTGTCGCCGCGATACGGCAACAGTTGGCACATGGCCCCTACCCGGCGGACTTTCGTTTCGGTGACGGCAAGGCGGCGGAGCGCATTGCCAAGCGCCTCGAAAGCGTGGCATTCCGTCTGCAGAAACGCATCACCTTCTAATCAGGACTTGCAACAGACACGGGCCTTCATGAGCAAACCGGTTTTGATCTACTATGACGTCTTGCAGTATCAACCCGAGAACCTGCAGCGACTGCACGACAACTTCGATGTCATCTCACTGGCAACGCCCGCGGATGATACCGACGAGGCTTTGACAGTCGCCGACGTCTCCCTCTGTCCATTGGGCTATTACTGTGGCCCGGAAAAAATGGACCGGATGCCGAAATTGAAGGTGCTGGGATCAAACACCACCGGACATCCGCATATCGACGTGGGGTATGCGGCCCACAGAGGCATCAAGGTGGTCACGCTGAAACCGGAGAAGGCGTTTCTCGATACCATCACACCCACGTCCGAGCACACCTTCGGACTGATATTGGCGCTGACCCGCAATCTGATTCCCGCACATCGCGCGGTGCTGGAAGGTCACTGGAATCGGCGGCCTTTCGGGGCACCGGCGATGCTGTCCAGTCTCAGTCTGGGGATTGTCGGGCTGGGTCGCCTGGGTCGCAAGGTGGCGCGGTATGCGCACGCCTTCGGCATGGCGGTGACCTACTATGACCCCTATGTGGAACAGGGGCCGGAGACACCGCAACGCTGCGCTGACCTCAAGTCGTTGGTGGCATGCTCCGACATCGTGACCCTGCATGTCCCGCACGAACCAGAGACCGAAAATCTGATCGATGCCGAATTGTTGGCAGCGTTCAAGCCGGGCAGTTATCTGATCAACACCGCGCGCGGTGAACTGTTGGATTTCACGGCACTGCTCGCGCAACTCGAATCCGGCCACCTGGGCGGAGCCGCACTCGATGTGTTCGAAGGGGAGTTTGCTCCCGATTTCGCCGCTCGCCTGCCGCACCACGCGCTGTGGCGCTATGCGCAGACGCATCCCAATCTGATCCTGACTCCCCACATCGGTGGTTCGACCGTGGACGCCTGGCGCCTAACCGAGGGCCATACGATTACCCGTATTCTGGAAGCTTTGCGGGAGCAATGAGCACTCCCGTGCAATTTACCGATGAGGCCATCGGCCTGGTGCCTGCCCGCGGCGGATCCAAGAGCGTGTTCCATAAGAATATCCATCCGCTGGCGGGCTGGCCGTTGTTGCGCTATGTGGTCGAAGCCGGCAAAGCCAGCCGATTGGGACGTCTGTTCTGCTCCACGGATGACGAGACGATTGCCGCTACCGCGAGTGACTGCGGTGCGGTGATGACAATACGCCCGGCAGAACTCGCCACCGACGATGCGCCGGTGGCGGCCGTGATTATCGATTTCCTTCGTCGATTGCAGGAACGTGAGGAAAAACTGCCCTGGGCGGTGGCGCTGCTGCAACCCACCTCACCCTTTGTCCTTCCCGAACAGATAGACCATTGCCTGGCCGCGCTCGCAGCCGATCCACATGCCCAATCCGTCCAGACCGTGGCCCTGCCGCCGCACAACCATCACGCATTCAATCAACGGGAGATCAGTGACGGTTACGTCGGTTTTCGTTTTGTGCATGAACGCAAGCAGGCTTATAACAAGCAACGCAAGCCCAAATTCTACGTCTTCGGTAATCTGGTGGTCACCCGAACCTCGCGGCTGCTCATGGACGGAAACGTATTCGCCGAACCTTCGCTACCACAGATCATATCGGCGACCCATTCGGTCGATGTCGATACACCAGAGGATTTCGCCTATGCGGAATATTTGATAGAAAAGGGTTTGGTGATGCTGCCTTTTAATCGGGCCTGAAACCCGCCGGCACGAACAGGGACATGCGCAGAGAGTCGACAGTATGCAGTTGAATACCGCTCCCATCATCGTGCTGGGGTGTCCGCGTTCCGGAACCCAGTTGACTGCACGCATCCTGGGTGGTTTTCCCGGGAACTTTCTGGTCACCGAGCATTCCCTGAAGGATAAGCAACGCTCCTGCCCGGAAGACCGGTCGGGGGTGGTAGACCACGCTATCTGGTGGCGGCACTTTCGTTTTGCCGAGTATGACGAACTGACCGGACGGCCGGCAGTCGACATGCCGATTTATGATGCCGGCGCCGTTCAAAAGGTACGGGAAGAGTATCTCGATTTGGTGGGCACCGAACGCCTCGTGATAAAAAACCCGGTGCATCTGTTGCGGGTGAAAATGCTCCAGGAGATGTTCCCCGAAGCCGGTTCGTATTCTGCATCCGACATCCTTGGCATACAATACAATCGATGATCATCAAAGGTAACACCAGTTTCTTGCTGCGCACATCCGAGTTTTCGACACTACCGGATGAACTAGTGCTGAAGGCAGTGGTTTCCTGGGCGGCCGCGTATGAAAGTTATCGCGCATTTCGAGATGAGCACTGGACAGCGTTGCGTTATGAGGAGCTTGTCGCCGACCCGCGGGCGACCATGGCCAATCTGTTCCGTTTTCTCAATCTCAGCGACCCGGGTTACGCAGCTGTGGCCTCCCTCCTTCCGCGACACGCGGAAAAAAACTACAACTTTGTATCCCTGACCTTTAACCGCAACCACTATAAACGAGAGATACTGACACGATTGACACCAGGTTGCAGCGCATTTGGCTATAAGTCCGATATGAGTGACTTGCGCATCCAGCCATTCACCTACCTGTCAACTCTCCTGAAACGTAAATTGAAGATTCGATGATGCAGAAACTCAACATCAGCAATGGCTGCGTGCAAGCCATGCACAGAGCGCAATGAAGTCCATTTTTGTTATTGTCGACCTGGGCATTTCTATCCGGAACATCTTGCGGACAGAGGTGTTCAAGCGGCTAAGTGAGGAGAAAGCGCTGCATATCGTGATTTTTTCCCCTGTCGTTGATGAAGGGTTCCTTGAGGAGTTCGGCGGCGAGCGCGTCACCATTGAACCATTGCGGCAATGGCGACCCAACCCGATGGTAAAAGTCGTTCAATCATTGCGCAAAGAGTTCTGGGCTGAGCGTTCAGATATATTCACCTTCAAGAACCGCCGTGAAAAGAAAGATCGTAAGAGCACTCGCCTGCTGATTCGCCTGTTGAATGCGCTCAATCTGGGACATCTGCTGGACCGCACTCTCGAGCGCTTAGACCAACTCGAAATCAAACTGACACCGCGGTTGGAACAAGCACTGTTCGATCGTTTTCAACCCGCTCTGGTCTTCTCCTCCTCGATCTACACCAAGGCGTTGGCGGTACCGGTGGGTGCGAAGCAGCGTGGAATTCCGGTGATCGGCTTCATGCAAAGCTGGGACAATCCGACCTCCAAGGGGCCGTTCCCGTTCCGGCCGGATAAAGTCATCGTCTGGAATGAGATCCTCAAGCGTGAGATCGAAGAGCACCACGCGATACCGGCAGAGCGGATATTCGTATCCGGCGTTCCCCAGTTCGATCTGTACACGCACACTGATCGCTTTTTGAGCCGGGATGCGTTCTTCCGTAAATGGCGATTGGACCCCGCCCGGCGCCTGATTACCTACACCACGGGAAGTGCCCGCATGTTGCCGGACGAACACCGGGTGATCGACATGCTGGACCAGGCCATGAAGCGCCACGAGATCATACCTGACAGCCAGTTGTTGGTGCGTTTGCATCCGAAGGATAAACCCGAGGTCTATTCACGCTTTGCACAGCGGGCGGACATCGTCGTGCAAAGCCCGGGTCGGGTCGGTGCTACCCAGGACAACTGGAACCCTTCAATCGAGGACATGTACGATCTGGCCGAGTTGATGTATCACTCCGACGTGGTGGTCAACATTGCATCCACGATTACCATAGATGCTGCGTGCCTCGATACGCCGGTCATCAATGTACGGTTCGATGGTCCCACCAATCATGACTATCTGAACTCCTGCCGCCGGTATTATGACTACGATCACTATCGCAACATACTCGCCACGGGCGGGGTTCGCATTGCCGACACGCCTGCTGAGCTGGTCGACGCGATCAATCGTTATCTGGCTGATCCCCAACTGGAAAGTGCCGGCCGGGAACGCATTCGCAACGAACAGTGCTGGAAATTGGACGGTCAATCGGGTCGCCGGATTGCCGAGTTCCTACTGACTACGATGCGCCAACATCAACCATCGGACGGGAGCGATGCCGTTGCATCGGCCTGAGGCCCGGTGCGTCGGCTTACGACCAGACCAGCAGACGGTGGGTTCGATTCATTGGTCGCTGCGTTTTGCACTGCTCACCTGACACCCCGGTGGCAGCGCATCCGGGCGATCATCAACGACCAGTCTGCACCAGTCGGTCCGTTCCAGGCTGGTCACGCCATTTGGGTCCAAGCGAGTTCCGCTGATCCGGGTCAACCAGTGCTCAGCAGTTGCATTTCCGCGCTGCGCCGCGGGCCAACGCCACTGACGCGCCCGTGACGGCTCCCAGGTCAAGAGACCATCGTGCGGCTGTACGCCCACCGGAAACAGCACGTCGGAGCGCAGCAGTGGGCCCAGCGGCCTGCTGTAACGCCCATCCCAGAGCCGTACGCTGCTGTCACCCCAGAGCAGCACACGACCGCTATCCCCGTCAAGGAGACCGCCACGAACAGGCTCTGTCAGCGTCAATGGAGCAGAGAGCGGATAGGTAGGAGTATCCAACAGCAGCAGGCGTGCCGCGTTGCCGGAACTGAGCAGCAGCATCTCCTTACCGCGCTGTAACAGGGTGTGACCGAGCAGTCCAGCACGCTTGATGCGGTCGATCGCATCCAGATGCAGCGAGGCGATCACCTCGGCTACGCGGACTGCCTCAGTGGGGGCCGATTGGGTACGCTGTGGAGGAGCTGCCGGTGCGGTCGGTTCGAGTTCCGCGGTGCGCCGCCAGATGCGCAGCTCACCCTGTTCATCCCAACTGAGCACCGCACGATCTTGGTCGATAAAACGTGCGCCGCGGGTGAAAAGCGGGTGTAGCAGGGGCAGACTTACCGGATTCATCGTTGCGGTATCCCAGAGTCGGGCGCCTGCAGCGCGGCTCCACACCAGGGTGCGGGTGCCATCTGCGCTGAGCCGGGCGTCGATCTGAGTCGATCCGGCGCCGTGCAGCGCGCGCGCGGCGAGTTCGCCCAAAGTCAGATCCCATAGGTTGATCTGATTGCCGGATCCGCAGGTTACCAGATGACTTGCATCCGGTGTCAGCAGTACCCGGGAGAGGCTGCCTGGATGGTGCAGCGGCTGGTCGAAACGCGGCACCCCGTTGGCTTCCCAGATGCGCACCACACCCCGAGCCTGATTCCATGTGAGTATCGCCGAGATCGGCGCGGCAAACAGTGCGCCATCCACCGTTTCGGGTGAACGCCAACTGGCCGCCAACCGGCCGGATTCGGGATCGTACAGCATCAGGGCGTCGTCACACCAGGCGAGCAGGTGGGCGGCGTCTGGTGATAAGGTGGCTCCGGTCAACCCGCAACCGCTATGCCACTCCTGCGCTGGTGCCGTGCCATTCCAGTTCCAGACGCGTATCTGGCCATCGTCACTCCATGCCAGCAGTCTGTCAGAACTGCCCAGAAAAACCACGTTGACGAGTTGCATCCGCAGCTCTGCGCGGGCAAGCTCCCGTTCCCGGCCGATGCTCCAGAGTCGCAGACTCCCATTCTCGCTCCAGCTCAACAACAGCTGGCCGCGTCCGTCGACGACCATGCCGTGCGCTCCCGGATGCGTCAGTTCGAGTTCCGGCAGACCGGCGCCCCAAAACTTCAAACTGCCGTCGTGCGCCAGCGAGGCGACGCGCCGCTCCCCGATCAGAAGCGCATCCAGCATCGGTTCGCGGTGGCTCACACCCGACAGCAGCATATTGCTGTTCAGATCCCACAGCTGCGCCTGCCGCTCCATTCGGATCAGTGCGACAGCACCGTCTGACGTTACTTCGACAGCGCCCGGTGGGGCAGTCAGTTCAGACACACTCTGCAGTGCGACACCACCGGTCAGCAGTCCGGTACTGATCAGCGCATTCTCCTGTTCCAGGCCTGAGGTACGATCAGCTACAAGGGCGAAGTGGTGGGCGGCTTTGAGTGCATTCTGTTCGGCATCACGAGCGGCGATAGCGATATTCCAGTAGCTGTTCACCAACTGTGCCAGCACCTGCCGGCGCTGCTGCGACAGCTCGAACGCCTGCCAGGTGACCAGCACCAGGCTCACCGTTATCCCTGCCACCAGCAGCCGCCAGGCCAGACGTTTACGTCTGGCCTGTCTACGGCTCGACAATATGAACTCCTTCTGCGTTTCGCTGAGGTCATCGTCTCTTTCGTTCAGCCAGCGTTCCGCCTCTGCCAGCAGTCCGCCGCGCAGCAGCAAACCCTGCTCCTTCGGGCTGTGCCGCCAGTGCTCCGCTGCCACGGTGATCTGCTGCCGCCAGAGCAGGAAAGCGCGGTCCTGGTCGAGCCAGTTCTTCAGTTTGTCCCAGGCACTGAACAGCGCTTCGTGCGCCACCTCGATGGTGCCGCTGATCTCCGTTGTCTGGGGATTGGCAGCGGCGTCGGTGCTGCGCTCCTCCTCCTGCCCGGAGATCAGCAACCGTGCGTTGACAAATGCCTCCAGCATGGGCCGGATCGAGTCGGGCAGGTCGGACCAGTGTATTCGGCGCCTGGTATAACCACCCGAGGTGTCGATCTGCACCAGATAGCGAAAGGCACGGCGCAGTTCCGTCAGCTGCGCGGGATTCGGCTTGAGCGCTTCGAGTACCGCCTCCGCCTCCTGGCTGATCGATCCGGCGATCCCACCGATACGCTGTTGATAGTGCGCCAGCGTGATCTGTCCGTCTCGGCCAAAATCGCGCCACAGCCGATTCAGCGTGAAGGCGAGCAATGGCAACGCATCCGTGCTGCCGGTATCCCGGACCAGCGTCTCGACCAGACCTGGCTCCAGTTCGATCCCTGCCACTGCGGCCGGTTTGCCGATGATTTCGGCCAGGTTTGCCGGGGTCAGCGGGCTGAGCGTCAACTCACTGAAACGGGTTTGTCGCCACAGTGGAGCACTCTGCAGCGGTGCCAGGTAGTCGGCGCGCAACGTCGCCAGGCAGTGGAGTTGGCCCGACGCGGCCTCGAGTGCAGCACCCAGCAGGTCGACGAAGCGGGCAGCAGCACTCTGGTCGCTGCTGGTAATCAGCTCCTCCAACTGATCGACCACCAGCAACACGGGGGCACCGGTGTGCCCTGCGGTGTTTGCCCGATCTTCGATTACCCGGAGCAGGCCCAGATCACTGTTCGGATCCTGCAGCAGCAGGCTGGCGTCTGTTGTCGGACAGGCTTCCGATTGTGCTGCAAAAGGCTGGTTCAATACCCGGACGAGCTCCTGCAGCGGTTGCCGGCCCGGCCGCAGTGGTGCCAGTACCAGCCACTCCGGCATGCGCGCCAGCCGCGGCACCACGCCGGCACGCACCAGCGATGATTTACCGCTACCCGAAGTTCCCACCACGAGCAGCAGACGCTCCCCACCATAACGGCGCATCTGCTCCAGGCGGTCCAGACATCTGCGCTGATCCTGCTCTCGTCCGAAAAAGATCGCTGCGTCATGCGCAGTGAAGGGTGTCAGACCGGGGTAGGGCGGGCGGTCGATGTCCCAGGCGAAAGTATCTGCTGGATCCAGACCGGCGCTGCGCATACCCCGCCACAGTCGCTGATAACCGGTCTCGGGATCGTGACTCAGGTCGATCGTCTGAGTATCGCGCAGAATCGGCCGCAGCGCGCATGAAGAGATGAGGAGCGGAAAGATACGTTTGCCGAGCGCACGGGCGTGGGTTATCTCGGCAAAACACCAGTCCGAGGCCATCGAGTGCTCACTGCAGATAAGCACCACGCCGCTGCAGGTGCGCAGTCTGGTATAGATCTCCCGCTCCCAGTTGCGTCCGGCGGGTATGCCATCAGCCGGATCGAAATCCAGGAACAGCGCTTGATAGCCCTGCTCGCGCAGGCGTTTTGCCACATCGTCCGCAGCACGGTTGTCAAGGCTGCTGTGACTGATGAATATGCCGGACAATTCGGGTGTCCTGTCTTATCGCTCTCCCGGGAGAAGTATAACCCTAATCTCGATCCAGATCAGACCGGGGGCAGCGCTGCCTGATCTTGCGGGTGTGCGAGGAGCAGTGTCATGTTAGATCGCTGCCAAAGTCTGTACAGCGATGGCATTTGGCTCAGGAAAGCCTGGCCATCGCGTTATCCACCAGAGCGGATATCTCCGTGGCGAGCCTGTCGCGCTTTTTCTGCGCTTCGGCTGTTGTGCCGATCTCCGCGCGCATCTGCTGCAGCAGCTTATTGATCTCGAGCGAGGTCTCCGTCTCATCATGGTCCTGCAGCGCCAGCAGGGTCTCCTGATAAGCATCTTCGTAGCGCTCCAGTTTGCAATAGACGCCGGCCAGACGCAGATGCGCCAAATAGCGATGCTTCTCGTTGATCTCCATGTCATGGGAGGCCAGCGCGTAGCGCTCCAGCGCTTCGTAATATTCACCGACCTTGAACAGTACGTCACCCTCTTTGAACAGCTGTTCGCTGCAGCTGCGGATCCGTTGGGAGATCTGGTTGACATAAAGCGGCGTTTTCCGGTTTCTGATGCGCGCTGTCTGCAGCCAGGCGCGGGCCTCTGAGTAGTGGGCCAGGCGCATGTATTCACACCCGATCACGAACGCGCTTTGCACATATTTCCGGTTCTGGTTCTCGAAGTTTTCGATCAATAGTTCGATTATCCTGGCGTGCTCTTTCTCAGCCGTTGCTGTCAGGATGTCTTTGATCAACGCGCTGTATTTGCGATATCTGTGCGCCATCTCCTGCAACGCGGCATACGCGGCATCGTGCAGCGCTTCGCTGGCTTTCTCGTTGTTCACGACATCGACCAGGATGAGCAGCGCGCCGGGATCCTTGCTCTGGCCCAGTGTTGCTGCGGCTTGAATCTTTTCGCTCTCGTTCTTTGATTCGACCAGATATCTGATGCAGAAGGGCAACATGCTCTGGATTCGATCCTGCTTGTGACTCCAATGGGTCAGTCCAAAGATTATCGCCACGCTGATGGTGATGATGCCTGCGGTGAAGCTGAGGATGAAGAGCAGCGGACTACCCGTTCCGGCGTTTGAGTCTGCAGCTGCCACAGCAGTTGCATGCAGGGTCAGCAGCAGGACGAGTACCACCAAAACAGCTAACCCGACGGTTGGCAAGCCCCGGATCGATCCGGGTTGCACTGCTTCGGATCTGCAGCCGGAGTGGTCGATAAAAGATTCCCTCATCCCGTGCTCCTCCCCAACGCAATTTTTGGTAGCTAGTGAGAGCAGATTTTTTGCTGACGGTTGGTGTGCCAGGTGTTTTTTAGATTCTAACGGTAAATCCTGGCACCTCCAATTATCCGCGTAGGTTGCTTCAGGAGCGCATGGCAATATCGCTAGTGAACCTGGGACGAAATCCGGTCAGACAGGGTGGCGTAGGGTGTTGACACTGTACCCTGGGTTTGCGGTGCAGGCGAGCTATCCGTGATGCTGCGTAGACTTGCGGGAGGGTGTCTATCCGCCTGCCGTTGGTATGATTGGCAGCGCGGTGGCAGCGGAGCTTCGATCATTGATGCGGGACGGTGCAAGCTTTGGCATACTGATCCGATGCATAGTGAGACGCCAGAGGTATGCGGGCGGATAGAGAACTCGAACGGGCGGAGCGATGGGACAGAGATCGAAAATTTTGCTGACCCGGCATTTGCGACATGTCATGCTGATCACCGCAGGTTGGCTGTCACTCGGCTTTGGGCTGTTGGGTGTGGTTCTTCCGCTGCTGCCGACGACTCCGTTTCTACTGCTTTCAGCCTGGTGTTTCGCGCGCAGTTCCCGCCGTTTCTACGATTGGCTCACCGGTAATCGATACTTCGGTCCGGTCATCCGCAGATGGGAGGAGCAGCGGACCATGGAGCGGCGGGTCAAGCAGCGTGCGCTGCTTCTGGTGATGGTCAGCTTTTCCATTACGCTGCTGCTGGTACCGCTTTCAACACTGCTGCGCATGAGTTTGGTACTGATGGCACTGCTGCTCTGTGGCTTGATCTGGCGCATTCCTGAGTCGGTGTAACCAGCCGGTGGCAGCATAACCGATCGCAACCATTTCAATCTGACTGTCAAGGAGCAGCTATGTCGGAACCAGCCACACCAGAGGAGAATCCGGGAGAGGAGCAGTCGCTGCCGTTCGCGGCACCCTGCAGAAAGCTGGAGCGCACTGCACCGCTCAGATGGATCGCGCTCGGTTGGCGGGATCTGAAGCGGGCGCCAATGCAGAGCCTGAGCTACGGCGCCATCATTGTGGTCTGCAGCTATCTGCTGGCGTTTCTGGCGTTCAACTTCGGCAATCTGGTGGTGCTGCTGGCACTGGTCTCCGGCTTCATCTTCGTCGGACCCATTCTGGCACTCGCCTTCTACGACATCAGCGATCAGCTGCAGAAAGGGGGTACGCCCACCCTGGGTCATGCACTGCAGGCGAGCTGGCGGCATATTGGCAACCAGATGGTATTCGCCGTGATTCTGATGGTGGTCTTTCTGGTCTGGGCGCGGGCGGCCTCCATGACCCATGTCTTCTTTCCGATGCGTGCGCGTCCCGAACTCGCTGAGATGGCGACCTTTCTCGGCGTAGGTGGCCTGGTTGGATCACTGTTCGCCACCTTCGTTTTCTGTATCAGTGCCTTTTCCCTGCCGATGATCATCGATCGCAAAGTGGATACGGTAACCGCAGTGGTGACCAGTTTCAATGCGGTACTGCGCAACAAGTCGACCATGTTCCTGTGGGTGGTGTTGATCGTATCGGCAGTGGCCGTGGGTATGCTGACTGCCTTCCTGGGGTTGGCAGTGACGCTGCCGCTGATTGGACACGCCACCTGGCACGGCTATCGGGAGACCATCGACAGCTCCGCCTGGCCAAGGCATCCCGGCAGCCGTGAAGTGGGGTAGCGGAGCGATGCCGGATCGACACGAATTCTCACTGATGGTGCACGGCGGTGCGGGTGCGCTGGAGAAACTTGACAATGATAAAGAGGCGGTGCGTCACCTGGAGAGCATACGCTGCGTCCTCGAACATGGCCGGATGATACTCCGCGCCGGAGGCAGCGCGCTGGAGGCGGTGGAGCAGTGTGCGTCACTGCTGGAAGATGACCCGATATTCAATGCCGGTGCCGGGTCGGTATTGAACGAGGATGGCAAGGTCGAGATGGATGCGGCGATCATGTGTGGTGCCAGCCTCGCTGCCGGTGCGGTTGCCGGTATCAGTGATATCGCCAATCCGATTCAACTGGCAAGAGTGGTGTTGGCGGAGAGTGAGCATCTGCTGCTGATCGGCGCGGGTGCGCGGCGCTTTGCCGATCGCTGGCATTTCGA
Source organism: Chromatiaceae bacterium (assembly GCA_024235215.1). Classification (GTDB taxonomy): domain Bacteria; phylum Pseudomonadota; class Gammaproteobacteria; order Chromatiales; family Chromatiaceae; genus HKST-UBA178. Next base: position 632,852 of record JACKMU010000002.1, on the reverse strand, counting down.
ACGGATGCCCGAGAGCTATTTCCGCACCCGTGAGCGGGTGGCGCAATGGGAGCAGCTGCGCAGCAGTGGTGGAGCGGGACTGGATCACGATGTATCGGTGTGGCCGGGTCGGAGCAGTGATGATAAGCACGGCACCATCGGGGTGGTGGCGAGAGATGGGCAAGGCAACCTCGCCGCTGCCACCTCGACCGGGGGTATCGTCAACAAGCAGTATGGTCGGGTCGGGGATTCGCCGATCATTGGCGCGGGTGTCTACGCGGACAATGCGACCTGCGCAGTTTCATGCACCGGAGTCGGTGAGGATTTCATGCGCACCGTGCTGGCGAAAACTCTGGCTGATCTGATCGAGTTCAAGGAGCTGGACGGAGCGGCGGCCGCCGTTCTAGGCATTGAGTATCTGCAGCGCAAGGTTGCGGGTCGTGGCGGATTCATACTAATTGATCGACAGGGCGGCTGTGCCGCAGGTTGCAGCACCCGACGGATGATCCATGGCTGGATTGAAAAAGGTGGCGAAACTCATTGCAAGTTCTGATATTTCCCAATCCGATTACAGGGAAATAGCGCTGACAAAAAAACCAAAATCTCATTAACACCGCTCGGTTCGTCATTGAGGCTTGCCAAGGGTGTATTCGTCTCGGGCACCTGCGGGGGGCGCTTTGGCCGCTCAGAGAATCCGGGCAGAGCAGGCGCGGGCTGTGAGACTCCCGCCACCAGGCGTGAACTATAAAGGAAAAAGAAAACCGGCCGACACGGTGAGTAGATCTCATCAGTGGATAAACGGCATGACCAAGAAAATTACCGATGTATCAGCAAAAGCCATCCCATCGACCCCGGATGGAGTGCGCCCCGTCAAGTTCTCACCGGAGTGGCCCGAGGATAAGGTTCTGGGCAGGGAGGCGAAAATCCTGCTGGGCGGCCTGCCTGAGGAGGTCCGGCCACAACAGCTGGCGGAGAAATACCCGCGCATCTGCAACCGCCTGGCCGAACTTTGGAGCGAACCGGAGCTTGTCATCCATTATTTCGATGATCTCCTGATCGACAACCGGGGCGGTAGAGAGGGGTTTCCGCTCGGCGTGCTGATGGAGATTTCCAAGCTCAAAGAGCATTTTCTGGCGAGCTATGTCCCGGCTAAACTGGATGTCTGGAGGGTCAATCGTAAACTGGTGTGAAGGCACGGTTTTCTCACCGTTCATCGGGATCGGTGGCGGGCGTTGTGCCGTTAGGCCTCAATGTGCCGCCAAGCCGCGCTGCTACCACCCTTCTTTCAGCCGGTCAGATCGCGGGCGGTTCCTTACTGCCGGCCGCGGGTGCGCGCTGTGCAATCCGGCTGATCACCCGGCGGATCAAATCCAACTCCTCCGTTTCCGTCGGCCTGTTCCGCAGATAGTGGGAGATCGTAAAGAGTGCCGACTCCGCTCGCTCGGTCGCCAGCGCTTCCAACATTTTGATTGCCAGCAACCGGCCATGCCAATTGTTGTGTATTCCCCAGTTGTCGGCGAAGAATTCAAAAATCACCTGCTCCTGGTGTGTCAGCTCAAGGCAGAGTAATACCTCTTTCAATCCTGAATAGAGTGGCTCCAGGCCGAGCGGTCCCCAGTCCCTGACATATCTGAGCAACGTCAGCAGCATCCGCTCTTTGCTTCTCCCGCCAAGCTTCAGACTGACCCAGCGGCAAAGGTGTTCAACCGCTGATTTCCGCAGCCGGAGGGTGCCGCTGCCGAGCTCCGAGAGGGAGACGATCAGCACCATCAACTCCGGGTTCCGGATAGCGACCACCTTATAGCCTGTCGTGTCCGGCTCGAGCATCCAGTAGCCAGGATCAAAGCCGAAAGGCGCAACTCCGGCACCGGTCAGAACTCGCACCGTGCCGATTACCCCCTCGGCCACCCTGACACCGAGATTTTCGCTCTCGGGAGGGGTGGAGGTGGGTGTGTAGATGAAGCCGTTGATGAAACTCTTCTCCACGCCGTCGACATTCAGGCGGCGCTCTCCGACCCATTCGATCCTGCCATCCATATGCGTCCATGAGTGCCAGTCGAAAAAACGGAAAGATGCAGGATCCAGCATGCCGTTCTCGTTCACCCGGCCCACCTGACTCTTCTCCACCGAAACCGGCAGGCGAAAATAGGGGGAGCGAAAATCGATACGGAAGCGGACTGCGTTGTCGGCAGCGGATGCCAGGAGCGTGAAATCGGCGGTGATCCTGCGTTTGAACAAGAGTGGGCGGGGTATAACGTGGAGCAGCGGTCTGGGTCGCGTGCAGCGCAACTCCAGGTGTAAGAGCCAATTCTTGATGCTGTCCGCAGCAGACATTTCTGGTACCGGAAGGTCGAAACCGCGCATTAGTATACGCGCTCGCGGCTATGCTGGTTAGGATCTTGTGCAGCGCTTCACGGGACAAGGTTCTGCCGCCGATGAACCGTCCGGCCAAGAGGCCATTGACGCGCTCTCGTACAAGCAATATGGTTGGTGCAACTGACGTCATTCGACGTCCGGAGAGGATCATCAAGTTGGCGGATAGAAGTGTCTCACTGGTGCTGGGCAGTGGCGGAGCACGCGGTCTTGCTCATATCGGAATAATCGAGTGGCTGGAGAAGGCGGGGTTCGAGATCGAGTCGATCGCCGGCTCCTCGATGGGAGCGCTGGTCGGCGGCATCTATGCGATCGGTGAACTCGAAGCTTACACCCACTGGGTCAAGGCGCTGCGACAGATCGACGTGCTGCGGCTGCTCGATTTCTCGTTTCAGAAAAGCGGATTGATCAAGGGTGATCGGATCATCGCGACCCTGAAGGAGCTGACCGGGGACCGCAATATAGAGGATCTGCCGATCTCATTCACCGCAGTGGCCACTAACGTGAACGACCAGAAAGAGATCTGGCTCAATCATGGCTCGCTGTTTGATGCCATTCGGGCTTCGATCGCGATTCCGACCATTTTTACTCCGGTCAAGTACCGGGGAAAAATTCTGGTCGATGGCGGTTTGATCAACCCCATTCCGATCGCGCCCACCCTGAGAGACAAGACCGATCTGACGGTAGCGGTCGATCTCAGTGCGGATCCCGACCCGCGTTGCAACGATAAGCTGCCGGAATCCTCCCGGGGCGAGCAGGAGAGCAGCAGCTACCGGCGCCGCATCTCACATTTCATCGATGGTCTGCAGGCGCGTCTGGTCCGCTCGAGCGAAGAAGAGATGGGCTTGTTCGACGTGATATCCGGCGCCATGGAGACCATGCAAAACACCATAGCGCGTTTCAAGCTCGCCTCCTATTCCCCCGACGTGACCATATCGATTCCCAGAAACAGCTGCGCTTTCTATGAGTTTTACCGTGCCGAGGAGATGATAGAACTCGGCAGATGTCATGCGCAGCGGGTGATGCAGGCCTATCTCTGAGCCGTTTTGAACGGCGTCAACAGCAATGAAGCCGACCGCTGCTTGGCACCTCACCCATAGGCTACGACACTTTTCAACAGGCTGTTCAACGGCCGGGGCAGGCCAATGCCGTATCCCTGCGCGAAATCGACCTCGAGATTGCGCAGCTCAATGATGACCGCCTCGGTTTCAGCGTACTCGGCAATCACTTGTTTGTTGGCATAGTGAGCAATTTCGGTGATCGACTTGACCATGGCATGGCTCGATTTTTCCTGCAGCAGATCCTTGACAAATACGCCGTCAATCTTGATGCAATCGACCTCTAAATCCTTCAGGTAGGAGTAAGAGGCATAGCCGGACCCGAAATCATCGAGGTAGACTTTACAACCGTACTGTTTGATCTCTCTGATAAATTGGTTCACTTGGTCAATGTTTTTCACCACCGCTGTCTCAGTGATCTCGAATCCGAGTCTGACTGGAGGCAGCGGGCTGTTCTGCAGCCGTTGGATGATGTAGGCGCGGAGATGCGCGTCCATGACCGACTGGCCGGAGAGATTGAGGCTGAAGCCGTCGCGCTCCGCGATCTCGTCGCTGTGCTCTCCCACCCAAGTGAAAAAAGTGTCTATGATCCAGCGATCGACTGAGCGCATGCGATCGTACCTTTCTGCAGCACGAATAAAATCGGCCGGATTCGACGGGCGCCCCTTCTCATCGAGCAGGCGCAGCAGCACTTCGTAGTGTTCGCTCCCCTCCCCGAGGAAGAGCGGCTGGATCAACTGGCCGTGCAGGCTGATCCTGTTCTTCTCCAGCGCCTCTTCGATGACCGGGACGGATCGGATCAGCCTGTTCTGCCGCTGCAGCTCTTTGTCGGAGAGCTGGAACACCCGGCAACAGTTGCGACCGGACTGTTTCGCCAGTTCGCAGGCGGTTGCCGCTGCCTTGAGCAGACCGGATGCGTTGCTGGCGGTATTGTCCACCGCCACGATACCGATGCTGACTGAAACCGGAACCGACTGCTGCTCCCAGCTGAACTTGAAATTCTGCAGTGCCGTTCGCTGTGTCTCCGCGATCTGATAGCCGCGTTCGACCGTGGTGTTCTCCAGCAGAATCGCAAACTCATCGTCACCGGTGCGCGCGATGATGGTACCACCCCGCTGATAGGTGGTGATGATTCTGGTCACCGACTTGAGCAGCTGATCACCCCCTTCATACCCGCACACATCGTTGACCATGGAGAACTGATCCAGGTCCAGCAGGAGCAACGCATGATGACTGCCTTCGGCAATGGAGCGGTTCAGCTGCTCATCGATTTTTCTGGAGAATGCTTTCCGGTTGAGCAGCCCGGTCAACTCATCGATCCGGCTCTCTTTGGCGACACGCGCGAAAGTGTTTTTCAACATGCGTTCGACCGCCCGTTCTACGATCGGCAGTTCGCGGCTCTCCAGTAGTGAACATCTGCCCGATGCAAACAGTTCAGCCAGGATCGCCGCGTCACTCTCGAGCGCTTTGTTACCGCTGCCATCGACAAAGACGAAATGGGTGCGGCTGCTGTTGCTCCAGGCGAGATTGATCAGTCTGACCTGGCTATGTTCCCGTTGCTGCACGATCCAGTCGCCAGGTTTGAGCTGCCGCAGCAACTCGCCCCAGGTGTCATCTGCGGGTGCCGCACCCTCTCCGCCACTGTTGAGTGGCGCTTGGCGGTCGAGGCAGTCGCGGATATAGCGTTGGTCGATCAAGACCCGGTTGCGAACAGCATCACGCCAGCCCTCGCCGGCCTCCCGCAGAATGGATTCAATCTCCTCGATCAGCTGCTGCGCCTTGAGGGCGTGGACAGGATAGGCGGAAAACCCCCTGCGCAGAATGGTGGTCAGGACGTTCAGCTTGTTGCCGGGCAGCGGTACCGCTTCATGCTCCGGAGCAAAATGTTTCAGCAGAAAATCGAGTGCGCCGAGATAAGCTTTGGTATGCCTTTCCGACGCCTCCCCAGCCAGTCTGGTCTGTATCAGCAGCCCTGGCCAACCCAACTGAAGCAGCCGTTCCACCAGTGTGGCGACCGAACGGTTGTCGAACCGTGCGCTGAGCTGTTGTTCGATCTCCTGGCGCGCAGCCGCCTGCTTCTCCTGCTGCCTGCTGCTCTCCAGCACCAGACTGAGGTTGCTTTCGAATGCGGCGCGCTTGCAGGAGAGCAGGGCCTCGATTTTTCGGGTGGCCTCGATCAACTGATCCTGGTTCCGTTCCGGAGATGCTTCGCTCAGTTGCTCGATGATCCGCAGCAACGGCGCTTCGTCGTCATCCGCACTGGAGTAGGGCATCAGCTGGTCGATGCTCTCCAGCAGTCTGCGGGCGGGATGGCTGGCATTCTCCAGCAGGGCCGGATCGCTCAGTGCCTCTCTGACGACGGGTACTTCCAGCCCGCGCAGCAGCGCTTTCAGTGCATCGCTCAGGTGCTCCTCCTGAGTCAGTGCGAAAAGTAGCTGTTCTGTGGCGGCTATCGTCGCGTGACACTGTCGGTCCAGTCGCACGGGAGATCCACTGTGCATGGATCTGGTCAGGGAGCGCTCGACCCGCTCGCTGAGCGAGACCTGGGGTGCCCGGCTTAGGTGGTTCAGCGCAGCGAGGATCTGTTCCCGGCTGGGGTGGTTTGCTTCACCACCTGGTTCGCGGTCTTGCTCCTGCGCCCGGCGTCCCGGCCCAACGATTGACGAGATTGTCTCCAGCAATGATCTATCGTGGCGCGGGTGCGTCAGTCTGACCGCAGCGTCACCCCGTTTCATCGTACCGCTCTTGGAACGGAATTCGACCACATTGGTGTCTATGGCGTAATGCGCAAAGATTTCGTCCAGTTGCTGATATAACTCGGCGAGCTGACTCAGCACCGCCTCTTTGAAAATCGGGTAGATGATGCTCCTGACCGGCAACTCGATGTTGAGACGCTCGAGAGAGCTGCTGAGTGCCCACAGTAACGCGGCGGGGGCGAGTGGATTGTTGTCGCTGCTGACCGCACGTCTCACCAGACGGGTCAGTCCCATCTCGACCCGGTGCAGTAATCCGGGAGAATCCGCTTCCACCGCTCGTCCGAGGCCGACGATCACCACCCACTCCTCGAAGTCATCCTTGTCGACCAGATTCAGCTCTTTGCTGTGGGTGGATCCAATGGATGCGCTGCGCTGTTCGCGGAACAGCTGGAAGCGCTGTTTCAGCTGCTTCAGTTGTGCATCAATGATCACCGCTTCCTGCGCCTTCAGTGCCGACTGCGCATAAAAGATCTCTGTTTTGCGGGAGTCTACCGGCGCCGTTTCTGCTTCGTTCAGTAACTGTCTCTCGCTTGCGACGAAAAAGGCAGGCAGGGTTCTGCTTAGAAATCGCAGGCTGGCCTGGATGATTTGAGCGAATATCCTTTCTAACTCGCCCAAGGATGGGTCCGGTTTATTGGCGCCGGACAGCAAAATTGCATCGCCGGCAGCACTGTTCTGGTCAAGCGACAGGAAGTATTGGTAGAGACTCGGATTCTGTTGCAGGAGTGCTACGCCGATGCCGGTTTCGGAGACGAAGGTGATACTCACGGCCAGCGTGAACGGCTCACCGTCACCCTGTATGCGGGGGATCTGAATCAGTGCGTGTTTTATGTTGGGGCCACCCGGTTTGGGTACCGTAGTGGTCACCAACGTGGGGAAGTCGCACCCGGCATTCTCCAGATAGAGTCCTCCTCTGGAGAAGTTACGGATATGGCAATCGCTTAGTGTGGTGCCGTGATAGAGCAGGGTAGCCGGATGATCGGTCTCCGATCTTGGGTAGCGTCTGCGGTTGTCGGCACTCATTGCTGCTCAGGATGTCATCCGATGTGCGGTTTACAGACTGAACCAAAGCGGGATCAGCAAGTGTCCAGTTTTGCAGTGCAGTCTCCTCAATTCACCGTTTCGGCATCAGAGGCTGATTCTTTATCAGTGCCGATTTTCAATTGAACAGAGAGAAGGGCTGAACCCAGACGCTGTCACCCGGCGCTATGTTGCCCTGCTCTTCCGTCAGCAGGATGAAGCAGTTACCCATGCTCATTGAACTGAGCACCCCGGATCCCTGGCGCCCACTGGAGTGAACCGTCCATTCACCCTCCGGGGTCTGTTCAATGGTGCCGCGCTGAAATTCGGTGCGCCCGGGTGATTTTTTCAGACTGGAGAGACAGCGGAGGCGAAACTGCGGCACCGTCACATCCTCTTCACCGCTCAGTTTCAGAATGGCTGGCCGGGTGAACTGCAGAAAGGTGGTCATCACCGCTACCGGATTTCCGGGGAGGCCAAAAAACGGGGTTTCGCCGATCAGTCCAAAGGTGAGCGGACGTCCTGGTTTGATTGCCACTTTGGAGAAGTGGATGGTACCCAGACGGCGCAGCGCGGCGACCACATGATCGGCTTCACCGACCGAAACACCGCCCGAGGTGAGGATCATATCTGCCTGCTGTGATGCCTCCAGCAGCGCGGCGGCGATGCGCTCCTCACGGTCGGGAATAACCCCCATATCGACGGGTTCCGTCGCCAGATCGGAAAGCATGCCAAAGAGTGTGTAGCGGTTGCTGTCATAGATCTGGCCCTCCCGTAGCGGTTCGCCGATACTTTGGATTTCGTCTCCGCTGGAGAAGAAAGCGATCCTTGGGCGGCGCCTGATCCGCACTTCGGCAATGCCGAGCGACGCCAACAGGCCAAGTCGGGCGGGATTCAACCGCTGGCCGGCACGCAGCACCACGGCGCCCGCGGCGACATCCTCTCCCGCCTGGCGTACATTCTGTCCCGGCCGCTGGTGTTCATCGATCGTGATGTGATCACCGTGGCACTCGACCTGCTCCTGAATCACGACGGTGTCCGCCGCATCCGGCATCTTCGCGCCGGTCATGATGCGTACGCACTGGCCCGGCTGCAGCGGTAGTTGGCAGGGGTTGCCAGCGAAAGAGGTGCCGATCACCTGTAGTTCACGTCTCCCCGTCAACGGCAGGTCGCTGCTGTGCAAAGCGTAGCCGTCCATCGCCGAGTTGCGATGCGCTGGCACATTCAGTGGCGAGATTACCGGTGTGGCAAGCACGCGCCTCAATCCCTCCCGCAACGCCACGCAGTGGTTGCCAGAGATCGGCTTGACCGTTTCCGAGATTTTGGTCAGTGCCGCGGACATGGTCAGGGAACTGTCGCTGCTGTCCTGACAGCTTGCGGTGGTTTTGATGCGATCGTTCATGGTGTTATCCCTGTTCGGTTGCGCTGCTCCGCGTCCTGGACCGCATATTCTGAAACTGATTCCTGCGCGGTCAGGCTGCGGTTCCCACTGCGGTCCTGATAGCGTTGCGGTGGGAGGGAGATATTCAGCTCCCATGCTGCGGATCGCGGCTGGTCGGTATCAGCTGGGATTTTCATTATAGTCGGGTGCCCTGCAGATAGGTACCAGTGAGTCGTTTTGGCTTCTGCCGGACGTGGGATACACCGCGCTTTGTTTGCAGATGATTCTCGACTATGCTTAAAAGCTGAATTATCTCGTTGGATCGGGTTCACTGCCAATCGTTTCAAACCCTGTTCAATGACACTGATCCAGCCGGACTGAATGGGTGTCCGTGCCACAACAATCAGAAATCCCGGTTGATCTGGTGCGACCAATGAATCGTGCTGCAGAGACGGGTTGAGTTCTACGTTCAATATCAGGAGGCCCCGTTATGATGAGATCGCTGTCGATCACGCCAGCCAAATGCACCGGCTGTCTGCAGTGTGAAATGGCCTGTTCTTTTGAGAAGGAAGGCGTTTTCAACCCGGCCAGATCGCGTATCAAAGTGTTTCTTTTCGAGCATGAAGGGAGAAATGTTCCCTACACTTGCACCCAGTGCGCCGATGCCTGGTGCAAGAACGCTTGCCCGACCGAAGCGATACAGATCAACGCGGTGACCGGTGCCAAGGAGGTTATCAACAGTCTCTGTGTCGGGTGCAAAGTGTGCACCATCGCCTGCCCGTTCGGCACGGTGAACTACAGTCATGCCACCGGCAAAGTGATCAAATGCGATCTGTGTGGCGGCGATCCGGCCTGCGCCAAAGCCTGCCCGACCGAGGCGATCACCTTTATCGACGCCGACTGGACCGGTTACCAAAAGATGCGCGGCTGGGCGGAGCGCACCGACACGCAATCATCGGCACAGGCCTGAGGAGTAGATATCATGGGATGGCATAAAAAAGTATTGCGCGTCAATCTGACCGATGGCAGCTGTACCGCCGAAGCGCTGAATATGCAGTGGGCGGCCGAGTATCTGGGCCAACGCGGCCTGGCGACCAAATACCTGCTGGAGGAGATCGACCCACAGGTCGATCCGCTCTCTCCGGAGAATAAACTGATTTTTGCGACTGGTCCGCTGACCGGCACCATGGCTTCGACCAGCGGCCGCTACTCGGTGGTCACCAAAGGGGCGCTGACCGGCGCCATCGCCTGCTCCAACTCGGGTGGATATTTTGGTGCCGAACTGAAATTCGCCGGCTGGGACATGATCATTTTCGAGGGGCGTGCGCTCTCTCCGGTCTATCTGCTGATCCAGGACGACCGTGTGGAACTGCTCCCGGCGGATGATCTCTGGGGTAAGAGCGTGTGGGAGACGGATGAGATACTGCACCGGCGACACCAGGACCCGCAACTGCGCATCTCCGCGATTGGCCAGTCAGGTGAAGCGGGTGTTCTTTTCGCCTGTGTCGTCAATGACCTGCATCGGGCGGCAGGGCGCTCCGGTGTCGGTACGGTCATGGGTTCAAAGAACCTGAAAGCGATTGCGGTGCGCGGCACCAGGGGCGTGCAGGTCAAGGATCCCATCCGCTTCATGAATGCGGTGAATGAGAAGAAGAGAATTCTGGCGGAAAATGCGGTGACCGGACAGGGACTGCCCACCTACGGCACACAGGTGTTGATGAACGTCATCAATGAAGTAGGCGCGCTGCCGAGTAAGAACGCCAACGACGTGCAGTTCGACGGCGCCAGCCGCATCTCGGGCGAAGCAATGCACCAACCGCGTGCCAGCGACGGCAAGCCGAACCTGATTGCCAACAAGGCCTGTTTCGGCTGTACCATCGCCTGCGGCCGTATCTCCAAGATGGACCAGACCCACTTCGCCGTGGTCAACCGGCCCGAATACTGGGGCGCATCAGGCGGTCTGGAGTATGAGGCGGCATGGGCACTGGGTGCTGCTACCGGGGTTGACGATCTGGAGGCACTCACCTTCGCCAATTTTGTCTGTAATGAACAGGCGTTTGATCCGATCACCTTCGGATCCACGCTGGGCGCGGCGATGGAGCTGTACGGGATGGGCTTGATCACCGATGCTGACACCGGCGGAATAGCGCTGAATTTCGGATCTGCTGAAGCACTGACGAAAATGGCCGAGCTGGTTGGACGCGGCGAGGGATTTGGCAAGGTGCTCGGACTGGGCTCCAAGCGGCTATGCGAAAAGTATGGTCATCCAGAGTTGTCGATGAGCGTGAAAGGCCAGGAGTTTCCCGCATACGATCCACGCGGCATTCAGGGAATGGGGCTGACTTACGCCACCAGTAACCGCGGTGCCTGTCATCTGCGCAGCTATACCGTTGCCTCGGAGATACTGGGTATTCCGGAGAAGACCGATCCGCTCGCTACCGAGGGGAAGGCCGGTCTGGTTAAGGCTTTCCAGGATGCCACCGCGGCGGTGGATTCCACCGGGCTCTGTCTGTTCACCACCTTCGCCTGGTCGTTGGACGATTTTCAGCCGCAGGTCGATGCAGCCTGTGACGGGGAGTGGAGTCTGGAACGACTCTCGGAAGTGGGTGAACGTATCTGGAACATGGAACGACAGTTCAATCTTGCGGCTGGTTTTACCGGCAAGGATGACACGTTGCCGAAGCGTCTGCTCAAAGATGCTGCGAAGAGTGGTCCAGCCAAGGGGAGGGTGAACGGTCTGGAACAGATGTTGCCGGAATATTATCAGCTGCGTGGTTGGGACGAGTCCGGTGTTCCAACCCGGGAAACGCTCTCCCGACTGGGACTCTGATTGCGATGAGATACGCGATTATCGGTGCCGGTCCAACCGGAGTGGTGGCGGCTGAGACGCTGCGCAGGGAGGATGCACAGGCTGAGATTGTGGTAGTCGGCGGCGAGCCGGAACCTGCTTACTCACGCATGGCGATACCCTATCTGCTTGCGGGCCAGATCGAAGAAGCCGGAACTTACCTGCGGCACTCCCCGGATCACTTCGACGCACTCGGGATAAAGTGTGTCAGAGATTGGGTGAAGGGTGTCGATAGCAACACCCGCCGACTCTCACTGCACAGTGGTGAAACGCTGGCGTTTGATCGGCTGTTGGTCGCCAGTGGTTCCCATCCGGTCAAACCGCCGGTTTCTGGACTCGATCAGCCGGCAATCCACCACTGCTGGACTCTGCAGGACGCCCGGGATATCGCGCACTACGCGGCTGCTGGCAGCCGCGTAGTGCTGATGGGCGCCGGTTTTATCGGTTCGATCATCATGGAGGCGCTGGCGCGGCGACAGGTGAAACTTACCGTGATCGAGATGGGAGACCGTATGGTGCCACGTATGATGGACCAGACGGCCGGTAATCTGATCAAACGGTGGTGCATTGCTCAAGGTGTGGATGTCAGGACCTCGACGGAAATCAGGAGGGTAGTGCCTGATCCATCGGGCGCCTCCCGTTATCTGGTACAGACTGCCCAGGGGGGTGAAATTGCAGCGGATCTGATTGTGGTGGCCACTGGTGTGCGTCCCAATGTCGAATTTCTTGCCGGTAGCGGGATCGAGATCAGGCAGGGTGTGGTGGTGGATGAGTATCTGCAGAGTTCGGCCGTCGGTATCTACGCAGCAGGCGACGTATGTGAGGGGTTTGACTGGAACACCGGGAAACACTCGGTGCATGCGATTCAGCCGGTCGCGGTCGAGACGGGACGGTTGGCAGCCCTCAATATGAGCGGATGTAAAGTTCGCTATCAGGGCAGTCTGGGAATGAACGTGCTCGACTCGCTAGGGCTGATCTCCACTTCCTACGGGCTTTGGCAGGGTGCCGATGGTGGGGAGGCTGCGCAACTGCTGGATGAGGCGAATTATCGCTACATCAAGCTGCAGTTCGATGGGCGGCGTCTGGTTGGCGCCATCACCCTCGGTTTCACTGAGCATGTCGGTGTGCTGCGCGGCCTGATTCAGAGCCGAATCGATCTCGGCGACTGGAAGGCTCGACTGACCAGAGACCCGAGCCGGGTGATGGAGGCCTACCTGGCAACGATACAGTAGGTAGTTTACGCATATCACTCTCTGACTTTTCGGTGGGGTGGATTGATCAGGCTCAAGTTCAAGCTGTATGCCTCCTTCAGCGAGTTTCTGCCCACAGGCGCGGAAAGGAACGCGGTGAATCTGGAGTTGCCGGACAACAGCTCACCATTGAGTGTGCTACAACAGCACGGGGTACCCCTTGCCCAGGTTCATCTGGTGTTGGTGAACGGCGTTTTCGTTCCCCCCAGCGCGCGCCACCTTCCCCTCTCCGACGGTGATGAACTCGCCGTCTGGCCCGCGGTTGCGGGTGGGTGAGCCTGAATATTTTGTTCAGTGGACAAAATATTCAGGCGAACGCCCGACAGGCGACCCACATGGAAGTGGGAAGTCAGAACGATGCAGGCGGAGCAGCTGCCGAAACAAACGTCACACTTATGATGGCGAAAGCATCATGCGCTTGCATTCAACCATGAAAGACGAATTGCCGAGCAGCTTTTCCCGCGAGATGGGACTGACAGCGAGAGAGTTCCTGAGGACTCTGCCAGCGGCGATAGCGCCATTGACCTATAGCCAGGATCAGGGAAAAGTTCACATTGCCCATCCGGCAGGTACGATCCTGATAGAGTTACACGAGGCGGGAAGTCGAAAAATCGCGTCACTGTGTCTGCCGGTCACCCGTGTCGATTTCCATTTCACCGGTCTGGACAGAGTGCAACGCAGCACATTCATGGATAGATTCGATCTCTGTTTTCACCGGGGTGGGGGCTGAATATCTTGGGGTCCGGTCAGGTAGCGCTGAACCGTGTGCCGTCTGCATCCCGTTATACGGCATACCAGTCACGCAGTGTTGCCAGCGAGTGGTGGTAGTGATACTGGATCTGATCGAGTTCGTATCTGTGCTCCGGGTGCACCGGGCAGGCCATTCTCGCTGGGCATCTGTCGGCACAGATTGATTTTTCCGCCAGACGCTGCTTCGCACAGACCTCCATAGCCATACCCGTCGATCGCACCGCACCGACTGGACAGTGACGGACACAGGGTTTGTCGCTACAGCCGTCACACGGGGATAACGATCTGTGGAGTGGCGTCAGCGGCAGGTCGGCATCGATCAGCAGGGCGGCCCGGTAAGCATACCAAAGGCCATAGTCCGGGCTGATGCCCAATCCCAGCGGAGAGGGGTGGTCCCAACCTGCCGCAGCCCCCAACTGCTGCAATGGAACCTGGTGCTGCGTGAGTGGATAGAGCCAGAGCAGCGGCGCATTGCGCAGGTGGATTTGAATAAACTGGGATATCACGGTGACGCTGTAGTGATCTACCGGATCTACTGTTTCCATCCCCTGTGCACGCAGTGCGTGCCACAGCAACCGCCCGCCGTGTCCGATCAATAACAGACGCTGATAGTCGAAGAGCGCTATGCCAGAATCGCAAATCGTTGCACTGGTTAATTTGGGCAGCTTGCCGCAGTCGAGTATTGAGATCAGATTAAGTCCATGACTTCCAAGATATTTTAAACCTTGCTCAAGCTTTTGCATGATTGCCGAGCCTGCCTGGTGGTTTGCTGTTGATCGATTGCAGTGGCTATTCAGTCCTGCTGCGCGAGAGGTGGAGTTTCTGCTGATCAATCGATGGTAGACCGCTCCAAAACGAAAAAACGCGCTGTAGGCGATCAGATAGGTGATAAAATTTCTTACTCATAGTGAAAATTTTTTTGAATGATCGGGCTATCTCGGGTATTTTTGCACGCGCTCATAGCTGGGTAATGCGGCCCTACCAGCGCCTGGAAGTGACTGTACGGTTAATCGAGCAGAGAGGAAATTCACCATCTTGTTGATTGAATATGGGGCTTCTGACGATTTGAACAGGAAAAACAGATGAGCGAGGGTGAAGGTCACAAAGGCGCTGTCGCCAGTCTCAGCAATCTTCACCGGATCTTTACCGTACCTGAGACTCCTTGCTCGACACTTGGGAAAATAGATCTCGAGATCTCTCAGAATCTCGCCGGCTTTCTGCGTCAGCACATTGTAGCCAGCGAGATGGATCTGGAGAAGATCGAGAGGGATTTTTCGGACCCGGAAATTCCCGAACAGCCCACCTTCGTTTCCGACTACACCCATTTTCTGATGGACAGTCTGGTGGCGCAGTCGGTACATACCGCAGCTCCGGGTTTTGTTGGCCATATGACTTCTGCGCTCCCCAGCTTCATGCTGCCGCTCTCCCGTATCATGACCGCATTGAACCAAAATCTGGTCAAGATCGAGACATCCAAGGCGTTTACACCAATGGAGCGGCAGGTGCTGGGCATGCTGCATCATCTTATTTACCAGCGCAAAAAGCGGTACTACAAAAAGTGGATGCACAACAGTGAAGTGGCGCTGGGGGCATTCTGTTCCGGAGGAACAGTTTCCAATATCACCGCTCTCTGGGCGGCACGCAACAACCTGTTTCCCCCGGCGGACGGTTTCAGGGGGGTGGCGGAGGAGGGTATCCATCAGGCACTGCGCTTCTACGGATACACGAGTGTTGCCATATTGATCTCCCGCCGTGGTCACTACTCATTCGCAAAAGCAGCGGATGTTCTTGGGATCGGTCGAGATTCACTGATTCCGATAGACACCGACAACCAAAATCGCATCGATCTGAAAAAACTGCGCAAAACCTGCCAGCAATTATATGCGAAAGGGACCAGAATACTCAGTCTGGTGGGAATTGCCGGAACCACGGAGACAGGAAACGTCGATCCGCTCGATGCAATGGCGGATATTGCACAGGAGTATCAGTGTCATTTTCATGTGGACGCAGCCTGGGGAGGGCCGACACTTTTTTCCGCAAGGCACAACTATCTGCTGCACGGTATCGAACGGGCAGATTCGGTGACGATCGATGCCCACAAACAGCTCTATGTTCCGATGGGCGCCGGGATGGTTGTGTTTCGCAATCCCACTTCATTATCGAGCATTGAGCATCATGCCGAATATGTACTGCGCAGAGGTTCCAAAGACCTGGGTTCACATACGCTGGAGGGTTCACGCCCGGGTATCTCGATGCTGGTCCACTCCGCGCTGCGCATCATCGGGCGCAAAGGATTCGAACTGCTGATCGATCAAGGTATCGAGAAGGCGCTGGCATTTGCTGAGCTGATCGATCGCGATGAAGATTTTGAGCTGGTCACCCGCCCGGAGCTCAATCTGTTGACTTACCGCTACGTACCATCAGCAATTCAACAGGCGCTGGCGAAGGCGACTCAAGATGAATCAGAGTCGATCAACAGAGTGCTGGATAAGATCACCAGGAAGGTGCAAAAGCTGCAGCGCGCGGCCGGAAAGACTTTCGTTTCCAGAACCCGGCTCGATCCACACCGTTACAATGGGCAGATAATCACCGTTTTTCGCGTCGTGCTGGCCAACCCCCTCACCACCGACGAGATCATGTGGGAGATATTGGCGGAGCAGAAAGAGATCGTCAGAGCGAACAAGAAGATCAACCTTCATCTCTCCAGGCTGTTACGCAGACTGGCTGCTTAGGCGACCGCACCATTTGCAGTTGGACCGGGATCGGTCGGCGATACCAGAGGAACGATGGGTGCGGCCGCGAATGCCAGTGATTCGATACCAGCTGTGGTGCGGCCGGTACTTTATCCGCCCAGTGCTTCCGAGGCCACTCTTTTCTCACGTTGAACCAGAGATTGTACAACTGCCGGTCGGGAGCGCTTCAACCATTTTTTGTCGAAAGTATGAAAGCGTTTGCCGTAGTCTGTGAGAATGCGTCTGACATAAGCTTTCGTTTCAGAGAAAGGGGGAACCCCCTGGTACTCGGTGACCCGGTTTTCACCGGCATTGTATCCGGCCAGTGCGTACTCCACGTTACCGTTGAAAAAGGCCAGCAACCAGCGCAGGTATGCCATACCCCCACGCAAGTTCTGTTCTTTGTCCCAGGAATCCGTTACCCCAAACCTGGCGGCGGTTTCGGGGATCAGTTGCATCAGGCCGCGGGCATCCTTGACTGAGCGGGCTAGCGGATCGAACGCCGATTCAGCCGCAATCACTGCCAGCACCAGATTGGCATCCAGCTGATAGTCAAGCGCCAGTTTCTCCACCATTTTCACGGTGTGTCGGCAATCGGACCTGTTGCACCGTTTGCCCAGCCAGTGGGCGTTCGCTACATGGGAGCAGCCGGTGTTATCCGGAGTGCCTACATGGTCCACGATCCGTTTCACCAGTCTGGCGGCGTAGTCATCACCGGAGTCAGCCGCCTTGTTCAGCCAGTAGGCTGCCAGTTGGTCATCTCTCTCCACACCTTTACCGTTGGCGTAGATCCACCCCAGACTGCGTTGTGCGTCGCGGGAGCCGCGACCGGCTGCCTGGCAGTACCAGCTGATGGCAAGCCCGATATCCTTTTTTATCCCTTCTCCGTGCTCCAATGCTGTCGCCAGTTCGACCTGGGCGATCTGGTCCCCCTGTAGCGCCATTGCCTGCAGCTTCTCGATCGGCACCTTGGCGTAATTGAGACTCAGTGCCTCTTTGCTCAGGAATGGCGTCAGTGTGAGCAGGATGATGAACGTTATGCGAAATTTTTGGATCATGGTTCAGTCTGTCGGGGCATTAAACTCAAAGCCAAGCAAATTTTTTGCCAAATGAATAAATACGGCTTTCAGCAAACGTTTGTAGATTTTCGCGTGAAGCTCAGTCAGCCTGAATGTAAAAAAAACTGACACAAGTCACTTGAGCGACTCTGCAAGGTCCGCGATCGCGATTTACCAGGCTTTTCTGTTCAGCGGCCCGTTGCTGCCACGGTGTGAAAAGGGTGGTTTCACACTCAGTTCGACCGCGGCAGCAGAATATTTAGCAGAATGGCAGTGATGGCGGACAGCCCTATCCCTTTGAGGGTGAATTCGCCGATTCCAAACTGCATTCCACCGATCCCGAAAACCAGCACCAATGCGATGATTACCAGATTGCGTGGCTCTGAAAGGCTCTCTTTGTTGCGCACCAGCGTATTCATGCCCACTGCTGCAATGGCACCGAACATCAGGGTGAGAATACCGCCCATGACGGGTGTCGGAATCGTCTGCAGGAGAGCGCCCAATTTGCCGGAAAAGGAGAGCAGGATGGCGAAAACCGCAGCCCAGGTCATGATCCTCGGGTTGAACGCCCGGGTCAGCGCCACGGCACCCGTCACTTCCGAGTAGGTGGTATTGGGAGGACCGCCCAGCATGGCTGCGGTTGAGGTTGCAAGTCCGTCGCCAAGCAAAGTGCGATGCAGTCCCGGTTTCTCGAAATAGTCCTCGCCAGTGACAGCCCCGATAGCCGCTATGTCGCCGATGTGCTCGATAGCGGGGGCAATGGCGATCGGTACGATGAAGAGTACCGCCTGAAAATTCCACTCGGGCTGGGTGAATGTGGGAATTGCGAACCAGGCGGCCGTGCCGACTGTGTCGAAGTGGACAACACCGAAGGTGAGCGAGATCAGGTAACCCACCAGAATTCCGAAAAGGACGGAGATCAGGCGCAGCATACCACTGCCCAGGGTGGAGGCGATGACGGTTGCTGTCAGCGTCACCATGGAGATGGTAAGCGCTGTGTCGGCGCTTACCAGTTCAGCACTGCCGTCACCGCTCTTGCCAAGCGCAAGATTGATACCGACCGGGGCCAGGCTGAGCCCGATCACCATGATCACCGGACCGGTCACAATGGGTGGCAGGTAACGGTGAATGAAAGTGACACCACGCCAAAAGACGAGCGCGCTGAGTACCACATAGACGATACCTGCGGCCAGCAGACCGGCCAGGGTTCCCGCTATGCCCCAGGTCTGAACGCCATAGGTGATCGGAGCGATGAATGCAAAAGAGGAGGCGAGAAAAATCGGTACCTGTCGTCTCGTCACCAGCTGAAAGACCAGCGTGCCCGCACCTGCGGTAAACAGTGCCACATTCGGATCCAATCCGGTCAATATCGGTACCAGCACCAGCGCACCGAAAGCCACGAACAACATTTGCAGACCGAGCACTGCGGTAGGCAGTGGGGATGCGGTATTGTGATCATTCATCTTGAAGCTCTACTTGGTTCCAAACAGTTTGTCACCGGCATCCCCCAGGCCCGGGATGATATAGCCGTGTTCGTTGAGGTGATCGTCCACAGCTGCAACGTACATATCCACATCGGGGTGCGCGTGTTCCACTGCTGCCACTCCTTCGGGTGCGGCAACCAGGAACAGACCCTTGATGTTCCTGCAACCTTTGCTTTTTACCATATCGACGGTGGCGTTGAAGGTGCCGCCGGTGGCCAGCATCGGATCAACGATCAGTGCGGTGCGATGTTCGATATCGACCACGAGTTTTTCGAAATAGGGCACCGGCTGTAGTGTCTTTTCGTCGCGATACAGTCCGACCACACTGATTCTGGCGCTGGGGATGAGTTCCATGACTCCGTCCAGCATGCCCAGGCCGGCCCTGAGTATCGGAACGATGGTTACCTTTTTACCTTTCACCTGATCCACCTCGACCGGTCCGCACCAACCCTGGATCTGGGTACGCTCCGTCGTCAGATCCTTGGTGGCCTCATAGGTCAGCAGCATGCTGACCTCACTGGCCAGTTGACGGAAAGCGCGAGTGCTGATGTCATCTTTTCGCATCAGTCCGAGTTTGTGCTGAATCAGTGGGTGCTTGGTGACATGGATACTCATGGGCAGCCTGCTCGTGATGCCGATTCGGGGTCGCAATCCATTATCGTCGTTCTCCGGTTGCGGCAAGGATAACCGCAGAATTCTACCACCAAACTACCGCGGGACGCAGGAAGTTATAGCCGAGCCGTATCTGACCAGCAAGCTCGACGGCCCGCTGAATGGTGTGCTCCACTTTTGGGTGCTCCATGTACAATTGCACACAGGTGCTTAATAAGCTATGCTTTATCCGTTAGTGTCGGTGCACTTCAAAGTTAAGTGAAGTGCGCTGCGCGGGCAGGTGGCAGCACTGGCAGAGTGTTTCGCGAGAAACCCCGGCGGCGGGGTTTTTTTATTGGACGGATCGGTACAGCGTGACCATGCGCCGGCGGCAGAGGCGCCGGGATCGGTTGTTTGTCGAGAATGTGGGCCTCTGGCCCATTTTTTTTTAGTGATCTGGTGAATGGCTGGCACAGTAGAAAAATTGACTGATCTGTTCGCGCCGGTAGTCGAAGCGATGGGTTACGAGCTGGTGGGTGTCGAGTATCTGAACCGGGGCAGAGGCAGCTTGCTGAGGATCTATATAGACCAGCCGGAAGGGATTACCCTGGATGATTGTTCCCGTGTAAGTCACCAGATCAGTGGCATTCTCGATGTGGAGGATCCAATCGAAGAGAACTACAACCTCGAGGTCTCTTCTCCTGGATTGGACAGACCCCTATTCGGCAGGCGGGATTTTGAACGGTTCATCGGTAACCGGGTTATGCTGAAGTTGCGAACGAAGATATCAGGGCAACGTCGTTTCGTTGGTAAGTTGCTCGGCATGGAACAAGAGGAGATATTGCTGGCGGTTGGCGATGAGACGCTGCGTCTGCCGCTGGATCAGATCGACAAGGCAAAACTTGTCCCGGAATTCTGATGGGAATAGAAGCGATGAACAATAAAGAGATTTTGATGGTTGTTGATGTCGTTTCCAACGAGAAAGATATTGACAAAGGGACCATATTCGAAGCCATCGAAGCGGCGCTGGCGTCGGCCACCCGTAAGAAGCACGGGGGAGAGATCGACGTGCGGGTCTCTATTGACAGAAGCTCCGGTAATTATGTCAGTTTTCGTCGCTGGGAAGTGATTGCAGAACCGGACGAAGGGGAGGAGCTGAATCCCGAATCTCAGATGTTGCTGGAACAGGCGCAGAAGCAGAATCCGGCGATTCAGGTGGGTGAATATATCGAGGAGCCGATGGAGTCGATCGCCTTCGGCCGGATAGCCGCGCAGACCGCCAAGCAGGTGATCGTACAAAAGGTTCGTGAAGCTGAGCGCGCCAAAGTCGTTGAGGCTTATCTGCCACGCAAAGGGGAGTTGGTTACCGGTGTGGTGAAACGGATCGAGCGGGGGAATGTGACCTTGGATTTGGGGGGCAATTCCGAGGCGTTGATTCCGCGTGAGGAGATGATTCCCCGGGAGTCGGTCAGGAGCGGCGATCGAATCCGCGGCTTTCTTTACGATGTGCGTCCGGAACCTCGGGGTCCCCAGCTGTTTGTCAGTCGCACACGTCCGGAACTGCTGATAGAACTGTTCAAGCTTGAGGTGCCGGAAGTTGGAGAGAGGCTGATTGAAATCAAGGGCGCTGCCCGGGATCCCGGGCTCAGAGCCAAGATCGCGGTGCTCTCCCGGGACTCGCGTATCGATCCTGTCGGTGCCTGTGTCGGCATGCGCGGATCACGCGTGCAGGCGGTATCCAATGAACTCAACGGCGAACGGGTGGACATCATCTTGTGGAGCGAGAATGCGGCTCAGTTCGTGATCAACGCGATGTCTCCGGCCGAGGTTGTCTCGATCGTGATCGACGAGGATCGGGGTAGCATGACCGTGGCGGTCAATGAAGATAATCTCTCCCAGGCGATCGGGCGCGGTGGGCAGAACGTGCGTCTTGCCGGTGAGCTGACGGGATGGGAGCTGAACGTGATGAACGAAGCGGACGCCGCGGCCCAGAGTGAAGAGGAGGGGCGCATTTTCATCGAGAACTTCATGAAGCAGCTGGATGTAGATGAAGAGGTTGCCACGATTCTTGTGCAGGAGGGTTTCACCTCACTCGACGAAGTGGCCTATGTGCCAATCAGCGAAATGCTCGAAATCGAGGAGTTTGATGCGGATATCGTCGAATCGTTGCGTAACCGCGCCAAAGAGGTACTCCTTACCCAGGCCATTGCCAGGGAGGAGACATTGCAGGAGCCGGGAGAGGATCTGCTGCAGATGGAGGGTATGACCAGGGAACTTGCCTACGAACTGGCAGAACGGCAAGTGCTCAGTATGGATGATCTGGCCGAGTTGTCGGTGGATGAGCTGATGGAGATTGACGGAATGGACGAGCAGCGGGCTGCAGCGCTTATCATGACCGCACGCGCCCCCTGGTTCAAAGATGACGGGCGGCAGGGATAGGGCTAAATTGGAGGTCCTTTCACAATGAGCGACATAACTGTAAAACAGCTGGCGGACGATGTTGGTATCCCGGTCGATCTGCTGTTGTCCCAGTTGCGGCGGGCTTCTCTGCCCAAATCCGGGGCTGAAGACATTATCACTGACGATGAGAAGAGAAAACTACTGGCTCATCTGCAGGAGAGCCATGGTAAATCACAGTCCACAGCGCTTGGGGGACCGAAGAAAATCACATTGAAACGCAAGACAGTCACTGAATTGAGGCAGCCAGCCGCCACAGGACGCAGCACGGGACGGGGACCGTTGGCGCGCGGTGCGGCTAAAACTGTCAGCGTCGAGGTGCGGCGTAAGAAGACCTATGTCAAACGCAGTACCGTCTCTGACGATGAAAAGCGTTTGGAAGAGGCGGAGGCTGCGCGCAAGGCGCTCGAAGATCAGGCACGTCTGAGACACGATATCAGCGAAGAGAACAAAGCGCGCCAGGAGGCTGAAAAGCGTCGCATCGAGGAAGAGGAGGCCAACCGACGGCGCGCACAGGAAGAGGAGGAGCGCAGGCTGCGTGAGGAGGAAGAGGCCCGACGGCGTGAGGTGGAAGAGCAGAGGCGTGCGCAGGAGGCTGAAGAGCAACGCGAGCGGGAGGAAGCGGCACGTTTGGCAAGGTTGGAGGAGAAGGCCAAGGACGCAGTTTATGAGCGCGCTGGCAAAAGGAGTGTAGCCCGTGATGAAGAGGATCTGGGGGAAGAGAGAGATCGAGCCAGGGGCAGAGGACGCAAGGAGCTGCATGTTTCCGAGGGTAAACGCGGTCGACGCAGAAGCAAGCCGGTGACTACCAAAACCGTTCCTGTCAGCACTGAGACACAACATGGATTCGTACGACCCACTGAACCGGTAGTACGCGAAGTAGAGATTCCTGAGAGCATCACCGTTGCCGATCTTGCCTTGCGCATGTCGGTCAAGGCGGCGGATGTAATCAAAGAGTTGATGAAGATGGGCATGATGGTGACCATCAATCAGGTGCTGGAAAGTGACATCGCCAGTGTCGTGGTGGAAGAGATGGGACACAAGCCGGTGGCTCAGAAAGCGGCCGATATCGAAGCCGAAGTGATGAGTTCGATAGAAGAGGAGTTCCAGGGAGAACTACAACCGCGCGCCCCAGTGGTGACCATTATGGGACACGTCGATCACGGCAAAACGTCGCTGCTGGATTATATCCGCAGCTCTCGCGTGGCTGCGGGAGAAGCAGGGGGAATTACCCAGCACATCGGTGCTTATCATGTGAATACCGATAAGGGGATGATCTCCTTTCTGGACACACCGGGTCACGCCGCCTTCTCGGCGATGCGCGCGCGTGGCGCCAAAGCGACAGATATCGTGGTCCTGGTAGTGGCTGCAGACGACGGGGTGAAACCGCAGACAATCGAAGCGATTCATCACTCCAAAGCGGCCGAAGTGCCGATCATCGTGGCTGTGAACAAGATGGATAAGCCAGATGCCAATCCGGACAAGGTGATGCAGGAACTCTCCCAGCAGGGGGTTCTCTCTGAAGCGTGGGGTGGTGACACCATGTTCGTTCAGGTATCGGCGAAAACCGGGACCGGAATAGCCAACCTGCTGGATGCGATTCTGTTGCAGGCAGAGGTGCTGGAACTGAAGGCTTCGGTGGATGGTCCGGCGCGCGGTATCGTGGTTGAATCCAGCCTGGACAAAGGGCGTGGTCCGGTAGCTACCGTGCTGGTCCAATCCGGCACTCTCAAGCAGGGTGACATGTTGGTCAGCGGGCAGGAGTTTGGTCGGGTCCGTGCCATGCTGGATGAGAATGGCCAACAGGCGAAAAAGGCAGGTCCCTGTATTCCGGTCGAGGTACTCGGATTGTCGGGGGTGCCCAATGCAGGCGATGACGCCATTGTCGTTTCGAGTGAACGCAGAGCACGCGAACTGGCCTTGAGTCGCAGGGACAAGAATCGCGATAATCGGTTTGCCGCTCAGAAGGCTTCCAAGATGGAGGACTTCTTCGCTCAGATGACCGAAGGTGAGGTCAACTATGTGAACCTGGTGTTGAAAGCGGATGTGCAGGGCAGTGTCGAAGCGCTGCGCGACTCGCTCACCAAACTTTCCACCGAAGAGGTGAAGGTGAAGTTAGTTGCTGCGGGTGTGGGTGGTATCAACGAATCCGACGTCAATCTGGCTTTGACTTCTAATGCCGTGGTGATCGGCTTCAATGTCAGGGCCGACGCGACTGCCCGGCGGATTTCCGAAGAGCAGGGCGTAGACATTCGTTACTACAGCATCATCTACGAGATCCTCGACGATGTGAAAAAGGCGCTCTCCGGTCTACTCTCACCAGAAGTGCGCGAAGAGATCATCGGACTGGCCGAGGTGCGTGATGTGTTTCGCTCTTCCCGGCTCGGATCCATTGCCGGTTGCATGGTCGTGGATGGCACGGTCAGGCGCAACAGTCCGATTCGCGTGCTGCGGGAGAATGTGGTGATCTACGAGGGTTCACTTGAGTCGCTGCGCCGGCATAAGGATGACGTCAACGAGGTCAAGGCGGGGACAGAATGCGGCATTGGCGTGAAGAACTACAACGATGTCAGGATTGGCGATCATATAGAAGTATTTGACCGCACCGTCGTGGCGCGTGAGATCTGATCTTGCGCTGCACTCCTTGAGCCTTTGGGATCCCTATACAGATGGCGCGTGAATTCAAGCGTACCGACCGGGTCGGTGCACAGATACAGAGAGAGATTGCCAACCTGGTGCGCGAGGAGTTGGATGATCCCCGGCTCGGTATGATCACCATCCAGGCGGTCAAGGTGGTGCGTGATTTTTCCCATGCCAAGATCTACTTCACCGCTATGGCGGGCAGTCTGGGAATGGCTGAAACCACACGGTTGCTGAACGATGCTGCACCCTTCTTTCGCCACGAACTGGGTCGCAGAATGAAGCTGCGTACGCTGCCGGAGCTGCATTTCGTCTATGATGAATCGGTAGAGCAGGGTGAGCGTCTGGCCAGTCTGATCGAGCTGGCAGTCAAATCAGATTCAGAGCATCACCAGAACTAGGCGAATGGTTGCTGTGCAGTGAACGAGGACTTGAGTCACATGTGTCACTGCAGCCGGAGTTATTGGAGAATCTGAGGATGGGGCGGCGTAGTCATCCAGGACGCAATGTGGAAGGGATTCTTCTGCTGGATAAACCATTGGGCGAAACCTCAAATGCTGCGCTGCAAAGGGTGAAGCGTCTGTTTTTCGCGCGCAAGGCAGGACACACTGGCAGTCTCGACCCGTTGGCGGAGGGATTGTTACCCATCTGCTTCGGCTCAGCCACGAAAATTTCCGCTTTTCTGCTCGACGCGGATAAGCGCTACTGGGTGCGGGTCAAACTGGGCGAGATCACCTCTACCGGAGATGCGGAGGGGACCCTGGTTGAGGCCCGTTCGACCGAAGGTGTTGGTGAAAAGGATATCAGGCAGGTACTGAACAACTTTCGTGGTGATATTCAGCAGATCCCGCCGATGTACTCCGCACTGAAGCACAAAGGGGAACGCCTGTACAAACTGGCACGGGACGGGGTGGAAGTTGAGCGCGAACCGCGAAGAATTCAGATTTACCGCTTGGAAC
Organism: Chromatiaceae bacterium; assembly: GCA_024235215.1. Lineage (GTDB taxonomy): Bacteria > Pseudomonadota > Gammaproteobacteria > Chromatiales > Chromatiaceae > HKST-UBA178. The sequence continues at coordinate 607,516 of JACKMU010000002.1, read as the reverse complement.
TGGTGGCGTTCGATCCACCGGAGTTCGAGCTTGAGGTACATTGCAGTAAGGGAACCTATGTACGCACCCTGGCTGAGGATATCGGTCTGCAACTGGGCTGTGGTGCCCATGTGACTGCGTTGCGGCGCACCGGTGTAGGACCATTCAGCGGCGAGAATATGGTAAACATGGAAGCGTTGAACAGCGCGTTCGAACAGGGCAGGGAGGCTTTACAGGCGTTGCTGCTACCCATAGAGCGGGCGCTGGACAACTGGCCCGCGGTCAGACTCAACCCCGACAGCACTTTCTATATAAAACAAGGACAGCCGGTGCAGGTGCCGAATGCACCAACAGAAGGTAAGGTGCGGCTGCATGACCACAACGGGAAATTTTTCGGTGTCGGCGAGATTCTCGATGATGGAAGGGTGGCGCCGAAACGACTGATCTGAAGGCGATTTGTAGCGGGTCTCGCACAGTCTGCTCTATCCGGTTTGCTAGTCACAAGTAAAAGCATCATAATCAGCAGTCCACTGATCCAGGATGGCCATGCCAGCTATTCTGGTATCGATACGGCCGTGATTCCTGAACTCATTGTCGGGGGATCGGCCTCTCTCAGTCACTCTCAATGAGGAGAAAATCAATGGCATTGAATGCAGAGCAGAAGAGCGAGATCGTCGCGAAGTATGGTAGGGGGGAGAACGATACCGGGTCTCCCGAGGTGCAGGTGGCTTTGCTGAGCGCTCGTATCAACGAGCTCACCGAACACTTCTCTCAACATAAACATGACCATCACTCACGTCGGGGTTTGGTGCGTATGGTCAACTCCCGCCGCAAGCTGCTGGACTATCTGAAATCCAAGGATGTGGAGAGATATCGCACCCTGATTTCCAATCTTGGTCTGCGCCGCTAACCACGGCTAGAAGTGATGAGGAGAACAGAGTGACCCTTATAAAGAAAGAGTTTCAGTACGGCGACCATAAGGTAACACTGGAGACTGGCGAAATTGCACGTCAGGCGGACGGTGCGATCATGATCGACATGGATGGTACCGTGGTGCAGTGTACAGTGGTGGGCTCCAGATACGGGGTGGAGGAACGTGACTTCTTCCCGATGACTGTAGATTACCAGGAGAAAACCTATGCAGCCGGTAAGATCCCGGGAGGCTTCTTCCGACGCGAGGGTCGTCCTTCAGAGAAGGAGATTCTGGTCTCGCGTCTGATCGACCGGCCGATCCGGCCGTTGTTTCCGAAAGGATTCACCAACGAAGTGCAGATCATATGCACCGTGATGTCGCTCAACCCCGCCGTGGACCCGGAGATCCCGTCACTGTTGGGTTCTTCAGCGGCGCTTGCTATTTCCGGTCTGCCGTTTAATGGTCCCATCGGTGCTGCCCGCGTCGGCTTCAAAGATGGTGCCTATCTGCTCAATGCACCTGGCAGTGGCTTGAGTGAGCATACCGATCTCGATCTGGTCGTGGCGGGCACGGAGAGGGCTGTGCTGATGGTGGAATCCGAAGCCAGAGGGCTATCGGAGGAGGTGATGCTCGGCGCGGTACTCTTCGGGCATGAGCGGATGCAAGTGGCCATCAAAGCGATCAGGGAGCTGGCGGCCGAGGTGGGTAGGCCGGTAATGGCATTTGAACCACCGGTACCGGACCAGGATCTCATCAACGCGGTCAATACCACGGCGGGCGAGAGTCTGAGTGAGGCTTACACCATCGCGGACAAAATGGAGCGCTATGCCCGCATCGATGTGATCAAGGCGGAAACGGTTACAGCACTGTGTCGCGGTGCTGAATCAAAGTGGTCTGAGGAAGCTGTTTCTGCTGCGATCGAGATGTTGAAAAAGCGGGTGGTGCGCGGCAGGATTCTGGCGGGCAAACCGCGCATCGATGGTCGTGATACCAAAACGGTGCGGCCAATCACCGTGCGCACCGGCGTGCTACCGCGTACGCACGGCTCGGCACTGTTTACCCGCGGCGAGACCCAGGCGTTGGTGGTCACCACACTGGGGACCGAGCGCGATGCGCAAATCATCGACGCGCTGGAGGGAAGTTATCGCGAAAGTTTCATGTTGCACTATAATTTTCCACCTTTTTGCGTCAATGAAATCGGCCGTGTAGGCAGCCCGAAACGGAGAGAGATCGGGCATGGCCGTCTGGCCAAGCGGGGCGTACTGGCGTGTATGCCGGGTCCGACTGAGTTTCCCTACTCCATCCGGGTTGTATCGGAGATTACCGAGTCGAATGGATCATCATCGATGGCATCCGTATGCGGAACCAGTCTGTCGTTGATGGATGCCGGTGTGCCGATTACTTCACCGGTCGCAGGTGTGGCAATGGGGCTGATCAAGGAAGGCGACCAGTTCGCGGTGCTGACCGATATACTGGGTGACGAGGATCATCTGGGTGACATGGATTTCAAGGTAGCTGGCACTGCAAATGGTGTCAACGCACTACAGATGGACATCAAGATCGATGGTATAACCCGCGAGATCATGGAGACCGCGCTGGAACAGGCGAAAGTCGGGCGCCTCCACATCCTGGAAGAGATGAACAAGGTGATCTCGACGCCGCGCAAGGAGATGTCGGAACATGCGCCACGCATCATCTCATTCAAAATAGACCCGGATAAGATTCGTGACGTGATTGGCAAGGGTGGTACCACGATCCGCGCTATCACCGAAGAGACCGGTGCGACGATCGATGTGACCGATGATGGCATGATCAAGATCTTTTCGGTAGATAGAGCAGCCGGTGAGGATGCCAGAAAGCGCATCCAATTGATCACTGCCGATGTTGAGGTGGGTGCGGTCTACGAAGGCAAGGTGGCACGACTGATGGACTTTGGCGCATTTGTCACCATTCTCCCAGGTCGGGACGGACTGGTTCACATTTCGCAGATCTGCGAAGAGCGGGTCGAGAAGGTGAGCGACAAGCTCTCTGAAGGGGATACGGTCAAGGTCAAAGTGCTGGAAGTCGACAAGCAGGGCCGGGTGCGCCTGAGCATGAAGGCGGTTGAAGCCGATAAGGATTGATGCTGCTGGCGCTGATTGAACAGAAAGGGGGCTTCGGCCTCCTTTTTCATTTCAGCCTCTTACTGTCAGACTGGAGCAGTCAACAGAGGAAATTGGGAGAATGCTTCCTGAAACATCCCACAGGGTGCACAGTTTCGATCCTCTCTCCGCCGCGGATGCGCGCCTGCTGATACTTGGTTCTATGCCAGGAAAGGCGTCGCTTCGCGCAGGCCAATATTATGCACATCCGCGCAACGCCTATTGGCAAATCATCCAGGCGCTGTTTGGTATCGCTGCCGACCTTCCATATCAGCAGCGATGCACACGACTGGTCGAGCAGAAAATTGCGTTGTGGGATGTGTTGAAAACCTGCAGCAGAAGCACCAGTCTGGATTCGGATATCGTTGAATCATCAATTATTGCCAACGAATTTCCGGTTTTTTTCGCGGCTCACCCACAGATAGAGACAGTCTATTTTAATGGGGCGATGGCTGAGAAGAGTTTCGAACGTTATGTGGTTCCATCACTCCGTGGTGCTGCTGCGGTGATTCCCAGAGTACGTCTGCCTTCGACCAGTCCGGCCAATGCAGGCCTGAGTTTCGCGCAGAAGCTGATCCACTGGAAAACAATAGTGAGAGGTCAGGTGAGAAGTGAAGCGCAGTAAAGGTGGCGTAAATTTGTCCACGCTTCTGGGCCGCTACCCTGCCGATCTCAGCTTTGCGACCACGCAAGTTTGATGATCTGATAGGGTACCCACCGGAACGCTCGGCGTACTGCATTTTGGTTGTGTATCCCGGTTAAAATATTCAGATGGGAAATTTTCCCCGGGAACTGACTCGCAGAGAGAGGGTCTTTCGAGATGGATAACAATTTGGGTTGTTCGGTACGGTATATAACTGTTGTTCACGATCGAATAAGATCGCAAAGGAGTTTCCGAAAGTGCTATAGCGCCCAGGCGTCAAGCTTGGTTCGTGATGAACAGTTTGGTCAGCATGGCACGGTTGCAACTTAGGGGGAGTGCATAGCAGGTGGCAGAAATAACGGATTTTACCTTCTGGATGACAGTGATCATCTTCGCGGTAACGATACTGACTGTGGTTGTTGGATTTATTGACAGTTCAGTTGCCGCGGTACTAGGTGTTCTGGCGATGGTGTGGCTCGGTACCATGACCGAGTCGGAAGCGTTCAATGCGGTTGACTGGAATGTCATGGCGATTCTGGTGAGTATCTGGATCATTGCCGGGTATCTGGGTAAAACGGGAATCCCGGAGTGGCTCTCGGCCAAAGCGCTGGTGGTGTCGGGAGGCAATGGCGCACTGCTGATCATAATTCTCTCCATGTTGTCCGGCATCATCTCGCTGGTTGTGGACAACGTGGTTGTCATTCTGATGATGGCCCCGGTTGCCATTCCTATCGTTCGGCATCTGAATCTTCCTCTGGCCCCGGTCATTCTGATGATCGGATTCAGTTCCAATTTTATGGGTACCGCGCTTCTGCTCGGAGATCTGCCACCGCAGATGCTGCATAGTGTCTCTGGTATAGAGTTTATGGAGTTCATCTGGCAGGATGGCCGCCCTTCCTCGTTCCCCATTTTGATGGCGACCTTCGTTTTGACCTTGCTGTTCATGTATTTTTTTGGCTTCAAGAGCATGCCAGCAAACGAATCTGGACAGCATCAGGGGGGGGGTGCCTCAACGGATGAATCCCCGTTGGATGCGTCGATTCCCGACAAACGCTTTGCAACGATAGTGGTCACCGGTTTCTTCGCAACGATTATGGCAATGGCACTCCGGGAACACCTGGGATTTCAGCTCGGTTTCATTGCATTGACCGGTGCCATGCTGCTGATCCTGGTGATTGAGGGGATGGGGCACAGGTTGAAGAAACCAGAGTTTGAAGAGATTTTGCAGGAGTTGGATTGGCGCGCGATTTTTTTTTACATAGGCTTGTTTGCACTGGTTGGGGGATTCGAAAAAACCCACTTGCTGCAGCTGCTGGCAAACTATCTCGCTCCGTTGTTTCAGGAGAATATCATTGCGGGGGCTTCGCTCCTTTACTGGGTCACCATACCCATCGTCGGTCTTGTCGAGCACGATGCCTACATATTGACATTTCTCTATATGATTCGCGACTTGGGTGCGCAGGGTGTCGAAGCCTGGCCGCTCTACTGGATGCTGGTGTGGTCTGGCACGCTAGGCAGCAATTTGACGATTGCTGGTGCGCCTGCGCTGTTTGTGGCATTGAATATCGTGGAGAGGGAAGAGCAGCGCAAAATCCCCATCAAGGAGTTTCTGAAATGGAGCGTCAGCTTCACGCTCGCTGCCAGTGCAATCTGCTTTATATTCGGTTTGCTCATCTGGGTGCTCCCATTTGCCAGCTTGTAGGATAAGGATAAGCGGTGACTCTAATGGTAATCTGGAGTTACCGTGCCGAGCCACTGATTGCAGGCCCAGACAGAGGTGATGAGAGAACATGTACAAACGAATTTTAATACCGCTTGATGGATCGTCCCTGTCGGAGAGTGTGTTGCCGATTGCGGTACTGCTCGCCAACGCATTCGGATGTGGTATCGAACTGATTTTTGTAATTTCCATACCGATGGCCGAGATTCCTGCAAAGATCAAATCTCAGGCATTGAGTGATGGTGAATACTATTTGAAAGAGAGGTTGCAGATACTTTCCAGCAGTGTCAGGAAAGAGCAACTATCCAGCAGTGTGCAGATCGGCCAGCCGGCTGACAGAATCATAGAGCAAGCGGAGCTGCATGAAAAGACACTTATCCTGATGTCGAGTCATGGTTACTCGGGGGTGCAGAGGCTGCTGCTTGGAAGTGTGACCAGTAAAGTCGTGCAAGCTACCAGAACACCGATTCTGGTGATTCCGGTTCGTGCGATGGAGATCGAGGGAGGGCTGGTTGAGTTTGAGCGGATGATTGTGCCATTGGATGGCTCCAAGCTTGCAGAATCTGTTCTGCCGCATGCGTTGGCATTCTGTGAAGCACTGGACTTGGAGATGATTCTGATACGCTCCTACAACCCCAATTTTCCCGGATCATCCGTCAGGATGCATGACGTTTCCCAAATCGTGCATGATTCAGCGGAGCGTTATATCCAGGCAAAATTAGAGGAACTCAGAGAGAAGGGAAGCAAAAGAATTTCCAGCAGAATTTTTCGTGGCCACGCAGCAGAGCAGATCATCGATTTCGCAATGGCAACTCCCAACAGCATGACCGCTATGTGTACCCACGGAAGACACGGCATTGGACGCTGGATGCTTGGGAGCGTGACCAATAAGGTTGTCCAGTGTACTGAGGAACCTGTATTGGTCATTCGCTGTATTGGCACAGAGAGTGGATGAACCACTTCTTCGCTACGACACGATAATGCCAAAGTCAGGAAGAAGAGAAGAGTCGAACTGGAAAGAAGAATTTTCAGTGGGTGGACGTCATTTGGCCGGTTTCGTCGAACGATTGCTGGCGCAAGGAAATGTGCGCCGCCTGGTGATTGTGAAGCCGAGTGGAGGTGTGTTACTCGAGAGTTCACTGACCACCGCTATCGCAGTGGTTGGTTTGTTCACCATCATGGCGCCGGTGCTTACCGCGATCGCGGCCATCGCGGCGTTGTTGGTGGAAGTTCGCGTAAAGGTGGTTTATATCGGCAAGCCACCACGGCATTAGCTACAATGTTCAACGCACGTCCGCGATGAAATTGAGAATCCTTCTGTCCAGCCAGTAACATGCGCGCCAGGGCAGGGTGCCACTGACGAATCCGACATGCCCGCCATGGTCCGACAGCTCCAGCGTGACTGCGACGGAGAGCTCCTCTGCAGTCGGTATCGTCGCCGGTAGCATGAAGGGATCATCGTGCGCGTGCAGCAGTAGGGTGTTGGTACGAATCCGACCTAGATACTGGCGTGAACTGGACTCCGTGTAGTATTGCTCGACACCACTGAAACCATGCAGCGGTGCGGTGACTTTATCATCGAAATCACGAAAGGTTTTCAGCTGTGCCACATCCACCTGGAGCGGAGATTCTATCAGCGCGAATTTGCGACGATAGGAACTACGCATTTTTCGCAGCAGATAGTCACGGTACAGCCTGGATAATCCGTGGTCGAGTCGGTCTGCACACTGATCGAGCCGAAAAGGGACCGAGACGGCAACTGCCTTTTGCAACGCCGGATTCTCTCGATGCTCCCCCAGCCACTTCAGCAGTACATTACCGCCGAGAGAGTATCCGATGATGGCGCTTACCCCAGTACCGCTGCGCGTCTCGATATGTTCCACGATGGTGGAGAGGTCTCCGGTTTCGCCGGAGTGGTAGCCACGCGCCAGACGGTTCGGATGGCCGCTGCAGCCCCGAAAGTGCATGAAGACCGCGTTGAAATTCTGTTTCGCCAGTGTACCGAGCAGCCCGGCTGCATAGTGAGACTCGATGGAGCCTTCCAGCCCGTGCAGGATCAGCACCAACGGGTGGGTTGGAGAGCTATCCAACCAGTTGATGTCGAGGAAGTCACCGTCTGCAAGTTCGACACGCTCAGCACGCAAATGCAGCTGTGGTCGCGGTCGGAAAAAGAGCGGCCAGATGGTCTGCAGGTGCGGGCCCGGTAGCCACCAGGCGGGTTTGAAGTCGCTCTTCCGGATCAATGATTATGGCTCCTGACGGCCATAGAGCGAAGCGTAGAGCCCCTGGTTTCTGATCAACTCTTCGTGGCTCCCCTGCTCGACAATGCGACCATCTTCGAATACCAGCGCACGATCGGCCTGCTTCACCGCACTCAGCCGGTGCGCGATGATCAGTGTCGTGCGTCCAACGAGAAACTGCTGCAGCGCTACATGCAGCCGGCTCTCGGTGGTGGTGTCCAGTGCCGAGGTTGCCTCGTCCAGAATCACCACGCGCGGATCGCTCAGCACCATGCGCGCCACTGCCAACCGCTGCTGTTGTCCTCCCGATAGGCGAATGCCGTTGCGTCCCACCGGCGTGTCCAGGCCTTGGTCCAGTTCGTTGACCACATCATCCAACTGCGCGATCTTCAGTGCTTGCCAGAGCGCCTGCTCGTCCATCTTCCTTCCCAGTGTCAGATTGGCGCGCACACTGTCGTTAAATAGTGCCGGATGCTGCAGTACGGTGGCGACGTTATCACGCACCACGTCCATACCGATCTCCGCGACGGGTACGCCATCGAACAGCACCTGTCCCGATTCGGGCGGATACAGGCCGAGGATCACCTGGACCAGCGTTGTCTTGCCGCCGCCGCTGGCACCGACCAGTGCGATCTTTTCTCCAGCGCGAATATGCAGGGTGATGTCGTTCAGAACCCTGGGACCGTCGCCGTAACGGAAGCAGATCCGTTCCAGGCTCAACGAGACGGTGCGCTTGCCGGTAAACGGGTTGCAGTTGTGTGGAAAGCGCGGCTCCAGATTGATGGTCAGCAGCCGGTTGATGCGCTCCAGTGCGGCGCGTGCGCCGTTGTAGGCATACTGCATGGCCAGCATCTCCTGCACCGGCCCCATCATGTACCAGAGATAGGCAAAGACCGCGAGCATCTGACCGATGCTCAGATCCGAGTAGAGCACCATGAGCATGCTGAGTGCGCGAAATATATCGAACCCGAACAGAAACACCGTGAATGAGAGGCGCGTGGCGGCATCGCTCTTCCAGGTGAAGGCGGCAGAGTGGTGTCGAATCTGGTCGGCTTTATGGATGATGCGAGTGATGTAATGGGACTCGCGGTTACTGGCACGGATCTGCTGGATCGCGTCCAGTGTCTCGGCAAGTGACTCCTGAAACAGTTGGTAAGCGCTGTTTTCGCGTCGCTTCAGCTCCTTCACCCGACGCCCGAAGATGGTGGTCACCCAGATCACCAATGGGTTGAGAAACAGGATGAACAGCGCCAACTGCCAGTGCATCAGTAACAGCACGAGTGCAGTACCCAGTATGCTCAGCAGCGCCACCAGGAATTTGCTGGTGGCAACACCGAGAAAGCTGTCGACGGCATCCAGATCCGTGACCAGATGCGATGCAACCGTGCCGCTGCCCAGTGTCTCATACTCAGACATGGAGACGCGCTCGAGACGCTGCAGCATACGCTGTCGTATGCGGAATATGATCTCTTTGGAGATGATGGTGAACTGACGCGTCTGCCAGACACCCAGGATCAGTGATGCGAGCCGCATCAGCAGTGTCAGCAGCAGGATGGCGAAAATATAGAGCACAGGCCCCTGCCAGTTCTCCGGAAAAATACGTTCCATCAAAGCGACTGCGCTGCCTGGTTGCTGTAACAGCACTTCATCGACCAGCAATGGGATCAGCAGTGGTATGGGAACGCTGAGCAGTGCACCAAAAACAGCGATGGTGTTTGCCGCGATCAGTTCGCGACGATGTTCGAACACCATCGAGACGACCTCTCTCCAGCTGTATGGCTGGCTGCGTATCGATTCTGCGGGGCCGGTTCTGGGCATTGCTGTCACTGATGGTGGCTCGAGCGTTGGCAGACTTTTTGTCCGGATGGGTCCGGATCAATCAGAAATTCCGCCAAACCGCGTTTTTCTGCTGCTTCTGGAAGATGCCGATTTTGCACGATACCTGCACGAATTCAGCCATATTTCCGAATGAGGCTGACGAATTTGGTCACGAGAGGGGTGATTATTTCACGTTTTCGGGGGTATGAGTATTTACACCCTGTCAATTTATTCCATGGGTTGGTTACACTTGATACTTTGATCAAATGCTTGATGTTGGGTCTATGTTGCTGCTGAAAAGATTTCTGCTGTTTGCCGGATTGTTCATCTCCATGGTGGGTGCCTGTGCGGAGCTTTCGCTTACGGGCCCCCTGGTGCAAGGAGGGATGGTGGTCGGGAGGAGCACACCGGGTACGCTGGTCACACTCGACGGTGTCCCGGTCCGGATCTCGGCTACTGGCTACTTCGTCCTCGGTTTCGACCGCGATCAAGCGGCCGAGAGCCTGCTGAAACTGCGCTTTCCCGACGGGCGCGTCGAGACAAGCCGGCTGAAGATCGAGAAGCGCAGCTATGACATCCAGCACATCGACGGTCTGCCGGAACGCAAAGTGACACCGGAAAAGATCGATTATGAGCGGATACGGCGGGAGTCGGCTGAGATATCCAGGGCACGTGACAGAGACGATCCGCGTACCGACTTTCTCAGTGGCTGGATCTGGCCGGTCGAAGGACCGATCTCCGGTGTGTACGGCAGCCAGCGTGTGCTCAACGGCAAACCACGCCGGCCGCACTATGGCGTGGATATCGCGGTGCCGGTGGGCGTGCCGGTGAAGGCGCCGGCCGATGGTGTGGTGACATTGGCGCATCCCGGCATGTTTTTCTCCGGTGTGACATTGGTACTGGATCACGGACACCGACTCTCCTCCTCATTTCTGCATCTGAACAAAACTTTGGTGAATGTCGGTGACCGGGTCCGCAAAGGTGATATCATCGCTGAAGTGGGTGGCACGGGCCGGGTGACCGGTGCGCATCTTGACTGGCGCATGAATCTGGCCAGTGCCAGAATCGATCCGCAGCTGCTGGCTGGAGAGATGCCACCAACCGGTAGTGATCGGAGGAGCGCGAATTAACGGGTACACACAAGCACGGTGTCGTAGCCGACAGTTCCAATAGAGAGTTTTCAGCTGAAACTAAGGAATCCTGGGAAATGAAACTGTCCAAACGTCTACTTGCTTCGCTCTGCCTGCTGGCTGTCACCAGCGTGCAGGGGCAGGACCTGTTGACTGTTTTCGATCTTGCACTGCAACAGGATCCTGCACTCAGAGAGGCGAGGCAGCAACTGGAGTCGGTACGCGAATCGAGACCGCAGGCCCTCTCCCTGTTGTTGCCGAGTTTGAGTCTTGGCGGCAGCGCCGGTTACACCGATCGCGATATTGTCAGGGGTTCAAACGAAGGCCGGGAGGATTTCTCCGACTATGGGCTGTCGCTGCGCTTACGGCAGCCTGTCTTTCGTCGCGACCTGTGGTTGCAGCTCGACCAGACGGACAATCAGATCGCCAAGGCTGAGGCTGATTATGCCAACGCCGAGCTCGCTCTGATGGGCCGGGTGATCAACGTCTATTTCGACATACTTGCCAAGCAGGACGACCTGACCGTCTCCATTGCGCAGACCGAAGCGAACAGCCGGCAGTTGGAACAGGCCAGGCAGCGCTTCGACGTCGGCCTGATTGCGATCACCGACGTGCACGAGGCGCAGGCCGCCTACGACAGCGCACGGGCAGATCAGATATTCCGGGAAAACGAGGTTGACAACGCTTGGGAGGCGCTGTTCCAGATCGTCGGTCCCTACCCGAAAGAGATTGCCAAGCTGGGCGAGGAGTTGCCGCTGACGCCACCGGAGCCGGCGAACATCAATGAGTGGGCCAACTCGGCGGTGCAGCAGAACTATGCAGTGATCGCGGCGATGAATGCAGCGGAGGGACTGCGCAAGCAGATCGAGGTGACGCGTTCCGGCCACTATCCGACGCTCGAACTGCAGGCTGCCTACGGAATCGACCGCACCAATGCGGATCTGGGATCGGATGTGAATGCCCGCGAGATCGGCCTCGAACTCAATGTACCGCTCTATCAGGGCGGCGGTGTCACTTCCCGGGTGCGCCAGGCGCAATATGACTATGAGGCGGCCAGGGAGGTGCTCGACCGGGAGCGGCGATCGGTCAACGCGGACATTCGCAACGCCTATCGGGGAGTGATCTCCAGCATCAGCCGGGTCCACGCGCTGAAAGCGACCATGGTCTCCTCGAAGAGCGCGCTGGACTCGACCCAGGCTGGCTACGAGGTGGGTACCCGCACCTTGGTCGACGTGCTGACGGTGCAGAGCCAGATGTTCGATGCCACCCGCAATTATCTGAGTTCGCGCTACCAATATATTATCAACGCCGCGCTGTTGAAGCAGCGGGCGAGTATTCTGTCGCGGGAAGATATCGTCGGCATCAACGGCTGGTTGAACCAGTAAAGATAGCGAAGAGATAGTCAGATCCCATGTCCGGTAACTCCTACGGCAAGCTGTTCGTCGTCACCTCGTTCGGAGAGAGTCATGGCCCGGCAATCGGCTGTATCGTGGATGGCTGTCCCCCAGGCATGACACTGGCAGCGGAGGATCTGCAGGTCGATCTGGACCGGCGCAGACCCGGAACCTCGCGCCACACCACGCAGCGGCGTGAAGCAGACCGGGTCGAGATACTTTCGGGTGTGTTCGAGGGTCGTACCACCGGTACCCCCATTGCACTGCTGATCCACAATACCGATCAGCGCTCGAAAGACTACTCAAAAATCATGGACCGCTTCAGGCCCGGTCATGCCGACTACACCTATACCCAGAAGTACGGCATCCGCGACTACCGCGGTGGGGGCCGCTCCTCGGCACGCGAAACCGCGATGCGGGTGGCGGCCGGGGCGATCGCCAAGCGCTACCTGCTGCAGCAGTGCGGCATCCGGGTGCGGGGTTATCTCGCGCAGTTGGGACCGATAAAGACGGAAAGACTGGACTGGGAGCAGGTCGATAACAACCCCTTCTTCTCTCCGGACCCGGATAAGGTTGGCGAGATGGCTGCCTATATGGATGAACTGCGCAAGGAGGGGGAGTCGGTGGGTGCGCGCATCAATGTGATCGCCAGCGGGGTGCCGCCCGGGTTGGGAGAACCGATATTCGACCGACTCGACGCGGATATCGCACATGCGATGATGAGTATCAACGCGGCCAAAGGGGTAGAAATCGGTGCCGGCTTCGAATCGGTTATTCAGAAGGGTACGTTGCACCGGGACGAGATGACACCGGAGGGGTTTCTGAGCAACAATGCGGGAGGAGTGCTGGGCGGTATCTCCAGCGGTCAGGATATCCTGGTCAGCGTCGCCTTCAAACCCACCTCCAGCCTGCGCCTGCCGGGCCGCAGCATAAATGTCAGGGGTGAGCCGGTCGAGGTGGTTACCGAGGGCCGTCATGACCCCTGTGTCGGAATTCGCGCCACACCAATCGTGGAGGCGATGCTGGCGCTGGTATTGATGGATCATCTGCTTAGGCATCGTGCGCAGAATAGGGATGTGGTGAGCAGTACACCGATCGTTCCAGCGTCCGTTTAAGTTCTAAGCATTATTCAAGCCCGGATCAGCCCGTCACATCATGCCTTACTGGCGCCTCTCCTCGTTCTATTTCTGCTATTTTGCCGCGCTGGGCGCGCTGATTCCGTTTTGGGGACTCTACCTCAAGCAACTGGGTTTCAGTGCGGTAGAGATCGGAGAGTTGATGGCGATTCCTATGGCCACCAAATTTGCCGCGCCCTATCTCTGGGGATGGCTTGGCGATCATCTCGGCCATCGGATGCTGATCGTGCGCACGGGCGCGCTGTTGACCAGCCTGGTGTTTCTGGCGGTATTCTGGCTGCAGGGGTTTTGGGAGCTGGGGATCGCGATGGCTCTGTTCAGCTTTTTCTGGAATGCGGTGCTACCCCAGTTCGAGGCGGTAACGCTGTTGTATCTGAAACAGCAGACGAACCGCTATGCCCAGGTACGAGTCTGGGGTTCAGTTGGATTCATCGCGGCCGTGCTGCTGCTCGGTGTTGCGGTAGACAGAAACGGGCCGACGGTGGTGCTGCCGGTACTATTCGTCATCTATCTCTCCATTTGGCTCTCCAGCCTGCTGATCGCTGATCCCGCAGCGGAAATGGTCGTCGATACGCAGACGCCCATCCTCTCCATCCTCAGAAAACCGGCGGTGATGGCATTTTTTCTGGTCTGTTTTCTGCTGCAGGCAGGGCACGGAGTCTACTATACCTTCTATTCCATCTACCTGGAGGAGGTGGGCTACTCGAAGACGCTGATCGGGCAGTTCTGGGCGGTCGGGGTGATTGCCGAGGTGCTGGTGTTTCTGATCATGCATCGACTGTTGCGCCAGCTGGGTGCGCGCCGTTTGTTGATTGCCAGCCTGCTGTTGGCCGCGCTGCGCTGGACGTTGATCGGCAATTTTCCCCAGGCGCCGCCGATCCTGCTGTTCGCACAGCTGCTGCATGCTGCCACTTTCGGTAGTTTTCATGCCGCAGCGATTCATCTGGTACACCACTATTTTACCGGCCGCCATCAGGGCAGGGGGCAGGCGCTCTACAGCAGTCTCAGTTTTGGTGCGGGTGGCGCACTGGGCAGTCTGTTCAGCGGCTATCTCTGGAATAGTGCCGGAGCCGCCACTGCTTTTACGGTTGCCACATTGATCACGTTGGTCGCGGTCGTGATCGCCTGGCGCTGGGTGGTGAATGAGTTGTAGCGGTATATAAAGCATGCGCGCACAGGATCGCCGCTTTCTCTGATCTGTGGGATTTTCGGCTATCTGCGATCGCCATGCGAGGAAACCAAGTTTATTGAGGGCGCCTGGATAGCGTCATGCAACATTTCCCTGAGACGATTCCGCAAAGTACAGGCAGGTGTCCAGCATTGCCTGGGCTGAATTGGAGAGGGTATGCCCGCGGTGGTGAACCACTCCCAGTGAGCGGGTCAGATTGATCCCATTGACGCGGAACTCACTCAGGTCGCCGTCCCGGGTCATGGTTTCCGGGAGCAGACTCCATCCCAATCCGATCGATACCAACATCTTCAGGGTCTCCAGGTAGTTGGTTACCATCCCCACCTGCAGCCGCAGCTGAGTCGGCTTGATCGCCTGTTCCAGGATGTTGCGGGTATAGGTTCCCCAAGAGGGGAGTAGTGCAGGATGCTGAGTCAGCGCGGTCGGCTGCACCGGCAATAGCTGAATGAGCGGATGACCGGGTGCGGCGACGAAGCAGAGCCGATCACGCCATAACTCGGTGAGACTGAGGCTCGTTGCCGGGTCTGGCGGCAGTGTCACGATCGCAAGTTCCAGGTCACCGTGCTCCACCGCGATGCAGGCTGACTCCGAATCCATGAAACGGATATCCAATTTCACCCGGCCGTACCGCTGGTTGAACGCCTGTAAAACAGGGGGTAAACGCCGCAACCCAATGTGGTGGCTGGTCCCCATCGTCAGAGTGCCGGTCGGCTCCTGGTTCAGGTCCGAGATACTGCGTCTGAGATTATCTATCTCTCTCAGTATGCGTGTGGTATGAGCAAACAGCAGATCTCCGGCTTGGGTCAGAGCGACATTGCGGCCGATCCGGTCGAACAGCCGGGTACCCAATTTCTCCTCCAGCGATGCAATACGCTTGCTTACCGCCGGCTGGGTGATGTGCAGTTGGTCGGCTGCGCGCGAAAAAGAGAGGCTTTCCGCGACTGCAGCGAAAGCCTTGAGGTCATTGATTTCCATGGCTTGTATTCTAATGAAGAATAATAAATATGAAAAAGATGAATTTGTTTTATATGTCGTGCCGACTTATTCTTGCTTGATCAAACCACAGGTAGACAGAGCCATGAGCGCGAAAACACTTTACGACAAACTTTGGGAAGCCCATCTGGTGCGCACCGACGAGGATGGCACCGGACTCCTTTACATCGACCGCCATCTGGTGCATGAGGTAACCTCGCCACAAGCGTTCGAAGGACTGCGTATGGCGGGCCGCATGCCCTGGCGGACCGGCGCAGTGATTGCAACACCGGATCATAATGTCCCGACCACCGATCGTGCCGCGGGAATCGTCGATCCCATCGCCAGGGTGCAAGTGGAGACACTGGACCGTAACTGCCAGGAGTTCGGTATCACCGAGTTTGGCATGAATGATGTCCGCCAGGGTGTGGTGCATGTGGTCGGACCTGAACAGGGTCTGATTCTACCCGGTATGAGCGTGGTCTGTGGTGACTCCCACACCTCCACTCACGGTGCTCTGGGTGCCCTCGCGTTCGGTATCGGCACATCGGAGGTGGAACATGTACTGGCAACTCAGTGCCTGATTCAGAAAAAGTCGAAAAGCATGCGCATCAGCATCGATGGAGAGCTGGGACCGGGGGTGACTGCTAAAGATGTCGTGCTGGCGATCATCGGTGAGATCGGCACCGCAGGGGGCACAGGTTATGTCATCGAATTTGCCGGTGCTGTGATTCGCGCGCTGTCGATGGAGGGACGCATGACAGTGTGCAACATGACCATTGAGGCGGGGGCGCGTGCCGGCATCGTGGCGGTGGATGACACCACGATCGAATATGTGCGCGGTAAGCCACATGCGCCCCGGGGTGAGCAGTGGCAGGCAGCGGAAGTGGCGTGGCGACAACTGCACAGCGATGAGGGGGCGCGCTTTGATCGTGAGATACATATCGACGGAGCCAGCATCGCACCTCAGGTCACCTGGGGAACCTCTCCCGAGATGGTGGTGTCGGTGCTCGACCGGGTGCCGGATCCCGCTGTTGAGCCTGATCCAGTGCGTGCCGAAGGGATGCGGCGCGCACTCGATTACATGGGTTTGCAGGCCGGTACACCGATAAATGAGATACCTGTTGACCTTGTCTTTATCGGCTCCTGCACCAATGGTCGCATCGAAGATCTACGTGCCGCCGCAGCGATCGCGCGGGGACGCAGAGTGGCGAAGACGCTGGTACAAGCGCTGGTCGTGCCCGGTTCCGGTCTGGTCAAAGAACAAGCGGAAAGAGAGGGGCTGGACCGGATCTTCATCGATGCCGGGTTTGAATGGCGTGCGCCTGGTTGTTCGATGTGCCTGGCGATGAACGCCGACCAACTGCAGCCGGGCCAACGCTGCGCCTCCACCTCTAACCGCAACTTCGAGGGGCGGCAGGGTAAGGAGGGACGTACCCACTTGGTCGGTCCTGCGATGGCTGCCGCAGCGGCAATCGCGGGTCATTTTGTCGATGTAAGAGATTTTTGAGGGTCGCCGTTATGGAAAAATTCGTCAAGTTCGACGGTGTGGTGGCACCGCTGGATCGCTCCAATGTGGATACCGATGCCATCATTCCCAAGCAGTTTCTCAAATCGATCAAGCGCAGCGGCTTTGGTCCCAATCTGTTCGACGAGTGGCGTTATCTGGATCAGGGTCAACCCGATCAGGATTGTTCCGGGCGTCCGCTTAATCCATCATTCGTACTCAACGATCCACGCTATCGCAGCGCGACCATTCTTCTGGCGCGCGAGAATTTCGGCTGCGGCTCTTCGCGGGAGCACGCTCCCTGGGCGCTGGCAGACTATGGATTCAAGGTGATCATCGCCCCCAGCTTCGCTGACATATTCTTTAATAATTGCTTTAAAAATGGAATATTACCAATTGTTTTAGATACAAAAAAAGTAGATTTACTATTTGTAGAGGCAAGTCGGAATGAGGCGTTGGTACTGAGCGTCGACCTGGATGCGCAGCAACTGACCACCCCTGTGGGCGATCTCATCCCATTCGATGTCGATCCGTTTCGCAGGCTCTGTTTGCTGCAAGGGCTCGACGACATCGGGCTGACATTGCAACATGCCGAGGAGATCCGTGCATTCGAGGAGCGCCGCAGAGCGAGCGCCCCCTGGGTCTTCTGATCCCGACGTCTGGGATTAGCGCAAAGTACTGCATCACATCCTATCCGGCGGCTGTGTCTGCGGGATAGATCAGTCATACCGGTCAAACCGGGGAGTTCAGGGATACAAGCCGATGAGTAAAAATATTTTGATTCTGCCCGGTGACGGGATAGGTCCGGAGATTGTCAATGAGGCGGTGAAAGTACTGGCGTGCCTGCGAGACGATTTTGCTCTGGATATTGAGATGGACGAGGCGCTGGTCGGGGGTGCTGCCTATGACGCGGCAGGTCATCCCCTGCCGGAAGCGACGCTGCAACTGGCGCGGGAGGCGGATGCGATACTGCTGGGAGCGGTGGGTGGACCCAAATGGGAGCCGCTGGAGATCGCAGTACGACCGGAAAAAGGTCTGCTGGGACTGCGTTCGGAGTTGAAACTGTTCGCCAATCTGCGTCCCGCCATCCTCTATCCACAGTTGGCAGCAGCCTCCACTCTGAAAGCTGAAGTCGTTGCCGGGCTGGATATCATGATCGTCCGGGAATTGACCGGTGGTATCTACTTCGGCCAGCCGCGCGGGGTGCGAAAACTCGAGAGCGGCGAGCGGGAGGGTTTCAACACACTGGTCTATCGCGAATCGGAAGTGGAGCGTATCGTTCGCGTGGCGATGGATATCGCCATGAAGCGCAACCGCAGAGTCTGCTCAGTGGACAAAGCCAATGTCCTCGAGTGCACCGAACTATGGCGTGAGGTGGCAACCCGTACCGGTGCGGACTATCCTGAAGTGGCGCTGTCGCACATGTACGTCGATAACGCTGCGATGCAGCTGGTGCGCGCTCCCAAGCAGTTCGATGTGATGGTCACCACCAATATGTTCGGCGATATTCTGTCCGATTGTGCTGCGATGCTGACCGGTTCCATCGGCATGCTCCCATCTGCATCCCTGGACGAGGCAGGTAAGGGAATGTATGAACCGATCCATGGCTCTGCACCGGATATTGCAGGCAGGGGATTGGCCAATCCACTCGCCACTATCCTGTCGGTGGCTATGCTGCTGCGTTATTCGCTGGATGAGGCAGAGATGGCTGGACGCATCGAGTCAGCGGTCGATAAGGTGCTCAACAGTGGTATGCGCACTGCTGACATCCACTCCGCCGGCATGCAGAAGGTAGGTACCGAACAGATGGGTGACGCGGTGGTTATGGCGCTGCGGGAGGCGTGACCATCCGTGTCAAATTCACGGATAAGATTAAATTAATTTCTCATTAATAAGGTATAAGTTAATGAAGCGCGTAGGTTTTGTTGGTTGGAGAGGCATGGTCGGCTCGGTTCTCATGGAGCGCATGCTGGTGGAAAATGATTTTGCCGAGATCGAAGAGCCGGTGTTTTTTTCAACTTCGCAGGTCGGTGAAGCAGGGCCGGATATCGGCAGGAATATTCCCCCGCTGCGGGATGCACAGGATCTATCCGCGTTGCGCGCAATGGATGCGATCGTCTCCTGCCAGGGTGGCAGTTACACCACCGCAGTATTCGGTAAACTGCGTGCCTCCGGCTGGAACGGATTCTGGATCGATGCGGCTTCAACTCTGCGTATGTCACCCGACAGCGTGATCATACTGGATCCGGTGAATATGAACCTGATCACAGACGCTCTCGCCGCAGGTGTGAAAAACTTCATCGGAGGCAACTGCACTGTCAGTTTGATGCTGATGGGGTTGGGTGGGCTGTTCCGTGCGGGTTTGGTGGAGTGGGCCAGTGCAATGACCTACCAGGCCGCCTCTGGAGCGGGTGCCAAAAATATGCGGGAGCTGTTGCTGCAGATGGGACATCTCTATGGTCCGGTCAGTGATCTGTTGGCGGATACCGGATCTGCGATCCTCGATATCGACCGACGGGTTGCGGAGACCATGCGAGGAGAGAATTTCCCAACGGAGAATTTTGGAGTACCGCTGGCCGGCAGTCTGATTCCCTGGATAGACAGTCAACTGGAAAACGGTCAAAGCCGGGAGGAGTGGAAAGGGGGCGTGGAGAGCAACAAGATCCTTGGTACCCAGGCGAACCCGGTGCCGGTCGATGGTCTTTGTGTACGCATAGGAGCGATGCGTTCACACAGTCAGGCTTTGACCATAAAGTTGAAGCGCAATCTGCCGATAGATGAAATCGTCGAGATAGTCGCTTCTGCCAATCCCTGGGTCAAAGTAATCCCCAATGAGCGGGAGCGCACCATCGCCGAACTGACGCCCGCTGCCATCTCTGGCACGTTAACCGTACCCGTGGGTCGGCTGAGAAAATTGGCGATGGGTGATGAGTATCTCGCTGCGTTTACCGCGGGAGATCAGTTGCTGTGGGGTGCGGCTGAACCCTTGCGCAGAATGCTCCGAATAGTGCAGCAACACGAATGACCGGTAGGGAGATTGACTAATCTGAGGTCCGGTCTTGTCCCGTTATTAGTAGTTGAAAAGCTATAAATGTTTTATAGTTGAGCGGAATTATTCAATTGCATTCTATATTTGTCGTGCCGCCGGCAAGCTCCTCGTCCCGGAACGGGATGAGGGGTTTGCTCAAATCAGGATATCTGTCAACCCGGAATCGGCTGAGGGTCTGGGCGATCCACCAGCACCGGCCTTGCTCGGATGCCGCTTTCAGGGATGAGTTGAAGCAGGAGAGGGGGTTGCATGGTGCGTAAACTTTCCCTGGCAATCGCTTTGGCATTGGGAGTCACCCCATTTGCCGTAAATGCGTTGGGCCTTGGTCAAATCAAATCCAAATCCGGACTGAACCAGCCTTTTCTGGCCGAAATCGAGCTGCTCTCGGCGAAGAACGAAGAGCTCGCGGATGTGCATGTATTGCTGGCTCCGGAGGCGGTATTCGCGAAAGCGGGGGTGAATCGTCCGTTCTATCTCTCCCAGCTGATGTTTGAGCCTCTCCGTCTACCCAGTGGTGGTGCGTTCATCCGGGTCACCACTCGGGAGCCTATACGCGAGCCATTTCTCAACTTTTTGATCGAACTGAACTGGCCGAAAGGGCGGGTGCATCGTGAATATACCGTGCTGCTCGACCCGCCGGTGACACTGCAACGGCAAGCGCCGCCGGTGCAGGCGGCATCGACAGCCGGAAGCGCTGCCATCCGCAGAGCCAATGCCCCGGATCAGGTGACTCCCCGCCAAGCTGCCGGGGTCAATACCGATTCGGTTACGGGCCGTGGCAGCAGTGGTTACCAGGAGTATGGCCCGACGCGCAGGAACGATACGCTGTGGAAGATCGCCACTCAGGTTCGCCACCCCGGTGCCACCATGGAGCAGATGATGATGGCGCTGTTCCAGGCTAATCCGCAAGCCTTTATCGGGAACAACATCAACAATCTGAAAGTTGGGGAGATAATGCGTGTTCCCGAGCGCGAGAGAGTGCTGGCGCTGACACCTGAAAACGCCCGCAGTGCGTTTCGTGATCAAGTCAGGAACTGGCGCGCCGATCGGACGTCGCCGGTGGTTCAGGCGCCACCGGAGGCGCCTGCAGCAGATGGTGGTGCAGCGCCAGCCGGAGAGATGGCAGCGGCAGAGGCTCCGGATGCGGCAGCCGAACGGGCCGCTCTGCCAGAGGCTGAGCTGAAAATTGCCAGAATGCCCAGTTCGGATGAGGCCACAGAGAGCGCTGCTGACAGTGTCGATCAGGCTGCTGAAACGACCAGCCGTCTCAAGGAGTCGTTGCTCGACGCCAGAGAGATGCGCGAGAGTGCATTGGCAGAGAGTCGCGAGCTGAAGAGCAAGGTCGAAAATCTGGCTTCTCAGCTGGAGGATTTGCAACGCTTGCTGGAGTTGAAGGATGAGCAGTTGGCGAAGCTGCAGCTAGCGCTGAATGGACAACCCGTTGCACCTCATGAGGAGGTAGCAAGCGCGGTGATCGAACCGGCGGTTCCAGCGCCAATTGAATCGACTGCGCGGACGACCGCAACCGATGGAGCAGTTCCGGTGCCCCCGGGGGTGGGTGATCAGGAGAGGTTGCAGATTGACATTCCCCAGTTCGAGGGACCGAGCGGGGAGGGGGAATCGACCGTCAAGGCCGGGGAAGAGGCGTCGCAACCTCCATCAGCGCCACCTCAGCAGGCGCTGCCCGTTGCGGACAAGATAGCACCACAGGTCGAGCCGGAACCGAAGCCGAAGGTTGTGGCGCCTGTAGAACAAGCAGCACCGAAACCTGCTCCAGTAGTGGATTCTGCTCCGGTGGTTGTGTCCGAACCCGGATTGCTGGATAAGCTGACAAGTTTTCCGTTACTGCAAAAGATGACCAGTGACCCGTTGATCGCTGCGATCAGCGCTGGGGTGGTTGTTGTGCTGGGTGCGCTCGTCTGGCTCCTGACCCGTCTCAGGCGGCGGCAGAGTGAAGAGTTTCAGGAGAGCATACTGACGCAGATGGTCGATCAGGGTGGTGATACCGCCGCATTCGACCAGCCCGAATCGACCGATACCGAGGCGGAGAGTAGCGCAGAGGACTCGTTCCTCAGCGATTTTTCACCGAGTGAGATCGATCTGCCACCGGAAGAGACGGGCGAAGTGGATCCCCTGGCGGAGGCAGATGTATATATATCCTATGGGCGCTACAAGCAGGCTGAGGAGCTTATCCGGCAGGGATTGGAGCGAAATCCCGGGAATCAGGAGTATCGGCTCAAGCTGTTTGAGGTGCTCTATGCACTGAAGGACGCAGCCGCTTTTACCAAACTTGCAGGAGAAGTTAGGGCGGAAGGGTTGCCACGCTCCGATCCGGGAGCGTGGGAGTCGATCGCAATCATGGGGAAAAAGCTGGCTCCGGGAAGTGATCTGTTCGCCGTTGAGGCGAACAGTGCGATCTCTCCGGAAACGGGGCCGCACGAAGAGCTGGGTGATTTCGGTGACCTCGATCTCGGGGATCTGGCGGAGAGTCTGGACGTGGACATAGCCAAAGAGGAGCCGAAGCGGGTTGCACCGGATGCAGCACCAGCGGCGACGCGACAGGAGCCGGCTGTTCCTGATCTGGCGTGGGAGCAACCGGAACAGAAAGTCGACGACAAGATAGAGTTGGATATGCAGGCCGACGAGCTGGATCTCGATCTGGACTCGCTGGACGACAACGATGCGTTCGACCTGAAAAAGCTTGCTCATGAGATGGTGGCCGCCGATGAACCGGAGAAGACACTGCTCGACCTGTCATCCATCGATCTGGATGCGGGGTTGTCCAAGGAGGATCTGGAGAGTCCGGTCAGCGCAAGCCTGGAGCTGGACACCAGTGAAATCGAGCGGCTGGAGTTGCCTGATTTTGATTTTGCTGAGGAGTTTGGCGACGGACACACGATGGATGGAGATCAGCCGGACAATGAGGTCAACACCAAGCTCGATCTAGCCCGTGCCTTTCTGGAGATGGATGATAAAGAGGGGGCGCGCGTCATCCTGCTGGAGGTGGTAGCCGAAGGCAGCGAGAGTCAGAAGCAGACAGCGCAACGGCTGATTGACGGACTCTCCTGAGCCATATCTTCGTTGCTGGATGGGAGGGCGCACCAGTGTGCGCCCTTTTTGCTTTGTTTGTGTGAGGTAGGCTTGTCGATACGGATTGCCATGGGTGTCGAATACGATGGAACATCGTTCCACGGTTGGCAGCTGCAGGACAACCTGGCTACTGTGCAGCAGCAGCTTGAGCGGGCAGTTGGCTACGTCGCCGATCATCCGGTCAGGGTCCACTGCGCGGGGCGGACCGATCGTGGGGTTCACGGTCTCGGTCAGGTGATCCATTTCGACACCTCGGCGTGCAGATCGATGCGTAGCTGGATGCTGGGCAGCAACATCAATCTGCCGGCGGAGATCAATGTAACCTGGGCAAAGCAGGTACCCGCTGAGTTTCACGCCAGATTCTCGGCCCATAGCAGGCACTACCGTTACCTGATACTCAATCGCATGACACGCTCGGCCATCTGGCGCGATCGGGCGGTGTGGGTGCATCGGCCACTCGATGTGAAGCGGATGCAGCTGGCCGCTCAGCATCTGATCGGCACCCACGATTTCACTTCCTACCGAGCACTCGGTTGTCAGGCTAAGAGTCCGGTCCGGACGGTTGGCACACTGCGCGTAGCGCGCCATCAGCAGCGGGTCAGTATCGATATCGAAGCCGATGGCTTTCTGCACCACATGGTGCGCAATATCGCCGGTGTGCTGATCACGATTGGCAAAGGGGAGCAGTCGGTCGACTGGTCCCGCGAGGTGCTTGAACTGCGCGACCGTACCTTGGGAGGGGTCACTGCACCGCCACATGGGCTCTATCTCGTCGGCGTCGGCTATCCGGCTGGGTTCGATCTGCCGGAATATCCGGACCCGCGGAACAGCATGCTGGACTGACGCCGGTCGGTCACTGTTGCCATTGTTGCCAGGCACAAGGCGACGGAAAGCCGGAAAAGCTCGCGCGAACCGCTTTTTCAGCAGCCAAAACTTTCTCCGAAGCCCGGGATCCTGTATCTTTATGCGCCCGGAGCAGGCGGTCACTATCACCTTATGCGAACCCGTATCAAAATCTGCGGTATCACTCGCCGTGAAGATGCTCAAGCAGCGGTGGCAGCGGGAGCAGATGCCATTGGTCTGGTGTTCTATCCGCCAAGCCCGCGTGCAGTTTCGGCTGAAACGGCTGCGGTGCTGGTGCAGCACTTGCCACCGTTCGTCACCGTGGTGGGGCTGTTTGTCAATGCCGACCAACACGAAATAGAACGGGTACTCGACACTACGCGTGTCGATCTGCTGCAGTTTCATGGGGACGAGTCACCTACAGCGTGCGGCCTGTACCACAAGCCCTACATCAAAGCGATACGGATGCGTGCAGATACCGATATCCACCTGGAGCGAGACCGCTATCGGGATGCCGCTGCGCTGCTGCTGGACACCTATCGTCCGGGTGTGCCCGGGGGAACTGGTGCCCAATTCGACTGGGCGCTGATACCCAGGGATATTGCCGGTGACATTGTGCTTGCGGGAGGCCTGGATCCGGACAATGTCACCGCAGCGATTTCCAGTGTGCGACCCTATGCGGTGGATGTCAGCGGTGGGGTGGAGCGCGGCAAGGGGATAAAGGATGCGGCAAAGATCAGAGCGTTTATACGAGGAGTTGAGCGTGGCGACGACCAGCCAGAGTGATTTTACCAACCAACCGGATGCACAGGGTCACTTCGGCCGTTATGGCGGCCTGTTTGTTGCGGAGACCTTGATGGGGCCGCTGCAGGAGTTGCGCGATGCCTATGCAAGATACATCAAAGATGAAACTTTCCTGGCCGAATTGGATGCTGATTTGAGGGATTATGTGGGCCGACCCTCATCCCTCTACTTCGCCAGCCAGCTGAGCCGCCGCTGCGGAGGTGCGCGTATCTATCTCAAGCGAGAGGATCTGAATCATACCGGCGCTCACAAGATCAACAACACCATCGGTCAGGCGCTGCTGGCGAAACGCATGGGTAAGCGCCGGATCATTGCCGAAACCGGGGCTGGCCAGCATGGTGTGGCCACCGCGACCGTCGCCGCGCGGCTCGGACTGGAATGCGTGGTCTATATGGGTTCCGTGGATATGGCTCGGCAACAGGCGAACGTCTATCGCATGCGCATGCTGGGCGCCAAAGTGGTGGCAGTGGAGTCCGGCTCAAAAACGCTGAAGGATGCACTGAACGAGGCGATGCGGGATTGGGTTACCCATGTCGACAACACCTTCTACATCATCGGTACTGTCGCCGGTCCTCATCCTTATCCTGCCATGGTAAGAGATTTTCAGAAGGTTATCGGCCGTGAGGCACGCACGCAGATTCTACAGCAGGCGGGAAAACTCCCGGATGCATTGGTTGCCTGCGTCGGCGGTGGCTCTAATGCGATCGGTCTCTTCCACCCATTCCTGAATGATACATCGGTGGCTATCTACGGAGTCGAGGCGGCTGGCGAAGGGTTGGAGAGCGGACGCCACGCAGCACCTTTGTGCGCTGGCAGGCCAGGTGTGCTGCATGGTAACCGGACTTACCTGATGCAGGATGAAAATGGCCAGATCATTGAGACCCACTCTATCTCCGCCGGTCTGGACTATCCCGGTGTCGGCCCGGAGCATGCGTGGCTGAAAGAGAGCGGTCGCGCCAATTACGTGGCGGTGACCGATCAGCAGGCCCTGGATGCGTTTCACGAGCTGACCCGACGTGAGGGGATAATTCCCGCACTGGAGTCCAGCCACGCGCTGGCCTATGCGATCGAACTGGCCCGGGGCATGGGATCCGATCAGATCGTGCTGGTCAATCTTTCGGGCCGCGGGGACAAGGATATGCACACTGTCGCTGCACTGGATGGAATACAGGTATGAGTCGTATCAGCAGACGCTTCAAACAGTTGGAGGCGCGCCATCAAACCGCGTTGATCCCTTTCATCACCGCCGGCGATCCCAATCCGGAGGTGACGGTACCGCTGATGCACGCGTTGGTTGCCGCGGGCGCCAGTCTGCTGGAACTGGGGGTTCCCTTCTCGGATCCGATGGCCGATGGTCCGGTGATACAACGAGCCAATGAACGGGCGCTGAAGCACAATATCAGTCTGCGTGACGTGATCGGGATGGTGCACCGCTTTCGTGAGCAGGATCAGGATACACCCGTGGTGCTGATGGGGTACCTCAACCCGATAGAGGCGCTGAGTTATCAGAAGTTCGCACAATTGGCAGGAGCTGCCGGGGTGGATGGGGTGATCACCGTGGATATCCCGCCAGAGGAGGCGGGGGAGTACCTGGCCGAGCTGCGTGCACAGCAGCTGGATCCTATCTTTCTGTTGGCACCCACCAGCGATGAACGGCGGATCAAACTGATCTGCGATGCTGCCAGCGGTTTCGTATACTATGTGTCGGTCAAAGGGACTACCGGCGCGGCAAGTCTCGCTATCGGGGAGGTTGCGAGCAAGGTGTTTGAGATACGCAAAGCGACCAAACTGCCGGTCGGGGTCGGGTTTGGTATCAAGGATCCGGAGTCGGCTCAGGCGGTGGCACAGGTAG
This sequence comes from Chromatiaceae bacterium, assembly GCA_024235215.1. GTDB lineage: Bacteria > Pseudomonadota > Gammaproteobacteria > Chromatiales > Chromatiaceae > HKST-UBA178. The sequence goes on along the minus strand of JACKMU010000002.1, from coordinate 581,096 downwards.
CAGATGCGGTGATCGTCGGCAGCGTCCTGGTGAATCAGATCGAGGCGCTGGCCGCACAACCCGAAGCGATTGCGCCGGCACTGGCCAGTTCGATCTCGCGCATGCGTTCCGCGATGGATTTGATCTAACGCACTACAGGACTCTCACCCAATGAGCTGGTTTGAAAAGTTGATACCCAGCCGCATCCGTATCGAAGGCGGCAACAAACGGGGCGTTCCCGAAGGCTTGTGGGCCAAATGCCCGGGGTGTGGTGCGATTCTCTACCGCGCCGAGATGGAACGAAGTCTGGAGGTGTGCCCCAAATGCGGGTACCACAATCGCATCGGCGCACGTCGTCGCTTGGAGATTCTGCTGGATCCCAACAGCGGTGAAGAGATCTCGCCTGACATGGTTCCCACCGATCCGCTGAAGTTCAAGGACAGCAAAAAGTACAAAGACCGCGTTTCCCAGGCCCAGAAGAGTTCGGGCGAGAAAGAGGCACTGGTGGCGATGCGCGGCCAGCTGAAGGGAATCGATCTGGTGGCGTTGGCTTTCGAGTTCAACTTCATGGGCGGATCCATGGGCTCGGTCGTCGGGGAGAAGTTTGTTCAGGGAGCCAATATCTGCATCGATCATTACATTCCGCTGATCTGTTTTTCCGCCAGCGGTGGTGCGCGTATGCAGGAGTCACTCTTCTCTTTGATGCAGATGGCCAAAACCAGTGCGGCACTGGGGCGGATGGCAAAGCGAGGCATACCCTATATCTCGATCATGACGGATCCGACCATGGGTGGGGTGTCGGCCAGCTTTGCGATGTTGGGCGACGTGAACATCGCAGAGCCCAATGCGTTGATCGGCTTTGCCGGGCCGCGCGTCATCGAGCAGACCGTGCGTGAAAAGCTGCCCGAGGGTTTTCAACGCAGTGAATTTCTGCTGGAGCACGGTGCCATCGATATGATCGTCGACCGACGGGAGATGCGTGACCGGCTTGCCAGCCTGATCGCCACACTCACTCATCGATCCATCACCTGAGCTCGGCTGCACCTTGCGTTTTCGCACGTTAGGGGAGTGGCTGCTGTGGCAGGAGGGATTGCACCCGAAGAAGATCGATCTCGGTTTGGAGCGTGTTGCCTTGGTCTGGCAGCGACTGTATGCAGGCAACAGGCTGCCCTTCCGGGTGATTACCGTTGCTGGAACCAACGGTAAAGGTTCGTCGGTTGCCTTGCTGGAAGCGATACTCAGTGCGTCAGGCTACCGTGTTGGTTGTTTCACCTCTCCTCACCTGGTGCGCTACAACGAACGGATAAGGCTGGATGGCAGGGAGGTGGAGGATGCACCCCTCTGCGCCGCTTTTGAACAGATCGACCAGGCGCGCGGCTCGATCTCCCTCAGCTACTTCGAGTTCAGCGCGCTGGCCGCGTTGCAGATATTCAGCATGGCCAAACCGGACGTGGTGGTGCTGGAGGTGGGGCTTGGCGGTCGTCTGGATGCAGTGAACATTGTTGACCCCGACCTGGCGCTGATCACCACCATTGCACTGGACCATACTGACTGGCTGGGCAATACGCTGGATCAAATCGGTAAAGAGAAAGCGGGGATCATGCGCTCCCACAAACCGGTTGTCTACGCCTCGCCGGCAGTGCCCGACTCTCTGATCGCGCATGCCCGAAAGATCGAGGCTGAGCTGCATCTTGCCGGCACCGACTTTACCTATCGCCAATTTGCCGACAGCTGGGATTGGTGGAGTCCGGTGGAATGTATGGAGCATCTGCCATTACCGGCTCTACAGGGGGAGTATCAGTTGCAGAACGCTGCGGCGGTCATCATGGGGCTGCTGCAACTGCGTTCCCAGCTGCAGGTGGATCGTACCGCTATCGAGCAAGGGCTGAAGGCTGCTCGGATTTCCGGGCGCTTTCAGCGGCTGCAAGGCGCGCCGGTCATTCTGCTGGATGTGGCACACAACCCCGAAGCGGTCGGAGTGCTGGTGCAAAACCTGCAACGTACCCCCTGTGCTGGTCAGACCAGAGCGGTTTTCGGGATGATGGCGGATAAGGATGTTGCATCGGTGGTCGCGATCATGGCAGATCAGGTGAACAGTTGGTATCTGGCGGACCTGGGAGTGAGCCGGGGCATGCCGACCAAAAAGCTGCGCGAGATTCTGCTCGCTGCCGGTGTCGATAGTGCGGCTGTCGAGTGCTATCCAACGGCTGTGGAGGCGTTCGAGCAGGCCAAGGAGAGCGCTTTCGCCAATGATCGAATTCTCGTTTTCGGCTCTTTCTGTCTGGTGGGGGATACGCTTGCCCACATCGGCGAAGCATCCCTGAAATAACAACTCCTCTCAACCACACAGCGTCGTTGACAGTGCGAACAAGTGGTTGCCCGACGCGCTTGCCCGACATTGGTCATACCAATTACCCAATCGGTTATAATTCAATTTGGTCATCGGATCCGTAGATAACCGCTCAACCAATATGGCAATTTTACTGCGTTTGACGGGTTGATAACCAAAAGCAAATTTTATATGGATATTAATTATTAGACAGATGCTATGCGGCTGTTGTAGTATATCGGCAAATTGGTATTACCAATTATCGCAACTGCAATGGTGTTGAGCTGAAACCCTGAGTAAACCACTGACAAATTTGGCATCCGGGAGTGACCCATTCCTGCTGGCGACAAACCAGTCTCGTGTTGGTCGTCAGCAAACCGTAGTGAGGGTCGTGTTATCGGGCCGCTGGCTGTGGTCCGTTCAAACAAGCATAGCGCAGACCACCGAGAGGGAATGTGAAGAATATGTTTCAGATACGAATTCATGGTCGCGGAGGCCAAGGGGTGGTTTCGGCCGCAGAGATGCTGTCGATAGCCGCATTTGAGGAGGGTAAGCACTCCCAGGCGGTTCCCAGCTTTGGCTCGGAAAGGATGGGTGCTCCAGTAGTCGCCTACGTGCGCATCGACGAAAATCCGATCGAGCTGCGTGAACCGGTGCTCGATCCGGATATGCTGATCGTGCAGGATCCTACACTATTCCACGCGATCGATGTTTTTGCCGGGCTGCGCAATGACGGCTGGGTGTTGATCAACACCTCGCGAGATCTCCACGATCTACATATCGACGAAGCGACCAACCGGTTGCCACAAGGTCATGTGGTGACAGTGGCAGCCACCGAGTTGGCGATGAAACACCTGGGCAGGCCGACACCCAACACCGTGCTGCTTGGCGCGCTGGCTGCAATCAGCAGCGAAATCGAGATCGAGGCTGTCTACGACGCCATCCGCAAAAAGTTTCCTGGCAGAGTCGGGGAGGCAAACGTCATAGCGGCACAGGCCGCCTATCAGCAGGCCTCCGGCGCCTGAACCGACAGATCCAGAGGAGAGCAGGTCATGTTGAAACAAATCGAAGGTTCGCAGGCGGTGGCCGAGGCAGTGGCGCTGAGCCGTCCCGAAGTGATCTCCGCTTATCCCATCACCCCGCAGACGCATATCGTCGAAGATCTGGGAGCGATGGTGAAGTCGGGCGAGTTGACTCCGTGCGAGTTCCTGCTGGTGGAATCGGAGTTTGGCGCGCTGTCCGCCTGTATCGGTTCGTCCGCGGCCGGCGCACGCAGTTACACCGCCACATCCAGTCAAGGGATGTTATTCATGATGGAAGCAGTCTACAACGCTTCCGGTATGGGCTTACCCATCGTGATGACGGTGGGCAACCGCGCCATCGGTGCGCCGATCAACATCTGGAACGACTGGAGCGACTCCATGTCGGCACGCGATGCCGGATGGATCCAGCTGTTCGTCGAGACCAATCAGGAGGCAGTCGACGTTCACATTCAGGCTTTCAAGCTGGCCGAAGAGCTCAGTATGCCGGTCATGGTCTGCATGGATGGTTTCATTCTCACCCACTGCTACAGTCAGGTGGATATCCCCTCCCAGACGCAGGTCGACCAGTTTCTGCCGCCATTTCAACCGCGCCAGGTGCTGGATCCAGCGGCGCCACTCTCCATGGGGGCCATGGTGGGGCCTGAGGCGTTCACCGAAGTGCGTTATCTGGCTCATCACAAACAACGTGAAGCACTTAAGCTGATCACCGAACAAGCGGCTGAATTCAAGCAGCTGTTTGGGCGTGACTCGGGTGGCTTGCTGAAAGAGTACGACTGTGGCGGCAAAGAGACCGTGGTGGTCACCATGGGATCGGTGATCGGCACCATGAAAGATGTGCTAACGGAGATGCGTGCAGAGGGTCACTCCATCGGTGCGCTTACGGTGCGTTCTTTCCGTCCCTTCCCGATCGAAGCGCTGCAGGAGGCATTGCAGGATGCCAAGCGGGTGATCGTGTTCGAGAAATCGCTGGCGGTAGGTATGGGCGGTATCCTGGCCAACGATCTACGCATGGCGACCCGCAATATGGATCTGGCCGTACACTCGGTGATTGGCGGCCTGGGGGGGCGGCCGATCACCCGCAGCAATCTGCGCCGTATGTTCGAGAAAGGGCTGAATGACCAGCTCAACAGGATCCATTTTCACGACATGCGTATGGATGTGGTCAATCGGGAACTGGAACGGGAGAAGGCGCAGCGCCGCTCCGGCTCGGCTGCTGAAAACATCCTCAGCGATGTGGGTGTGGTTGCCGCAGCGAAAACCATTTAGCAGGAGAGAGAGATGCCACAGTTACCTGAAACGAAACAGAAGGTAAAGTTCTACCAGACCGGTACCTTTACCGTGGGCAACCGCCTGCTGGAATCCGATCATCGCACCGTGCAGGCGACCATCGACCGTTCCAATTCGCTGGACTCGGGCCACCGCGCCTGTCAGGGGTGCGGTGAGGCGTTGGGCGCGCGCTTCGCGATCGATGCGGCGATGCGTGCCAGCAACAATCAATTGATCGCAGCCAATGCCACTGGCTGCCTTGAGGTATTTACCACACCCTATCCGGAGACCGCCTGGTCGATTCCCTGGATCCACAGTCTGTTCGGCAACGCCGCGGCAGTCGCCTCGGGCATAGCGGCGGCATTGAAGGTCAAAGGTCGTCATGAGGTACGGGTCATCGCCCAGGGCGGTGATGGTGGCACCACGGATATCGGTTTTGGTTGTCTCTCCGGCACCTTTGACCGCAACGACGATGTGCTCTACATCTGCTATAACAACCAAGCTTATATGAACACCGGCGTACAGCGTTCCAGTGCCACACCGGCCGCCGCCCGCACCGCAACCACCCAGCCGGTGGGGGATGAGCCGGGCAACGCCTTCAATACCGGCAAGAGCGTACCGCTGGTGGCCATCGCTCATCAGATACCCTATGTCGCCACTGCCTCGGTGCATGATCTGCACGATCTAGAGCTCAAGGTGACCAAGGCGATGCAGATACGCGGCGCGCGCTACATCGAAATCTTCGTGCCCTGTCCGCTCGGCTGGGGGTCGTTACCCGGAGACACGATCAAGATTGCCCGCTACGCAGTGGAGTGCGGTATGTACCCGTTGCTGGAAGGCTCACATGGTGAGATCACCGCGGTAACCAAGATACGCCGGCGTGTCACGGTGTCCGATTATCTCAAGCTGCAGCGGCGTTTCGCGCATGTGTTCAGACCTGAGAATGCCCATCAACTGGCTCAATTGCAGGCGATCGCGGATCGTAACATCAAACGTTTTGACCTGATCTCACGCGAGGATGACGAAAAATGAGCAAAGAGTCGGTAGTACAGCAAAAGCCGTTTGCGGTCACCCTCGATGTCGGCACTAGCCTGCTGAACAAGACGGGCAGCTGGCGCAGCACCCGCCCGGTCTATGTCGATCGTCTGCCGCCCTGCAATAACGCCTGTCCCGCCGGAGAGAATATTCAGGCGTGGCTGTTCGAGGCGGAAGAAGGGAACTATGAGGCTGCGTGGCGTAAGATCATGGAGGAGAACCCATTCCCTTCGATTATGGGTCGGGTCTGCTACCAGCCCTGTGAGAAGGCCTGCAATCGGGTGAAGCTGGACGAGTCGGTGGGTATCAACTCGGTGGAACGTTTTCTGGGCGACCAGGCGATCAAATACGACTGGAAAGTCGCTGTGGGCCAACCCACCGGCAAGCGGGTATTGGTGGTCGGTGCCGGTCCCGGTGGATTGGCGGCCGCTTACCATCTGCGTCGCTTCGGACATGAGGTAACCGTGCTTGAGGCTGCCTCCAAGGCGGGCGGCATGCTGCGCTGGGGTATCCCTAAATACCGGTTGCCACGGGAGAAGCTCAACAGTGAGATCAACCGCATCGAAGAGATGGGGGTGGAGATCCGGCTGAATTCGCCGGTGGACGACCTGAAGGCGACGATGGAGGAGGGTGGCTACGACGCGGCCTTCATTGCGGTTGGAGCACACACACCAAAAACGTTGGAAATACCCATCTCTGGAAACATACCGGTGATCGAAGGCATCAAGCTGCTGCGCGATGTGGAGCTGGAACAGACCAGATATATGAAGGGCAGAGTGGTGGTCTATGGCGGTGGCAATACTGCAATGGACGTGGCGCGTTCAGCGAAGCGTCTCACCGGCTTTACGCCCCGGGTGATCGTGCGCCGGGCGCGGGAACGGATGGCAGCGCATGAATTCGAGGTGCACGAAGCGCTGGATGAGGTGGTCGACATTCTCAATCTGCGCACCATCAAGGAGATCAGGGGAAATACCTTCGTGCTGGAGAAAATGGTGGCGGATGACGCAGGACGACCCTTCCCCACCGGCCAGACAGAAGAGATAGAGGGTGACTTGCTGGTCATGGCGCTGGGTCAGGACAGCGAACTGGCTATGCTACGGAATCTGCCGGACATAGAGATCAACTGGGGTGTGGTGGGGGTGGATAAGGGGATGATGACCGGACATCCGGGAATCTTCGCCGGTGGCGACATGGTTCCCTCGGAGCGCACGGTGACCACTGCGATTGGACATGGCAAGAAGGCGGCACGCAATATCGATGCCTGGCTGCGTGGTGAAACCTACCGGGTGGCCGAGAAGCACCAGTTAGTCACCTTTGAGATGCTCAACAGTTGGTACTACTCGGATGCGCCACGCACCATCAGGCCGACACTCGAGGTGATCCGCCGGCAGAGCGGCTTCGCTGAGGTGATTGGTGATCTCAATGAAGCGAATGCGCTGTTCGAGGCACGACGCTGCATGTCCTGCGGTAACTGCTTCGAATGCGACAACTGCTACGGCATCTGTCCGGACAACGCCATCACCAAGCTGGGACAGGGAAAAAGGTTCAAGTTCAAGTACGACTACTGCAAGGGTTGCGGCATGTGTGCCACCGAGTGTCCCTGTGGCGCGATCGATATCGTACCCGAAGAGATCTGAGCGAGCACGCCGGGGTCGATGTGACTCCGGCAGCTGTCGGATTCCTGTATTGTGGCTCCTGCCGGGATCATTGATGTTTCCGGCACTATCCCTCCGGCCTCCTGGGTGCTCACCCGGTTTACCACCATCCTGTTGACACCGCATGGCACGGAAAGCGCATCCTGCACCCCGTCCAACTGAGGCTTCCAGGTGGACAGATTCCAAAAAACTGATCAGAAGTTCGATTACCCTCAAATTGGGTTAAATCCGCAGATCCTCCAACTGGTATAATAATATCGATTGACAGATCAGAGTTGCCGGCGAAGATGAATGCTGTACCTCAGGAAAGTGCTATGAGATGATCCGGGAACGCGATATCTGTTAAGCTGTGTTGGTATAATTGTACTTAAATAACAAATGGTTAGCGTGAACGTCCACTCTTCGGGGAGACCTCGATGTCAGCGTGCTGCGACTGAGAGTTCATCGAACAGCGCAGAAGGCAGCACGACTTCCAGCAGCGGGTCCGGTGGCGGGTGGCAGACTCCCGGCGTGGCAACTCCGGTATCAGCGAGGTGAACCACTCAGGAATCTCGACGGAAATTTTGGAGCAAATTGGTGGATGATGCCCTTAAAAAGAGATTGATTGGCGCTACCGTGCTGGTTTCACTGGTGGTGGTCTTTGTTCCGATGCTGCTGCAGCATGAGCCGCTAATGGACCAGGGTATCGAGCAGAGCAACCTGCCTCTGCCTCCATCGGTTGATTTCAGCTCAAGGGTGATTCCTCAAAAGAGTGAGCCACCATCGGTGCAGCCGAAACTGTTCAGCCAAGAGGACCGTGGTACTCCCACCGAGTTACCGAACACAGCGAGTGAATTGGCAGTGATAAAGACGGAGCAGCCGACTGACCGGGTGGAGGTACGGGAGAGCCTGTCGGCCTGGGTGATTCAGGTGGGGAGCTTTTCGCAGCGGGATAACGCGGAGAATCTGGTGAAGCAACTGCGGGAGAAGTCCTTCGCAGCGGATATCGAGCAGGTTTCGTTGAAGGGGAGTATGCTGTTCCGTGTGCTGGTCGGTCCGGAAGTGGATCGTGCCAGGGCGGAGCAGCTGTTGACGCGGGTGAATACAGAGATCAAACCGCTCAAGCTCGAGGGTACGTTGAGATCTTATCCTTGAGCTATTGTCCGGATTGACGGTGCAAAGCGTGACAAAAGTATACTCCTGCTGCCTGCCAGCGCTGGGATTGCGCTCCGCAAAGCTACAGATAAGTCATCTCTGCGGATTGAATAGTTGTACGTCGAGGTTCTTCTGACTACTGGCTTTTGCTAAAATTCATTTTTTATCCCGCAAGAATTCTGGGGCTGCATCTCCGCCTTATGATCTGGGTTGACTACATCATCATCGGAGTCATCGGGCTCTCCGCGCTGATCAGCCTGATTCGTGGCTTCGTGCGGGAAGCGCTCTCGTTGGCTGTCTGGGTGCTCGCCTTTTTTGTAGCCTGGACCTTTTTTCGTGAACTGGCACAGCATCTCACCTGGTTCTCTCTCCCTTCGGTGCGGCTTGGTGTCGCGCTGGCCATTCTCTTTCTGACGACGCTGCTGGTGGGTGGGCTGGTGAACTATCTGGTCGGGCAGCTGGTGGACAAGACCGGATTGACCGGTACCGATCGGCTGATCGGTATGTTGTTTGGGGCGGCGCGGGGTGTGCTGCTGGTGACGCTGCTCATTCTGCTGGCGGGTCTGACCCCTCTTCCTAACGATCCCTGGTGGAATGAGTCGCAACTGATTGGTTATTTCCAGGAGCTGGCTCTCTGGTTGAAAACGCTGTTGCCTGAGGATCTCGCAGAGAAGTTCAGGTTTGTCTGATTCGAGAGAGCGGGCTGGATTGCTGAAACTGAAGGTTCGGATCTTTTCTGGAGCGGCTTGTAAATGTGTGGCATCGTCGGAATATTCGCGTACAGTCCGGTAAATCAATCACTTTATGATGCGCTGATGGTGTTGCAGCACAGGGGACAGGATGCTGCAGGTATCGTCACGATGGAGGGGCGGCAGCTGCATCTGCGCAAGGACAACGGCCTCGCCAGGGATGTCTTCCGTACCCGGCACATGATCGATCTGAAAGGGAATATCGGCATTGGTCATGTACGTTATCCCACCGCGGGCAACTCATCCTCGGCAGAAGCGCAACCGTTCTACGTCAACTCCCCGTATGGCATCACGCTGGCGCACAACGGCAATCTGACCAATGCTGCTGAGCTCACCCTGGATCTCTACCGTGAGGATCTGCGGCATATCAATACCTCCTCCGATTCGGAGATTCTGCTTAACGTTTTTGCGCATGAACTCCAGGTGTTGGGTCGATTACGGGTAACCCCTCAGGATGTTTTTCAGGCGGTTGCCGCAGTGCATCGGCGCTGCCGTGGTGGCTATGCAACGGTGGCGATGATCACGGGTTATGGCATGCTCGGATTCCGCGATCCCCATGGCATTCGACCGTTGGTTTTTGGCTTGCGGGAGAGCACCGAGGGTACCGAATATATGATCGCATCAGAGAGTGTTGCGCTGGATGCCCTCGATTTTCAATTGGTACGCGATGTGAAACCGGGTGAGGCGGTATTCATCGATATGGCAGGTAAACTGCATACTTATCAGTGCGCTGCCAATCCGGTGCACACTCCCTGTGTCTTCGAGTTCGTCTATTTCGCCCGTCCCGACTCGATCATGGACAATATCTTTGTGCACAAGGCACGCTCCCGTATGGGGGCAAAACTGGCCAAAAAGATTTTGCGAGAGTGGCCGGACCACGATATCGATGTGGTGATTCCGATTCCGGAGACCAGCCGCACCGCAGCGCTGGAGTTGGCCAATCATCTGCAGGTCAAGTATACCGAGGGTTTCATCAAAAACCGCTATATCGGCAGAACCTTCATCATGCCAGGACAACAGGCGCGCAAGAAGTCGGTGCGGCAGAAACTGAACGCGATCGAGTCGGAGTTCAAGGGGAAGAACGTACTACTGGTGGATGACTCCATCGTGCGCGGTACCACTTCCCAACAGATTGTGCAGATGGCACGTGATGCGCGCGCGAACAAAGTCTACTTCGCCTCGGCCGCTCCACCGGTGCGCTACCCCAATGTGTACGGTATCGACATGCCTGCCGCCGATGAGTTGGTGGCGCACGGTCGGAGCGAAGAGCAGGTGCGCGATATCATCGGCGCCGACTGGTTGGTCTATCAGGATCTGGATGACCTGATCAAGGCGGTGCAAAAACTGGGTAAATCTGAAGTGGAGCAGTTCGACACGTCGGTCTTTGACGGTAATTACGTCACCGGCGACGTGAGCAACCAGTATTTGGAACAACTGCAGCTGTTACGTAGCGACAGTGCAAAACAGACATGGGATGAGTCCTCCGATTCATTGCTGGAGCTCCATCTAAATCTTTGATTAGGTTCTAGGTTCTAGGTACTCGGTTCTAGGATCTGATACATTGCACCCAGTACCCAGTACCCAGTACCCAGTACCCAGCACCTAGCCCCTAGCACCCAGCAACCGGTGAGTTGTAATCAACAGCGCAATGGTATAAGTTCTCGTCTCAAGCGCTGATTTGTCTCAGATTGCGGGCGCTCAATAAATTCAGCTAAAGCAGAGCAGCCTGCTTTGGCCACTGCCGGGCGGGATTTTTTTTGTCCTGTGACGGGGTCTGTTCGCTGCTTCTTTCAGTTGGTGAATCATGAAACAGGAACAATCGAACAGCGGCTGGGGAACGGCGACTCAGGCGATCCGGATCGGGCACAGACGCACTGCGGAAGGCGAGCACTCCGAACCGATTTTTGCCACATCGAGCTTCGTGTTCCGTAGCGCTGCGGAGGCGGCAGCAATCTTCTCGGGTGACGAACCTGGCAATATCTACTCGCGCTTCACCAACCCGACCGTAGCCTGTTTCGAAGAGCGCCTCGCGGCGATGGAGGGGGGCGAGACATGCGTGGCGACCGCCTCTGGCATGTCAGCCATCCTGGCTGCCTGCATGGGGCTGCTGCAGAGCGGAGACCACATTCTTTCGTCGCGCAGCATCTTCGGCAGTACCACCATACTGTTCAACAAATACCTCGCTCGCTTCGGTATCGAGACCAGCTACGTTAACTGCACAGATCTTGATGCCTGGCAGCAGGCGATCCGGCCCAAGACCCGGCTGCTTTTTCTGGAAACGCCCTCCAATCCGCTGACCGAACTTGCCGATATCCGCGCACTGGCAGAATTGGCCCATGCAAACGGCTGCCTGTTGGTGGTGGACAACTGTTTCTGCACCCCGGTACTGCAGCGGCCGCTCGCACTGGGCGCGGATATCGTTGTCCACTCAGCCACCAAATATCTGGATGGACAGGGCCGTTGCCTGGGTGGTGCAGTGGTCGGCTCGGCGCAGCTGGTAGGCGAAGATGTCTACGGTGTACTGCGCACCGCAGGCGCTACCATGAGCCCGTTCAATGCCTGGGTATTTCTGAAGGGGTTGGAAACACTGTCATTGCGCATGCGTGCCCATTCGGAACAGGCGCAAGCGCTGGCGCACTGGTTGCAGCGGTTGCCGCAGGTGCAGCGGGTCTACTATCCGGGGCTGGAGAGCCATCCCCAGCATCAGCTCGCAGTACGCCAACAGAGCGCGCCGGGAGGTATTCTCTCCTTCGAAGTGAATGGTGGGCAGGCAGTCGCCTGGAGGCTGATCGATGCGCTGCAGATGCTCTCGATCACCGCGAATCTGGGGGATACCAAAACCACTGTCACCCATCCGGCCAGCACCACCCATGGGCGCCTGACAGCTAAGGAGAGGGAAGTTGCCGGAATCAGCGATGGATTGATCCGGATTGCGGTCGGCTTGGAGGATATCGACGATATCCAGGCTGACCTGGCGCAAGCGTTCGATCTACTTTAACAGATGCAGGACGTTGATCGGGAACTGGCAAGAAAATGGGACCAGCGTCACGCTTCAGCCCTGGGCTCAGGGTCGGTAGCAGGCCTGCTGCTCGAGAACAATCATCTGCTGCCGCGCAAGGGAGAGGCGCTGGATCTCGCCTGCGGACGCGGTGCCAGTGCGCTCTATCTGGCGCGTCGGGGAATGCGCGTGACTGCTTGGGACCTGTCCGCAGTCGCTATCGACAGGTTGCAACAGTCGGCGCGTGAACAAGGGATGACAATCGCTTGTGCGGTGCGCGACGTGATCGCGTTTCCCCCCGGGCCGGGGAGTTTCGATCTGATACTGGTCAGCTACTTTCTAGAGCGCGCACTGGCACCGGCCATCATCCAGGCACTGCGGCCTGGCGGTCTGCTCTTCTTCGAAACCTTCTGTGTCGATGCCGTCTCCGACAGCGGTCCCTCCAATCCCGCTTTCCGGCTGGGACGGAACGAACTGCTGGCGTTGTTTCGGCCCCTCGAGGTGGTGTTCTACCGGGAGGAGGGACGAATTGGAGAGACACGGTTGGGCGTCAGAGATATCGCACAACTGGTGGCCCGGAAGCCGCCCGAATAGTTCTCTGGGCGCTGTCGTGTACGGCCCTTCCGGGCAAGATTGTGCAGAAGCCTCAGTGGCAAGGTGCTATGGCAGACGTTGAAGAGATCATCGCTGAATCGATCCGTATTTACGGAACGGTGCAGGGGGTCGGGTTCCGACCCACGGTGTGGCGGCTGGCGCGTGCCCACTCGCTCACCGGCTCGGTCTGGAACGATGCGGATGGTGTCGGCATTCATGTCTGGGGAACGACCTGGCAGCTGGAAGGCTTTGTCCGATCTCTACGAAGTGAAACTCCGCCGCTGGCGCGCATAGAGCGTATCGAACGCATGCAGTTGATAGATGTACCGATGCCGGCATCCTTCGAGATCCTCTCCAGTGTAAATGGCGAGACCCATACCGACGTGGCTGCCGATGCGGCCAGCTGCAGCGCCTGTCAGGGCGAGATCATGGATCCGGCCAACCGGCGTTTCAGATACCCATTCACCAACTGTACCCATTGTGGTCCCCGCCTCTCAATCATCCGCGCAGTCCCCTATGACCGCGCCAACACCAGTATGTCGCGTTTTCCGCTGTGTTCTGTCTGCCAGGCGGAGTATCAGAGTCCGGTGGACCGGCGGTTTCACGCGCAGCCAAACGCCTGTCCGGTGTGCGGCCCCCGGGTGTGGCTGGAGGATACGAACGGAGAGATCCTGGAGACGGCAGACGGTGAAGATGTAATTGGTACGGCGCAACGGCTGATAGCGGCGGGGAAGATCGTCGCGGTGAAAGGGATCGGCGGAATCCATCTTGCCTGTGACGCCTGCAATGAAGACACGGTGGAACGTCTGCGCCGGTGCAAGCGGCGCTATCGCAAGGCGTTTGCATTGATGGCGAAGGATATTGCCGTTATCCAACGCTATGCTTTTGTGGATGAAGCGTCGCGGCGTGCATTACGGTCAGCCGCGGCGCCGATCGTGGTACTCGATGCCAGCGGCGAGTCGGTTGCTGCAGCGGTTGCGCCGGGCTACACCACGCTGGGATTTATGCTCCCCTACAGCCCGCTGCATCATCTGCTCCTACAGCAGTGGGAGCGGCCGATCGTACTCACCTCAGGCAATCTCAGTGATGAACCGCAATGCATAACGAACGGGGATGCCCGTTCCCGACTGGCGCCAATCGCCGACTATCTGTTGCTGCACGACCGGGAGATTGTCAATCGGCTGGATGATTCTGTGGTGCGTGTCATGGCCGGAAAGCGCCGTCTGCTGCGTCGGGCGCGTGGTTATGCGCCGGCGCCCATCGCACTGCCGGAAGGTTTTACAGCCAGCGATGCGATTCTCGCCATGGGCGGCGAACTGAAAAACAGCTTCTGCCTGCTGCAGCGGGGTCGTGCAATCCTGTCACAGTATATGGGGGATCTGGAGAACGCGTATGCCTATGAGGCATATCGAGAGAATCTGGCACGTTACCGAACACTGTTCGATCACAACCCAAGATCCATTGCGGTCGATCTTCACCCCGACTATCTCTCGACTCAGCTTGGACAGGAGATTGCCAAGGCGGAGGGAATCGAGCTGATTGGCGTACAACACCATCATGCGCATATCGCCGCCTGCATGGCGGAGCATGGGGTACCGCTAGATACCAAACCACTGTTGGGAGTGGCGATGGATGGATTGGGATACGGCGATGACGGCACGCTCTGGGGCGGAGAGTTTCTGCTGGTCGACTACCGCAGTTGTCGGCGGTTGGCGAATTTCACTCCGGTCGCAATGCCGGGAGGCGCGCGGGCGATCATCGAACCCTGGCGCAACGCGTATGCGCATCTGCAGCAGGCGTTCGGCTGGGAGTGGGTGCGTGCACACCATCACAGTCTGGAGATCGTCCAGGCAGTCGAGAAGCAACCGTTGCACAATCTGGCACGGATGATCGAACGCGGCCTGAACAGCCCGCTTGCCTCATCTTGTGGCCGACTCTTCGACGCGGTCGCTGCGGTGCTGGGGTTGAGCGTCGACGCTCAGCTGTTCGAGGGGCAGGCCGCAATGGAGTTGGAGGCGATCTCGGCACCCTATTTCAGTGCACAGCGCAGCAACGTCTATCCATTTGAAACGGTGCAGTCGGAGCAGGAGGGATGGGTGATTCATTTCCGCTCACTGTGGCGGGCACTGTTGCAGGATCTGAGTGAGGGATGCGAAGCGGCGCTGATCGGCGCACGCTTTCATCAGACACTGTGCGCTCTGATCACGACTAACGCCATGCGATTGGCACGTGCGGAGAACGTGGATAGGATCGTGTTGAGCGGGGGCGTTTTTCAGAATCGATTGGTGCTGGAGGGGGTCAGCGAGCGGCTGAATGCTTCGGGACTGCGTGTGTTGAGTCCTGCCAGCGTACCGGCGAACGACGGTGGTATCGCACTGGGTCAGGCGGTGATCGCCGCTGCGAAAGTCAAGGCGCGCGCACTTTGTGAGAGAAAAGGACAAGTCTGAATCCACTGACCTGAAACTTTACAAAATTGTTAGGAATTCGTGATTGCCGGGATACCTATTGGTTGTCAGATAGAAATCGAAGCATGTCGCTTCCGCGCACAATAAATTTCGGAGAGATAGAATGACCAACAAGATCTGTAGAGAAAACGCATCCATGGTTACCCTTTCAGCGATGGATCGTCCTGGCCGATGGATTCCCGCACTACTGCTGTCCGGCTGTTTCCTCTTCTCCTCCAGTCTCCTGGCCGACTCGATGATGAAGCAGTCAGCCATGTCATCTGGAGAGAGCATGATGGAGAAGTCACAGATGGAGAGTGACAAGATGATGATGGAGGGAGACAAAGGCATGATGAAAGAGGGCGAGTCGATGATGAAGGAGGGTGAGTCGATGATGCAGCATGACAAAGAGATGATGAAGAGCGACGAAGGAATGATGAAGGGTGAAGACGGGATGATGAAAGAGAGCATGAAGCAGTAGTGTTATCGCAGCCGCCCGGCGTGAACGGCGGGTTGTTCTGTTGCGCTGGTAGATAGAATCCCACGGAAGGGATTCTTCAGCCGGAGTTGACGGTTGCCGTATCGATGAGGAGTATCTGGTCATCGATGCCGCACAGCAGCAGCGGAGTGAGGGCACCTAGGAGCGCAGCCAATGAGCCATAAGATACTGATCATTGAAGACGATCCGGACATCGCCCGTCTGGTCAAGATGCATCTGCAGGATATCGATTGTGATGCGGATATTGCATCTGATGGCAATGCGGGGATCAGCCGCTACAAAGCCGGTTCGTACGATCTGGTGGTGCTCGATCTGATGCTTCCTGGTAAGGATGGGATTTCCGTCTGTCGTGAATTGCGCGCGGGTGAGCGCTATGTTCCCATTTTGATGTTGACAGCGAAATCTTCGGAACTGGACCGGGTGCTCGGACTTGAAATGGGTGCGGATGACTATGTCACGAAACCGTTCAGCATTCCCGAGTTGATAGCCAGGATCAAGGCGCTGTTCCGCCGAGTGGAAGCTTTGTCCTCGACAGCAGCGACGGCGGTCGGTGAACAGATCATTCGCTATCGCGATCTCTCAGTCGATCACGTCAAACATCAGGTATTCATAGCGGGCCGGGAGGTGGATCTGACTGCCCGCGAGTTCGATCTGCTCACCTGTTTCGTTCGCCATCCCGGCCGTGTCTTCAGCAGGGCGCAGTTGCTGGACAAGGTATGGGGCTACAATCATGAAGGGTACGAACATACCGTGAATACCCATATCAACCGGCTGCGTGCAAAGATAGAGAGGAATGCGGCAGACCCGGAGTACATACTCACGGTATGGGGTGTCGGTTACAAGTTTGCCGAGCAGTAATCCCGCTTACTCCATTTGCGCGGCAGGAGTCTCCATGTGAGAACGCTCTATGCAAGACTGGCCCTGGTGCTGGTGCTGTTGTTTGTCGCCGTGGGTCTCCTCTATGCGCTGATCAGCAGTTCGGCAAGCGTCCACTATCTGGATGAGCTGAATCAGAAGCTGAATCGGGATCTGGCCCGAAATCTGGTGGCGGATCGCAATCTGGTGGCCGAGGGCCGGATTGATCAGAAAGCGCTTAAAGAGACCTTTGCACAATATATGGTGATCAATCCCAGCATCGAGATCTATCTTTTGGATCTGCGGGGAAAAATACTTGCCTACTCCGCAGATCCCGGCAAGGTCAAGCGCAATCACGTTACCCTCGAACCCATTCATGAGTTCATCCGCCAGGCAGGAAAGTTTCCTCTGCTGGGTGATGATCCACGCAGTCATGATCGTCAGAAGGCGTTTTCGGTTACTCAGGTACCTTCGGCGGAGCATCCGGAAGGTTATCTCTACGTGGTATTGCGTGGCGAACAGTTCGAAGCCGCAGACAGAATGGCCCGGGAGAGCTTCTTCCTGCGATTGAGCGGCTGGTCGGTGGCGGTCAGTCTGGCATTCGGCCTGCTTGCCGGACTGTTGATCTTCCGTCTGATGACCCGCCGCCTGCACCGTCTCTCGATGTTGATGGACAGTTTCCATCAGAGTGACTTCAAGGCGCTGCCGATCTATACCGCTTCCGATAGGATTCTGGGAGACGAGGTGGACCGCATCGGCATCAATTTTGAACAGATGGCAGTCCGTATCCAGGATCAACTGGGTCAGCTGAAGACTCAGGACAACCTGCGGCGGCGACTGGTGGCACAGGTATCCCATGATCTGCGCACACCGCTGACTTCACTGCAAGGCTATCTCGAGTCGTTGAGCATCAAGGGCGAACGCCTCCCACCCGAAGAGCGAGATGAATATCTTGCGATCGCTCTGCGTCAGTGCAGGCGTCTGTCGCGGCAGCTGAATGAACTGTTCGAGCTTGCCAGTCTGGATGCGCGCGAGACCGAACCCGAAAGTGAACGCTTTCCTCCGGCTGAATTGATTCAGGATGTGGTACAGAAGTATCAACTGCGCGCCGAACGCGAAAATATCCGGGTGCTGATGCCCACACCGGGTGCACGCTCTTTCGTGGTCGCAGACATTGGTTTGACCGAACGGGTATTGGAGAATTTGATCGAAAATGCGTTCGAACATACACCTGAGGGCGGAGTGATCACAGTACAACTGAAGCCTATCGATGGTGCCGTTGCGGTTGCAGTGCGCGACAGCGGTAAAGGCATCGCAATGCAGGATCTTCCACACATCTTCGAGCCTTTTTTTCAGGCTGGAGGTATAAGCCGCACAGGTAAGCACGCCGGTCTCGGACTTGCCATTGCAAGGCGAATCTGTGAAATGCAGGGCGGGAGCATTTTTGCCCGCAGCGAGCCGGGAGAGGGGGCGGAGATTACTTTTACCCTGCCTTTGGCGGAAGACAATACAGCCGTCGAATCACCTCGAGATTGCGGGGTGAAATAAACTCGGCAACGGTTGTGCTCAGTGTTCGGAAGGGGCGGCAAAATGGTCGCGCCGGGGATCCGACTCGATCATTTTCAAATATACCGAACGCCAGATAACGAACGAACAAATCCAACAGTACGGAAATACCCATTGGGCGACACGGGACATCACGGTGCTTCCGCAGTGTCACTTTTGGATCGGGAATACATGAGCGACAAAAAACCACCCAGAAGTCATGATCCATTTGGCACAGCGCTGATGGAGATTGGATTTTTCTCTTCCCAACAAACCGTTAATCAATAATCAACAGTATGGAAGTGGTCGGAGAAAGGTATCTCCCGTGTTGAGCGATTGCAGCAAAAAATGCATGGAATCATCTTTGCGGATGGTATAAGGTTAGATCGTTGCACTCTTTTTGTCGCGGTCTTGGTGAGTTCCACGTTGTACGCATTACTCACTCGGTACTCCCTGAATAACGCTCTGCATTTTTTTACAATGTTTTATCATCAATGAAGAGTTAGGTGATCTGAATGGCTACAGGCACAGTGAAATGGTTCAACGATAGCAAGGGGTTTGGTTTTATCGCCCCATCCGACGGTAGTGACGATGTTTTCGTTCACTTCAGTGCAATACAGGCTGCGGGTTTTAAATCGCTTTCTGAAGGTCAGAAGGTGACATTCGATACTGAGACTGGACCCAAGGGACTCAGTGCAATCAATGTTGTTCCGCAGTAGGCCGGTTCCAGCCGGCCAGTCATTTCCCGGTAGAAGCGGCCCCGCTGATATGCGGGGCTATTTTTTTGCTTCCGGCAGGGACCACGAGGAAGCAACTCCTCGTTTGGTTTTTTCAACTCAAGGGGCTGCCGGATTTAAACATGGAAACGTGCTTCTTTTGAATTACAGGTGGATTTTCAGGCTCAACAGAGATTTCTTGCGTGTAGTGTGACCAAAACCGTCTGACTGTTGGTCAGTTTCTCGATTGCAACTTATGATCCTACAGCCCCCTGGGAGCAGAGGATGCTCCTCAGATCAAAAATACAATCGTCAACCGATTCTGTAGTGCTTTTCCACCGCTTTGGTGATCTTCCAGGTGCAGGAGAGACCAGCGGGAAAGGTGATCAGGTCACCACGGCCGAACTGCTGGGGTTCGCCACCGTCGGGTATCACGGTGAACTCTCCCCGCAGGATGTAACAGGTCTCCTCGCGATCATAATGCCAGGTAAATTCAGACTCCTCTTTTTCCCAAATTGGCCAATCGTATATCCCGAGAATCTCGACTTTGGCATGAGATGCCCGGTGCTCGCATAAAATGTTCATAGCTGAAGCTTCCATTATCAAGGTCGATCTAGTCTAACGCACAATCCATCGATCCGTCAGTGAATGGCGTTGCCAGTTGTGCTGCAAATCCGGATACTTTCCGGTATGGAAGAGGAACTTGCAGAGGTGGCCCGACAGCTAGGCGAGCGATTGCTGACGAAAGGGCTGTGCATGGCTACCGCTGAGTCCTGCACCGGCGGCTGGGTGGCCAAGGTGTTGACCGATATTGCCGGTAGCAGCGCCTGGTTCGAGCGCGGTTTTGTCACTTATAGCAATGCGGCTAAACAGGAACTGCTGGGCGTGTTACCAGAGACGATCGCTGCCGATGGTGCGGTCAGTGAATCCGTGGTGCGGGAGATGGTACGGGGAGCGATTGCCCGCAGTGCAGCCGATCTGGCGCTTGCTGTCAGTGGAATTGCCGGTCCTGGCGGAGGCAGTGCTGAAAAGCCGGTGGGGACGGTCTGGTTCGCCTGGGGCTGTGCCAGTCGTCCAGTGGTGACACGGCTGGTGTATTTTTCTGGAGACCGCGAGCAGATACGGCGGCAGGCGGTACGGGTCGCGCTACAGGGGGCTTCGGAACTCATTGGGCGATAATACAATCAGACTCTTTTTTGCACTTTGGCCGGACTCGGCGGCGCGCAGCCAACTGGTAGAAATTGGGAGAGAGTTCTCCGCCCTGCCAGGGCGTTTCAACCATGCCGATGACCTGCATATGACCCTGGTATTTCTCGGTCCGGTGGCAGAGGAGCGGATGGCATGCATCCTGGCGGCAGCCGATCGGGTTCCGCTGCAGAATTTCTCCTTGTCACTCGATCTGGTCGCCTCATGGAGAAAGCCAGGAATCCTCTGGTGCGGCCCCTCACTGACCTCTCCGTTGCTGCTGACGCAGCTGGTTGTCGATCTGGAAAAAGAGTTGCTGGAGTGTGGTTTTACTCCCGAAAAACGCTGCTACAAACCACATGTGACATTGGTACGCAAGGCTCCTCCAGTGAATACTCGGATGCTGTCACGACCGGTGCATTGGCCGATCGACGGGTTTGTCCTGGCGGCCTCCGGCGGGAAGGGATCGGGACCGAGATACAGAATTTTAAAAAAGTGGGCCGCGGACTCATGACTTGAGCTTCTGCTTGTGCCATAATAGAGAACAATTAGAGAACAATGAGGCGGCAGGGAGCCACCTCTTCGCACACCCCTGGAGGGATGATGGACGAAAATCGTAAAAAAGCGCTGAGCGCAGCGCTCAGTCAAATCGAAAAGTTGTTTGGCAAAGGTTCGGTGATGCGTATGGGAGATGCCGGTGCCATACCGGATATCGAAGTGATCTCCACCGGTTCACTCAGCCTGGATATCGCGCTTGGCGTTGGTGGTGTACCCAAGGGTAGGATCATCGAGATCTATGGGCCCGAGTCGTCGGGTAAGACCACTATGGCGCTCCATGTGGTGGCGCAGTCCCAGAGCGGGGGCGGCACCGCGGCGTTCGTCGACGCCGAACATGCATTGGACCCGATATATGCCGCTAAGCTGGGAGTCAACGTGGATGAGTTACTGGTATCGCAGCCGGATACCGGTGAGCAGGCGTTGGAGATCACCGATATGCTGGTACGCTCGGGTGCAGTGGATGTGGTGGTAGTCGACTCGGTGGCGGCGTTGACCCCCAAGGCGGAGATCGAAGGCGAGATGGGCGATACCCATGTCGGCCTGCAGGCACGGCTGATGTCACAGGCGTTGCGCAAACTGACAGCTAACATCAAGCGCTCCAATTGCGTGGTGATCTTCATCAACCAGATCCGTATGAAAATAGGTGTCATGTTTGGTAGTCCGGAGACCACCACTGGCGGTAATGCACTCAAGTTCTACGCTTCTGTGCGTCTGGATATCCGCCGTATTGGCTCGGTAAAGAGCGGTGATGAGGTGGTTGGTAACGAGACCAGGGTAAAGGTGGTCAAAAACAAGGTGGCGCCGCCATTCAAAGAGGCGAGCTTCGATATTCTTTACGGTGAAGGGGTATCCAAAGAAAGTGAGTTGATCGAACTGGGCACTAAGCTGGGGGTGGTCGACAGGTCTGGTGCCTGGTACAGCTATCAGGGAGAGCGTATTGGCCAAGGCAGGGAGAACGTGCGCAACTTCCTGAAAGAGAATTCGGATATTGCCCGGGATATTGAAGCCAGAATAAGAGCGCAGGTCTTTCCGAAAGTAGCAAAAGAGCAGCTTGGTGAGGATACGTCCAAAGATATGGAAGGTTTACGCGCTGTCTGACGGTAATCAGGCGTCTCATTGCTGAAGCGGTACGGCTCAATCCTGTTTTTCATGCTGGCGCAAGCCAGAAGTCACTGCTCGAATGCACGCAAGGCATCCATATCGAGAATGGAAATTTCACCATATTTTACTGTCAGTATCCCTTGCCCCTGCAGCAGATGTAACGCCTGATTGACGCGTTGACGGGAGATACCTGCGAGGTTGCCTAACTCTTCTTGGGTAATGCTCAGTTTGCTATCGGTGTTCGGATACAGCAGGCTGTTGAACATGGTTGCCAGTGACTGAGCCACCTTCTCTTCCGGTGAGAGCAATCGGTCATGCTCCATGTTGCCAATAAACTGCCCCAGCCGCTCGTTGATCTGAATCAGCAGAAAGCGGTTGAATGCAAAATTTTCGTCCAACAGTTCGAAAAATGTTTCTGCCGGCATGAAGACAATGGTTGATCTGCGCAGCGCAACGACGTTGTATTTACGCGGCTCTTTTTTGAGCAGCGATCCCTCCCCAAACCAGCTGCCTGGCGGAATACCAGTGGCCAATGACAACTGCTTCCCATGTTTTGACTCAATGCTGAGCTGTACCAGCCCTTCAGCAATGCCGATCCATACATCGCTGATATCCCCTTTTCGGCAGATCACCTCACCTGCTGCGTAGTGTTTTGCAAACAGTGACGTCAGAACGCGATGGCGCTGTGCTGGATTCAGACATTGATTCCAGGGGCTTTGGGAGAAAAGTCTCTCAATCGGATCCATTTTCTGAATTGTCCTCAGATTGACAGATTCTGTGACAGCCATGCACTAGTATGGTGCTCTGAGCCCGTTTCCAGAAACAGCTTGCTCCCAGCAACGCAGGTGGATTATCAGTACCCGTTATCTGCCATGGGAGAAGACGTTTCCGGGTGGATACTGATAAAGAATAATAACGCAGATGGTGGTATCAGGTTGAAAAGAGATCACCAGGTTGCTGCAGCAGGTTTGTTGGGTGAGGTTTTCACTCTGCTACCTGAATCACCAGGAGAGATATAGATGAGTGCCTTGATTAGAAGTCCCTTTCCTACCCGTCTCAAGAGTGGCAATCAATCCTCTGCAGCGGTATCAAGCTCGCAGCCAACGGGTGGGGTAACTGTTCAGATACATCCGGTCGACTCTTACTGGGAGCCCGTCAGTTTTTTGGAGGAGAATCCGGAACTGCCATCGCAATTGCATGCCAAGATAATCATTAATGGCTGTCCGATGCACTTGGAGGCTTATCTGGTTGGAGTCGATGGTGAAGTCTGCGACCGGAAGCAGAACTCCGCAATCAACTGCATGAAGGTTGCTCTCAGAGATGATCAACAGTGGCAGACCATCGATTATGAAGGTCATCCATACGTGGTGGTGGCGATACCCTACGGCAGAGTGATCTGAACAATCGATCCAACGGAGAGCAGTTTGTCTGACAGTGATTTTAACGCACTTGAACAGGCTGCGTTGCGCCTGCTCGGACAGCGCGAGCACTCACGCGCAGAGTTGTACCGTAAGCTGAAGAGGCGTGTGCAACGTTCAGAGGAGTTGAAACGGTTGCTGGACCACCTTGCCGAACAGGGTTTACAGAGTGATCAGCGTTATACACTGGAATATATTGACTCACGACGGCGTCGCGGATTTGGACCGATTCGTATTCGCCAGGAGTTGATCGAGCGGGGTATCTCTGCAGAGTTGCTGAATCAGTGTATCGACCCGGATGAATACGCCTGGGACCCGATCCTGCTTACTGCGGTTCGAGCCAGATTCGGAGAGGATCCGGCACAAGGTCTCCGTGACTGGGCCAGAAGGGCCCGCTTCCTCCAATATCGGGGATTCGCAGTCGACCATATCCGTCGGCTCCTACCACATTAGTATATTGCTTCCTAGGAGCCTGTCGGACTTTGGATGTTTCTACTGCGGAAGCGGAAGAGCGGTCCAAATTTTCCCCGATTTTCGGTACATAGGCCCACTATGCGCCTCAAATCGGGAACCATTTTACCTCGCTCTCCCACTTCCTTGCTACGATCCACCATAGTCCGACAGGCTCCTAGGCAAAGCTTAAAACGAGTCGTGGTGCAGCCTATGGAGGAAACTTCGAGTAGCGTCATTCTGGTCAGCCAGGCGGAAAATACCGACGAGGGTAATACAGGACGCTCCTGTTTCCTCACTCAAAATGATTGCACCTGGAGTCCTCAGTTGAATAGCAAGGTAGCTCCATGATCGAAAGGGGAGCCAGGCAAGGCAGCGCAGCGCTTCCCCACTGTGATCAGGCCGTCTACAGGCAGTTTGCGGTTTCAGCGGAAGGTCTTTGCTTCGAGGCCAATTCTCGTTGGGTATGCTCTGTTCCGGGTCGTGGCTGGCATTAATTGTGATCCAGTGGTGACAAGCTCACCTTCTCTCTTTAACATTCAGTTTTTTAAGAAACTGGTTGGCTGAATGACATGAAGACCAGCGCAGAATTGAGGCGCGCATTTCTCGACTTTTTCGTTGAACAGGGACACCGTGAAGTGGCCAGTAGCTCATTGGTGCCACACAATGACCAGACGCTGCTGTTCACCAACGCAGGAATGGTCCAGTTCAAAGATCTTTTTCTCGGCCGCGAAAAACGTGACTATCAGCGTGCCGCCAGCTCCCAGCGCTGTGTGCGTGCCGGTGGAAAGCATAACGATTTGGAGAACGTTGGGTACACCGCGCGGCATCACACCTTCTTCGAAATGTTGGGAAACTTCAGTTTTGGCGACTACTTCAAACGTGATGCGATCCGGTATGCCTGGGATTTTCTGACGGTCAATATGGGATTGTCTCCGGAGAAACTGTGGGTCACGGTGTTCGAGGAGGATGACGAGGCCGCGGCAATATGGCTGGATGAGGTCGGTGTCGATCCGGCGCGCTTCTCCCGTTGCGGTGCCAAGGATAATTTCTGGTCGATGGGCGACGTGGGACCCTGTGGTCCTTGTTCCGAGATCTTCTATGACCACGGACCCGAGGTTTGGGGTGGTCCACCCGGGTCTGCGGATGAAGATGGGGATCGCTACATCGAAATCTGGAACCTGGTATTCATGCAGTTCAACCGGGACACGTCAGGCAAGCTGACCCAGCTGCCGCACCCGTCGGTGGATACTGGTATGGGTCTGGAGCGCTTGGCTGCGGTGATGCAGGGGGTGCACAGTAACTACGAGATCGATCTGTTTCAGTCGCTGATCAAGGCTGCCGCCGAGGCGACTGGCTGCAGCGATCTGGAGAACAAGTCGCTACGTGTAATCGCCGATCATATTCGCTCCTGTGCGTTTCTGGTGGCAGACGGTGTGCTTCCGTCGAACGAAGGGCGTGGTTATGTGCTGCGACGGATCATCCGCCGCGCAATTCGTCACGGCTATATGCTTGGTGTCACCGATAGTTTTTTCTATAAGCTGGTCGCGCCTCTTACCGAACAGATGGGGTCCGCCTATCCCGAACTGGTCAAAGCGCGCCAACAGGTGGAGCGTGTACTGAAGTTGGAGGAGGAGCGTTTTGCTGAAACCCTGGAACAGGGTATGAAGATACTGGACGAAGCTATCGAGTCCCTGGCAGAAGACCGGATTCCGGGGAGCATGGTGTTTAAACTATACGACACCTACGGGTTTCCCACCGATCTGGTCGCCGATATCGCACGCGAGCGGAACCTGAAACTGGATATGGCCGGGTTCGAGGTGGAGATGGAAGCGCAGCGTGCGCGTGCCAGGGCCGCCAGCCACTTTGGTCCAGCCATCGATGTGCCTGTGAATCTCGCAGAGTCGACAGAATTTACCGGTTACGACAGACTTTCCGACCGTGCTAGCGTGATTTCGATTCTTCACCAAGGGGAGGTTTCGGACACCCTCAACGGCGGTCATTCGGGCATGCTGGTACTCGACCATACTCCCTTTTACGCCGAATCAGGCGGCCAAGTGGGCGACTGCGGAGTGATCCGTCTGGACGACAACACCCAGTTCATCGTCACAGATACCCAGAAACAGGGGGACAATGTTCATCTGCAT
This sequence comes from Chromatiaceae bacterium, assembly GCA_024235215.1. Lineage (GTDB taxonomy): Bacteria > Pseudomonadota > Gammaproteobacteria > Chromatiales > Chromatiaceae > HKST-UBA178. The sequence continues at coordinate 555,396 of JACKMU010000002.1, read as the reverse complement.
ATCGGTGAACTCAAAGGGGCGCAGCTGCGCGTCGGCGACTTCGTCGAGCCCCAGGTTGATGCCGAGAAGCGAGCCAGGACAGCACTAAACCACTCGGCCACTCACCTGCTGCATGCGGCGCTGCGTCGGGTGTTGGGTGACCATGTGCAGCAGAAGGGCTCTCTGGTTGATGCAGATCGTCTGCGCTTTGATTTCGTCCATTTCGAGCCGGTCAACCGGGAGCAGCTACAGCGCATCGAGCGCATGGTGAACGATCAGATCAGACGCAATCACCCAGTGGAGACTCGTATCATGGCACTGGAGGATGCCAAGCGAGCGGGGGCGATGGCACTTTTCGGAGAGAAGTATGGCGATAAGGTCCGGGTACTGCGCATGGGGGAGTTCTCCACTGAGCTGTGCGGTGGTACGCACGTCAAGGCGCTTGGTGATATTGGACTGATTCGTATCACTGCAGAATCGGGGATTGCCTCGGGCGTGCGCCGCATCGAGGCCGTCACCGGAGAAGCGGCAATTGACTGGATGGAGGCGGATGAGGAGCGACTGCACCAATTGTCACAGATGGTCAAAGCGGGACGTCAGGATCTCCCGGCCAAGGTTGCGCAGCTGGTGGAGCGAAACCGCCAGCTGGAGAAGGAGCTGGAGCGACTCAAGGGTAAGCTGGCAAGCGCAGCCGGCAGCGACCTCGCCAATTCTGCGGTTCAGGTGCACGGTCTCAAGGTGCTGGCGGCGGAGCTGGAGGGCGCTGATCCTAAATCACTGCTAGAAACCATGGATAAGCTGAAAGACAAATTGGGGAGTGCGGTGATCGTGCTGGGTACCGTGGTCAACGACAAGGTGAGTTTAGTGGCAGGAGTTACCAAAGAGCAGACTCAACTGTTGAAGGCTGGAGATCTGATCAAATTTGTTGCTGAACAGGTCGATGGTCGAGGTGGCGGACGCCCTGAGATGGCTCAGGCAGGGGGCAACAACCCAGCCGCGCTTCCGGCAGCGCTGGCCAGTGTCGAAGGCTGGGTTCGACAGAAAATGGGTGGCGGACGAACGGACTGAAGATACCTTACGTAGGTTTATGGTGACGGTGGTTTCTAAGCACGTGAGTTTCGTGTTTAATAGCCGCCGTTTTTTACTTTACATGTCAGGCTTCCCAAGGGGCCGGGCATAGGGATGCGAATAGCTGAAGAATGGCTCTAATCGTACAAAAATATGGCGGCACCTCGGTCGGCTCAGTCGAACGAATTCAGGCGGTCGCAAAAAAGGTGGCGGCTACACGTGATAATGGTCACAAAGTGGTGGTAGTGGTTTCGGCGATGTCTGGGGAGACCAATCGTCTGATCGCGCTGGCTAATGATATCAGCGAATTTCCAAATCCCCGGGAGATGGATGTGTTGTTATCGACGGGTGAGCAGGTGACCATCGCGCTGCTCAGTATCGCGCTGCACAAGCTTGGCTGTCCTGCATGCTCTTATACCGGTGGGCAGGTACGCATTCTGACGGACAATGTCCATGGCAAGGCGCGCATCCTCGACATCGACGACCATTCGGTAAATGGAGACTTGGCGGCTGGCAAGGTGGTTGTGGTGGCCGGTTTCCAAGGTGTCGACGAACACGGCAACATCACCACACTTGGTCGTGGTGGCTCCGATACCACAGCAGTCGCTATGGCGGCAGCGCTGAAAGCGAATGAATGTCAGATTTTTACCGATGTGGATGGAGTCTACACCACCGACCCTCGGGTCGAACCCAGAGCACGCAAGCTGGACAAGATAACCTTTGAAGAGATGCTGGAGATGGCCAGTCTGGGTTCAAAGGTTTTACAGATAAGATCGGTGGAATTCGCCGGAAAATATAATGTTCCGTTGCGTGTTCTATCCAGTTTCGAGGAAGGTGAGGGCACCCTCATCACCTTTGAGGAAGAGAATATGGAAGATGCGAAGATTTCTGGAATAGCTTTCAGCCGAGATGAGGCGAAATTGACTATTCGCGGTGTCCCTGATCAACCTGGTGTTGCGTTCAGTATCCTCGGACCAGTCGCTGGCGCAAATATCGAGGTCGACATGATCGTGCAGAACATTGGTAAAGACGAGACTACCGATTTTACTTTCACTGTCCACCGCAATGATTATCACAAAGCACTTGAACTGCTGAAGGAGAGCGCAGAAGTGCTCGGCGCGCGTGAAGTGTTTGGCACAAAAAATATCGTCAAGCTCTCTCTGGTCGGTGTGGGAATGCGTTCCCATGCCGGAATCGCTAGTACCATGTTCGAGGCATTGGCCAAAGAAGGTATCAATATTCAGGTGATCTCCACCTCTGAGATAAAGATTTCCGTCGTGGTGGACGAAAAGTATCTGGAATTAGGTGTTCGTGCGCTACACGATGCTTTTGGGCTGGCTGGGGAACTTAACAGTTAACCATTGTTTACTTGATTTGGCCTAGGCGATTGAATAGGCACCCATTTCCCTTTAGTTGGATGCGTTCGACTGGTAGACTGAGCGCGCCCTGCTCCACTGTAAGACTATAAAGTGGTGAAAGAGCTTGGTTGGCGTAGCGAGTTGTTTTCCCAGGATAGATTGGGTGCCTGAGAAACCGACAAACTGCAATATTTGGATACATGGAGATTAGGACGATGTTAATATTGACCCGCCGGGTAGGCGAGACCTTGATGATTGGAGATGAGGTCACGGTAACCGTGCTTGGTGTTAAAGGTAACCAAGTAAGGATTGGTGTTAATGCACCGCGTGATGTGACGGTTCATCGTGAAGAGATTTACGAACGCATCAAGCAGGAACAGTTGGCAAGTCAGGATTCAGGAGAAGACTGAGTCAAGCTGAATCCGGGGTGCAGTTGTTGGCCCCGGATGTAACCGTTTACAATCCGAAATCTGTTCCCATCCAGCAGCAAATTCCTCTCCAATTTCAACTCTCTAAATCGGTAATCCAAATTGATTGAGGTTCTGGTGGTAACTGCGATAGAATAGCGCCGTTTTCACCGGCCTGTTGGCGCTGAAAACCATTGGAGAGATGGCCGAGCAGGCTGAAGGCGCTCCCCTGCTAAGGGAGTATGGGGCTTAAAACTCCATCGAGGGTTCGAATCCCTCTCTCTCCGCCAATAAAAAAAGCCCCTTTAGGGGTTTTTTTTGCTTTATCGGCGGAGCCTGTGGAATAGGGCCAACCATCATATTTTCCGCCCAAATGACTTGTCACCAGACACGCTTCGTCGCTCCAAATTTGTTGCCAATCTCCACTTCCGCTAATTATCAGCACTCGTGTCAGGTCCATTGAAGGATCCGAAAATAACCTCCCCATCCAATTCATTGAAAATCTCTGCCATAGAACCGGGTAGACATGCTACGGTTGAGCATGAGGGTGATATTTCCTTCAGGTTTTCCCTATAGGGATTGTGCTCTTTATGAACATAGAAAAAAGGCCGGCTCACGGCCGGCTTTTAATTTCGCATCTCCAATCCTTTATGCGGATGCAAAACACTTCCTTGGTCTGCTCATTCCACAGTGATCTTCTGTTTTATGCTCTTTCTCGTCTTGGGGAGGTGTACTTCCAGCATTCCGTTGTTAAACATCGCTTTCACACCTGTCTCATCAACTTCGGCCGGCAACTGCACCGTCCGACGGAATGAACCACGGGTAATCTCGGAACGGAAGTACTCGCCTTTCTCCTCTTTCTCTTCCTGTTTCGTCTCCGCCTTGATGGTCAGCATCTGACCGCTCAAGTTAACATCCAGATCCTTCTTCTCTACTCCAGGAAGCTCGGCGCGCACCAGAATCTCGTCTTCATTGTCCAGGATATCCACTTTCGGCATCCGCAAATCAAAATCCCGACCGCTTAATCTCCACTCGGGAAAGAGTTCATGAAATGGCCGCAACCATCCCCGATGAAGCATCGAGTCGAACACCCTCTCCATATCTTCCCACGGAGATAACTCTTGTACCTTTTTCGGGGTCTCTTTCACAATTTCACTGGTCTTGGTTTTCATCTTACACCTCCTTCTTAACCACTCCCTATTAATATAAATAGCATTTTTATCAGGAAATTCAAGACAAAGTAAATATATTAATATATATATTAAACAATGGGTTACGACAATAAGCCGTTGCGAACAGAGCAACGGATCCGCTGCTGGGACACTGGATGGCGGATAGTTGTAAAGTACAGAAAAGGAGAGAGTTACACTGCCTGATGAGATTAGGTTGCAACAGCTTTCCTTAGCTGTTGCAACAATAGAATTTCAGTTTTATAGCTGCTTCAATCTCAAGCTGGAACGGGCATTGACGATATTAAAGTCATAAAGCGCTTTTTGCGTGCTGAGTTCACTGGATTGTTGGTCCATCAGTTCAGGCCTGAATCTCTCTCCAGTAGGCAAAGTAAATTACCGAGTATCTGACTGAAATGATCTATAAACAAATCTCCTTGATACGGATTTGTTTCGGGAGAATCTGATGGAATCTGATAGCCTCTATGAAGCATACAATCGTTATTTCAAAGTAATCCGAGCCGATACTCCCGAGTTGCAGGATGAAGTCCATAGACTGAGATACCAGGTCTATTGTGTGGAGCACCATTTTGAGAACGCGGACGACTTTCCGGATGGAATGGAACGAGACAAATATGATGAACACTCAGTTCACAGCCTGCTAATTCATAAACCGAGTGGTGCGATAGCGGGTTCTGTCAGGTTGGTGTTACCGCTAACGAATCGTTCCGATGCCGGTCTCCCAATCGGTGAAGTATGTCGGGAGACAGCACTTTACGACGACTCGTTGTTCAGGAGGGAGTACGCCGCAGAAGTTTCTCGTTTTGCCATCGCGAGAACGTTTCGGCGTCGTATCGGTGAACAGGGTTCGCCTTGTGGTGTTACAGAGGAGTCGTTACGGGCAATAGATGTTGCGGCTGAGCTGAATAATGACAGACGAGTCGCCCATCATCTGACACTTGGACTAATATCTTCACTGGTGGAGATGAGCGTGGAGCACGGGATTTCGGTCTGGTGTTCGGTAATGGAGAGAGCACTGCTAAGACTGTTGACTCGTGTCGGAATTCATTTTACCAATCTTGGACCACTCATCGAGTATCATGGGAAAAGACAACCCTGTTATTCAGATTTGCATGAATTGCTTGAGCGAGTCAAGCAGGAGAGACCTGATGTCTGGGAAATATTGACCGAAAGAGGTACCGTCTGGCCCGTTCGTGATGCAATAAAAAACACCAGCAACCAGTCTGATATGATAACCCGCAAATCGCTTTAAATTGACAGCTTAATACTGGACCGACTCAAGCGGGTAAGAAATTGTATCCATCATGCGTGTTTCGTGATGCTGGTTTCTGTGTTGTGCCTGATCAAAACTGATCCCACCAATGTCGCGAATAAGTTGAAAAAAGTCCTTCCTGGTGCGTTCGATATTTTCCAGCAAACTACGCACATTGGCGATCATTGGCTGACGCCTGCCATGGTAGTCCATGATGGGTCCAATCGGGGTAAATTTTATTCCGAGCCTGGTTAGCAAGCGGCTGAGTGATGGCTCCATCGCTGCATACCAGTATTCAATCCCTTGTTCTTTGCTGATAACGAATAACAGAGAGATGAGGCCAAGAGAGATATGCGGCAGCAACTCTTTTGGGTGGTCATTCTGGTCCAGAGACTCTTGATTATTCGTAGTTTCGGAATTGAGTAGTTCCTGAACGCGTTTCAACGCCTCTTTCGAAACTGCAAACCTAGAGACTTCTCCAATGTTAAGCCGGGTGAATTTAAACTTATCAAGTGTCTGCTTCTCCAAATGTTCACCAAAGTGGGACTCGATGGGGAACTCCCTCTCGGGTTCCTCGAGATTCGGCAACACTAACCGGACAACGCCAAGAGGATATTTTGATGACTTATATCGAACCACACCGTGTATCGACTCGATATCAAATTCGTCCATTTCCAAGCCATCGGGGAAGCTTTCACATTTTTCGTATCCACGCTCCAAACAGTAAACTTTGTAGCGAACGCTGTGCGCATCTCTTTTCAAGCCGGCGCTATCCGCTATTCTGGCTTCCAGATGGGTGTGAAAACTATCCGAAAGATTTTGCACCATTTTTGAATCCACTCCCCACCGATGTTTGCCCTGTCTAACTTTGAGTTTGTGATCCTACTGAATCACCCGGTACGTACAAAATCTTATTATTATGGTTTTGCAGAAGATGCGATTTTAAGGACTCCTGCAACAAGCAGATGCGAACCAGCACACATTTCCATTCAACACCAAAGACGATGCCCAAAAATATCGGATGTGGTTATATACGGACATTCCTCCTTGAGATTACCCATTTGAATAAATTTTATGCAATAACTCCTCAAGTTGCTGTTGAATGACCTTGAGCTTTCCAAATGTAAGTAACCAGTATAGGAAATATCCCGGAAAAAAATAAGCAATATTTAGGCCATTCACTTTTTTATTATAAAAATCAGAGACAATCAGGATGAATAAATAACGTACATAACAAAATTTACAGGTGAGTGTAAAAAAAACTGACGACCGGTACCTATGGTTACTTTTTATTAGTTGGCTTCAATAGCAGCGTTCTGATTTATGCAACAACATGCGATGTGTGGGATATTTCCGGGGCCAGATCGTTCTAACGCAAATTCACAGCTATGTAAAAATTATCCTGCATTCTGCTTTTCAGCTCCGCAGGGAAGTATATAGAACCTCAACCAAGATTGTTCGACAGCTGGCCTGGCCCAGTCGGTAAAACCGCAACAGCTGAACCAAATTCAGTAATATAGCAAACGCTGATATTACCGATACTGCAGCAGGTCAGTATAAAGTTTGTTGTTCACCATACCAGCCAGGAAGCTCAGATCAACCAGTGTGTTTTTCAACATGTTGGCGGGTCTTGTAAGTACCGATCAAAACCCGCGGATATTTGTCGCGTACCTGCTGGCGGCGGAAATCGACAGCGCTCTCTTGGGGCTCATCCTGCAAGCATAACGGGGGACCAGAGCCAATTACAGGTTGCTTTGTACTGCCAGGTCGACGCCCAGGCGCTTCTCGGACCTGCGGAACAACAGCTGGCGCTTGAACCGCTCCAGCTTCAGGTTACGGCGGTAGCCGCCGGATCATTGTACAGGTGGGCATTCTGCATTCCATGTCGGTAATCCGGTCGGTCATCATTACAACTCGATTCAATCGATTGAATTAAAAATATCCTTGAGCAAACATGTGACCGGTCAGGATGAGAGCCCATTTTAGAGTACTCGCGCTGCCGCTTCTCCATCAGTTCACTGCATTTGGGTAAACCCAGAAGAATCCTGTAACACTTTATCTGTTCACCGCTCTTCCTGTCCAGTTCGGTAAGCGCATCCTCTTGGTCTGGGGTAGCCATGCCGTTGCGACATTAGGTTTAACCGGAATCAATGGGTGGCGACTAATGGAATCCTCCAGATCAAGATAACGGCCTGGAATGGGAGCAAATTTCCCAATAGATTCTTTTTGAGAATTTTCAGGTCAAAGGGAGGGGAATGACCAGACATCAATGTTACAGACGGCATAAAGCACTACGAGCACTTGGTCAGTGGAGTCTGTGAATCAGCCGAATCGCGTCTTCAGGCAGGCATTCGTTTTGAGATCAGAAGTTTCTTGAAACGCTGCAATGGGCTTCGCATGCCCATTGGGTAGGTGCGACGGTTGAACTTGTTGAGCATGGCATCGTATTGCTGGATAGTTGGCGCCGCCAATGTCTTGCCTTTTCCAGTAATCCGTTTTACCGTTTCTGTGGCCATCACCCCAGCAATTAGAAATGGCGCTGCCCCCACAGAAGGGAGCCGGTGTGCGCCAAAATCCAGACCCTCCATATTTAGATACTTCAGCATATAAGGTCTTGGAGCGATTCCGGCAAACAGCGCAATAGTGAGGTCTCGCTGGGACATCCCTTCCTTGAAGCCGAAATAGTCCATGAAACTCATCCCATCAGGATCGAAAAAAAGCAGGGTAAAGCCAAATCCTAAGGGTGGGGCCGTAAGCACCCACAATCCTCGTTTTCTGGCTTCAGCGTAAAGTAGAAATCTTTCTTTGAAGCAGTAAAAATCGAGGGAGTCGATTACCAGATCCGCTTCTTCGAGGAATGTGGCAATGCTCTCTGGCCCGATTCCCGCCGTCAGTTGCCGTACATCCGCTTCAGGATTAATGGCATGGATAATTTCCGTGGCAACATCGACTTTGGGGTGGCCAATGGTGTGCATTGTCGCACCAAGCTGACGGTTGAAATTAGCCAGTTCATACGTATCGAGATCCGCCAGCGTAAATCTTCCAACGCCTATTCGTGCAAGTGCATGAACCTGAGCGCCTCCCGTTCCCCCTAAGCCAGCGATCGCCACTCTCGCACCTCTTACCAGCTCCTGCTCCTGTCTGCTCAGGAAACCTATGTTTCGTTGAAAAGCTGTAAAATAGTCGAAAGAAGCCATGATCCGATCTTTTTCCTATGCTTAGGTTATATGCTGTTTTATCTCGCCGGAACCAATACTAAGTCAATTGGCAGACTGTTTACTTAATACCGATGAATACTCCGTGTTCCATTGGCAAGCCTTCGATTCTTTTCACGCCGGAAAATCCTGCCGTACGCATCCACTCCTCGTAATCTCTCCATGAGTAGAGCATCCCTTTGCCTGTTGCAATAGTCAAAAAATAGAGCGAGCCCAGCGCTGTGCTGATGGGCCCGGTATCATCATCATTCCCCATCATGTTGAATATGATCGCCATACCGCCTTTGGGTAAAGCTTCACAGGTTTTCTGTAAAATTCGCTGATTCTCTTCCGGAGACCAAATGGTGAACATGTGACAGTAGATAATGGCATCGATGTCTGCCGGATATTGCGTGGTGAAGAGGTCACCAGGTACGGTATCAACGCGGTCTTCCATCCCCTGTTTTGCAATGTTTTCCTGCGCGATTCTGCAGATCGAGGGTGAGTCAAACACCGTCACTTTCAGGTGTGGGAATTTGCGCGCAAAGCGGATTGCATTGGTAGCATCTCCTCCACCGACATCCATGAGGTGTGTTACTCCCGCTAAGTCGAGAGACTCAACCAACTGTGTATTAGCCTGCTGCGATAGTGCGCTCATGGCATCCTGAAAAACCTTTTCGATTTTCGGGTGACTTACGAGCCTCTGGTATAGCCTGTCCCCCTCTCCTGGAAAGTGTTTCAGACCTACATTAGTACCTTCTTTCATTGCCTCGACGAAGTCGATCAGACCGGGATAGACAATGTAATGCTGCCAACCCAATACCGGCGCCAGACTGCCTGGCTTGTCACCGATCAGATACTCTTCTGTCAAAGCCGCATTGAAAAAGTTATCTCCCTCCTTTCTCACCAAGCCCAGCGCTGCTAGCGCAACCATCAGAATCCGGGTGGGTTGCTCCTGTAGCGTTAGCCGTTCAGCAATCTCAGCTCTTGTCATGCCGGGGTGTTCGGACAGGGCTTCAAATACACCCAGTTCAACCGCGGCCCAAAGGACTTGAAAGGCTGCATGCCCTTCAGAAATGAGCATCAAGCCGTTGTAATCTATTTCCATATTCTTGGTAGTCATCTAATCTAACCCTGTAATAATGAAAAAAACACATGGATGCAGCTGTATGAAACCCGCTACGATTTCCCAATATACCTGCGTCCAAAAGCCTGATAACTTAACTTTACAGTGTATTTCGAAATGGCAAAAGCATTGGATCTACCAGAGTCTGTTTATTATCTCCTGAGTGCCGCTCACAAAGCTCCTTCCGCGGACAATTCCCAGCCCTGGTGTTTCATTTGGGATGGTAAACGACTATTGTTGAAATTTGACGAAGGCCGAGCCAATCGAATATTCAGTCTGGAAAGCCATGCGATACGGCTCACTATGGGCGCAGTGCTAGAAAATCTCGCTTTAGCACAACATGCCTCCGGTATATCCGCCCGTTGGACTCCTACCACACAGCCTGAAATTTTCGGCGATATTGAGGTCGACACAGATATCAAAGTTCCGGCAGATGCGTGGAGTCACCCTCTTTTTACACGCCATACCAACAGGTTTCCTTTCAAGGACTCAGGGCTTCCGTCACCTGTAATGGATGGGCTTTCCAGTATACGCGAGGGGGAAGCGGGACTCAGGATTTTCTCCGGCAAGGGACCAATCGCACAAATCGCTGGACTGGTCAAGACTGCATCGGAGATGCGGTTCCAGATGAAAGAACTGCATGAATGGCTTGGTGAATCTCTGAGATTCACTCCGGAAGAAGCGGCTAAAGGTGATGGATTGGACGTCGAGACGCTGGCACTTCCATTTGGCGGACGAGCACTGTTGAATCTGATCAAAGATTGGAAGCGTATGGAAATACTAAATCGACTGGGAGGATACCGCTTGCTCGCCGCAATAGAGGCGACCAATTTCAAGAAAGCTGGCGCAGTCATCTCGATCCTTGGTCCCAGGGGTAAAAAGCACGAAATAGACGCGGGGCGCATTTTGGAGCGCGCCTGGATCCTGATTAATGAAGCAGGATTGGCTGTACATCCCTATTATGTTGTCAGTGATCAATTAATACGTGCGGGCGAAAAAAGCATACCCTCCCACCTGAAATCAACTACAGACAGGCTGCTGAAGAAGAAAAAAGAGATTTTTGGTGCAAGTAGCAATGTCCATATGCTGCTTCGGGTTGGCTACCCCTCGCAACAACACGTCCCTTCACGAAGAGTTCCGTTGGAAAAGATATACAAAACCGATGATGCTTTATGAACGGATTTGATAGGTTCCGGCTGTCTGGGGTCGCATCGCTGGCGCCAGGAGGTCGGCCAATTCGGTCTCTGTATGTGGCTACTGTCAGGGTCGCGGTGCAACTTGTTTATCGGTGGGTTCGATACGGGTAGCACTTCGCAATCACCCGCTTCAAACAGGAACAGAGTGCGCGATAGTTCCCGGGTCAAAGATTTGATACAGGGTGCTGATACACCACACCGGCAATCTTTGCGTGCCTTAGCGGCTAGTGTGGCATCAACAGTCCATGGCCACGCATTATTTGGCGACAGTTGAAGATCCGCTCATCGGGCAAGTGAATGCGCTCTGCATGCCACGCTCCAAGTCGCTCCGTGCGTCAAACGCCTGCCGGAATACAGTATGGGTTTATTGTCGCCAGGGTCCTTGTTTCAGATCAATAGCCATGCCGGTTATCTGATCATCTGGCGACTGCTTTTCCAGAGAGATTCAAGTCTCCCTCGGCTATTGGGGTTAAAAAAATGAGATGCAGATTCACTCCTGCCTCACAGACTCACAGATCGGTGTTCATTCTTGGGGCAGACACATTCTTATTGTCTGCGTATTTTTAGTAAATACAATAACTTGTTGACATGTGAGCTTAGCTCAAGGAAATCAGACAGGAATGAGCAGCGATTAAACCCAGCCTCACAAGCTCTCCGCCGTGTTCAACCAGCTACACTTTAATATATTATGGCCTCTTCCAATTGCATCTAAGTATACCGCTTTAAACCCGAGCCGCAGTGGCAAGTGTAGACAAGGACCGCACCGGTTTCATCTTGTCTGGTATATGGGGTCTCAGTAGCAATATTGCCTTGTCCGGGAATTTTTGACTTGATCCTGAATCGTCCGTTTGTCTGCGAAACCCTTTTTATGTCTTGGTACGCATGACGACATGAGCCTCCGGGATGGGCAAGCGTGAAAAATGGGACTTCAGATAGCATTTCCAGAGGAATTTAGCAGCATGCTCCACTCTACTGTCAGTAATTTTTACAGCTTTACCTGTCGGAAGGATGAAGGACCGATCGGGGAAGGTTTATCTCGTTGTTATTACAGAAATATTTATTTTTGGCACCTAAGTTGCTTATTTAAGGGCAGTAAGGAAAGGGTTCAAAAGAAACGCGAAAACCAGTCGCATTGTTCCCTCTCTACACGGATGCGAATGTTGATCACAATCTGAAATACCAACAAAACGGAGTAAATACAATGAGACTTAAAACAACCCTTATCGCCATGGCGCTGGGCAGCTTGAGCATCAATGCGAATGCTTTGAGCCTCTACCCCCACACCGGGCTGGAGGACGACAACCTCGACTTCTTTATAACGGACGTCGATGCTGATGACGCACTGGATGTTGGCGATGAACTCTTCGCCGTTGCCGAGTTCGGCAAGGTGTTCGAAGTGGGTGGTATCGGCTCTCAGTCGACCCCCAGCTTCGGTGAGCTGACCGCAGTGAGCCATATCCAGGTAACCGCGAAAGTTCCTACCGCGACACCTGGTCTGTTCAACTACTCCTTTGGCCCTTCCGCTGCATTTGAGGCCACTTACGGAGCAGGTGCCATGCTGGCACTGTTCCTGGACCCCACTCCTGACTTGAACATCGTTCCGCCGAACTGCGTGAGTCTGGTTGACTGCACGAACAAGGCAACCGATGGTGCGTTGTGGATGGTAGCTGGCATCGGTACCGACCTGGATGACGAATGGGTTGCGCTGAACGCTGCTGAAGACATCAATGCGGTGAGAACTGCGAATGCATCCACCAAGGTCGGTGCGTTCAACTTCGCCCTGACGGTTTTGACCAACAACACCGGCTATAAGATTACCCCGATCGGTATCGACTGCTTCCCGCTTGGCCCGTTCCAGTGTAACGGCGATGCCGCGACCGATATCGTTGGTTCAGGTGATCTGCTGGGCGGTAATTTGCTGACCAATGATGCTGATGCCCGTAGCGACACGGACATCGAGTTCCTGGCAGTTCCGGAGCCGGCATCGTTGCTGTTGCTGGGTGCCAGCCTGCTCGGTATCGGTGCAACACGCCGTCGCAAATCAGCTTGACATCAGCGCCAATAGGTACAGCCTGAGGATTATCGCAACAAGTAGATTGGTTTATTCTCAGGTTCGATAGCCGAGCTGTAAAGCAAAACCCCTTTGGTTGTAAAACCGAAGGGGTTTTTTTATGTGTGCCTTGCATGGGCACACTCTCAAGGCTATGGATGGCTTTAAGCAGCGTGTCAGGCAGCTGACGCGGTGCAGCAACAGCCAGTCGCCGTCGTATACCATTGCATGCCTGAGAAGTAATCTGTTGGGATGGAAAAGCTACTTTGGTCTGGCGCAGACGCCGGGTGTCTGGCGTCGGCTGGACGAGTGGCTTCGCCATCGGCTACGGGCAATACAGCTGAAAAAATGGAAACGAGGCAAGACTCAATATCGAGAGTTGCTGCCACTGGGAGCATCTGAAAACGTGGCAAGGCGGATTGCAGCCAATTCACGTTGCTGGTGGCGCAACAGTGCAATGCTGCTCAACAGTGTATTGACGATTGGCTACTTTGATCGCCTGGGTTTACCTCGACTCTCATGACCTCCACTTCTCGAACCGCCCGGTGCGGGCCCGCATGCCGGGTGGTGTGGCAGGGGAACGATCGGGTAGACTGATCGCACCTATGCCGATTGCTGCACCCGGCTTGACGCACTTGGCTGGACAAGGATCCCACTAATCGAACTTCGCGGATTCACCCTTAAATTCAGCAGGCACGAAAATAGATTACCCGATAAAACAATGCATTATCGGTGAGTAGCCTTTTGAGGATGCTTTTGGTTCACGGATGAACATACGATCAATGAGCTTGCCAGGAAGTCGCGACTTTGCGTCGAATTTTCACCCCTGATGCCGGACAGAGTTTACTCACAAAGGCAGTCACCACGAGAGGTTGGCCGCTGTCAAGTTTACTGATCGAACAGGCGTCTCCCTGGCATGATCAAACCCAATCTGTTTTCCTGGCAAGAGGTTGCAACAGTGAGTGAGTCGGACCAATGCATTCCGGCACGATGGCACATCCCCGTAGAGCGGATTTTCCACTCTCTCAAAATCGCGCGTTGCTCAGGCTGGAATAATTTCGCCGGAAAGGCATGGCATATACAGGTAGCTTGTGGGGTGTTTTAGCGATTCCTCGATCCGGGGGTAATCGCGTAATAAACCTCCGCCTGAGCGGGTCGGTTTCGATGTGCCGCCCGGGCAGAACCCACAACTAGCGTAGTTGGTCCGCTATGCAGACTGTAGCAGCGTGCAGGCACGCTCGACACGGCGAATCCATGCGGTTCGGAACGGGTTGGAATCTCTTCAACAGAGGTCTCTTCCGGTCCTTAAAGAAAAGATTGCGTGGACGATGGTGACGACTCGGTTGGTATCAGGACACCAGGGGCTTGTCGGGCTAGGGAGGTTTCCACTTACTCGCTACGATCCCCCATAATCCGACAGGCTCCAGGTGTTATTTATTCGGGATATTTGCTCCACAATTGAATCAGCGACTGTCAGCAAGTCGTTTTTTCAGTGTGCGGAAGTGTTCGATCAGGGCTGCTGGGACTTCGGATTCATTCATGGTTGCGAGAAACTTATTGGCCTCAGCTTTGTTACCGGCCAACTCGTGAATCTCGATTCGGCGCAGTTTGAAAAAGAGGGCACCTTTTGTGGATTCTTCATTTATAGCCTGCTCGACCAGGGCGAGCGCGCGATCAGTTTGTCCGTTTTCCGCCAGGGCGAGCATATAGGTGTCAAGCACAGCATGGTCTCTGGGCGCCGTATCGTAGGCTTTCTGCGCCAAGGCGACCGCACGGGCAGGGTCGCTGTGCTTAATCTGCCACGCAAGATTATTCAGAAGCGCGACGTTGGGAGGCTGTTTGTCAGCAAACGGACGCAGCACGGCAATAGCCTCCTCTGAGCGGCCGGATGCACTATACAGCTCGCCCAGTGCAACAGCTGCCGTGTCATCATCCGGGTGTTCTTCAAGCCACCCAGTGAGCAATTTTTCAGCCTCAATGGATTGGTTGGATGCAATCCTGGCCTTTACCAGGTCGAGCAGGGTCTGGGTAGACGGAAGTTGAGCAAAACTGAGTTGTGCGAGACGCAGCACTTCAGCCGTATCACCCGCTTTTTGTGCGACGAATGAACGGGTTTCCCGTGTGGCTTGGTCGCTGTCGGATCCCAGTTTCGAGGCCTGCAATGCAGCCTCCTCGGCATTTCCGGTCGCCGCGAGTAGTCTAGCCCAGGCGTGGGTGATTTCAAAATCATCGGGTCCAAGTGCTTTGGCCGCTTTAAGTGATTTCTCCATGTTCTGCCGATCTCCCAGGCTGGCGTAAACCCGGGCGAGGCGATAGGCTAATTTCGGTGACTGAGGATAGGCTGTGGTGAGTCTGAGCAGGTCTGCTCGGGCCTGTTCGAACTGACCAAGCTGAAAATTGGCCTGCGCTCTCGTGTCGAGTAGTACTGGGTTGTTCAAGCTCGATTCAGCGGGCAGCAATGAAGTCACACCCCGAGGGTCGTTCTCCAGCATTAATTGCTTGGCCAACATTGCCTTTGACAACTCTCTGGTTGGGTCCATCTCGATCGCCTTTCTGAGCAGATCCTTGTACTCCTTGGTCCGTCCCTGCTCGCGCTCAAAAGCAGCCATTACGGTAAGCATGCCCGCACTTTTAGGATTGCTCGATACGGCTTGTTCGAGGACTTTACGAGCCCCATCTGAATTGTTTTCCGACTGCAGGATTTGGGCGAGCAGGCTGGAACCCCTTTCGTCACCGGGAACCGCTTTGAGAAGCTCTTGAAACGAGTGCTTCGCCTGCTCGAGCTCTCCTTTACCAAACTGGGCGATTCCCAACATGCGCAGTCCATCGGTATCGTCCGGATTCTGTTGATGGTAGCGTTCTGCGGCTAACCGGGCCTCCTCGAATTTTTGCTCTTTGAGAAGGGCACCAATCAGGGCAGTATTTGGGTTTGCAGACTGGGGAGTGCGTGCAACCGTCTTCTCCAGGACATTGATTGCTCTCTCTGGACGGTTGGCTCGAAGCAGTTCCAGTCCGATCTGAGTCTGGAGATATTCGGACTCAGGATCCGTCAAAGCGACGTTCTCCAGAATCTGTATCGCCTCTTCCTCTTTACCCTGACGCCGTAGTGATGTCGCCAAAAGGATCTTCGCCGGCAAAAAATCGGGCAGAGTCTGCAACACGGGGCGCACCATATCCTCCGACTCATTCGGCTTACCGTTACGCAGATCGACGATGGCCATCAGCAGGCGTGCACCAGACAGTGTCGGCGCCAGGGAGACCGCTCGCTCGGCCAATTCCGTCGACTGGAACACTTTGCCGAGATTCAGGTTTGTGAGTCCGAGAATCACCAGGGTAGGCACATGATTGTCGCCAAGGCGGAATGATTGTTGCAGAGCCTCCTCCGCCTTCACGAAGTTTTTCATGAGGAAATGTGCCAAGCCTGCTACGTACCATCCACCCTGCAACTTTGGGAAAGACTTGTTTAGGAACACTGCATCGGTCAGGGCGGCGTCATAATCTTCACGTTGTATTCGCACCAATGCTCGATTCAATCTGTCTGTGAAATTGACTTGACGTTTTTCTATCGCCTGCGTATACGCCTGTTCAGATTTTTCCAGATTGCCTTTCCTGTTTTCGAATTCACCAGCCAGACTCCATGCAGGACCATAATCAGGATTATTCTCAATCAAATTGTCGAGCAAGGATCCGGCTTCGTCGTATGCTTCATTTGACATCAACACCCGGATTCTTGCGCTGGAGACGAATCTGGAGTCTTTCGCCAGTGCCACTGCCTGACTGGTGAATTCCAGTGCGCGCTCTGTTTCATTCTTCAGCATATGCGCCAATCCAATGGCGGCAATAAACTCTGCTTTTGACTTTTGCGTCATTCCTGTTGGCGGATTCATGTTTAAAACGTCATCAGGCTTGTCCTGCAGCAATAACGCTCTGGCTAGTAATGGCGCGACAGAGCCTTCCTGCACACCCAGCTCATTCGCGCGTTTCAACTCTTTCTCCGCAGCGGCACCATTCCCCCTTTCCAGATAGACTGTTCCCAGCAACCAGCGTGCCTCGTGGTTGTCGGGTTCTTTCTGCAGCAGGGCTTTCAATTCGATTGTCGCCGAGGAGTAGTCTTGTTTATCGATATACTGTTGGGCTCTGGCGATCAACGTTTGGGCTGAAGTATGTTCTCCGCACGCAGCAAGGAGAAACAATACGGTCGCTAGGATTGGAACTGCTGGCAAAAAGTTTTTGAAATATGGCATGGTGTAGCGTTCCTGATTGAATCTAGACGCTGCAATTGTAACTTAATTTGGTATTACGATAACCAGACAGTGCAGATTATTACACTTCCCTATCGCTCGATCTCCCTTCCAGACTCTTGAACGGTTAACATACACTCTAATATTTAATAACTTCATTTCCGTTTACAGGGACTGCAGAAAACCATGCGCAGCTATATGGGAAAATTAACAGTCACGTTGTTTATCAGATCGATAGTGCTTTTCTTTATTCTCGGCAGTCAGGTATTGCTGGCCAACACAGCGGTCCAGTCGACCAGTGCGTCGGTTGGAAGATTCTACGAAGACGCGTTGCAGCGCTTTGCTCAGGAGGATTATCGCTCAGCGGCGATCATATTGAAGAACGCGCTGCAACAGGATTCAACGCATCTCCCTTCCAGAATTTTGCTGGGAAGGGCTTACCTCGCAGATAATTTGCCGGTTCAGGCAGAGGCGGAATTCCAGCTGGCACGCAAACTGGGGGCGGATCGGGGTGTGATTGATCCGCTGCTGGCGGAGAGTTTTCTACTGCTGGGAAAGTACCATTCCGTGCTCGATGAAATAGGAATCGATAATCGGGACAAGGGTGAAACTGTAAAACTCAAAATTCTCCGCGGTAAAGCCTACCTCGGGCTGAATGAGCCCGATAAGGCGATGGTCGAGTTCGAAGAGGCTTCCCGGCTCGACCCCGATGCTGCCGGCCCAATTATGGGCAAAGCGCAAGTTCATCTGCTTCGCGGTGAGACGGAGGCGGCGCGTCCACTGCTCACCCAAGCTGTGTCACTGGATTCTGCAAACAGCGAAGCCTGGATGCTGAAAAGTCAGCTATCACAAACGGATGGTGACAAAGAGACTGCTGTGGCAGAGCTGGGGAAGGTACTGGAGATAGATGCGGAGCACAACAGTGCCCGTACCCGCCGGGCTGCCCTGTTGATTGATCTGGCAAGGTTGGCTGAGGCGCAGCAGGAGATTGACCTGCTTCAGGCGAGCACTCATGTCGACCCCTTGATCGATTATCTGCAGGCAAAAATCCATTTTTTGAGAGGTGACGTCGCGTCCGCACACCAGTCGTTGTCTCTCGCCGGCGAGGCGATTGAGAAGATACCTCCGGAGTTGCGCGACCAGGATGTACGTCTTTTGCTTCTGGCGGGTAGCGTTCACTTTGCTGCGGGGAATCTGGAGAAAGCTTCCAGTCATCTGCAGCAGTTGTTGGCTAGATGGCCGGACAACCTCGCTGCCAGGATGATCATGACCCGGATATTGCTGGCCAGGGATCAGCCCGACAATGCCAAGTCGATGCTCGCTCCGGTGCTCGAACAGGCACCAGAAGATCCGATGGTTCAGATGTTGACCGGGCAGATTCATCTGGGAGAGCAGGACTATATCGCAGCCACCAAGATCTTCGACCGGTTGACGGCACAACGTCCGGACGATGCCTGGCTGCAGATCAATCTGGCACAGAGCCTGATTGCGACTGATCAGGTTGGTGCAGCGATCGAGACGTTGGGGAGTATAGGCCAACAGGGAAAACAGGGGGTGACTGCCGGTTTTATGCTGGCGCTGCTGAATATGCAACTGGGAAAATTCGATGCGGCCGCTGCAGCTGCCGAAAGAGTGGTGGCGTTGGAGCCGGAAAATCTCTCCGCGCTCAATCTGCTTGGCAACGCCAGATTGGCGGGAGCGGATTTTCAGGGGGCGCGGAGCGCATTTGAGCATGCTTTGGAGATCGATCCCACCTTCCTGGCTGCGATACTGAATCTTGGCCGGGTTGAAGCGGGTGAGGGCAACCTGGATTTGGCGAGAAAGCGCTATCAAAAACTGCTGGATGTGAACCCGGGTCAGGTCGAAACGCTGGTCGCATACTCGCAGTTGGAGGAGTCGCATGGCAATCTGGACGGTGCGATCCGCTGGCGGGAGAAACTACGCAGCTTTCAGCCGGATGCGATCGAACCCAATCTCAAACTGGTCGAACTCTACCTCAGCTCAGGTAAATCCGAACAGGCGCTGACCGTTGTCCAGGAGTTGTCGACCAACCATCCCGATGACGATCGGGTCACGCTGGCATTGGCAGTCGCACAGATCGCCAGCGGACAAGATGGGCTCGCCAAGGTGACATTGATCAATCTGGCCCGCAAAGTCTCATACGAAGCGAAGATGTTGTATCGTATCGCCGCATTACAGAAACAGATCGGCGACTTGAACAATGCCCAATGGTCGCTGCTCAAAGCGGTCGAAGGGGATCCAGGCTGGTTACCGGCTAAAATGGAATTGGGCCTTGTGTCGATCGCATTGAACAAACTCGATGAAGCGCTGGATCTGGCGTTGCAGCTGCAGATTGAGCGCCCCAACTCATTCGAGGGTCACTTTCTGGAAGGGGAAGTGCTGTTCAAAGAGAAAAATATGGCAGCAGCGGAACGGGCCTACTCGCGAGCGCAGAAGATATTACCCGATCCGGTCAAAGTGTTGCGTCTCTATCAAATCCACCGCTTCCGGGGCCATCCTGCAGAGGCCACGTCATTGCTGCAGGATTGGATCAAACATAATCCGGAAGATCAGCTGGTAAAACAGACACTGGCGGAGGAGTTGGTGCAGCGCGGCAAGTACGACGAAGCCCGGGAAATTTACCGGCAGCTGTTGGTGAAGCAGCCTGAGAATCCATCCCTGTTGAACAATCTGGCCATGCTCTACCAGATGGCAGGAGATCCCCGTGCACTGGAGATGGCGAGAAAGGCAGTCGATCTGGCTCCCAAGGACCCATACGTTGTGGATACACTCGGCTGGATACTGGTCAGCAGCGGTAACCCCCAGGAGGGACTGCTCCATCTGCGCGAGGCCCGGTCACGCAATGCCAACCTGCCCGATATCACTTATCATCTGGCACTTGCGCTGCATGCGCTGGGGCGGGATGGTGAAGCCAGGGACGAATTGACAACACTGATGCGCAGTAAAAAGGAGTTTCCAGACAGAGCCGCTGCCGAGCAATTGCTGCAGCAACTTTCGCGTTAACGGAAGCAGCGGTATCTCTCAGTGCTTCTCAGGACAGGTAGAGATAGGCGGTGAATATGCGGCGAGGTTTGCATTCTCAAGATGAAAAAGCCTTTTTTGGCATTTGATCAAGCGATCGCTCTAAACAGCGCCCGTTTGGGTGCAGGGTACCCTTCTAGGGTGCGCGATGGGTCTGCGGGGTGCAGGTAGTCGGCCAGAGATTCGAAGCGCATCCATTCGGTAGCACGCTGTTCCTCGGTACTGGTGGTGTTGACATCGATGATTCTGACATCGCGGAACCCGCAGCGCTTCAACCAGCCGACCAGCGTCTTGGGTGAGGGAATGAACCAGACGTTCCGCATCTTGGCATAGCGCCCTGCCGGAACCAGTATGGTCCCTTCTGCACCATCGATCACCAGCGTCTCCAATATCAGTTCGCCGCCGCACCGCAGACAACCATGCAGTTCCAGCAGGTGGTCCACAGGTGAACGGCGGTGGTAGAGTACGCCCATTGAAAAGAGCGTGTCGAAGGCATGCAGTTTCTGTGGTACCTGCTCGATACCCAATGGCAGCAGATAGACCGGCCAATGCGCACCGAGAAAGTGACGTACCGCAAGGAATTGAGCGAGGAACAGTTGGGTTGGGTCGATACCGATCACCAGGTCGGCACCAGCACCGATCATACGCCAGCAGTGGTAGCCGTTACCGCATCCCACATCGAGCACCCGACGTCCTTGCAATCGGCCGATCACCCCCTGCAGCCGCTGCCATTTCCAGTCCGAGCGCCATTCGCTGTCGATGTGAACGCCATGTATTTCGTAAGGTCCCTTACGCCAGGGATGCAGCTGCTGCAGTTGCTGCATCAGTAGCTGCCGCGTTTCGGTGGTTAACGGAATGGTCGAAGTGACACCTACTCTATCCTGGTTGAGTTCGACCCGATCCGCGATAATATTAGGCAGGCTCCGAAGCGTCTCCATCCAGCGGTTGAAATCACCGTGACGCTGCTGGCCGAGGGAGTGCTCCAGCTGCGCTGGGAGTTGTGCAGACCAGGCGGCCAATGGACTCTCTGTCATCACCGACAGCAGCCCGCTGTAGTCGATCACGGGCGTGCTACCAGGGAGATGAAGTTGAAACATTGAAACCAGAGATGGCAGTGGCTGAAACCAGCTTCTCTCAGGCGATTTTGGTGGATTGCAAGAGTCTCCGGTATCAGCACCTTCTCCAGTGCACTGCGTTTTCTGCTGATCTCCAGATCGTTGTAACCGTTGGCACGTTTGAATGCGTGGTGCATCTCGATTTGTGTATGCTCCAGCTCCGGATCGGAAAAGGTGATCTTCTCCGAAAGCAGCAGCAGACCATTCGGGCGCATCCCTTGGCGGATCCTGCTCAGCAGGTAAAAGCGTGCCGCAGGCGGGATGAACTGCAGGGTAAAGTTGAGAACCACCATCGATGCATTTTCGATCGGAAACGTCAGCACATCGGTGCAGATCCACTCGATGGGGGTCTGCTGCAGCGGGGTCAGCTGTTCTGCCGCAACAGCCAGCATGTCGGGTGAGTTGTCCACCGCCAGAATACGGCACTCTGGCGCCTTGATTCCCTGAGCCATTGCCTGCGAGGAGGCACCCAGCGAACAGCCCAGGTCGTAACAGAGTGAACCGGGTTCAACATAGTTCCCGGCAAGCACAGCGATCATCTCGATCACAGTATCGTAGCCGGGAACCGAACGGTGGATCATATCTGGAAACACCTGAGCAACCTGTCGATCGAAGCGGAATTCACCGACCGATACTTGTGTATTCCGATAGATGTTGTCGCGGTGGTCTGTCGGCATGAGCGCGTTAATGCTAAAAGAGAGGGGTTGTCGTAACAGGTCGCGGCGAGGGTACGCGGTCTCACTACGCAGGCTCAATTGACCTGGACTATCATTCGATCAAAACTGCTTTCGTTTAGCCATAAAGATGTCGAAGATGGGCTGCAGTCGCGCTCCAGAGAGTACGGTTCTGCTAGATATGATTTCAATTATGCCATCTCGCGAAGTGCGCGTGTAGCCAAAAAAAACCCGGCACACTACGCCGGGTCCAAACTCGTTGCCACAAAAAAGAGGATGTCTGAGAGAAGACCGGAGTCACCCGACGCTACTTCGATACTGCCTTTGGCCGGGTGCCTCCGAGCTTGAGATTATTAAATCAGGCGGCCGATGTCAGTGCATTGATAAATATCAATAGAATCAAAAAATAATTAATTTCTAATATATCGCTTCTATTTCTCTATCCTTCTGCCGGGGGGATAGAATAGGTTCCAGTGGCATGCGCGACAAGTTCATCATCCGCTTCGGCCACCACCGATACCTCAAGCACAGCCAGCCGTTTTCCCAGTTTGATAATACTTCCGTGGGCCATCAGATCTGTTTGCGACGGTTTGCGTACAAAGTTGATATTGAAGCTGGTGGTTACGGCCAGTTTAACCTTACCGATCAGACCGAGTACCACGGCATACATACAGGCGTCTGCCAGCATCATCATATGTGGACCCGAGATGCTGCCGCCCGGCCGGGTGGAACTCTCCAGATAGGGTAGCCGCATCTCTGCGCGGCCCTTCTCCATCACTTCCAGCCGCATTCCCAGCGCATGGGCCCACTGCAGTTCTTGCTCGATGATCTGATTGAACTCACGACAACTGACTCTTGGCATAGCGCATCTCCGATCA
This sequence comes from Chromatiaceae bacterium, assembly GCA_024235215.1. GTDB lineage: Bacteria > Pseudomonadota > Gammaproteobacteria > Chromatiales > Chromatiaceae > HKST-UBA178. The sequence goes on along the minus strand of JACKMU010000002.1, from coordinate 532,626 downwards.
AAAAGAAGCAACTGGGGTTGTTGACTGCTGAATAGGTGATGTGAACTCAGCAGAGGGTGGACCTAACCCACTGTTGCTATTCCGCATATCGGTTTATTTCTGCATCCGGAAATATCCCGATTCATAGTGCACCACGCTCAGAAGTCTGCTTCATGCATATCCATCATCAGATCGGAGCCTGAGCGGATCGCCATTTCCAGGCTATGGATCTGAGGTAGCAGTCGGCCCATAAAAAACCGTCCGACCTGGAGTTTACTGTGATAGAAATCGGCTTCATCGCCACCCTGTCTGCGCTGTGCCAGTGCGATCATCTGCACCCACATCCAGGCAATGGTGACAAGCGCGAACAGACGCAGATAGTCAGTGGCGGCGGCGCCAAGCTGGTCTGGGTTGGAACCTCCCTCAGCTATCAACCAGCCGGTGAGTTTCTGCAGCAGATTGAGCGCTGCACCTAACTGCTGCAGGTATGGCTGGAGGTTGCTGTTTTCCTGCTGCTGCTCCAGATAGTCGGCGATCAGTTGAAACAGGCGCGCCGGAAGTCGTCCACCGTGCATAAAAAGCTTGCGCCGCACCAGGTCCAGCGCCTGAATTCCGTTGGCACCTTCGTAGATCTGTGCAATCCGGGCATCACGCACGAACTGCTCCATGCCCCACTCCTGGATATATCCATGCCCGCCGAGGACCTGCTGACAGAGGGTTGTGGTCTCATAGCCATAGTCACTGAAGAAGGCTTTGATAACCGGCGTTACCAGCGCCACCAGGTCTTCTGCTTCAGCGCGCTTGGCCGAATCGGGATGACGGTGGCTGAGATCGATGTTGATCGCGGTCCAGACTGCGAGCGCTCTGGCACCCTCGTTATAGGCGCGGGTGGTGAGCAGCATGCGCCGGATATCCGGGTGGACCAGGAGCGGGTCTGCGTTCTGGTCTGGTGCAGCGATGCCGGTCGCAGCGCGTCCCTGCAGACGCTCGCGGGCGTAGGCGGCAGCGTTCTGATAGGCGACTTCGCCAAGCCCCAGACCCTGGATGCCAATTGCCAGACGCTCGGCATTCATCATCGTAAACATGCAGGCTAGACCGCGGTTCTCGGGTCCCACCAGGAAGCCCTGCGCCTGATCGAAATTCATCACACAGGTGGAAGAGCCCCGGATTCCCATTTTGTGCTCGATAGATCCGCAGCTGACACCATTGGGTTCGGCCGGTTCGTCGTTTTCGTTCAGCCGCCGCTTGGGCACCAGAAACAGGCTGATCCCTTTGACGCCGGGGGGCGCGTCAGGTAAGCGCGCAAGCACCAGGTGGATAATGTTCTCGGTCAGATTCTGTTCACCCCCGGTAATGAAGATTTTCGTACCGGTAATCGAGTAGCTGCCATCCCCCCGAGGTTCCGCTTTGGTGCGGACCAATCCCAGGTCGGTTCCCGCCTGCGCCTCGGTCAGACACATGGTACCGCTCCAGATCCCTTCGATCATCTTTGGCAGGTAGCGTGCCTTGAGTTCATCGTCGGCATGGCTGCTGATGGCGTTGATGGCTCCTCGGGTGAGACCCGGGTAGAGGCTGAAAGAGACGTTAGCCGAGGTGAGCATCTCCTCCAGCATGAAACTGATGGTTTCGGGCAAACCCTGGCCGCCATATTCGGGATCCGCTGAAAGTGAACACCATCCGCCTTCGGTATAAGCGAGGTATGCCTCCCGGAAGCCGTTGGGTGTGGTTACCACGCCATGGTTGAAACGGCACCCCTCACTGTCACCGCTCTGATTCAGGGGTTGGATCTCCTGTTCAAACAGTTTGGCGCCCTCTTCGAGAATTGCGTCCACCAGATCTGCGCTGGTCTCGTCAAAGCCTGGGAGCGCCGCAAGAATTCGATCAGCGTAGAAAAGTTCGTGAAAGACAAACTGCAGATCGCGAATGGGGGCTCTATAAATCGGCATGGTGATTGGTTCCTATAAGCTTGTCACGCAAAGTGGAAAAGATGCAGTACGGTGTTACAGGTGCTTTTTGGGCGACGCTCGATCAGGGGCCTAAGGCGGTCGGCACCTCGGAGTTTTCTCCCGCCTGCCCGGGGAACGATAAAAAACGCGGTTTCTTATGCTATAGTCCGCGGCACCTGATCTTGCACTCTAAGGTGAATCCCGTTTGGGCCTCTGACGGATTGACGTTTACGTAAACGTCATTATACTGAGGCCTGCTTATCGGTCAATTCAATGGTGTCATAAAGACAACGAAAATTTGCTTCTCAATACAACTTAAAATGAAGGGTGAGCGATGAAAATCTTAGTCGCAGTCAAAAGGGTCGTTGACTACAACGTAAAAATCCGGGTCAAGGCGGATCAGACGGGGGTTGATACAGCCAACGTGAAGATGTCTATGAATCCTTTTGATGAGATTGCCGTGGAAGAGGCGATTCGTATCATGGAGGCTGGAAAGGCGAAGGAGATTGTCGTTGTCTCTCTTGGGGTGGCGCAGTGCCAGGAGACCATTCGCTACGCACTGGCACTGGGTGCGGACCGCGGCATTCTGGTTCAGACTGACGATGAACTGCAACCGCTAGCGGTAGCCAAGCTGCTCAAATTCGTTGTCGAACGCGAAAACCCGGATCTGGTGATCCTGGGAAAACAGGCAATCGACGACGACAGTAACCAGACCGGACAGATGCTATCCGCACTGCTGGGTTGGTCGCAGGCAACCTTCGCGTCGAAAGTCGAACTGGGTGATGGAGAGGCGACGGTGACAAGGGAGATCGATGGCGGACTGGAGACTATTCGGGTAAGCCTGCCGACAGTGATCTCCGTGGATCTACGACTCAACGAACCGCGCTACGCCAAGCTGCCGAATATCATGAAGGCGAAGAAGAAGCCACTGGAGGTGATTTCCGCGGCTGATACCGGGGTGGATTTCGCTCCCCGACTCACCACGCTGAAGGTAACTGAGCCACCTCAGCGGGAGGCAGGGATCAGGGTGGGGAATGTGGCTCAACTGCTGGATAAACTGCGTAACGAAGCAAAGGTGATCTGATGACTATTCTGGTAATTGCTGAACATGACAACAGTGAGCTAAAGGGTGCCACGCTGAATACACTTGCTGCGGCGGCTCAGCTGGGGGGCGAGATAGATCTGCTGGTCGCCGGACACAACTGCGCTTCGGTGGCAGCGGCGGCAGCCAGGGTGGAGGTGGTGACCAGGGTGCTGATCGCGGACAGCGAGAACTATGCGCATCCATTGGCCGAAGTGATGGCACAGCTGGTGGTCAGCCTGGCCTCCGGTTATACCCATGTGCTGGTGGCTGCAACCACCTCAGGAAAGAACTTCATGCCGAGAGTTGCTGCACAGCTGGATGTTGCACAGATCTCTGATGTGATCGCCGTTGAGTCGCCGGATACTTTCGTGCGTCCGATATACGCCGGAAATGCGTTGGCAACCGTCCAGTCGCAGGAGCGTATCAAACTACTCACGATCCGCAGTACCGGTTTTGATGCGGTCTCTGCGCAGGGGGGGAGTGCTCCGGTGGAACCTGTCAGTGCAGCTGAAGCTTTCTCCGGCGCTGCTTTCGTTGGGCAGCATCTCACGGTTTCTGCACGTCCCGAGCTGACCAGTGCCAGGATTGTGATATCCGGTGGCCGCGGTATGGGTAATGGAGAGAATTTCAAACTGATCGAGGCAGTGGCGGACAAGCTGGGAGCAGCGATTGGCGCTTCCCGTGCAGCGGTGGATGCGGGCTTCGTTCCCAACGACTATCAGGTAGGTCAGACGGGGAAAATCGTTGCACCCGAGCTCTACATTGCGGTCGGCATCTCTGGCGCGATACAGCATCTTGCTGGCATGAAGGACAGCAAGGTGATCGTGGCTATCAACAAGGATGAAGAGGCACCCATTTTTCAAGTTGCGGATTATGGCCTGGTCGCTGACCTGTTCGATGTACTGCCGGAACTGGCTGACGCGCTGGGGTGATTCAGGTTGGCAGAGTGGCCCGGGCTGTAATTTACCAGTCCGGGCCGATCAGTGTCGAAAAACGTTGGCATAGCGTGATATCCACTCCATAGCCGCCTCTTCACTACTCATCAGCCGGCCCTCCTCATCCTGTATCTTCCAGCGATAGCGTTCGATGTGACACAGTTGCTCAATCATCTGCGTCTGGTATTCGGTCTGCGGGTCATTGAAACGCACGCCAACTTCAAAATGATCATTGGTCTTGTGGCACCAGATGACGCTTCCTACCGTTTCGAAACGATGTTTTCCCAGCGGAATGGTGATATGAATCATAGCACCCGGCTCCACGCCGCTTCGGGTGGAGAAAGCAAGACCGCCGCAGCTGATGTTGACCAAGCGTTCATGCGCTCTCCGGTTCATCGGCTCCAGTGACAACTCGAGCGGCATTTCCGATAGATGTCTGTGGTATCCGCGCATCTGAACTCCTTGAGTTATCTGCTAAACATAGCCTTTCGCCGCTTCCGGATTGCTGGAACGGCCAAGCGTATTGGTGCTGTTTCCGCATTTTTCGAATCCCGCCATTTTAAATCGCCCATTGCGATAAAAATGGCGGTACTTCCAACTATCGAATGAATCACCGAATAAATTAGAATTTCCTTATTTTTCTGCTACAAAGCAATTGGTTGAGCAGCTTGACGATAGAATCGGACAGTGATCTGCGTTTGTCAACGTGGCACCTGACTGACGACGGGCGATCACCGGTATCCAAAATGATCGAACACTGGCGGGTTTGGGAACTGTTTTCCCGTAATCGCGGGGGATTGGAGTGCAGTATAGCCCCGCCTACCTGCGGGCAAGGTGAATAGCTGTCGCTTTGTTGCCTCTGCGGCGGTAGAGCTGTTTTTCCGGACGTGGTGATGGTTTTATCAGGTTGATCGGCAGAATAAAAAAGCCCTCCCGGAACGAGATCGGGGAGGGCGCTATCAGCGGATGCCAACTGATGGTCAGCTGTCCGATACCAATTTTCTCACCACATCGGTCAGAGAAACGATACCGACCGGCACGTTGTGACCATCCCGGTTCTCGGTGACAACCAGGCGATGAATACGCATCTTCGTCATGGTCGTCACCGCATTCGACAGTGCGGTCTCCTGATCGCAGGTCAAGCAGCCGGGGTTCATGATCTCGCGAGCGGTCAATGTACGCAGATCCTCAGCGGAGCGGCCTTGACGGGCGAGCACGATATCGGTCTGCGAAACCACGCCGATCGCCACGTCATCCTCTTTAACGATAACAGCATGAATATCGTTTCCGATCATGGTGCGGGCGACCGTGGCGACACTGTCTTCCGGCCGGCAGGAGATCAGTCCCAGGAACATCAGATCCTTTACCTTGGTGCCGTCGTCCACCATGACCGGTTCGGTCTCCTCGTCCACATCGATTCCGGGCAGTGCATAGTCTGCCGGGAAGGGGTTGGGGGTACTGTGGACGGTAGCCTGAGGCACACTGCGGGCATCGATACTGACCGGCACCGGCGCTTTGGCAGTGGCGCCCTGACCAAAGTCGGCAGCGCCGATCAGTATCGACATATTGCCGTGCGGATGCTTGTTCTCATACATCAACTGGTGTGCATCCGGCAGTTCGTTGCAGGTAAACGCTCGTGACATGCAGGGGTCCAGGTAGCCATCGAGGGCTAATTGATTCATCGCATAGGACTGTTCGTCATTGGCGAAGTGGGAACCCTGTACACGTTTCTGGCGCATCCACAGATAGCGCAGGTCGATGGTGGCGTTGTATCCTGAAGTGCCGGCGCAGATGACCACCGATCCACCGGTTTCGCAGACGAACATTGAAGTGGGCATGGTCGATTCGCCCGGATGCTCGAAGACGAGGTTGGGGCTGCGTTTATCTCCGAGCACCTCCCAGATCGCCGCACCGAACTTGCGAACACCCTTGAGCCAATTGCCGTAGCCCACATTGTCTTTCCAGTGCGGGAGCATACCCCAGTGATCGAATTCATTGCGATCGATGCATCCTTTGGCGCCCAGCTTTTCGCAGTATTCGATTTTGTTTTTGTTGGAGATCACCGCAACCGATGTGGCGCCTGCTGCCTTGCAGATCTGAATCGCCATCGAACCCAGGCCGCCGGCTCCGCCCCAGATCAACGCCACATCACCCTGCTTGATCGAATGCTCGCTCCACCCGTGCAGCATGCGGTAAGCGGTGGCGCCCACCAGAACATAAGCTGCCGCCGCTTCCCAGGTCATGTGCTTCGGTTTGGGCATGCACTGATGTGCCTGCACCTTGGTGAATTGGGCGAAGCTGCCGTAATTGGTCTCGTAGCCCCAAATACGGAAGGTGGGTGAGTACATCGGGTCGCCACCACTCAACACGTGCGGGCAGTTTCTGTCCCAGGTGCCACAGTGAATCACCACTGCGTCACCCACCTTCACATGGGTGACGTCCCTGCCTACCTTGTAGACGACACCTGAGGCATCGCTGCCGCCAATGTGAAAATCCTCTGGCTCTCCCGCTTTATTGCGAGCCTTGATCACGTTTACCGGAATACCCAGCCCTGCCCAAACATTATTGTAGTTGACTCCGGCGGCCATCACATAGACCAGCACTTCGTCATCGGCGATCACCGGAACATCCACCACTTCCATCTTGAACGAATTCTTCGGTTCACCGAAGCGCTCTTCACGAATCAACCAGGCGTGCATCTTGGCCGGGACCTCGCCAATCGGCGGTGCCTGACCGATGTCGTATAGCTCTTGCGTCATTTTCTACCTCTCAATAAATAAGTGTCTGGTAATAAGCCGAGGTTCTTCATACAACCTCCCACAAATTCATGCTTGTTAAACGCCGGTCATTCGATCGCTCACGCGATGGCAGCGATGCTCCTCCGGATTTCTTCAAGTTTATTTATTACTTACATCCTCCAATCCTATGCGGTTAATCTGTCAGGTTAATGACAAGCTGCCCGTTGGCATCGGAAAGTTATTCGCCGTCACCGACATCTTTTGCGCCAAACCGTGACCCACCCAGACCGCCCTGCCAGTTGCTCAGGAACCTCTGTTGTAGCTGGTCATAGAGTTCAAATGGCGAATCTTCACTGCCGCTCAGCTCTGCAAGGAGGGTCGGAAATCCACCCAGCGCCTCCACACCGAAGCGTCCGAACTCCTCATCCAGGCGCTTCAGCAGCCACTCCGCCTGAAACCGCCTGCGCCTGGAACCGAGCTGCTCCCGCTGCAGCAGCCAGGCACGGTGTGCCTCGATACCATCGGCCAGCTCGTCGATACCGGTTCCCCGGGCGGCACTCGCGGAGAGTGCCGGAACCTGCCAGTCGTTGTCGTTCCCGGCCGGTTTCAGCGTTGCGCGAAGCTCTGCCAGCGTCTTACGCGCAGTCGAGCCCAAATCTGCTTTGTTGACCACAAGCAGGTGAGGTACCTCCATGATGCCCGCTTTGAGAAATTGGATGCTGTCTCCGGAAGCAGGCTGCGCCACGAAAACGGTGGTATCGGTCAGCTTTGAAACATCGATCTCCTTCTGTCCCACGCCGACGGTCTCCACCAGTACGATATCGAATGCGGCGAGCATCACCAGGCTCATTGGCCAGACTTCGGCACTGAGTCCGCCAAATTCACCTCTGCAGGCGAGGGATCGGATGAACACTTGACTGTCTACCTGACCCGAAAGCATGCGCAGCCGGTCTCCCAGCAACGCTCCACCGCTGATTGGGCTGGAGGGATCCACAGCCAACACAGCCACCCGCAGCCCACGTCTACGCCAGACGGTGATCAGCGCTGCGGTTAGCGACGATTTTCCGGCTCCCGGTGGACCGGTCAGGCCAATCAGATGCCCGGATTGATAGAGTCGCCCCTGTGGCAGCAGCCGCAACAGGCGGGCGGCGCGCCGGCGTGCCTCAGGGCGTTTGTCATCGAGCAGGTTGAGCGCTCGGGCCAACGCCGGCCGATCCTTGTCAACCACGGCTGCCGCCAGCGAGTCGGGGTCCGGGAATCTGCTTGAAGTCAGCATCAATGCAGCGCGTGGTAGCGTTCTAAGCCGTTGGCTTCACGGATAATGTCCACCAGGTCAGCCATGATCAGGTTCATGTCACTGTTTTTGGGCGTGTAGACAGCGGCGATACCCTGTGCTTTGAGGTTGGTTTCGTCTTCGGGGGGGACTATGCCACCGACAATGACGGGAACCTCAGCCAGGCCCACCTTCTCCAGCCGGTTGCGCACATCCTTCACCAGCTCCAGGTGACTGCCGGAGAGCACGGAGAGCCCGATGAGATGTACTCCTTCCTCTTCCGCCGCCTTGACGATCTGTTCAGGAGTCAACCGGATCCCTTCATAGACCACTTCGAAACCGACATCACGGGCCTTCACTGCAATCTGTTCGGCACCATTGCTGTGGCCGTCCAGACCAGGTTTACCCACCAGGATCTTGAGTGGCCGGCCAAGCATTTCACCGGTTTTACGTGTGCGTTCACGCAGGTTCGCTACAGAGTCTGATCCGGCCATTTTACTGGTCGAGATGTCGATTCCGGTAGGTGCCCGGTACTCACCGAATATATTACGCAGGACACCGCTCCATTCACCTGTGGTAACGCCAGCGTGGGCGCAACGGATGGAAGCTGGCATGATGTTCTCGCCACTCTGGGCGATATCCTTGAGATGGAGCAACGCCTGCTCCACCTCACTGGTGTTGCGTGTCGCACGGAATGTCCGCAACCGCTCGATCTGTTCGCGTTCGGCCGCCGGATCGACCTTCATGATGCCGCTATCGCTACCCGTGGTGAGCGGGGACTCCGCAGTCTCGGTAAAACTGTTGATACCGATGATCTTCAGTCTGCCCGCCTCGATTGCGCGCATGCGTTCAGTGTGGCTGGTGACCAGCTGCCGCTTGACGTAGCCGGTCTCGATTGCCTGGATCATGCCGCCCTCTTCACGCACCCGTTCCATCTCGGCTTCGGCGCCACGAATGAGCTGCTCTACTTTGGCGGCGATGATTGGCGAGCCATCCAGAATATCGCCATACTCCAGCAGATCGGTTTCGATCGCCAATACCTGCTGCATGCGCAATGCCCACTGTTGATCCCAGGGGCGGGGCAGGCCGAGGGCCTCGTTCCAGGCCGGCAGCTGAATGGCTCTGGCCCGGGCCCGTTTCGACAACGTTACCCCCAACATCTCGAGCACGATGCGTTGCACATTGTTCTCGGGCTGAGGCTCGGTCAGACCCAGGGAGTTGACCTGGACACCGTAGCGGAAACGGCGCATTTTCGCATCCTCCACTCCATAACGTTCGTGGGTGAGTTGGTCCCACAGCTCCACGAACGCGCGCATCTTGCAGCACTCCTCGATGAAGCGGATGCCAGCATTGACAAAGAAGGAGGTACGACCGACCACGTTGGAGAAGGCATCTCCGCTGATCTGACCCGAGTCGCGGATCGCGTCCAGCACCGCGATCGCGGTGGAGAGCGCATAGGCGAGCTCCTGCTCGGGAGTGGCACCTGCCTCCTGCAGGTGGTAACTGCAGATGTTGGTTGGGTTCCACTTGGGGATCTGATTCACCGTGTAGCTGATCACATCGGTGGTCAGCCGCAGTGAGGGTTCCGGTGGAAAGATATAGGTGCCGCGTGAGAGGTACTCTTTGATGATGTCGTTCTGGGTGGTACCTTGCAATTGTGACTGCTTTACCCCCTGGCGTTCCGCGGCTGCGATGTAGAGCGACAGCAGCCAGGCGGCGGTTGCGTTGATCGTCATGGAGGTGTTCATCTTTCCCAGCGGAATCTGGTCGAACAGCGTCTCCATGTCACCGATATGGCCGACAGGCACACCTACCTTGCCCACTTCACCGTGCGCCAGCGGATGGTCTGCGTCATATCCGGTTTGTGTTGGCAGGTCGAATGCGACCGACAGTCCGGTCTGGCCTTTGGCCAGATTGGTTCGGTACAAGTCGTTGGACGCCTTGGCCGAAGAGTGTCCTGAATAGGTACGCATCAGCCAGGGCTGGTCTCTGTTGGACTCTGGTTTTTCGCGGGTCATTTCGAGCCTCTCTGCTTTCCGAAGTGGTTGCTTGGCAATTTCATACCGGTAGACCTCAGGTGCCGCTGGTAGCGGCTCTGTCTATCAGCGCCCGAGCAATCACTTTTAGCGCCAGAATCTCCTCCACCCCTTCAAAGATGGAGAGCACCCGGGCGTCCAGGAAGTAGCGGCTGACCGGTGTCTCCTCTGCGTAGCCCATACCGCCGTGGATCTGCTGCGCCTCCCGGGTAACCCACTCAGCGGTTTTACAGGTAAAGAACTTGACCATGCTCGCCTCCATCTCTCCTTTACCCTGGTCCATCAGCCGGCCGACCCCGTAGGTGAACTGTCGACTGGCCAGCAGATAAGCTGCGAGGCGCGCCAGTTTGACCTGGGTGAGCTGGTACTTATTGATCGGGCTGCCGAAAACCTGGCGCTCATCCGCATAGGAGACGGCGCGTTCGAACGCCGCCTGCATCAGTCCGACCGCGCGTGCTGCGGTCTGAATGCGGCCACCGGCAAAACCTGCCATGGTGAAATAGAAGCCCCGACCTTCCCCGTCCGGGCCACCGAGCAGGTTCTCGTCGGGAACGAACCAGTTGTCGAAGAAGACGTCGTACGAGTGCATGCCGCGGTAGCCGATGGTGGAGATTGCCTTGCCGGTGATCACTCCACCCCCCTCCTGCTCGTGCCTGAACTCATGACCGTCCGAGGAGGGCTTCTCCACCAGGAACATGGAGAGCCCTTTGTGGCCCAGGCTGAGGTCTGGATTGGTGCGTGCCAGCAGCAACAGCACACCCGCCTTGCCACCGAACGTGCACCAGGTCTTGGCGCCGTTGATCAGCCATCCGCCTTCGCTTCGGGTCGCTTTGCAGCGCATGCCAGCCACATCCGAGCCGTAGTTGGGTTCAGTCACCGCCACCGCACAGAACGGATCGGCGGCCGCCAGCTGTGGCAACCACGTCTGCTTCTGCGCTTCGGTGCCCCCCTTGAGCAGGGCGCGGGTGAGGATCTCAGGTCGGGTGATCAGGCTGCCAGCGGCGCCGAGCGAGCCTCGGGAAAGCTCCTCGGTGACCACGATCATTCCCATGTTGTCCTCCCGGTCGTCTGGCTGCAGACCACCAAAACGTTCCGGGATCGAGAGACCGAAGCAGCCCAATTCGGTCAATCCCTGCAGGATCTCCGCGGGGATGATCAGATCCTCCCGGTGAATATGCTCTGCCAGCGGCATCACCACTTCAGTGGCGAAGCGACGGAACGTATCGCGCATCATCTCGTGGTCGTCGTCGAGCAGATAGGCGCCGGTTTGGCCATCCAATCCGGCGACTATTCTGCCCAGCTCCGCCATCCGCTCGACCGCCAACTGCTCACTGCAGAAGCTCTGCAGTGATTCGCTGTCCAGTGTTTTGGCGATAGCGGCGCGGGTCAGCCCGTAATCCTGAGGACGCAGCTCAAGGCGGGCCCGGATGGACTCGATCGCTTCGGCGGTGAAGATCAGCGCACAACGCTCTTCCACTGTGATCGGTTGCTGCGGATCCCCCTGAGTACGCACGCGCTCTGCGTAATCGAGCGCGAAGCGCGCGCCGGTAGCTTCGGCAGCCGAAAGCGCGGTGTCGTAAGAGACCAGTTGGTAATCGTCCAACTTGGCTGCGGATACCCGCCCATCCACCAGTGAGTGCGTTCTCAGGCTCCTGATCGCGGTATTCAGCGCTTCTTCCGTGACCGCAAGCGAATGGCGTGCCCGCTGCATCAGTTGTGTTACTTGATTTTGCTCTTCCGACATTGTTTCACTCCCGCACATTCCAGGCCGATGGATTCTGTTTCTGCTAACGGACGCCCCGTCCTGAATTCGACGGCAGCCGATTGCTGAACTCTTTTCGGTCTTTTGGCATCAGTTTCCGGTAGCGCTATTCGAGCATAATATGCTGCAAGTGCAAAATCCAGAAAAAATACCTATTTGCGATGATTTCTCCAGCTCAGGTAATAAAAAATATTAGTGGTATGTAAAAGTAAAGTTGATTATGTTCTGAAATCGATTGGACGTTTACTGGCTCGGAAGAATTGACCCAAGCCGATGCAAAAGGGGTCGCAGTGGGTAAGTCAGGCAGGGAGTTTGGGGTGCTCGCTGAGCATGTCGGGATGGGATGAATTCGCGTCGTTCAGGCGTGGTATCAGGCGAAGAAGCGGGTGAATGAAGCCACCTCTTCACGATCTGTACGGTAGCTGTTGACGGGTGCTATCTGGTCTTCGTATCCCAGCGCCATACCGCAGATCAGTAACAGCGCTTCCGAATAACCCAGAGCCCGTTTGACGATAACCGGATATTCACCCAATGCAGCCTGTGGGCAACTGGCCAGACCCTCCTCCACAGCACAAAGCATGATCGACTGGACAAACATGCCATAGTCGAAAAAAGAGCCGGTTTCCAGAGATGGATCCATGAAAAAGAAGAGCATCACCGGTGCGTCGAATGCCCGGTAGTTAGCCGCCCACTGATCGAGTTGCTGCTGCCTGTCTTCTCGGGTGATACCGAGTGTCTGATACATCAGTAGTCCACACGCCTTGCGGCGCAGGGAATAGGGGGGTTGCCACTCCGTTGGATAATACTGGTAGTCTAGCGCTCCTTTTCCATTACTGCGGAAAGCGCTCTCCAACTGCTGTTGCAGTTCCTGCTTCTTCGCTCCGCTGACCACGGCTACCTGCCAGGGCTGGATGTTGCTGCCGGAGGGGGCGTGACGTGCCGCATCCAGAATGTGTTCAATCTTTGCCTGCTCCACCGGTTTTGGCAGGAAAGCGCGGGTGGATTTTCTGGTTAAAAGTGCTGTACGAACATTCATCACGAAATCCGCGTTATTCAGGTGTCTCAGGTAATGCCAGACCTATTTGCCGAAATGTACAGAATTGGATCGGGTCGGTTACGGTAAATCTGCGCCATCTGCCGGCTCAAGTCAAAGCGGCTCGAGACATCCCCGTTCCAGCTCGCGGATTCTGACCGATTCGGTGCAGCGGTGTGCGGTATGCTCACTCCAGCGAGCGCAGATAGTCTATCAGTGAAATCAGTAGCGTCAGCAGTGAAAAGACTATAACCAGCAGGATAATGGCGTAAGCGAGATATTCGATGACCAGAGCGCCGCCTTCGGTCTTTCCGAACGCGACCAGTGTTTGAAACAGTAATCCGCCCAGAATGAATGGAAGCAACGTCAGCAGAAACTTACTACTGGCGCGCAACTCTCTCTCTCCACCGGGTCGCTCTTTACTCCACAGATTGAATCGCTTCGCGGTAGTCATCCGCTGTTCCTCATACCTCTATACGCTCCGTTGGTCGGGAAATCTCGTTGCTTTCGACCGACGGTCCGTTCGGATCCAAACTGGTAATTTTGTTTTCTTATAGACTACACTAATACTGAAATTTTTCAGGGTTTTGTTGATCAAGCGTCTCTGCACGCGGGGTAGTTGCGCTCGGGTCGGTGCTGCGGGCGTCAGCCAGGCATTTTGTTATTGCCGTTGGCAATTGTGATGGCTGGAACTATGGTTCCGTTATTCAGTCGTATCCAGGGTGTGGTAAACGTGATTCGGCAGTATGACCGTCAATGAATCTGAGCAAGTCCAAAATATTGCTGGTTCTCATAGTGCTGGGAGTTCTCTACGTCTTTTTTGGTGGAGACGAGTCGGTTCCTCCGACAGAAACGCAGCAGCGGGAGAGTGTGACTAGACCAATGATAACCGTGAATCGGGTACCCCGCCAGTCGAACTCCGTCCACAACCGGAGCAGTGAGCGATCTGCGCTCCCACCCACTTTTTCCGGTGGCTTTGAGCAATGGCAGGGAGAGCGATACAGCGCTCCGGAATCTTCAGAGTTCCGTTTCAGGCCGTTGGAACCGAACAGAGCGTCCACCGGACGTTACCAGTCTGATAAGCCGCGGCTACGGCCGCAATATCCTGCCTACTCAAATGACCTGCCCGGTTATGACTATCCGAATTATTCAGATCAGTACCAGCCGGGACCTCCTGGTCCTGCAAGCGAGCAGTTTCGTCCGCTGGATGAGATGCAGCAATCGAAGCGGTGGCAGGGAAATTACCGGCGCATGTCCACCTTGCCGGGACAGTTGGCACTTCCGGGAGGTTCTGATCAGATGCGTTGGCTGGCCGGCGGTGATTGAATCTGGAATTCTCTGTCGACAAGCCCGGGGGCGATCAGCTGGAAGATAATGGCGTTATCCTGCTCCTTGAGCTTGGCTTGCATAATCCGGTGGTTGAGAATGCGAAATATCCCATGCTCCAATTGCAGGTAGGTGGTCCCGTTCACTGCATCGAGGAAGTTGATCCGGGGAATTTTTCTCAGGCACTGTGTCAGAAAGCCAATATTGTTCTCCACCGACATGGTCGACCCGGAGGGGTAGACCTGTTCCGGGCACCTGGCCCGGATATTGATCTTCTGGTAACGCTCTATGTCGATGAAACTGGTGCAATTGACGATATTCATCTCTTGCTGCGTGCCAAAAGCGATGGTGCGTGGATAGCTCCCTTTGGGCACGCTGTTGTCGAGAAAAGCGTAGTGGAACAGCGGCTGGTCATAAGCTAGCCATTTGAAAAGTATTTTTGGCATGCCGCGATAGGCCTCGACGCTGTGGTCGAGGAAATCCTCCAGCGCTTTGTAGCGACCCGTCTGCACTCCCCGTTCCCAACCTCGTTCGACCGTGACATGGGGCGGTGTGACCACGAAATACATGGTCAGGGTATGGATATGTTTGACATAGGTAGCGTGCAGGATGGTCGCTATCCGTTCGGTGGAGAAACTGTCAAATCTGAAGCGGTCAACCAGCAGGTGGGGCATGGCTCCCATGCGGTCGGCCTTTTCCCGGATATAGTGATCGAGCTTGCTGTCGATGATGATCACCTCTTGGCTGGTCAGACGCCCGGCATATTTGTAAGCTGCTCCCAACGATTCGTAATCCAGCAGCAAGCGCCGCCAGATGTCTGGACTGATGATGGCGTAGCTGCCGGGCTGGATGCCGCGGTCACTCATCATCTTGCGTAACATGGGGCGCAATGAACTCTTGCCGGCTGCCGAAGCCCCCTTCAAGCTGATCAACAGTGGCTCAGGCGCATTGGCAACCCGGGTGTAAGCCTCCTTGTCGATCGCATGATCTATCCAGGGAGCGATTTTTCTACCGATATACTCACTTCCGTAAGCGTTGCACACCTGGTTACAGACGAGTTCACCCAGAAACCCTGGATCGGGGCCAAGGTATCCACGATTGCCGGCAAGCGATCCCAGCACCCGATATAGATTTCGAAAGATCGCGCTGCTCAGCGGATCGCTGGCGGCTAATCCCTTTGCTTTGAAGGTTGCCAGTGCATTGTGCTCGCGTACCTGAGTCGATGGATAGGTTGCGCTCTTTTTCGTTCCGTTGTGGCGCAGGCGAATTCCAAATAAACACCTGTCCTTGGGCTTCTCCGGTTGTTGAGGAAACAGTACGGTCAGGATCTCCAAGTCGATTCGCTGCCGGATCTGCTGGCGCAACCGCCAGTAATCAGCGTTCAACTCATCCAAATGCGGAGCGATATAGCAGGCAAAAACACGTTTTACGATATGCCGAAAGTTTTTCCCGAGTTCGACCTCATCACTTCCTTCAAGCACCATGATATCCGCGGTGATCCGGATAATCAGTTCGTGAAGTGCCAGTCTCTCAGGCCTGAAAATGACCAGATCCTTGTGATTGAGACCGGTCTGGTTGGCAATCTCGTCTATATCCGCAAGCGATGAAGAGACATTCTCCGGGCGGTGAATCGACTCCAGAGTGCGCCACTCAGTGGGAATATCCGATTCAAGACCGGGATTCCAGGCTGAGTAGGGCTCCTGCATCACGGGCGCTTCCAACGCTTCACGGCGCAGCGCACTCCCGGCTCCTGGGTCAGGTGACAGGTGCCTGTAATGGGATTCGGTGGTACATGACCAGGCTGGACATCAATCTGATCGGTGGCGGAAATACAAAATCTGAATGGGAGGTAACCGATCTCTCCTGGACGATCCGGGTATCCGTGCTCGACATTAATGCAAAAGCCCCGCCAAATGGCGGGGCTCTCTTTTCTAGTTAACCGCACTCAGGGCATGCGTCTATTGGGGTACGACGTTTGCTGCGCTGGGACCTTTCTGGCCTTGCTCGACGTCGAAGGAGACGGTTTGTCCTTCAGCCAGTGTCTTGAATCCCTTGCCCTGGATGGCGCTGTGGTGCACGAAGACGTCTTTGGATCCATCTGACGGGGTGATGAACCCAAAGCCTTTCTGATCGCTGAACCACTTAACTGTTCCTGTAGCCATTTCTATTACCTTTGAATGAATTTAAACACAAATATGCAGACGAATGTCGAGCACTTAAACGGAGTGATTTGCCACAAAATAAGGGAGGGGCGCAACCGAAAAACTACTAGAACTCTGCATTATCTAACTCTATAAAGTAGCTGACAAAAAAACAAGAGTTAATATTCGGAAAATGCCCATAACCCTATGATTTTCTTGTTGCGGTGCGTCATTTTTACTTCTCCATCGACTTGGCGATGATAGGAACACGCCATATTCACAACATCCACCGTATCCCGGCAACTGATACTCCCGCTGCCGAAGGGAGGTTCGCGCAGCCAAAGGAAGTGATGGGTGTGGGTATCAACCAAGTTCGAGTCTGTCCGGTTCGAATTCGAGTGTGGCAAAATAGTCTTCAACACGTTCTTCGCGGCGGATGAGTTCAACTGCACCATCCTCTCGCAACAGCAACTCCTTGGGGCGCAATTTGCCATTGTAATTGAAGCCCATGGCAATGCCGTGCGCGCCGGTATCATGAATCAGCAGGATATCGCCATCCTGTGTTGCTGGCAGAGAGCGCTGGATAGCGAACTTGTCGTTGTTCTCGCACAACGAACCCATTACGTCGACAATCTCCTCTGCACCACTCTTTCCTGCCACGGTGATATGGTGGTAGGCGCCATACATGCCGGGACGCATCAAAGCTGACATGCAGGCATCGACACCCACGTAGTTGCGGTAGATCTCTTTGCGGTTGATCGCCCGGGTCACCAGGATGCCGTGAGGACCCGTGATATAGCGGCCGCTCTCCATGTACATCTTCGGTGCATAGCCATGGCGTTCCTTGAAGGCATCGAATAGCGCGGTGATCTCCCTCGCCATCGACTGGATATCGAGTCTGTTCTCTTCCGGTCGGTAGGGTATACCCAGTCCGCCACCGATGTTGATAAATTCGAATTGGATCGAGAGTTCGGCGGAAATCCATTCGGCCAGTTCCAGCAGCATGCGCGCTGTTTCCACCATGTAACTGTATTTCCGTTCATTTGAGGCCAGCATGGAGTGCAGACCGAAGCGGGCGGCGCCACGCACGATAGCGCGTCGGTATGCTTCCAGTATCTGGTCATGGGCCACGCCGTATTTGGCTTCCACCGGATTGCCGATGATACTGTTGCCGGTTCGCCTGCTGCCCGGGTTGTAGCGGAAGCAGATCAGCTCCGGCATCTTCGGCACCTTCGCCACGAACGAGATATCGTCCAGATTCAGCAGACAACCCTCATCGCCCAACGCCTCCACATACTCCTCCTGGCTGGTATTGGCTGAGGTGAACATGATATCCCCACCACTCGCTCCCAGCCGGCGGCTCAGCATCAGCTCAGGGATCGAACTGCAATCGAAACCGAAACCCTGTGTGCGCAGGATATGCATGACCGACGGATTCGGTAGCGCCTTGACCGCAAAAAACTCACGAAAGCCGGGTATGCCGGAAAAGGCCCGATTGAGCTCGTTGCAGGTTAATTTGATGCCCTTTTCGTCATAGATATGAAACGGGGTGCCGAAATGCGCGACGATGGCGTTGAGCCTGGTTTCAAGTCGCTGCTGAAAATCTGCTGATGCGGGCATTGGGTCTCTTCCACAGTGGATGGAGAGCCGCGCCTGTTGGGAGTACGCGGCGTTTGTTAATGGTTGTGTGGTGCATGATCAATTGGCTGCACACCAGGCTGGAGAGAGCAAGGTTTCCCCTCGACACCTCTGGATGGTTCGGGCGCAACCCTACTTGAGCACCTGACCGATACGCTCCATCGCCCCCTTGACATTGTCGAAACTGTTGAAAGCGCTGATACGGATGTATCCCTCGCCACATTTGCCAAAGCCGGCACCGGGCGTGCAGACCACTGCCGCCTTCTCCAGCAATAGGTCGAAGAACTCCCAGGAGTTTCTTTTGCCATCGATCCATAGGTAGGGTGAGTTCTCACCACCGATGCAGTCATAGCCGAGTGACTCCATCTGCTCCCGGATGTATCTGGCGTTGTTCATATAGTATCCGATCAGTGCTTTGACCTGGGTTTTGCCTTCGCTGCTGTATACCGCTTCGGCCGCACGTTGGACCGGGTAGGAGACACTGTTGAACTTGGTGGTATGGCGTCGGTTCCACAGGCTATTGATAGAGACTTCCTTGCCTGATTCGGTAAAGGCGCGGCAGGCTTTCGGCACCACGGTGAAGGCGCAACGTGTGCCGGTAAAACCAGCTGTTTTGGAGAAACTGCGGAACTCGATCGCCACCTCTTCAGCTCCCTCTATCTCGTAGATCGAATGAGGCAGACGCTCATCCTGAATGAACGCTTCATAAGCAGCATCATAGAGAATCATCGCTTGATTGCTGCGCGCGTAATCGACCCAGGATTTCAATTGCTCCCTGGTTACCATTGCTCCGGTCGGATTGTTCGGAAAGCAGAGGTAGATCAGATCGACCCGCTCCCGAGGCAGATCGGGGATAAATCCATTGGATTTGTTGCCATCGAGATAGACCAGTCCCTGATAGCGCCCATCTCTGGCCTCACCGGTACGACCGGCCATAACGTTGGTGTCGACATAGACCGGATAGACCGGATCAGTGATCGCAACTGTGCAGTCACTGGAGAAGATCTCCTGCATATTGCCGGTGTCGCATTTCGCACCGTCGCTGACGAAAATCTCATCCGGCTGTATATTTGCGCCGCGCGCCTGGAAATCCTCTTTGGCGATAATTTCGCGCAGAAAATCGTACCCCTGTTCCGGACCGTAGCCGCGAAAACTGTGGTCCTGTGCCATCTCATCGACAGCAGTGTGCAGCGCTTTGATGCAAGCATCGGGAAGCGCACGGGTCACGTCACCTATTCCCAGCTTGATCACTTTTTTCTGCGGATTCGCCTGCTGGAACGCAGCGACCCGCTTGGCGATATCGGAGAAGAGATAGGATGCCTGTAGTTTGAGGTAGTTCTCGTTGATTCTGATCATGTCGATTGATACTGCGCCTGTTTCTTATGGGTTACTCTGATTCGATCGCCATTATACAGGCTGTGTCAGATTATTTAATCGTACCCTGGTAGCACCGCGCAGATGTATTCAGGGTCAGTTGAGGAATAGAGTCGTGCCTATCAGGTAGGGTCATACCCGCGATTTTTTCAGCAGCGCCTGATAGATTTCCGCACTGAAGCCGATGGTCAATTGTCCATCGCTCGCCAGTACCGGCCGCTTGATGATCGACGGAGTCGACAGCATGACTGCTCTTGCACTCTCCTGATCGATGCTTTGTTTTGTCCGTTCGTCGAGTCTTCGCCACATCATGCCACGCCGGTTGAGCAGCGCTTCCCAACCGACGCGGTCGATCCACGCATCCAGCAG
Source organism: Chromatiaceae bacterium (assembly GCA_024235215.1). GTDB lineage: Bacteria > Pseudomonadota > Gammaproteobacteria > Chromatiales > Chromatiaceae > HKST-UBA178. Next base: position 512,992 of record JACKMU010000002.1, on the reverse strand, counting down.
TTGTGCATCCAGTCCGGCTCGCTTGAAGTCATGGAACTGATACTCGATGGCGTTGGCCTGCAGCCAGGCAAATGCCTTCTTCATCGTGTCGCAGTTGGCGATGCCATAGATCCTGATCATGTTAAATTTTTACCTGATTTGCTATCCAGGCGATCGTGAATTGCCTTTTCCAACCGCTCGAATATCTCCCGTCCAGCCAATGGTCGGTCCTGCCGGTCGGTGATGAAGAAGGTGTCGTCGACTTCTGCGCCGATGGTGGCGATTTTTGCGCTGATCAGTCGAATACCGCACTCTGCGAAGGCAAAACCCACCTGCGAGAGCAGTCCTGGCCGGTCATCGGTATTCAGTTTCATGATGGTCCGCTGATTGGTGGAGTCATCAGCAAAATCGACACGTGTGGGTATGGAGAAGTGTTTCAGCTGACGAGGTACTCTGCGCAGCACGGCACTGTCAGTGGTGGTGGGTTCACTCAGACCTTTTCTGAGGGTCTGTCGGATCTTCTCTCTGCGTGCTGCATCCTCAACCGGGCTGCCATCCTCCTCCAGGACCAGGAAGCTGTTGAGCGTCAACAGGTTGTCAGTCGTCTCAATACGCGCACTGACAATATTGAGGCCCAGTTGATCAAGCAGAGCGGTGGAGAGTGCAAACAAAGCCACCCTGTCCTCCATGTGGGTGAATACCTCGGTGCCGCCGCGAGTTCCCGAGTTGCGTAGTACCACGAGCGGTAAGCGCTCTGGTTTTGCTCCTAATACCAATTTGGTCTGCCAGGCGATCTCCTCCCAACTGTTGAACATAAAATAGTCGACACTCAGGGTGCGCCAAAGTTGAATGATGCGCTCCTTGTCTATTTTCTCTGCCAACAGCAGGTGCATCGCGCCAGCCTGCTTGTTCTGTATGATTTCGTCACGCTCCTGGGGATTCTCCAGTCCTCTCAGCAAAGCGTGTTTGGTTGCGTGGTAGAGTTCACGTAACAGCGAGTTCTTCCAGTTGTTCCATTTTTTCGGATCAGTCGCGCGGATGTCGGCTACGGTGAGCAAATAAAGGTGATCCAGGCGCACCGGATTGCCCACGATCTTGGCAAATTCAGTAATCACATCGGGGTCGCTGATATCCTTGCGTTGCGCAGTCATGGACATGATCAGGTGCTTCTCCACCAGCCAGGAGACCAGCCGGCTGTCGCGTTCACTCAGATCGTGCAGACGACAGAAATTTTCTGCCTCCTTAGCTCCCAGCGTTGAGTGATCACCCCCACGTCCTTTGGCGATGTCGTGAAACAGTGCGGCCAGGTAGAGCAGTTCCGGATAGTGGAGCTTCTCTATGATATCGCTGCAGAGCGGAAACTCACTGCGATGCTTGGGGATGATGAAGCGACGTAAATTGCGCACCACGAACAGCGTGTGTTCGTCAACTGTATAGACATGAAACAGGTCGTATTGCATGCGGCCGACGATGTTGGCAAAGGCAGGTATGTAGCGCGCCAGGATGCCGTAGCGGTTCATGCGTCGCAGTTCATTGGTTACCCCCTGGGGCAGACGCAGAATCGCCATGAACAGCGCTCGCGCCTCGGGTAGAGCGCGAAATTTATTGTCGATGGTGCGGCGGTGATCGCGCATCAGGCGAATCGTGCTGGCGCGTACGCCATTCAGCTCCGGGTGCTGCCCCATGACCAGGAATAGCTCAAGCATTGCCAATGGGTGTCGTTCGAATACTTGGTCGTCGACCACTTCGAGAAATCCGCTGCGGGACTGAAAGTGGTGGGTCAGCGGCTTTGGATCATCCAGGTGGTATTTGAGTACGATCACTTCACGAAAATGCTGCAACAGCATCTCATTCATACGGCTGATACGCAGCGCCGTCTGATAGTACTGCTGCATGAACTTTTCGATCGCGAGACCGGCGTGGTCATCCTGAAAGCCAAACTCATCGGCCAGGATCTTCTGGTAGTCGAAGAGCAGCCGGTCCTCGCAGCGGCCGGTGTACAGATGCAGCGCGAAACGTATCCGCCACAGCCACTCCTGGCCAAACTTCAGATCCCAGTATTCGGTTTCCGTCATGAAACCGTGAGTCACCAGGTCGCTCATTCTGTTGGCGTTGAAATGGCGCTTGAGTACCCAGTCGATGGTCTGAATGTCACGCAGTCCTCCAGGGCACTCCTTCAGGTTGGGCTCCAGCGAGCTGACGGTATCATCGTACTTCTGGTAGCGACGCCTCTGCTCCTCCATCTTTCCTTCGAGAAAGCGGTCGCTGGGCCACATCTTCTCTTTTCCAATAGCCAGTTTCAGCTGATCGAAGAGGTAGCCTGGGCCAGCTAACGGGCGCGACTCCATCAGATTGGTGATAACCGTGATGTCCTGGGTTGCCGCGATCACGCACTCTTCGAGCGTGCGCACGCTGTGTCCGACCTCCAGACCGATATCCCAGAAAAAGGTAAGCAGTGCTCCCAGCGGATCTGCCAGGTCATCGGTATCCGCTGACCCAAGCAGAAACAACAGATCGATATCGGATTGTGGATGCAGTTCGCCGCGGCCATAGCCACCGACTGCGATCAGCGCGGCATCCGTCCCCACAGGGATCGTCCGATTCCACGCCTGGATCAGCAGAAAATCGATCAAGCAGGCTCGTTGCTTGACCAGCTGTGTCATGGTTTCACCCTGGGCAAACAACAACTTCAGCTGTTCATTGCCGCTTTTGATGGCATTGCGAAACAGCTGCAAAGTTGAACCGCTGGTCTCCAGTTGCTGCTGGAAAGCCGCTTCATCGATCAGCGGGGAGAAAGTGTCTACGGTGCTGTTCAAGCTGGAGTTGTTCAAGCCACACCCGGAAGTGCGCACTCCTCTCCAGCGCGTAGCGTCAATACCTCGTAACCGGTCTCGGTCACCAGCAAGGTGTGCTCCCATTGTGCGGAGAGGCTGCGATCCTTAGTGACAACGGTCCAGCCATCCTGCAGCAGCTTCACCTGGCGTTTGCCAGCATTGACCATCGGTTCGATGGTAAAGCACATGCCGGGTTGCAGCAGCGGACCGCCTCCAGGGGAGCCGTAATGGAGTATCTGCGGCTCTTCGTGGAACTTCCTGCCTATGCCATGCCCGCAATATTCGCGTACCACAGAGTAGTTATTGGATTCCACATATTGCTGAATGGCATGGCCGATATTGCTCAGATGGACTCCGGGGCGCACCTGTTCAATTCCGATCCACAGTGCCTCCAGCGTCACCTTCGTGAGGCGTCGTGCCAGTATGGAAGTTTCACCGATGAAGAACATTTTACTGGTATCGCCATGAAAACCATCTTTGATCACAGTGATATCGATATTAACGATATCGCCATTCTTCAATATTTTTGGCCCTGGAATGCCGTGGCATACCTGGTGATTGACCGAGGTGCAGATCGATTTAGGAAAACCCATATAGTTCAGTGGTGCAGGAGTGGCGTCCTGTTCTTCTACGATGTAATCGTGACAGATCTGATCGAGCGCTTCGGTGGATACGCCCGGTTGCACATAAGGAGCAATCATATCCAGTACCTGCGCGGCAAGCTGACCCGCCCGTCGCATTTTCTCGATCTCATCGGCGGTTTTCAGAATGATGCTCATACTACTGGATTCCGGGAAATAGTTCGAAATTGTTCGGTCGTCAGGGTAAACGCGACCCGAAACTCTGATAATCAACTCAGATCCGGGGGGTATTGAATCGCGGCTGGATTGTGGCAAACAGCTGGTTATGGTATAAAACGCGCCCCGGAATCGCAATCTATTCGGGTAATATAGCCGCCTGGAGCCGTATTTCAGGCATGATCAATCACACACATGCATCGTCACAATAGCCTGGGTGCCCGGGAGACCGGGTTGGCGGTTGGGATGCATGGAGGCGTAACCCTAAATAAATCGGAGTATTCGAATGAGTAACATTTCCATGCGTCAAATGCTGGAGTCTGGTGTGCATTTCGGTCATCAGACCCGCTACTGGAACCCGAAAATGGGTCCTTACATCTTCGGTCAGCGCAACAAGATTCATATCATCAATCTGGAGAAGACGCTGCCTCTTTTCAAGGAGGCGATGAATTTTCTTGGTTCCCTCGCCGCTAACGGCGGCCGGATTCTGTTTGTCGGAACCAAGCGTGCAGCACGCGAGACGGTGAAGGAGGAGGCGGAGCGTTGTGGCATGCCTTATGTCAACCATCGCTGGCTGGGTGGCATGTTGACCAACTTCGCCACGATCAAGCAGCGCATCAAGCGGCTGAGAGATTTGGAGGTGATGTTCGAAACCGGAACGATAGACCGCTTCAACAAGAAAGAGGCGCTCGGCCTGAGGCGTGAGATGGAGAAACTCGAACGCAGTCTCGGCGGTATCAAGAACATGGAGAAACTGCCCGACGTTCTCTATGTGATCGACGTCGGTCATGAGGATATCGCCATCTCTGAAGCGCGCAAGCTGGGTATTCCGGTGGTTGGTATCGTGGATACCAACAACAGTCCCCAGGGAATCGATTACATCATTCCCGGGAACGACGACGCAATTCGTGCGATCCAGCTCTATGTTCAGGGTGCTGCGGCTGCGGTACTTGAGGGCCGCGCCAGTGCAGCTCATCTGGGTGGGGGAAATGGCGATGAATTTGTCGAAGTCGACATTAAGAAGGTTGAAGGCGCGGATTAACATCCAGCTCCTCACCTTGGAATATCAAGCAACCTGAATCTTTAGACAGAAGCCACCCCTGCCGGGTTGCTCGAACCGGGCAGGGGTTGCTTTTATGCTCATTGTAAAGCGAGGAATAGTACCCATGGCCATTACCGCCTCTTTGGTGAAGGAACTGCGTGAACGGACCGGTTCCGGCATGATGGAATGCAAGAAAGCACTGGTCGAGACTGGTGGAGATATTGAAGCAGCGATCGAGCTGATGCGTAAGTCAGGCCAGGCCAAAGCCGCCAAGAAAGCAGGACGCACTGCTGCGGATGGGGTAATCACCATCTGTTTCAATGAGGATTGCAGTGCCGCAGCGATGGTTGAAGTCAATTGTGAAACCGATTTCGTGGCTAAAGATGACAATTTTACCTCATTTGCCAAAGCCGTCGCCGAGCGTGCGTTGGTCTCCGATGTCAATTCCGTCGAAGAGCTGTTGAGCGCGCCACTGCACGATGGTGAAGAGACCACCGTGAACACCGCCAGAGAGGCGTTGATCTCCAAGATTGGAGAGAATATGAATGTGCGCCGGTTCGAACGCTTCAAGGCGGGAAGTGGAAAACTGGCCAGCTATCTGCACGGAGTTCGTATCGGTGTGGTTGTCGAGTTGGTGGGCGGCGACGACAATCTGTCCAAGGATATCGCAATGCACATCGCCGCAGCCAATCCGTTGTGTGTCTCCGAAGAGAGTGTTCCCGCCGATTTGCTGGAAAAAGAGCGTTCCATATATAAGGCTCAGGCGATGGAGAGCGGAAAGCCGGAAAACATCGTCGAGAAGATGGTCGACGGACGGATGCGCAAATACCTGGCAGAGATCACTCTGTTGGGACAGCCATTCGTGAAAGATCCAGATATCAGCGTCGGGAAATTGCTGGGACAAGCAGGCGCCAGTGTCGCCGGGTTCTGCCGCTTTGAAGTCGGTGAGGGCATAGAGAAGAAGCAGGAGAACTTTGCTGACGAAGTGATGGCACAGATTAAAAGTTGAGCTGCAGATGACGCAACTGATCTGCAGACGGGTGCTACTCAAGCTCAGCGGCGAAGCGCTGATGGGTCAGGGCGATTTCGGTATAGAACCGGCGGTGATCACCCGGTTGGCTGGAGAGATACGCGAGCTGGTGCAGGCGGGTGCACAGATCGGGTTGGTTATCGGTGGGGGCAATATCTTCCGCGGTGCCGGACTCGCCAAGTCCGGCATAGACCGGGTCTCGGCGGATCAGATGGGTATGCTGGCCACGGTCATGAACTCGCTGGCGATGCAGGACGCGCTCAGCAAGATCGGTGCCCAGGCGAAGGTGCTCTCTGCGCTGCGCATGGACCAGGTGTGTGAGTACTATGTCCGGCGCCATGCGGTGGAGTATCTGCAGCAGGGTACGGTCGTGCTGTTAGCTGCCGGAACCGGAAATCCCTATTTCACCACCGATACCGCTGCTAGTCTGCGGGCGGTGGAGATCGGAGCTGAGTTGCTGATCAAGGCGACTAAGGTGGATGGTGTCTATTCATCTGATCCCGTAATCAACCCGGATGCGGTTTTTTACCCCCGTCTCAGTTATGATCGGGCACTGGCGGAGGGGTTGCAGGTGATGGATACTACTGCGATCGTACTGTGCCGCGACCATGGTATGCCGCTAAGGGTGATAAATATCAATGAACCCGGTAAGTTGATGCAGTTGATGCTGGGCGAGTCGGTGGGGTCCCTGGTGGATAACGGAGAGTAAGATGATCGAAGAGATTTCCAAAGATGCAGCGGAGCGGATGAGCAAGAGTGTTGCTGCATTGGCGCAGGAACTGGCCAAAGTGAGGACCGGTCGCGCCCACCCGAGTCTACTCGATCACATCACGGTCTCTTACTATGGGACGGAGGTGCCCATCAGTCAGGTAGCCAACATCAACGTCGAAGATGGTCGGACACTGGCGGTAACACCCTGGGAGAAGAGCATGGTGCAGCCGGTGGAGAAGGCGATTATGAAATCGGACCTGGGTCTCAACCCCAATACTGCCGGGACAGTCATCAGGGTTCCGCTGCCGGCGCTTACGGAAGAGCGGCGCAAGGATCTGATTCGTGTGGTTCGGAGTGAGGCGGAACAGACCCGGGTAGCGGTACGCAACGTGCGCCGCGATGCCAACGCCAGTCTCAAGGAGTTGCTCAAGGAGAAGATGGTCTCCGAAGATGAAGAGCGTCGGGCGGAAGATGCCATCCAGGTACTCACCGACAAGTATATCAAAGAGGTGGATACGACACTGGAGATAAAAGAAAAAGACCTGATGTCGATCTGAGCACTGTAACACCCTAGTGATGGATAATCCCGGACCAGTCGAGCAGTCAGCCGAAACACCGCTTCGAGTTCCCCGACATGTGGCGATAATCATGGACGGTAACGGACGCTGGGCTCAGGAACGGGGGTTACCCAGATTTTCCGGACACAAAGCTGGCGTTGAGACAGTCCGTGCCGTGGTGGAGCAGTGTGTCAAGTTGAATATCGAGGTACTCACACTCTTCGCCTTCAGTAGTGAGAATTGGCGGCGCCCACCTAGAGAGGTCAGATTGCTGATGGACCTCTTCATGCTGACACTGAACAGGGAAGTGAAGCGGCTCAAACGCAACAACGTTCGTCTGCGTATCATCGGCGACCACAGCGGATTTTCATCCAGGCTCCAGGTAAAAATCCGTGAGGCGGAGGAGATGACTGAGGCGTGCACCGGTCTGACGCTCCAGATCGCAGCAAACTACGGTGGTCGTTGGGATCTGACTCAGGCTGCCAGAAAGATCGCGCAGCTTGCTGTCAACGGCGATATTGAACCGGAGTCGATTACCGAGGAGATGCTCTCCAGTCAAATCTCTACCGCTGGTCTGCCCGATCCCGACCTGTTTATTCGCACCGGTGGGGAGAAGCGGCTGAGCAACTTTCTTCTGTGGCAGTCTGCGTATGCGGAGCTCTACTTGACTGAGGTGCTGTGGCCAGACTTCAACGCTGCGGTATTCTCCCAGGCGCTACGGGATTATGCCGGTCGACAGCGTCGTTTTGGCCGCACCACCGAACAGATTATCCAGCAGCAGGCAAATGTACCGGGTAATGAGTGACTTTCGCGTCGCGGTGATGGAGTAGAACAGTGCTGCTGCAGCGATTAGTCACCGCACTGGTTCTGATTCCGTTGGTCGTTATCGGTGTGCTGCAGCTATCTACCGTGGTGCTGGGGTTGATCCTGGCGCTGGTGGTGCTGTTGGGTGGCTATGAATGGACCCGATTGGCAGGGATAGCTCCACCGTTCGGAAAGCTGCTCTATCTCACCGTTCTGACCGTATGCATGGCTGGGGCGGCGTTTGCTGTTCAATCCTATCCAGTGTTGATACTTCCGGCTGCGCTGCTGGCAGTACTCTTCTGGTGCCTGGTCGCGGTGAGTCTGTTGCGTTACCATCCCATTGGCGCCTCCGCTGTGGGTACAATAGAAAAATCTGCACTGGGTCTGCTGGTCTTGGTACCGGCCTGGCTGTCGCTGCTACTGGTGCACGGCGTGTATCAGGACGGTCCCTACCTGGTTCTCTTTCTGCTGGTTCTGATCTGGGTCGCCGATAGCTGCGCCTACTTTACCGGTCGGCGCTGGGGGCGGATCAAGCTGGCACCGCGCATCAGTCCTGGAAAGACCTGGGAGGGGGTGTACGGTGCGTTGGCAGGCGCGGCGCTGTGTGGGGTGGTGCTTTTCTGGTGGCGACCGGAGAGCGGATCAATACTGATGCTGATTTTCTTCTCGGTGGTTATTGCCCTGGTATCGATAGTTGGGGACCTGTTCGAGAGCTTGCTGAAACGGCAGTCGGGTCTGAAAGACAGCGGTACGCTGCTACCGGGACATGGCGGCGTGCTCGACCGGATCGACAGTCTGTGTGCCGCTTCACCGCTGTTTCTGTGCGGCCTGCAGTTGCTGGAAATGAGTCGATGATTGGGTTGACTGTATTGGGTTCCACCGGTTCCATCGGCCTGTCGACACTGGACGTGGTGGCGCGCCACCCGGATCTCTATCGTATCGTGGCGCTCAGCGCCAACCGTAATCTGGAGCAGTTGTATCAACAGTGCCTGCTATTCCAGCCCGATTATGCGGTGCTGGCTGAGCAGAGCCTGGTACCGGAGCTGAAACAGCGGCTGCATCGCCGGGGAGTTGCCACCAGGGTGTTGGGCGGAGTCGAGGGTCTGCAGGAGATTGCCTCGCTCGACAGTGTCGACTACGTCATGGCCGCGATCGTCGGTGCCGCCGGATTGTTGCCGGTGCTGGCCGCGGCGCGGGCGGGTAAAAGGATACTCCTCGCCAACAAAGAGGCGCTGGTTGTGGCCGGCTCTCTGTTCATGCAGGAGGTCGTTGCAAACGCTGCAGAAGTGCTACCGATCGACAGTGAGCACAATGCGGTGTTCCAGTGCATGCCGCCCAGGCATAGGGAGGGACTGGTGCCGGTTGGAGTGCGCCGTATTCTGCTGACTGCTTCAGGCGGACCTTTTCGCACTGCTCCACTGGAACAACTGGAGGGCGTCACTCCGGAGCAGGCCTGCGCTCACCCCAACTGGGCTATGGGCCGCAAGATATCGGTCGATTCAGCGACTATGATGAACAAGGGGTTGGAAGTTATCGAGGCCTGCTGGCTGTTTAATACAGAAGCCGACCGGATCGACGTAGTGGTGCATCCGCAGAGCGTGATTCATTCGTTGGTGGAGTATGTCGATGGCTCGGTACTGGCCCAGTTGGGGAATCCAGATATGCGTACCCCGATCGCCCATGCGCTGGCTTGGCCGGAGCGCATCGAGTCGGGTGTGGCGAGCCTGGATCTGTGTGCTGTCGCACGGCTGGATTTCGAGCAGCCCGATTTGACCCGTTTTCCCTGCCTGAGACTCGCCTATCAGTCGATCACCGCGGGGAGAAGCGCACCTGCGGTATTGAATGCAGCCAACGAAGTGGCGGTTGCCACCTTCCTGCAGCGACGTATGAGCTACACTGCTATTCCTGAAGTGGTGGAACGTACCCTGGAGCAGATCCCACCGACCGGCTTTTCGACCCTGACTGAATTGCTGGAGATCGACAGCGAGGCGCGCCGGCAGGCGGAACAAATAGCGCGCACACTGGTCTGAGTTAGCACGCATCCCGCCACTAAAATAGTCATGGAATCGCTGCTTTTCACCATAGTCTCCTTCATCCTGGCGATTGGTATACTGATCACCGTTCATGAGTTCGGCCATTTCTGGGTTGCGCGCAGACTTGGTGTCAAGGTGCTTCGCTTTTCCGTCGGATTCGGCACGCCGATCTGGAAGAGGATCGGCAGGATTGATGCGACGGAGTACGTAGTCGCAGCTATTCCGCTGGGTGGCTACGTGAAAATGCTGGATGAGCGCGAAGGGGAAGTTGCGGAACGGGAACTCGGACGGGCATTCAATCGTCAATCGCTCAGGACGCGCACAGCCATTGTACTGGCTGGCCCGGTAGCCAACTTTTTGTTCGCCATCCTGGCATTCTGGCTGATTATGGTCTCCGGTGAGAGCGGTTCGCGACCCTGGGTCGGTGCAGTGGCCGAAGGCTCCGTCGCGGAAGACGCTGGATTTCAGACCGAAGATGAACTGCTGGCTATCGCCGATCGCAAGATAACCAGTTGGGAAGCGGCCGTTTATGCACTCCTGCGCGAAGGCATCGAGGGAAGGGACCTATCGGTTCAAGTTCTGGACCGGGATGGCTATCCGCAGGTAAGGGTACTCGCAGGAGAGAAGCTGGCCGCACTGAGTGATCGGGGTAATGTGCTGGAAGGGCTTGGGCTTACTCCCAAACGCCCGAACGTACCACCGTTGCTCGGCGAGATAGTGCCTGGAGAGTCTGCCGATCTGGCTGGTCTGAAGCCAGCGGATTTGGTTTTGAGTATAGATGCTGATCCGGTAGAGAGTTGGTCTCAGTTGGTCGCGGTCATCCGTAACAGTCCGGGGAAACCGGTGTTGCTGGAGGTTGAGCGTGACGGGCAGCGGCTCGAACTGCAATTGCTCGTCGGCACCGTCGAAGCGGACGGAAAGCGGGTTGGCCGAATCGGGGCCGGGGTGGATATTCCTGAAGGGTTGTATGATGAATACCGAAGTGAGTTCCGTCTTGGACCAGTCGAAGCAATAGGAGCGTCGCTCTATAAGACCTGGGATATGTCGCTCTTCATGTTGCGGATGCTTGGTAGAATGGTGGTGGGTAAAGCATCCGTGGAGAATCTGAGTGGGCCAATCTCCATTGCTCAGACTGCGGGTAAAACAGCCAGTTACGGGGTTATCTATTTTCTCAAATTTCTGGCTCTGGTCAGCATCAGTCTCGGGGTGCTGAATCTGTTGCCGGTACCGATGCTGGATGGGGGGCATCTGCTCTATTTTCTGGTCGAGGCGTTGAAGGGAGGGCCGCTCTCCGAGGAGTTCCAGATTCAAGGGCAGCGTATCGGAATGGCCGTACTGCTGGCCGTGATGTTGCTGGCGTTCTACATTGATATCACTCGCCTGCTGGGCTAGCTTCCAAAGTTTATTTATACTTGCGCACTTGCAGAGTGCGGCTTAACGACGTTATCACTGTCGTGGCTGCAATGGCGGGACTGACGATATTGGTCGATTTGGATGTCCGGTATTAAAGCAACTGATTGTTCCCGAATAATGAATAAAATATCCCGATATAGCCTATTTGTACTTCTTCTGCTTTGCGCCATTACCCCGACGCCACCCTACGCGTTGGAATCGATGGAGGTGACCGATATCCGTATCGAAGGGCTGCAGCGGATCTCTGCGGGCACAGTGTTCAACTATCTTCCGGTGAGAATAGGGCAGCGAATCACGCCCGAGGATACCGCGGGCATCATTCGGGAGCTCTATAAAACCGGCTTTTTCAAGGACGTCAGGCTGGAGCGGGAAGGCGGAGTTCTCATCGTTTCCGTCAGCGAGCGTCCGGCAATCGCGAAAATCGAGATATCCGGAAACAAATCTCTGGAAACCGATCAGCTGTTGACCTCGCTCAAGGACATAGGACTTGCAGAAGGAAGGGTGCTGAACCGTTTTCTGCTGGATCAGATCGAGCAGGAGTTGCAGCGGCTGTTCTACAATCTGGGTAAATACGCGGTTGAGGTGAAGACGGAAGTGGTCCCGTTGGAGCGCAATCGGGTGGCTATCACCATCGATGTTCGCGAAGGGGTGACCGCAAGGATCAAAAAGATCAATATCGTCGGCAACCAGGCGATCGATGAAGAGGAGTTGCTTGATCAGTTCGAATTGAGTTCCCCGAATTTTCTCTCGTTTATCTCCAAAAATGATCAGTATTCCAAGCAGAAGCTGTCGGGTGACCTGGAGAAACTGCGCTCCTACTACCTGGACAGGGGGTTCATCAACTTCAAGATCAATTCAACCCAGGTCACGATTACTCCCAACAAACAGGATATTTACATCACGATCAACCTGACAGAGGGTAGCGTCTATACCATTCGGGACATCAAGCTGACCGGGGAGTTGGCGGCGCAACCTGAGGAGTTCTATCCGCTGATCCGATTGAAACGCGGAACTGAATTTTCCAGAAAACTGGTGCTGGAAAGTACCGAGCGGGTAACCGAGATGCTGGGAGATCTGGGTTATGCATTTGCCAACGTAAACAGCATTCCTGATATCGATGAGGCGAGCAAAGAGATTGACATCACTTTTTTTGTCGATCCTGGGAAACGGGTCTATGTCCGTCGAGTCAACATGGGTGGTAACAATGAGACCCGCGACGAGGTGCTGCGCAGGGAGATGCGGCAGATGGAGTCGGCCTGGTTTTCCGCCGCCCAGGTGAAAGAGTCCAAGAAGCGACTGCAGCGACTCGACTATTTTGAAGAGGTACATGTTGAGACGCCTGCTGTGCCGGGTTCGACCGATCAGGTGGATGTCAATGTCAGGGTGACAGAAAAACCGATGGGCAGTCTCGGCGCGGGTATCGGTTTTTCTCAGTCGCAGGGGGCGATATTCAATGCCAGTATCTCGCAGAACAACTTCCTCGGCACCGGTAAACGGGTGTCCGCCGCGCTGAATACCAGTAGTGCGAACACAATCTACTCGTTGGCATATACCAACCCCTACTACACCGTGGATGGTATCAGTCGTGGTTTTAACCTCAGCTACAAAGCGACCGATTTCGAAGAGGTGGATACCGCGCGCTACCTGATCGACAGTTTTGTCGCCGGGGTGAATTTCGGTCTGCCCACCAGCGAAACGGACCGCTTGCTGTTCACATTGGACCTGGACTCCACGACTTTCAAGCTGGGCGATGATCCATCGGTTGAGCTAAAGGAGTATCAGGATGAGAATGGCCGTGACTCGATCAGCCTGAATGCCGGCCTGAGCTGGTCGCACGACTCCCGCGATTCGGCGCTGATGCCGACCGAAGGGGGTTACCAACGTGTTGCTGGCAGCGTCTCCATCCCCGGAAGCGATCTGGAATATTACAAATTCACCTATACCAATAAATACTATATTCCGCTGAGTAACACCTTTACCCTGGCACTCGAGGGAGATTTCGGCTACGGCGACTCTTATGGCAGTACCACTAAACTGCCACCCTGGGAGAATTTCTTTGCGGGCGGTCGCAAGACGGTCAGGGGATTCAAGGATTTCAGTCTTGGACCAAGGGACAGTCAGGACGAACCATTGGGTGGTAACCTGAAACTGACTGGAAATATCGAAGTGCTGTTTCCGGCACCCTTCAAATTGATGGAGAAATCGATCCGACTCGGGCTTTTCGTGGACGCCGGTAATGTTTACGATATCACCGATACCAGTGTTGAATTGGGTGAAATCCGCTACTCAACGGGAGTATCCGGGTTCTGGCTCTCCCCATTCGGTGCTTTTGGCATCAGCTTTGGTATTCCTTTGAACGCCGAATCGGATGATGAAACAGAAATCTTCCAGTTCGCTTTTGGATCTGCTTTTTAAAATTATTTTGGAGAAATATCTTGAAAACCTCTCTGTTGGGTCTGGTCTTCGTCGGATTGCTCGCTGTCGTGAGTGTCGCCAACGCAGCGGATGTCAAAATTGGCGTGGTGGACGTCAGCAAACTGCTTGAGGAGTCCCCTCAGGCTGAAGCGCTCAGAAGACAACTCGACACTGAATTCAAGCGGCGCAGTGAGGAGTTGCTGGATATGCAGAAGCAGCTGAAAAAACTGACCGACAAGCTCTCCCGTGACGGTGCGGTAATGAGTCAATCGGAACAGGATCGGCTGGAGCAGGATATTCGTACCCGTCGTCGTCAGTTGAAGTCGGCAAGCGATGAGTTTCGGGAAGACCTCAATCTGCGACGCAACGAAGAGTCGCAGAAATTACGGCGTGTATTGACCGAGGTGATTCATCAACTCGGAAAGGACGAGAATATCGACCTGATTCTGGACAATGCGGTTTATGCCAGCGGCCGGGTGAATCTGACAGACAAGGTGTTGGATCGGTTGAGAAGACAAGCCAGATAAGCGCCACGGAGCCTTACATTGGGCTATCGATTGGGTGATCTGGCAGAGCGGGTGGGTGCCAGGCTGGTAGGGGATGCAAACTGTGAGATTGACCGGGTAGATCAGCTGCAGAGTGCCGGTATTGGTGCAATTAGTTTTCTTGCCAATAGCCGCTACATCAAGTATCTCGCGGAAACTGCTGCATCGGCGGTCATACTCTCCCCGGAGCTGGCGGAGCGGTCACCGATAAGTGCACTGATAAGTGATAACCCCTATCTTTGCTATGCGCGCATCGCGGATATTCTCCATCCACAGCCACCTTTTCAACCAGGAATTCATCCCTCAGCAGTGGTAGCGGATCAGTGTAGCATTGCGGAAGGGGTCTATATCGGGCCTTGCAGCGTGATCGAGGTTGGGGTCAGCATTGCGCCGGGGGTGTTTATCGGGCCGGGTTGCGTGGTTGGCGGCGGCTGTTCGATCGGTCGGGATAGCAGGCTGGTCGCCCAAGTCACACTCTGCGCTGGTGTCACTATCGGAGAGCGGGCGCTGATTCAACCGGGGGCGGTGATCGGAAGTGAGGGATTTGGCTTGGCAAATGACCGGGGCAAGTGGGTGAAAGTGCCCCAACTCGGGGGTGTCACCATCGGCAATGATGTAGAGATTGGTGCCAATACGACCATCGACTGTGGCACCATCAAAGATACGGTCATAGCCGATGGGGTCAAGCTCGACAACCAGATACAGATTGCGCACAACGTTGAGATTGGTGAAAACACCGCCATTGCCGGCTGTGCCGGTATTGCGGGCTCAACCAAAGTGGGAAGGAACTGTACTTTGGGCGGTGGTGTGGGCTTGGCGGGCCACTTGGAAATAGGCGACAATGTGCACTTCTCCGGGCAGACGCTGGTGACGCGTTCTTTTTCCGAGCCCGGCTACTATAGCGGCAACCTGCCGGCGGTAAGCAACAGCGAATGGCGTAAAACCATTGCCCGAATCCGGCGTATGGATGATATGATGCAGCGCCTCAGAGCCTTGGAGAAGCAACTCGAGGCGCTGGGGATTGAGCATAGACCCGGCTGAGAGGGCTCGTACCCTACACTACTGGGTACCTGAGGTTTCCGTTCCGAATCCGGGAGTAGAACTTTGATAGTGATGGACATCCATAAGGTGCTGAGCCTGCTTCCGCACCGATATCCTTTTCTGTTGATAGACAGGGTGCTGGAAGTCGAAGCACATCAGCGTATTCTGGCGACCAAGAATGTCACCTACAACGAACCTTTTTTCAATGGGCATTTTCCGATACGCCCAGTGATGCCGGGTGTACTGATCGTTGAGGCGATGGCGCAGGCAACCGGCCTGCTGGCGATGGAATCCAATCCGGAAACTGTGAGTAAAACTTCGATTTACCTTTTTGTCGGTATCGACAAGGCACGTTTCAAACGGCTGGTCGAACCGGGTGACCAATTGGTTATCGAAATGCACCAAAAATCGATGAAGCGTGGTATCGGCTTCTACACTGGCAGTGCCAAGGTGGACGGAGCAGTGGCAGCCACCGCCGAAATCATGTGTACAGCCAGGGATTTTGCCGCTTGATTGATCCAAGTGCAGCAGTGGACCCCAAAGCCGAGATAGACGAAGGGGTCGAGATAGGACCGTTCAGTGTGATTGGCCCGGGCGTGAAGATTGGCGCCGGAACTAGCGTCGCCGCGCATGCGGTGATCAAGGGTCCCACTGAGATTGGCAGAGAAAACCGGATTTTTCAGTTTGCATCCATCGGCGAGGATCCGCAGGACCTGAAATACGCTGGTGAACCGACCCGCCTGGAGATCGGCGACCGCAACGTGTTTCGCGAGTTTGTCACCATCAATCGGGGAACGGTCCAAGGGGGGAATATCACCCGAATCGGCAGTGACAACTTGTTCATGTCATATATCCATGTCGCCCATGATTGCCTGATAGGCAGTCATGTGATCATGGCCAATGGCGCATCTCTGGGTGGCCATGTGACTATCGATGATCATGCAAAACTGGGTGGTTTCACCATGGTGCATCAGTTCTGCCGGATAGGGTCACACGCTTTCTGTGCCATGGGTGCCAGTATCACCAAGGATGTTCCACCTTTTTTGATGGTGGGGGGACAACCGGCCAAACCGCATGGAATCAACAGTATTGGCCTGGGCCGAAGTGGTTTTGACAGTGTCAGGATACAGCGCATCAAACAGGCGTATAAAACGCTCTATCTGCGTCATCTGCAACTGGAAAAGGCACTGGAGTTGATCAAAGAGTCTGCGGTCGATTCTCAGGACGTGGAGATGTTTGCCGCGTTTGTGGAGAGTCGTTCCCGCAGTATCGTTCGCTGAGTACAGCGCGAATCGGCCGATCAGCATCAACATGGTCCGCCATTTCACAACTGAACCTATCCAACGGCTGATTTTGAGTCGATTAACCCATGCGGGAAAGCACCCTACGAATTGGAATCGTCGCCAACGAACCATCTGGTGACCTGCTTGGCGCCGGTCTGATGCGTGAGTTGAAAAGGCGTGTCAACGATGTCGCTTTCGAGGGAGTCGGCGGCCCTAAAATGGAGGCAGAAGGGATGGTCAGCCTCTATCCGATGGAGCGACTGTCGGTGATGGGTTTGGTGGAGGTGCTGCGTCATCTGCCCGAACTGCTTTCCATCCGCGACAGGCTGAAACGCCACTTCCTGGCCAAACCGCCGGATCTGTTTATCGGAGTGGATGCACCCGATTTCAATCTTGGCCTGGAACGGCATCTTAAAACTGCGGGTATACCGACAGTCCACTACGTCAGTCCCACCGTCTGGGCCTGGCGACCGGGAAGGGTGAAGAAGATTCGAGCTTCCATCAACCTGATGCTCAGTATCTTTCCGTTTGAACAGGAGTTTCTCAGCGCACACGGGGTGCCGGTCAGTTACATCGGTCATCCGCTGGCCGATGAGATACCTTTGGTGGTGGATCAGGAAGCGGCACGTTGCAGGCTCAATATTCCATCCGGGGAGAACGTGATTGCACTGCTGCCGGGCAGCCGTCTGAGTGAGATCGAAGCGCTGGCTGGTACTTTTCTACTGACGGCACTTGCCTGCCGCGAGCGATTCCCGGGGGTTAAGTTTCTGGTGCCGCTGGTCAATGAGCAAACCCGAGCGGCTTTCACCACCATCCAGCGCGAGGTTGCCCCCGGATTGGATCTGGCTATACAGGTTGGCAACTCCCGGGATGCGATGCTGAGCGCCGATGCAGTGCTTACTGCTTCAGGTACCGCGACATTGGAAGCGCTGCTGCTGAAACGACCCATGGTGGTCGCTTATCGTCTCAACCGGTTGACCTACTGGATGGTGAAGCGCTTCGATCTGGTGAAGACGCCGTATATCGCGATGGCCAATCTATTGGCCGGTGAGGCGGTGGCGCCGGAGTTCATCCAGGATGCGGCAACACCCGCGGCGCTCTCCACCGCACTTCTTGATATGCTCACTTCATCCAGCAGGATGATGCACATCCACACCGTATATGAAAGGGTGCATCGCCAGCTGCGCCAGAATTCCAGCGCCAAAGCAGCGGCCGCGGTGCTGCAACTGCTCAGAGATCCGGCGTGAATCCTTCGGTGACAGGGTATCCCCTGCTGACCGCGGGCGTGGATGAAGCGGGCCGCGGTCCACTGGCCGGTCCGGTGATTGCGGCCGCGGTGATACTCGATCCAGAGAAACCGGTTTCAGGGATAGCCGACTCCAAGAAGCTGAAAGCGAATCAGCGCGAAACGTTGTCCGGATTGATTCAGCAGCGTGCTCTCGCCTGGGCCATCGGCCGCGCTGAGGTGGAAGAGATTGATCGCATCAATATCCTGCAGGCGACGCTGCTGGCTATGAGCCGGGCGGTCGCGGCGCTGCCGCTGGCGGCACAGCATCTGCTGGTCGATGGAAACCACTGCCCGCAGGTTGCCTGTCGTGTCGAGGCGGTGATCGGTGGCGATGCCAGCATCCCGGTTATTGGTGCCGCCTCTATTCTGGCGAAGGTTGCGCGGGACCGGGAGATGGTCGCGCTGGATGCGCTCTATCCCGGCTATGGTTTCGCGGTGCACAAAGGTTATCCCACTCAGGCGCATTTGCAGGCGCTCTCCCGGCTGGGGATCTGCAAGATTCACCGACGCTCTTTTTCACCGGTAAAGCGTCTGCTGCAGGCACCGGATTGATTTCTCCTTTTCATGTGCACCCGTCGCTGTAGAAAGCAATCGGGCTGTGGTTAAATCCGGTCCATGGCAGATCCCCCATTCATCCATCTATGCGTTCACTCTGAGTACTCTCTGGTAGATGGTGTGGTGCGCATCAAACCACTGGTAAAAGCGGTTGCCGCAGCCGGTATGCCTGCGGTTGCCGTCACTGATCAAGGTAATCTGTTTGCGCTGGTCAAATTTTACCGGGCTGCCCGCGCAGCCGGGGTAAAACCGATACTGGGCGTCGACGCGATGATCAGAGACGAAGGTGACAGCACCAGTTCGTTTCGCATGCTGCTACTGGTGCAGAACAGTCAAGGCTATCGAAATCTCACCCGACTGGTTTCCAGGAGCTATCGCGAAGGGCAGCATCTGGGGCGGCCGTTTATGCATCGTGCCTGGTTCGACGAAGCGAGCTGTCGCGGGCTGATTGCACTCTCGGGAGGGAGATGGGGTGATGTGGGGCGCAGTCTGCTGAGTGGCAATCTGGAGGAGAGCCGCTCCCTGCTGGATGGTTGGTGTACCCTCTTCGGTGATCGCTACTATCTCGAGCTGCAGCGCACCGGTCGCGAACAGGAGGAGGAATACCTGCATAGCAGCATCGCGCTGGCCGAAGAGTTTGATCTACCTGTGGTGGCCACCAACGATGTCCGCTTTCTGGAGCCGGAGGATTTCGAGGCGCACGAAATCCGGGTCTGTATTCATGAGGGGAGAACCTTGGACGACCCGCGTCGTCCACGCATCTACAGCCAGCAGCAGTATCTGCGCACACCGGAGCAGATGGTCAGCCTGTTCGCCGATATTCCAGAGGCGCTGGCGAACAGTGTTGAGATTGCCAAACGATGTAATCTCGAACTGGTGCTGGGTGAGAACTACCTGCCTGATTTTGCGCTGCCCCAGGGAATGACGGTCGAGGCGTATTTCAGTCAGCAGTCGTCCAGCGGTCTGGAGCGGCGCTTGGCGAAGATCCTGGAACACTCCGGCAGCGATGCTGCCATGCTGGAAAGCAAGTACCGGGGACGTCTGCAACTGGAGCTGAACGTAATCAACCAGATGGGTTTCCCCGGTTACTTCCTGATCGTTGCCGACTTTATCCGCTGGGCCCGGGAGAATGATATTCCGGTCGGCCCTGGCAGGGGATCCGGCGCCGGGTCACTGGTTGCCTATGCCCTCGGGATTACCGATCTGGACCCGATAGAACACGATCTGCTGTTTGAGCGTTTCCTCAATCCGGAAAGGGTCTCGATGCCCGATTTCGACGTCGATTTCTGTATGGATAAACGCGACCGCGTGATCGACTATGTCACCCAGCGCTATGGACGTGATTCGGTATCGCAGATCATCACCTACGGCTCGATGGCAGCCAAGGCGGTGGTGCGTGATGTGGGCCGGGTATTGGGCCACCCGTACGGCTTTACCGACCGCATCGCCAAAATGGTCCCGTTCGAAATCGGCATGACACTGGACAGGGCGCTCAGCGAGAGTGAGGAGTTGGAGCAGGCGTACCGCTCCGATGAGGAGGTGATGCAGCTGATCGACATGGCGCGCAAACTGGAGGGGTTGGCACGCAATGCCGGCAAGCACGCTGGCGGTGTGGTGATAGCGCCAACCGTGTTGACCGACTTCACTCCGCTCTACTGCGAGCCGGGCGGTGCCAATCTGGTCACTCAGTTCGACAAGGACGACGTGGAGCAGGTGGGGCTGGTCAAGTTTGACTTTCTTGGGCTGCGCACCCTGACGATTGTCGATTGGGCACTCAAGACAGTCAACCGCAGGCGTCAGGAACGGGGGCTGGAGCGGATCGATATCAGTACGATTCCAATGGAAGATGCGGCTGCTTACCAGCTGTTGCAGCGCTGTGAAACCACCGCAGTATTTCAGCTGGAATCCCGCGGCATGAAGGAGTTGATAAAGAAACTGCAGCCAGACTGTTTCGAAGATATTACCGCGCTGGTTGCACTGTTTCGGCCGGGTCCGTTGCAGTCCGGTATGGTGGATGATTTTATCGCGCGCAAACATGGGCAGCAGGCGGTGGTCTACCCGCATCCACAGCTGGAACCGATTCTTAAGCCCACCTATGGTGTCATTCTCTATCAGGAGCAGGTGATGCAGATTGCCCAGGTGCTGGCCGGCTATTCGCTGGGTGGTGCTGACCTGCTGCGGCGCGCAATGGGCAAAAAGAAACCGGCGGAGATGGCTAAACAACGCACCATCTTCATGGAGGGTGCGGTAAAGCGTGGGGTCGATGCGGACAATGCCACCTATATATTCGATCTGATGGAGAAGTTTGCCGGATACGGATTCAACAAATCCCATTCGGCCGCCTACGCGCTGGTCTCCTATCAGACGATGTGGCTGAAGGCACACTATCCGGCGGCGTTCATGGCAGCGGTGCTCTCCGCGGACATGGACACCACGGACAAGGTGGTGACACTTATCGATGAGTGCCGCAGTATGCAGCTGACGGTCAATCCGCCCCATGTAAACCACTCCGAATTCAAGTTTACTGTGAGTGGCGAAAACAGCATCGTCTATGGCCTCGGAGCGATCAAAGGGGTCGGTGAATCGGCGATCGAAAGCATAATCGCTGCACGCGACAGTGCCGGACCTTTCCGGGATCTGTTCGATTTTTGCCATCGTATCGAGTTGCGCAAAGTCAACAAGCGGGTGCTGGAGTCATTGATCCGGGCCGGTGCACTGGATCAATTGGGGGCCAACCGCGCCACCTTGATGGCTCAGCTTGGGCTGGCGCTGAGAATGGCAGAGCAGCAACATGAGACACAGGCGGCCGGGCAGAATGATCTGTTCGGCATGGCAGGACCCGAGTCGCAGGTTGTGGTCGATCGTGTGGCTCCGCCTGCCGTTGAGGAGTGGCAGGAGGAGCTGCGTCTGCAGGGAGAGAAGGATACGCTCGGGCTCTATCTCACCGGTCATCCGATCGACCGTTATCTGCCGGAGTTCGCCGGTCTGGGGATTACTCCGATAGCCGATTTGTCACTGGAGCGGAGCAATGCAAAAGATTTCCGCAGAAGAGGTCAGGAGGTGATGGTCGCCGGGCTCACGGTTGCGGTGAGTCAGCGCCAGACCCAGCGCGGCCGACTGGCCAGCCTGGTATTGGATGATCGCAGTGGACGTATCGAGGTGACCCTGTTCTCGGAGGCGTGTGAAACATACCGGGAACTGCTTTCCAGCGACCGCGTACTGGTGGTGATCGGGAACCTCAGCCATGACGAGTTTCGCGGCGGGTTGACCATACGGGTTGACCAGGTGACGGAGTTCGAGCAGATCAGAGCCGCCAACGCCAACAGCCTGAATATCAACATCGACGAGCGGCGGTTGCATAGACTCGGCACGAGCGTCAGCGATTTCATTCAGGAGTTGGAGCAGATACTGGCGGCCTATCGCGGCGGGGAGTGTGGGCTGCGTGTCAGCTACAAGTTGAAAGGCGTCAGCGCAGTGCTGCTCTTTGGTGATGAATGGCGGGTACAGCCGACTGATGAACTGCTGCGGCGGCTGCAACGATTTTCTTTTCCTGGAGGGGTAGAGGTAAAATATGGTCTTCGATCGCTCCACTGAATGCGTTTGCGCCACCCCTTAAGAAACGAAGGGGATACTTATTTTCACCGTTAACCGTATTACTGACTCCGGACTATTTCACCGATGAACCTGAACTTTCTCGAATTTGAACAACCGATTGCTGAACTTGAAGCAAAGATCGAAGAGCTGCGCCTGGTCGGTGATGACAACGAGATCAATATCCAGGACGAGATAAACCGTCTTGAGGAGAAGAGCCGGAGTTTGACTGCCTCCATTTTCTCCAATCTGAAACCCTGGCAGGTGGCACAGATTGCACGTCATCCGCAACGCCCCTACATGCTGGATTACATCGCGCGGATTTTCGATGAGTTTCAGCAACTGCACGGCGATCGTGCGTTCAAGGACGATCATGCGATTGTCGGTGGCGTCGCCAGGTTGGAGGGACGTTCCGTGATGCTGATCGGCCACCAGAAAGGGCGTGACACCGCAGAGAAGATCTACCGCAACTTCGGTATGCCACGACCGGAAGGGTACCGCAAGGCGCTGCGGCTGATGCAGATGGCGGAGCGCTTCAAGCTGCCCATTCTCACCTTTATCGACACACCGGGAGCTTATCCAGGCGTGGACGCAGAGGAGCGCGGGCAGAGCGAGGCGATCGCCCGGAATCTGCTGGTGATGGCCGGGCTGAAGACGCCGATCGTCTGTACGGTGATGGGTGAGGGTGGCTCCGGTGGCGCGCTCGCTATTGGCGTAGGTGACCGGGTGATGATGCTGCAGTTCAGCACCTACTCGGTAATATCGCCCGAAGGGTGTGCATCCATTCTCTGGAAGAGTGCGGACAAGGCGCCGCTTGCGGCTGAAGCGATGGGAATCACCTCGGATCGGCTCAAGGAGCTCGGATTGATCGACACCATCATTCCAGAACCGCTCGGTGGTGCCCACCGGGATATGGATGCCGTCGCACGCAGTCTCAAGCGTGAACTGATTGCAGTGCTGGAGAGTCTGGAGGGGGTGGCGATAGACAAGTTGCTGGAGGCCCGCTATAAGCGGTTGATGTCCTACGGCCATTTCAGCAGCTGAACACGCCTTGTCGGGATCGGGATTTACCCCGGTCGTCGCTCACCTCGTGTGCCCCACATCTCGCTGCGGATTCGATGAAGAGACTGGTATACCGGCTGCGTGACAGCCTGGATCAGCTGCCCGCTACCGATCACTACCTGGTCGCTTATAGTGGCGGCAGGGACTCTCATGTGCTGCTGCATCTGCTTGCCGGACTCGCTACAGCCGCTTCCCGGCCCAGGATCAGTGCGGTGCATGTCAACCATGGTCTGCAGTCCGGGGCGGACGCTTGGACCAGTCACTGTCTCACTGTTTGCAACGCGTTGGGCATCCGCTGTCATACGCTGAGGTTGAAACTGGCACCGAGCGTGGGTGAGAGTCCCGAGGCGCAAGCCAGAGATGCACGCTACCAGGCGTTGGAACGGCTGTTGCAGCCGGGTGAGATATTGCTGACAGCGCACCATCAGGACGACCAGGCGGAAACACTGCTGCTGCAGCTGCTGCGGGGTGCGGGGCCCGCCGGACTGGCAGCGATGCCGCTGGTGAGCCGCTTCGGCTGCGGTTATCTGGCGCGTCCGCTATTGGGTGTGGAGCGTACTGTAATCGACCGGTATGCGCGCAGCGAGCAGCTAAGCTGGATTGAGGATCCCAGCAACCGGTCGACACAGTTCGATCGCAATTTTCTCAGAAACCAGGTGATGCCGTTGCTGCGCCAGCGCTGGCCGGCTGCCGCCCGAACCATCGCGCGCAGTGCACGTCTCTGTGCAGAGTCCCAGGCGCTGGTCGAGCAGGTGGCCACGGAAACGCTTCAGCACCTCTGGAGTCCGGCCCAACATACCCTGGCACTGACCGCTCTCGCTCAACTTGAGGTGCCGCGCGCGCGCGCCGTGCTGCGCGCCTGGATTGCCGCCGAGGGATTTCCGACACCCGGCAGCGCCAAGCTGGAACGTCTATTGCACGAAATGGTGAACGCTCGCTCTGACCGGAATCCGCTGGTGCACTGGCCCGGTGTCGAGGTGCGGAGATTTCGTGACAGGCTCTATATCATGCCGCCATTGCCGGCGTTGCAGGAAGCGGAGCGGAGTCTGGACTGGGATGGCCAGTCGCTTCTGGAACTTCCGGCCGGAATCGGCCAGCTGACAGCTGAACAGGGTATGGGGGGGATCTGTTTGCCGCGTTGGCGCCGAGGGACGCTCCAGGTCTGCTTCGCTCCTCGTCAGCAGAGCGTCAGGATCGCCGGTCGCCGCCATTCGACCAGCTTCAAGAAGCTGTTTCAGCATTATGGTGTACCGGTATGGATGCGCCTGCGTACACCACTCATCTATCTGGATAATCAGCTGGCAGCAGTGGGGGATCTCTGTATTTGTGAACCTTTTGCTGCTGCGGACGGCGAGCCGGGTATCCATGTCCGCTGGCTGCGCTAGCAGATAGCTGCTGATCTGTTACAGGAAGTTGCTTGGTAGCCTGCCTTGGGCGATGCCGCCTCTCAGCACGTAGGCGTCGAATCCCAGTTGGCCCAGCAGAAAGGCTGCGGCGGAGCTGCGCTGACCGGTGTCGCAATAAAGCACGAAACGCTTCATACGGTCCAGTGATGCGGCCTGATCACGCAGTCGATGCAGTGGGATATTGATGGCGTCGGGCAAGGCAGCGTTTTTGAACTCACTCTCCAGCCGGGTGTCTACCCAGATCGCCCCTTCATTGATCAGATCAGACGCGGTTTGCATATCCACCCAGTTGAGCAGTGGCTCCTCCAGTAGTTCAGCGAAGTCGGCCTTGGATAGACGCATCAATTTGCCATCGGTCAGCATGCTGACGCTGGCGTTACGTGGCGCGTCAGAGATCAGCGCCTCTTCACCGAAACTGTCGCAGCGTTGCAGTTCAGCCAGCTTCTGTTCACTCTCTCCGACCGGTCGGAACACTTTACAGCGGCCCTCTTTGATCATGTAAAAGTAGTCACCGCGTGCGCCGTATTCGATGATTCTGTCTTGTGCCTTGACCGTAATCTCCTCTAACCGTGAAAACAGCGACTGGATATTGGCGGCGGGCAGTCTCAGGAAGGCGTGGGTCTGCAGCATTGCCATCATCCATTCACTGTCGGCGGCATTTGGCGCCTCGGCGGGACGGATCTTCTCGATCAGTGGGAAATCCGGTGCGAACTGCCCCCAGGCGAGCAGTTTCTCGAGCAGTTGGGTGTCTACCCTGACCAGAGAAGCCCGCTCGGAGATCACTTCGGCACTAAACTGGCGGGGCTTGAAGTTCGCCAGCGCATAGAGTGCCGCTTCGCTGTTGGCGTTGATGTCGCAGTGGTGGTCACCATCAGCCGATTTCTCGCGAACCGTACCGGAGAGCAGGAACACCGAATCGGTATCCTCGTCACCCAGATTAAACACGACATCCCCCGCTTGCAGCCGTTCCAGCGTCGACTGACTGGCCAGATAGAGCAGACTATCTTCGTAGAGCGCGCTGATCGGTATCAGTGTACGAAATTTATTCAGGTCGAAGTTTCTATCCATTATCTCTATTCGGGATCGCTCATCTGCCGGATTGGCTAAGGTATAGCAGGAAACCAGATAAATACTCAATGACACTGAGTGAATCGGCCCATAGCGCGGGTTCTTGAGTGGAACGGTTATACTGCAACAGTGCACGCTTCAGTACGATTAGTTTCCTTCCCGGACTATCTGTCGTCAGCTCTCTGGTGATTCAACATGGGTGGAGGTCGGGTTCGCGCAGTGAAACCCCAATACCACTGAGCGCCGAGGGCACGGAGCCAAGAAACGAAGATAATCCAAATTCAGTTCCCTTTATCCTCGGCACTCAGCGCTCCTCGTTGCCGGTTTCCGCTGAGGCGTCGAGTGTTGTAGAATTCGCCCCTTCGTTCCGCGTGAGGTATGCCATGCAGGATCTCAATCCCATTTATAATAAAATCAGTGAATTACAGGGTCGGTCCAATGCCCTGAGGGGGTATCTTTGACTATCCGGTCAAACAGGAGCGGTTGACCGAGGTGCTGCGCGAGCTGGAGGATCCGGCTATCTGGAGCAATCCCGAGTATGCCCAGAAGCTGGGCAAGGAGCGGGCAGCACTGGAAGCGATCGTGGTCACGCTGGATGAACTCGGGGGAGCGCTCTCCGACGCCAATGCGCTGATGGAGCTGGCTGTCGAAGAGGAGGATGAGGCGACTGTCAGTGCGGTGGTCAGGGATCTGGATGCGGCCGAGAAGCGCATCGCCAAGCTTGAATTCCAGCGCATGTTCTCAGGGGAGATGGATTTCAACAACGCCTTTCTCGACATCCAGGCGGGATCCGGCGGCACCGAGGCGCAGGATTGGGCAGAGATGCTGCTGCGTATGTATCTGCGCTGGGGGGAACAGCGGGGGTTCGCAACCACGTTGATGGAGGTCTCTCCAGGCGATGTGGCGGGGATCAAGTCAGCCACGGTTAAATTTGACGGCGACTATGCGTTCGGTTGGCTGCGTACCGAGATCGGTGTTCACCGGTTGGTGCGTAAATCACCGTTCGACTCGGGTAACAGGAGACACACCTCATTCGCCGCGGTTTTCGTCGCTCCGGAAGTGGACGACTCGATCGAAATCGATATCAATCCAGCCGACCTGCGTATCGACGTCTATCGTGCCAGCGGTGCCGGGGGGCAGCACGTCAACCGCACCGAGTCGGCGGTGCGTATCACCCATTTTCCATCGGGCGTGGTGGTGCAGTGTCAGAACGACCGTTCTCAGCACAAGAACAAGGATCACGCGATGAAGCAGCTCAAGGCCAAGCTTTATGAGCTGGAAATTCAGAAACGCAATTCGGATCAGCAGGCGTTGGAGGAGACCAAATCTGACATTGGCTGGGGAAGTCAGATCAGATCCTATGTGTTGGATCAGTCGCGAATAAAGGACCTGCGTACCGGTGTCGAGACCGGCAATACCCAAGCGGTACTCGATGGCGGGTTGGATATCTTTATCGAGGCCAGTTTGAAGAGCGGCATGTGATATGACGGAAGACGAAAACAGACTGATTGTGCAGCGACGTGAAAAGCTGGAGCAGATTAGAGCGCGCGGCATCGCATTTCCCAACGATTTCAAACGCAACGTCATGGCGGGAGAGCTGCATGCCGAATATGGTGAGCATGATCCGGAGGAACTGGAGCAGCTGGCACTGCGGGTGAAAATCGCGGGACGGATGATGAGCCGCCGTATCATGGGCAAAGCGAGCTTTATCCATATTCAGGATATGTCGGGCCGCATCCAGGTGTTCATACAACGCGATGCGCTTCCGGATGGGTACTATAACGAGCAGTTCAAGCGAGAGCTGGATGTGGGGGACATCGTCGGGGTCGAAGGGCGGCTGTTCAAAACCAAGACCGGGGAACTGTCGGTAAGATGTGACCAGTTCCGGTTGCTGACCAAATCGCTGCGCCCACTGCCGGAGAAGTTTCACGGGTTGACCGATCAGGAGCAGTGCTACCGTCAACGCTATCTTGACCTGATCATGAATGAGGTGTCGCAGCAGAGATTCCGGATGCGCACCGGAATCATCCAGTCGATGCGAAGTTATCTCAATGCCAGGGGCTTCCTCGAGGTGGAGACACCGATGATGCAGGCGATCCCGGGTGGTGCCGCTGCGCGACCTTTCGTGACCCATCACAATGCACTGGATATGCAGCTGTTTCTGCGTATCGCACCCGAACTCTATCTGAAACGGCTGGTCGTGGGCGGATTTGAGCGGGTGTATGAGATCAACCGCAACTTCCGCAACGAAGGGCTCTCAACCACCCATAACCCCGAATTCACTATGGTGGAGTTCTATCAGGCGTATGCGGACTACCATGATCTGATGGATCTGACGGAGGAGATGCTACGCACCATGGCCAAAGAGGTGCTCGGGACGACACTGATTGATTACCAGGGGAAAACTTACGATTTTGCCAAGCCGTTTGAGCGGATGACGGTAAAACAGTCGATACTCCGGTTCAATCGGGAGATCGACGCAGCGGATCTGGATGATCTGCAACGTGCCAGAATGCACGCCGCACGTCTGGGTATCACGTTAAAAGAGAGCTACGGACTGGGCAAGATTCTGATCGAGATTTTCGAGAAAAGTGTCGAGCATCGTCTGCTCGACCCGACCTTCATTACTGCCTATCCGACCGAGGTATCACCACTGGCGCGACGCAATGACCTGGATCCTTTCGTGACCGACCGTTTCGAGTTCTTCGTTGGCGGGCGGGAGATAGCCAACGGTTTTTCCGAGCTGAACGATGCCGAAGATCAGGCGGAGCGTTTTCGTCAGCAGGTGGCGGAGAAGGAGGCGGGCGACGAGGAGGCGATGCATTTCGACGCCGATTACATTCGCGCATTGGAACACGGTATGCCGCCCACAGCGGGTGAAGGAATAGGTGTGGATCGTCTGGTGATGCTGTTTACCGACGCCTCATCGATACGCGATGTGTTACTGTTTCCTCACATGCGCCCCGAGTAGTCCGTCCTCGATCCCTGATAGGGCGTGTCTTGCACTTGCTCGATCCGGGTATGCCCGCGTTTCCCAGGGCGGTGGGCCTGGTGACACGGAACTCCCGCGAAGCGTCTGAGCGGGGTTAGTCAGGGTGCTGTACAACCGTCAAAGAAAGAGCTGCCTCACCTCATCGACATCTTCTGCCACACCCTCGATCTCGATCACCTCGACCTCCGGCTCCAGGCCGAGCTTGCCGAAGGCCGGTGCCAGCATCCATTCTGGCTCCATATCCTCCATCAGCTGAATCCTCGCGACCTGGACCACGTCGACGTAGTCGGGGGTTGCGCCTCCATCGTATTGGCGATTGTCGTAGTGCTCAGCCACCTTGATCAACGCTTCGGAGAAGCCCCAGGTCTCGAGAATCAGCTTGCCAATCGCCGGACTGAGATGTTGCACCAATGCGTCCAGTCTCTCAGGCGCGTGCATCAACTCGGGGAACTCTTCCGCCTTGGTCAAAATTGGCAAGCTGCCGATGTTGTGTATCAGACCGGCCAGCATCGCCTGCTCCCGGTTCAAGCCGACAGTCTGCGCCAGCGCCCTGCTGATCGCTGCCACTTGAACACTATCCTCCCAGAGTGCCCTCAACCGCTTATCGAGCGCATCCGAGGTGGCCTGGAAAATCTGCTTCATCGCCAGACTTATCACCAGGCTGCGCACCAGCTTCTGACCCAGTCGGGTGACCGCCATCTGAATATGCTCAACCGGTACGCGACCACGATAGAGCGGACTGTTCGCCACCTGCAGCAGGCGCGCTGAGAGTGCCGCATCTGTCGCCACCATATCGGCGATCTGCTGGGCGGTTGCGCTGTCCTGCTCCACCGCATCGCGGATTTTGAGCGCTACCTCTGGTAGGGTCGGCAGGGTGATCTTGTTCTGCGCTATCGCTGTTCGAAGCAGTCGCGAGAAATCTTCTTCGGTAATCATATCGGGGCCTGTCAATTATCTTCGAAGCTGTAGGGAAGTGTCTGAAATATAAGTGGTTCACCAGCTTCGCTAACGATACGCACATCGCCGGCGTCATGGCAGGCGATTTCGATCACGGCAAGCAGTTCACACCCACCGTCCGGATCATGTTGAGCGTCGACCACCCGACCCGCTCCCTGACCGGACTGGCTCTCTGGTGAGTAGAGCCCCTCTCCTGGAAGGGGGCAGCGTGCGCTGTCGATCCGGGCGAGATACATGCGTCTTTTTACCTTGCCCAGGTATCTGGTGCGGGCCACCACCTCCTGTCCTGTGTAGCAGCCTTTGGTGAAACTGACCCCTTCGATCAGCTGCATGTTCACCATCTGCGGTATGAATGCCTCGCTGTTGCTGCCATGGATTGTAGGGACTCCGGCGCGAATGTTCTCCAACATCCAGCGGTCACTGCTCACCGGTTTTGCGGTCTCGGCCAGCTGCTCCCAAAGTGCCATCATCCCGTCTGGCTCGCCGATCAGCTGGAACCGCTGCGTTGCACCGGGTGGGCGCAGCAGGGTGAAGCCATCCTCTTCAACACGCTCCCATACCCGTTCCGGAATACGACTGAAACGGTCGCGCAGCAGTACTTCCGCACATTCGCCCAGCACACCGAAACAGACCAGTCTGTCGCTGGCATCGGTCACCTTGACCCTGGACATCAAAATAAACATCGGCAGCCGCTTGAGCAGCAGTTGCTGTGTATCCCGGGGAAGCTGCAGCAGGATCTCCTGCTGCCGGCGAAAGCAGAGAAAGTTGGCCAACATGCGCCCTTTCGGTGAACAGCAGGCGCTGATCTGAAACTGCTCTCCAGTCAGATTGCGCACATCGTTGGTAACCTGTCCCTGCAGAAATGTCTCCGCATCCTCCCCACTGACACTGATCAGACCGAGATGGGAGAGATCGATCAATGCGCATGCCGGATCTGTCCCGCTTTGTGGGAACTGAGCGCCATCGTTTTCGCTGACGCTTGCGGAGTGGGTCTGAAGAAATGTGCGCCATTCGCTGTTCATTGCTGGTTTCCAACGGTTGCATTTATCCTCTACAGGGCAACAATAATAGGAGAATTAACGGCGAGTGTCAGGCAAAATCAACGGATGAACTAACCCTGTGCCAAAGCAATCTCTCTTTTGCCGGCACCCAATCTTGATTGTTGTGAGTGTTTATCAGAGTCAATGCCCGATCACCCAACAGTTCCCGGCGCGCTGGTGCTCTATAAGCAGAGTCCAGCGCTGGTAACCGCAGTCAGCGACAAGATAGAGATCAAGTTACGCGGCGGCAAGAGCAAGCGCGTGCGCTCCAAAGATATTACGCTGCTGCACCCGGGGCCTTTGGGCGATCTGTCGCAGTTACAGCAGCCCGAAGTGGAGATCACCGAGGCTTGGGAACTGCTCGGCGAAGAGACGATCGATATCCGCGAGTTGACGGAAGTGATTTACGGCGAGTACACGCCGGCAGCTACTTGGGCTGCCTGGAGCAAAGTGGCGGAAGGGCTCTATTTCGAAGGTGACCCGGACCGGATCCAGGCCAGAACCAAAGCGCAGATCGATGCAGATGTCGCAGAGCGTGAGTCCAGAGTGGCCGCGGATAGGGAGTGGAACGCGCTTCTCGATCGACTCCGGAAGCGCAATCTTGCTGCAGCGGATGGTCCACAGATGCTGGAGGTGGAGCAACTGGCCTTCGGTCAATGCGAGTACA
Organism: Chromatiaceae bacterium; assembly: GCA_024235215.1. GTDB lineage: Bacteria > Pseudomonadota > Gammaproteobacteria > Chromatiales > Chromatiaceae > HKST-UBA178. The sequence continues at coordinate 481,882 of JACKMU010000002.1, read as the reverse complement.
GCAGAATCCTGGCGGCGCTTGACTATCCGGAAAATCCGGTCAGCGCGCATCGTATGCTGGTCAGTGTTGGACATTGGCCGGAAACCTGCAATCCATATCCCCGGCGGTTCTCGCTGCCGATCGAGAATCCGCAGCTCGTCTGCCCGGATCTGCCCTGCGAGGAGCGGGTGGATCTGACCCACCTGCAGAGCTTCGCCATCGATGATGAGGAGAGCGAGGATCCGGACGATGCGGTCAGTCTGGATCATGAGGAGCGGATTTGGGTGCATGTAGCCGATGTGGCTGCATTGGCGCCTCCAGACTCTGCACTCGATCTGGAGGCGCGCGCAAGGGGAGCCAACCTCTATCTGCCGGAGCGTATCATCCACATGTTGCCACCGCAGCTGACCATGTTACTGGGTTTGGGGTTGGCTGAGCGATCACCGGCGCTGTCGTTCGGTTTTCTGCTCTCCGAAGACGCTCGTCCACGGGATCTGAAAGTACTCCCAAGTTGGGTCAAGGTGACCCGGAAAAGCTATATCGAAGCGGAACAGTTGATGGAGCAACCACCGTTCCAGCAGTTGAGAGAGTTTGCCGAGCGCTATCGTGAACGCCGTGTCAACACCGGTGCGGTTGATCTGGATCTGCCTGAAGTGAACGTCCGGGTGAGCACGGGCGGTGAGATCCGTGTTCGACCGCAGCGGCCGCTACGCAGCCGGATGCTGATCAGCGAACTGATGCTGATGACCGGGGAGGCGGTCGCTGCTTATCTGTTGCAGCAGGAGATAGCGATTCCGTTCGTGACTCAGCCGGTACCCGACCATCCGCAACCAACAGAGGATCTGGCAGCAAGGTACGCTTACCGGCGTCAGATGAAACCGTCACAGGCCAAGATACAGGACGGCCCGCATGCGGGATTGGGACTCCCCCTCTATACCCGGGCTACCAGCCCCCTGCGGCGCTATCTTGATCTGGTGGTACATCAGCAGTTGCGCGCTTTGCTCAGGGGTGCGGTGACGTTGTCCTCAACGGCCATCGCAGAGCGAATCGGCTCCTCCGATCTGGTCGCTGGGAAGGTGCGGCGGGCCGAGCGTTTTTCCAATCTGCATTGGAAACTACTCTATCTCAAACAACAAGGTAAATGGCGGGGCGAGGGGATCGTGGTTGAGAAACAGCAGCAACGCCTGACACTGTTGCTACCGGAGCTGGCACTGGAGACCCGGCTCAGATATTCCGGTACTGCCGAGCTGAATCAGGCGCTGAAATTGGCACTGAGAGCGGTGGATATCCCCGATCAGAGTGCCCACTTCCGGGTATTGGCGAACTGAACCATGGCGGATTCTCACTCCTGTGCAATCTGTCGCTTCATGCGCAGCCTCGTGTTCAGCGCGCTTGGCGGTGGTTTTGCCGGTTACGGTGCATTGGGTCTGGGCATGGAACCTGGTGACGCCATCATTGCAGCTTTTCTCGGCGCAGTGCTCGCAGTTGTCCTGGTCAGTCGCGGTAAGCGCAGGGAGTGAGCACTGATGGCGAACAGGACAATGGTGGCTAGTTTCTGTGTGATTCAGCGTTGTACGTTGACCGGTATTGGTTTGAGTAGCGTTGTCAGAGCCGTTGGTTGCAGCGCGATCAGATAACCACGGGCACCCCCGTTGATGTAGATAAGTGGCAGCTGCAGAATGCTTTCTTCACAGTAGACAGGCATCTTTTTACGCACTCCGAAAGGAGAGGTACCGCCGACCTGATAACCACTGTGGGCATTGGCACTGGCCGGATCGCAGGGGGTAACAGACTTGGTGCCGATAACGCGCGCCAGTGCTTTGGTGGAGACCTCCCGGTCCCCATGCATCAGCATGATCAGTGCCTCCTTATTTTCATTCTCCATCACGAGTGTTTTGATCACGCAGTGTTCATCCACATCCAATTCCCGGGCAGAAACACGCGTTCCTCCTCTCGGTTCATATCGGTAGTGATGCTCTGAAAACTCGATCCCGGCGGCACGCAGTACCCGGATCGCAGCTGTCACCTGCGTTTTTTTTCTGCTCATCTTGGTTTGATGACAAAAAACTATTCTAAAACATTGAGTTTTATGCGCTAATTGTTATTTTACAACCTATATTCCTGAAAGTAGGGTAGCGCTATTAATTGAAGCTATCGATTCGATCATTATTATCGTTACTATCTGAATTATACTACTGAAAGTGTTGTTACAGCTTGGCATCTGACGGGCGATTATACGTTAATGAGGATGCACGTACAGAAGATGAGGCTCGATCGACTCTTGCTGAGTGCCCGGCCGCGAAGCGTTGCGCTGCACGATGTTGCAGCGGATAGGCGGTTTGGCAGCATTGTGGACAGGAAGCTGCAATTTCCCGAAAAGACAGGGATGGAGATCACCGCTTTCAAGTTAGTGTGATTGGCGACCTTCCCATCCGGGCGGTGTTGCCGGAGCTGCAAACACTACTCGCTTCGACTCCCCGCGCCATACTGAGTGCGCCACCAGGATCCGGTAAGACCACACTGGTTCCATTGGCACTGCTCGAGCAACCCTGGCTGGCTGGGCGAACCATCGTTTTACTGGAACCACGGAGACTTGCTGCACGCGCGGCTGCTATGCGCATGGCGTCACTCACCGGTGACCGTCTGGGACAGACCGTGGGTTATCGGGTACGTTTCGACAGTTGTCTCTCTGCGACCACGCGAATCGAGGTGATGACTGAAGGCGTACTCATCCGGCGTCTGCAAAAAGATCCGGAACTGACCGGTGTCGGGCTGGTCATCTTCGACGAATTTCATGAACGCAGCCTGCAGGCTGATCTGGCACTGGCGTTGGTGCTCGATGTGACCACCAGTCTGCGCCCGGATCTACGGCTGCTGGTGATGTCGGCGACACTGGAGAGCGGGAGAGTTGCGGCACTGCTGGGGGATGCTCCCATTGTCCGCGGGGTGGGGAGCGCTCATCCTGTGGTGCTCCATTACCTTACCGGTGCGGCTGATCACAGTATTGTGCGTGCCACTCTGTCGGGCGTGTTGCGCGCGCTGACAGAGCAGGATGGGGATCTGCTGGTGTTTCTTCCCGGCAGCGCAGAGATACGTCAGTTGGCGACGGAATTGGAGATGCGTCTCGATCCCGGGGTACTGCTTTGCCCGCTGTACGGCGATCTCCCAAAAGAATGGCAGTTGCAGGCGATTCTCGCAGATCCCGGAGGCCGGCGCCGCATCGTGCTGGCTACATCCATCGCTGAGTCCAGTCTCACCATCGAGGGCATCAGCACGGTGGTCGACAGCGGTTGGTCGCGTCTTCCGCGCTTCCATCCGAACAACGGGCTGACCCGACTGGAGACGATTCGCGTTACCCTCTCTTCGGCGGAGCAGCGCAGCGGGCGCGCCGGACGGCTTGGTCCCGGGGTCTGTTACCGGCTATGGAACAAAGCCACCCACAACAGATTGCAGGCGCATCTCAGTCCGGAGATTCTGGATGCGGATCTGGCATCACTGGTGCTGGAGTTGGCGTTATGGGGAGTCAACGATCCCTGGCAGATGCAGTGGCTGGACCCGCCGACACCTGCCGCCGTGGCTCAGGCGCGTACCCTGTTGACAGCGTTGGAACTGTTGGACGTTCAGGGCCACATTACTGCCCATGGGCGGTGCGTGGCGCAAATACCGATCCATCCCAGACTTGCGCACATGCTTCTTCGTGCTGCAGAACATCGACAGTCGGCGCTGGCCGCAGATCTGGCAGCGTTGGTTTCGGAACGGGATATTCTTCAGCGCAGTGCCCGCTGCGCGTCAGCGGATATCGACCAGCGGCTCGATCTGTTAACACTCTGGCGTCGTGAAGGAGCTGGAGCCGTGGCAGCCGCCGGTGGCAACACTACTGCCTGTGCCCGGGTAATCGAAGTCAGCAGGCAACTGCGACAGGCACTCCCCGGAACCGGTCAGAGCGCGACACCCTCGCTTTCATCCGGTGTGCTGCTCGCGTTTGCCTATCCGGAACGGATAGCACAGCGCCGGCAAGGTGATACGGAACGATATTTGCTCGCCTCTGGACGAGGTGTGCGATTGCCTGCCGGAGATCCACTGGCAGCCCATGGCTATCTGGTAGTGGCCGATCTGGATGCAGGAAGAGTGGAGGGTCGGGTGCATCTGGCGGTAGGAGTCGATAGCGCGCAGCTGCGTGCCGCGCTGCGCGATCGACTGGTATTCGAATCGGGAGTGACCTGGGATACAAGTAGCGCTGCGGTAATTGCCCATGAGCAGGAGCGGCTCGGGGCGCTGGTGCTTGGTTCAAGAACCGTTCCCAACCCGGATCCCGCGCAGGTATGCAGTGCGCTGCTGGTCGGTATCAGAGAGGTTGGGATCGAATCGCTTCCGTGGGGCAGTTCCGCGCAAGAGTGGCGCGCACGCGTTGAGTCGCTCAGGCAGTGGCAACCGGATGCTGACTGGGTGAATCTCTCCGATGCCTGGTTACTGGAGCGCCTCGAAGTCTGGCTCGCTCCATGGTTGTATGGGATCACCCGGCTAACACAGATGAAACAGCTCGATCTGGCGGCGATTCTGAAGAGCCAGATGGATTGGGCCAGTCAGCAACGGGTGGAGCAACTGGTCCCGAGCCACATCAGGGTTCCGAGCGGTTCGCTCAAGCCGCTCAGCTATCACCCTGGCGAGGCACCGGTATTGAGAGTCCGGCTCCAGGAGATGTTTGGATTGGCGGAAACACCGACCGTTTGTGATGGCATGGTTACTGTAAGTATCCATCTTTTGTCACCTGCACAGCGACCGGTGCAGATCACTCAAGATCTTGCTGGATTCTGGGATCGGACCTATGCCGAGGTGAGAAAAGAGTTGAAGGGGAGGTATCCCAAGCATTATTGGCCGGAGAATCCCTGGGAGGCGCAAGCGACAGCCCGGGTCAGGCCGGAATTGGATTGATTTTGCGAAGCTGCTACCCGCGTCGGCGGTCCCTGGAGATTCCTTCCACTTCGTGTGCTGGTATTGGATTTGGGGGAATCGACCCGGAAGCTGTGTGAGTCATGCGGCGCCAAATTTTTGGCTCAGACTTGGGAGTGATGATGAACGCCATTATTCTGACACAAAAATGGAACAACTCTCAGGGTACAGAGAGCGTGTGAAAACAACAATTTGCTAGCAAAAACTAGAAATCGATGTAGAGGTGAGTTCATAAATTCAGGGCGAAACAGGCAAGGGGCAATGTGCCCCAATCAACAATATGGTGCACAAATTACGCATTCTAACAGAGTTGCGTATAGCGGAGAGTTTAGTGATGAGCATGAATAATAAAGAGTCGAAAAACATCAATTTCAACTTTATGAGTCTTGAGTTTGAGCCTGAATATCGGATGGTTTGGGCGCGGTTTAAATACGCGGAGCGCCCCTGCATGAGCGAAGCCTTGCTGCAAGATGTGGCCAGAGCGCAGCAGATCGTGTCGAAAAAAGCGGCCGAGGAGTATGAACTGGGAGACGGGCACCGCCTTCAGTACCAGGTGCTTGCCTCTGATCTGAAGGGGGTTTTCAGCCTTGGCGGGGACCTGGCCAGGTTCATTACGCTGATAAATCAGAAAAACCGAACCGCCCTCCGCCAATATGCGAAAGCCTGTATCGATGTGCTCTACCCGTCGGCAACCAGCTACGGGCTGCCATTCACCACCATCTCCCTGGTTCAGGGAGAAGCATTGGGTGGCGGATTCGAGGCGGCGCTCTCGGCCAATGTACTGATTGCTGAAAAGCAGGCACGTTTCGGATTTCCGGAGACAGTATTCGGTCTCTTCCCCGGAATGGGTGCATTCAGTTTTCTGGCACGGCGGTTGAATCCGGGATTGGCCAAGCGGGTGATTGCCAGCGGAAAGGTATATACCGCTGAGGAGTTGTACGAGATGGGGGTGGTCGATCTGCTCGTTCCTGACGGAGAGGGTCAACAGGCTGTCTACGAATATATTCAGCATCAGCGTCATCGCAGTAGCGGATTTTTCGGCCTGGATAAAGTGGTCGAACAGTATAACCCCCTTACATACACCGAATTGAGTGATGTGATCGATCTCTGGGTCGATACTGCGATGCAGCTTTCGCAGAAGAACCTCAAGTTGATGCACTATCTGGTACAGGCACAGGAGAAACGATGGGGCGGCAATGTGCAGATCGAAACCCTGGCTGGATAGCCACCACTACCTGAGACCAGGGAAGGTCCCAGGTGTGGTAATCAACAACGTCGGTAAAACCTTCCATCCGGTGCCGGCATGCGGAAACCCGATTCAACCCGAGAGTTAGGGTCAGATTTGGTCGCTATCCATTCCATTTCAGCCGATTGTTATCAGAATGGTGCGCTCAGCAGCGCAAACCAAGTTCAATGCACAGCCGGCTGGTGATATTCCAGCAGTTCCGCCAGCCTGGCCTTGGCCCGTTCGGTACTGCTCCGCAGGGTATTCAGTTTCGCCGCTGCCTCGTTGGAAAAGAGCGTGTCCGGAATATGCTCCAGGTCAGTGGCCAGGGTGGAGAGTTCCATTAGGCCGAGGTTCATGCTGGAACCTTTGATAGCGTGCGCCAAGGCTCGCCAACGTAGGATATCGCTCCGCTCCAATGCACTCTGCAGCCCGATCAGTACCTCCTTGCTGTCGGCGGCAAAATTGTCGTACAGCCGATAGAGGAACTCTGTATTGGGCGCCAATTCCCGCAATTGTGACAGTACACCAGGATCGACTACCGGGAACTCTTCCTCTGCAGTGGTATCGGCGGTATCCACAGCGGACATGGTGCCCAACCGGTTGTCAGTTGCCAGCGCGATTGTCTGCAGCAACTTGCTCGAAGAGACCGGTTTGGTCAGAAAATATTTGATTCCCGCCTCCTGACACTCGTGGCGCGCACTTACGGTGGCGTTGGCGGTCAGCATGATGAACGGCACCGGATTATCATCGCTGGCATGAGCGAAGCAGTACATGCGGAAGGTATCGACACCGCCCAGTTCCGGCATCTGCATGTCGATGATGACCAGGTCGTAGTGCTCCTTCTCCAATGCGTCGAGCACCTGATGGCCGTTCTCTACCAGATGGTGTTGGTGACCGGCATGCTCAAGGATTCTTCCTGTTACGATACGGTTCACGCTGTTGTCTTCGGCAACCAATATCTTGAGGGGGCGCTGAATACTGCGGTTCCTGGTGAAGTGTTCGGACAGGCTGATGATGCCCTCTTCACGGTAGTTGCTGATATTGGATGCATGTAAGGCATTGAACAACAACGCTTTATCGAATGGTTTACGCAATGAATAGACGGTATTGCCGATCTCTCCCAGGTCGTTGATCAGCGAACCGGTCTGTTCCGACTGTACGATCAGTATCGTGATGTTGGGAAGTGCGAGTTCCCGACTCAGTGAGACCAGGAAGTTGCGGATTTCCGGAATGTAGGGAACGTCATCCAGAATGATCACTTCGTACGGGTTGACACCGTTGGTGCTCCTGATCAACAGGCGCAACGCCTCCCGGGTGTTGCCGACGTCTTTGAACGGAACACCCCACCCGTTGAGCGTATGGGAGATGTCTGTGTTCGACCCGGGTTGGCTGCAGAGACGCATCACGTGGCAGGTCTGCAGCTGCTGAATCTCCTCTTCCTTGACCAGCTGCTCCTGATGCTGAAATTCTATGTCAAACCAGAAGGTGGAGCCTATTGCCGGTGTACTCTGCAGTCCAATCCTCCCACCCATCAGTTCGACCAGCTGTCTGGCGATCGCGGTGCCGAGACCGGTTCCACCAAATCGCCTGGTGGTGCTTTCGTCTGCCTGGGAGAAGTTCTCGAATATCCTGGCCTGCGCTTCCGCACTGATGCCGATACCGGTGTCCACCACTTCAAATCGGATCAGTGAACGGTGTTCGGTGGTCCGTATGGTGTGGCAACGCAGCTCAACCGACCCTTTCTCGGTAAATTTGATCGCGTTTCCAATCAGGTTGATCAATACCTGGCGCAGATGGTGGGGATCTCCCACCAGTCGGTAAGGGGTTTCGAGTCCGATGTGGGAGGAGAGGTGGAGGCGTTTTGACTCCGCCTCTGCCGAAAACATACGTAATGTCGTGTTGATCAGGCTGTGCAGGTCGAAATCGATATGCTCCAGCTCCAGTTTGCCCGCTTCGATCTTCGAGATGTCTAAAATGTCTTCGATGAGCTTCAGCAGCGTCTGTCCGGAAGCGTAGATGATGTCGGCATATTCACGCTCCTCGGTATTCAGCTTGCAGGTTTTCAGCAGGTCTCCGGTACCGATGATTCCGTTCAGCGGAGTGCGGATCTCGTGGCTCATACGCGCCAGAAACTCACTCTTCGCCTGACTTGCCTCCTCCGCACGTTTCTGTTCAGTGCGCAGCCGTTTTATCAACACCGCGACATATCCGGGCAATACCAGCATAGCCACCATGAGCCCAATTCCGATAGGGATATTGTTCCTCCAGAACTCATTCAACAACAGCGCCGCGCTGAATCCGATCACAGAGAGTGTTGCGGAAAAGTAAAGGTAACGCTCGCCGAAGCGGAAACCGTTGCCGAAAGTAATCCAGAGACAGCCGGCCCACCAAGGGGCGCCAATTTCACCAGTGGTTATCATGGCCATGCTGAATGAACTGATGTCGGCGACTATTCCCAGCACAATCCGGACGTTTGAGCGTTGCGGCCGAAACAGGAACGAGACCAGCACACAGAGTCCGAACAGCAGGTGCAGGCTGAACAGCAGGATACCGCTTTGCAGAATCCAGATTTCGGTGCTGACACTATGCTGCATCAGATTCAGATAGAGCAGGATCAGTGCTATTATCACCACACGGACAATGCCCTGCTCCACCTCGGAATTCTGTTGGCTGCGTATCGAGTGCCAGAGCGTGGAGAGATAATCACCCAATGGGCTTGCCGATTGGTGAGCGTTCGGGTTCATGATACCTATGCTGGACCGCTGAGCGCAGCGGTGTCTCTATCCTTTTCAGCGCAACAGGAAGTAGTCATACCAGCCATTCGAGTCATATAAATGAATCAGAGAATCTATGCCACGGTTGTCAAAGCGATCTCCAATCAGAAACGGATCGATGCAGCGTCGATATCGCAGGACTCAACATTGGAGTCACTGGGCATCTCTTCACTGGATGCCATTACGATAATGTACGAAATCGAGGACGCTCTGAACCTGGAGATTCCCAACGAAGCATTGGAAAATCTCAATTCTGTAAAGGATATATTGGACGGAATTTCTTCATTGGTCCAGTCAAAGGCATGATTTATGGCTGGAAAAGTAGTGATCACCGGCCTCGGAACCATCACTCCGCTAGGGTTGAATACCTCCGGATTCTGGCAGTCGCTGGTGGCGGGTCGATCAGGCGCGACACGGCTGCCGGAGCAACTGCCAGCGGATCTGAAGGTGCGTATCGGTGCACAGGTCCAGGAATACGAACCGCTGCGCTTCTTTTCACCCAATGATATTTCACTGCTGGACAGGCTTTCTCAGTTTGCGCTGATTGCCGCCCGGGAGGCGGTGGCAGACGCAGGTTTGAGTAGAGATGAGCTGCGCGATGGCGCAGTAATCATCGGCACCGGCTGTGGCGGAAAGGAAACCGACGAGCGCGTGTATCAGATGCTCTACCGAGAGCAGAAGCACCGGCTGCACCCGCTCACCATACCCAGGGGCATGCCGAGTGCGGCCGCCAGCCAGGTGAGCATGGCGAGTGGCGTGACCGGGCCGGTCTTCACCGTCTCCAGCGCTTGTGCATCGGCCAACCATGCGTTGATTCAGGCACTGCTGCTGATACGTAGCGGTCTCGTGGAGGTGGCCCTGGCAGGCGGAACCGACGCCCCTTTCACCTACGGTCTGCTGAAAGCCTGGGAGGCATTACGGGTACTCTCTCCGGACGGCTGTCGCCCGTTCAGTAACGATCGCAACGGTCTGGTGCTCGGTGAAGGGGCAGGCGTGATCGTGCTGGAGTCTGAAGGGCATGCCAAGCGTCGCTCCGCAACCATCTATGCGGAATTCTGTGGTGGCGGCATGTCGGCGGATGCAGGCCATATCACCGACCCTTCCACAGCCGGTGCGGCTGCTGCCATCAGTCGGGCGCTTCAGGATGCCAGGCTCAACCCGGAGGAGATCGACTATCTCAATGCGCATGGTACCGGAACACAGGCCAACGATATCTCCGAAACGCGGGCGATCAGGCTCGCGTTCGGGGCACACGCCGACGGCATTGCGATCTCCTCGACCAAATCCATGCATGGTCATGCGTTGGGGGCTGCCGGTGCCTTCGAGATGATTGCAACGATATTGGCGATCAAGCATGGTGTAGCGCCGGCAACGATCAATTTCAATGAACCGGGAAGCGGCTGTGATCTCGATTACATTCCCAATCAGTCGCGCGAGATGAAGATCCGCGCAGCGCTATCCAATTCGTTCGCTTTTGGCGGGTTGAATGCGGTGGTCGCGGTACGGGCCTGTTAGCTGCAAAAGGGTCCCATGAAAATAGCTGGCATAGATCACATCGTACTCACGGTTCGGGATATCGATGCCACGGTTCGCTTTTACGAATCGGTGCTGGGAATGAGCAAAGAAGTATTTGGCGAAGGAAGGGTTGCTCTGAAATTCGGTAATCAGAAAATTAATCTTCACCTGTACGGCAACGAGTTTGAGCCAAAGGCAGAAAAACCGAAGCCAGGTTCAGAGGATTTATGCTTCATCGCTAAAACCAAGCTGCTGAAAGCAATGGAGCACATCCAAAGAGAGGGCGTCACATTATTGAAGGCCCGGTGGAGAGAACAGGCGCAACTGGTCCAATCATATCTTTTTACTTCAGGGATCCCGATGGAAACCTCATCGAAGTTGCGAATTACGAGGAAGCACATAAGTAGTTCTTATCGCCGGTCTGTCGGCCGGCTGTCCCAAAACAGGGGTGTTATGTGGCAGTTTAGATAGACGGGCCGACCACAAACACTCAGGATCGACTTAATGCATGCACATATAGTTCTTGCTCACCCCGAATGAAGATCATCTAACGGCCGACTGGTGGATGTCGCCGAAGGAGCATTACGAAATGATGGATGGAATGTAACCGTTTCAGACTTGTATAGCGATGGCTTCGATCCGTGCGAGAAGCCGGATTTCTATACGAGCCCTAAAGATGCTACAAGGTTCAATGTCCAGGCCGAGCAAAGACATGCGAGTGAGCAGAATAATATTCCGCCCGACGTAAGGGCAGAAATTGAATGCCTGGATTCCGCTGATTTGCTGATTCTCCAGTACCCAATGTGGTGGCATCTCCCTCCTGCCATTCTGAAAGGATGGTATGACCGCGTATTGCTTTACGGGGAAGTCTATACGAGCTCAAAACGATTCGAGAATGGGCGTTTTTCAGATAAGCGCTCCATGCTATCGGTGACAGTCGGTACCAGTGAGGATACTTATGCATACAATGGACGAAGCGGAGACATCAATTTGATGCTTTGGCCTGTAAATTTCACTCTCGCATTTGTGGGTTATCGAGTTTTGGAACCGTTTGTCGCGTATGGGGTGGAGGCGGGAATAGGCTATTCGGATCCTAAAGTTATCGAGCAAAGGTTAAAAAACATCGAACAGAAATTGGGGGAAAGGTGCAAAATGCTTGATCAGGTTCCGCAGGTGCCTTTCAATCAAATGGCACACTGGAATAGTGACGGCAGAATAAAATCAAATGCTCCTGTGTATAGTGCTTTCATTCGGCATTCCGAGAAACTGGATATAGAATGACATCGCCACATAACACAAATGCATGCAGCCGGACCAAATGTCTGTGACGTGGCTATTTGGCAGCTGATGCGGATGTGTGTGCCAGACATGGCACGAAGCTGGAGAGGTGGAAATCCTCTCGCCAGGTATCTGCAGAGCCAAGTTTAAAAGAAGGGCAAGGGCGTCATCGTGAGGTGGGGTCTGGAGGAAGCCCCAATTCAAACTTGCGGGGTGACGTACAGGAACCGGATCTGAGGTGTGATACTCCGGGACGAGCTGGCACGTCACAGCGAATTCCTGCCTCTGCGATTGGGATGTGCTTTATCCCACAGGGAGTTCCGTTGGTCGTAAATCCGGCATCTGCGTAAGGAAAGTTTCGAGTCTTACCCTGGGAGCCTGTCGGCTGTTCCGAGAGGATCGGTGGACAGGAGTCAGCGGAAGGCATAGTAGGGAGGGATCAGGTGAAGCCATTTAGGTGCTCCAGGCGGAAGCCGGAGCAACGGATAAGCGGAAACGCAACGAGAACTCATGATGAAAGCCTGAACGGTACCCGTAAGGGATTAAATGAAGAGAGTACTCATTCGCATGACGAAAAAGGATAGTGCTTCAGAAAAGCAGCGTCTGCTGCCCCTTGCAAGAGGGGATGAAATCCACTCTTGGGAATCGAAAGAGGACGCTCCAGTCACCCGCGACCCATTGATAGAGTCTCCTCAAGAAGTCATGATCCGATAGCAGGACTTCGATGGAGGCCAAGTCCAACCGGTTTCCTTTTCCAACACAACAAGAGCGATCTCACGAACCGCAACAGCTGCCATGTCGTGCTGGAGTCCGAGGGGCATGCCAAGCATTGCTCCGCAACCATCTATGCGGAATTCTGTGGTGGCGGCATGTCGGCGAATGCAGGCCATATCACCGCCCCTTCCACAGCCGGTGCGGCTGCGGCTATCAGTCAGGAGCTTCAGGATGCCAGGCTCAACCCGAGGAGATCGACTATCTCAATGCGTATGGCATCGGAACACAGGCCAACGATATCTCCGAAACACGGGCGATCAGGCTCGCTTTCGGGACGCGCCGACGGCATTGCGTTCTCCTCGACCAAATCCATGCACGGTCATGCGTTGGGTGCTGCCGGTGCCTTCGAGATGATTGCACCGATATTGGCGATCAAGCACGGTGTAGCGCCTAGCGCCGGCAACGATCAATTTCAATGAACCGGGAAGCGGCTGTGATCTCGATTACATCCCCAATCAGTCGCGCGAGATGAAGATCCGCGCAGCACTTTCCAATTCGTTTGCTTTCGGCGGGTTGAATGCAGTGGTCGCGGTACGGGCCTGTTAGACGGCGCTATCTCTCCTGCTGAAGCGGAAGTGGCCGTTGCCGTAGATGGCTCCATTGCAAGGCGCAAACAGCACCACCTTACAAAGCACGAAATAGTCGTTCCAGTGACGGATCTCCCGCTCCGAGAGCAGCGCCGGGTAGAGTTGTTCGATATTCTCCCAGAAACGCTGATGCCAAGAATCCAGGGTACGCCAGTAGTTGAGTCCATTCAAATACCAGCGCTTTTCCAACCGGAAAAAATCGGTCTGCAGATCAAATATCTCCATCGGCCAGATGTGTCCTCCGGGGAAGAACCGGCCGATCAGCGTCTTGCTCGAATCGTGATACTGCGGGAATACCGGTCGTGAGACGATCAGGTGGAGAAAGACGCGGCCGGAGGGTCGTAGCAGATGGTGAATCCGCTGGAACGCCGCATACAGGTTGTGAACATGCTCGAAAGCGCCGATCGCTGTGATCAGGTCATATTCTCCGATGCCGAGCAACTCCAGTGGAACTTCACCGAAATCCCCTTCGATCAAGCGCAGATTACACCGAAACAGAGGATGTGCTGGATTTTCCAGGCAGTGTCGGATGAAATCAGCCTGTACCCGGCTCGGGGTGATGCTGGTGATCTCCAATTGTGGGTAACGCTGGCAGAGGTAGGTTTCCAGCGGGCCGAAACCGCAGCCGATATTGAGGATCCGTTCGTCGCCATGCACTTCCGCGCGTCGGCAGATCAGATCGAACTTGGCCTGCTCCGCCTCCTCCAGAGATGCCTGCGAAGCGAGAATCTGCGTCACATTCTCACCATAATAAGCCATGGTATAGGCCAGGAAACGCTGATCAAGAAAGGCGCTGAACAGTTTGAATTCGGTGTCGAAATGTTGCTCCATCAACGCTGCTGTCTGGTCCCACATCGGCCCTTCCCGAGTCGGAATGTTCGCCTCGGTAAGCGTTACCGGCGATCTGTTCAAGTGCAGGTAGTGACGGGTGAAGTAGCGCGTCAGCCGCTCTTCGTAGCGCATCAGCTCATCCGAGCCGTGAGCGAATATTCCCGCTTGGTGCAACTGCTTCACTGTGTCGTTCATGACCGACCAACGGCTGATGGTCTGCAGCCCGAATCAGTCCCGCAGACTGTCAGTTTCCGAAGGGAGTTGACCCAGTAGATAAGCGTGCAGCGCGTTGTTGGTGATGCGGCAGCACTCGGTTATCTCCTGTATCAGCGTGTTGGCGCATTCGTGGAAGTCTTTGTCCGAAAGTCTGGAAGCGACGGTTCCGAGTCGGTAGAGCTTCAGGGTACCCAGGCTTCCGGCTGCATCCTTGAGTGCGTGTCCGAGGTCGCGAAACTGTTTCGCTTCGGCGTTTCTCGCCACGGATTTCATCTGGGTGAGAATGTGTCGATTATCCCGGTTGAAGCTGTCGATCAGGTCGGAGAGAAAGCGGACGCCGCCACCCAGCCGTTCGATCTCCATCAATCGGTTGATATCCAGGACCCCTGCGTCAGTGGAACTGCCTCCTGATCGGGTTGCAGCGAAGTTCCGGGTTGAAATACCGGACTCGGCGTCATCACCACTCTCGCGTACAACACGCGCTACTGCTTCGAGGTAGCTGCGCGAGTCGGCACTCTCCAGTACCGTTGCGTTGATGCCGGCGTCGGTGCAGCGCTTCAGCAGATCGGGGTTCAGTCGCTCGACCAGTAGGATGAAAGGTACCCAGGGTTTATCGACACGGGTAAAGCGGTAGAGCTTGAACGCTTCCAGTCCGGTTATCTCGCTGAGTTCCAGAGAGACGATCGCCAGATCGAAGCGGTGGCTGTCAAGGGCGTCCAACACCCGGGCGCCGTTGTCAACCATGAAAACGCGATGTCCCGCCCTCTGCAGGATCGAACTGACACGCTGCCGCGTACTGAGACTGCTGTCCGCCAGCAATATACTGAGCGGTTGACTGCTGCGATCACCGTTGTAGCGGTCAATCAACCGTACCACCTGGCTACTCGCTTCAGGCTGTGTGTAGGTATTGTGCAGCGCGTTGAACAGGAAGGTCTTGTTCAACGGTGTGGAGATCAGTTTGGTGAAGCCGGCATTCAGCAAACGGTCGCGCTGTTGGCTCTGGTGGTCTGAGCCGACATGGATCAGATAGAGGCTCTGCAACATCGTCTCGGCGCGGACTGCACTGGCAAACTGCGCTGCGTCCATGCCCAGACGCCCCTGGTCAACGATCAGAACCTGGTAGGGATCCCCAACTTTCGCTGCGGCGATCAGGTCGTAGAAGGCGCGCGCAGCGTTGCTGCTGCGGTTGTTACGGGTATCCCAGCTGGATAGCTGCCGCTGAATACCATGGCGGTCTTCGCTATCGTTCGACACCAACAGCACTCTTCTGTTGGAGAGGCTGTTTGCCTCGTCCCGCGAACTGTTGACCTTGGTCTCCATGGCATTGTTTTCCATTTTTTCAGGTTGAGCGTTGTTGGTTGTGGCTGGCGTCGCAGTCGGCTGTGCTCTCCCGTCCGAGCCCGAGTTTTTTAGGTAAACGGGTAACAGCAAGATCATCGCCAGAAACGACAAGCCGAGGCTGGTGTTTGCATGCCAGAAATCACTGAATAAGAGCAGCGCAGCAAAGCTGAGAAACGAGGCCACGGCACTCGGGTAAAGGAGCGCTCTTCCGTAACGGCGAGTATAATCGAAAATGATCCAGCCGTAGCCGATGCACAACGGAGAGGTGACCGCACCACCCAGGTAGATCACTCCGGTCAATGCAACCGTGTCGAAAAGGAGGGCGCCGAATAAGCGCTTCGGGTACGCTTCCGGTCTTCTGCGAATTGCCAGGAGCAGTCCCAGCGGCACCAGGAAGAGAGCCATCCCTACGGCTGTTACCACCGCAGTTGCTGTTATGTCGGAGTCAGGCAGTCGCCAAAATGCCAACAGCAGAACAGCAAGAAGCAGTGTGGAGCCGACACACAATCGGGTGATTGCCTGTTGGTGCTCTCTCCCGGTTGCGGCCGGCTGCCGGCTTTCGATGTCGTTATCGTGCTTCCCTGTTGAGCTGTGCTCTTCGTCGTGCATGGATCAGACGCCGACTGACTGCGCTTGATCGGAAAACTGGTTTTTGATGGAGACTATTTTTTCCAGCTGGCTGAAGAACGCATCGATACAAGCGGGGTCGAAATGACGACCTCGTTGCTCACGCATATACTCCAGGGTCCTCTCCATGGTCCATGCCAGTTTGTAGGGTCGTTCAGACATCAACGCATCGAATACATCGGCGACCGTGGCCACCCGGGCTTCGATCGGTGTTTTCTCTCCTTGCAGTGCGTTTGGATAGCCTTTGCCGTCATAGCGCTCATGATGGCCAAGAGCGATCAGCGCCCCAGCCTTGAGAAAGCATGATGGGCTGTCTTTCAGGATCTCATACCCGATCTGAGTATGTACCTGCATGCTGGAGCGTTCCTGCTGGGTCAATTTACCCCGCTTCAGCAGTATCTGATCAGGAACGCCGATTTTGCCAATGTCGTGCATGGGTGCGGCATGTCGGATGACATTGCAGGTCTCCTCATCCAGATCAAGCTCCCGAGCTATCACAAAAGCATATTCGGCCATGCGTATCACATGATTTCCGGTCTCTTCATCGCGATACTCTCCAGCCTTGGCCAAACGCAGCAGCGTCTCCTTTTCACGCTGTTCCAGCTCGTGGGTCTTGGTGAAAACCTCCTGTTCCAACCAACGTGCCCGGTCTTTGATGATCTGCTGCTGCTGACGCAGCTGCAGTAGATTTCGGCAGCGGGCCCGGCATTCGTGATGATCGATCGGTTTGGACAGAAAATCTGTGGCACCCGCTTCAAGCGCACGATATCGAACCGATTTGTCGTCCACGCAGGTGATGATCACTACCGGGACGTCCACGGACGCAGGGATCTGTCTGATCCATTGAGTGAATTCGACGCCATCCATCACCGGCATTTTAAAGTCAGTGATCACCAGGTCGTGGCGGTTACGCTTGGCCCAATCGAGCGCCTTGACCGGATCGGAAAAACTTTCGACATTGATATCTTTGTCGATGGAGCGGATCAGCTCCTCGAGGATCATTCTGCTGATTGACTGGTCATCAAGGATTAGCACAGTGGACATGAGTCAGGTTCCGGGCTGCGGGTTAATGATCTGGCAATCCTTTGTTCGGGACTCGAATACTCTCTTCTCTCAAGCTACTCTGATTAGTGTAAATAATTTAAAAACAAAATGATAGCGAGTCTAGATCCTAAAAACTGTGCATTATGACCACTCTGTTTCCGATAGCAGTTTCTGTACCAGATTGCGCATGGTTTCGGGGAGGAATGGTTTGTCACAAAGTGCGGAGACACCTGCTTTCTGTACCGCAGCCAGCCGCTGGTTGTCATTCTCACTGGTTACCATCAACACCGGCACCGCGGCTTGGGGGCTCTCTTTTCGGATATAATCCAGCAGCTTGTCGCCGCTCATCTGGGGCATATTGTAGTCGGTGACAATCAGATCGAAGAATCGGTCTGCTATCAGTTGCGCCGCCTCGACGCCGTTTGCTGCCTCGGAAAACCTCTCCAGTCCCATGGCTTCGAGCGATCTCCTGATGAATTTTCTCGAAATGGGGCTATCATCCACCAGCAGAATTTCGATATTTTCGATGTCGCTCAGCTGCAGTGCTTCCGGTTCGAGTTGGTCCAGAGTCGCTACGAGCGCTATTCTCAGATCCTGCTGAGCGAAGGGCTTAGGCAGAATCGCGATCGCGCCAGCCTGACGGATCGGGTCCAGGTAGCGAATGCGCGTCTCACTGGAAATCAACAGAAACGGTAGATCCTGCAGTTGCGGGTTGCTGCGCATGGTCTCCAGCAGCTCAGTTCCCGACATGTCAGGCAGATAGAGTGAGCTGATCACCAGATCGGGTAGGCGCGTCAGCATCGCATTCAGTGCATCACTGCCATTGGCGACGCTCTCGACTCTGCAGACGCCGAGCCTGTCCAAACAATTTTTGATGATCTTCTGCTGTGTACCCGACGGCTCAGTCAGGAGCACGATCAAGTCTCCAAGCTTTAGCGTCATTTTGATCGGCCTGAGAGGATTGGAGTAGCCCGTGGCGAGCAGTTGCTCTCCCGGTTGACCCTGGTAATAACGGCAGACAGGGGAACAACTTGATGCCGTACTCAATGCAGGCTTTCCGAAGCAGAGACTTTCCTGCTGATTAGCACGGGTTGGTCTTCAGCAACTGGCCGTTAATACGGATGCTGCGCTGTAGCAAGCATCTCGCCTGTATCACTCAGAGTATCAGATTTCGTTCACTCGCGTCACAGAATGCCTGGCGAAACGTCTCGTAGTCATGCACCACAGGATACTGGGGAAACTCGTCAATCACATTCTGCGGAGGACGGAAGAGGATGCCCCGGTCTGCTTCTGACAGCATGCTGGTGTCGTTGTATGAGTCGCCGGCAGCAATAATCCGGAAGTTCAGACTGTGCAGCGCTCTGACGGATGCTCGCTTCGGATCCTTCTGTCGCAGATGGTAGGCGCGGACCGACCCATTTTCGTCCACACTCAACCGATGACAGAGCAGTGTCGGATGGCCGAGCTGGCGCATCAGCGGGGCAGCAAACTCATAGAAAGTATCGGATAGGATGATCACCTGAAAGCGTTCGCGCAGCCAGTCGAGAAACTCCCTTGCCCCTTCCAGCGGCCCCATGCCATCGATAACCTGTTGAATATCAGGCAATCCGAGACGGTGCTGTGCCAGAATACGCAACCGCTGCTGCATCAGGACATCGTAATCCGGAATATCCCGGGTAGTGGCCTTCAATTCGTCGATCCCGGTGCGTTTGGCGAAGTTGATCCAAATCTCGGGGACCAGCACCCCTTCCAGGTCAAGACAGGCGATCTCCAATTGAACTCTCCTCCGAAACGGGTTAAGAACGGGTGATCAGTCTAACTTTGGGCAGTTCCCCCCGGTCGCCAGCGGCTTGGAGAGGTGCGCGATGAACCGGTCTGGTGCAATCTGAATTAAGCCACGTTCTTGTCTACGGTGCATGTAAAATATCGACAGCGCTTGCTGGATCTGCACGAGCACAGTCTCATGCAACAAAAAAAGGACTACAGTGGGCCTGTAAGTCCTTGATGTTCAATTGGCGCTCCCTAGGGGTTTCGAACCCCTGTTACCGGCGTGAGAGGCCAGCGTCCTAGGCCGCTAGACGAAGGGAGCGTCTCGTAGCGAGGAGGTGTATTATACGCAAGCTTACGTCGGTCTCAAGTGTATGGCCGCGGTTTTTTTAAACTCATCCCCAATCCTTGCTGATGCACGGGCTTGGCGGTTACCCAATGCAGCAATTAAGGAATAATAAGATAGTCACTCCCACAATTATTCGTCGCTCCGAGCACAATATCTCCCGTGCCAACATCAGCGAAAATGCGGTCAAGGTTCTCTACCGGTTGCACAATGCCGGCTTTGCGGCGCTGTTGGTTGGTGGTGGTGTCCGCGACCTATTGCTCGGGCGCGAACCCAAGGATTTCGACGTTGCCACCAATGCCCGACCGGAAGAGGTACGGGCGGTATTTCGTAATTGTCGCCTGATAGGGCGCCGTTTTCGTCTGGCACATGTGCACTTTGGCCGGGAGATCATCGAGGTTGCGACATTTCGCGGTGTACAGGAGGCGGATGGGCCGACCAACGGGACTGCGGATAATGGCATGTTGCTGCGCGACAATGTCTACGGCACCATCGAAGAAGATGCACTGCGGCGCGATTTCACAGTAAACGCGCTCTACTACAATATCGAGGATTTCACAGTCATCGATTATACGCAGGGTTTGGATGACCTGGAAAAGGGCGTACTGCGTCTCCTGGGTGATCCAGAGACCCGCTACCGGGAGGATCCGGTCAGAATGCTGCGCGCAGTGCGCTTTTCAGCCAAACTCGGTTTCCGTATAGATGAGGCTTGCGCCGCACCACTGACACGATGCGCGAGTCTGCTGCGCAGCGTTCCGGCAGCCCGTCTATTCGAAGAGATACTCAAGCTCTTTATGAGCGGAACCGCGGTTCAGGCATTCGAAAAGCTGCGCCACTACAATCTGTTCGCGGAGTTGTTTCCGGAGACCGACGAGTGTCTGGCTCACCAGGATCAGGAATATCCAATCACCTTCGTCGTGCGAGGATTGCATAATACTGACCTGCGCATCAGGGAAGGCAAGCCGGTAACGCCGGCTTTTCTGTACGCGGTACTCCTGTGGGAACCAGTACGCCGGTTGACCAATGCATTGGTGGCGTCGGGTGACGCCCCTGCGGTCGCGGTGCAACAGGCGGGGGCAGAGGTGATAGAACGGCAGATCTCCCAGACCTCCATTCCTCGACGTTTCAGTCTGCCAATGCGGGAGATCTGGCAACTGCAGCACCGCCTGGATCAACGTGGTGGCAAACGAGCTAAGCGTCTGATGACGCATCCACGCTTCAGAGCTGCCTATGATTTTCTGCTGCTTCGTGCCGAGGCTGGTGAAGCGGATCCCGAGTTGGCCGAGTGGTGGACCACCATTCAGGAGGCACAGCCGGAACTCCAGAATCGCATGCTGAGCACCCTGGCGACCCAGCCTCGGAGAGGGCGGCGACGGCGGCGGAGCAGCAGTGCCGTTTCGCCAGCAGACGACTGATCCGCGTGGCTACTGCGGAACTTCTGGCTTATCGCGTCGAGGTATTCATCGGCGGAGGCAGTAACCTGGAGCAACCCGAACAGCAGTTGCGGAGCGCATTCCGCGCGTTACAGGCACTCCCGGAATCGGGTGAACTGCGCTGTTCGTCGCTCTACCGCACCCCTCCCATGGGGCCGCCGGCGCAACCGGATTTCCTCAATGTGGTTTTCCGGATGGTCACCCGACTGGCTCCGCAACGGCTGTTGCAAGCGTTGCAGGCGATAGAACACGCGCAAGGTCGTGTGCGAGGGGAGCGATGGGGAGCCCGCACGCTGGATCTGGATCTGCTACTGTTTGGCGATCTGGTGTTACAAACGCCGGATCTCCAAATACCGCATCCGGGCATAGCTCATCGCGCCTTCGTACTCTATCCTCTGCTGGATATCGCACCGGATCTGAGTGTCCCCGGGCTGGGCAAGGTGGCTGCGCTGATCGCAGACATCTCCACCGAAGGATTGGTCAAGGTAGGTAATTTCTGTTGATGCAACAGCGTTTGCGCCATCGACCGGTCTGAGGCGGCCTGAACAGATAGTGTCATAAGATTCGCTCGTGGGTTATATTGCGGTGCACAAAAAAGAATTGCTGCTGGTATCGGTAAACAGACCTCTTGGGAGGTAAACCGGGCTTGCTCATGTGAACTGGTAGGAGAGTTTATGTCTCGTAAAACGATTGCAACGTTGGTACAGATGAAAAAAGAGGGTGAGAAGATCACAATGCTTACCAGCTACGACGCCAGTTTTACCCGCGTCCTGGAAGCGGCCGGGGTGGACTCGATCCTGGTCGGAGATTCGCTCGGTATGGTCATCCAGGGAGAGGAGAGCACACTTCCGGTGAGTGTCGACGATATGGTTTACCATACCCGCTGCGTAGCCCGAGGCAGACGCGAAGCACTACTTATCGCGGATATGCCTTTCATGAGCTACAGCACACCGGATCAGGCGTTGCACACCGCCAGCCGGCTGATGAAGGATGGAGGCGCTCACATGGTCAAACTGGAAGGTGGCGCAACCCAGTTGGAGACGGTAAGGCAGCTCACGATGAATGGTATTCCGGTTTGTGCCCATCTTGGTCTGCAGCCACAATCCGTGCACAAGCTGGGCGGTTACCGGGTTCAGGGCAAGGACGAGGAGACAGCCCGGGAGATCAAGGAGGACGCGATGGCATTGGAGGCTGCCGGAGCCCAGATGCTGGTTCTGGAGTGCGTGCCGAAGATGCTCGCCGCCGAGATCAGTCGGATATTGACGATACCGGTGATCGGTATCGGTGCCGGGGTCGACTGTGATGGACAGGTACTGGTGGTATACGACATGCTCGGTATCAGCTCTGGCAGACGTCCGCGTTTCGTCAAGGACTTCTTGCCAGAGGCGGGCTCGATTCCAGCAGCGATCTCCGCCTATGTGCAGGCCGTCAAAGAGCGACGCTTTCCGACAGAAGAGCACAGTTTTCAATGATCACGCTGCACAAAGTCGATCAACTGCGCCGGCAGTTATCCAGCTGGCGCCTGGCGGGACAGCGCATTGCGTTGGTTCCCACCATGGGCAATCTGCATGTGGGTCATCTACGCCTGGTAGAGCGAGCGAAAATGCTCGCCGATCGGGTGATCGTCACTATTTTCGTCAATCCGCTGCAGTTTGGTGCAGGCGAGGATTTCGCAAGCTATCCGCGTACCTTGGATGAGGACAGGCGTAAACTGGCGGAGTACCCCACCGATCTGGTGTTTGCACCTAGTGTCGCCGAGGTCTATCCACGGGCACAAGAGGAGCAGACGCGGGTGGAAGTCCCCGGACTCTCCAATATCCTTTGCGGCCAAACCCGGCCGGGACATTTCGTTGGTGTCGCCACGGTGGTCTGCAAGTTGTTCAACATGACCCAGCCGGATGTCGCGGTGTTCGGGGAGAAGGATTTCCAGCAGTTGCTGGTGATTCGGCGCATGGTGGAGGATCTGCAGATCCCGGTGGAGATAGTGGGCATGGCCACGGTGCGCGAGCCGGACGGGCTGGCCATGAGCTCGCGTAACGGTTATCTCACTCCGGAACAGCGTGCCGTGGCACCGGCGATCTATGCTGTCATGAGCCGGATCGCTGAGCGATTGCGCGCTGGGGAGCGTGATTACGCTGCGCTGGAGAGCAGTGCCGGTCGAGCGTTGCAGGATGCCGGGCTGCGGCCGGACTATTTCCAGATCCGGCGGGTTGAGGATCTGCTGCCACCGGGGGGTGATGATAAGGAGCTGGTGATTCTGGTAGCGGCTTATCTCGGCAGCGCCCGCCTGATCGACAACCGGACAGTGACGCTGTGAGCTTCGTTTGCTAGCGCGGTGTACGCTTGGCCAGTGGATTGGGTGCCGGGTGGTCGATCGCTTTCTGATAGATCTCGACATAGTGCTGAGCGCTGCGGTCCCAGCTGTAATCCTGCTGCATGCCGTTGATGGCCAGTTTCTGCCACCAGATTTCCGGTCTTTTATGAAAGTCGATCGCACTATCGATGGTGCGCCAGAGTGACTCCACATCGGGTCGGTCAAACACGAAGCCCGTGGCGCTGCCGTTGAGCAGATTACGTGGCGTTGCGTTGATGACCGTGTCGGCCAGTCCGCCGGTGCGGTGCACGATAGGCACGGTCCCATAGCGCAGGCTATAGAGCTGATTGAGGCCGCAAGGCTCAAAACGGGAGGGCATCAGAAACAGATCGCAGCCGGCTTCTATGCGGTGGGCGAGTGGCTCGTCGTAACCGATGACTGTTGCGATCTTGTCGGGATGTTTGCCGCACTCCTGCCGCAGAAAACGCTCCAGTCCGGGATCTCCTGATCCCAGAATGATCAGCTGGGTATCCGCCAGCCGCAGCAGGCCGGGGAGTATCTGCAGGATGAGATCGACGCCTTTCTGTGCTACCAGCCGGCCGATGTGTCCGAAGAGCAGGGCATGCTCATTTTCTGGCAGGCCGACTTCACGCTGCAGATGTAACTTATTGATTTTTTTCAGGCTGAAGGTAGCGGCATCGTAGTGCTGCGGTATTGCCGGATCGGAAGCCGGGTCCCATACACTGTAGTCTATACCGTTCAGTACCCCCTCCAACCGCTCTGATCGATGCTGCAGCAAACCCTCCAGTCCGTATCCAAGCGCTGATGCCAGGATCTCCCGTGCATAGGTTGGGCTTACCGTAGTGATCCAGTCGGCAAAGGCCAAGCCCCCTTTTATGAAGGAGAAGTTATCGTGAAATTCCAGTCCCTGGTGGCTCCAGAGCGCATTAGGCAACTCCAACTGGTCAAAAGTGGTCCGGTTGAAGACGCCCTGATAGGCAAGATTATGGATAGTGAAGACCGAAGCGGGTCGACTGTCCTCGGAGGCGAGCAGTGCGGGAACCAAACCGGTCTGCCAATCATTGCAGTGCACCAGGTCCGGCCGCCAGCTGAGCCCGGCACGATTGAGTGCAATGACCACGATCGCATGGCAAAAAAGTGCAAACCGTTGCGCGTTGTCTCTCCAATCGGAGCCGCTGGCGTCGGTGTATGGATTGCCGGGACGATCCAGCAGACCCGGGGCATCGATCAGGTACAGCGGTACACTGTCTTTCAGCCGACCTTCGAGAATCCTCACGCTTCCATCATATCCGGGAAGTTCCAGCGTTGCCGCGGTAGTCAGCGGGATCGCCCGGTTCACCGCTTGGGGATAAGCCGGCAGTACCAGGCGTACGTCATGTCCCAGCTGTGACAGCGCGAGCGGAAGGCTCCCTGCAACATCCGCCAATCCCCCGGTCTTGATCAATGGTTGTGCTTCACTGCTGGCAAACAGCAGATTCAAACGAGGTGTGGTACGACTCTTCATGATGTTCGGGTGCTGGTGGAGTGGACAGCAAATCTCCGCATTGGAATGTTTGCCACGGCCGTGTAATGAAACTGGATTATGCTAATCTGCGTACGAAGCCTAACGGAAAACCGCTGTCGTTGGAATAGTGTGGCGCAACGGAAAGAGTGGATTCCATTCGTTTCCGTGCGGGCAGGGGTGGGTAGTGGTCGGGTGACCGGTCGGTTTCAACCAGCGGGGCGTTTGGGACAATTTGTGATCCCTGGGGAAATGCTGATTTGATCAACGCCTCCGGTGCAGGGATGCACAGACATTATCGATCACATGACACGAACGAATTTTGAGATAATAGAGATATGCTTTTTGATTTTCATCTGCTGAGAACGTCGGGCAGGCGTTTCCAAGTGTTGCATTGATTGGCGAATTAAGGTCGATACCATTGAAGAGTATACATGAGAGTAGTGAGTGGCTGGCTCTGGAGCGGCACTGGTCGGATCTTGAGCCACGCCATATGCGGGAGATGTTTGCTGCTGAACCGCAGCGATATGCGCGGATGTCGCTGCAGGCATGCGGTATGTTGCTCGATTACTCGAAAAACCGTGCATCCAGTGAAACCATGGCGCTACTGCTGGCGCTGGCTGAGCGAGCCGAACTGAAAAAGTGGATCGGAGGGATGTTCGGTGGGGAGCGCATCAACAACACCGAAGGACGAGCGGTGCTCCACGTGGCGTTGCGCAACCGCTCTTCTCAACCGATCCTGCTGGATGGTGTGGATGTGATGCCGGCTGTACGCACGGTACTGGCACGGATGGAGAAATTCTCCAGTGCGGTGCGCGACGGCGGTTGGCTTGGCTTTACCGGCCGCCGTATTACAGATGTGGTGAATATCGGTATCGGCGGCTCCAATCTCGGCCCGCTCATGGTGGCCGAAGCGCTCAAGCATTATCAGCAGCCGGGATTTTCGGTGCACTTCGTATCCAACGTGGATCCGACCCATCTGGTTGAGACATTGCAACCGCTCAATCCGGAAACGACGCTCTTTATCGTTGCCTCCAAGACCTTTACCACCCAGGAGACGCTGGCAAATGCGCACGCGGCCAGGCGCTGGATTCTCCAGGCGCTGCAGGATGAACAGGCGGTGGCTCGCCATTTCGTCGCGGTTTCGACCAATGCAGCGGAAGTGGCGGCTTTTGGTATCGACACCAGTAACATGTTCGGTTTCTGGGACTGGGTCGGAGGACGTTATTCGCTCTGGTCCGCGATTGGTCTGCCGATAGCGCTGGCCATCGGTATGCCTGGTTTCATCGAGCTGCTGGAGGGAGCTCACGAGATGGACCTGCATTTCCGTGACAGCGATCTCACCGCGAACATGCCGGTCATCCTGGCACTGCTGGGGGTCTGGTATCACAATTTCGGCGGTGTGCGCACCCATGCGATTCTCCCTTACGATCAATATCTGCGCCATCTGCCGGCCTATCTGCAACAGGCCGATATGGAGAGTAATGGCAAAGGGGTGTCGCGCAACGGCAAGCGGTTGGAGTACAGCACCGGACCAGTGGTCTGGGGTGCGGCCGGAACCGATGGACAGCACGCCTTTTACCAGTTGATTCATCAGGGTACCCAGCTGGTCACCAGCGATTTCATCGCCTCTGTTCACAGCCACAACGAACTCGGTGATCAGCACCTCAAGCTGATGGCGAATTTCTTTGCGCAGACCGAAGCGTTGATGAAAGGCCGCACCGAGGAGGAGGCGCAGGCGGAACTGGCAGCTGCCGGTCTCGTCGGCCAAGCGTTGGCAAACCTGTTACCACACAAAGTGTTTCCAGGCAACCGGCCAACCAACACACTGCTGATCGACCGGCTGACACCCAGACGCCTTGGCTCATTGATTGCACTTTACGAGCACAAAATCTTTGTCCAGGGGATAATCTGGCAGATCAACTCGTTCGATCAGTGGGGCGTGGAGCTGGGCAAGCAACTTGCTGGCGTGGTGCTCGGTGAGCTCAACGAAGGGAGTGCGGTAGGTGAACATGACGCCTCAACCCGGGGGTTGATCACCCACTTCAAGCAGCAGAGAAAAATGTATTGAGCCGTGCATCCTGAACCAACCCGGTCAAATGGCCAGGAAATCGTAGCAACCTTGACCTCAGTCAGCGCGTCGGCGTAACCGTTCTACAGACCTTGTGCCGATGGCATCCGGTTAGCTAGGATGCCAGACAGCAATCAAGCGGCATTCCTCCTGGGAGCGCTGGTTCAGGACTCCTGCTGGGGATGCAGAATCAGCATGCCCAGTGGTGGGAGAGTCAGTACAACCGATTGTTTGTGCCCCATCCAACTCACCTCCTCGGTCTGTACCACACCGTCATTCCCCATGTTGCTGCCGTTATAGAATGCCGAGTCGGAATTGAACACTTCCCGCATCGGCCCCCCTTTGGGTACCCCGATCCGATAATTCTGGCGTGGTACCGGAGTGAAGTTCAATACCACCACCACGAAACTACCGTCCCGCGCCCAGCGTAGATAGCTCAGCACAGATTGACTGGCATCATGACAGTCGATCCACTCGAAACCCCCTGACTCGAAGTCCAATTCATGCAATGCCGGCACTTCCCGGTAGAGGCGGTTGAGCTGACTGATCAGCGCGCGCATGCCCTGATGCTGGGGATAGGCCATCAGGTACCAGTCCAGTTGCGTTGCTTCGTTCCACTCGCGTCCCTGGGCAAACTCATTGCCCATGAACAGCAGTTTTTTTCCAGGATAGGTGAAGAGATAGCCATACAGCAGTCGCAGACCTGCGAAACGCTGCCACTCGTCTCCGGCCATTTTATCCAACATCGACCGCTTGCCGTGGACCACTTCATCGTGGGAAAAGGGGAGTACAAAGTTTTCGGTGAAACTGTAGAGCAGACCGAATGTGAGCAGCTCGTGGTGATAGTGGCGATAGACCGGATCTTTGGACATGTAGGAGAGCGTGTCATGCATCCAGCCCATGTTCCATTTCATGCTGAACCCCAATCCTCCCAGCCAGGTCGGCCGGGACACCTGTGGCCAGGCGGTGGACTCTTCCGCGACGATGAGTGTGCCGGGGAACTGCTCGTGTGTGACGCTGTTCAAGTGACGCAGGAAATCGACTGCTTCCAGGTTTTCCCGTCCGCCATATTTGTTCGGTACCCAGTCACCGGCCGAGCGCGAGTAGTCGAGGTAGAGCATCGAGGCGACGGCGTCTACCCGCAACCCGTCGAGGTGGAACTCTTCGAGCCAGTAGATGGCGCTGGCAAGCAGAAAATTGCTCACTTCAGCGCGGCCGTAGTTGAATATCAGTGTGCCCCAGTCCCGGTGTTCCCCCTTGCGCGGATCCTCGTGTTCGTAGAGGGCGCTGCCGTCAAAGCGCGCCAGTGCATGGCTGTCTTTGGGAAAGTGGGCTGGAACCCAGTCCAGAATCACTCCGATGCCACGCTGGTGCAGGTGGTCGACGAAATAGCGAAAGTCTTCAGCATCACCGAAGCGGCTGGTGGGAGCAAAGTAACCGGTCGTCTGGTAGCCCCAGGATGCATCGAAGGGGTGTTCGGTGATTGGCAGCAGCTCAATGTGCGTGAAGCCGAGTTCCAGCATATAGCCGGCGAGTCGATGCGCGATTTCGCGGTAGTTGAGGAATTCACCATGCTCCCCTCGCTGCCAGGAACCGAGGTGGACTTCGTAGACAGACATCGGCGATCGCTGCCAGTCTTTATCTGTGCGCCCTTCCATCCACTGCTGGTCACTCCAGACGTATTGTGACACTGCGGCGATGATGCCGGAGTTCTGTGGCCGTTTCTGGAACCAGGTGCCATAGGGGTCGTTTTTTACCAGCACCTCGCCCCGGCGCGAGCGTATCTCGAAGCGGTAGAGATGACCGGGCGCTGCAGCTGGAATAAACAGCTCCCAGACACCGGAGCTGCCGCGGTTGCGCATGGGATGAACACGGCCGTCCCAGTTGTTGAAGTCACCGATCACGCTGACCCGCTCCGCGTTTGGGGCCCAAACGGCGAAGAGTACCCCGGTCACACCATCTGCGTTGTGTGGATGCGCACCAAGGAACTTGTAGGCATGCCAGTGTTTACCCTGACTCAACAGATGGAGGTCGAAATCCTCCAACTGCCTGGGAAAACAGTAAGGGTCGTGCGTGCAGTGTTGACGGCCGCGACGGTCGGTCCATGCGATGCTGTAGCGCTCGGGTACCTGATTGGATGCACCGTACCATTCGAAGAAATCGGTGCCTTCGGTCCGCTTCATTGGCTGCGCTGTTTCGACGATGGTGGCACTCTCCGCGAGCGGCAGAAAAACACGGATCAGTGCATGTTCTCCGAGGATATGTTTCCCCAGTACTTCAAACGGGTCGTGGTGACGGGATTCGATGATACGTATCAGAGGCTCTTCTAAATGCTGCTTTTCCATGAGGTGCTCGGGATACTTTAGTTGTTGAAATCCAGGTTGGGACCTATGAGGTTAATATTACGTTAACGCACAAAGGTGATACTGAAAGCTATGTTAGCATATAGCCGGTAGCCGGCGTTCGGACAATTTCCGGAAATTAATTCACTACTGGGTTGGTCTGGGAGATTAAAATGGTAAAGGAAAATCAGGACCCGCGTTTTGTAAGCCGGTTGACCAAGAACACCTTGGCATTGATTTTGGCGGGAGGCCGGGGATCGCGCTTGCGGCATCTGACCATGTGGCGCACCAAACCTTCGATACCGTTTGGGGGCAAGTTTAAAATCATCGATTTTCCTCTGTCGAACTGTATCAATTCGGGTATCCGCCAGATCGGTGTCCTCACTCAGTACAAGGCTCACTCACTGATACTCCATTTGCAGCGCGGATGGAGCTTTCTGCGTGGTGAATTCGGTGAGTTTGTGGAGATACTTCCGGCGCAGCAACGTATCGAGAACAACTGGTACACGGGAACCGCCGATGCGATCTATCAGAATCTCGATATTCTGCGTAATCACAATCCGGATTACGTGCTGATACTGGCCGGTGACCACATCTACCGGATGGATTATGGCACCATGGTGGCCGAACATGTCGCGAGTGGTGCCGATATGACCGTCGGTTGTATCGAGGTGAATCTGGAAACCGCCAAGGAGTATGGTGTGATGGCGGTCGACGAGTCCAACCGGATCAGGGAGTTTGCAGAAAAACCGCAGAATCCGAAATCGATTCCGGGCAGGGACGGGGTTGCCTTGGCGTCGATGGGTATCTACGTGTTCAATCGGGGCTTTCTGTTCGAGCAACTGATCAAGGATGCGGACACGCCCAACTCAACGCACGATTTTGGTAAGGATATAATCCCTTCGGTGCTCGACAAGTACCGGGTGATGGCTTACTCATTCAGAGACCCTAAGAGTGGGAAGCAGGCCTATTGGCGGGATGTGGGTACGGTCGATGCCTTCTGGAAAGCGAATCTGGAGCTTATCGGTGTGACGCCTGAGTTGAATCTTTACGACAAGACCTGGCCGATCTGGACTTATCAGGAACAGCTTCCTCCGGCCAAGTTCATCTTCGACGATGACGAACGCCGGGGTATGGCGGTGGATTCGATGGTCTCCGGTGGTTGTATCATATCCGGCTCTACGGTTCGCCACTCGCTGCTCTTTTCCAACGTCAGAATCAACTCCTACTCAACGATCGAAGACTCGGTCATCCTGCCGGATGTTGACGTCGGCAGAAACTGCCGTATATCCAAGGCGATAATCGACCACGGTTGTCAGATTCCCTCTGGCACGGTGATCGGAGAGGATCCGGAGGCCGATGCCAAACGCTTCTATGTTTCCAGAGGGGGTATTGCGTTGGTCACGCCGGACATGCTCGGACAGGTTTTGAACTATGTCAGATAAAAACAGATTGAAAGTGGTGCTCTGCTGGCATATGCACCAGCCCGATTACCGCGGTCCGGAGCAGGGTGATTTTCAGCTCCCCTGGGTATATCTCCATGCCATCAAGGATTACATCGATATGGCATGCCATCTCGAACAGATTCCCAATGCACGTGCGGTCGTCAATTTTGCCCCGGTCCTGCTGGAGCAGCTGGACGACTATTCGTCGCAGATAAAGAACTGGCTGGAGCGGGGCGTCCTGATCCGTGATCCGCTTCTGGCTGCACTGGCGGGGCCCGGAATTCCGCTGGACCTCGACGCACGCCGGGAGATCGTCAGAGCCTGTCAGCGGGCTAACGAGAAGCACCTGGTGAATCGTTTCCGGACATTTCATCGCCTGATCAGTCTGGCAAAAACAGTCGACGACCACGAAGAGTCGCTGATGTACCTGAACGATCAGTTTCTGGCCGATCTGCTGGTCTGGTACCACCTTGCCTGGATGGGTGAGTATGCCCGCAGCAATGACATACGCATCAAGTCCCTGGAAAAGAAACGCATCGGCTTCACCATGGACGACCGACGCAGCCTGGTCACTGCGATCAGCGATCTTGTCGGAGGTACCATCGAACGCTACCGCAAGTTGGCGGATGACGGCAGGGTCGAGCTGTCGGTAACTCCCTACGCGCATCCTATCGTGCCGTTGTTGCTGGACATGGAGACTGCGCGCGAAGCCATGCCAGAGATCACCATGCCGAAAGCGATCGAGTATCCCGGCGGCGAGCCGCGTGCCCGTTGGCATATCCGCAAGGGAATAGAAGTATTCAAACGCCATTTTGGATTCGCGCCACTTGGTTGTTGGCCATCGGAGGGTGGGGTCAGCAGCGAGACCCTGCGGCTGCTGGAGGAGGAGGGGTTCCAATGGACTGCCAGTGGACAGCAGGTGCTGCATAACAGTCTCTCTGCTGCCAGTGGAGGAGAGCCGTTACCGGTGAGCTGGGTGCATAAACCTTACCGTCTGGAGGATAGCTCACTGTGTGCATTTTTCCGTGATGACGGGCTTTCCGACCTGATAGGCTTCACCTATGCCGACTGGCATGCGGATGATGCAGTGGCTAATCTGTTGCAGCACCTGGAGACGATTGCCGAGGTGACCCGGGGTGAACCAAACCGGGTAGTTTCGATTATCATGGATGGCGAGAACGCCTGGGAATACTACCCGCGCAATGGCTGCTTTTTTCTGACCACGCTCTACGAAAAGCTGGCCGGACACCCCAATCTGGAGTTGACCACCTTTTCAGATTGCGTGAAACAGCAGACGGCACCCGTCCACAGCCTGCCGAGTCTGGTTGCCGGGAGTTGGGTCTACGGGACTTTCTCCACCTGGATCGGTGACCCGGACAAGAACCGGGGGTGGGAGATGCTGGTCGATGCCAAAGTAGTCTACGACCGGGTGATTGCAGAGAACCGGCTGGGTGAGGAGCAGCAGCAGAGGGCTGCTATCCAACTGGCCAGATGCGAAGGGTCGGACTGGTTCTGGTGGTTTGGTGACTACAACCCGGGCGATACCGTCAGCGATTTTGAACGGCTCTTCCGCTTGCAGCTGACCTACCTCTATCAACTGCTTGGAGAGACAGCCCCCACCTATCTGTCCGAGATATTCGCGCGTGGCAGCGGTGACCCCAGCTTAGGAGGAGTGATGCGTCAGAATAGGTAACCCGCCCTAGTCATGATGGCGTCCGAACCCGAAGGAAACACTTTGATAGCAATAGACGATTATCATCCAGCACTGTTCCCCGTATCGGTCAGCGCTTCTGACCCGGCATGGCTCCGGTGGGTCCTGTCGCGCTTAGCTTTCAGTCAAACGGGTGTGACAGCTATCATTTCTCTGCCAAGATGGCGCTCAGCCCAATCCATCCTGCACAGGCTGGCAAGCTCCACCATGCAACGGGCAAGTTTGATTTACAGTTTGAAGATTGAGTACCAGGAATGAATCAGCCTCTCAACAAGCTTGGTCTCGACCGTCGTCGGGCCGGAATACTGCTGCATATCACATCGCTCCCCGGACCGGCGGAGTGTGGCGATCTGGGTCCCGATGCTTATCGGTTTGTCGATTTCATTCAGCAGACAGGCTTCAGCGTCTGGCAGATACTGCCAGTGGGCCCGACCCAGGCAGACGGCTCGCCCTACCAGTCGAGTTCAATGCACGCCGGCAATCCCAGGTTGATCAGCATCAGCGAACTGGCTGATCTGGCGCTGCTGCCGCCTGAATTCGCGCACAAAGAGCAGATTGGTGAGGCTGACAAGAAGCGGCTGTTA
This sequence comes from Chromatiaceae bacterium, assembly GCA_024235215.1. Lineage (GTDB taxonomy): Bacteria > Pseudomonadota > Gammaproteobacteria > Chromatiales > Chromatiaceae > HKST-UBA178. Next base: position 449,203 of record JACKMU010000002.1, on the reverse strand, counting down.
CGGGCGGCCTGGAAGGAGTTTCGAGCCAACCCCAGGCCGGAGCTACGCAGTGAACTGGATCTGTTCATCACCGAGACCAGTGCCTGGCTGGAGGACTACACACTGTTTCGCGCCCTCTGGGAAGAGAATGGTCATCGTTGCTGGTGGCGTTGGCCGGCACCGCTGCGGGACCGGGATCCAGCGGCGCTGAAAGCGGCTCGCCGACGCCTCGCAGCAGCGGTGGAATATATCCGTTTCGAACAATTCCTGTTTTTCCGGCAATGGTTGAGACTGAAGCGGTACGCCAATCAGCGGGGTGTCCTTCTGTTTGGGGATATGCCCATTTTTGTCGCCCACGACAGCGCCGAGGTGTGGGCCCACCGCGACCTGTTCGAACTCGATGACGAAGGCCATCCACTGGTGGTGGCAGGCGTGCCGCCGGACTATTTTTCAGCGACAGGGCAGCGCTGGGGCAATCCGCTCTACCGCTGGGATAAACTGGAACAGGATGGTTTCGCCTTCTGGGTCGATCGTATGAAGACCCAGCTCGACCTGTTCGATCTGATTCGTGTCGACCACTTTCGCGGTTTCGAGGCCTATTGGGAGATCCCGGCAGTCAATGAACACGCGATTGACGGACGCTGGGTGAAAGTGCCAGGTGAGCGGCTGTTTGAACAGCTGCACGATATCTACGATCCACTGCCCTTGATCGCTGAGGACCTTGGATTTATCACGCCCGAGGTGGATGCGTTGCGACGCAAATTCGAGCTTCCCGGGATGAAGATCCTGCAGTTCGCCTTTTCCGGAGGTGCTGACAATCCTTACCTCCCTTTTCGACATGAAATCAACTCGGTCACCTATACCGGAACCCACGATAACGATACCACCTTGGGATGGTATCTGGGTCTGGACGATGACAGCCGGCTCTATGTCGACGAGTACCTCGGTCGTTCGAGAGAGGCGATGCCCTGGCCGATGATCCGCCAGGCACTCGCTTCACGATCCCAGCTTGCGGTGATTCCGATGCAGGATCTGCTCGCGCTAGGCAGTGAGCATCGCATGAACCTGCCCGGGACTGTCGAGGGCAACTGGCGTTGGCGTTTCCAGTGGGAGCAGGTGGACCAGGATCTTCCCCGCAAACTACGCAGTCGCGGGGAACTGTATGGGCGCATCCCACCTGGTTGATTTAAACACACTCACATTTCAAGGAGTATGCAGTGACCAGATTAGTACGCAAAGCGGTCTTTCCCGTCGCCGGCCTGGGGACCCGGTTCCTGCCGGCGACCAAAGCGAGTCCGAAGGAGATGCTGCCAATCGTCGACAAACCACTGATTCAGTATGCGGTGGAAGAGGCGGTTGCAGCGGGTATCGAAGTGATGGTCTTCATTACCGGGCGCAACAAGAGCGCCATCTCCAACCATTTCGATACCGCTTATGAACTGGAGATGGAGCTGGAGTCGCGCAATAAGAGCGAGATGCTGGAGTTGGTGCGAAATATCACGCCGTCACATGTCTCCTGTGTATTTATCCGTCAGAGCATGCCGTTGGGTCTGGGCCATGCGGTGCTCTGTGCCGAACCGGTAGTCGGTGACGAGCCGTTTGCGGTGGTGCTGGCCGACGATCTCATCGACGATGGCAATCGTGGTTGTCTGCGGCAGATGGTTGATGTCTTCTCCAGAACCGGCTGTTCGATCCTCGCAACGCAGCAGGTGGCGCCTAACGAGACCCGGAGCTACGGTATCGTGGACACCGAAGAACAGGGTGATCTGGTTCAGGTCAAGGGGATAGTTGAAAAACCGCGGCCGGAGGATGCCCCTTCCAACCGTGGTGTGGTCGGGCGCTATATTTTAACATCCGAAATTTTTCATCAGCTGTCGCAGACCGGCAAAGGCGCAGGCAATGAGATTCAGCTGACCGATGCCATCGCCCGTCTGATGACCCGTGAAAAGGTAATGGCCTATAACTTCAAGGGGCACCGTTACGATTGCGGCAGTAAAATCGGCTACCTGCAGGCGACGGTAGACTATGCGCTGAAACATGAACATCTCGGCGAGGAGTTCGATGCCTGGCTGAGAGACCGCTTCAAATGAGGGAAGACGACATCAGGAGTGAGTGCCAGTGAAGATTACCATCATCAGCGGCAGCCATCGCAACCCCTCGCAGAGCATGAAGGTTGCCCGCCACATACAAACGTCGCTCAGGGCGAAAGATAGTCTGGACACTATCGAGATATTCAGTCTGGCCGATAATCCGTTACCCTTTTGGGATCAGGGCCTTTGGATGGGCGATCCGAAGTGGCCTGAGTTGCTCGATCCTCTGCATCAGCAGCTGCAGCAGAGCGACGCATTCGTTATCGTTACTCCGGAGTGGCATGGTCAGGTTCCCGCAGGGCTGAAGAATCTCTTTCTGCTCTGCAGTGCACGTGAATTGGGCCACAAACCGGCGTTGATCGTCGCGGTCTCTTCCGGCGATGGCGGCGCGTATCCGGTCGCGGAGTTGCGCATGAGCAGCTATAAAAACAACCGGATCTGCTATATCCCGGAACAGATCATCGTACGCAAGGTGGAGCAGGTGCTGAACGAGGATGAGCGGCAGAACGACAGCCGCAGCGATGAGTTTTATCGCCGGCGTATCGATTGGGCGCTGGATATCCTGAAAGCCTATGCGGCTGCGTTGAAACCGCTCAGGGAGAGCGGTATTGCTCAGAACGAGCAGTTCAAGAACGGGATGTAACCGGGATCCTCCGATCGATGAGTCAGCCTGACAAAACCGCGGTAAAAACCTATCTGATCGAACTCCAGGAGCGGATTTGCGCTGCATTGAACGCGGTCGATGAGGGTACCGGATTCGCTCGGGATGCCTGGAGCAGGGAGGAGGGAGAAAAGCTGGGTGGCGGCGGCGTCAGCCGGGTGATGTGTGATGGAGCGGTGATCGAGCAGGGGGGAGTCAACTTCTCCCATGTCACCGGTAACCGGCTGCCTCCATCGGCCAGCGCACACAGGCCGGAGCTGGCCGGCCGACGGTTCGAAGCGATGGGCTTATCGCTGGTGATCCATCCACGCAACCCCTATGTGCCGACCTCTCATGCAAATGTACGCTTCTTCATCGCAGAGAGCGCGGACGAACCACCCGTCTGGTGGTTTGGCGGAGGATTCGATCTGACGCCGTATTATGGTAATGAGGAGGACTGCCGGCACTGGCACCAGGTTGCCCGGACAGCCTGTACCCCATTCGGTGACGAGCTCTATCCTCGATTCAAACAGTGGTGTGACAACTACTTCTACCTCAGACACCGTGAGGAACCCCGTGGAATCGGCGGACTCTTTTTCGATGACCTGAACGAAGGCGGGTTCGAGCACTGTTTTGCGCTCATGCGCAGTGTTGGCGACCACTACCTGTCCGCCTATCTGCCGATCGTGGAGCGCCGCAAGGCACACCCTTATGGTGAGCGGCAGCGCGATTTTCAGCTCTACCGGCGCGGGCGCTATGTGGAGTTCAATCTGGTCTATGACCGTGGCACGCTGTTTGGACTGCAGTCAGGCGGGCGCACCGAGTCCATTCTGATGTCGCTGCCGCCACTGGTGAAGTGGCGCTACAACTGGAGCCCCGATCCTGGCAGTGAGGAGGCGGAGTTGTACCAGCTTTACCTGAAGCCGCGTGAGTGGCTTGCAGACTCAGAGCCAGCATAAGAGATCTGGTTTCGAGTTTGGGAGCAGGGTCTGTGAATCCTCCGGGGTTAAACGATGGTACGTCATGCTGCGCAGATCGGCCCCCGAAACGGTTGCAGGGACCGCACTCAATCGCGGCATGTGCGGTAATGACCAAGTGGTGAATTGCTGCAAGGGATCGATCTGTGTCAGCAGAGGTTCCAAATCAGCCGGGCGATACAATATCTATTCAATCTTGTTTGAGCCACCAAAGTTTCTGCCGAAATCGTCCAAATACAGGTTTAAATCGTGGATGACGGGATGACTTTGCAGTTCAGGCAGACAAGCCGGTCCCTGTTGCTGATTATTTTGGTCGTTACTTCGCGACTTTGATACCCGAAGCGTGGAGCGCAAGAATATCGGCAATCGCCCGGTTCAAAGGAGTCGGCACGCCTTTTTGCTGACCCAGTTCCACAACGCCCCCGGAAAGCCAGCGAACCTCCAGGGGATTACCGCGTTCAAGGTCGTGATGCATTGAGGAAGTCATGTCATACGCCACATCGTCCGCCAACTGCAGGCGCGCTTCGGCATAGTCCTCGGGCAAATCAACACCATAGGCCCGACCAACTGCAACCACCTCACGCATCACATCTAACAGGAAAGCACGTGTCTGTTCATTTTCTCGGATCGGACCGATATGCTTGCGCATGGTCGTCGTGGTCCCCGACAACCCAACCAGGAAAACATACTTCTGCCATATTTCGCGGACAATGCTGGAGGATAACTCAGCATTGATACCTCCCGCGAGGCAAGCCTCAAGAAGGGCCTGGCCCCGAGCTGACAGCGAGCCGTCAAACTCGCCGAACAGCAGCCTCTGCATTGGCCCTGTCTGGCGAATGACGCCCGGTCGGTCAATCGTGGCTGCGACATAACCTACGCCGCCCATGATCTGCGATTCGGCATAAGCGGCTCGCAGAGAGTGGTCTTTCAGAACACCGTTCTGAAAAGAAATCAACGTCGTACCAGCACCAACCATTGGGCTGATCTGACGCAATGCTGCTTCGGTATCCCACAGCTTGACACAGATCATCACGAAATCAACGATGCCGACCTCTTTTGGCTCGTCAGTCGCATGCACAGTGGCTATATGAATGGGCTCAGGTCCCTCCACTCGCAGCCCTTCGCTGCGCATTGCCTTTAGATGCTTGCCTCGGGCAATGAAGTGCACATCCGCACCTCCTTTGCAGAGGCGAGCACCAAAATAGCCGCCTAATCCACCAGCACCCATGATTGCGATACGCATTGTCCCTCCTCTCTGTGTGTGTAGGGGGTCAGTTCTTGCATCGCTTTCTGCAGGGTCTGACCCGCCGTCGCCAAGTGTGTCGAACTGCTGCGCTATTTCCCGCTAACTGCGTGCACCGGTCGCTTAACCTGTCATGATATCCACGCCCCCGCTGCGGGATGGGCGGTTATTGTGACGGAGGTGGAACAAGTGGTGAATGGCGCTGTGCTAACGGAACGCTCAATGGTTTGCCACCAATTCCACCCAGGCAGTCATTTGCTCCGCGCGACCCTCCTCGCCAGGATAGGTTTACCGGCGTTGACGCTGTAAACGGTAGTTTACCTCGGCGAGGATCCCCGGAAAACTTCCACGCTCTTCATCGTTTTCGTATATTGTTTCCCGCCGGATCTACTCGATCCGTCAAATGATGCAGTGCATCGGTAAATTCGATTCGTAAGGGCATCGCAACACAAAAAATCCAGTCCGATCTTGTCGAGTTGCAGTACGAAAACTGACCCCGTCTTCTGTCATGATCATTTGCGCTGATTTATGGCTGCCCGGATTTGGTTGGCTATGCCTTTCATTTTGGCGCTCATCAGGGCCTTCCACTCTTTCCCTACCAACCTGAATGACACGACCTCCATCGCTTCAACCTCTACTTCACCGACAGACACTTTGTTGCGTGTCACCACGTGAGATAACGCTGAGCCCTCCATTACCTCGCCAAGCACCTCCATTCCATTGAAATTTATTCCACCCCTTGCTTCAGCCTGAGTCATTACCGCCTTCAAAAATGCAGAGAAGAACTCTGAATCTGTTAGTTTTAACACCGATTCCTTGGTCGCATTCGGGCCAAAGAAAACGTTAATAAAGCTATTTGGTCCATTATCTGGAACTTCAGAAACGAAACCCATGGTTTCCCTGAAATCATGTAACGCATTGGGATCAAAGTAGGTTGCGGCGGAGTCAAAATCTTTTTTCTTTAGCGCGTCAAAGTAGGAGACCGCGGCTTGTGAGGCGCTATTGGCATAGGCCGAATCAACAAAAACAAGCAAAAATATTATGGCTATCAGTTTCATGTAATGCATGTGACGAATTTCCCTTATTGTTTCATTGTTAACACTAGGAGCCTGTCTGACTTATCCGTTTGAAGCGAAAATCACCGGGGGCGAATCAAATCAGTTTATCGAACGAGGCGAATAGTGGGCCTATTTAACGAGGTCGATAAGCTGAGTTGATCGTCATCCGGGGATTTGCAGCCAAACAGTGTTAAGTCAGACAGGCTCCTAGCTGGTAGTTCACCTATTCTGCTGGCTAACCTGCCTGTCGAAAAACGCTGATGGGCAGATAATCCAGGCTATTTCCCTGTTCGTGCAACAATAGGAAAACCGACCCTTTCTCCCGGACCCTTTTCTCCCGTTACGACTCGACGATGGTGCCGAACTGATCGTGGTGGAAGTTTCTGTCTGGCGTCTTCCAGTCCCCATACAGCCGGGTCAGATACTCCTCGTGACGGTAGGGGACCCGGACTTGACGGTTGCCATACTCCAGATATTCGTGCTTGTCGAAGAAGCAGGCTTCCACCGTACAGACCTTCTTTGCCATCTCCCACCAGTAAGCCTCTGCGTGACGATGGATGATGGTGATGTCGAGCAGGGTGGAGCCGGGACCCAATAGCCAGGGGTTCCAGCTGCGCAGTTTGATCACTCGCGGATCACCGATCTGCCAGGCGCTGCTGGAGAACTCCATGCGGTAGGTACGGGAGACCTTCCAGCCATGCCGGAAGATCTCAGCATAAAGTTTACGCAGCTTGGCGACGCTCTCGACGGGGAGCATCAGGTCGATGTCGTTGTCCCAGGGAATCAGATCACCATCCCGCGCGATGCCCAGCAGCGTACCGGCATCCAGCATGTAAGGTAGCTCCGCGCGATTGAGGATATCCACCGTGTCGAGCAGCAGCGCGCGTGCGCGGAGGTAGTATTTCCCAGTGAATGGCGGACGCTCGCTGCTCAGTCCCAGACGACGTTTGATTGCCCGCTTGAACTTTTTTAGCGCTTTTATAGCTGTGTACCCGGTATAGCAATTTGTCTGTCGGCTGAATGTTCAGTGTCTTAATCTGTTATGATAGGCGCTTTTAATTGGGGAAGCTATTTTTGGAAAAGGCCAAAAAATTCAGATCATTACTCAATTCGCCGCAGCTCGAATTCCTGTGCGAGGCGCATAACGGCATCAGCGCGGTCATCGCCGAGGAGGCGGGGTTCAAGGGGATCTGGGGTAGTGGTCTGTCGCTTTCCGCGCAGTTTGGTGTACGCGACAACAACGAGGCGAGCTGGACCCAGGTGCTGGAGATGCTGGAGTTCATGTCCGACGCCACGCGGGTGCCGATATTGCTGGACGGTGATACCGGGTATGGCAACTTCAACAATATGCGCAGGTTGGTGAAAAAGCTGGAACAGCGGGAGATCGCTGCCGTCTGTATCGAGGACAAGTTGTTTCCCAAGACCAACAGTTTCATCCAAGGACAGGCGCAGCCGTTGGCCGATATCGACGAGTTCTGCGGCAAGATCAAGGCGGGAAAGGATGCGCAGCGCCATGACGACTTTTCCATCGTTGCCCGGGTCGAGGCGTTCATTGCCGGCTGGGGTCTGGCGGAGGCGTTGCAACGGGCCGAGGCGTACCGGGAGGCGGGTGCGGACGCCGTACTGATCCACTCCGCGCTCAGCATGCCGGACGAGGTGCTGGCCTTTAAAAGAGAGTGGGCCGACCGGCTGCCGGTGGTGATTGTGCCGACCAAGTACTACTCCACCCCGACAGAGGTTTTTCGGGACCACGGCTTTTCACTGGTCATCTGGGCCAATCACCTGCTACGTGCCTCCATCGCCGCGATGCAGCAGACGGCACGGAGCCTGGCATCCGATCAGAATCTCTTCTCCGTCGAAGACCGGGTGGTCCCGGTGGCCGAGGTGTTCCGGCTTCAGGGGGCGGTCGAGTTGCAGCAGGCGGAGAAGAAGTATCTGCCGCTGCGCCACCTGGGTATCCAGGCTTTGGTACTGGCAGCATCCCGGGGAGAGGAGCTGGGCGAGTTGACCGAAAACCGTCCCAAAACCATGGTCAGTGTGGCCGGCCGTCCACTGCTCGCACATATCGTCGCAGCGCTGAATGCGACAGGAATCAAAAATATTTCGGTGGTGCGGGGCTATAAGAAGGAGGCGGTGAATCTGCCCAATCTCAACCTGATCGACAACGATGACTATGCGGCATCCGGCGAGTTGGTGTCACTGCTCAAAGGGCTGCAGGGGATCCAGCCGGAGCAGGACCTGATCGTCTGCTACGGCGATGTGCTGTTCAACAAGTATATCGTGCAGATTCTGGCGGAATCGCGCGACCCGCTGGCGGTGGCGATCGACACCAACTGGATGGAAAGCGTCAATCGCGATCGTCAGGCCGACTATGCCAGCTGCTCCATGCCCCACAGCCGGGAGTCGTTTTCGACACGGATCCGGCTGCAACGGATTGGAACGGAGATATCCAGGAGTGACATTCACGGGGAGTGGATGGGTTTTTTCAAGATTGCCGCCGCGGAGATCGCCGCAGTGGCCGGGGTGGTTGAGCGCATGCTGAGCGAGGGCGATCAGCGCTGGGCGAAGTTGCCTGATCTGCTGAACCTGCTGGTTGAAAAGGGCAACCGGGTTGGCGTGTACTACACCACCGGCCATTGGCTGGATGTGGACTCGCTCGACGATGTGGTCCACGCGGGAAATTTCTAACGGAGCCAACAGCGGATGATCGAGGCGGAACAATTTGTGGCAGCGGTAAGGGCGTATGGGTTCGGTCTGTGGAGCGGGGTTCCCTGCTCCTATCTGAAGCCTTTCATCAACTATGTGATCGATGATCCCGGCGCGCGTTACGTGGCTGCCGCCAACGAGGGCGATGCGGTAGCGATCGCGGCGGGTGCCCAGCTGGGCGGTGTGCGCGCCATTGCGATGTTTCAGAATTCCGGACTGGGCAATGCAGTCAATCCGCTCACCTCGCTCACCCATACCTTCAGGCTACCGGTATTGCTGATCGTTACACTACGGGGCGAGCCTGGCCTGCCCGATGAGCCGCAGCATGAACTGATGGGGCAGATTACCCAGCAGATGCTGGAGCTGATGGGCATCCCCTGGGCGTGGTTTCCCAGCGAAGCAGCAGCGGTGGAACGCACGCTGCAAATCGCTGTTGCCCACATGGAGCGTACCGGAACACCGTATGCGTTGGTGATGCGCAAGGGGAGCGTTGCTTCCTGTAAGCTGCAGAGTCAGCCGGAAGTGCGGCCGCTGTTTCCTGTCGCTGCCGCGGAGCGGCAGCTGCCTGAATCGACGCGCAGCGACTATCTGAGGGTGGTCCAGTCCGCCGTATCCGACACCGATCTGGTGGTTGCGACAACCGGTTATACCGGCCGCGAACTCTATGCCAGCGACGATCGTGAAAACCAGTTCTACATGGTCGGTTCCATGGGTTGCGCCTCCAGCTTCGGACTGGGGCTGGCGCTTGCTCAGCCGGAACGGCGGGTCTATGTGCTGGATGGTGATGGTGCCACGCTGATGCGAATGGGGGCGCTCACCACGATCGGTTACCAGCGTCCGGGCAATCTGGTCCATATCCTGCTCGACAACGGCTGCCATGAGTCGACCGGGGGGCAGTCCACCGTCTCCCACTCGGTCGATTTTTGCGCCATCGCCGGTGCCTGCGGTTACCCCGACAGTCGGCGGGTCGCCAATGCCGAAGCACTGCGGCTGCTGCTGCAGTCGCCGCCGCGGATGCTCCGCTTTATTCACGCACCGATGCGCACCGGTGTCCCCGATGACTTGCCGCGCCCCACGGTCACACCGGTGCAGGTGGCGCAGCGGCTGAGCCGGTATATTGCGAGAGTCTGATGCAAGATCGACCAACCATACTGCTCAATCCCGGTCCCGTCACGCTCAGTGATAGAGTCAGAGCCTCGCTGCTGCGTGAGGATATGTGTCATCGGGAGGCTGATTTCGCCGCGTTGATGCGGGATATCAAAACGCGGCTGGCTGCCGTCTACAGCGAAGCGGAAGCGGCCTTCGAAGCGGTGACGCTCACCGGTTCCGGTACCTGCGCGGTCGAGGCGATGATCGACAGCTTCTCCTCCCGTGAGCGGACGACGCTGGTGCTGAGCAATGGCGTCTACGGCGAGCGCATCGCGGCGATGCTCGCGGCGCACCGCCGTCCCTGTCATGAGCTGCGGGCTGATTGGCGCGAACCGATCGATCTGCAGCGGGTACGGACAACTTTGGCCGGTGACGCCACTATTGGCCAGGTGGTCGCTGTGCACAACGAGACGACCACCGGCCGGCTGAACGATCTGGCGCCACTGCTCGATCTATGTGCCAAGTTCGGCGTGGAGCTGATGCTCGATGCGGTCTCCAGTTTCGGCGCTGAGTGGATCGACTTCTCTCATCCCAATCTGGTCGCGGTGGCATCCACCGGCAACAAGTGTCTGCACGGTATTGTCGGTATCGCTTTCGTTTTGGCCCGCAAGACGCTGTTTGTACACCGAACCAGCCTGGCAGACGGACTCTACCTGGATCTGTTTCGCTACCAAGCGGCGCAGCTGGACGGCTTTTCACCCTACACGCCGGCGGTGCACGCCTGTTTCGCCCTGCGGGAGGCGCTCGCGGAACTGGCGGATCTGGGCGGTTGGCGGGCGCGGGGAGTGCGCTACCGGCAACTTTCTGAGCGGGTACGCAGCAGATTGACGCAACTTGGCGTACCCGCTTACCTGGAGGGTGATGTCTATTCGTCGATGATCTCCTCATTCAAACTGCCGGTCGGGTGGAACTACCAGGAGATCCACGATGCGCTGCGAGCCGCTGGCTTCGTGATCTATGCCGGACAGGGGAGCCTGTACCAGGAGATGTTTCGGATCTGCACCATGGGTGACATCCTGGATCAGGATATCACCCGACTGCTGACAGCGATCGAGGAGTTGCTATGCGGCCGTGCTCGGCAGTGATACTGGCAGCGGGGATGGGTACCCGGCTGCGTTCGATCGGCCACCAGGGACCCAAAGGTGCGCTGGTGCTGCACCAGCGTGCCATCATCGAGGATTCGATCGATCGTCTGTCACAGGCAGGTATCGCACGGGTCACCATCGTCACCGGTTATCAGTCGGAATATTATGCCGCCTTGGCCCGGTCCCGGCCGGAAACCATCCAGTTGGTTCACAATCCGGAATACGCCAACTCCGGCAGCATGTACTCGCTCTATCTTGCACGGCAGGAGGTCGACGGCGATTTTCTGCTGCTGGAGTCGGACCTGATCTACGAGCAGCGCGCGCTGACCACGCTGCTGCAACATCCGGCGGACAATGTGCTGCTGCTGTCGGGAGCGACCGGTGCCGGAGACGAGGTCTACGTGGCAGCCGACATACAGCAGCGACTGCTGGCGATGAGCAAGCGGCGGCAGGATCTGGGTGCAGGGATTGCTGGTGAACTGGTCGGTATCACCAAGGTCTCCAGCACGCTGATGGAGGCGATGTGTGGCTATGCGGAAGCGTGCTTTGCGGCCAACGACAGCCTGCGCCTGGATTACGAAACCGATGCCATGGTGGCGGCAGCGGCCTCCGTTCCGGTACAGTGCGTCACCGTTGCCGACCTGCTCTGGTCAGAGATAGATGATGAGACTCACTACCGGCGCGCCAGCGAAATCGACCGATCGATCAGAGCAAAAGATCTCTCCGACTGAGGATTCCGGCGCTTCTATCGGCTATGAACTCACCTGACATGATACAAAAAGCGATCAGTCATTTGCTCCGACTGGGCGGCAATGTTGTCATTGTGCTGCTGCTGGCCGGTCTTTTTCTGACGGTGGAGCTCTACCTCCATTGGATCGGGAGGATCGACGGTATTCTCTGGCGCAAGGACGATGTCGGCTACATTCTGGCCTTTTTCCTCTTCCTGCGAATGCTGGCGGCACCGCCCCGTCTCTATCTGATCCTGCTGCTGTTGATGCAGCTGCTGCAACTCTCGGAAATCATCTACTTTCAGTTTGCCGGCACCTATTTCGGACCCGCCGACCTGGCGCTGGCTTCCCGACAATACAAGGACTTCTGGGGTGCTTTGGGTGAAGTGGTGACCTTCTCGCTGGTCCCCGCACTGATCATCCTGCTCACCACCGCAGCCATGCTCGTGCTGCACCAGCGGAGTGCGGCGCTGCGTCTCCGTATGGGAAACAGAACGGGTTATGGCCTGCTGATCTTCTGGATCCTGGTGCCGCTGATTCATGCCGTTACCGAAGACAATTCGATGCGCTTCGATCCGGATCCGAACAAGACCGCGTTTCGCAACGGCGTCAACGCCTTCTCCTACTATCTGGTCTGGGATCTGCTGCGCGCGGACGCGGATGTCGGCAAGGTTTATCCGGATTACAGCCTGACGCTGCTGGCGGACGAGTCGCGTCCCGTGCCGCTCAATCTGGTGATCATCATGGGCGAGAGTATCACCCATACCCACATGGGGCTGTATGGGTATCCGCGTGACACGACACCGGTATTGAGTGCGATCGCAAAGGCGGGCGGGCTGATATTTCGTCCAGGCATCTCCAGCGGAGTCTCTACCCACGTCTCCATCCCGATGTTCTACAATCTTCAGTACGAGCCCAATAACCGCACTCATATCGCTTCGGGCCGGACCAACCTCTACCGGCTGGCGAAATCAAAAGGGTATCAGACGGCGTTCCTCTCCTCGCAGGAGATGTTTGCGATCGCTTCTCAGGTCTCCAGCGGAGCGGTTGATATCTGGAAGGAGTGGGGACATTTGGAGAACCGTCCGGAGCAGTTCGACGGCAAGCTGATCGCCGAACTGCAAGCGCTGGCGTTCGATTGGAGCCGGCCTTTCATGCTCAGCCTCAATCCCCGTGCGGGTCATATTCCCTATGCGAGATACACACCGGCAGAGCTGGTCCATTTCGGCAAGGGGCTCAGCAAAGACGAATACGATCGCTACATGCAGGGGAGCTATGATGACGCAATGCGCTACTTCGACCGGGTGGTGGGGGAGATTCTGGCGGTTGTGCGGCAACGTACCAGCAATCCCACGGTAGTGATCATCACCTCCGACCATGGACAGCGGCTCGGTGAGTCGGGTGGTTATGGACACAACACGCTGGAGTTCGGCTCCGCCCGGGTGCCGTTCATCTATCTCGGACTGAACACCCCACCGGCTGTCGATGCGCTGGTGCGTCAGCTGGCATGTCCGGTGACCCACTACGATGTGGGACGGTTTATCGCCAGTCTGCTGGGATATCAGGTGAAGAGTCCGAGCGAAGCTGACGGTGAATACTTCCTGAATGGTGTCGACCTCTCTGGTCGGGGAGGTTATCGACGCTATACCAGAATGGAGGCGGGCCAGCACTTTTGTTTGGGGTCAGCAAGATTGGGGTCAGAGTGAAAACTCAACCTGAGTTTTCACTCTGACCCCAATCTTGCGCACGTTCAATCTATCTCTTTGGGACGAATCACGGTGACTTTCCGTGCCACGCCCTCCGGCAGCTGCTGCCAGTCGTCCGGCAGCTCCACCTGGGCCAGCGCTGCAGTGGGCATCAGTTTGCCATTGGCTGGCACCTGAGAGTTCTTCCCCCAGAGATGGCTCAACAGATCTTCCAGTCCGGGGTTGTGTCCCGCCAGCAGCACGCACTTGGCGTCGGCTGGAATCTCCGCGAGCAGTTGCATCAGCTCGCGGTCATAGGCGCCGTAGATCCGCTCATCCCAGTGGATCTGATCGACACCCAGGTCGAGCGCCGCGCACACCGCCTCCACCGTCTGTGCTGCCCGCCGCGCTGGTGAACTGATGACATAGTCGGGGACCCATCCCTGTGCTTTCATCCACGCTCCCATCCGTGGTGCGTCCTGTTCGCCGCGCTCAGCCAACGGCCGATCGAAGTCCGAATCGGCAGCGCTGTCCCAGGAGGATTTCGCGTGCCGCAGTATCAGCAGAACTCTTGACATCTCATTCACCTCTTGGTCGTTGGTCTCTTTGATAAATCGTGGATGGAGGGGTCAGCTGAAGCGCCAACACTTGGCAGCTGACCGGTGCTCCACGAGCTGCCCACCTCTCCTGGCAGGCTCCCGTCTACCGAATGATAGTGTACGCGAAGATCCAGTGCAGGCAGCAAGTTGAAATCGGTTGGATTGGTTGATAGTTGCCGGCTTGCCGCCAGTGCCGTTGGGTCCGGAACGCTATGTCTGTCCCGGGAGGAATGGGATCGGTAACAACGCTCGGTAATGTTTATTGTTATTTGCCCGTGCTCACCGCCTCCGGGGACTGGGCCATACCAATCCAAATATACCCCACTACTGGAAGCCGCGTTGTTTCTCCGTGCCAGGATAGCGCCCGGATTGGAAATCCCGCTTCAGGTTTGCTGCCGCTTGTCGTTACAAAAGCAGCGGGATTGGTGTTGTTTTCTCTGTGCTCCAATCTGCGTCGGGTTTCTGAGAGTCAATGTAAAGGGAATAGAGAGACAAGGTGAACGACGGCAGGTATGTCAGACTCCGGTATATCCCCTGGGTAGTCGGGGCAGTCGCAGCGATCGCAATATTGCTGGTAGGGGAGTTTTCGTACCTGGCGGTAGGAACCACGCTGGGGCTGACTGCTGTCTGTGTGGCGGCAGGTATTTGGGCGAGCAAGGTCGTCGGAGAGATGGAGGAACGGTTGCAGAAACTTGCCGATGATCAATCTGTGCAACGCGATTCGCACAGCCACTACCTGCAATCGTTGGAAGAGCTGTGCACCCAGATGTTGCCACTGGTTTCACGCCAGATTGAAACCTGTCGTCAAGAGACTGAATCAGGTGTCATTGGCCTCTCCCAACGATTTGCCTCCCTCTCCACCCGGCTGAGTGAAGTGATTCAGGCCACTTCCCCAGTGTGTGACGACGGCGCTCATTGTGATCTGGAGTTGCAGTTCCAAAATTCCCATAAAGCGCTTCAGATGGTCGCGGATTCACAAGTCACGTCCACTGAAAGGGAGAAGCTTACGTCAAAACGGATCGGGGCGCTGGCGGAAAACATCAAGGCCCTCAATGCCATGACCGAGGATGTCGGCAGGATCGCCGACCAGATCAACCTGCTTGCGCTCAACGCGGCGATCGAGGCGGCACGTGCCGGTGAGCATGGACGGGGTTTTTCCGTGGTTGCGGCAGAGGTACGGAATCTTGCTGGCCTGTCGGCGACCACCGGAGAGAAGATTCAGAAGACCGTTGCCGAAGTCACCGGTGCAATGAATGAAACCCTGCTGCAGGCCGAGCAGTCCAGCCTGGCCTCGGAAACCTTCACCAGGGGCAATGAGCATCTCATCGCGGCAACACTGGATCGCATTTTCGGGTTGGTCGAACGCTCCAGGTCGGAAGCCGATCAGATGCGTACCGTAGGCGATGAGATACGCCGCGAGATCGAGGATGTCCTGGTCTACCTGCAGTTCCAGGACCGGGTCAGCCAGATTCAGCAGCATGTCGTGTCCAGCGCTCAAGAAGCGGCGGAAGCGGTCGATCTTTGTCGCCAGGAAAGAGGCGCTGGAAAACCGGTCGAGCCACTGGATGTGTCGAGGACGCTGGCGCGAATCCAAGCGAGTTACTCGACGACAGAAGAGCGCCGCAATCATGGCTCCCTCGATGCTCAGGTTTCCGCCTCCGAGAGTGGCAGCGAACTGACCTTTTTCTAGCTACATTTGGGGTTAACGATGTCGAAAACTATTCTGGTCGTGGATGACTCACCCTCTATCCGACAGGTAGTGGGTATTGCACTCAGGGGCGCCGGTTATCAGGTGGTCGAAGCCTGTGATGGCCTGGAGGCACTGGATAAGCTCAAGGCGCAGAAAGCCAACCTGATCATCAGCGATGTGAATATGCCCAGGATGGATGGCATCAGTCTGGTGAAACAGATCAAGGCCAACCCGAACACCAAGTTCACCCCCATCCTGATGCTGACCACCGAGTCCGAGGAGGCGAAGAAGGCGGAGGGCAAGGCTGCCGGAGCCAAAGCCTGGCTCGTGAAACCCTTCCAGCCTGCCGTGCTGCTGTCGGCAGTATCCAAGCTCGCCTGATCGCTATGTCACTGCATATAACCAATGACGAGGGGCGGTGTCAGGTTGCCATTGTGGGCGGGCTGACCTTATACCAGGTGGCCGACTACAAGCAACAGCTGCTGAGCGAATGCGAGTGGGCCAGCCAGTTAGTGCTGGATTTGAGCCGGGTGGAAGAGCTGGACACCTCCGGTGTGCAGTTCCTGCTGGCATGGCAAAAGCAGCTGTGTTCAGCCGGTGGCGAACTGTCGGTCGCCGCAGTCGCCGAACCGGCCGCACAGGTGTTGGATGTGTTCAACCTGGGAGACAATTTCAAGGTCAAACCGGAGGGTAACTGATCATGTCCGACCCACTCAATACCTTCCGTACCGAAGCAGAGGAGCACCTCTGCACATTGGAAAGTTCCCTGTTGGAGATGGAAGAGAAACCCAACGACGCAGATCTGGTGGCGGCATGCTTCCGCGCCATGCATACCATCAAAGGGGCGGGTGGTATGTTCGGATTCGATGATCTGTCGGCCTTCACCCATCACCTGGAAACTGCATTCGACAAGGTGCGCAATGGCCAGTATCCGGTGACACCGGAGTTGGTCAGTGTCATGCTGGACGCCAAGGATCATATCGCGGGCATGCTGAGGCACCCACAGCAGAGTCCGGTGCAGGCGCTGGTCGGCCAGTCGTTATTGACACGCCTGAACAAGATCATTCCGGTGGACGCTATCGCTTTGGAGAAGGCCGCTGCGTCGCAGAAAGTGGAACGAAAACACAATATCGAGACCGCGTTCCGGATTCGCTTTACCCCCTGCTCCAGTGCATTGACCGACGGCTTCGATGTTGTGCCGATTCTGCGGGAACTGCGATCGCTGGGCAGCTGCTATGTCACCACCCTGGCTGCCGAACTGCCCGAGTTGAGGGAGCTGGATCCGGAATCCTGCCGGCTCTCCTGGGACATCATCCTGATCACTGAGCAATCGTTGGATACGCTCAAGGATACTTTCATCTTCGTGGCCGATGACTGGCAGGTCAACATCGAGAAAGTCGACTCGGACCTGAGTGATGTTGAGCACTTTGACTATATAGGCGAGATTCTGGTTGAGCGCGGCCTGATCACCGTGGACCAGGTCAACAACATTCTCGAGACCAAGCCGAAGACCGGTGAACTGTTGCGCGACTCCGGATTGGTCTCGGAATCCGACATCGTGGCGGCGTTGAGCGAGCAGAAGGCGCTGCGCGATGCCAAGGAACGCAAGAGTGAGGCCCAGGACACGACCGTGCGTGTGCCTGCTTCCCGCTTGGACAAGCTGATGAACCTCGTCGGTGAGTTGGTCATTGTGCAGGCACGGATGAACCAGTTGGCAAATTCACGCGAAGACGAGGAGATGATGTCCGTGACCGAGGACCTGGACCGCCTGACGGTAGAGCTCCGCGACAATACCTTTTCCATTCGCATGCTGCCGATCGGCACCACTTTCGGACGTTTCCGCCGCTTGGTACGCGATCTGTCACGCGAGCTGGGCAAGAAGATCCGCCTGGAGACCGAAGGTGCCGAAACCGAACTGGACAAAATGGTCATCGACCGTCTCGGCAATCCGATGGTGCACCTGATACGCAACAGCATTGACCACGGTATCGAGCTACCCGACATTCGCGCAGCCGCCGGCAAGGATCGTACCGGTACCATTCATCTGTCCGCGGAACATGCTGAATCGCACGTGGTGATCCATATCCGCGACGATGGTGCCGGCCTGGACACCACGCGCATCCGCACCATGGCGATTGAGCGCGGCCTGATCGGCAGTGAGCAAAAACTCAGTGACGAGGAGATCAACAACCTGATCTTCGAGCCTGGTTTTTCCACTGCGCAGGAGGTCACGGACATCTCCGGGCGAGGCGTCGGCATGGATGTGGTTCGGCGCTCGATCCAGGATCTGGGTGGCCAGGTGACGCTGTACAGCGCGCCGGGCAGGGGCTCGGAAATCAAGATCACATTACCCATGACACTCGCGATCATGGAGGGATTGATGGTCGCGGTGGCAGACGAACGCTACGTACTCCCGCTCAGGGCGGTGGAAGAGTGTGTCGAAATGCAGCAGGGGGAAAGGGGCGGCCAAACCAGCAGCAAGCGTCTGGTTGAGATCCGGGGCGAGCTGGTTCCGTACATGCGTCTGCGCGAGTGGTTTGGGGTGGAAGGCGAGGTACCGCAGATCGAACAGGTCGTGGTCACCCGCGTGGGGACGGACCGGTTTGGCTTCAGCGTGGATGAAGTGATCGGTCAATACCAGACGGTGATCAAGCGTCTGGGCAAGTTCTACGAAGGAACAGTGGGTTTCGCGGGAGCCACCATCCTCGGGGATGGCAATGTCGCGATGATTCTGGATACCACGGGACTGATCCGAGCCGTGGAAACCGAAGCAGCTTAACAGCGGATCTGACATTCTGGATCCCGATATCCCTTATGGAGAGTAACAAATGAGTAAAATCACCCTCAAGACCTTGCTTTACGGCGCCTTTGGGACGCTGTTGGTGCTGCTTGGGTTAACCAATTATCTGGGTATCGACTCCCTGAGCGGAATGAATGACCGTTTGAACGGACTGGTCGATGGTTCGGCGGAAAAAGTCAAGCTTGCCGGAAGAATACGGCAGGATCTGCTCAGCATCAGCCGGGCTGAGAAAAACATCATTCTGGCCGATACGCAGCAAGCGATGGATGTCTTTGCCTCGACCATTGATGAGTTCCGGAGCGACATGCAGGCCAAGCGCGAAAAGCTGCGTAATCTGGTCGATGAATCGGGAAAGGTACAGCTCGATCAGTTTGCCCGCACCTGGGATGAATACCTCAAAGTCAACGAGGAGGTTCAGCGGCTCGCCCTGCTGAACTCCAACGTTCGTGCCCGGCAGTTGAGCCAGAACCAGGGCCGTGCAGCGTTCGATAAAGCACAGGAGAGAGCGATCGAACTGAGCGGCATTGTGGAGGGCAATCTGGACGCGGCTAATGCGGCCAAGGTCAAGCTCGCGGGAAACATCAACCGCTACCTGGTCGAGATTCAGCGGGGCGAGAAGAATGTGATTCTTGCGACCTCACAGGAGAAGATGGATGAATACGCTGCGGCGATCGATAAGGTGATCGCCAATCTGAAAGAGAACCTCAATGAATTGAGCAGCCTGGTCGGGGAGGAAGGCAAGCGCAAGATCAACCAGCTCCAGCAGGCTGCGGATAGCTATTTCGAGGTGCACTCCGAGGTCAGGCAGACCAGCCGCGAAAACGGCAATACCCGTGCATTTGCGCTCTCCTCCAGCAAAGGTCGTGAACTGCTCGATGAAGCCGAGGGCTACCTGGCGGCCATCGTGAAGAAGAATGATGACGGCATGGATATGGATGTTGCCGCCAGTGATGAGAACTATGTGCAGGCAAAGATGCTGTTGTTCTCGGTGTTTGGCGCGGGTTTGATTATCGGCGTGCTGGTTGCCTGGCTGGTCGTTGCGCGGGTCAATCTGGTCAGCCGTATCACCGCGCAGATCGGCCGCGGCGACTTGACCGCCAGCTTTAACCCTAATGCCAACGAGAACGACATCTATGGTGTGTTGCGTACCATGAACGGCAGCCTGCGCGATATCGTGAGCGAGATCCAGGAGGCGGCAGCCAATGTCGCGGCCGGTGGTGAACAGAGCAGTGCGGCGGGGCAACAGATCGCCCAGGGTGCCACCGAGCAGGCGGCCTCGCTGGAAGAGGTCTCCGCATCCATGGAGGAGATGACCTCCAACATCGCACATGCCGCCGACAATGCCCAGCAGACCGAACAGATCGCGCGCAAGGCGGCTACCGACGCTGAAACCAGCGGCAAGGCGGTTGCCGAGACGGTTGCAGCGATGAAGGATATCACCGAGAAGATCGGCATCATCGAGGAGATCTCGCGCCAGACCAACCTGTTGGCACTGAATGCCGCGATCGAGGCCGCGCGTGCCGGTGAGCATGGCAAGGGTTTTGCCGTGGTGGCCGATGAGGTGCGCAAGTTGGCCGAGCGCAGTCAGAAGGCCGCCGGCGAGATCGTCGAGCGCTCCAACAGCAGCCTGTCGATCTCCGAGAAGGCTGGAGAGATGTTGGCCCAGCTGGTGCCCGATATCCAGAAGACTTCCGACCTGGTGCAGGAGATCAGCGCCTCGGCACGGGAACAGGACTCCGGCGCGGCCGAGATCAACAAAGCGCTGCAGCAACTCGATCAAGTCGTGCAGCAGTCCGCAGCGGCGGCCGAGGAGATGGCCTCCACCTCCGAGGAGCTCTCCGCTCAGGCTGAGCAGTTGCAGCAGACCATTGCCTACTTCAAAGTGGACAACAGCGCTTCCCACCACACCGTTGGCAGCCGGCGCAAGCCCTCCGGCAAAACGGGCGGCAAGCCAGCCAGGGCGTCCGCCGCACCAGTGCGTGCTGCGGCCCATTCCAGGTCAGAGGCGAAGAAAAGTGCGGTGGGTGGCGGCATCGACATCGATATGGATGACGATGTGACCAGTGAATTCGTCCGCTACTGAGGGAATGGGCCATGGCAAACGAGAAACAGCAGGCGGTTGAGGCTGCGCTCATTCATGAACCGTTGCAGCTGCTGACCTTCCTTCTCGACAAGGAGGTCTACGGCATCGATATCAGCCAGATCCAGGAAGTGCTGGAGTACCGCAAGGTCACGCCCGTGCCGCGCACGCCGGATTACATGCTGGGTGTAATCAACCTGCGTGGCAACGTGGTGTCAGTGGTCGACCTGCGCCGCCTGTTTGACATGCATGTCGGTCACATCAGCGTGGATACCTGCATCGTGATCGTGGATGTCGAGGTCGATGGCGAGAAGACGCCGATGGGCATCCTGGTCGATGCGGTCAAGCAGGTGATCACCCTGAGTGGTGGACAGATCAGCCCACCACCGCGTTTCGGCAGCCGTATCGATAACCGCTTCATCAGCGGTATGGGCAAGCAGAACGAGGAGTTTATTGTAATACTCGATCTGCCGCGGGTGTTTTCTCAGGAGGAGATGGAAGAGTTGATCGATACGGCGCAATTCGCCGGTGCAGCGAGCCTGGAGGAGGCAACAGAAGGTGATCATGAGCCAGGCGAGCACCCAGGTTGATGCTCACACGCCATGGGCTGATCCGCTCAGTGCAAAGGACCACAAACGGGTCGCCCGTTACATCCAGCAGACGGCCGGGATCCAACTGCCCGCATCGAAACGCTCTCTGATCGAAGGACGGCTGCGCAAGCGTCAGCGCAAATTGGGCTACGCCTCGCTGCATGAGTATATCGAGATGGTGCTGGATTCCGGGGCAGGTGCGGCTGAGCGCCTTCATCTGCTTGATGCCATCACCACCAACAAGACCGATTTCTATCGCGAGCCGGATCACTTCCGCTTCCTGCGCGAGTACATTCTTGGCGAGTTGGCGCCACTGCGCGCTGCCGGCTGGGAACGTCCGTTGCGCATCTGGAGTGCCGGGTGTTCTTCCGGTGAGGAACCCTACACCATAGCGATGGAGATGCTGGAGATCCGCCAGGACAACCCGGGCTTCCACTTCCAGGTCCATGCCACCGATATCTCGGTGAGCTGCCTGGATACGGCCCGCAGGGCGATCTATCCACACGCGAGAGTCGAGCCGGTACCCCTGGCAGTACGCAGGCGTTATCTGCTGCGCAGCCGGGACAAGACGCGCGATCTGGTACGCATGGCGCCAGAGGTGTGCGAGAAAGTGCGCTTCGCCACCTTCAATCTGCTGACCGATAGCTATGACTTCGAACCGCGCTTCGACATGATCTTCTGCCGCAACGTGATGATCTATTTCAACCACAGCGATCGCGCGCAGATCGCGCAGCGTTTCGCCCACTCCCTGCAGCCAGGCGGGGTGCTGTTTATCGGTCACTCGGAAACACTGACGGGGCAAACGACGTTTTTCCAACAGTTGATACCGGCCGTCTATCAGAAGATCAGTGACAGGAGGTGAGCATGGTGCGGAAAAAGGTCATGATCGTGGATGATTCCGCTGTCGTTCGCCAGACGCTGCAGGAGATATTAGAGGCCGATCCGATGATCGAGGTGGTCGCCACCGCGCAGGATCCGTACATAGCGGTCGACAAGCTCAAACGCGTGGTGCCTGATGTCATCACGCTGGATGTGGAGATGCCGCGCATGGATGGGGTGACCTTTCTCAAGAAGCTGATGAGTCAGCATCCGATTCCGGTGGTGATCTGCTCGTCACTGGTGGGCGAGGGCACCGCGACATTGCTGCGTGCGCTGGAGGCGGGTGCGGTCGACATCATCCAGAAGCCGGCGATTGGCACCCGCCGCTTTCTTGAGGAGTCTCGCATTCTGATCACCGATGCGGTGAAGGCCGCTGCGGAGTCGCGCCCACGTCGCAAACCGGCCATGCTCAATGCACCGGCAAAAAAGCTCAGCGCCGATGCGATGCTGGAAAAGCCCGGCACGCGTGCCATGGCCGAAACCACCGAGAAGGTGATCGTGATCGGCGCTTCCACCGGTGGTACCGAAGCGATCCGCGAAGTGCTGATGCAGATGCCGCTGGGGTGCCCGGGCATCGTCATTGTGCAACACATGCCGGAGGGTTTTACCCGTTCCTTCGCGCAGCGTCTCGACAGTCTGTGCCAGATCACCGTGCGCGAGGCGAAGGACGGCGACAATGTGCTGCGTGGTCAGGCGCTGATAGCGCCAGGCAATAAGCACACCTTGCTCAAGCGCAGCGGTGCCCGCTATTACGTCGAGATCAAGGACGGGCCGCTGGTATCACGTCACCGCCCTTCCGTGGACGTGCTGTTCCGCTCCAGTGCCCGCTACGCCGGCAGGAACGCCGTGGCCGCCATACTGACCGGAATGGGTGACGACGGCGCCGAAGGGATGAAGGAGCTGTTCCAAGCAGGTGCCTGGACCTGTGCGCAGGACGAATCGAGCAGTGTCGTCTACGGCATGCCCAAGGAAGCGGTACGGCGCGGTGGCACCACCCGTCAGTTGCCGTTGGATCAGATCGCACCGTCCCTGTTACGGGTTTCTTGAACCAGGCGGAGCACGGAACCATGCGTCAGGCGAACAGGAAAATCGTCTTGCATGCCGGCGATTACTGTTTCGATTCGGCGGGAACCCACGTGCACACGTTGCTGGGCTCCTGCATCTCGATCACCCTGTGGCACCCGCAGCTGAAGATCGGTGGCATGTGCCACTTCGCACTGGCACGTCCGGATGGCTGGCAGCCAGGTTCCCGACTCGATCCGCGTTATGCCGAGGACTGCATCGAGTTGTTCAGGCGCTCGGCTGCACGGCACCGCACAAAAATCTCCCAATATGAGGCGAAGATTTTCGGCGGCGGCAACATGTATGAGAAATACCCCAATCCGGCGCTGGACACGGTCGAAAAGCAGCCGATCGGTGAAAAGAATGCAGCGGCCGCATTCTCCCTGTTGATGAACGAGGGTGCCAACATCCTGGTGGCACACGTGGGGGAATTTGGCCACCGGCGCATCGTCTATGACATAGCGACCGGAGATGTCTGGGTGCGCTTTACCCCGGCCAGGGGCACGGTGGGCGATGTACGTTCACTGGACGGACCAAAGTAGGGCATGCTCAGCCAAGACGTGCCAGCTGATTGATCGTTGTCAAACCGACATCAACGCACCCAGCACAAGCACCACAGCCGCGATGCCGATGAACCGGTGCAACATGAACGCCAGTGAGACCAACAGGAGGAGCAGCGCGGCCAGACCGATCCAGACCAGCCAGCTGACATTGGAGGCGACGTCGACCCAACCGACCCACTCGTTCGCATCCTCGAACACCCGTACCCGGTCGAGTCGGCCGCTCACCAGGTAGTCGACGATGGCTGCCAGTTTTGCTTTGTCGGTGATGTCGATACCGGCACCATGGCCACCGTGGACGAAGCGCAGATTGTGCACGCGCCCGAGTGGATCGGCGGACGCTTCGAAGCCACGGAAGCCGGCGGAACCGAGGTCGAGTACGCCGGTGCGCGGCTGTACGCTGAGCCAGTCGGCGACCTGCTCGAACAGTTTCGGAAAGATCGCCACCACCCAGTCGCCGTCGGCGACCACGTTGACGACCTCCTGCACACGGCCGGCGTCGAGCAGCGGCTTCCATGCATAGTGCTTGGGAACGACGCTGCCGGCGAAAAAGACGTGCCCGAATGAGATCGAGCGGTAGTGCTGCATCGCGCTGGCCAGTAGATAGGTGCCATTGCTGTGCCCGGCGAAATCGAACTGCCGGGCGCGGGGGAATCGGGCCAGGTTTTCGGTGTACTCATCCATCAGTCGGCGTACGTTTTTGTGCCTGTCCCAATAGAGCAGAAAGCGCAGCATCGGAAAGTAGCCATATTTCTTGTTGACCACGGCGATGCTTGGATCGCGCTGCACGCGTGCTTCGATTTCACGGCGCACCTGATCCGTCCAGCCACCATAATCGCGGATGCCGTGCATCAGGTAGATCACGCGCTCAACCTTTGGGTCTTCCGGTGCGCTCTGCACCAGGTCGGGACTCAGCCGGGTCAGATCGCCGCGCAGCGCACTGGCGATTGCCGCACGCCGCTTTTCCGCCCCCGGGCCAGAGCCACCGCGCACCGCTTCGGCGATGCTGGCATGATCGGTGTCCGCCAGCGTGACGAACAGCGTCTCTTTGGCGACGTTGAGATCCTGGGAGTCCGCGCGCGACACGATATCGTCACGGTCGCCCAGCAGATGGATCACCTGCGGCAGCTTCTGGCTGCGACCATCCGACGCCGTCTGTTGTCGCGCGTAGCGAATCCACTGTACCCGGGAGTCGGCAACGAAGGGGGCGCCGCGCTGCATTGCCAGCAACATCTGACCGGTGCCGGTCAGCCGTCCCACCGTCTCGCCGATCCAGATGCTGGCGTATCTCCACCAAGGCATCTTCTCCGGTCTGGGTGTTATCGACCACCCCCGGTTGATTCCTGCGAGAGAGACGATACGCTCCACTTTCCTGACCCAGGGATGCACTCCCTTGTGCGACTCGCGGTCATCTTCGATACCACTGCCCCAAAGCAGCGCTTTGCGCACCAGCATGGCACCCATCGAGTGGCCGAGCAGCACGATCGAGCGGTAGTTGGCGTTCCGGTCGGCGTTGTTTATCTCCGTCTCGAGCAGGTTGGCGATGGCGTAGACGTCGGCATTGGACAACGGATGGGCGTCGTACGCGATGGTCAGCAGGTCGGCATCGGGCAGGGTCTCGGCAGCGAGCTCCACAGTGGGCTGCAGTGCCGCACGCCCGGAGAGACCATGCACCAGCACGACCAGCCGGTCGCCTCCATGTTGGTCGAGATCGACACTGGTCGGCGCCGGCTGCGCGATCCAGCGCAATATCGCTGCCAGCACGATCCAGAAGATGCCGACAGCCAGCACGATCCGCCAGAGGCGTCGTGTCATCACCGCGGTGTAGGCAAACCAGGCTTTCACTGCACTCATTGTGGGTCTCCTGGATAGGCGCCTGCTGGCAACCTGATCTTTGCGGGTGCCGTCTCGGAGGCTCTCAGTTCGAAAGTATAGCGCAGACCAGTCTCTGCGCAGGGGAGGGGGCAGCCACGCCCTGCGCAGCACGATACGCTTTGGTTTCCCATGGGAGACAACTCGAACAGCTAAATATTCGATTGACAGAATATACTGTATGCGATATATATGGAAGCATGAATATTTTACCAACCACGCTCTATGCGGCTATCGCACACGAAACCCGCCTGCGCTGTCTGCTGCTGCTCCTGGAGTATGAGGAGCTCTGTGTCTGTGAGTTGACCCACACGATCGGTGCGGCACAACCGACCATCTCCCGCCATCTCGCACTATTACGAGAGGCGGAGCTGGTGAGCGACCGCCGCGAGGGTCTGTGGATCTACTATCGGGTCAATCCCGCGCTTCCCTCTTGGGTGACCCAAGTGCTGCGTGAGACGGCTCGGGGAGTGGCGGGGTTGGCGCCGTTTGCGGACGACCTCATCGCGCTGCAGGCCATGCCGAATCGACCGGGTGCGCCCCGGTGTGCCTGAAGCTGGATCACGGTTGGGTGCAGGCATCAGCTGGTACAGGTCGATTGTTCGGCGAGGATCGGCGACTCTCTTTCAGGTCGGCGGTCAATGGCAGAAAGATTTTTGAAGAAAGTATTGGCAACTACCACAGCATGGGGATGACGAGATGGCGATTCGCATAGGTATCAACGGTTTCGGGCGTATGGGTCGGCTGGGTCTGCGCACGGCTTGGGGGCGGCAGGGCATCACCATTGTCCAGGTGAATGAGATCACCACGGATGCCGCCGGTTCAGCGCATCTGGTCAAATTCGATTCGGTGCACGGGACCTGGTCGGAAGAGTGTACTGCCGAGGGTGACGCCATGGTCATCGGGGGCAAACGGATTGCGTACAGCAACAGTGCGACCATCGGCGAGACCGACTGGTCGGGGTGTGATATCGTGATCGAAGCGACCGGCAAGCATCACAAGAAGCCTGAAACCCTGCAGGGTTATTTCGATCAGGGCGTGAAGAAGGTGATCGTCGCGGCACCGACTGAAGGTGCGCTGAACATCGTTTATGGTGTCAATGATCATCTCTACGATCCGGCCAAGCACCATCTGGTGACCGCGGCCTCCTGCACCACCAACTGCCTTGCCCCGGTCGTCAAAGTGGTGCATGAGAAGATCGGTATCGTGCACGGCTGTATGACCACCATCCACGACATCACCAACACCCAGATCATCGTCGACAAAGGGCACAAGGATCTGCGCCGCGCTCGCGCCTGCGGTCAGTCGCTGATCCCGACCACGACCGGTTCGGCCAAAGCGATCACCAAGATCTTCCCGGAACTGACCGGCAAGCTGAACGGGCATGCGGTGCGCATCCCGCTGCTCAACGCCTCGTTGACCGATTTCGTGTTCGAGGCGGCGCGGCCGGTCACCGTGGAAGAGGTGAACGGCTATTTCAAGGAGGCAGCCGCAGGTGAGTTGCGGGGTATTCTCGGTTATGAGGAGCGGCCGCTGGTCTCGGTGGACTATCTGAATGACTCGCGCTCCTCGATCGTGGATGCACTCTCCACCATGGTGATCGATGGCACCCAGGTCAAGGTCTACGCCTGGTACGACAATGAGTGGGGTTATGTCTGCCGGATGATGGACATCGCCGAAAAGATCGCGCAGGCGCTGTGACCATGGATCAGGCACTTCGCACCTATCTGGTGGTGACTGGCGCCTACTGGGGCTTTACTCTGACCGACGGCGCCATCCACATGCTGGTGGTGCTGCATTTTCACAATCTGGGGTTCAGTCCGCTGCAGATCGCTTTCCTGTTCCTCTTCTATGAGGTGTTCGGCATCATCACCAACGGGGTCGGAGGGTGGATCGCCTCGCACATCGGACTCAACCGCACCATGCTTGCCGGCGGCTTTCTACAGGTGGTTGCACTCGGCTCGCTGGCGGTCGACCCCGCCTGGCTCTCCGTCGCCTACGTGATGACTGCGATGGCTCTCTCGGGCATCGCCAAGGATCTGAACAAGATGAGCGCCAAATCCAGCGTCAAGCTGGTGGTGCCGCAAGGGGAGAATGCCGATACCCGGCTGTTCAAATGGGTCGCGATACTGACCGGATCGAAAAACACGCTGAAGGGAGCCGGCTTCTTCCTCGGCGGTCTGCTGCTCTATCTGATCGGCTTCCGCTGGGCGATGGGGGGGATGGCGGCCGTGCTGTTGGTGGTCTACCTGTATGTCTGGTGGGCACTGCCGATGGGGATGGGCAAGGCGAAAGCCAAAGCCAAGTTCAGCCAGATATTCTCCAAGAGCAGCGAGATCAACCTCCTCTCGGGTGCCCGCTTCTTCCTGTTCGGTTCGCGCGATGTCTGGTTCGTCGTCGGGCTGCCGGTGTTTCTCGCCTCCGTGACCGGCTGGAACCACATCGAGGTGGGTTCTTTCCTGGCGCTCTGGGTGGTGCTCTACGGCTTTGTCCAGGCCGGCGCACCGGCGCTGCTGCGCAGGGGGCACAAGGGGCAGGGTCCGCAGGGGCACAGCGCGCGCAACTGGGCGCTGCTGCTGGCGCTCTTTCCCGCCGCGATCGCGCTGGCGCTGGGCTATGGCTTCGATCCGGCGTTGTCGCTGATTATCGGTCTGTTTGCGTTTGGCGCGGTGTTCGCGATCAACTCGGCGGTTCACTCCTATCTGATTCTCGCCTACTCGGACCAAGACAAAGTGGCGATGAACGTCGGCTTCTACTACATGGCCAATGCAGCCGGGCGGTTGACCGGGACCGTGCTTTCCGGTTGGCTCTATCAGACCCAGGGTCTCGCGGGCTGCCTCTGGTGGTCGGCCGGCTTCGTGCTGGCTGCGGCACTGATCTCGTTCAAGCTGCCGCAGGTGTCGGATTCTCCGGCAGTGTCCGCATCCCCGAGCGAATGAACCGGCAGCTCGGCGATGTTTGAACAACTCGGGAATCTGGTGGCTTTCGGTCTGCTGGGGCTCTCGCCGGAGCGTGCCGGCGGGGCCGCGGTGCAGTTTTTCGTGATGGACGTCGCCAAGATCTTCGTGCTGCTGGTCGCCGTAATCTATCTCATGGGTCTGTTGCGGGCACTGCTCTCTCCGGAGCGGGTCAGGGAGTTCGTGCGTGCCCGTGCCGATTGGCAGGCGCGCGCTTTTGCCGTGACGTTGGGCGCACTGACGCCGTTCTGTTCCTGCTCCTCGGTGCCGCTGTTTATCGGCTTTGTCGAGGCCGGCATCCCGCTGGGTGTCACCTACTCGTTCCTGATCGCCAGTCCGATGATCAACGAAGTCGCTGTCGTGATCCTGGTCGGAATTCTTGGCTGGAAACTGGCTGCACTGTACGTCGCAGCAGGACTGTTGGTGGCCTGGTTCGGCGGCATCGTGATGCAATTGCTCAAACCCGAACGCTGGGTCGAGGCGTATGTCTGGCAGATTCAGATGGGCAAGGCCGAGCTGCCGGCCCCTGACCGGTCGTTCGCCGGCCGCCACCGTTACGCCGTGGCGGAGGTCAGGGAGATCGTCAATCGTATCTGGAAGTGGGTGCTGCTCGGCATTGGTGTCGGCGCCCTGTTCCACGGTTTCGTACCCGAACAGTGGGTCAGCGAACACCTCGGGGGTGAAGCCTGGTATACGGTTCCCGCAGCCGTGCTCACCGGGATTCCGCTCTACTCGAATGCTACCGGTGTGATTCCGGTGGCGGAGGCAATGTTGACGAAGGGGGTCGCGGTGGGCACGACGCTGGCGCTGATGATGAGTGTGGCGGCGCTATCGGTGCCCGAGATGCTGATCCTGCGCAAAGTGGTGAAGTGGCAGGCGCTGGCTGCGTTTGCCGCTGTGCTGGCGGTCGCTTTTACGCTGGTGGGCTGGGGCTTCAACGCGATCACCCAATGACCAGGCCGACAGAAGAGATCATCGAGTCGATTCTGACCTGTCCGGATTGTGGCTCTACCCGGAAGGGGGCAATGCCGGAGGATCACTGCGTCTGGTATTGGCGCTGTCCCGGGTGCGGCGTTCTGCTGCGGCCCTGACAAGGAGTCGTCCAATGAAAAACATCAAGGTGCTCGGCAGCGGTTGCCGCAACTGTGAAATCACTGCCAATGTGATCACCCTGGCCGCCAAACAGGCCGGCGTAGCCATCGCGCTGGAAAAGGTGACCGATATCGCCGGGATCATGGCTTACGGTGTCATGTCGACGCCCGGCGTGGTGGTCGACGGCAAGCTGGTGCATAGCGGCGGTATCCCTGGACCGGATCCGGTCCGCTCCTGGGTCGAGGGGTGATGGCTAACGCAACAGCATCTGAATGCAACCGGTTACGCTTAATTTTTCGGCTTGTGCGCAGGGGCGGAACGCGATCTTCAGCTACCTGGAACCACGCGGACGCCCGGTCAGCGGCACGATCGGATGCTGGATGATCTTTCCCGCCGCCTTCACCAACCCAGAGTCCGATGCCAAGGTGCGCATGTCGTTCCAGACAGCGATCGACCGCTCCGGGTACGCTATCGCTTCACCTGGGTTCGCTGCTCGAGGAGTTCACCATGCCGTTCCGCACCAGAATAGTCACCCTTCTCCTGCTCGTGCTGCCTGCCGCAGGGTCGGCCACTGCGGCGACCTATGCGATCGGGCAAAGCGGTCCTGATGGCGCACGCCTCTTCGCTACGTTGGGTGACTTCACGCGGGAAGTGCGCTGCGTCAACGGTGACGACAGCGTCGTGCTGGAGGGTGGCAAGACGCATCACGGAATGCTGGCGCTGGCACCGTGCGACGCCTCTGTCCGAGGCACGATCACCATCCGGAGTAGTTCGTCCAACCTGCCCGCGCGGATCGCGCCCGCGCTAAACGCACGGGATCTCGGTAGCGCATGGAAGGTCGCCAGGTCTGACGAATTGCCCCCCGGGACCCCGCTTAACGACAGCGATACCAAGGAGGTCTTCGTGCTCGGACCCCTGCCTCAGCCGGTCAGCCAGCTGATCGTTGGCGATTCCGCACTTGGGCCGGCCGCGGCGCCGGATCAGGGCGACGGACGCGCGCCCCGGACGATATTGCTTTCGGCCGTCCAGACTCAGCGTCAGGGATGCCCGAGCTGGATGTGCCTGCGCTCGGACGACCCTTTTTGGACGGTGCAAGTGCGCACGATCGCGAAATCGCCGAGCGTCGTCTGGCCGCAGCTCGTTCTGCGCAACACGCCGTGGTCGTTCACGCGACACCGCATCGCCGGGGCCGATCCTGGCAGCGGGACGTTGAGGATCGACGCTACCACTGGCACGACCGCTGTTGCCGAAGAGAGGGAGTTCGTCGAGCCGGGCTTCGGCGTTCTTTTGCTGCACGGTGTGGGCGCGCTCGACCAGGCCGACGAGTGGTTCTACGACGCCGGATCCAAACGCCTCTTCGTCGTGGCGCGGCGTGGTACGCACCCGGACGAGTTGGCTGAACAGCTGTTCATCGCGCTGAGGGACCCGGCGGGCAAGGACCCGGATGCTGATGCGGGCCTTTCGTTCGGGCCGGCAGGCAAGGCGCGGGCCTCCGGGTTGAACCTGGTCATACGTCAGCTCGAAATCGTCGCTGCGGCTGGTTCGGCGCTGCGTATTCACCGCGTCGGCCGTGTCGAGATTGCGCAGAACCTGATCCGCAGTCCAGCGGAACATGGCATTCTGGCCAGTGAGATCGGGCGGCTCGAGGTGGTCGACAACGAGATCTCCGACACAGGTAACAACGGCATTCAGGTCAGGGACTCCTCCGTCCTGGAAATCCGTGGCAACCGGATCCGCAATGCCGGCCATATCGGCAACCAGCCGCAGCTCACCATGCAATTCAACGGCATCAGGGCGGCCGGATTTACGCGCGCCGACATCCGCGATAACAGGATCGACGGTGTGGGCTACGCCGGCATCATGCTCGCCGAGCGCGGTGCGTTCAAAGATGCCGCCGCAGCTCCTCCGCAACTGGTTATCGCCGGTAACACCATCACTCACTTCTGCCAGATGCTGAACGACTGTGGCGCAATCTACATCAACGGCGGCGGTAAGGACCGGAAGCAGCCCATGCCGGTAATCCCGGGCATCGAAAAGCGCATCGTCAACAACCGCATCGCTGATCCGGAGCCGAACCTCCAGGGCCTGCCGGCGGGACTTGCCATACCCGCCGAGGCAGGCAAACGCTCAGGTGCCCGGGTGCGCATGGTCGGCGCAGTCTACCTCGACCACCGCGCCAGCGGCTACGACATCCGCGGCAACAGCGTGCAGGGCCTGTATACGCCCTATGGGTGGAATGTTTTCAATGGTGGCATCGAAAACGCCTGCTCGCGGCAGAGTGCTGCGCAGTGCAAGGCCGGCCCCAAGGCGTCTCGCTGTTACACCCAGGCGCTGTTCGAGTGCAATACAGTCCCGTAGAAGCCGCCGCGTTCAGCTTGGATCGGCGGCAGCGTCCGGAACAATGGGCGGCGCTGAAGCAGAAATCGGCAAATAGCCTGCTGAACACGCTGGAAATCGTTCAAGCGGGCTGAGTGCAAGCCGCATCGATACGCTTTTTCGAACTCCGCGAACAACCGGACATCAACGGACAACGACCAACGGAACGGTGCGATTTCCGTTGCAACTAACCGAGTCAGACCACCCACCGCTCGCATCTCCTTAGCAGTGGATTCCGAGGTTGGAACGGTACTCGCCGGTTTGCACCACATCCAGTTCATACAAGCCGTCCGATCGGACTCAACTCATGCGTATGACGACCTCGGTCAGACAAAGCGGCTCGAGTGAACTAGACTCTCTCGAATAGCAGTTGCAGTGATCTCCCACCTCCTGAAAGGAGAAATCAGATGAAGCAACTTCTCATGCTGTCGAAGCCGCTACTGACCATTACCCTCTGTCTGTTCAGCCTGCCAATCCTGGGCGGTAAGAACCACCATCATGGCGATGAGGATATGCGCCGCGATGACAGGGCGCTTCCGGTCATGGCGCGCGCCTGCACGCACGCGGCAGCGCGGGCCCGCCATACACCGCCGCCCTGTGTCGGCAGGCTGCACCGGGATATCGTCGAGCGGCTCGAGCATGGCCGCCGACTCTCCATGCCATTGACTGAGGGTCTCACCGTCACCGCGAATCGCATCACGGTGCAACGGAACGAGGCGGGTCACAGCTGGTTCGGCAAGTTGCAGGATCGTACCGGTGACATGATTGTCACAATCGACGGCGGTCTGTTCCTCGCTACCGTTTACACCGGTGGCAAAGTCTACCGGGTTCGGCAGATCGGGAGCCGCGAGGTCAGGGTCGAAACGGTGGAACCGCAGGTTTTTCGCGAATCCGATCCGCCGCACCTTTTTCGGAAGCAGTTCACCCCGCCGAACCTCGAGGAGCCACCATTGGTGGAGGCGTATGACCCACGTGAGTTCGGCTATGTCGGGGTGAACATCGGCCCGGATCAGGATATACGGCGGATTCCGCCGTGGACGGCGCAGGTGGATGCGACACCGCCGGCACGCGAAGACGGGTACGATATCGTGCTGGATGACGGATCAGTGATCGATGTCCTGCCCATCATCACCAACAATGCCGTCGACTGGGTAGTCGCACAGACGGCATCCGGGAGTTATCTCCCGCATGGACCTTCGGCGGCGCGGGCTTATGTTCAGCATGCGTTCGATCAACTCAACTTGGCGCTCAACGAGAGTCAGATCCCCACCTGGTTCAATATGCTGCCGCCAAAGTTCGTCGAGTATCAGGGTTCACCCGACACCAAAGCCGAACTGGATCGTCTGCACGGCAAGAGCGACGGCGCACTGGACGAGCTGCATGCCTGGCGCAACCAGGCGCTGGCCGATCTGGTGGTGGTGATTGGTGCGCCGGACGACTACCCGGATGTCCACGGTGCCGCGGAAGCAAAACTCATCGGCGTCAACGACCCGGACAGTTTTGTGGCGATCTTCGAGATCGACATGCAGGGCCAGGTTTTTGCACATGAAATGGGACATATGCTGGCGTTGGGCCATGACTGGTTCGTGCAGGATTCCGATGCAGAGGGCGTCGGTTTCGGCCCCGGCCAACACGCGCCAGACGGCCATGGCTACAACGGGCCGGTCGTCTCCGTCAACGGCCAACGGGTGATGTATCGGACGATCATGGCCTATGCGGAAAAGTGTGAAGCGATATTCGAGCACAGTTCGGAAAACGGCATCTGTGAGTGGCTGCTGCGCTTCTCGAACCCGTACCTGCACTATCACATAGTCGAGGCGAACGCTGCGTTTCCGCTCGGCATTCCGCTGCCGTACGAAGAGGCCGCAAACGCCGCCAATGCGGTGAAATCGGAACTGTCAGGCGTCGCCAATTACCGCCACTCGGCCTGCCGCAATTTCCCGGATTTTCCGTTCTGCCCGAACGATTGAGCGGGTATAACCAACGCGAGCGCATCCGTCGGTGGGTGCTGAGTTGTCCATTTCGGCTGTTCGAATTCACCGGGAGCAATTTTTCGACAGTCGAAGGCTGTCCTCGCAGGGTTGGATAGCAGGATGACCGGAATCATCCCATTGTTCACTTCCATTCCAGCGCAGCCGTTGCACGCAGCCACTTACCAAAAGGTCGGCGGGTTTGTTCCATCGCCATGCCCCGTGGAGTGAATGACGTTGATGCTGCGGCGCACCCCACTCAGGCGCAGCAGAGAAAGGTGACGTGCGCGTGCCCATCCACTTCTTCGCCCGTGCGCTGCATGTCTTCGGCGAAATCCAGGTGCTGGAGCATCTGCTGGACACTGCTCGCGACGAGATCGGCCTGACGCTGATGGACGAACGCTTGCCCAAGCGCGTGCGCAGCAAGCCAGGCGGCACCTCGGGAGCGCTCTGATGGCCGCCGTTGCCCCGATCCGCCGGCAGGTCCAGTTGTGCATCGGCAAGGCGGACCTGCCGGTCGGCTCGCTCATTTATGTCCGGCAGGGACGGCGTGAGAACTGCGCCTTCGCCTATGACGCGGCTTGGCTGGACAATCCCCGCGTGCTTCAACGTGTCGGCCGACCTGCAGCTCATGCCTGGCCACCAGCCGCACAAGGTCACATCGCCACAGGATTCCGTGTTTCATGGCGCGATTGCAGATACCGCGTCGGATGCCTGGGGCCGGCGCCTCATCGCCCGCGACCATGCCAAGCGCCGCCGGGCCGATCCGCAACTGCCGGGCCTCACCGATCTGGACTACTTGCTGGCGGTCGACGACTTCAGCCGCGTCGGTGCCCTGCGCCTGCATGATGCAGATGGGACTTGGCACAGGACGGTGGCCAAGGGTCGGCGAAGCACCCCGCCGTTGATCGAGCTGGAGCACATCTACCAAGCCAGCCGTGCCGTCGAACGCGGGCAGGAAACGGCCGAGGATTTGCGCTACCTGCAAGGTAAGGGCACGTCACTCGGCGGGCTGCGACCCAAGTGCACGGTGGTGGATGAGGAAGGATGGCTGGCCATCGGCAAGTTTCCGAGCGTCGGCGACACCCGCAGCGTCACGCGCGGTGAGGTGCTGGCCCTGAGGCTGGCGGCACAGGCGGGAATCGATGCCGCATCCGCGCGCATCGTCTTGCTGGGTGATAGGGGAGACGAGGCGCCGGTCGCGGTCATCCACCGGTCGACCGCGACCGCGACGACGGCCGCATTCCCTGCCAGTCGGCCGCATCGCTGCTGCAGGCCTCACGCGATGAGGATCGTAGCTACACGGAGATCGCCGACGCCATTCGCTCCCACAGCCACGCGCCCACCGAGGATGTGCGCCAGCTTTGGCGCCGTCTGGTGCTGAACCTGCTGATCACCAACGTGGACGATCACCTGCAGAACCACTGTGCTTGTTCCACCCTACGTTTTTAGATGCACTCTCCTCATCCGGAACCCGGTGCACAGAGGCTATATCCCTGGGTCGGATCAGGTCCGGTCAGGGCTGGAGCAGTGGAGTCTATCGATGTGCCACCACGGCTACGAAAAAGGGGGTCGGAGGCATGACTGCATCGAACCGGCTGTCCGCTTTGGGTATGAGTACGCAGTCAATATCCGGCTTCTCATCGTGCCGGCTACCAGTTGGTGTGAAACACCCCCGGCCGGTCCGTCCGCTGGTAGGTGTGCGCGCCGAAGTAATCCCGCTGGGCCTGGATCAGGTTCGCGGGCAGACGGGCGCTGCGGTAGCCGTCCAGATAAGTGAGAGCCGAAGCCAGCGCCGGCACCGGCACGCCGTGCTGTACCGCGCGACAGACCGTATTTCGCCAGCCTCGCTGGGTTTTTGCCAGTATCTTCGTGAACCTTCGGGCGCACATCAGGTTATCGAGACTGGTATCGCTTTGCTGGGCCCGCATGATGTCGTCCAGCAGGGAGGAGCGGATAATACAGCCGGCGCGCCAGATGGCGGCCACGGTCGCCAGGTCGATCGCCCAGCCGTGCTCTTGTGAAGCGGCTGCGATCACCGCGAGTCCCTGCGCATAGGTGGCTACCGTAGCGCCGAGCAGGGCGTCCCGGAGTTCGTCGACGAGTCCGGGAATCTTCTCGGAGGATGGCTGCTGTTCCGGACCAGGAATCACTTCAGCCGCGCTGAGCCGCTCCGCCTTTTGCGCGGCCAGGGCACGGGTGAACACCGCTTCGGTGACTGTCGGCAGCGGTATGCCGAGGGCGAGGGCGGTTTCCGAAGTCCAGCGGCCGGTGCCCTTCTGCCTGGCACTGTCCAGGATCATCTCGACCAGCGGTACATCGGTGAATTCGTCCTTTCTGCCCAGGATGCGGGCAGTGATTTCCACCAGATAGGAGGCGAGCTCTCCCCGGTTCCAGTCGTCAAACACCTGCGCCATGGCGTCGTGGTCCAGGCCGCCGAGTTCCCGCAACAGCGCGTAACTTTCGGCGATCAACTGCATGATGGCGTACTCGATCCCGTTGTGGACCATTTTGACGAAGTGTCCCGCACCATCCCCTCCCAGAAGCGCACAGCAGGGTTTGCCGGCGAACGTGGCGGCCATCGCCTCCAGCATTTCCCGAACACGTCCATAGGCGGCCTGATCTCCGCCCGCCATCAGGGAGGGACCATGACGGGCGCCCTCTTCACCACCGGAGACGCCCAGCCCGATGAAGTAAAAACCTTTTGCTCTCAGGGTGGCCTCCCGCCGCATGGTGTCGAGGTAGTGGGAGTTGCCGCCGTCGATCAGGGTATCCCCGGACTGCAGCAGCGGCAGGAGCTGCTCGATCGCCGCATCCACCGGTTCGCCCGCTTTGACCATCATCAGAATGGTGCGGGGCGCAGGCAGTGCCGCGATGAAGGCATCCGGGTTGTCAGTCAAGGTGATGCCGGCGAATCCCTCTTCCGACTGGGCGGTGGCGAACCGGCTGCGGGCCTCTTCCCAGGGGTCGTAGGCGGCAACCGCAAATCCCTTGTCCGCCAGGTTGAATGCCAGGTTCCGGCCCATGACACCCAATCCGAGTATGCCCATGCTTTCAATCTGTTTCATTTTCCAGTTTCCATCTTCTATTCAGTTGATTGTGGATACTTTCCGCCAATGTAGGCACGCTCGGCCCGATGTCGATGTTCAGGTGATTTTCATCCGACCCCGGCGCCTCGAGCGTGGCGAATTGACTGTCCAGCAGACCGGTCGGCATGAAGTGGCCGGTGCGCGCCGCCATGCGCTGCGCGATCAGTTCCTGCGTTCCATGGAGAAAGACAAACAGGATCGGCTCTCCGGCTGCCGTGACCAGTCGTTCGCGGTAACTTCGGCGCAGCGCGGAGCAGGCGGCGACCACGCCGCCTGTGCTATCGGCATGCGCCCGCAACGCCGCCCCGAGATTGTCCAGCCAGGGCCAGCGGTCCTGATCGGTCAGCGGGATGCCGCGGGACATCTTGGCGACGTTGGCCGGCGGGTGGTAGTCGTCGGCATCGATAAACGGCTTCTCCAGCTTCTCCGCCAGAGCGGTGCCGACGCTGGATTTGCCGCAACCGGCGACACCCATCACCACGATCAGACGGGAGGGATGGATTGCGTGGTCAGCCGCCATGTTCACCTCCGTGCAGGCGGATGATCTCCCGCACACCGGTAAGCGAGGCATCGCTTGCCGCTATCCAACGCGGCGCATAACCAGCCTGCACCAGCGCGTATTCGTAGGGTCGGCGCAGCAGTTCACTGCAGACCAGCAGCAGCGCCCGGTCTTGCGCGGGGGGATAGACTGCCTTCATCGCCGCAACCTCACTGCCGACCAGAACCCCGGAGAGGTAGCCGGCAATCTCCACCTCCCCGAGCTGCTGTTCCAAGAATAAGGCGCGGGTGGTGAACAGCTGGTGCAGCAGCCCTCCGGGGGTGGTTGATTGTCCCAGACCACGCGCGAAGGCACTGCCCTGTACCGGGTCGGGAATACGCTGCCCGGTGGCATCCCTGCCCAGGAGCGAGTGCTCCATCAGCAGGGTGTATACCTCACCGGTCATCGAGGTGGTGAAGTGCACCAGCATGTCAGCGGTTACCCGTGCCCACTTGCTGTGGGTACCGGGCAGGCAGAGCAGCCCGCTATGCCAGCCGCTCAATTGCATCGCGCCGAAGATCTGCACCTCCTCCCCGCGCATCACGTCCGGCACGACGCCTTGCACGACGTCCCCGGCAACCCGCGCACCCGGGACGATCCAGGCGTTTTGCATACCGGGAACGGCCATGAGCCGGGCAGCGAGATCGGTGGGTTTCAGGGGGAGTGGAAGTTGAGGCGCGTGTGCCCAGCCCCGGGCCGCTCCCACCATACCTGCCATATAGACGGGAGGTGTGCCGCCATGGCGCCACCCACCCAGGCGATCGGCGCAGTAGGCCGGGAATTGCGCAGGGGCGAGGGAGGCCATGCCCAATCCGTCGGCGATGGTGTCCAGTACCTTGCCGTTCTGCTGATCAACCAGCCAGGCACGGAAGTTGCTGGTACCCCAATCGACGATGATGACTTGATTCGCCATCTCAGTTGCCTGATCGCCATCTGGCGACCAGCTCCCGTGCCAGCGCTCCGATCTGGCCGGCCGGACGTCCCGGTCGATAAAGACTGCTGCCGATACCGAACCCATCGTATCCTCCTGCACGGAAGGCGGCGAACTGTTCGGGGCCGATGCCACCCACACCCAACAGCCGGGCGCCATGCGGCAACACCGCCTTGATATCGCCGGCATAGCCTGGAGCGAACCGGCCCGCGGGAAAGATCTTCAACGCGGCGGCACCGCAGGCCATGGCGGTGAAAGCCTCGCTCGGCGTCATGCAGCCGATGATCGGTACCAGCCCCGCTTCACGACCCGCCTGAATCACGGCGGGATCGGTATTGGGGGTGACCAGCAGGCTGGCGCCGAGATCGCCGAGACGCCGGGCATCTTCCGCCAGCAGGACCGTCCCGGCGCCGACCAGCACCTCGGGCGGGCAGTGCTCGACCAACCGCCGGATGCTGGTGAATGGGTCCGGTGAGTTGAGCGGTATCTCGATCAGGGTGAAGCCTGCCTCGATCAGCCCGTCCGCGAGCGGCACCACTTCGTCCGGTGCCACGCCACGCAGGATAGCCACCAGCGGCATCTGCTTGAAGGCACGGTCGAAGGCCTGCAGCGGAGTTACCATTCGGCTACGCTCCCGTCCTCGTGCCGCCAGAGCGGATTGCGCCAGCGGTGGCCGGTGCGGGCCTGCTCCTCCACGAATGCCTGGTTGATCTCAACACCCAGCCCGGGGCGCTCGAGCAGTGGCAGGTAGCCGTCGACAATACGCAGCGGTTGCGGATCCGTCAGGTAGTCGAGGACGTCGTTGTCGACGTTGTAGTGGATGCCCATGCTCTGTTCCTGGATGAAGGCGTTGTGCGAGATGAAGTCGAGCTGCAGTGAAGCCGCCAGGGTCAGCGGGCCGAGCGGGCAGTGGGGTGCCAGCGCCAGGTCATAGGCCTCGGCCATCACCGCAATCTTGCGTGCCTCGGTCAACCCGCCGCAGTGGCTGATGTCCGGCTGTACGATGTCGACCACCCGCGCCTCGAACAGGTCGCGGAAGGCGAAGCGGCTATGCAGGCGTTCACCGGTCGCGATCGGGTAGCCCAGTCCGCTGGCGATCTGCGGCAGGCAGTGGAGCTGCTCGGCCAGCACCGGCTCTTCCACGAACAGGGGATGGAATGGCTCCAGCTCGCGCAGCAGCACCTTCGCCATGGGTCGGTGCACCCGCCCATGGAAGTCGATGGCGATGCCGATCTCCCTGCCGACCGCTTCCCGGGCCTCGGCGACCCGTGCCACCGCCTCGTCGATCTTGCGGTGGGAGTCGACGATAGCCAGCTCAGGGGTGCCGTTCATCTTGAAAGCGGTGAAACCTCTGTTCACCACCTCCTGTGCCTGCGCGGCGATATTCCCGGGCCGGTCGCCGCCGATCCAGCAGTACATGCGCATGCGCTCGCGCACTGCTCCGCCGAGCAGTTCGTGCACCG
This sequence comes from Chromatiaceae bacterium, assembly GCA_024235215.1. Lineage (GTDB taxonomy): Bacteria > Pseudomonadota > Gammaproteobacteria > Chromatiales > Chromatiaceae > HKST-UBA178. The sequence continues at coordinate 409,315 of JACKMU010000002.1, read as the reverse complement.
GCACGCCCAACGCCTTGCCCTTGATGTCCCACAACGCCTGATCGATACCTGCCAGCGCCGACATCAGAATCGGCCCGCCACGGTAGAAGCCGCCGCGGTAGAGCATCTGCCAGATATCCTCGATGCGGCGCGGATCGCGCCCGATCAGGCTGTCGGAGAGCTCGTGCACGGCAGCTTCCACGGTGACCGCGCGTCCCTCGATGACGGGCTCGCCCCAACCGGCGATCCCCTCGTCGGTTTCGATTTTGAGGAACAGCCAGCGCGGGGGCACCTGCCAGGTGATGAGTCGGGTGATCTTCATGTTTCGTTCCTGTCCAATTGCTGGTTCAGCGACCGGTGATGCCGGGGAAGGCGATCAGCAGTCCGACGCAGAGTATCTGTATGGCGATGAACGGCAGCATGGAGCGGAAGATATCGCCGAGGGAGATGTCCGGCGGGGCGACGCTTTTCAGATAGAAGGCGGCCGGGCCGAACGGCGGCGACAGGAAACTGATCTGCATGTTCATTGCAAACAGAACGCCGAACCAGACCGGGTCGTAGCCGAGGCTCTTGATGATCGGCACGAAGATCGGCATGGTCAACAGCGCTATGCCCACCCAGTCGAGAAACATCCCCAGCACGAAGAGAATCAGCATCATGAACAGGATGATGATCGTCGGATTGTCGGAGATCCCGGTGATCAGGGCGGAGACGAACTTGATGCCGCCCATCAGGTTGAATACGCCGACCAGGGCGCTGGCGCCGATGCCGATCCAGTACGATCATGCCGCAGGTCGCCAGGGTCTGCAGGACGGCGCCCTTGAGCATCGGGAGATTGAACTCCCGCCGGACGATGGGGGAGAGCAGCACCCCGAGCACACCCACCGCCGAGGCCTCGGTGACAGAGGCGATACCGCCGTAGATCGAGCCCAGCACGAAAACGACGACCATGATCGGCAGGATGATGCCCTTCAGCAGACGCAGCTTTTCTTTGGTGGGGACAACGTCGGGAGATGGATCGGGCGCCACCTCCGGTGTGATGTGGCAACGGATGAGCACATAGATGACGTAAAAGCTGGCCAGCATGAAGCCGGGGACGAAAGCCGAGGTGAACAGCTCGCCGATGGAGGTGTTGGCGGCCAAACCGTAGATGATCAGTACGATGGAGGGCGGCACCATGGTGCCCAGCGATCCACCGGCGCAGATCACGCCGATGGCGAGGTTCCGGTTGTAACCCATACGCAGCATCTGCGGCAGGGCGAGCAGGCCGAGCAGGACCACTTCGCCGCCGATGATACCGCTCATCGCCGCCAGCACCACTGCCACGAAAATCGTCTGCACCGCCACCGCGCCGCGCAGTCGTCCCCCTACCAGCTTCATGGCGTCGAACAGGTCGCGGGCGATGCCGGAGCGGTCGAGCAACGCAGCCATCAGCACGAACATCGGCACCGACACGAAGACGAACGAGGAGACGAAAGAGTAGACCCGGCTGGTGATCAGGGGCACCGCATTGGGGCCGAACCAGCCGAGGGCAAAGATCAGCGCGACCAACAGCGTGACGAATGCCAGCGGCATGCCGGTAAGCAGCAGGGCGAGCAGCAGCGCGAACATCAGCAGGGTACCGTATTCGATGCCCAGCGACTTCAGGTTGGGAATCAGGTCGAGCAGTTCCATCACTTACCCCCCTCTGCCTGCATGGACGAATTCGTGTGGGTTGCGCCTCTCGCGTAGTTGATCGCGAGCACGAGGAACTGGATCGCCAGCACGACCATCGCAGCCAGCAGGAAGATCTTCAGCAGGGAGGGTGTCGGGGGATTCCAGGCGCTGCCGGAAGTCTCCAGGCGAAAACTGCCGTCAGGCGCGAAGGCGGCACGCTCCACCATCAGCCAGGATGCCCAGGCGAAGATGGCGGCGGAGATCATGCAGACCAGCGAGATGATCACATCCAGGAAGCGGCGTACGCCGGGGCTCACCAGGTCATAGAGAATGACCACCCGGATATGGGTGTTGCGGGCCGCGCAGTAGAGTCCCCCGTAGATGAAGGCAACGGCGCAGAGGAAGATCGTCGTTTCATGCGCCCAGATGGTGGGTGAATTGAGTACATAGCGCAGGAATACCTCCTGGATCAGGATCAACATCGCGATGAAGATGCCGGTGGCGAAGATGATCCCGCCCTTGTCAATCAGCCAGCCGAGTTTTCCCGCCTGGGGTACCGCCGCGGGAGAGACGGCTCGGCCCTGTTTCCCCGCGTCGGTGGTGTGGTTCACGTCATGACCTGACATTGTCGTGGTTCCTCAGTGGACAAACCCGGCTGCAGAACACCCTGCAGCCGGTGGGCAGTTGCTGCGTTATTTCACCAGACCCTTCTCTTTAAGATAGTTGGTCAGTGTGTCGTAGACCTTCTGCGCATTGGCTGAGCGCTCGGCCACCCGCTTCCATTCGCCGATGGCGATGGTGCGGAACTTGGCCCGCTCATCAGCAGACCAGTTATGCACGGTGATCTTGCCGCCGGCCTTGGCGGCGGCTGCTGCAGCCTCGTCACGCTCAGCCAGGACAGCGACCTGGTGGCGGGAGAAGGCCCGTACCGTCTCCTCGAAGGCGGTTTTGATGTCGTCAGGCAGCGCGTCCCACCTGGCTTTGTTCATGGATATCTCCACCAGCGGCATCGAGTGGAAGCCAGGGTAGATAGGATGCGGCGCGATGTCGTTGAGACCCTGGGCCTGGTTGGTCGAGAACACGGTATAGTCGGCCGCTTCGATCACGCCCTTGTCCAGTCCGGTGAACACCTCCGAACCAGGCAGGTTGACGGGTGCAGCACCGGCAGCGGCAAACACCTGCTGCACCAGACCTTCGGGAGCACGCATCTTCACTCCCTTGAGGTCGGCCACGCTGTCGATCGGCACCTTGGAGACAAAGGCTTCCAGACCCGGGGTGGTCGCACCGATGAAGTGCAGACCATAAGGCTCCAGAAGCTCGTTCATCAGCTGCTTGCCGCCGCCGTTCTCCATGAAGTCGAACATCTGCTCCGGATCCGACCAGGCACCGACCGGGTTGGCAATCAGCCCGAAGGCGGCATCCTTGCCAGTGAAGTAAGAGGTGTCGGTGATGTGGCCGTCCAGAATTCCCGCGGCGATGGCATCCTGGGTTTCGGAGTGCTCCACCACCGAGCCCACCGGCAGCAGCTCCACCATGACACGTCCCCCGGTTTTTTCGGCTAAAGATTGAGTCCATCCCTGCTGCAGTTCGAAGTTGGGATTGCCGGACGGGTCGCTGGACTGGAACTTGAATTCGAACTCTGCCGCCATGGCGCTCTGGCCGAGTAGGGCCAGGCTCAGGGTGCCGGCTACGAGTATGGCGATGTGTGACTTTTTCATGGGTATTCCTCCATAAAGGTGGGGTATCCGGACTCTCTGTGGTGGACAATCCGGGTGGTTGTGATCAGGACCTCAATCGCTGCCTGAAAGTGTTTTCATCCGCATCAGGGCGATGGATTCATTGTCGGACTGGGTCGGGCTGAGTCCCAGGTCGGTGGCCGTACGCCGCATGACTGTCAAGGCCGCGTCGAAGGCCGCTTCAGGCTGACGCAGGCGGATGCACTCCATCAACCGGCGATGGTTCTCCAGGCTTTCGCTGAGCTCCTCCGCCGTATCGTTGGACTTTTCGATCACCAGCATGATAGCGGGGCGCAGGATATGGGCAGATTGCGCCCAGATCAGGTTGTGGGTTGCCCGGTAGATGGCAGTGTGGAATGCGACGTCCGCTTGGGTGAACTGTTCGTTCGAGCCCTCTTTCAGACCACGGGCCATGCCTTCGTAGGCTCGCTCGATGGTTGCCAGATCCTGGGCGGTGGCGCGATTCGCCGCCAGCGCGGAGACGTAGGGTTCGATGGCACGTCGGTACTCATAGATGTCACGGAAAAAATCCGGATTGGGATGGGCGTACTCGATCATCCAGCCACTTACCTGAGGATCGAGGATATTCCATTCACAGGTCTCTTCCACCACGGTTCCTATGCCTGCCTGGCGCCGGATGATCCCCAGGGCGGAGAGCGTCTGCAGCCCACTGCGCACTGATGCGCGACTGACTGCCAGCTGCTCGGCAAGATCGGTTTCCGGTGGCAGCATGTCGCCGGGTTGGTAGGCACCGGAGAAGAGATCCCGGGCGATCTGTTTGGCCACTTGGTTACCGAGATCACGGCCGTTGATTCGTGTCGTTTTGCTTTGCATCGCTTTTTCTCATGATTCCGATGAGTGAAATCTAGTATATGTCATACAAAATGTCAATAAATGTCAGACAATATAATTTATAAGTATGACAATACAGAGGATAGCTGGTTTGTCGTGGTTGGCAATCAGAGGGAAGTTCTGTGGAAAAGCCCGGCTTTATGGCAGGACAGACAGCGCATAGCAGCTGCGGCGAAAGTGGGGTAGGGGAGGATCGGAGCAGTCGCTGAGAGTGTGAATCGTGATTGCAATTATTCCGCATTACCCGCTGCTTGCGGCGCGAACAGCGTCATGGGGTCTCCTGTCCGGACGACATCATTGGAGCAGATGTCTGGTGCTGCCTGTACGCTGTGTTATGAAAAATTTTCAACCCTTATTGATGTTTTATGGGTTGCTGGTTCGCAGGCGGTAGCAATAATTCGGCTATCTGTTTTGTTATCGATCCCCACAGCCACAACGAAGAGCGTTGCGATGGAACAAATTGTCTTTCTTGATCGTGCCACCATAGCCCCCCAGATACAGGTTCGTCGTCCCGATTTCGAACATCTCTGGCAGGAGTATGAGCATACCGCTGAAAATCAGGCCCTGGAAAGGCTCAGGGACGCCACCGTCGTCATCAACAACAAGGTGCCTCTGCGCCGCAAGACACTGGAGAAACTGCCCAGCCTGCGTTTGATCGCGATGGCGGCCACCGGATATGACTGCGTCGACAGAGCTGCCTGCGAGGAGCTGGGCATCACCCTGTCCAACATTCGTGGTTATGCCGTCAACACGGTGCCTGAACACGCATTCGCACTCATACTGGCGCTGCGGCGCAACCTGCTGGCCTACCGCCAGGACGTGCAGCGCGGTGAATGGGTCAAAGCGGATCAGTTCTGCTTTTTCCATCATCGCATCCATGACCTGGCGGGCAGCAACCTGGTGATCATCGGCGAGGGTTCGATTGGTCAGAGCGTCGCCGCCCTGGGGCGCGCGTTCGGCATGCACGTGATGTTCGCCGCGCACAAGGGGAGCACCAGCCTCGGTCCGTTATACACGCCCTGGGAGCAGGCGCTTGCTCTGGCCGACGTGATTTCGATCCACTGTCCGCTGACACCAGCCACCGAGTGGATGATCGGCATGGACGAATTCCGCGCGATGAAGCGCCGGCCGATCCTGGTCAATACGGCACGCGGGCGTATCGTGGTCGAAGAAGACCTGGCCACCGCCTTGCGCGACGGACTCATCGCGGGTGCCGGCTTCGACGTGGTCTCGGTCGAGCCACCACCGCTGGACCACACGATGATGCGCCTGCTCGAACTGCCCAATTTTATACTCACCCCGCACACTGCCTGGGCTAGCGACGAGGCCCAGCAGACGCTTGCGGACCAGATGATCGACAACATCGAGAATTTCGTGCGCGGCAAGCCCAGCAACGTCGTGGTCTGAACACAACCAGAGCGAAGCACGGGGTCAGGTCTTTGGATTATGATTCAGAGAACACTCTCTGAATCATAATCCAAAGACCTGACCCCTTAACTTCTCAGTAGCGAACAAAAACGCCCGCATTGCCTGGGCATTGCTGACCCGTAAGAGCACCTATCAGGCGAACGCAGCACGAAGGACACGATGCGTCCTGTGCTCAACAGGGGCGCTGCCCCTGCGCCACACGGCTTACCCCGCCCTCGCCGGGAGGCAGGGGCCGACAGGGTCAGCCCCTGCCCAATAGGGTCCAACGCGAGTGGATTATGTCAAGGACTACTCGACGAAAGCGTCTGTGTTCCTCCTTGACATAACCCACTCGCTGAAAACGAGCACACACAGCCTCGGTAAATGCCGAGGGATGTTAACGAGCAAGACAGTTGCAACGAGTTGCGTGGATAAAGTTCAAGTGATGGCATAAAAGGTAGCACCTGCATTCCTGCAAACCTGCTGGGGTCTCGGGCCCGCTAAGAGGCCGAAGACCTGATGAGGTCGGAATGCGCGGATTCCATCAGGGCCAGAGGCAACCAAAATGCCTCACCCCAAGGCCGGATATATGGACGCAATACTTTCTATTGTCTCCAACGAACTTTTCCTTGCATCGCGGGGCGAACCATATAAGACCCCATAACTGCTGGACCCCATAACTGCTGAAAGTCATCACCTGCATCGAAGACCCTGTAGTGATCAAGCAGATCCTCGATCACCTGAAGCACAAGGCAGGAGCCATTAAGCCCATGGCGCTATCTGAAAGCCCGGCGCCACCGGTTGGACTGCAGTCAGGGCTGTTTGACTGACGAGGCCGAAAACCAAAGGCTCAATTCCACATGCTGTGCTTACAGCGAGTCGGCAGTGATTTGTGGTGCTGGATGACGGAAAAAGAGCCACTTGTGGATAGAATAGGGTAAGTTTTCAGCATAGCAGTCTACCCGTCAGGCGGATTTGGGGAGTATCGCATGGTTGCCGAGGGGTTCAGCGGCAACCAGAAGTTGTTGAACTTGCGTGAAAAGGGCGTTTATGCTTCCTATACGCGATTTACGATCGTCCTCCTGGTGCGTTAGTGTAATTACCAGTGTGTAATTTGATGACGCAACATCACCTGACTGACGAGCCACAATCAGAACCGAGGCGAATTACCAAAAGGATGTGTTGAGGATGATCCGCGTACAAAGAGTGAATCAACATCGGTTTTTGGCTCTTTGTGGCATCGTTTCACTTCTGTTCTTCAGCAGCGCCGCTGCGGAACAGTTAGCTCTAGACCGGGTAATCGCGGCTTTTTCAGCCTCCCTAAGTGTGTTATTGGGCGATACTGAAGACCAAGAGCGCGAAAAAACCATTAGCACGACCTCGGGCTCAACGGGCTCCGCTGTAGTAATAACTGGCTCACGCTTCCCGGAAAACTCAACGGTGAAGTTCGGCAATTTCTCCGCGCATGTGCGCTTCATCAGCCGCGACCAAATCGTTGCATTCGTTCCTTTTTTGCAGCAATTGGGAGTTCGAGTGCCACTGCCGGCCGGTGACTATCCGTTGGTGGTCAACGGCGAAAAGCTCACCAATTTTCGTGTGGTTGATTTGCAGCCAAGTCCATATCCCGAAGGCGCAGTATGGGTTGATGCCGCCTCCAGAGCAGCCGGCTCGGTTGCTGAAATACGGAAGCAGATCGAAAAAGAGCTCCCCGATTTGATCGCACAGAGCAGCAACCCGCAACTCAGAGGATTACTGGAGCAGCTTTTTTCCAGCCTTCCGCAGTTACAGCAGCTTGCTGACAATCTGCCACTGCTCGGAGGCGAACTATCCGACGAGATGCTAAACCTCGTCGAAAGTCACTTGATGTTGCATTTGAAACCCGAAGCGTTGCCAAGTGCGAAAATATTGCTAGTTGATGATGACGATAACGATCCGGACGTCCGCTCCTACTATACGGACTCGCTGGATCTTCTTGGTCTGGAATACCACGTCTACAACACCAATAACTCTGACCAGGAACCGTCCGTCGAGACACTCAGCCGCTACGAAACCGTCATCTGGTTCACTGGACAGGCACACAACCAATGGACGGGCGCTGGGCAAAATGGCGAGGCCGCCTTGATTCGATACCTGGAATCGGGCGGTTGTGTAAGCATCAGTAGCCAGGACTATCTCTTTGTCAGATCGATAACGCCACTGTTGTCGAACTACTTCGGAGTAAACGCACATGTAGAAGACGCGCAATTCACCCGAATTCTGGGCAGCGACAGCTTTCAAGGTTTGTTTCGTAGTCCGTTCAAAAGCCTCGGTTATATTGATCTCCAGTATCCTTTTTCGAACTACAGTGACACACTCACTGAGCAGATCTCGTTGGAGACGGAGAGCGGCTTCACGGTCATTTCCGACTTGGGATTTTCTGCTTTTGGACCAGAACTCAATCCCTATTCGGGCGAGCCAGATTCAGTTGGCATAGCTGGCATTTTTAGCGAAGGCCAATCCAATACCGTCACGTTCAAGACAAACTTTCTGGCGTTCCCGATCGAGGCTATCCAAGATTTGAACGATCGCGCCCAGCTCCTGCAAAGCCTGGTGAACTCATGTACCTTCGTGACCGATCCATTTTATTACCCATTCTCCTCGAGTAATGCCCAAAATGAGTCGACCACGCATTTGCTCGACGAAAACAGCGAAGGCTCGTCAAGCCTGAATAGGCTAGGTTCGTCGCTGGGCTCATCCCCTGATGTTACTTGCGAAACACCAAACATTTTCCTGGCAAGCGATATTGATCAACAGCTTTGCCGCCGCGTGGTCAGAGTTGAGGACATCGAAAATATCAATGCGTTCGTTGATCCGGTGTGCGATGTTCTGGCCTTTTTCCTGGCCATACCGCCCGCCGGTGCGGCAGCACCCGCTGTCGCCGCGAGCTGTACCGCGCTGACCTTACTGAGTGATTCGCTGAATATTTTGCACAACCCACGACTGGAGGTGTCCGTACTCGGAGCGGAATCACTGAACAGCTTCGATGAGGCGAGTTACACTGCATCGGTAAAGATCCAACCCATACTGAGAACGGATGCGGTTGGTCGCAGCCTGGCGGCGGGACTCTTTCGAAGCATCCCGGACTCGGAGAAGTACCTGGTTGAAGGTGTTTACGAAGCCTTCTGGTCACTTTTCGGAAACACTTGGCCAAAGGTTGAAATAGGTCCGCCGACGTTTGGGCAACCCAGTCCGGGCTTTTTTGATTGGTACATCAAGCCGAGCCAGCCAGATCTGGTTCGGATCGATACTGAGGGTCTGGTTTCGGTCGATCAAATCACCTCGGACGTCGAACGTAATATCGAAGTCGTTGCAAGCCTACACAAAAGCTTGCGTACGACGAGCGAGTTCCAGCAGAGTCTCAAAGAGTGCGCCGCCAGTCTTGTCGGCTGTCAACAAGTTATGTTGGCGAAACCGGTCAATGTCCAAGTTCAAGTAACCGGGCCCGTGGATCAAGTCGGCTCGATCACTTCATCACCGTCAGGGGTTGTCTGCGGGGAGCACTCCACCGTAGAAGCGTGTTCCGGGTTTTTCGATGAGGGTGAGGATGTGACGCTTACCGCCATTTCAGGGACAGATGAGCACTTTGTTGGATGGGCGGGTGGACCCTGCAATGGTTTGAAAACGTCTGAATGCGTATTCCAGGCCAGCAGTGACGCGACAATCACCGCGCAGTACGGCCATCTCGTCTCAGTGGAGGTTTTCACCCCACCGGACACCTCCGCAAGCGTGATATCGAACCCTGAGGGTATCGGCTGCAATGGCAGCACTGGGCAAAATGGCTGCCTATCGGCTTTTCTGCCCAATACCGCTATGACACTCATCGCTGCGTCCGGTGATGCGGCATTTTCCAAGTGGCGCGCGCTCACCTCCGGTGGAACCTGTGATGAGTCTACTGAAGCCAGCTGCACTTTCATGGTCAATGGCGATGTGAATTATGTTGCGGAATTCATCGAAACGCAGATCGAGATCACGCCCAGCGCAGATCCCTATTCGATCCTCGTCGAGATCAAACCAGCAGCCACGCTGGAAGTCTCGTTGGAAATTGAAGGCAGCGACGGCTTCACCTTCAGTGATACTCAGCTGATTGTTGGTGCCTACGATTTCTTGCCTGATCGGCCGCCAAGCTGCGCTGGTGACTACGACAGGATAACTGCGAAGAATAGCAAAGGAGAGGTCATCGGAACGGAGATTCTGACATTTGAATCTGATTCTCCGGGTGCGGATTGCGCTGATCCCAATCCATTGGGCCTGAACGAGAACGAGATCGTATGGGAAATTGGCGGCAAGCAATTCAGTGCCTATGTGGAGTCTGAGTGGGAAAACGAACGAAAAACACAGGTGGGGTATTTTCCGGATGGCCGATTTAGGTTCAGAGGAACGGTAGTTGGCCCTGCGTTCGAAACACAGGAGTATCTCGAGATTTCGATTGCAGAGTTGCTTGCCAAACCTGGGAATTATCAACTGGACAGCAGGGACGTCGTGACAGAGGAAGAGCTGGGCAACGGTGCAGTCAGAACCGGCAATTGGGTAGAGGCGTTATCAGATGTAAATACAGGAAACCTGCTTGATTTCAGGTGGCGTGATACCGTGCAGTGGTTGGATTTCCACAGACTGGAACCTTCCGCGGGAGAGGTCAGTATCACCGAAGAGGTAGCAAGTATCAGGCGAGAGGCCGCTTCGGATCCCTTTGCGACGCAGGAGCGCCAAATAGCTCGGATATATGTTACCGGAGAGTTCTCCTTCTGGGTTGCGGATTATCACTCACAGTTGGTGACCTATGGCGCCTTCGCACCCACGGAGCGGGAAGTTACCGGCGGCTTCCTATTGGTCTACGACTGTGTATTGAGGGATGAATACGGGAATGCTGGGGACTGCCCATGACTTGCACGGGTATTGGAATACGCGGCAGTCAGACGAGGGTCTGAGGGAAAGCACTTTAGCAGGTTTTTAACCAACAAAAGGAAGTCCCCCGGCTTTGCCGGGGGATGGTTACGTGTGCTGAGTGGTGGATGCCATCGAGCAGCAGGATCTCGACGGGTTTTGCCGGCAGATATCTGAATTCACAGCGCAGGGGAAACGCTTCCTGTTCCGCAGCGCGGCAAGCCTGTTGACCTCGCTGGCCGCGCTGCCGCCACAACCGACACCCCCGGAAAAAATGGCCGTGTATTCACGCAATAACAACCCGGGAGCGGTAATTGTCGGTTCGTATGTGGCGAAGTCGACACGCCAACTCACTGCATTGATGGCCCTGCCTGGAATCAGCGCGATCGAGGTCGAAGTGGATCGGATTCAGCAGGATCGGGAGATTCACCTGCAACAGGTATTGCACAGCGCCGCCACTGCCTTCGATGCCGGGCTGATTACAGTTATCCATACCAGCCGCGGAGAGCGGGTGTTCGGTGATTCTACCGAGCGGCTGGCATTCGGAGAACAGGTATCGGCGTTTCTGGTGGACCTGGTCCGTGGCTTACCATGCGAACTTGGCTTCCTGGTGAGCAAGGGTGGGATCACCTCCAACGACATACTCAGCCGTGGGTTGGAATTGCGCACCGCCCGGGTGCTGGGGTAGGTCATGGCGGGCTGTTCGGTGGTGCATTGCCCGGACACTCATCCCCGGTTTCCCGGCATGCCGGTGGTCATCTTCCCCGGTAACGTAGGCGCGGACGATGGGCTTGTACAGGTACTTGCCAGAATGACTGGATCACGTGGCTGACCGGATTGCGCTCCGATGAGTGGATTTCACCCGTCAGCACGGCCTGCTACAGCGCGAAAGGGAGGACCAGTGGTATCACCAAAACGGAACTGAAGTTCCCCAGCAGAACGATCGACGCGACACGCCTGGGTTGCTGGTCGTAGCGTTCCGCAAGCATGTAGTTCAATACTGCCGGCGGCAGTGCACCGAACAGGATCAGCATCGAATATTGTAAATCCGGCAAATCGAGTAAATACCCGGCGGGTATCGAGATCATCAACCCGCTCAACGGGCAGATCACCGCTCCGGTGATACCGATCTTCCAATCTTTCCAGTCGATATCGATCAATCGGACCCCGAGCGCGAACAGCATCAGCGGGATTGAAATCTGCCCCAGCATTTTTATCGGTGTCATGATCAGTTCCGGCAGATGCCACTGCATGATGGAGAAAGACAGGCCGGCCAGCGTGCTCATGATCATCGGTATGCGCAGCATGGACCAGAGCGACGCATGCGGGTTGAGAATCCTGATGCCGACACTGAAATGCAGAAAGTTCATCGTTACGAACATCACCACCGCCGCGGGCAGGGCGTTGTCCCCGAACGTGAACACCGCCAGTGGAATCCCCATGTTCGCGGAATTGTTGAACATCATCGGCGGAAGAAATGTCTTGAATTGGAATCCTGCAATAGCAGCAACAGGCCAAGCGATCATGGCCGAGCCTAGCACCATGATGCAGACCGCCAGTGACAGAGACTGGTATTCGTGCAGGTCGAAACTGGTTGACGACAAGACATCGAAAATCAGCGCGGGAAGCAACACGTCAATGGTGATCTTGTTACCCGCCTCCATGTTGGGAAGGTGCTTGCGGCCGTAAAGAAAACCGGCGGCAACTATCGCCAGGATGGGAAATACAATGGAAAAGATCTGCGAAATCATGGGAATCTGATTAAAAGTTCAGGTCGCATTAATATGTCGTAGTTTAAGTTTTCGATGTGACCGGCCTCGCGTGGGAGGTGATTCAGCTTCTCCAGGTGAGCCTTGGTCAACGCCATTATGCCATCAACCCTGGTATTGCAACCGGTGAGATTTCGTGGAGGAGTGATAGCTGCGACCAAGACACGCGTCAGGAACCATGCGATCAGGCCAAGCACGACCCTCTTCTCTGCATCATTTTCGCTGGAATGGATAGCAAATGCATTAGTGATCATGCGCAGGACGACCGTGGGTGTCAGCAGTCTCTTGCAAATGGAGTTTACCTTGCGGAAGTCGCAACGACCGATGAACGGACCGGTAGCGAGTATCAGCACAGTGGATGAGTTCGGGAGAGAGGCCCTTGGGATCGGGTTTGCCACGACTACAAGACGAATAAGGCTGTCGATTCCTCCTCTGCTTGATCAGGCGATGGCATTTCAGCAACGTCGAAGAGCGAAGAATTGCTGCGGCACGTTTGTAAGCAGGTACTGTCGCCTCTTCCTCCTCATGCTTGTTCAATTTCAACGTCTATCGTGCTGTTTTCCGCCTATATCACCTCTGTTTCATTTCCTGCATCCTGGTCCCCCTTGGCAGTAGCGACACGTGGGTCAACCTTCACTTCGTTGAACTTAAACCAGGTACTTCAAAGATGATTGCGCAATAATTTCCCGAGTTGTTTTCCATCACGCGCTTTGAGCGCTTTCGGCAGACCCTGAGGTTCGTCAATTGCAATGGAGCACTGCAACGGGGACATGTTTGACAGAACCATCACGCCAACCTGACACCTTAATGAGACTGAGATCTGGATGTAAGGTTTCGCCCAATGGTGTTCCCTCCCGCCATTAATCACCATTTTGGCTCTTTGATTCCTTTCGACTTTGGAGATTGGAGTCTTTATGCTCTATTGGGCAAACCAGACAGGGGGATGAGATGACATCAACGGAAGAGAGAGCGGTGTTCAGCGGGCCGGAATTGGGTATCATCGCGCACCTTTACCGGGGCGAGGTCTATCGTTCGACCATCTGGCGCTCCCGGCTCGACAACACCACCAACTGGGCCGTGGTCACCATCGGCATTGCGCTGTCGCTGAGCTTCTCCAGCACCAAGGCCTCGCCGCTGCCCTTGATCCTGGTCGGCTTCCTCGTCGTCGTGTTCCTGATGTTCGAGGCGCGTCGTTATCGCTACTTCAACGTCTGGCGGGCGCGCTGCCGGCTGATGGAGACCGATATCTGTGCGCCGCTGCTGCGCGGGGAGGGCGTGCGCATGGACGGCAGATGGAACACCCTTCTGTCCGACGACTATCTGCGACCGCATTTCCACATCAGCTACATGCGGGCACTGGGCCGGAGGCTGCGCAAGAACTACGGCTACATCCTGACCGTGCAGGCCGCTGCCTATTTCGGAAAACTCGCCATTCATCCCGGCTCACTCGAGAGCCTCGACCAGCTGTTCGAAAGAGCAGCTGTCGGACCGATTCCCGGCGCGCTCGTCGTACTCTGCGGGATCCTCTTTCACGGCAGCTGGCTCATCATCGCACTGGTAACATTGCAGATTGAGAAGAGGCACCGTAACAAAGGCTCGCTGATCTCGATCGCCTGATGACGGCGGCGTGTTGCGGGCGGCGTGGCGTCAGAACGGGGTAGATCGTTCCAGTTGGCGTCCCGCTGGATGCCTGTGTCACAGCTGTGTGTGCGCCAGCTCAACCTTCCTGGTCCAAACAGCGGGAAACGGTGCCGCCGAAAATCTGCACCACCTCCGACCGGGGATGCTGGGATGATTGGGCATGCCGGTTGAATGACGCTGTAGACGGCGCACTCGCTGTCGGAAACGGTAGCGGTCAATGGCTGTTACGATGATGTCGCGGTGATGTGCGATGCGCTTGGGCAAGGCAGTGGTCAGCTGGTTTTTCAACGCAAAGGAGGGATGGATAGGTAGCAGTTGCGATCTGATCCGGCCGTTACCGGTTTATCGGGAACTCTCTGTCAGGTCAGTTTCAAGCGAGGAACCATTCTCTCCAGATTTTGATGCGGCTGCCGCTACCGGACTATGGCTCATCACCCAACAACCAGCCGGGTGGAATGTTTCTGCTGGAGGCCTAATCGATGGACGTAGATGAACTTGTCAGACCGGTCTCTGATCTGCTGTCGCTACCCGACGCATGTCTGCGCGCCAACGCATTGCTAAGTGACCCAACCGCCTCTATGGAAGAGATTGGCGAGGTGATAAATTATGACCCTGCCCTGACCGCCAAATTGCTGAAGATCGTCAATAGCGCGTTTTACGGGATGCCGTCGCCGATAGACACCGTCACCCGCGCGATTATGGTGATCGGAACCAATGACCTGCAGGCATTGGTGCTGGCGACTTCTGCAGTCGCCACTTTCAACCAGATATCCACTGACCTGGTCGACATGGAGGCGTTCTGGCACCACAGTGTTTTTACCGCTTTGGCCGCCAAACATCTGGCCCGGGAAGCGAGGATAGCGCAGGCTGAAAGCGTTTTCGTCGCGGCGCTCTTGCATGACGTCGGCAAACTGATTCTTTATCAGGAACTGCCCGATCAATCGCAGCAGGTGCTCCAACGCTGTGCCGATGTTCCGGTGCAGCAGGCAGAGGTCGAGCGTGAGATACTCGGATTCGACCACGGTGATGTCGGGGCAGCGCTTTTACGCGTATGGAAATTGCCGGAAAATTTGATCGAGCCGATAAAGTTTCACCACCAACCACAGCTGTCGAAGAGCTTCCCGAAAGAAACGTCACTGGTTCATATTGCCAACGCGATCGCCCATACGGTGGAGCCGGGTATCAAGGCTGAGATCGATAAAGTCACGGCAGTGAAAGCGATAGAACCTCTGGCTTGGCAGGAAACGGGTCTCTCGATGGAGGTCATCACGCCGACGGTGCACACAGTCAACCTGCAATCGTTCGAATTACTTGAGATCATTGCTCCCACCTCGCTGCTGATTCTCTGAGCGTTGCAAGCAGTAGTCAGCTCAATCAGGTAGTTCCTCCGCATTCAGCGCCATCGGAACAGGCCGTTCCGGTTTGCATTGGCCCGAGTTTGGCTGGTTAGCAGTCTGGCGGATTTTTCCGATTGACAATCGGTGAAATGATCGGTTTGAACAACTCATTCCAGCCAATCCGAGTCAACTGTTATTGCTGGCGATTGACCTACGGGAGTGCGTGGGTGCCGGCCGATGTGATGGTGCATTCTGTTCTGGTAGCCGTCCGGCAGGTGCCACTGATGTGTTTCTGTGTTGACCAGCGCGGTAGTGGCTCGAAACAGTATCACCAAGGTGGTAGGTCGAAAACGCGACGTCTTCCTCGTCACCTGTTGCAACCTTTTAAAACAACAAAGGCTTACGTAAACGTAAGCCTTAGATTTTTTGGCTCCTCGGGACGGGCTCGAACCGCCGACCTAGTGATTAACAGTCACCCGAACATGCTTTTCATGTGGATTCATCGGCGTTCATTGTTGCTCTGTAACATGCTGGACGGAAAGTAAAAAATAGAGGAACGCTGTTCATCTGAGTGCATACAAGTTCACCGACAGCCGCTATAATCAAGGAACCCCCAGGGGAACCCCGGAGAAAAACAGGGCATGGCGAACGCGAAATTCACCGATATTTTCATCAAGAATCTGACCCCGAAAGCAAAGCGCTACGATGTTCGAGAGGGTGAGGGATTCTGCATCAGGGTATTCCCCAGCGGCGAAAAGTCTTTCTTCTACGTTTACCAGTTGAACGGGCATCGCCGCCGCATGACGCTGGGCAGGTATCCAGCGCTGTCGCTGAAGGAAGCCAGAAAAGAGCATGCCAAAGCGGCCAGCCTGACCGCCAGGCGGATAGATCCGGCCGCGAAAAGGGCGGACGAAAAGATGCAGGAGAGAGAAGCGCGGGAGGAGAACCGCCGCCGCCCTACGGTGGCCGCTCTATCGGATGAATACATAGAGCGGCATGCAAAACGATTCAAACGGACATGGGAGCGCGACCGGTACCTGTTGGACAAGGAGGTTGTTCCCGTGCTGGGAAGCGTGAAAGCCTGTGATGTCACCCGAAGGGATGTAACGCTGCTGATTGAAGGTATCGCCAGCCGGGGAGCACCAACCTTCGCGAACCGGGTTCTCTCCCTGGTGCGAAAGCTGTTCAATTTCGGGCTCCAGCGCGAGGCCGTGACCGTCAACCCTTGCAACGGGATTCAGAAGCCCGCCAACGAGAAGGCCAGGGAACGGACACTATCCCCGGATGAACTGCGGGCATTGTGGCGGGCTCTACAGCAGCGGGATGGCGATTTCAGAGCAACCCCGGAGGTTAAAGCGGCGCTGCTGCTGGTGTTGCTGACTGCTGGAAGAATAGGCGAAATCATGGCGGCGAAATGGGATGAATTCGACCTGGCCGGGGGTTGGTGGGAGATTCCATCGGCACGGATGAAGAACAAACGGCCGCACCGGGTATGGTTGACGAGAACCGCGCTCGATGTGTTGGATACGCTCCGGGAGCTCTCCGGGTTTTCCGCGTATGTCATCCCCTCGCCCAGAGTCGGCCGTGATGGCGATCCGAAGAGCATGGCAACAGCCTCGGTCAACCATGCCATCCGAAGAAGCCTGAAAGCGTTCATGCCGGAGGATTACGAACCTGCCGATAATCGGATAGCGTTCCATAGGCTGGATATCGCACCCTTCACCCCGCACGATCTACGCCGCACGGTTGCAACCTTCATGGGGGAACTGGGGATACAGCCGCATATCATCGGCAAGGTGCTTTCCCACAGTGACCAGACCGTGACAGGGAAACACTACGATAAATTCAGTTATGACCCTGACAGACGGGCCGCGCTCGAATGCTGGGAGTCCCGATTGCTTGAAATCGTTGGGGAGCGGCGGGAAAGTAGAGTAGTCCCGCTTATCGTGAACAGAAGAGGATATTAAGCCAGAGATAGCGCTTTTGATTTCGTGACCCTGAAGACTGGAAAATCGTCGGGCCAGTGGTTGCTTCCGAGCTTCCATGCGGGGGTGCCGGGCTCAGACCAGGGAAGGCGTCCCGCCAGGGTCACACCTTATAACCAAGCCTAGGTTGGCCGCCGAAAAGCCGGATACCTTCACCGGTCTGGTTTGGTTTCCATTTGAAGAGCGACCGCGAAGGGGTTGCAATGTCTTCAGATAACGATCAGACCACGCACAACAGTTGGTTTTTTAATTCATGGAAAGAGTCTATTTCAGAAATAATGTCAGCGGGTGGCATACCACAAAGATTCAAATCTCATAATCTCATTCCAATATCATATGCAGCTGTTTTTCCATGTTTGAGCGCTCATCAAGACACTGACCTACAAAAGTGTTACATAGAAGTTCTCAAGCTTATCGTCTCGTCAATAACCATTGATGAGCTTGACCCTATTGACCCTGTTTCACTAATGCCTTACAGCGCTTTTCTCTCTGCTGGAAAAAGCGACCAAAAAGGGCTTCTTGGTTTTCGGGAAAAAATTCCTTCGGCACGTTGGCTGCTTCATAAGGATGAACTTTTCGAGTGGTACAAGAAAAGAGGAATTACCCTTGTTGATTCTGATCCATATAAACCGGCTGAATTATTAGAGCTGAAGCAAGAAGTAGCAACAAGAACAACTCATGCGACAGAAGCAAAGCAGACAAGAACCGCAACACTAAAAGAAATGCTCTATCCAGATTTCAAACGTATTTACCTTGAAACCAGGGAAAAAATAGGTCATGTACAAATATCCAATGCTAATTTCATGGCGGCTATTCAAGAATGCCACATAGCCCACTGTGAAAAACATAACCTTGGTAAGCCTAGAGAATTCAAAACGCTTGCTAACTGGTGCTTCTCATTTAGAGATCGCCTGCAATCAGAAACTCCCCAATCCGTGAGCAAGAAAGCCGAGAAAAATCCACTCACGTAATCGGATAGCCAAAGCCCTTTCAACTCAATACCGTTACTCCCGTAATCACACGGGAGCATGACTGTGCAACAAAATTCAATTCTTCGCCGTCGCGAGGTCGAGCGTGTAACCGGCCTGAGTGCGTCCACCATCAGAAGAAAGGAAATCTCCGGGGAGTTCCCCGCCAGAATTCGCCTTGGTCCGAACAGCATCGGCTGGCGGGCCGATGAAGTAACCCAGTGGATCGATGAGCGAAAGCGCGTCAACAGCGCTGGGGGCGGTGATGGGTAAAAGCGTTGTTCACTCATTGCCTGTCTATCTTCGCGCCTGGCTCGACAATGCCATTGTCAACCGTTCCCACACTTACGCCGAAATGAGCGAAGAGCTGACCAAGAAAGGGCATCCGGTAAGCCTTTCAACTCTGCACCGATACGGGCAGAAGATAGCCGCCGCTGTGGATGTAATCGGCGCTGCACCGCTCCAGCTTGGCACGGCTGCGGATAATCCAGAGCTGCGAAAACTGGTGATCGAGTACGGCGCCTTGTCACTTCAGCGGGAGATTGTCCTGGCCAGGGCAATCGATCTTTACCAACAACAGATGAACGAATCGAAGGAGAAATAACGATGTCACAAGTCCAGAAAAACAGCTATTCGGAATTGCTGAATCACCTTGACGAGAGGGCCGATATAGCCAATGCGATCGAAGTGAAAAAGGTCGAACTGGTAGAGGCGAGCCTCATTAAACAGAATTGCCAGCATGAAGCGGTACAGCTGAGTATGGAGATTCAGCAGCGTAGGCACGATATCGAGTCAGCGGCTTCTGTAATCGGCCGCTCTTCGGTCGATGCAACCGAGCAACTAGAGGAGCTGAACAGTGCATTGAAGGAGAAGCAACAGGAGAGCGCTGAAGCAGAAAGTTTGGTCCGGTCGTTGAACCGTGAGATTGGCGAACTGCAAGCCAGGGCGAATTTCCACAGCGGAACGGATATCGAATCGGTGAGGGCGTATCAGAAAGCGCTGGCGGCGGCTGAAGCCGAAACCAAGCGAATCTCCAGCCACATCGAGGAGCAGGAAGCGCGGATAGCGAAGGCGCGAGACTACAGCGACCCCGCCGCCGATCTGCACCGGAAAAGAGAGGAGATTCTTGGTTCCATCGCCATCGGCGAAGCGGACCAGAAAGCGCTTGATGCCATCGACCGGAAAATTGCAGATGTTCGTGAAAAGGCAGCAGACGAACGGGAACAGGCGGAGCGTGTTATTTCGGTTGCTGGCGACACCATCAAGGGGCTACGCCGCCGCCTTGAAGCGGCAACCGCCGAACATGAACGGTTGATGGCCATCGGCGGCGATGTGCTGAACAACTACTATCGCGCCGAAGCCGAGAAGGAGGGCAAACGCTACGTGAAGCTTGCCGCCGAGCTGTTGGAGTCTTACGGCCGGCTGGTCGGAATCAACATGGCGCTACCGAATGAGCGTGGTGTCCGGTTTGGTTCGGTTCACGATATCGATATTCCGGTTTTCTCCGGGCTGGACGCTTTTCAGGGATTCACTCCCCGCGTTGCGAAACCCGGAGAGCTGGCGGAAGCCGAACGCGCCCGCCTGCGGGATAACGGCATCCGGTTGTAATCGACATGAACCGAGTCGAGATATTCAGACCAGGTTGCCATACGGACATGAACGGCACGCGGCTCTGCTTTTCAGATGCCGACCTGGCGGCAACGGCGGCCGGTTATTCAAAGCAGACTTTCTCTGCTCCATTGGTGATCGGGCATCCGAAAGTGGATGCTCCAGCGCATGGCTGGGTTTCACGGCTGGCGGTGGAGAGCGGCCGCCTGGTCGCCTTTGTCGAGCGCGTCAGTAAGGAGCTGGAAGAGGATCTTCTGAACGGCCGCTATCGCAAGGTATCCGCCGCGTTCTATCTGCCGAGTGATCCCAGCAACCCCCGACCGGGGATCTACTACCTTCGTCATGTCGGCTTTCTGGGGGCATACGCTCCAGCGGTCAAGGGACTGGAGGAACCAAGTTTGGCCGCAGCCGCCTACGCGGAAACGCCGATGGTTCCCTGTGAGTTCAGCCGCTTCCAGACCCCACCCGGTTACAGCGTCGAGCCCGATCGGCTGGAGCTGCATCAACGAGCCTTGGCGATCCAGGCCGCCAACCCCCGTATCAGTTACGCGGATGCGGCAATTGCAGTGGAAAAAGGATGAGTCATTCGCGGTCGGCAAAGAACACCAGGCATAAACTGCTGGGCTTGATTCACCTGGCAGTGAAACGCCAGGGGCTTTCCGATACTGACTATCGGGCCTGGCTGGAACGTGAATTCGGGGTGAGAACATCCGCCAAACTGAACGAAGCGCAACTTCACAGCGTAGTGAACGCCTTCCGTTCTTCTGGGTGGCTGGATGGTCAAGCCAGAGGGGCTACCGGTGGCGAAGACAGACCCACGGCGGGACAGTGGGCCAAGATCGCCGCGCTTTCGCGGGAGCTGGGCTGGGATGGGCTCGAAGCGCCAGGCTTGCAGAAGTTCGTGGAGCGTGTAACCAAGCTATCCTCGCCGCGCTTCATGACCCGAGCGCAAGCGCGAAACGTGATCGCGGGAATGGAGAGCTGGAAAAAACACAGGGAGTCGAATAGCAAGGCGCAACCCTGACCAGTACCCGCAGCATCAACTACCCACCTTGACGAAACGAACCCCAGTGACCTACGATAAACGCACTACTAGCATAAGCGGTTCCCGCACCCGTCAGACCTGCGGTTTTTTTGCGCCTGTAATCCTTGGCGCAGTCACGCCAGTTTCAAGGCGGGATGAGAGGGGGGAATACAACACCCGCAAGGGAAATACCCCCCGCCGACTTATGCCGGTAGTTGAGTCCCGCCGCCCCTCATATCGGGTGGCACTACTAAAGCATAGGAACAAAAAATGAACGATCCCAAAGAACGCGCCGCCCTGGCGCTTGAAGTGTTCGATAGCGTTTTTAATCCCAATGCAGAAACCGCTGACTACCTGGACGAATGCTTGTGCTCCGCTCTTGGTATCAGTGACTTTACCAAGCAGGCATGTGACAACGCGGACTTTCGCAATGACAACCTGAGCCTATCGAGCTTGTCAGAAACGGCAGGCGCCGCCGCCAATCAGATAAAAATCGCCAGGGCGTTGGTCAACCACCTGCGCGTTAAATACTACGATATGGAGGCCTGCATCAGGGAGCGCGAAGCGGAAAACCGGCGGTCAACCGACCGTCTCCGCGAGATAGCGAGCAAGGTAATTGAACAGCATCTTGGAGGGACCGAAGAATGATCGAGCAAGACACGCTGTTCAACCTCACTCACCGGTTAAGCTGCGGGGACGTCAACCACGAAGGAGCGCTATACGACCTTCGGCGAGCGGCGCTCGATACGGCGGAAGCGCTCGCTATGATGCTGGCTCATGCGATGGACACCGACGAACACCGCGTACCCGCCTGGATGGTGGAGCAGACCGGGAACGCAATCAGCAGCATGGGACGCTTGGCACACCAGGCCGATTCCCAGCAACGGCAATTGGCCGAGCATCGCCGCCAGGCGAAGCAGGGAGGGTGAAACATGCGCCGTCTGAGTCCTGATGTACTCAAGGCGGCGGTTTCCCCCGTCGCCTATTATCCGCCCCGCCTGCCCACCATGCCGCCACCGAAACAGCGGGGATGGGTGGACGGCGGGCTCTGCCCGTTTCATGAAGACCGCAACCGGGGAAGCTTCAGGATCAATCTGGAGAGTGGTTCCTACTGCTGTTTCTCCTGTGGCGCCAAGGGTGGGGATATCATCGACTTCCATCAACAATTTCACGGCTTGAGCTTCGTTGAAGCGGTCAACGACCTGGCCATTGCTTTCCTTCCGTCTGACCATGGGGAACGCGATGAATAGACCCGGCTTCATTCCTGCATCTTGGGGCAGGGGGGCGAGCCGAAAGCCGTTCCTTTACGCCTGGCCCTACCTGCCCGAATCGCCCAACGGCAAGCCGCTTGGATGGGTGGCCAGATATCAGGACGCCGACGGTAACAAGGAGATCATTCCGTTTTTCAATGCAGGAGCCAAGGCGGGCAGCTTCGTTCACGGACATGGTGGGATACCCCGCCCACTGTTCGGACTGTGGACGCTGCAACGGCAAGGGCCGCTGTTCATCGTTGAAGGGGAGAAGGATGCCGCAGCGCTGCACCTACTCGGGCTCGCTGCGGTTACATCTCCATCCGGGAGTCAGGCGGCTGCTAAGGCGGACTGGTCGCCGGCGGTGCGGGTGCTGGGTGAGGGCCGCCGCAAGGTGATTGTCTGGCCCGACAACGACGAACCCGGAAAGCGCTACGCCGCCGACGTGGTTGCGGAGGTGGGGATCGGTTGTCTGTGCCTGCTAAAGCCCATGCCGGACATTCCCAAGGCCGGGGCCGCTGACTGGTTACAGATCGAGATCGGCCGACGGGGGATCGAGTGGGACGGGTTCAACCTGGTCGAACTGGACGGAATCAGGGAGCAGCTGAGAAAAGCGCTGCTGGAGACAATCCGGGACAGCGTCGGCACGATTCCGCGTGAATGGATGCCACAGCAGGGATTGACGGCTGAAGCCTCCCCAGACTGGCGCCAGGCGTTCGACAGGGACAATGAGAAGCCGCCCTATGTGGCAGGGAGCCGGGGCATTTTTCGCGTTACATCCGACGGAGAGCGGCAACTGTGCAACTTCACCGCCAGCATTGCCGAAGAGGTCTCACGCGATGACGGGCAAGAGCAGAATCTTGCGCTGGCCATCGAGGGCACGCGCGGCGGGAAGCCATTGCCGATGGTTTCGTTGACGGTGGAGCAGTTCACCAAAATGGACTGGCCATTGAAACACTGGGGAACCGGTTGCATGGTCTACCCAGGGCAGGCCAACCGCGAACATCTCAGGCACGCGATACAGGTATTGTCTCACGATGGCCGGGAGGTTCCCCGCAGAACCGTCTACACGCACACGGGGTGGAGGAAGCTTTTCAGCGGTTGGGCTTACCTGTCGGCCGGGGCGGTGATCGACACCACCGGAGGGAGAGCGGATGTCGTGGTTGATATCGGCGAGCTGGGGGAGCTCTACCGCCTGCCCTCCCCGAGCAGTGATCGGCACCAGGCCAAGGAAGCGGCACAGGCAAGCTACGCTGCTGGCATGGTGGCCCCGCCAGGAATATCGGTTCCCCTGGTGGCTGCTGTCTATCTGGCCCCCCTGGCGCAAGCGCTGGGGGTGGATTTCGCGCTGTGGCTGGAGGGGCCGAGCCGGAGCATGAAAAGTTCACTGGCGGGCATGTTGGCCGCGCATTTTGGCAGCGGGATTAACCGCACGGCGCTGACCGCCAGTTGGTTGGATACGTCGAATGCGATCGCCTTCAAGCTGTTCACGCTGGCCGATGGCCTGGCCGTGATTGACGACTACGCGCCGCAGCCCACTTCAGGAGATCAGGCACGGCTTGAAAAATCGGTTCACAACATTGTTCGGGGTATCGGCAACCGGGCTGGGAGAGGTCGACTCACCGCGGATATCCGGCTCCAGAACGAACGAAGGCCGCGGGCCTTGGTAGTGGTGACGGCGGAACAGTGGCCGAGCGGGGAAAGCATCAATGCCCGCCTTTTCGGCGTTTCTGTTCAGCATGGGGATATTAACCTTACACGCTTGACCCAGGCGCAGACAGACGCGACCGGCGGTGTTCTGGCCCGATCGATGGCCGACCATCTGCGGCGGGTATCGTCAGACTATGAACGGCACGTTGCAGTGGCAAAGGAGCGGTTCAAGGAATTTCGATCCAAGGCGATGCAGACCGGCATCAAGGGCAGGCTGCCGGAGCAGTGCGCGTTCCTGATGGTCGGTTACATGGAAGCCGTTGACCATTGGATAGCGTCCAGTGTGATCGAGAAGGGAAAGCGGGGTGATCTTCTTGGCGCTGCCTGGTCTACGCTGCTGGGTCTTGGCAGACAGCACGATAAACGCATCTTGAGCACACAGCCAGCCGAAGCTTTCCGGGCCGCGCTTTCAGATCTTCTGATGTCGGGATCCGCTCATCTGCTCGACCGCTCGACACAGAACCGGCCAAACGACGCGGAGTCATACGGATGGAAGGGGGCGAATCCTGCCGGATTGCACATTGGGTGGGTTTCGGAACAAGAGGGAGAGCTTTTTCTCCTTCCTACGCCTACCTTGCAGGCGGTTAACGATGCCCTGCGGCGGATCGATACCCCGCTCAACATTCGCCCTCAAGCGCTGTGGCGACAACTGAGGGACCGGGGCTATCTGGTTTCCGGGAACACCGAAGAGCGCGAAGGCGCCAACATCAGCCGAAACACCAGAAAGGTGAGGGTGAACGGCAAGGCGGTTCATGTGCTGGTGCTGCCGGCATGGGTACTCGATCAGAGAGGCGACTGAACCGCAGATCGGATAGACTCGACCTGGCGGCGGCATTCTGACAACCGGGAAATCGCCGGTCCGGTTGGGTTGTCGGTAACGGGAACTCTTACGGGGAAGGTGGCGTACCCCCTGGATGTTGCCGCCAACACTCGCCGAGTCAGATCAGCACTCCAGCGCCAGCGCGGCGATCGGTAATTGGGTAGAATCGACCTGGTGGCAGCATCCTGACAACCGGGAAATCGCCGGTCCGGTTCAGAGGGCTTCAGTCGTCTGTTACGGGGAAGGTGGCGTACCCCCTGGATGTTGCCGCCAACCCACACCGAAGTGCTTCAGACAGCCACCACAGGGTGCTATCTCTTGGTGGCCGATCAGTTGTGTTGCGTCATCTGCGAACAGGACCGGAACGGTTTGCGTTCACCCCATCAGAATCTTGAAGGGGGGGTCTATTGTATAAAGTGGGAACAGTGGGAACACTATCTATATGTTCCTATCTTGCTTGCATTTGAAGGAAAATATATCCGAAAATCATCAAAAAGGTGTTCCCACTTATTTTTCGAAGTGGGAACAGAAGTGGGAACACTTGGGGGTATCTCCGATAAGTGTTCCCACTGTTCCCACCGTGTTCCCACTTATTTTTTGGCATAAGTGATTGAATGAATTTACAAAAAAGGCAGTGTTCCCACTGTTCCCACTTTTCAGGGGTAGAGGTAGCGGATATGGAGAAACTTGACCATCGGCTATTACCGGATTCCGGGGAAGAAATCGCCGATCTGCTGGAAAATGAGGCCGATCCGTCACTACTCGATAACTGGGAGAAGTCGCTGGCAGAAATGTTCGATGTGGTGGCCGCCATCTTACGCCGCGAGGGGGTAGGCGATGGACTGGCTACCAGGATGGCGGGCAAGGCGGTTCATGGACTGGCCAAATATCATGGTGGGAGACACTTCTATCTGCCGAAAAATGAAGCACTCGACCGCGCTATCAGAGATCGGCTGATGTTTCACCGCTGGATGAGTGGTAAGGCAACACCGAACGAGCTGGCCGCCGCCAACGGCGTCAGTTACACCAGGGTGATGCAGATCCTCGCCAAGCAAAGGCGGTTATGGTGGAAGAAGGGCGGGATAAGCCGTGATGTAGCGGGAGGAGCGGAAGTGGGAACGCTTGGATAGATATCCGATAAGTGTCCCATTGTTTCCAATTGTCAGGGTAGAGGTAGCGGGATTGGAGAAACTAGACTACGAACTTTTACCGGATTCAGGAAAAGAAATTGCGGATCTGGTGGGGATCGAGGCGGCATCAGAGATTATCTCCCGTCTTGGAGGAACCCAGGTTTACATACCCTGTCGAGTAACCATCAGCAACAGCCTGGTGGATCACTTTGGAATTGATGTTGTTGCCAGGCTTGCAACTCGGCACGGCGGCTGTGAGCTTGATATCCCGATGGCACAAAAGGCCGTGACGGATTTGAAGCACCGACGTGTTCTGAGCTTTCTTGCTGGTGGTGCATCAGATGCAGCGGCGGCGCTTCGCTTTGGTACGACTACCCGCAACATTCGGAGAATCAAGCGCAAATACGCTATATCCGGTAAGAGACGGAAAGGGGCGGATACAGTTGAAAAAGTCTCTTCGAACGGGCATTAAAAAGACTTTAAGCGCCATTTAGAAAAGCGCTGCGCTTCGTGAAGTGCCTCCTTGCTTGCTCCTCCCTGGTCATTTACACCCTTTCGGCACGGTTGCAGCCGATCTAAACAGGGATTAGCCGGGAATATCTGGGATATAGCGGGATGCTCCAGCAGGCCCAACGAAGGAACCCCCAGGGGAACCCCAGTCGGAACCAGTAAAAAAGGGTTAGCGTTTACTATCGCGCTAACCCTTTTGCTGTCTGGCTCCTCGGGACGGGCTCGAACCGCCGACCTAGTGATTAACAGTCACCCGCTCTACCGACTGAGCTACCGAGGATCAACCGGAGGCGCGTATACTAATCACCCGATCCGGTCGGGTCAATAGGCGGGAGCCAAAAAACCGGCATTCCTGTCAGATACATACCAGTGGCGAGCCGTCCGCACGGGTGTCGGCGAGGCGCGGCCGTCCGGGGTTGGAGAGGATGATCGCTTTGGCGCGCCCGCTGGAGTCGCATACGGTGATCGTGGCGGTTGAGCCCATTGCCATCCCGCTCGCCTGAAAGGTCAGCTTCTTCCTGCCAGGTGAGGTGAAGATCCGGGTTTCACCCAGGCCCGGGCTGACGTGGCGGAGAACCACCTCGCCACTGCCCAGATTGCGGTCACCATTGCTGTCGGCAAAGAGTATGAAACCCTGCTGCCAGTGAAAGCTGTCGTCGCAGCCGTCTCCCTGCAGGCTGGGGCAGAGGATGACCGATACGCCGTGTGTGACCGCTTCGCTGCGGGCGTAGTGGAGGTGCCGCACCATATTGTTGATCGCGCTGGTGATACGGCTGTTGCTGGCGAGGGCGATGATGCCGGGTATGCCGATGGAAAGCATCGTGCTGATTATGGTCAAGGTGACGATCAGCTCGATCAGGGTGAATGCCCGGGCATGCTGCGCACCGATGGGCTGGGTAGTAGCCATATCCGCACTCCTTTGCGCTGTTGGGTCTCACACGATCCTTGTGTGATACGTTTATTGCTTTGCCGGATATTGGCTCCTCTCCCCCGTGTGGTTCACTCGGGGAAGGGTATCGGTATCCAGCAGGTGTTGCCAAGCCAAGATTAAGAATAAAAATCCTAGACCGCAAGCACTTTTTCCAGTCGGTCGAGCGCGCTGGTCAGTTTGGACATGCTGGTGGCGATGGAGATGCGTACGTGACCGGCCAGACCGAAAGCGCTTCCTGGCACCAGCGCCACTCCGGCCTGCTCGATCAGGTACTCGGCCAGATCCAGGTCGTTGTTGACGCCGTCGATCCGCTTCAGCGCCGCATCCATTTTCGGGAAGAGATAGAAGGTGCCGTCGGTAGCCAGGCAGTCGACACCGGGAATGTTGTTCAACCGGTCCACCACATAGTCGTGGCGCTCCTTGAATGCAGTCACCATCTGCTGGATGCACTCCTGCGGTCCCTCCAGTGCCGCCTGGGCGGCGACCTGGGAGATCGATGCCGGGTTGGAGGTGCTCTGTGACTGGATCTTTTTCATCGCCTTGATCACCTCGGCTGGTCCGGCAGCGTAACCGATGCGCCAACCGGTCATCGAGTAGGCTTTGGAGACACCGTTCAGCACAAAGCAGCGTTTGACCAGTTCCGGGCAGACGTTGAGGATGTTGACGAACGGTTCTCCGGTCCAGAGGATATGCTCGTACATATCATCGGTTGCCACCGCTACACGCGGGTGCTCGTGCAATACCCTGCCCAGCGCCTCCAACTCCTCCCTGCTATAGGCCATACCGGTCGGGTTGGAGGGACTGTTCAGCACCACGAGCCGCGTCTTGTCGGTGATGGCCGCATGCAGTTGCGCTGGCGTGATTTTGAAGCGCTGCTCGGCACCGGCATGGGCGAATACCGGTATCCCGCCAGCCAGCAGCGTCATATCCGGGTAAGAGACCCAATAGGGGGCGGGAATGATCACTTCGTCGCCCGGATCCAATATCGCCTGGGCCAGATTGTAGAAGCTCTGCTTGCCGCCGCAGGAGACCAGGATCTGTTCGGGCTGGTAATCGAAGCCGTTGTCGCGTTGGAACTTGTCGATGATCGCCCGCTTCAGTCCTGCTGTACCGTCCACTGCGGTGTATTTGGTGAAACCGTCTCTTATCGCTTTGATGGCGGCCTCTTTGATGTGATCCGGAGTGTCGAAATCGGGTTCACCCGCGCCGAGACCGATCATATCCTTACCGGCGGCGCGCATCTCTGCGGCACGGGCGGTAATAGCGAGTGTGGAGGAGGGCTTGACTGACAGTACACGGGCAGAAAGCTTGATGCTCATTTTTGAGATACACCGCTAAAAACTTCGATCAACAGGCTGTCCGATGTCTCCAGAAACTCCTTACACCGTGATGCCGGCGTAGACCGGATTCCCATAAGGAGTCGATCTCCCTGGATCCCGGCCCCTTGCCGGGATGACCTGTTCCGCTGCAATAACCTGCTTCTGGACGGACACTAATCGGGGCTATCCGGTCAGCACTTACACTGATCAAACAGCGGATGCAATAATAGCCAATCCACCGTGTCAGCAGAATCCCTTTATGACAAAAGAGTTCCAATTGGTTGCGGAGTTTGCGCCCTCCGGAGATCAGCCAGAAGCGATCGCGCGGTTGATCGAGGGGCTCAATGATGGCGAGGCGGGCATGACCCTGCTCGGTGTCACCGGATCCGGAAAGACTTTCACCATCGCCAACGTCATTCAGCAGGTGCAGCGTCCGACGCTGCTGCTGGCGCACAACAAGACATTGGCTGCCCAGCTCTATGGTGAGATGCGGACATTCTTCCCAAATAACGCAGTTGAATATTTCGTCTCCTATTACGACTACTATCAACCCGAGGCGTACGTGCCTTCGTCAGACACCTTTATCGAGAAGGATGCGTCGATCAACGAGCATATCGAGCAGATGCGGCTCTCCGCGACCAAGGCATTGCTGGAACGCCAGGATACGATCATCGTGGCGACCGTCTCGTGCATTTATGGTCTGGGTGATCCACGTTTCTACCTCAACATGGTGCTGCATCTGGTGCGTGGCGACAGCGTGGACCAGCGTGCCATACTGCGCCGGCTGGCGGAGCTGCAGTATACCCGCAACGACTCGGAGCTGCGCCGTGCAACCTATCGGGTACGCGGAGATGTGATCGATATCTATCCCGCCGAATCGGAGCGCGAGGCGGTGCGCGTGGAGCTGTTCGACGACGAGATCGAAGCTATCTCAGTGTTCGACCCACTCACCGGCGAGGTGCTGCGCAGGGTGCCGCGCTACACTGTCTATCCCAAGTCACACTATGTGACGCCACGCGACACATTGCTGAAGGCGGTGGACCAGATCAAACTGGAGCTGGCTGAACGCCTGCAGCAGCTGCGTGACAACAACAGACTGGTGGAGGCGCAACGACTGGAGCAGCGCTCACGCTTCGATATGGAGATGATCCTGGAGCTGGGATACTGTTCGGGCATCGAGAACTACTCGCGTTTTCTCTCCGGACGGGCTCCGGGAGAGCCACCACCGACACTGTTCGACTATCTACCGGAGAACGCGCTGCTGGTGGTTGATGAGAGCCATGTCACCATCCCGCAGGTCGGCGGCATGTATCGCGGCGACCGTTCGCGCAAGGAGACACTGGTGGAGTATGGCTTCCGGCTGCCGTCAGCGCTGGACAACCGCCCGATGCGTTTTGATGAGTTCGAGGCACGTGCGCCGCAGACGATCTACGTTTCCGCCACACCCAGATCCTACGAGTTGGAGCGCTCGGGTGCGGTGGTGGAGCAGCTGGTTCGGCCGACCGGGTTGGTCGATCCGGAACTGGAGGTACGGCCGGTCTCCGGTCAGGTGGATGACCTGCTTTCCGAAATCCGGTTGCGTGCCGAACACGATGAGCGGGTGCTGGTCACCACGCTGACCAAAAGGATGGCGGAGGATCTGACCGACTATCTGGGCGAACATGGTGTGCGGGTGCGTTATCTGCATTCGGATATAGAGACCGTGGAGCGGGTGGAGATCATACGCGACTTACGCTTGGGTGAGTTCGATGTGCTGGTTGGCATCAATCTGTTGCGAGAGGGACTGGATATGCCCGAAGTGTCGCTGGTGGCTATACTCGATGCCGACAAGGAGGGATTCCTGCGCTCTGAGGGTGCACTGATTCAGACCATTGGCAGGGCCGCCCGCAACTCCGCCGGCAAGGCGATTCTCTATGCTGATCGCATCACCGGTTCCATGCAACGGGCGATGGATGAGACCAACCGACGTCGGGCAAAACAGACTGCATTTAACGAACTGCATGGCATTACCCCGCAAACCATCCGCAAAGCAGTGGCCGACATCATGGAGGGGGCGCGTGCCGGTGCGCCGCTGTCGCCCAGGGCTTATGCCAGAGTCGCAGAGGAGGCGGCGGAGTACGCGGCGATGACGCCCCAGCAGATGGCCAAACGGATCAAGCAGCTGGAGCAGCAGATGTATCAGCATGCACGCGATCTGGAGTTCGAGGAAGCTGCCCGGATCAGGGATCGGATCAGGCAGCTGCAGGATCAGGGTGTGCTGGCATAGTGGTATTGGGCCTATTGCTGTTCGGTACCCGGACGCAGGTGCGGATGGTTGAGCAGGGCGGTGACGTCGGCTGTCTCCACCAGGGCGACTCCGGCCGCGCCGTAGGTGAGCGCCAGCGCCGCATCGTTGATCTCGTAGACCATCCACTGCCAGGGACCTGGCCAGGGTTTCGACTCCGGCGTCAATAGTCCACTGTCGGCGATCAATAACGCTGGCATGAGTCGTTCTGCCAGTTGCCGCTGTTTCTCTCCGTATCCGTTCAGTACCCAGCCATACTGAAAAGGCTGCTTCCGGACACGAATATGGCAGAGTGCCGGTAAACAGAAGGAGATGATGAGACAGCGGTTGCGCATTGGATAAAGCTCGTGAAACAGCTGTTCCATCAACGGTTCAAGGCCGAAACGGGCCAGGCATTCGGATTTGATCTCAGCCAGCAGACGGCAGTGGGGGTAGGCTTGCGCCAGCTCGACCAGCTGACTCAACGTGGGAATGCGCAGATGGGAGAAGCGGTCACCGAAACGCGTCGCCTCACCGGCGCTGAGACGGCTCAGCTCTGACAGCGGGTAGTCGAAAATTTCCCCCGCCACGCCGGAGGTGCGCCGCAACCTCCTGTCATGATATAGCACCAGCTGTCGGTCCAGGCTGGACTGAATATCAAATTCAACATAAGGCGCCCCCGCGCGCATCGCCGCTTCGAGCCCCTCCAGTGTGTTCTCCGGATAGTGCGCCATCAGACCCCGGTGGGCCACCAGCTGGGGTACCGCTCCGGTCATTCTGCATGTTACCTCCATGGCCGGTCTGCTCCTCTCCGATGGTTGTGCTGCTGCATTTTGAGACCGCTCTTTTGTGAACTGAGATCCAGCTCTGGGAAGCATTGTCCCGGGATGTGTTGTATCATGACCTGCAGACCGGTCGAATGCCAGAGTAACCAACGCACTGCGTCGCTAGGGTGTGTTGCTGATCGAACCATTCGGGTTAAGTTAGAATAAGCCCCGCTTGCCAGCAGCGGAGAAGCTCCCGACGAGGATCGGGAGTGGAGCGAGCGGTTCAGCCCATTCTTCATATTACTTTCAGGGAACTCAGGCCTAATGCACAACATCATGGTGCTCAATTCCAAAGGTGGCTGTGGCAAAACCACGATTGCCACCAGCTTGGCCTGTTTTTTTGCCAGCAATGGTTACCGCACCGCATTGATGGACTTTGATCCGCAGCAGTCGAGCAATCGCTGGCTGAAGATTCGTTCACCGGAGCAGCCTCGGATCAAGGTGATCGATGGGGTACGCTCGATGGCTGGTGTCACTCGCTCATGGCAGCTCTACAGTGGGAATGAGACCGAGATTGTGGTTATGGATACACCGGCGGGGGTGACCGGTGGCAAACTGGTGGACCTGTTTCACAAGGCCGACTCGATACTGGTTCCTGTGATGCCTTCGATTATCGATCTGCAGGCGATGGAGGTGTTTCTCGGGGAGCTGGGCCGCCTGTTCAAACAGGGTCGGCACAGCAAGCACATCGGTGTGATCGTCAATCGGGTACGCATGCGGGGCAAGTCGTATCAGGCTATCGAGGAGTTGATGGGAAAGGCTGGTCTCCCGCTGGTGTCGGTGCTGCGGGATAGTCAGAACTATTCGCTCGCGATGGAGTCCGGTCTGGGGATCAGCGAGCTCACCTCGGGCAGTTCGGTAAAAGACAAGAAGCATTGGGTTCCGATTCTGGAATGGTTGTTTCAGAACATGCCTGTAAAGCAACAGAAGTTGGATCTGGTGCAACCCTCATCAGGACGCTGGCCTTCCGCTGTAGCCTGATTTAATCCCCACTGACGAATCTCGGGTGGTACCGTTCCCACCCGTGTATCGATCCAGGAAGGCGGCTTGGAAGATCTGCCATTCCACCGATAACTCCCCTTTTTACCCGTAAGTGCAGATGACTCCGCAATGGTTTCCCGGTGCGCTGGGAGAACATTATTTATTGCCCATATAAATAGAAGTTTGGAATGTTTAACACTTGGTTGTGGTAGGGTTAAGCGCTGTGAATTCGCTGGAGGAAGCTTCTCTTGGCTCATGCGTTTTTCCCCGGAGATGTACCAGACTGAGCCGTTTCCCGGTTAGGTTCCAGATTTCATGATTTTGTGACCATTACACCAACATCAAGTCTCCCAGACCGTTTCCCCGGTTGCGGAGTGGATTATTCAGAAACCAAGTTTCGCAACACTGTAGGAGAGGAAGTTAAATGATCAAGCCTATCGGATCAGACACACTCCAGCCGCTGTTCGTCTACGACACAGGCGAGCACCAAGCATTGAGGCGTGAAGCTGAATCCCTGCCATCCGTGGTCATCAGTTCGCAGGCAGCGGGTAATGCGGTGATGATGGGGGGAGGGTACTTCAGTCCACTCAAAGGTTTCATGACTGTCGGTGACGCTTTGGGCTGTGCTGAGCACATGAAGATGTCCGACGGCAGCTTCTTTCCAGTCCCCATTCTCTGTCTGTTGGAGGATGTGGAGGAGATCAGGGGTAAGCAGCGCGTTGCACTGCGTGACCCGAATGTCGATGGCAATCCTGTGCTGGCGGTGATTGACGTCAATGCCATCGAAGAGGTCAGCGATGCCGAAATGAAGCGGATGACCGAAAAGGTCTACGGAACCACGGACGAAGAGCACCCCGGCGTTGCGGCTTTTCTGAGCCAGGGCAGATACGCTCTTTCCGGTCCGATCAAAGTGCTCAATTTCAGTTATTTCCAAACGGACTTTCCGGATACATTTCGCACCGCCGTTGAGATCCGCAATGAGATCGTGGAACACGGCTGGCGTACGATCGTCTCATTTCAGACCCGCAATCCGATGCATCGCGCACACGAGGAGTTGTGCAAGATGGCCATGGACGCGGTGAAGGCGGACGGTGTCGTGGTGCACATGCTGCTGGGTAAGCTGAAGCCGGGTGATATTCCCGCTCCAGTACGCGACGCGGCGATCCGCAAGATGGCCGAACTCTACTTTCCGCCCAATAGCGTGATGGTCACGGGTTACGGTTTCGACATGCTCTATGCCGGTCCGAGAGAAGCGGTGCTGCATGCCTATTTTCGGCAGAACATGGGGAGCACCCACTTCATCATCGGACGTGATCATGCCGGTGTCGGCGACTATTACGGCGCCTTCGATGCCCAGACCATATTCGATGAGGAGGTGCCTGAAGGCGCTCTGGATATACAGATCTTCAAGGCCGACCACACTGCCTACTCGAAAAAGCTGAATAAAGTGGTGATGATGCGTGATGCACCGGATCACTCCAAAGAGGATTTTGTGCTGCTTTCCGGTACCAAGGTTCGCGAGATGCTGGGTAACGGCATCGCACCGCCACCGGAGTTCTCCCGTCCCGAGGTGGCTGAAATTCTGATGGCCTACTATAAGACGCTGACTTAACCCGAAACCCGGAGTGGCATCTCTCTGCGGAGAGGCGCCACTCCGGCCTTTTACCATCAGCGCAGGTTGGTTTTGTAAGAGGGTATTTTAGCGTTCAACGCCTGGGAAAAGTTGGCGAACTCCATCGTGACTGTCGCCAGTTCCACGCCTGCGAAATTCGCACCCGCCACATTGGCACTGCGCAGTATTGCGCCCCCCATCACCGCATGGGAGAGGTCCGCGCCGCTGAGATCCGCATGCCGCATGTTGGTATCCTCCGCAGAGATGTTGCGCATCGCGGCTCCGCGCAGATCGGCCCCCTCGAGATTGGCCAGATTGATCACGGTAAAGCCTGTGCTGGAGGCGCTCTCCATTTGGGCATGCTGTAAGACCACCTTGATCATATTGGCTTCGTTCAGGTGCGAGTCGCGCAGGTCGGCTCGGGTCATATCCGCATCCCGCAGGTTGGTCTTGATGAACAGTGTGCGCTGCGCGGTGATCCCGGTCAGATCGCTGCCGCAGAGATCCGCGTCCCGAAGATCGGCAAAATTCAGTGAAGCGCCATTGAGATTGCTGCGGCGCAGCTCAACAAAGCGCAGATCGGCACGATCGAGTTTTGCACCGGCCAGGTTGCAGCCGCTCATCATTGCGGCCAATGCTCTTCGCTCTCCCCCCAGTTTTGCTTCGGAGAGGTTGGCGCCACTGAGATTGGCATCATTC
The DNA here is from genome assembly GCA_024235215.1 of Chromatiaceae bacterium. Lineage (GTDB taxonomy): Bacteria > Pseudomonadota > Gammaproteobacteria > Chromatiales > Chromatiaceae > HKST-UBA178. The sequence continues at coordinate 374,381 of JACKMU010000002.1, read as the reverse complement.
AAATGAGCTCCGGCGAAATAGGCGCCACGCAAGTTGGATCGGCTCAGATCCGCACCGACCAGGTCGGCATACTCGAAGTGGGTTCCCGACAGGTCCAGGCCGGAAAGCTGGGCTCCCTTCAAACGCATGTCACGCAGATCCGCTCCCCGCAATTCGGTCAGCTCTAAAACTTCAAGGATCTCCCCGCTCTCTTTGTGTCTGATCTCGATCATGGTCACCGCCTTGCTCTCTTGTGCCGCGATTCTTCGCTCATCTCAATCCTTGCAGTGATCATAGCAGTGCTCCCAATGAAGGGGTAAGCGACGGTTGCTCGGATATTGATCAGGCGCACGCTCGCCGAAGGTTATTCGAACTAAATTTGATATAAGACATGATCACTCATCCGGGATAAAAAAAGCTATTAAAAAAGCACGCTATCTGTACTAAAAATCTGCTAAGAGAGGGACGCCGTTTGCAAGGAGGAGCGAGATAAGCTGTGGTCAAGCGCCTCCCAAATACAGATCGAGACGACCGGCGGCAGACCATGCACCGATGCCGGTGAATCAACCGCCACGGGGTTTGGCGGGCGGGATCGCGAGGGAGTTCATCAGCGCTCCGCTCTCGCCTTATGCCGCTGATCGCAGCGCTGTTCATCGTTCTGTGGGGACTGATCTAGACACCCCGCTGGGAAGAACCGGAGGTCTCTATACCTATACCGCTCGGTTGCATCTCGTCCGGTCATGCATTCTATGCTGCCGGAGAGGGGTTGGACGAGAAGATGGAGATATTCTCGTCGACAGACAACGGAAGCCGGGGTTAACATCCTTTCCACTCTGAATCATCTCAGTTCAATGCGTTTGCTGGGTGGGTTGCTCAACTACATCAACTCAACGGAACGTCAAGCAGTGAATCGGGTTTCATTGTAGCGGGTTGTGGCTGTTGCAATAACCGGTTTTTTTACTCCGGTTACTCTGCGATACCACAGTCCGGGCAGGTTTTTTTACATAAATTAGAAAGCAGCATAGCGAGGAGTATGAGTGATGAAAATCGAGACTATTGCAATCCACGGTGGCTTCGCGCCCGATCCCACCACCAAGGCGGTTGCCGTGCCGATCTACCAGACCACATCTTATGCGTTTGACGATACCCAGCATGGTGCGGATCTGTTTGATTTGAAGGTTCAGGGAAACATCTATACCCGGATCATGAATCCGACTACCGATGTGCTGGAGAAGCGGGTTGCGGCGATGGAGGGCGGTATCGGCGCATTGGGTCTCGCTTCTGGCATGGCGGCAATCACCAATGCGATTTTCACCATCTGTGAGGCGGGGGACAATATCGTCACCACCGCCACGTTGTATGGAGGAACCTACAATCTTTTTGCCCATACCCTGCCGCAGCTGGGGATTACAGCGCGCTTTGTCGATGCCAAGGATATCGACGGGATGGCGGCGCAGATCGATGATCGAACGAAAGCGGTATTCTGCGAGTCGATCGGAAATCCTGCAGGCAACGTCGTGGATATCGGCGCGATGGCGGATATGGCGCATGCGCATGGCGTACCGCTCATTGTGGACAATACCGTTCCCACGCCCTACCTCTGTCGACCGTTCGAGCATGGTGCGGATATCGTGGTGCATGCGCTGACCAAGTATATGGGAGGACACGGCACGACCATAGGCGGCATTCTGGTCGATTCGGGCAAGTTTCCCTGGTCAGAACACAAGGCGCGTTTTCGCCGTTTGAACGAGCCGGATGTCTCCTACCACGGCGTGGTCTATACCGAGGCACTGGGAGCGGCCGCGTATATCGGTCGCGCGCGGGTGGTGCCTTTGCGCAACATGGGTGCAGCGATCTCGCCGTTCAACAGCTTTCTGGTACTGCAGGGAATAGAAACATTGCCGGTACGCATGGACAGGCACTGCGACAACGCTTTGGCTGTCGCCAAGTATCTGCAGGGGCACGAGCAGGTAGCCTGGGTGCGCTATGCCGGGCTGGAGGATCATGCGGACAAACCACTGGTAGACAGGTACATGGGGGGTAGAGCCTCCGGCATCCTCTCATTCGGCATCAAGGGGGGCAGGGTGGCTGGTGCAAGCTTTATCGATGCGCTGCAGCTCGCGGTAAGACTGGTCAATATCGGGGATGCCAAAACGCTCGCCTGTCATCCAGCCACTACGACCCATCGTCAGCTGGCGCCGGAAGAGGCGGCCAGGGCGGGGGTGAGCGAGGATATGGTGAGGCTCTCGATCGGTATCGAGCATGTGGACGATATCATCGCTGATTTGGATCAAGCATTGACCAGCGCTCGCTAGTCGAGTTTGGAACGACGGGCATGTGTCAGTCCGGAAGGGATCCGGAGTGGCGCATGTGCCGTAAATGAAAATGTATTGGCACTGCCGGATGCAGAGGGATCCTGGCTAAAATCCAGCCAGTCGGGGCAAATTGAGCGATGCCAGTGACATCACTGCGCTGCTGATCGCTTCATCCAGGAATCTGGTATAGCTGTCGGCACCATTGAATCCAACGATAGGTTCGGTGAGCGGCTTGCCATGATGGTCGACCAACACCACGGTGGGCGTGGCATAGATCGAGTAGCGGCTGACGAAAATACCGGCGCGTACTCTTTCACCGTCGAAATCGGTGATTTTTCCGCCGTCGTCAATGTTAAACTCACGCATCAGCACCTTGCCCTTGAGGGCGCCGTTGCGGAGCAGTGGTTTGAGCACCTCCTCGCGCAGGCGTACGCAGTAGGGGCAGTGATCCGTACTGAAAATCACCATGATGGGAATACCAGCGACTTTCGCCTGGGACGCCTCTACAGACCAGTCAGAACTGGTCATGATAAGGTCATGTGAATCGGCGACTGTGAGCGTGCTTAATGCTAGCAGACAAATAATACACAACAGTCTGAACAGAGTTTTCACGACTATTAATTCCTGACATCTCAACCATCAATGCATCGGCGGAATTAGCGATTTCTTAAATATTAGTATTCTATAATATTTTCTTGGAAATTACGAATATTTAGTATGGAAAACCCTATGAAATATGAAGTCGAAATAGTGGAAAGCAAAAAACTATACCAGGGTTTTTTGGGCATAAACCAGTTTCGCATTAGACACAGTCTGTTTGCCGGTGGCAACAGTCCGGAAATCATCAGGGAGCGGGTGGAGAGCTATCAGGCTGCTTCGGTACTCCTATACGATCCGGTGCTGGATCAGGTGGTGATGATCGAGCAATTCAGAATTGGTGCGATCGACTTTCCCGGTGGTGCCTGGATTCTGGAGGTGATAGGTGGAATTATCGATGAGGGGCAGGAGCCGGAGGCGGTCGCCCGTCGTGAAGCATTGGAGGAGGCGGGCTGCCAGGTAGAGAGAATTGAACCGATTTGCAACCTGATGGTGAGTCCGGGCTACTCGACGGAACGGATCTTTCTCTACTGTGGCGAGGTGGACGCCTCATCGGCCGGCGGTATTCATGGTCTGGAGCACGAAGGCGAAGATATCAGGGTTGAGATACTCTCCTCCGATCAGGTGATCGCTGAACTCTACGGCGGGCGGATCAACTGCACCAGCGCGATCATCGCAGTACAGTGGCTGGTGATGAATCGCGATCGCTTGCGGCGGAAGTGGGCGCCCGAAGTCGACCTGATTTGACTGAGGGCAGTGCGGACCTTTCCATACTCGCTGGGGTATGCATCCGGCGTCTGCTGAGATCGCCGGAGAGCCTGTGATCCACCTGCACAGAGTCGCATCCGGGTTCAGTATATCGGTGGATCCATTTTCACTTCGAAGTGCATTCATGACTTTTCCCGGTCTGGGATGTGGTCAGCGAATCTCCTCTACCATGAGCCAAAGCGTTTCAACCCGACCTCGATCACTCTCGGCATAAAAAGAGAGACCACTCTGCTGTCTGCTCTGTCCCTCTTCGGCCCCACCCAGCCTTATCCACTGCCCCAGCTCACCGGTCACCAGGGTGCTGGCATGCATCAGGTCGAAATTGCCGGGAGTGCGGCCGGGGAACTCCATCAACGGTGTGATTCTAACAGTGACGTGTTCACCACTCACTCTGGGCAGAGCATAAAATCCGGTGCTGATGGAACAGGCCTCTGCTCGGTTCTGATAATCGCGGTAGTCCCTAGCCCGAAATCTTCGATAACGGGTGACCGGCAGTGACCGACCGATTGCAATGAAAGCCGGGCTGCCTTCGATTGTCTGTATTGCGCTGGTCTGAGCAAGCTGATCTCCGCTATCCGCTTTTGGCGACCGCAAACGAATACCTCGCTCTTCGACAGGACGCTCTATGAACTCATTTGCATGCCCTCTGATCGGGGCATCGATAGCGTGTGAAGTCTCTTCGCTCCGACTGAATCGTTGCTGGCTTTGGCGCACCGATAGTAACAGGCGCCGGGGTGGGATATCGATACGGCTCAGTAGTGCACGGATCTCGTGCAGATTCTCCGGAGAGGTTCGCAGGAAGAGCTGATTGTTCATGCCACTGATGGAGTCGCCGTTGGCCAGGTGAGGACGCAGGATGGGAATCACCTCATCGGGTGTGCGTCCCTTCAGTTCGATGATCTCCAAAGGGTAGTCGGCAAACAGCGGTGTGTTTATCAGTAAAAGCAGCAGCAGGACGGTAGTTCGCATAGCTGATAGCGTTCGTTCGGTTTAAAGGTGCAGCCGGCGCAAATCACTGTCCGGTTGACTGCGTTGCCAGATTTCGTTGAACAGATCGCTGAGACGCCGCGACTGCAGCAGGTCTCTGTGGCTGGCCGTTCCCTGATAGCGGCTTGAGACCCGCCATCTGATGAAGGCGGTGCGGTCAACGATGAGGAAATTCTCCTGATCGGTATAGTCTGAGTGTGGCTTACGGATCTCTATACTGCTCGGTAGCCGGCGTGACAGACCCACCAGGCGATGCCCCTGACGCTGAACCTGGGTGTTATCCTGTAGCAGAATGCGCAGCCTGTTGAGGTGGTTGCGCAGGCAGAGGTTTTTGACCGCGTCGAGAAAGTGCTGTTGATCAAAGAGCGCACCATCGAGATCATGGCTGGTGATCTCCAGGGAATGCAGTGCCCTACTCGCAAATTCACAGCAGTAACGCCGAAAATCCTCCATTCCTTCCAACCTGACGATGCGTTCTGCCTGCCGTGATCTGCCGTTAGACTCAGTCATCGGCGCTGATCTCCATACGCTGATGAAGAATTCCAGCTTCTCTGAATAGTTCGCCCCGCGCGATAAATCCGAACTGCGCGTAGAACTTCACCACCTGAACCTGTGCGTTGAGATATAATGCAACATCATTATTCCTTCTGGTCTCAGCCAAAAGCTTTGACAGCAGCGCTTTACCAACACCCTTTCCACGCCATTCTGGAAGCACGGCCATACGTCCTATCTGCCCTGTTCGCAGTAAGCGCACTGTGCCAATCGGTCTGTTGTCGTGATCCAGTGCGAGCAGGTGCAGCGCATGTGCATCTTTGTCGTCCCACTCCAGTGCGACAGGCACTTTCTGTTCTTCTACGAAAACCCGGTTACGGACCAGCCGCAGTGCCGCCATCTCTTCCGGCCAGTGCGCCGCGCGTACGATAAATGTTGTGTTGTTCATCGACAGTGGAGAGAAATGTCGTTGTATGCTTGGATGAGCAACGTAAGGTGCTCCGTTTCGTTGTCACAGCGGTTGGAAAAATACACGGAGGTTTCCGAGGTTAATTGAAATGATGCATTCCATTCAGTCGGAGGAGTACTGCTCATTGACTCGCTGCACTATGCATGGCGGTCCTGCGCCAGGAAGTTTATTGCTCCAACGTTTTTCCGCCGATTAAAAAAAATCTCTAACCACTGGAACATCCACTGGAAATCTATATGATATTATGACAGTCTTTGTCTGATTGGGAAGAAGTTGTATCCGCCGTCTGTGATAGCATTGGGCTTCTACCGGAGCGCCGGGTCAGCGGTAGTTCAAAAATTGATTAAGTGTAATACTGAGAGGAAAAAAGGATATGAAACAGAAAAAAATCATAGCGATGCTCGCATCTGGTGGCTTGATCGTCGGCATGAGCCTGGCGACTCAGGCACTCGCTATGTCACATGGCGGCAACAAGTATGTCGACAGTAGCAAGGAGATGGTGACCAACAGCGCGGGCGAGTGCTGGAGAGCGGTTGGCGGAACAGCCGGCCCACAGAAAATCTGCGGTGACGAAATGCCGATGATGGCTGCGCCGTCCCCAATGGATTCCGATGGTGATGGTGTACTGGATGCCGACGATCGTTGCCCAGGTACCCGCGCTGGTGCCAAGGTTGACAGATACGGATGCGAAGTCATTGAGAACCTGACCATCAATCTGGTCAACGACGAGTTTGATTTTGACAGCGCGGTACTTAAGCCTGAGATGAAACAGGCGTTGTCTGATCTTGCTGATCGCGTCAAAGCGAGCCAGGGCGAAGAGCGTCTCACCATCACCGGGCACACCGACAGTGTTGGACCGGAAAGCTACAACATGGGACTCTCCAATCGCCGGGCCGAAGCTGCAGCTGCTTATCTGGAGAGCCTGGGTATCAGCGGTATTGCCACCAAGGGTATGGGTGAGTCCAGCCCGGTTGCAGACAACGGCACCAAGGCCGGTCGCGCCAAGAACCGTCGTGTCGAGATAGAGACCTACTGAGGTCAGGCGTGATGGGCGTTGCGGCCTGAAAGCAACACTTAGCAGATAATGAAACCGGGATTCAGAACTGGATCCCGGTTTTTTTATTCATACGATAAAGTGCGGGCTTCATCGATAAGTTCTGCGCTGAACTCCTTGTGAAGAGGTCGCTGGAGGTTGTCTAGATATTTCTCGCCTGTTCAGCAGCGTTCCCGGTATAGGTTGCGGGCGAGAGCATTTTCAACCGCGACTTCGCCTCTTCAGGCAGGTCGAGACCATCGATAAAGTGACGAATCTCTTCTGCTGAAATTCGCTGTCCGCGGGTCAGCTGCTTCAACTTCTCGTAGGGCTTTTCAATACCATAGCGGCGCATCACGGTCTGGATCGGTTCAGCCAGAACCTCCCAGTTGTCGTCAAGATCGGCAGTCAGACGCAGCTTGTTTACCTCCAATTTCGAGATGCCGCGCACAACCGATTGCAACGCTATCTGTGTATAGGCAATACCCACGCCCATATTGCGCAGCACGGTGGAGTCGGTGAGATCACGCTGCCATCGGGATATTGGCAGCTTCTGCGCCAGGTGACCAAACAACGCATTGGCAATTCCCATATTACCCTCACCATTTTCGAAGTCGATCGGATTGACCTTGTGGGGCATGGTGGAGGAGCCCACTTCTCCGGCAATGGTCTTTTGTTTGAAATAGCCCAGCGAGATGTAGCCCCAGATATCCCGGCAGAAATCAATCACTATGTTGTTGAATCGGGCAATGGCATCGAACAACTCTGCCATGTAGTCGTGCGGCTCGATTTGTATGGTATAGGGGTTCCAGGTGAGGCCAAGTGAAGTAACGAACTGTTTGGCAAATCCCGGCCAGTCGATCTCGGGATAAGCCGAGATATGGGCATTATAGTTGCCGACAGCGCCATTTATTTTTCCCAGCAGTTCCACTTGCCCCACCTGATCGCGTTGGCGCCGTAGGCGATAGACGACATTCGCCATCTCCTTGCCAAGGGTGGACGGGGAGGCGGGTTGACCATGGGTTCGGCATAGCATGGGTTTGTCCGCATGTTCTCTGGCAAGAGAGGTGATGGCACTGATCAGTGCATTCATTTGTGGTAGCAGCACCTTGGTACACCCCTGCTGCAGCATTAAGGCATGAGCCAGATTGTTGATGTCCTCCGATGTGCAGGCGAAATGGAAGAACTCACTGATTGCTTCCAGTTCACAGTTTCCCTTGATCTTCTCCTTTAACAGATATTCAACCGCCTTGACGTCATGGTTGGTTGTGCGCTCTATCTCTTTGACCCGCTCGGCATCGCCGATATCGAAATCATCGATCATCTGCTCAAGTAACCGCAGTGCCGCTTCGCTGAGTTTGGGTACCTCGGGAATTCCCGGATGGTTGGAAAGTGCCTCCAACCAGCGGATCTCCACCAACACACGGAATCTTATCAATCCGTACTCGCTGAATATGGAGCGCAGTTCTGTACATTTACTGCCATATCGACCATCTACCGGAGAGATGGCGGTGAGAGAGGAGAGTTTCATGCGATTCCTGCTTTAAGGCCAACCGAAAAAATAAAAAAATAATTATACCATTCATATTGCAGTGCAGAAATTCTCTCCTTTTTAAGGTATAAAATCGCTTCAGCAGTGGATAACCAGGTTTGATCCTGACAAAATAAGGCCGATTAAAATCAAATAGGACGATCGTAAAAATATCTTGTCTGGCATGTGCGTTACCACCAAATTTGGACCGGCACTATGGCATCGTCGAACGACTCACTGCGGGTATGGCAGTTTTTTGCAGCTGACCGGCCAACCATAACCAATTCGGTCAACATAGCCGTAGTGAACCCTTATACCCGCCTTTAGAGAAGGCGTAATTGCTGGAGGGCTGAGCGTTGTTAAAAACCTATCATGAACATGTTGAATCCCGCGCGGCAGAGGGTATTCCGCCGTTGCCACTGAATCCTGAACAAGTTGCCGATCTGGTCGAGCTGCTAAAAAATCCGCCCAGTGGTGAGGAGAAGGAGTTGGTGGATCTGGTCACTCACCGGGTGCCTGCCGGTGTGGACCAGGCAGCCTACGTCAAGGCGGCTTTTCTGGCTGACCTGGTAAAGGGTGAGTGTACCAGCCCCCTGATCGACAAAGTTCACGCCGTGCAGTTGCTGGGTACTATGCTCGGTGGCTACAACATCACCCCTCTGATCGACGCGCTGGATGACGCCGAGGTAGCGGAACATGCCACACTGGCACTGGCGCACACCCTGCTCCTGTTTGATTCATTTCACGATGTCAGGGAGAAGGCGGAGGCGGGGAATCGATATGCGCAAAAGGTGATGAGATCCTGGGCAGATGCAGAGTGGTTCACCGCCAGAGAGGCCGCGGCGGACAAGATCACCGTCACCGTATTCAAAGTACCGGGGGAGACCAATACCGACGATCTTTCACCCGCGCCTGATGCCTGGTCGAGACCGGATATTCCGCTGCATGCAAAAGCGATGCTGAAAAATCCTAGAGCGGGAATGGAGGGGGATCCGCTCGCGACAATTGCCGCGTTGAAGGAGAAGGGGCATCCAGTGGCTTATGTCGGCGATGTGGTGGGCACGGGTTCCTCCCGCAAATCAGCCACCAACTCGGTGCTCTGGCACACGGGTACTGACATCCCTAATATCCCCAACAAACGGGCAGGGGGTTACTGCCTCGGCGGGAAGATAGCGCCGATCTTTTTCAATACCATGGAGGATGCGGGTGCGTTACCCATCGAGTGTGACGTCGCGAAGATGAAAACCGGTGATGTCATCGATATCTACCCGTATGAGGGGGTTGTCCGTGCCCATGACAGTGGCGACGAACTGGCGCGCTTCCAGTTGAAAACCAATGTGTTGCTGGATGAAGTACGCGCCGGCGGCCGGATACCGCTGATCATTGGCCGTGGCTTGACCGCCCGAGCCCGGGAGGCGCTGGGCATGGCACCGTCAGACCTGTTCCAGCAGCCGCTGCCACCCAAGGAGAGCAGTAAGGGGTATACCCTGGCGCAGAAGATCGTGGGCAAGGCTTGCGGTGTCCGTGGGGTACGCCCGGGAACCTACTGCGAGCCGATTATGACCACGGTGGGTTCGCAGGATACTACCGGACCGATGACCCGTGATGAGTTGAAGGATCTTGCCTGTCTGGGTTTCTCCGCAGACCTGGTGATGCAGTCTTTCTGTCATACTGCGGCCTATCCGAAACCGGTCGACATCAAGACCCATCATACACTGCCGGACTTCATCTCTTCGCGCGGCGGCGTTTCATTGCGCCCCGGGGATGGGATCATCCACTCCTGGCTCAATCGTATGTTGCTGCCCGACACCGTCGGTACCGGTGGAGACTCACATACCCGTTTTCCGATCGGTATCTCATTCCCGGCCGGTTCCGGCCTGGTTGCTTTCGCCGCAGCCACCGGGGTGATGCCGTTGGATATGCCGGAATCGGTGCTAGTGCGATTCAGCGGAGTGATGCAGCCGGGTGTCACCCTGCGGGATCTGGTGAACGCCATCCCCTATCAGGCGATACAGGATGGCTTGTTGACGGTCGCAAAGGAGGGAAAGAAGAACATCTTCTCCGGGCGCATCATCGAGATTGAGGGATTGCCCGACCTCAAGGCAGAACAGGCTTTTGAACTATCCGATGCCACTGCCGAACGCTCTGCCGCAGGCTGTAGTATCAAGCTCAACAATGAACCGGTCATAGAGTACCTGCGTTCCAATGTCACTCTGCTCAAGTCGATGATAGCCAACGGCTACAAAGACGTGCGCACCCTGGAGCGGCGGATAGCAAACATGGAGAGGTGGCTGGCTGCACCGGAACTGCTCTCAGCGGACCCTGATGCGGAGTACGCGGCAGTCATCGAGATCGATCTCAACAGCATTAAGGAGCCTATTGTCGCCTGTCCCAATGATCCGGATGATGTGAAGCTGTTGTCAGAGGTTGCGGGTGCCAATATTGATGAAGTCTTCATCGGCTCCTGTATGACCAATATAGGCCATTACCGGGCAGCGGGAAAAGTGCTGGAGCAGGTCTCAAATATTCCGACCAAACTATGGATTTGCCCGCCGACGCGGATGGATCAACACCAGCTGGTGGAAGAGGGGTATTACAGTATTTTCGGGCGCGCCGGTGCACGCACCGAGATGCCCGGCTGCTCTCTGTGTATGGGCAACCAGGCTCGGGTAAGGGATGGTGCGACAGTGATGTCCACTTCAACCCGGAACTTTCCCAATCGATTGGGCAATGGTGCTAATGTCTATCTTGGATCCGCGGAGCTGGCAGTGGTGTGTGCTGTCATGGGCAAGATCCCGACGCCCGCAGAGTATCTGCAGCAGGTGGAGGGGATCAACACCATGGCGGATGAGATCTACCGCTATCTGAACTTCGATCAGATAGCGGAGTTTCAGCAGGCTGCTTCCGCCGTAGTGGTCAACTTTGCTTGAAGAGTCTCTGAATACGGGTATCCCGGCATCATCGTGATGGTTCTTCGCCCAGAGCGGTTGATGCAGGTGCCAGCCTGATTTGTCACGATGGGTGCTGATTTGATCGGCACTTCCTTTTACCCTACACCGGTTGGTTCACCGGGCCCTCCAGACAGGAGAGCCGGTGGACCGCACCGATAGTTCTTTGTGCCCAAAGAGATCGAGGTGGGTGTACACTAGTTTTGGCACCCTGCTCCTGTCTCCTCCGTTTTTCCCGATATCCAAACACCCTTAGCTTTACACCGTCATGGCTGTGCGAGTTAAGTTTCGATCCCGCCAGCCGAAAAACAGGGTGACCAGATGAATCTTTTCAGAGTTTCTCAGCAGCAGGGTAACCGATGGCATCGACTGTTCCAAATTTCAAAAACCAACTGGCAAATAGATTTATCGAGGATCTGGAGAACGATCGCTTGATTCTGCCGAGTCTTCCGGATGTGGCGATGCGGGTCGCACGGGTGCTCAACAATGGTATAAGTGATGCCGATGCGATTGCAGAGGTGATACAGACCGATCCGGCCATTACGGCAAAGCTGATCAAGGCGGCAAACAGCGCCATGTATGGGCGCTGCATGCCGGTGAAGGTCTGCTCCGCTGCGGTGGTGCGGCTGGGCTCGGCATTGACGCATAAGCTGGTACTCTCCCTGTCCATGAGGGAGTTGTTCACCACCGAGTCCCCATTGTTACAGCAGCGGATGCAGACGCTCTGGAAACACAGCACCGAGATCGCTGCGCTCTGCTATGTTTTAGCCAGAAGAGACCAAAGATTCGATCCGGAGCAGGCGATGTTGGTGGGTTTGCTGCACGATATCGGTGTCGTCGCCGTGCTCAACTATATCGACAAGTTCCCTGTGGAGGTTAATCGTGCCGAGGTGATCGATGATGCGATAAGAACCCTGCGTGCACGTACCAGCAGTATGATTCTGGAAAAGTGGCGCTTCCCATCAGAATTTACCGTAGCCGCATTTGAAGCGGAGGATTGGATGCGAAATACCGGAGGCTTGCCGGATTATTGTGATCTGGTGATCATGGCGCAGCTGCACAGTACTGCGGGAAGTGGGCAGCAGCAAACCCTCCCTATGATTAATCAAACCTCCGCCTACAGCCGGCTCTCCCTCGGTGAATTGATGCCGGATTTCAGCCTGAAATTTCGTGATGAGGAGCGGGAAAAGATCGGTCAGGCAGAGTCTTTGCTCAATATGTGAGATTGTGAATAATTGTCAACAATATTTACAAATCCACCGGCACAAGAAAGTTTAAATCGATATAACCTGTTGAATAGAAAATTTAAAAAAATTATGGTTTGATTATTGCTTGCTCCAGCCGTAAACGGGACTGAGATTCCGTAAATGAGTGGTTTATTTGCAAAGAGAGCTGGGGATGACAATGCGTGTGATTATCTGTTCACTGCCGGATTCGACTACCGAGAGGGAAATTCGGCAGTTTGTATTGTCAGCCATCTGTTCCTTCCTGCAACGCCTGCTGCGCCGCCGGAATCGCATCAACTCGATTGAAATCATAGAAATTACCGACACCACATGCCGCTCCACCGAGTACCACGCTATCGTCGATTTCGAGCAACCGGATATCGCATTGCTGGCGATCAAAAAACTGAATGGTACGAAATTGAAGGGAGCACCTGTCGTGGTAAGAGAGTATCAAACCCGCTCCAGTTATCGCGACCGGCGAAGACAAAGCTCGGAAGTGCCTCTTCTTGCAATTCACAATCGACGCAAAGGGGGAAGGCGCCGCCTCAATCTGAGTAAGAAAACAGTCCGGATTTCCGGAGTGTTCCAACCGGGAAACAGTTGCCAACCTTTTGTACTGGAAGGTTCAATTTCCTAAGATCGTCACTATTCAGCTGGCCCGTATTTTACGGGCCAGCTGAATAGTGACTCCTTGGTTTTGGGGATTTCGAAGGGGAGAAGCTCATTCTCCCCCCTCTGTTTCCCCTGCAAAATCGCATATTTGTTGAGGGATCTGAATGATTTCCTGAAATCTTGCAGATACTGAAATTTGCGGTCATGAGTGTCCACTGAGTTGACTGATCTCCTGCAATAGCGTCGCAGTCATCTGCAGCACTCTCTTTCTGCTCAACAGAACCCTTAATTTGCTGCCACCACATTGATGCCACAGCATTGCCGAGCGGATACCCGCCAGCAGCAGTGAACGTATTTTGTTTACATTTTCTGGATTCTTCAGATGGAGCGGGTCGCCCTGAACCATTATTTGTGGTTTTATCCTGCTGATGGTGTCGCTGTAGATCTCTGCGGTACCGGCAAGGATGTTGGGGTGAAGCATTGGATAGTGGGCAAGTCGTTCCAGACTGGTATTGATGCCGAGCGCAATGTGCTGCTGCATTTTTCGGTTCGAACGCAGCTTCTTCTCCAGATGCAGTAGTGAAACCACATATTTTGTGGTCTCCAAATTTCTGGAACCGCTTCCATGCAGCATCCGACTGACAATTTTAAGCCCACTGGTCACTCCAGCGAGACCGTTGTACACCGCTTCTACAGAGGGCGAGTTCAGTTGAAACAGACTGTAGATACTCGCCTCCATCGCTTGAGTATCGGCAATACCCCGATGTGCCACCTGCGCGGTGAGCTCCGCTGCTTGAAATATTCCCGCGAAGGCGATGCACCTGTCTCTTTCGTTTTTCATTCGATGGCTCTTGTCTGGCCTGAAGTGAAAGCTAGGATCCCGTCAGACGATGGATGTTTCCACTGCGGAAATAGGAGAACGGTTCAAATCTTCCTCGATTTTCCTTACTTAGTCCCACTATGTGTCTCGCCCTCCCACTCCTTCGCCATGATCCCCCATAATCCGCCAAGCTCCTAGGTTGCCCGTTCGATAATACCACCACCAAGGCATCTGTCATCCAGGTAAAAGACCACCGATTGTCCTGGGGTGACGGCACGCTGTGCATGTTCGAATCGAACCAGGCAGCTCTCCAGCTCCAACCTTGTAATCGAACAGATCTGCAGGGGCTGGCGGTGCCTGATGCGTGCCTGACATTTGAGTGGAATGGTCTGGGGTGGTTCACCAGAGACCCAGTGCAGCTGGTTCGCTACCAATGTCCGTTTCAGCAGTAAAGGGTGATTGTGTCCCTGTGCGACCACCAGTATGTTCTTTGTCAAATCTTTGTCGACGACGAACCAGGGCGCGTCGTCTGCACCGCGTCTACCGCCAATGCCCAGTCCCTTGCGTTGCCCCAGCGTGTAATACATCAAACCCTGGTGGTCGCCCAGGTACCTTCCCTCGGGTGTCTCCATGCGACCGGGATTGGCAGGCAGATAGCGGCTGAGAAAGCTTTGAAAACGGCGCTCTCCTATGAAACAGATTCCGGTACTGTCCTTCTTGTCGTGAATCCGGAGGCCCGCCTGTCGCGCCAGTTGCCGTACGCGACCCTTCGCGATATCTCCGAGTGGAAAGCGGCTGGGAGTGAGCTGACGCTGATCCAGCATATAGAGGAAGTAGGTCTGATCCTTGTTCTCATCCAGTGCCCGGTAGAGTTGGACGCCTTCGCTGTTGACCAGGATACGCGCATAATGACCTGTGGCAATGCCAGCTGCACCAAGGCTCAGCGCATGATCCAGAAAGGCTTTGAATTTGATTTCACGATTACACAATACATCTGGATTCGGGGTTCTGCCGACACGATACTCCGCGAGAAAATATTCGAACACCTTGTCCCAGTACTCGGTGGCGAAGTTCACGGTATGCAGAGGTATTTCAAGCTTTTCTGCCACCGCCTGGGCATCCGCCAGATCTTCACTGGCTGCGCAATATCCCTCGCTGTCATCTTCCTCCCAGTTTTTCATGAAGAGCCCTTCGACTTCGATTCCCTGTCGCTGCAGTAACAATGCAGAGACGGCGGAGTCGACTCCTCCCGAGAGTCCGACGATGATTTTTTCAGCGTTGCGCATATTTCTTTCTGCTATAGGTGGTATTGACCTCCGCTTCATGCTGCCCGTGGGCTGGAGGCGTCATGCTGGAAAAATACCAAGGGTGGAGAGTATCTTATCCGAAATAGATAGTGCGGTGGACGCAGGGTGGAGTTATCCGGAGCGTTTGGCCAGTTGCCACTCGCCCGGTTTCAGCTGCCCCAACCGCCAGTTGGCGATGCGATGCCGTACCAGGCGCAGCGTTGGATGACCGATGGCGGCTGTCATACGGCGGATCTGTCTGTTTCTCCCTTCTCTGATGCTGATCTCCAACCACTGTGTGGGGATGCTTGCCCGGTAACGCACTGGCGGTGAGCGTGGCCACAGCGGAGGCTCTTCGATGAGCCTCACCTTGGCTGGCAGCGTGGGACCATCATTCAGTTCGATTCCATTACGCAGGCGCTGCAACTGCGCATCCTCGGGTCGTCTCTCCACCTGAACCCAATAACTTTTCCACTGCTTGAAGTGGGGACTGGTCAGCAGTTGTTGCAGTTTTCCGTCGTCGGTCAACAGCAGCAAGCCCTCACTGTCGCGGTCCAATCGTCCGGCTGGATAGACGCTGTCGATCGCCAGGTAGTCCGCTAGCGTGGCTCTGCCATCACTGTCCCTGAACTGGCAGAGCACGCCGTAGGGTTTACAGAAGAGTACCAGCCGGGTCACGAAGTTCAGGCGAGTTCCACCCTGTTCCTCCCGTTCTGCTTTGCCCGGTAGAGCGCCATATCGGCACGTTCCAGGAACGACTCCATATTATCCGGCTCCGGTTGCAGATTGGTCACTCCCAGGCTGATCGTCAGATTGATCTGTTTTCCGACCAAGGGGTTCATACGCTCCACCTCTTGACGGATCCGCTCAGCTAGCAGCGCGCTCCCGTTCACGTCGGTACCTGAGAGCAGGAGCATGAACTCCTCGCCGCCGTAACGGAACAGCAAGTCACTGTCGCGGATGGTTTTCTGAACGCATTGAGCGACTGCGCGCAGCGCTTGATCTCCGAACAGGTGACCGTGAATGTCGTTGACACTTTTAAAATGATCTATATCCAGAAGTAAGATGGAGAGCGGGCTCTGCTGCCGTCGGGCCAGTTTGATTTCACGTTGGACCGCCTCATCCAGGGTGCTGCGATTTTTAATGCCGGTCAGCGGATCTATCCGAGCCGTCAGAATGGCACGATGGTAGAGCAGTGCATTGCGCAGCGGGTAGAGCAGGCCGGACAGCAGGTTCTCGATTGTCTCCAGTTCCTGCTCATCGAATGGAAAAATTCGAAAAAACTTGATTTCACCCAATGACTCACCCGATACCAGTAACTGGTAGCGGCAGGAGTGACTGGATTGCGCGCCAACCGCTATCTCTATCTGCAGTTCTGGAAAATGATAAGCGACGCCTTCGATTCTGACGAAGCCTGCAAGCTCATTGGAAAAGAGAGCGATCAATTCTGTGCTTTCGAGCGTGGTTTGCAGTACGCCGGTGAGTGCCAGGACTTTGGAGGCGAAACGCTGTTGAGATTCAGGATTGATTCGGGGGCGCGAGGGGTGCATTGACATTTTTTTGTTCTTCGCTGCAATACTTTGAATCAGTCTGTTCATAACTTCATGGCATCCAGTTGATTGGTATTCACTCGAACTGTATGCGATTATCATGCCAAACACTCTATTCTATTTTAAATCAACTGGCTAGCGATGATGACCTGCCAGGTGACGAAAAAGCGGCGGAAATTACCGGCAGAACTTTGCTGCTTTCAGCCAAAACCTTGCCGCTCCTGCAGTTAATAGAGCATCAGCCCGAGCTATCCTGTCAATGCTGCTCCTTCCTGCCAACGTGCTGAAAAACTTCCGATGACTCATCCAGAGTCATGCCATTGATGCCCGAGCTGTCCGGCCCCAGCAACCAGAGGTAGAAGGGGGTCAGCTGCTCCGGTGATTGCAGTGTTTGCGGATCTTCACCCGGGTAGGCGGTAGCGCGCAATCTGGTCCTTGTGGGGCCGGGTGCGAAGCTGTTAACCCGGATATTGCTCTCGCTCAGCTCTTCAGCCATTACCTGCATCAACCCCTCCAGACCGAATTTGGATACCGCATAAGCTCCCCAGTATGCTTTCGCCCGGCGGCCCAAGTGATCGGAAGTGAAGACCATGGAAGCCTCTTGTGCCCTGCGCAGCAGTGGAAGGCAGGCTTGGGTCAGCATAAACGGGCCGTGGAGATTGCTCTGCATCACACGAAACCAGGTCTGCAGATCATAGTCGTCGATCCTGCTCAACAGGCGTAGCTGAGCGGCGTTGTGCAGCAACCCTTCGAGTGACTCAAACTCGGCTTCCAGTTTTTCCGCCAGTTCCAGGTAGTCACGTTCTGTGGCAACTTCCAGATTGAGTGGAATGATTGCCGGTTGTGCTCCGCCAGCAGACTCGATCTGGTCATAGACGCTCTCCAGTTTGGAGAGCGTCCGGCCCAGCAGTATCACGGTGGCACCATGTGCCGCCAACCGCTGGGATACAGCCTGGCCGATACCTTCTCCGGCACCGGTAACCAGGATCGTACGCCCGGAGAGCAGATCTGTTGGAGGAGCGTAATCTTGCATCTTGTAATCTGAATTTCAGTTGTGGTGTTGAATTATCGATCGATTATACATTGCACAGTGTGGTTTTGTTTCATAGTGCTGCAGGGTAAGTTCACTTGGATCTTGCGCTGATGACGAGTGGCTGGAATCAACGTTGCCTCCTCTGCAATCGCCAGGAGATCCACAATTTTTGCAGTGGCGTCAGATTGGTCCGTTGCCGGAGCAGTCGTTGGTAACCCTCACTGTCCAAGCGTCGCAGCAGGGTTTCCGCCATCGCCGCTAGGCTCAGTACCGGGCCCAGTGTGCTGCGCTTCGGAATTTCGGAGCGCGCTTTCAGATAGCGCTGCTGCAGCTCTCTGAAGAGTTCGGAGAGCACACGGTTCAATTGTGTCTCATCTTTGCAATGCAGCAGTTCAGCAGCTGAAGTTCCGTGTCGACGCAGCCGATTGGCCGGAAGGAAGCAGCGATTAAGACGCAAATCCGCACCCAGATCACGGATGATCTCTACATGGCGGATATAACAGCCCAGTTCTTGCGCGGACTCTCTCTGTACAGCATCGGCCCCGCCAATCAGAGCGTACAGGTCGGCTAACAGCGCACCTGTCGCACGACAGTGGCTCTCCAGGTCATCATCGCTCTGCAGCGTGACTGAGCCGATCTCCTGGGCAGTTGCTGCGCATAACGGTTCAAAAAAGTGTTGCGGGATGGCTAACTGCTGGTGAAGTTCGCTCATGGCTTTGGCCAGCGGGTGCTGCGCCTGGAATTTTTCGCTTCGTGCTATCTCCTGACGCCACCAGTTGAGTTTTTCTCCGGCCACTGCAGGATCGCTGCAGGTCAGTGGGATATTGCGCAGTGTGAGATAGAAGGCGTTGGCCAGACTCAGCGCCGAATGCTGCTCCGGCGGGGCAAAGCGGATGGAATAGAAGACACTCGAACCAACCGGTGAAAACTCATCTGGAAACGGATACAGCTCAGCCATCGACGCGGTGTTCCAGCCAATCGAGAAGCTCCAGCGGGTGTGAGATACTACCGTCCGCCTGCCATCGCTCCGGTTTATCATCCTCACCGATGTACCCGAACAGTGCGGTCAGTGTGCGGGTGCCGGCGCACTTCCCGGCGATGATGTCGCGCTCTGCATCACCTACGTAGAGGGTGTTTTCCGGGTTGGTTCCTGCCAGAGTACAAGCGTGGAAAATGGGCTCCGGATGGGGTTTGGCTCTCGCGGTCGTATCGCCGCTGACAACGCAGACCGCCCTTGGCGTGATCTGCAGTTGTTCCAGTAGCGGGTTGGTCAGCCAGCCGGGTTTGTTGGTCACTATGCCCCAGCCGATTCCAAGTGCTTCGAGTCGTCCGATCAGCTCTTCGATACCGGGAAAGAGGCGCGTGCCGCGGGTCAGATTGGCGCGGTAATGGTCGAGAAACTGCTGCCGCAGTGAGGGAAACTCCGGGTGCTCCGGTTCCAGATTGAATCCCAGGCGGATAAGCGCGATACCGCCATGCGAGACGTGCGGACGAATGGTCTCCAGCGTAAGCGGATCACGTCCATGTCGTAGCAGTGTCTGATTGAGTGCGTAGGCCATATCCGGTGCGGTATCCGCAAAGGTTCCGTCCAGATCGAACAGTACCAGACGGATTCCGGCTTCGGAGTGGGGCATGGCATCATTCCTCTTTGATACAGCTCAACAGGTAGTTGACGTCAACATCACCCCTGACCAGCTGGTAGCGCTGAAACAGCGGATTGTAAAGCATACCGGTCATGTCGTTGGGTTGAAGTCCCGCAGCGCGCACCCAGTTGTCCAGTTCAGAGGGGCGGATAAACCTGGCGTAATCGTGGGTGCCTCTGGGCAGCAGACCGAGCAGATATTCTGCTCCGATGATGGCTAACAGATATGCCTTGGGATTACGGTTGATGGTAGAGAAGAACAGATAGCCCCCCGGCCGGGTCAATCTGGCACAGGCGTCGACCACGGATGCTGGATCAGGCACATGCTCCAACATCTCCATGCAGGTCACCACGTCAAATGTTTCCGGTTGCTCTGCCGCCAGCTGCTCCACCGGAATTTTACGATAGTCGACCTGTAAACCCGACTCCAGCAGATGCAGCCGAGCCACCTCCAGCGGCGCCTCTCCCATATCGATACCAGTGACCCGAGCGCCAAGTCGCGCCATGCTCTCGGTCAGAATGCCCCCACCGCAGCCGACATCCAGCACCTGCTTGTCGTTCAGATTGGTCATTCGGTGGATATAGTCCAGGCGCAGGGGATTGATATCGTGTAGTGGTTTAAACTCGCTGAGTGGATCCCACCAGCGCGCGGCCAGCTCTTCGAATTTGGCTATCTCAGCTTTGTCGACATTGCTATGCTGCTCGTACATGCGCGTGCCGCTCTTGGAAAAAGTGGAAACACATTATAGCTTAATGTTGCTATGTTTTAGTTGGAGTGACGCGATCCAACTCCGTCTAGGGGCGAAAACTTGATGAAGAGTGAAACTACAGCCTTTGTAGGGGGGATGATTTTTACGCTCCTTGCCTCTGCGGTAGTTGCCGATGGAGTGAAGAGTCAACTGGAGTGGCTGGCTGCAATGCACCATTTCGAGCTGAGTGGCCAGACTCAGCTGGAAGGAGTGCCCGCGGTCGAGGCAGAGGGTGAAATTGGAGTCCGTATCAACCGGATGCTCTCCGGTTTCAACCATGTGGTGATCTATGCACCCAACGGAGAGGTGTCAAGGGTGGTCGTGTTGGGAGCGAAACAAACGACTGTACCGCTGCCTGACAGAATCATTGTCAACACCCACCGTCTGGGCAGTCATCATACCCTGAATGCAACACTGATTGGCGAGAACGGCGTAGAGCTCGATCGGCGCCTGATCGTCGACACCGGCTCTACTTTTGTTGTGTTGCCGCGCTCGCTGATTACCGAACTGGATTTGGATCCCGCCACGCTGAGCACCCATGAGCTCAAAACCGTGGCAGGGAGCGTCACGGCGCAATTGGGCAATCTCTACGCACTGCGTATCGGTGGACGCGAGATCAGAGACGTTGCCGCAGCTTTCGTGGCAGACGCTGAACTGGGGGAGAATCTGTTGCTGGGAATGAGTCTGCTCAAGCACTTTGCGGTGACATTCGACGATCAGCAGCAGCGACTGATCCTGATTTCCAATCAGTAACAACAGAATAGATCACCGGTAGGAAAGTTGTGCGGTGGTTCATTTTGGCTGCATGGGCTGGTCTGTCCACCCATGCAACCAGGTCCTCAGTGCTCGGGCAGCAGATCAGAGGGTGAAAATAAAGAGGCCCACAGCTGTTCCCGCACCGACAATGGCAGCCAGCGCAGCGTAGATCAGCGCCTGGCGTCTGTTCGACCCGTTGCTGTGCAACAGTTGCGCCTGAATCTTTTCGTTGAGTGCTGGATCGAGTACCTCCAGAGCGGAGGAGCGGGCGGTATTGCGCGCGATCAGTGCCGCCTTCTCTTCGGTAACGGCGATCGCGGTCTCCATCGCAATTGCCTGGACATGCCGGGAAAGATCTGTCGATGCGATGATCTCCTCGCTCAGCGATCTCTTCATTCCGGTTAATTGATCGCTCATTGTTTGACTCAGACCAGCCAAGTGGCTCTCCAGCAGATCTGCGATCTCCTGTCGGCTCATGCTTTGCCGGCTAGCCTCACCAACCCGCTTCTCCAGCAGCGTGGTGAGTTCATCCTGCTGCTGTTTGATCTGAGCCTCCAGCGACTCCTCGATAAGTGCAATACGTGCGCCTACCAGATGGTCGACCATCTCTTCGATCTGTGCTTCGGAAACGGGTGGACTGGCTGTTGGGGGAGGGTTGGTTGGCGCTACAGCGATCGGTTCGGCGGCCGGAGCCTTCTGCGGTCGAGTCGGTTCGATCGTGGGTTGGTTGCTCTCTATGACCTTGTTGAGCGCAACCAATATCTCCGCCAGTTTGTCTTCTGACGGTGGCTTTACCAACGTGCCCAGCGCGCCGTGGGATTTCGCTTCTGCCAGATATTTCTCACCGTCGTTGGAGGTGCACATGACGACAGGAATGTGCGCCGTCGTGGGGTTCTTCTTGATCACTGAAGTGGCGACCAGTCCATCCATTCCCTTCATCATGTGGTCCATGAAGATCGCGTCGGGTTTGTGTGTAGCCAGAAACTCAATGGCATCCTCGGCGGAAGACATCATCTCCACATTAAAATCGTGCTGCTCCAGCAGTTTTCCCAGTACGTATCTTGCGGACTTGGAATCGTCCACCAGAAGAGCATTTCTGGCCAGCATGTTTTCTCCTGTGCCTTGTTCCAGGCAGATAGATGTTCGTAGGAGAGCTATCGACCAGCACAAAAGTTACTTTAGCGATGCCTGAGTGGTGGCGACGAAGCACTGATGTGAGTTGATCGCTCTCGGGTTATGTCGTTGTTTCCGCATTCACATGGGATGTTGCCGCCATTCAAATTCAGACATTCTTGCCGCTCCCGGCTACTGCGAATGGAACGGTGCTTCCAGCAGTGCATAGATCCGCATCCAATATGGTTCACAGCAGGTGATCAAGATCAAAAAACTTGAAAATCGAACTTTTTCGATTTTCGTTCACAGCACAAACCAGGAGGGTGTCACAAAATTTCTCTCCGGCGGCGTGTTATTCAATGGTCGCGGTCCATGCGTCACTCCAAAGCCTCGTGAACGATGCCGTCGATCAACCTGGTCAGATCCCGTTCGACGGCCGTCGCGTCGCCCAGTAGGGCGGGACGCCGATAGGCGATATAAGTGTGCTCCGCATCACCCGCTTTCTGATAGATGCTCAGCGTCAGCGGGCAAGTCGCCATATTCGCCGGATGTGCCTCAGACATGCGGTAGGAGAGCTGTATACTGCAGAATTCGAGCGATTCAGCATTTTCATATAGCCTGGTCTCCAGTCCGGTGTCGGCAGCGGTGCGATCCAGCATTTCGCTGATGTGCAGCGTGTTGGTAATCAACATCCCGCGTCCCGTGATCGCTATTTCGATATTTGATTTGATATCTTCGAACGATTCCGCCGATGCATAGACGATGATGGGTGAATCCATCGGCGTCACCGGCTCGGCACCGATCGCCAGTGGCGGCAGGGTGAACAGGGAGACGATAGTAAGCGATTTATACATATGCTGACCTCTTCGGTTGGTCTGGTGTTTGATGCCGATGGTAAACGCCGAATAACACCAATCTGACATTTTCCGGCGGGTGAAATTCGCAAAGTGCAGATTTGGGTAGGTGCCGAACAGCATGGTTTGATCGGCAGCTCCTTATTGGTCGAACTGCGCGATTCTGGATCGCCACTCTTCGGCACGGACCAGGATCTTCTGGGAATCGAGCCGGGTCAACTGCCCACAACGCAACAGTTGCCGGCCTGCGATCCAAAGATCGCTGACTTGGTCGCGGCTGGTTGCATAGACCAGTTGGGAGACCGGATGGTAGACCGGCTGACTCCCCAGGCCGCCAAGGTCGACCGCGCAGATATCCGCCGCCTTTCCTGCCTCCAGAGAGCCGGTCTCCTGCTCCAGACCCAGCGCGCGGGCACCGTTCAGCGTAGCCATGCGCAACGCATCATAGGCAGGTAGTGCGCTGGCATCTTTTGCCACTCCTTTAGCCAACAGTGCGGCGGTTCGCATTTCGCTGAACATATTCAGATCGTTGTTACTGGCGGCGCCATCGGTGCCGAGGGCGACGTTGACACCTGCCTCCAGCAGCCTGGCGACCGGACAGAATCCAGACGCCAGCTTGAGATTCGATTCGGGGCAGTGCACCACATGGGCGCCGCTGGCTGCGAACGGGTGCAACTCCTCCTCCTCCAGTTGGGTCATGTGCACCGCCATCAGTGCTGGGGAGAGGAGTTCCAGCTGCTGTAGCCTATGCAGTGGTCTCGTGCCATACAGGGAGAGGCTCTGCTGCACTTCTTCCCGGGTTTCATGGAGATGTATATGGATTGGCAGCTCCAGTTCATCCGCCAGTACTCTGATCCGCTGCAGCGGCGCATCGGATACCGAATAGGGAGCATGGGGTGCGAATGCGGTCCTGATCAGGTTGCTGTTGCGGAACTGATCGTGAACCTCCAGGCCGCGCTGTAGATAATCCTCTGCGCCGCTGGCCCAGGCTGAGGGAAAATCGATCAGAATCAGCCCCACCACCGCTCTCATGCCGGCTGCAGCGGCAACATGTCCGACGACATCCGGGAAAAAATACATATCGTTGAAACAGCTGATCCCTCCGCGCAGCATCTCCGCCACCGCGAGTCGGGCACCGTCGGCCACGAACTCCTCACTCACCCAACGTGCTTCGGCTGGCCAGATATGGTCATTGAGCCATTTCATTAGCGGCATATCGTCGGCCAGACCGCGCAGCAGTGACATGCTGGCATGGGTGTGACAGTTGACCAGACCGGGGATCAGCAGATGATGCGGCAGCTCGTGCTCGTTTAGGGCGGAGAACTGCGCTTTGGCGGCAGCGGTGGGAAGTGTCGCCACAATTCTGCCACCATGGACTGCCACCGAGTGGTGCGCCAAAACGCTGTTTTCGGTATCGACCGGTACAACCCAGCGTGCATGTATCAAAGTGTCTATATCCACGATTTCACCCTTAGGCCCGACAACAGTATCCGGTATAGCTGTTAGAATCAGCGAATTTGCCACGGGTCAGAGTCAGATGGAAGCGTTAAACCTGGGAATTCGTGCAGATGCCGATCATGCCATCGTTTGGGAGAACGACCGGCTCTATCTATTGGACCAGCGCCTGTTGCCACAGCAGGAGCAGTATGTTGAGTTGCAACGCTGTCATGAGGTTGCCGAGGCGATCCGCGCAATGGTGGTGCGCGGTGCTCCGGCGATCGGGATCACTGCTGCTTATG
This sequence comes from Chromatiaceae bacterium, assembly GCA_024235215.1. GTDB lineage: Bacteria > Pseudomonadota > Gammaproteobacteria > Chromatiales > Chromatiaceae > HKST-UBA178. Next base: position 349,882 of record JACKMU010000002.1, on the reverse strand, counting down.
CGGTTGTGCTGGCCGCGCGCGCCGGCTTTGCCCGGTCGCCTGACGGGTGGCGTGAGCTGATCCTGCCCGATCTTGCTGTGCTGGCTGCGTCGCGCCCCACCGCGATCAATCTGCGTTGGGCGATCGAACGGATGCAGGGACTGGCTCAACGTCTTTCCGGAGGGGATCCGGAGGCCGCGCTGCTGAGAGCGGCCAGACAGATCCACGTGGAAGATGTTGCGGACAATCGCCGCATGGGTGCCATTGGTGCCCGACTGATCGATGCAAAAACATCGGTTATCACGCATTGCAATGCGGGAGCGCTGGCCACGGGCGGATATGGCACCGCACTGGGTGTGGTCAGAAGCGCGTTTGCTCTAGGGTTGATCGAACGGGTGTATGCGGACGAGACCCGCCCATGGTTCCAGGGATCGCGACTGACCGCATGGGAGTTGGCTCGAGATGGTATTCCGGTACAGGTGATGACAGAAGGGGCGGCTGCCGGATGTATGAGTCAGGGTGGCGTTGGCTGGGTGATCGTCGGTTCCGACCGGATCGCTGCCAACGGCGATGTAGCCAACAAAGTGGGGACCTACAGTCTGGCGGTGGTGGCCAGATATCACGGCGTCGGGGTGATGGTGGTGGCGCCAACATCCACCATCGATATGCGCGTTCCCACCGGTGCCGATATACCGATAGAGATCAGAGCGCCCGAGGAGGTGCTCAGTTGTGGCAGTCAGCGAATCGGAGCACCTGGAGTGGAAGCCTGGAATCCGGTGTTCGACATCACCCCCGCCGCGTTGGTGGATGTGATTGTGACCGAGCGCGGTGTGGTGCATTCGCCGGACACGAAAAAGATCGCGAGACTGATGGAGAACTAGTCTGTGAGCCGCTCAAAGCCGATATCAACGGCGACAAATTCAAAGCGGTACCTCGTCTGATATGGTACAATCCGCGGCTTATTTGAAGCTGTCAGCAAGGCTTCCACCGTTGTTTGGGAAAGTCCGCCAACCCGTAAGGATCGATAGTCACTTATGACCGATTTTGCCAAAGAAGTCCTGCCGGTCAATCTCGAAGATGAAATGCAGCAATCCTATCTTGATTACGCAATGAGCGTGATCGTGGGGCGGGCATTGCCGGATGTGCGTGACGGGCTCAAACCGGTGCACCGGCGCGTACTCTACGCGATGAGTGAGCTGGGCAATGACTGGAACAAGCCGTATAAGAAATCCGCACGTGTCGTGGGTGATGTGATAGGTAAGTATCATCCTCATGGGGATACAGCGGTTTACGACACCATTGTCCGCATGGCACAGCCCTTCTCCATGCGCTATATGCTGGTGGATGGACAGGGCAACTTCGGTTCGGTGGATGGTGATGCGCCTGCTGCGATGCGGTATACCGAAGTCCGCATGGCCAAGATCGCGCACAGCATGCTGGACGATCTGGACAAGGAGACCGTTGACTTCACTCCCAACTATGACGGATCGGAGAATGAGCCATCGGTTCTGCCCGCGCGGATTCCCAATCTGCTGATAAATGGCTCCGCTGGTATCGCAGTGGGTATGGCGACCAATATTCCGCCACACAATCTCACTGAGGTGATCAATGGCTGCCTGGCGTTGATCGATGATCCGGCGATCAGTGTCAAACGCCTGATGGAGCACATTCCCGGACCTGATTTTCCGACGGCTGCGGTGATCAATGGTGTCCAAGGGGTCAAAGAGGCCTACATGACCGGCCGCGGAAGGATCTATCTGCGGGCGCGCTCCAGTGTGGAGAATATTGATGGTGGCAATCGTCAGCGCATCGTAGTGCACGAACTGCCGTATCAGGTCAATAAAGCGCGCATGCTGGAGAAGATCGCGGAGCTGGTCAAGGAGAAGCGCCTGGAAGGGATCAGCGAACTGCGCGACGAATCTGACAAGGATGGTATGCGGGTAGTTATCGAGTTGCGCCGCGGCGAGGTGGCCGAAGTGGTGCTGAACAATCTCTTTCAACACACCCAGCTGCAAAGTGTCTTCGGCATCAATATGGTGGCGCTGGTCGATGGCCGCCCGCGGCTGTTGAATCTGAAGCAGGTGTTGGAGTATTTCATTCGCCATCGGCGTGATGTGGTTACCCGACGTACGCTGTTTGAGTTGCGTAAAGCGCGCGACCGAGCGCATGTGTTGGAAGGATTGGCGGTAGCGCTCGCCAATATTGATGAAGTGATCGGACTGATCAAAGCAGCCGCCAGCCCTGCGGAAGCCAAGCAGGCCTTGCTGGAACGCTTTTGGCGCTCGGGTACAGTCGATGCGATGCTGGAACGCGCGGGTTCGGATGCTTCCAGGCCACAGGACCTGGATCCAGCCTTTGGAGTGACGGCTGATGGATATCGCCTCAGTGAGATCCAGGCGCAGGCGATTCTGGATTTGAGACTGCACCGGTTGACTGGTCTGGAGCAGGACAAAATACTAAACGAATACAGCGATATAATAGATAAAATTAATGAATTGATGGAAATTCTCTCCAGCCCCGACAAACTGATGCAGCTGATCAAGCAAGAGTTGATCGAGATGCGGGATCAGTACGGAGACAAACGTCGTACCGAGATTCTACAGGGACATCTTGATCTCACGCTGGAAGATCTGATCAACGAAGAGGACGTCGTGGTGACACTCTCCCACGCTGGCTATGCCAAAGCGCAGCCGGTGAATACCTACCGGGCGCAGAAGCGCGGGGGCAAGGGTAAAACCGCCACCGCGACCAAGGATGAGGACTTTGTCGACAAACTGTTTGTTGCCAGCACACACGACACCATACTCTGTTTCTCCAGTCGCGGCCGGGTCTACTGGCTGAAAGTGTATGAACTTCCTCAGGCGGGGCGCAATGCCCGCGGCAAGCCCATCGTCAATCTGTTGCCGTTGGAGAAGGATGAACGCATCAGTGCGGTGCTGCCGATCCGGGAGTACACAGACGACCGTTACATTCTGATGGCAACCAGCAGCGGCACGGTGAAAAAGACCCCACTGACCGATTTTTCACGCCCACGGGCCACAGGCATCATCGCCGTCGACCTGCGTGAAGAGGATAGTCTGATCGGTGTTGCGGTCACCGACGGTACCCGGGATGTGATGCTCTTTACCTCGGCCGGAAAAGCGATCCGCTTCGATGAGGCGCAGGTCCGACCGATGGGCAGAACCGCCTGCGGTGTCCGGGGCATTAAACTGGGTGAAGGGCAACGGGTCATCTCGTTGATTATCACCCGGGCCGGAGGGAGTATTCTGACAGTGACCGAAAACGGCTTTGGCAAGCGCACGCCGATCGATCAGTTTCCGTTAAAAGGACGCGGTGGCATGGGGGTGATCTCGATCAAGACCTCTGAACGCAATGGCGAACAGGTGGGTGCCGCTCTGGTTGAGGACCAGGATGAGGTGATGTTGATTTCCGATGGTGGCACGTTGGTCAGAAACAGAGTTTCCGATATCTCAATTTTGGGGCGCGACACGCAGGGTGTCACAATGATCCGCCTCTCTAACGGTGAGCGTTTGATTGGGCTTGCCCGGGTCGAGTCGCTGGACATGGAGAACGGGGAGGAGGAGAACGATGCCGATTCTGCGCTTTCCGAGGAGGAGCACTCGGAGTAGTTTCTTTGAGATTATATTCAATAGATATCAGCAACTTGAAATAGAGAGTTAAAGCATGTCAAGAGTTTACAATTTTAGCGCGGGACCGGCTGCATTACCGGAAGAGGTGTTGGCTCAGGCGCAGCAAGAGATGCTTGACTGGCAGGGCAGCGGTATGTCGGTGATGGAGATGAGCCACCGCGGCAAGGAGTTTATGTCCATAGCAGAACGCGCTGAGGCCGATCTGCGCGAGTTACTTCAGGTGCCGGAAAACTACAAGGTGCTGTTTCTGCAGGGTGGTGCCTCCAGTCAGTTCGCCATGGTACCGATGAATCTGTTGCGTGGAAAAACGACTGCCGACTACCTCAATACCGGATCCTGGTCGAAAAAAGCTGTCGCGGAGGCGAAACTGTACTGCGATGTGAAGATCGCCGGAGCCTCCCCGGAAGGCAGGTTCGCGGTACCCTTACACGCTGATCTGAGTCTGAATCCTGTTGCGGCATATCTCCACTATACGCCGAACGAAACCATCCAGGGAATCGAGTTCCCATACATTCCCGAAACCGGTGATGTCCCACTGGTGGCGGATTTCTCCTCCACGATACTGTCGCGGCCGATCGACGTTGCACGCTATGGTCTCATCTATGCCGGTGCACAGAAAAATATCGGTCCTGCAGGATTGACTCTGGTCATTGTGCGCGATGATTTGATCGGCGAGACGATTACCGGTACACCGACGATGTTCTCCTACCGCACCCTGGCGGAAGCGGATTCGATGTACAACACACCACCCACTTTCGCCTGGTACCTGGCAGGCCTGGTGTTCCAGTGGCTGAAGCTTAATGGCGGGCTCGAGGCGATGGCGCAGGTAAACGAACGCAAAGCCAACCTGTTGTATGGAGCGATCGACAACTCTGACTTTTACAACAATCCAGTTGATCCGGTTTGCCGATCCTGGATGAATATACCCTTTACCCTGGCAGATGCAGCGTTGGATGCGGATTTCCTGGCGGAAGCAAAGCGTGCTGGGCTGGTCACGCTCAAAGGGCACCGTTCGGTTGGCGGAATGCGGGCGAGTATTTATAACGCGATGCCAGAAGCTGGCGTCCGCGCTCTGATTGATTTCATGGCCGACTTCGAAAAAAGACGTGCTTGATGTGGTTGACGGGGGAGCGTCTCCAATTTCGATAATTGAGATGAATAAAGATGTATAAGATTCTAACTTTAAACAATATTTCTGTTGCCGGACTGAATCGGCTGCCGAGAGAAATGTACGAAGTGGCCTCGGAGATCACCCATCCGGACGCGATCATGCTGCGTTCGTTCAAGATGCACGACATGGAGATTCCGAAAACGGTTAAAGCGATAGGCCGTGCCGGCGCCGGCGTTAACAATATTCCAGTCGAGAAGATGACGGAGCTGGGTGTGCCGGTGTTTAATGCGCCGGGTGCCAACTCCAACGCGGTGAAAGAGCTGGTGCTCGCCGGTATGCTGATGGCGTCACGCAACATCGCCAAGGCATGGGAGTTCGCGCGCAGCCTGAACGGTGACGATGACAGCATCAACAAAGCGGTGGAGAAGGGAAAGAAGCAGTTTGTCGGGTTCGAACTGCCAGGCCGCACACTTGGCGTCATTGGTCTTGGCGCGATCGGCGTCCGGGTCGCCAACGCGGCGTATGCGTTGGGGATGAAAGTGATTGGATATGATCCGACCATCACCGTGGAGAGCGCATGGAAGTTGTCTCATGCTGTGCAGCCGGCGCTCAGTGTCGACGACCTGCTCTCCAAGTCGGATTACATCTCTTTTCATGTGCCACTGGTTGAATCCACCAGAGAGATGATCAACACAGAGCGGCTCAAACTGATGAAGCGCAATGCGGTACTGCTGAACTTCTCGCGCGCCGGGATCATTGACGACCAGGCAGTGGTGGCCGCACTGGATGATCAGCGCCTGTACGCCTATATCTGCGACTTTCCGAGTAACCTGCTGAAAGATCACCCGCGCTGCATCACACTGCCGCATCTTGGTGCTTCCACCGTGGAAGCGGAGGAGAACTGCGCCATCATGGTTGCCGATCAGCTAAAAGCCTATCTGGAAGATGGCAACATCGAAAATTCGGTCAATTTCCCCAGCATCAATCTCCCCAGGAACGGCGGCTATCGGATCGCTATCGTAAACTCAAATGTTCCGAATATGGTCGGGCAGATTTCGACCGATCTGGCGGAGGCCGGTCTCAATATCGTGGATATGCTGAACAGGTCGCGTGACAATATTGCGGTCACGCTGCTGGATATGGACAAACAGCCAACAGCCGAGACGATTGAACAGATCAAAAGTATCAAGGGGGTATTGTCGGTGCGCTGTCTGGGTTGTAATGAAAAACAGTGATTCATGTCCAGCGAAGAGAAACTTAATAAGATCCGCGCGCGGATCGATCAACTCGATCTGCAGATTCAGGAGCTGATCAACCAACGCGCCACGGCGGCGAAACAGGTCGCAGAGATCAAGCTGGAAGAGGATAAGGACGCATTCTTCTATCGTCCCGAGCGGGAGGCTGCTATTCTGAAGCAGGTTCAGCGCCGCAACAAGGGACCGATGGGAAATGAGGAGATGGCGCGCCTGTTCCGGGAAATCATGTCCGCTTGTCTGGCATTGGAACAGCCACTCAAGATCGCCTACCTGGGCCCTGAGGGGACCTTCACTCAATCGGCTGCGCTGAAGCATTTTGGTCATTCGATCATCACCATACCACTGGGCTCCATTTCGGATGTATTTCAGGAGGTGGAGTCGGGTGCGGTCCAGTACGGGGTTGTCCCGGTGGAAAACTCCACCGAGGGGGTAATCAACCACACGCTGGATATGTTCATACGCTCCCCACTGTTTATCTGTGGTGAGGTCGGTCTGCGGATTCATCACCATCTACTGAGCCTGGAGAGCGATATATCGGCTATCGGCCGGGTCTATTCGCATCAGCAGTCGCTGGCGCAGTGTCGTGGCTGGCTCGACCGCAATCTGCCGCGGGCGGAGCAGATTACCGTCGGCAGTAATGCAGAAGCTGCACGGCTGTCCGCCAACGAGTCGGGGAGTGCAGCGATCGCTGGGGAGATGGCGGCCGAACTCTACCGCCTCAAGGGATTGGCGCGCAACATCGAGGACGAACCGGACAATACCACGCGCTTCCTGGTTATCGGACGCCAAAAAGCTCTGGCAAGCGGTGATGACAAGACCAGCCTGCTGTGTGCCACACGAAATGTGGCGGGTGGTTTGAGCCAACTGCTGTTACCGCTCGCCGAACACGGTATCAGCATGACGAGGATCGAGTCGCGTCCCTCCCGACAGGGTAACTGGGATTACGTCTTCTTCATCGATATTGAAGGCCACCAGGACGATGTTAAGGTCGGTCGGGCGTTGGAAGCTTTGCAGGAGCGGTCTCGTATGCTGAAGATACTGGGTTCCTATCCCAAGGCGGTGCTCTGAATCACCTCACCAGGAAAGTTCCGCATAGTTGCCAGGCTCCATCCAAATGACAGACCAATCGACTCAAACAGAATCATCAACCTACGGAGAGTGACTTGAACGATGCGCCAGACCAGTAATCCATTTCTAGCCATCACTGCCCCGGGAATACTGGACCTGAAACCCTATGTTCCGGGTAAACCGGTCTCTGAACTGGAACGTGAGTTGGGTATCAGGGACTCGATCAAGCTCGCTTCAAACGAGAATCCTCTCGGCAGCAGCCCCCGGGTAAAAGAAGCGATTCTTGCTGAGTGGCCGGAGATTGCGCGCTATCCGGATGGTGGTGGATTTGCGTTGCGCAGCGCGTTGGCACGAAAGCATGGTCTCGATCCCGACTGTATCACGCTCGGCAATGGTTCCAACGATGTATTGGATATGATAGCCCGGGTATTCCTTGCTCCCGGCTACGAATCGCTCTTCTCCCAGCATGCGTTTGCGGTCTATCCAATCAGCAGCCAGGCGGTTGGTGCAACCCTGAAGGTGACTCCAGCCAGGGAGTTTGGCTATGACCTGGAAGCCATGGTGGACATGGTAAGTGAGAAGACCCGGGTAATATGGATCGCGAATCCAAACAATCCCACTGGCACCTGGGTGGACGGGGATGCACTGGAGCGGTTTATTGCTGCAGTTCCGGGCAACGTCATCATCGTGGTTGACGAGGCGTATACAGAGTATGTGGAAGAGCCAGATTATCCCGATGCCAGCCGGTGGCTGGGGAAATTTCCGAACCTGGTCGTGACCCGTACCTTCTCCAAGGTATACGGTCTCGCATCGCTGCGGATCGGCTATGGCCTATCGCATCCGGCGATATCAGATTTGCTCAACCGGGTGCGTCAGCCGTTCAATGCCAACAGCCTGGCCATGGCAGCCGCACTGGCTGCGCTGCAGGACGGTGCTTTCGTCCAGCGTTCGGTGCAGGTCAATCGCGATGGAATGAGACAGTTGATCGCAGGTTTCGAACAGCTCGGATTGAACTACATCCCGTCAGTGGGCAACTTCGTGGCGGTCGATCTGGGCCGTCCCGCCGCGGTGATCGATCAGGCATTGCTGCGCGCCGGTTGCATTACTCGCCCGATTGCCGGCTACGGTCTGCCGAATCATCTGCGCATCACTGTCGGTACTGCGGATGAAAATGCACGCTTTCTGGCGGCACTTGCCGAAGTGATTGTCTGATGCTGATCCGTCGACTCGCTGTCATTGGGGTTGGATTGATTGGCGGCTCCCTGGCGCGCGCGCTGCGCGCGGCAGGGGAGGTGGGGGAGATCATTGGCTGTGGTCGAGGCCGGGACAATCTGGTACGGGCGCTGCAACTCGGTGTGGTCGATCACTTTACCCAAGACATTGGCGAAGCGGTGAGCGGAGCCGATATGATATTTCTGGCGGTACCCCTGGGTGCGATGGAGAGCACCTTCCGTGCCATGCGCGGGCATCTTGCCGAAGGTGTGGTGATAACGGATGGTGGAAGTGCGAAAGCGAGTGTCGTTGAGGCGTGCCGCAGCGGCCTGGGCACGCTGCCTGCCAGGTTTGTACCGGGCCATCCAATTGCAGGGACAGAAAAAAGTGGAGTGGAGGCCTCATTCGAAGCGCTCTATGTTGGCCGCCGTGTGATTCTTACCCCGACCGACCAGACTGCGTCGGATGCATTGGAGCGGGTGACCTCAATGTGGCGGAGTTGCGGTGCAGAGGTCGCCCTGATGTCTATTTCACATCATGATGAGGTACTTGCCGCCACCTCACATCTGCCACACATGCTGGCTTTTGGACTGGTGGACACGCTGGCCCGTATGGAGGAAAACGACGAGATTTTCCGCTATGCGGCCGGTGGATTCAGGGATTTCACCCGCATCGCATCGAGCAATCCGGTGATGTGGCGGGATATCTGTGTGGCCAACAGCCAGGCATTGGGTAAAGTAATGGCCCGCTATAGCGAAGAGATGCGAGTCTTGGCGGAAACGATTCAACGCGAAGACGGTGATACACTATTGGAGATATTCTCCCGCGCGAAGGCGGCACGGGACCGCTATATCGATACGCTTTCCGGCCCGGACTCCAGCGAATGAAGACCCCATATCCAGCCGGCAAACTGCGTTTCACCATAGGGGGTGGCGGCTGCCTTAGTGGCAGGTTGCGCGTTCCCGGAGATAAATCGATCTCTCACCGCGCCATCATGCTCGGCTCTCTGGCCAGGGGTACCACAAAAGTATCCGGTTTTCTCGAAGGTGAGGACAGTCTGGCGACACTCACTGCGTTTCGTCAGATGGGAGTCGACATCAGCGGGCCGGACAATGGCCATCTCATTATCCGCGGTGTCGGAATGGCTGGCCTGCGGGAACCGCCGGGTCCACTTGATCTGGGCAACTCCGGAACTTCGATGCGCCTGCTCGCCGGATTGTTGGCGGGACAGCATTTTCCGGTCACGTTGAGTGGAGACGATTCGCTCAATTCCCGTCCGATGCGCCGCGTCACCGAGCCGCTTGCTCAGATGGGAGCGCACATCGAGACCAGCGCCACAGGTACAGCACCGCTGTGCATCAGGCCCGGAGGCATGCTGAGCGGTATCAACTATGCGATGCCGATTGCCAGCGCCCAAGTCAAGTCCAGTCTGCTGTTGGCCGGTTTATACGCGCAGGGTGAGACCTGTGTCAGCGAGCCGGCACCAACGCGTGATCACACCGAGCGGATGCTTCGCGGCTTTGGTTACCCGGTGAGGGGCGTTGGTAACCGGATCTGTCTGGAGGGCGGTGGTGAACTGCTTTCGACTGATCTGGATATTCCAGCCGACATCTCCTCCGCCGCCTTTTTTCTGGTCGGAGCGAGCATTGCCGAAGGTTCGGATCTGTTACTGGAGCACGTGGGTATCAATCCCACACGGGATGGGGTGATCAATATACTGCGCATGATGGGCGCGGACATCCAACTGCTGAATCAGCGCGATATGGGTGGTGAACCGGTTGCCGATCTACAGGTGCGTTCGGCCAGGTTGCGCGGAGTTAAAATTCCGGTCGATCAGGTACCCCTGGCGATCGATGAGTTTCCCGTGTTGTTTGTTGCTGCCGCCTGTGCCGAGGGCGAGACCATAGTTACCGGAGCCGAGGAACTGCGGGTGAAAGAGAGTGACCGGATACAGGTGATGGCCGATGGTCTCAACCGCCTCGGAGTCACAGCGCGTCCCACTCCGGACGGTATGGTGATACGCGGCGGTGGGATCGGAGGCGGTCGGGTTGACAGCCATGGTGACCACCGTATCGCGATGGCTTTCTCGATAGCCGCGTTGCGTGCTTCTGCACCGATTCAGGTCGACGATTGTGACAATGTGAACACCTCCTTTCCCGGCTTTGTAAATCTCGCAACTGCCGCGGGACTCGCCATAGATAGCTACAGAGAGAGATAAACAATGGTGCCAATCATCACCATCGATGGGCCGAGCGGCTCTGGAAAGGGGACCATCGCACGGCTTCTGGCCGACAGGTTTGGTCTGCACTGCCTGGACAGCGGCGCACTCTATCGTCTGGTGGGGCTGGCGGCGGAACGGGCGTCGGTACCTCTCTCCAGTGTGGATAGACTGGTCGAACTGGCGGCTGGTATGGAGGTGGCATTCCGGGAGGGAGCGGTATTTCTCGATCAAGAAGATGTGACACTGGCGATTCGTACCGAACAGGCGGGAAATGCGGCTTCACGCGTGGCGGCGGTTCCCGAGGTGCGGGCTGCGTTGCTGCAGTGGCAGCGCAACTACGCGCGTGAACCGGGACTGGTCGCTGACGGCAGAGACATGGGAACCGTGGTGTTTCCCACCGCCGGAGTGAAAATCTACTTGACCGCCAGTCCCGAGGAGAGGGCCAGGAGGCGTTATAACCAGTTGAAAGAAAAAGGGTTGGATGCTAGTCTTGCACGGCTTGTCGCTGAGATTCGGGAGCGGGATGAGCGCGACAGTAGTCGTAGCGTAGCGCCTTTGCTGCCAGCACCTGACGCACAGTTGTTGGAATCGACTTCGCTCTCCATCGCTGAGGTGCTGGAGCGGGTTGTAAGCAACGTTCAGCGTGTCTATCCAGTGCTTGTAAAACAGGGGGCCTGAACTTCAGGCCATTTTTTTTAACCACAATCAGGGTCTGGGTATGCAGGCCCATGTTCGGCTCTGCCGAATCAGGATTTTTTCACATGACCGAAAGCTTTGCAGAACTTTTTGAAGCGAGTATTGCCAACACCCAGTTGCGCAATGGTGCCATCGTCATCGGCACCGTACTGGATATCACCAATGACATGGTGATCGTCAATGCAGGACTCAAGTCCGAAGGCGTTATCCCCAAAAATCAGTTTATGTCCCTTAGAGGCGAACTTGAGGTTGCCGTCGGTGACCAGGTCGAGGTCGCGCTGGAAGCAGTCGAAGATGGCTTCGGAGCGACCCGTCTCTCCCGCGAGAAGGCAAAACGGCACCACGCCTGGAAGGTCCTGGAGACTGCTTTCGAAGCCGGTGACAATGTGACCGGCCGGATCAACGGCAAGGTAAAAGGTGGATTTACCGTCGAACTCGGTGAGATTCGGGCATTCCTGCCCGGTTCTCTGGTCGATGTGCGTCCGGTGCGCGACACCACCTATCTGGAGGGCAAGGATCTCGAGTTCAAAGTCATCAAGCTGGACCAGAAGCGCAACAATGTGGTGGTCTCCCGTCGTGCTGTGGTTGAGACCGAGTACAGCGCCGAACGCGAAGCTCTGCTGGAGAGTCTGCAGGAAGGCATGGAGATCAAAGGTATCGTCAAGAATCTCACCGACTACGGTGCGTTTGTTGATCTGGGCGGAATCGATGGCCTGCTGCACATCACCGACATGGCATGGAAACGGGTCAAGCATCCGTCCGAAGTGGTCGAGATAGGTGATGAGATCATGGTCAAGGTACTTAAGTTTGACCGTGAAAAGCAGCGTGTGTCCCTCGGGCTGAAGCAGATGGGTGAGGATCCATGGGACAATATCTCCCGCCGCTATCCGGAAAACACCCGGCTTTTCGGAAAAGTTACCAACCTGGCCGACTATGGCTGCTTCGTTGAGATCGAAGAGGGTGTTGAAGGGTTGGTGCATGTTTCCGAGATGGACTGGACCAACAAGAATATCCACCCGTCCAAGCTGGTACAGCTGGGTGAAGAGGTCGAGGTGATGGTGTTGGATATCGACGAAGAACGTCGCCGCATATCACTGGGTATGAAACAGTGTCAAAGTAATCCCTGGGACGACTTCGCCGCGACCCATAAGAAAGGCGATCACGTTACCGGTAAGATCAAATCGATCACCGATTTCGGTATCTTTATCGGTCTGGATGGTGGTATTGATGGTTTGGTGCATCTTTCCGACATCTCCTGGGACGATGCGGGCGATGAAGCGATCCACAACTACAAGAAGGGTGATGAACTGGAGACCGTAGTGCTGTCGGTCGACCCTGAGCGCGAACGTATCTCGCTGGGTGTCAAACAGCTTGACAAAGATCCCTTCTCCGCTTATTTGGCGGAAAATGGCAAGGGAAATGTCGTCACAGGTACAGTCAAGGATGTCGATGCAAAGGGTGCGGTGATTACCCTGGGAGATGGAATCGAAGGCTACTTGCGTGCTGCCGAAATATCACGTGACAGAGTGGACGATGCGCGTACTATGCTGAAGGAGGGGGATCAGATAGAAGCGCGTTTTATGGGTGTCGATCGTAAGAATCGCACCATTACACTCTCCATCAAAGCAAAAGATATGGCGGAAGAGCAGGCTGCCATCCAGACCTATTCACGGGATGCAGCACCAGGTAAGGCAACCCTGGGCGACCTGCTCAAACAGCAAATGGAAGAGAAATAGTTGGAATGATTTGAGATTCCGATTATTTATGGTATGAGAAATCAACCGAGGCCCGTGCGGGCCTCGGCATTTCATAGGGGTGGATATAAGGAATGACTAAATCGGAACTGATTGACGTCATCGCAAAAGAACAAGGTCACCTTGCCTATCGTGATGTCGAGCTTGCCGTCAAATGTATACTTGAACAGATGAGTCAGGCGCTAGCTTCAGGGGACAGGATCGAGATCAGGGGGTTTGGAAGTTTCTCTTTGCACTACCGACCGCCACGCCAGGGAAGAAATCCCAAGACCGGTGAATCTGTTTCACTGGCTGGCAAATATGTTCCCCATTTCAAACCTGGGAAGGAGTTACGTGAGCGGGTAAACGAGGGGATGGATTCGACGCAGGACGCTTAGCTTGCGCTCTCGACCAGCGGGTTTACTCTGGATTTCGTATGGAAAACCGGTACCCGTATCTCATCAGGTTGAATTTACCGGGTATGCTGATGGTTGATATCAGGCTGTCAATTCATTTGGCAAACTCTGTTGCGGTGGACTGTCAAAGGCTTTCTTGTTGCAGAAGCCGGAAGAGTTGAACGGACCCTGGCTCGCACCATCTGTTGTCGGCTTGGAGCCTATCGGACTATGGGGGATCGTAGCGAGGGAGTGGGAGAGCGAGGCAATATGGTTCCCGATTTGAGGCGCATAGTGGACCTATGTAACGAAAATCGGGGAAAATTTGGACCGCTCTCCCACTTCCGCAGTAGAAACATCCATAGTCCGACAGGCTCATAGTGATACAGAAGGTGGTTGAGGTGCTCTCTTCAAGTGATAAATGTGTTCTCCAATCGAGAATGTTTGAATGGCGGTGTCTCTCCTCTACCGATCCGAATAATGCAGGATCACTCGGGCTTGTTCGGCATCTCATCGACTTGCCTGATCCGGTCAAAGCATAAATCCGCTGAACAAGCCAATGGCCACTATCTCCTTGCCTGTTCGCTCGCCATAGAGTGGGCTGCGAGGGAAGTCTCAGTCGGCGGAGAGTGCCATCGCGAGGAGATAGACGAAAGTGACGAAGGCTACCGACAGCATGGACAGCAGCTTTTCCGATTGTCTGCCTCGATGGGTAACCCGCTGATCCATGATGCCGGGAATGGGGTTTTCGACCTGATCACGCATGATGTACCGGTATCCTGTTCTCATCTGTTTGTCTCCGAACCAAAGTTAACCTTCCGATTTCCACAATAGAGCATAGGTTCTCCTTAAGTTCTAATCTAACATGAGAAGAACAAAAAGAGAACATAGTGTTGGATTAATTATCGAGCGGCCAGGCCGGGTATTGAGAATTATTCGATGAAAAGAATCACTGAACAGATTGCAAGTGAACTCGGCGTTCAGCCAGAGCAGGTCACCGCAGCAATTTCGCTGCTGGATGAGGGTGCCACCGTGCCGTTTATTGCGCGTTACCGCAAAGAAAAAACCCAGGGACTGGACGACGCCGAACTGCGTCAGCTGGAGACGCGCCTGATCTATCTGCGTGAGCTGGAAGAGCGCCGTCAGCAGGTGTTGGCCAGTATCAGCAAGCAGGGCAAGCTGACCGCCGAGTTGGAAAGGGATCTGCTCACTGCCGAGACCAAAACCCGGCTCGAGGATCTCTATCTTCCGTTTCGTCCGAAACGGCGTACCAAAGCACAGCTGGCCAGGGAGGCAGGCCTTGAACCGCTCGCGCTGGCGCTGTTGGATTCCCCCGACCTACAGCCGGAGTCAGCTGCCGTCGTATACGTCGATGTGGAAAAAGGTGTGGCCGATATACAGAGCGCGCTGGAAGGTGCGCGGCAGATTCTGATGGAGCGCTTTTCCGAAGATGCTGAGCTGGTCGGCAGATTACGGGACTATCTCTGGGAGAACGGCATACTGAGATCCACGCTGATCGATGGAAAGGCGCAGCAGGCGGCCAAGTTTGCCGACTATTTCGACTATGCGGAAGCGATTCGCAAGATCCCCTCACACCGTGCACTGGCGCTGTTCCGTGGACGTGGTGAGGGCTTTTTACGGCTCGACCTTGAGATCGATCAGGCGGTGGATGAAATCAGTGTCTGTGAACGGCTGATCGCGCAGAGAGTGGGCGTCGAGGCGCGCGGTCGTGCCGCGGATGAGTGGCTCTGGAAAACCGTCAGTTGGGCATGGAAGATCAAGATATTCACTCACCTGGATCTCGAACTGAAGATGCGTCTGCGGGAGGCTGCCGAAGCCGAAGCGATTCGGGTCTTCGGTAGTAACATCCGGGATCTGCTGCTCGCCGCGCCCGCGGGTAACCTGACCATCCTGGGCTTGGATCCGGGATTGCGCACCGGGGTCAAGGTCGCGGTTGTGGACAACACCTGCAAGGTGGTGGCCACCTCCACGATCTATCCACATGCACCCAAGCGGCAGTGGGATCAAGCCATTGCGGAGCTGGCACAGTTGTCGAAAAAATATGGGGTATCCCTGGTGAGTATCGGTAATGGTACCGCCTCCCGCGAAACAGACAAGCTGGTTGCTGACCTGATCAAGCGTCATCCCGATCTGAAGCTGAAAAAGTTGGTGACCAGTGAAGCAGGTGCTTCGGTCTACTCCGCATCGGAGCTTGCGTCACGTGAGTTGCCCGATCTCGATGTCTCTCTGCGTGGTGCGGTTTCGATCGCCAGAAGAGTGCAGGATCCGCTGGCAGAGCTGGTAAAGATTGAGCCGAAAGCGATCGGTGTGGGCCAATATCAGCATGACGTCAATCAGACGGAGCTGGGACGCACACTGGATAATGTGGTGGAGGATTGTGTCAACCGGGTAGGGGTCGATCTGAATACCGCCTCCGTGGCACTGCTCTCCAGGGTATCAGGGATCAGTCAGATCCAGGCGCGTAATATCGTCAGCTACCGGGATGAGAACGGCTCGTTTAAAAACCGCAATGCTTTGCTTGACGTACCGCGGGTGGGTGCCAAGAGCTACGAACAGGCAGCCGGTTTTCTGCGTGTGATTGGTGGTGACAATCCACTCGATGCATCGGCGGTTCATCCGGAAGCCTATCCGGTTGTGGAGCGAATTCTCGCTTATGCAGGACGTCCGGTGAGTGCAGTGCTGGGTGATGTTGCCTATCTTCGCCGTCTCGAACCTAAAGATTTCACCGATGATCAGTTTGGTATACCGACGGTGAGCGATATCATCCAGGAGCTGGAAAAACCGGGCCGCGATCCGCGTGGAGAATTCAAAACGGTGAATTTTCAGGACGGGATCGAGAAGATTTCCGATCTGACACCTGGCATGGTGCTCGAAGGTGTGGTGACGAATGTCACCAATTTCGGAGCGTTTGTGGACATCGGTGTCCACCAGGATGGGCTGGTGCACATCTCCGCGATGTCGCACGAATATGTGAAAGATCCACGCAATCTGGTTAAGGCTGGTGATCTGATCAAGGTAAGCGTATTGGATGTCGATCCGGAGAGACAGCGCATTGCGCTCAGCATGCGACTCGACGAGCGTGGTGATCGCCCGGTCGCGAAAGCCGAGCGGCAATCGCAACCGGCAACCGGGAGAGGAAGAGGAGCGCAGCAGAAACCGGCACGATCGAAACCGGAGGGGGCAATGGCGGCCGCGCTTAAAGGCGTGCTGAAACGAAGCTGAGAGAGGCATCCCGATCAAAGCTGGATGGGTACGTCCTGGATTGCCAGCTCAGCACGACCTACGCATGCTTTTTTTGCGGTGTTTCAATACCATTCATCCTGCGCCGGTGATTTCGACGGTACATTGCGCTACCGCTGTAAACCTCGACCACAGCAGTATCTCCCTGGCAGCAGAATGGGGGTGCTTAAACCTTTCCGCTCTCGGACAGCATCAATACCGGGCAGCAAGGGTATGAGAATGAAACGAAGATTAAAGAACAGTGACCTGCGTGAACTCGTCTACTCGGCGGAGTCACCAATACACGGAACGGGTCTGTTCGCCAGACGCACCATCAAAAAGGGTGAATATATCGGAACCTATCATGGACCCGAGGCAAAACGTGACGGTACCTACGTTCTCTGGGTTTATGACAAAGATGACGAGGCGAACGCGATCGGGCGCAGTGGTCGTAATCTGCTGCGTTTTCTGAACCATGCCAAGTCCGGAAACGCCGAATTCGATGGATTCGACCTCTATTCAACGATGGAGATTGAGGTCGATCAGGAGATCACCTTCGACTATGAAGGCGGTTGATCTGCCATCGGTGGCAGACGTTATACACTCGCAGCATCACTGGGTGCACGTGTGTGTTGAAAGGACGAGGCCAAGCTTTGTAACTGATTACAACCCCGGCAGTTCAGTCAATGCTTGACGGGGCCGAAGGTGCAGCGGGGGTGGTGACTCCTGCGCTGTTAGTTGGATGTTCAACGCACTCGCTGAACGTTGCCACTGACCTGCGAGCAGCTTGTCCGGTGCGTCGCCGCGGAAGAGTGTGTAGCTGTATTTTCCGTAGTGAGGCAGCTTGCGTGCGAAACCGTTCAGTGCAGCGGCGGAGGCTACGTTGACCAGGCCAATCCCATGCTCCTTGTCGGTTGGATGGGCTGCGGTCAAAGCGAAACTCAGATCAGTCAACGCATAGCGCTGTTGCTCGATGCTCAGCTCCTGCGGGGAGAGGCTTACCGTTTGGTCGGCTAGCTGCTGGAAAAACAGCTTGGCAAACCGGTTTGCGTTGCCGAACAGCAGCACTGCTCCTGTTTGCGGTAGCCTGTTCAACTTATCGTCCCAGACGATCGTGGATTGTTTCCAGCGCCCGGACCAAGCTTCTGCCAGCCTTTGCAGATACGCTTTCTCCTGGGTATCAGCGGTCGATGGAAGAATCAGTGTCATCAGTTCAGCACCGAACAGCTGGCTGATGGAACTCGGCGACTCGCCCTCCGCCAGGCTGCGAAACAGATCGAAATCCGGATCGACACTGAGTAGTAACGGGGGGTGTTCGAGCTGAATGTCGAAGCGCACTTCACGCTCCGTCATCATCAGCCGATAGTGGATTGCATCTGTCTGCGTCGTCTGGATCGCCAGTGGAACCTCCAGTTCGAACGGTGTGCCGGATTGAACCTGTTGCAGTAAACCCCGCAGATGGTAGTGACCCTGCGCATCCTGCGCCGAGCTGAGCTCTGAGAGGTTCAGATCCGGTGCGCCTGTGGTGCGGGTCCACTGTGCAAAAAAGGGTTTCAGGTCCACCTGGCCGGCGGCTTCAAATGCTTCTCTCAGGTCATCGAAACTGGCGAATCGATACAGATTGTCGTGGTAGAAGCGCCTGACGCCAGCGAGAAAAATCGCATCTCCCAGTTTGATCCGCAGCATATGCAGGATCATCAGGGTTTTGCCGTAGCCCACGGCCTGACTGACCTCCCCATGACGCCCCTGGAATTCAGTCAGGGGAAAATCATCACCGGAATGGACGAAATCGGCGTAACGCTGCAGTGTATCCCGCCGGTATGCCGCGCCTTCCCCCTGTTGCTCCTTGAGCAGATGGTCTGCCAGGTAGGTGGTGAGGCCTTCACTCCAGTTGCCGCTGCGGTAGTCGACGTAGACTCCGTTGCCCCACCAGTTGTGCAGAATCTCGTGGGGGTAGGAGGAGTTGAGGATGAACGGAAAACGCAGTACACGTGGACCGAGCAGCGTGAACGAAGGCATACCGTAGCCGCTCTCCCAATCATTCTCCACCAGCGCGAATTTCCCATAGGGATAAGGACCGATCAATCGCTGGTAGAGTCCGAGGTAGTGGCCGGTCGCCTGCAGATAGCGCTCGGCCAGTTCGGGATCTGAGCTGCGCAGGTAGACTTGGGCCTCGGCTGCCGGAAAGTGCGCTTTGTACCGGTGGAAAGGTGCGGCGATCAGGTAGATTTCTTCCTGAGGAGAGTCTTCCTGCCACTTGGTACCCTCATCCGAGGAGACTCCCTGACTGACCGCGAGCCATTCGGCCGGTAGCGTAAGACGCAGTGAGAAGCTCACCAGATGTTTCGGGATGCGTGGATACCAGAGGCTGGCAGCGCTGAGGAAGACACCCTGCTCGGAGATATCTCCCGGGGTTCCTGCAGGTTGGCTGCCAGATCCGTTCTGGCCGCTCGTATCTCTCGGGTGTTGAATACGACCGGCGTAACGGAGCTTCACTTCAGTCTGCGGCTTGTGGAACAGCACCCGATACAGCTGTCCCGAAACAGCTCCACTGGTGTGGTGGCCGAGGTGCTCCAATTGCGCCCCTTCGGATACTAACGTAAGTTCTAGCCCCGCATGCAGAACAAAGATGATCGAGTCGGCCGGCTCAGCCAGCTGAATCTTATCTTCAACTTCGATACCGCCACTGGCTGGTGTCAGGTTGACCTGCAGATCGTGATCTATCAACGGGAGCTCTTGAGAGGCTGGCAGCAAGACGGAGATGAGCAAGAGCAGAAGGAGAGTGATCGCTTTTCTGAACATTCCGGGAGTTGGATCAGTTGATAGTTTGTCTTATCAGCTTATGTAAAAATAACCATTTACTACACGGACATCATGCCAGCAGCAGTATAGAAGGATCAACTATGGTTAACCACCGAACGCTCCCCCTGCTCTCGCTCCTGACCGTACTCTCTGTTACTGCATGTAACAGCCATGAGTCGATTCGGGAGGGAGGCGGCGGTACCATCCAGACGCTGCCGCAGGGTGCTGGCGGTTCCCACTTACCGCGCCAGCATCCGGTTGTGGAACCGCACAAGGCCAGGCAAGCGGCGGAAACACAAGTTCTGGATATGACGAAGATGCAGGAATTGAGTGCGATCATTGCCAGACTCTCGGAGAGCCGTGTGGTTTACGTTGGTGAGACCCACGACCGATTCGGCCACCATCTCAACCAATTGGAGATCATCCGCGAGTTGCATCGACGCAATCCGGATCTGGCCATCGGTATGGAGTTTTTTCAGCAACCGTTTCAGTCGTACCTGGACAGCTATACTACGGGGCGCTCGAGTGAACGGGAGATGCTGCTTGGAACTGAGTGGTTCGATCGCTGGCGCTTCGACTATCGTCTCTATCGTCCGATCATGCAGTATGCCCGCGAACAGCGTATTCCCGTCATTGCACTGAATGTCGCCCGGGAGTTGACGAACCGGGTGTCTGAGGTTGGCATCGCCGGTTTGAGTCAGCAGGAACGTGCCATGCTTCCGCAGCAACTGGACAGCAGCGATGCAAGCTACCGGCAGCGGATTCGTGCGGTCTACCAGGGACACCCGCACGCGGGAAGCGGTAGCTTCGAGCGTTTTCTGGAGGTTCAGCTGACCTGGGATGAGGGCATGGCCGAGCGGGTTGCCAGCTATCTCAAGGCACACCCAGAGCGCAACATGGTCGTGCTTGCCGGTTCGGGACATTTGATGTACGGCAACGGTATTCCACACCGGGTGGCACGACGCCTGCCCATCGTCTCGCATATCCTGTTACCCGCGGATAACATAGAACTCAATCCGGGGGTGGCCGACTTCGTACTTTATCCCGCTCCGGTAGAACTGCCCCACGCAGGGCTGATGGGGGTGTTGCTCGATGACGGCGATCAAGGGGTGCGCATCAGCAAGGTGTTACCGAAAGGCGCCGCCGGTCAGGCCGGAATAGCGCAGGGTGATCTGATTCAGCACCTGAATGGTGCCCGGATCCACAGTGTCGCAGATATCAAGATCGTGATGCTGGACCTGTCACCTGGCGACCGGGTTCAACTGGAGGTGGTGCGTAAACAGATGGTCTGGGGGAAGGAGGTATTGCAGTTTGATTTCGCGCTGGGCGGGGAGTAGCGAACTGCTGACATGCGATGACGCTGCGCTTGCCCTGTAGGGAGGTGCTGCCGATCGTCCCGGATCGGCACTCATCATTCCTTCTTCTCCGACCCTTCCAGACAATGATGCTGCAGCATCTTCAGGAAGAGCGCTGCTTGGGGTGACAGGTATTTACCGCGCCTGAGCACGATGCCATAGGTACGTTTTGGAAAGTACTCCTCCAGTGAAAACCTGACCAGTCGCTCTTTGCCGGTGAGGCACAGGTCGGTGACAATCGACAGGCCCATACCCATCTCCACGTATCGCTTGATCACTTCCCAGCCGCCTGCCTCGATACCGCATTTGAGCTTCAGGTCATGCTGCCGGAAGATCATGTCGACGAGGCGCCAGCTAGTCAGATTGGGTGGTGGCAGAATCAGCGGGTAAGGACTGATATCGTGCAGACTCACCTGTTTTTTCTTCGCCAGCGGGTGATCAGTAGGCACAATCAAGGTGGGTGCATAGGTGACCAAAGGCTCGTAACTGATATCCTCAGGTACATTGGGCAGTGGACCAATGACAATGTCAGCTTCATCCGCCCGCAGTCTGGAGAGGCCATCCCTGCCACCGGTCACGTTGAGCAGCTTGACCTGGATCTTGGGATATTTGCGCGTGAACCGCTGCATGGTTCGAGGCAGCAGATGGAGGATGGTCGACTCTCCGGCTGCAATATGCAGTTCACCCGATTCCAGTAGTCCCTGCTGGGCGGAAAAGGTCTCATGCAACTTATCCATCCCTTCGACCAGCGGCATCGCCAGCTTCAGCAATATCTCGCCTTCCGCTGTCAGGCTGATTTTGGGCCCGCGCCGTTCGAACAGCTGTGTCTCCAGTTCCCGTTCCAGTGCCTGTATCTGCAGGGAGACGGTTGGCTGACTGAGAAATACCCGCTCCGCTGCTTCGCTGATACTGCCGGTTTTCGCCGCATGGCAGAAAGCACGCAGCTGTTTCAAGCGGTTCTGCTTATAGTATATCGGTGTAGGTGAGGCCATGATTCCGCTCTGTCCAATCCTTCTCGTGCTGATTCAGGAAGACAACCATGGGAAGCGACCACAACTTAACCTGAATAAGTGTTACAAAGCACTGGTTGATCCGGCCGTCACCATCCCCTCGTTGGAAGGAACGGTGAGGTTGATAAAATATAACGGTATATTGGTCAAATTAATAGTAAGAATTAATACAATTGTGAATATAAATACTAATCGTTTTCGCGACGAGTCATAGTGAAACTCACATGGTGTAATCGGCGCGACGCAGTCGTTGCTTCATTAGTGGCACAGCGCAGAGTAGCTTGGGTCGATGGCGGAAAAATATGTTGAATCGTACCGTTTTTTTTATTTCGGAGAGCACCGGTATCACTGCTGAAACTTTGGGACACAGCCTCCTTTCCCAGTTTTCCCAGGCGGTGAGTTTCAAAACCATCTACATGCCTTTCATCAGTACACCGAAAAAGGCGCGCGAGCTGGCTGTCAGGATTAACCAGTTGAATGAGCGGGAAGGGGTGCGCCCGCTCGTATTCGCGACCATGCCGGATACACAGATTCGGGATATTCTGCGGCACGCCTCCTGTCTCTATATCGAACTGTTCGATACCTTCATCGGACCGCTTTCGGAGGAGCTGGGGGTGCAGCCCAGTGGCAAGCGGGGCTTGAGCCATGGCTTCAGTAATGACGATACCTACGAGAGTCGCATGAGCATCATCAATTTTGCGATGAGCAATGACGACGGTGCCTGTATCGATAAGTATCATGAAGCGGATGTGATTCTGATTGGCGTATCGCGCTCGGGCAAAACCCCTACCTGTCTCTACCTGGCGATTCATTTTAATATCAAGGCCGCCAACTACCCATTGACAGACGATGATTTCGAGACAGGAAGACTTCCAGACGTGCTGCTGCAGAACAAGAAAAAGCTGGTTGCTCTGACGATCGACCCGATACGTCTGAACCACATTCGCGAGGAGCGCAGGCGGGGCAGTGATTACGCCTCCCTTGCGCGTTGTCGACGTGAGACGCGCCTGGCTGAACAGCTGTTCAGACAACTCCGAATCAGAACCTTGGACACCACCAGTCACTCGATCGAAGAGATCTCTTCACAGATCATCAAGTCGCTGTGATGGGTGACGCACGCGTTATCGGCTGCAGCTTTGTCTTTCTATTGATTTTTTGATTTAAAACGTACAACCTACGGGGCGGAGGGTCAGGAGGGGCTTTCCCAGGTGCGCCTGGCCCGCTTTCGAGCGAAAGACTAAGGCGCCCTTTGTTACCATACAAGACCAAGAAATATAAGCTGTGAATATCCGGCGGCTTGTGCCTGATGGAGCAAGATATCCAGCAGGATGGATCCGTGCCGGAGGGTAAACCATTTTTTACCATAATTTATACTGTTGCAGATTGAGTTATCGTCGGTGGCCGGAAAATGGTCAGGCGGACAGGTGAGCGAACCCCGCCAAGGAGAAACCATAACTCCAGCCAACTGCTTTTTTGTTTGCTTCAGGCAGCAAATGGCATCCAGCGATAAGCAGGTCAAACGAGCAGAGCACATTCTGGCGATGGTTACCGAATGGGGTCAGCAGAATCACCCTGAACACAGAGAGCCAGCAAACAGAGATTCTATCGGAGCGATTGAGCATGCCCATGAAAATAGGAATTCCCAAAGAGGTTCACGCAGCAGAGTGCCGGGTCGCAGCCACCCCGGATACGGCGGAGCAGTTGATAAAGCTTGGTTATACAGTTGCGGTGGAGGCGGGTGCCGGGGACAAAGCGCACTTCTCGGATGATGCCTACCGTGAGGCCGGGGTTGAGATCTACGACGATGTGAAAGCGCTCTGGGCAGAGTCAGACATCGTGATGAAAGTCAGGGGGCCTGAACCCCATCCCGAATTTGGGGTGGAAGAGTCCGAGTTGCTCCGGGAGGGTGGCTATCTCATCAGTTTTATCTGGCCGGCGCAGAACGAAGCATTGATGCAGCGGCTGAAGGCGCGCAACGCAACTGTTCTGGCGATGGACAGCGTGCCGCGTATTTCGCGTGCGCAGAAAGCCGATGCGCTCAGCTCGATGGCAAATATTGCCGGCTACCGCGCAGTGATCGAGGCAGCGGGTCAGTTTGGTCGCTTCTTCACCGGACAGATCACTGCCGCGGGAAAAGTGCCTCCAGCCAAGATCATGATCATCGGCGCGGGTGTGGCAGGACTGGCAGCGATCGGCACAGCCGGTTCCATGGGAGCGATCGTACGCGCTTTTGACACCCGGCCCGAGGTCAAGGAGCAGGTGGAAAGCATGGGTGCCGAGTTCCTCGAACTCGATTATCAAGAGGAGGATGGTAGTGGTGAGGGCGGCTATGCCAAGGTGATGAGCAAGGCGTTCATCGAGGCTGAGATGAAACTCTTTGCCAAACAGGCAATGGAGGTCGATGTCATCATCACCACCGCGCTGATTCCCGGCAAACCCGCGCCCAAGCTGATTAGCGAAGGGATGGTCGAGTCGATGCGCGATGGCAGCGTGATCGTGGATCTCGCCGCCGAGCAGGGGGGCAACTGCGCCATGACCGTACCGGGAGAGATAGTGGTCAGGCACGGTGTCACCATCATCGGTTTCACCGATCTGCCCAGCCGGCTGCCGACTCAGTCGAGCCAGCTGTATGGCACCAATCTGCGTCACCTGCTGACCGACTTGACGCCGGAAAAGGACGGTCAGATTCGGGTAAACATGGAGGACGAAGTGATTCGTGGCGTCACCGTCATCAACCACGGAGAGATCACCTGGCCGCCGCCAGCGCCCAAGCTATCCGCTGCACCTGCCACCAAACCGGCGCCGGCGCCCAGCCCCGAAGCCAAGGCGGTGGAGAAGCCCGCCGCCTGGAAAACGGCGCTGGGAATGGCTGTGGCGGGCCTGCTGTTATTGGGGGTGGGATCGGTAGCACCAGCCGCATTTCTGGCCCATTTCACGGTATTCGTGCTTGCCTGCATTCTCGGTTATCTGGTCATCTGGAATGTGACACCAGCACTGCATACGCCACTGATGAGTGTGACCAATGCCATCTCCGGGATCATCGTGATCGGCGCACTGTTACAGGTGTCGGGGGGGTCGACCGTGGTTACCCTGCTCGCCGCGATCGCCATCCTGATTGCCACGGTCAACATCGCGGGTGGCTTTCTTGTTACCCAGCGTATGCTGAAGATGTTCCAGAAATAGGAGCTGCATGACAATGACTGAAGGAATGATAACAATCGCATACATTGCGGCCAGTGTACTGTTCATTCTCGCGCTTGGGGGTCTGAGTAATCAGGAGAGCGCAAGGAAAGGAAACATCTACGGCATCATCGGTATGCTCATCGCGGTGCTAGCCACCGTTCTGGGTGCCAAGGTGACCGGTTACCTCACCATCATCATCTGCATGGGTATCGGTGGCTCCATCGGTTTCTTTTTGGCGAAGAAGGTGCAGATGACCGAAATGCCGGAGCTGGTCGCGATACTGCACAGTTTCGTCGGTATGGCTGCGGTACTGGTGGGGTTTGCCAACTACCTCGACGCAGGGGCTCATCTTGAGGGAGCGGAGCGCGTCATTCACGAAATCGAGATCTATCTCGGCATATTGATCGGTGCAGTGACCTTTACCGGTTCGGTCATCGCCTTCGGTAAGCTCAGGGGGATAGTCACCAGTAAGCCGGTTTTGCTGAAAGCACGCAATGGATTGAATCTGAGCATGTTGCTGATCTGCATCTGGATGGGTATTACCTTCGTCGGTGCTGAGTCCATCTCGGCAGGTATGTGGCCATTGGTGATCATGACGCTGATCGCTTTCATTTTCGGCGTGCACATGGTGATGGCCATCGGCGGCGCAGACATGCCGGTCGTGGTCTCGATGCTCAACAGCTATTCAGGTTGGGCGGCTGCAGCCACCGGCTTCATGCTTTCCAATGACCTGCTGATCGTCACCGGTGCCCTGGTCGGCAGTAGCGGTGCGATTCTGAGCTATATCATGTGCCGGGCGATGAACCGCAAGTTTCTCGCGGTGATCGCCGGTGGCTTCGGTACCTCGGGGGGCACCGTCGCCAGCAGTGGTGACGGCGAGCAGGGTGAAGTCTCTCCGGTATCCGCCGAAGAGACCGCGGAGCTGTTGAAAAACGCGCGCGAAGTGGTGATCGTACCTGGTTATGGCATGGCGGTGGCACAGGCGCAGTATCCAATCTACGAGATTACCCGCAAATTGCGCGATCAGGGTGTCAATGTCCGATTCGCGATCCATCCTGTGGCGGGACGTATGCCCGGACACATGAACGTGCTGTTGGCCGAGGCCAAAGTCCCTTATGACATCGTGCTGGAGATGGATGAGGTGAACGAGGATTTTCCGCATGTCGATGTGGTGCTGGTGATTGGAGCCAACGATATCGTCAATCCGGACGCGCAGGATAATCCAGGCAGCCCGATTGCCGGTATGCCGGTGTTGGAGGTGTGGAAAGCAGAGACTGCGATAGTGATGAAGCGTAGTATGGCGACCGGCTATGCTGGCGTGCAGAATCCGCTCTTCTTCAAGGAAAACACACGCATGCTGTTCGGCGATGCCAAAGCCAGTGTGGAGGCGATTCTGGCGAGTATCTAACAGCACGCTCTTGGTTGTCTCCTGCAAGTACCGGAGTCAATCTGCAGAGATTGGCTCCGGTATTTTTTCACATTCCAGTCTCTACCAGAAAAAGTTCCATGACATTGAAAGAACTGGATTTTCAATCACTCCGGCAGCAGATCGTGGGTATCGACACACCGATTCAGACACCGTTCGGTGAACGGCTGATGCTGTATGCCGACTACACCGCTTCGGGTCGTTCGCTCCATTTCATCGAAAACTATCTGCTGGAACTGCAGAAGCTCTATGCTAACAGTCATACTGAGGATGACCTCAGCGGCCGCTTTACCACGCAATTGCTGCATCAGGCGGAGGCGATCATAAAACGGGCAGTCAATGCCGGACCCGATGGCAGAATCATCGCCTGCGGCAGTGGTGCCACTGGTGCCATCGACCGGGTGCAGCAGTTGCTGGGGGTCAAGCTCCCTGCCGCAAGCCGTTCGTTGCTGGAGGAGCTGTTGATCGGCTTTCTTGGGAACGAACAGTACCGGGCTCTGCATCAGCACATTGAAGCGCATCGGCCAGTGGTTTTTGTCGGACCGTATGAGCACCACTCCAACGAGATCTCCTGGCGCGAGAGTCTGGCGACTGTCGTAGAAGTGCGCATGGATGTGGATGGGAGTATCGATCTGACGCATCTGGAGCAGTTGCTGGCGGCGCAAGCGTATCGAGGACGTCTGCGCATCGGCTCCTTTTCCGCTGCATCCAATGTGACCGGGATGCGTTCACCAGTAGCAGATATCGCACGCCTGTTACACCGCTACGGTGCGTTGGCAATGTTCGATTTTGCGGCGTCGGCACCTTATGTCGACATCGATATGAACCCGGTGGATGAGGGTGCAGAGGGTGATGCCTCGCTGGATGCACTCTTCATCTCACCGCACAAATTCCTTGGCGGTCCCGGATCGAGCGGTCTGCTGCTGTTCAACAAGCGCTGCTATCATGCGGAACTGCCGCCGAGCATCGCCGGCGGTGGCACGGTGGAGTATGTCGGGCCGGAAGATCACGACTTCATCAGCGATATCGAGGCGCGCGAAAAGGCAGGCACGCCCGGGATTCTGCAGACGCTCAAGGCAGCGCTGGCGTTCGAGGTGAAACAGGCGATCGGCAGCACTAATATCGAACGTCGCGAAGCCGAGCTGATCCGGCTCGCGCTCGGACGTTGGAGCCGTCATCCGGGCATAGAGATCCTGGGAAATGGGGATCCGGCGCGACGGGTGGCGATTCTCTCTTTCAACATCCGGGATCCCAAGGGTCAGTACCTGCACCCACGTTTCGTCACCACGCTGTTGAACGACCTGTTTGGTATTCAGAGCCGTGCCGGTTGCTCCTGCGCCGGTCCCTACGGCCACAAGCTGCTGGATATAGATCCTGTCAAGGCGGCGGAATACCGTCAATGGATCAACCGCGGCTACCATGGGGTGAAACCGGGCTGGTGCCGCGTGGGATTCCACTATACTTGCGATGCGATCGATATGGATTATCTCCTCTCCAGCGTGGAGTTCATCGCTGATTGTGGCCACCTGTTCCAGCATCAATACCGCTTCGATGCCAGAGAGGGGCGCTGGCAGCACAAGTACTGGCAGGAGCAGCCGGCACAGCTGTCGCTCCATGCGGCACTGGCTTTACAGCAGCGCGGCGACCAGCCACTCGTTCAGACGGAACGTCAATCCCGTTATCAGGGATATCTGCAACAGGCGGCAGAGTTGGCGAAGAGTTTGCAGCAGGAGCGGAGTCCGGGTTGAGGGGACGCTCTCCACGACCGCACAATCGCCCAATCCCTGCCTCTGTTTTTCGTTATAATCCAATCGATTCCGGTGTGGAGACTCCGGAGTTCCCCTTTGTCAATGAGTAACACCACAGCGCAGATGAATCCCAATTCCCTACCCGGTCAACGGGAGATCGATGCCTGTATGCTCGCTGACCGGCATGGCTTGCGCCAGCGGCTCAAGCATCTGCAACTGCGCAGCACGCAGATTCAGCCCCAGGATCAGCACGTGCTGCGCCTGTGCCAACAGATCAGCATCTCCACCGCGTTGGCCGAACGGCGCCGACAGTTGCTGCCCACACCCACTTTTCCGGCAGAATTGCCGATCAGTGATAAATGGGAGGAGATCGCCGAGCTGATCACCGGAAATCAGGTGGTCGTGCTCTGCGGCGAAACCGGCTCGGGCAAATCGACTCAGTTGCCGAAGATCTGTCTCGCACTGGGACGTGGCATCTACGGCCGGATCGGCCATACACAGCCCAGACGCATCGCGGCGCGCAGCCTGGCGGCACGCCTCTCCGAGGAGCTTGGCAGTGAAGCGGGTGCGCTGGTCGGTTACAAAGTGCGATTTCAGGACCGGGTCAGCCGCGACACGCTGATCAAGCTGGTCACCGATGGGATGTTGCTGGCGGAGGTGCAGCAGGATCGCTGGCTCAACGAGTACGACACCATCATTGTCGATGAGGCGCATGAACGCAGTCTGAATATCGATTTTCTGCTCGGCTATCTGAAAAAGCTGCTGCCCCAGCGCCCCGATCTGAAACTGATCATCACCTCTGCCACCATTGATCCTGAACGCTTTGCAAAACACTTCGGCGGCGCTCCGATCATCAATGTCTCGGGGCGTACCTATCCGGTGGAGGTGCGTTACCGACCACCACTGGATGCGGAGGAGGGTGAGCGTGATGAGCCGCTGCAGCAGGCGATACTGAATGCGGTCGATGAACTTTCGCGAATTGATCGCGGCGATATTCTGATCTTTCTCAGTGGCGAGCGCGAGATCCGGGAGACGGCGGAGCATCTGCGCAAGCATCGGCTACCGCTGACTGAAGTGCTGCCGCTCTATGCCAGATTGGGCGCCGAGGAGCAGAACCGGATTTTTCACCCTGCCGGCCTGCGCCGCATCATACTCGCCACCAACGTTGCCGAGACTTCGCTGACGGTACCTGGCATCCGTTACGTGATCGATACCGGCTTCGCCCGTATCAGCCGCTACAGCCATCGCAGCAAGGTGCAGCGGCTGCCGGTGGAGGCGATCTCACGCGCCAGCGCAGAGCAGCGCAAGGGACGTTGCGGCCGGATCGCCGCCGGTATCTGCATACGTCTCTATACGGAGGAGGATTTCGACTTGCGCCCGGAGTTCACCGAACCGGAGATCCTGCGCACCAATCTCGCTTCGGTCATCTTGCAGATGATGATTCTGGGCTTTGGTTCGATCGCCAAGTTTCCATTTATCAATCCTCCCGATAAGCGTCTGATCAGTGACGGTTATCGCGTGCTGGAGGAGGTGTGTGCGGTCGATGGCACGCGCCACATCACCCGGCTCGGACGTCAGCTTGCGCGTCTGCCACTGGATCCCAGGATTGCGCGCATATTGCTGGCTGGAGCCCATGGGGATTGTCTGAACGAGTTGTTGGTGATAGCCGCTGCGCTGAGTGTCCAGGACCCGCGCGAACGCCCGATGGAAAAACAGCAGGCGGCGGATGAGGCGCACCACCGCTTTCTCGACGAGCAGTCCGATTTCCTTGGGCTGTTGAAGCTCTGGCTTGCTCTGGAAGAGCAGCGCCGCCATCTCAGCCGGCGCAAGTTTCGGCGTTTCTGCCGAGACAACTATCTCTCCTGGAACCGGGTGCAGGAGTGGCACGATGTGTATCATCAGCTGCGCTCGCAGATGCACGAGATGGGTTACCGCGAGAACGGTAACGAGGCCAGTTACGATGCAGTCCATCGTGCGCTGCTCAGCGGGCTGTTGAGTCATATCGGTTTTCGAGCCGGCAGCAGCGAACGGGAGTACCTGGGCGCCCGTAACAGCCGCTTTTCGATTTTTCCCGGCTCAGGGCTGTTCAAGCGCCAGCCGAAATGGGTAATGGCCGCAGAGTTGGTCGAGACCAGCCGGCTGTATGCACGTACGGTAGGCAGTATCAAACCCGAGTGGGTGGAGTCTGCTGCCGGCCATCTGGTCAAGCGCAGCTATTCAGAACCGCACTGGGAGAGGGGAAGAGGGCAGGTTGCTGCGTACGAGCGGGTGGGTCTGTTCGGTCTTACCCTGATCGCCCGGCGCAAGGTCAATTTCGGTCCGATCGATCCTGTGACAGCGCGTGAGATCTTCATCGGATCTGCGTTGGTGGACGGAGATTTTGCTACCCGGGCACCCTTCTGGCGCCACAACCAGGCCCTGATCGACTATCTTGAGCAGCTGGAGCAGAAAGCGCGGCGGCGTGACCTGCTGGTGGAGCGACAAGAGATATACGATTACTACGACAAGCGCGTTCCGGAGGGGATCTACAGCACCCCGCAATTCGAAAAATGGCTGCGCGGTGAGGTCCGCAGCCATCCCAAGCTGTTGCACATGCGTCTCCAGGATCTCACCCGGGCTGCAGCAGAGTTGACATCACAGCACGATTTTCCCGATCAGTTCGAGATCGGCGCGATGCGGTTGCCGTTGAGTTATCACTTCGATCCGGGAAGCGCCGGAGACGGTGTCACGCTGAAGGTTCCGGTGGCTGTTCTCAATCAGGTGTCAGAGGCGCGTTGTGGTTGGCTGGTACCCGGGCTGCTGCGTGAGCGTGTCATCGCGTTGCTGCGTTTGTTGCCGAAAAATCTGCGTAGATCATTCGTACCGGTGCCGGAGTATGCGGACGCCTGTCTGCGTATGCTGACACCCTCCGGAAAACCATTGACCCAGGCGCTCGCGGAGCAGCTGAAGGCGATGACCGGCGTCTATATCGCAGAGGATCAGTGGCAGGAGGAGCTGCTGCCCGACTATCTGCGCATGAACTTTATGCTGCTGGACGAGCAGGGTCGTGATATTGCCTCGGGACGTGATTTGAGCGCGCTGAAGCAGAGTTACGGCAGTGCCGGGGAGGGTGGCTTCCACACGCTTCCGGCCGCTGGGTTGGAGCGTAAAGGGAGCAAGAGCTGGGATTTCGGTGAGCTGCCCGAGTCGGTGGAGAGTGGGCAGGGTGGGATCAACCTGAGAGGATTTCCGGCACTGGTCGACCGCGGTGATTCAGTCGATCTGAAGGTGCTCGATGCCAGACAGAATGCAGAACGCTTTCATCGTGCTGGGGTGCGACGCCTGCTGATGCTCGCTTTGCCGAAAGAGATTCGCTATCTACGGCGCAATCTGCCAGCGTTGCCACAAATGGAGCTGAAATATGCCAGAGTGGCAGCTACTCCGAAGGGGTGGGAGGTGCCTGGCAGATTGGGTGTGGAGGAGGAGTTGATTGCACTGATCGTCGATCTGACTTTTCTCGAGGATCAGCCTGAGATCAGATCTCAAGCCAGCTTTCAGCAGCGTATCCAGGCGCACAAGGGCGCCCTGGTAGCGCAGGCGCTTGAAGCAGCGCAACTGCTGGAACAGATACTGACTATCTATCACCAGGTGCGCAACAGGCTCTCGGAGAGCAACCGGATCAACTGGATGACCTCGTTGGCGGATATTCGGCAACAGTTGGACCAATTGGTATACCGGGGATTCTTACAGCACACTCCCTATGTGCAGCTCAAACAACTTCCACGTTATCTCCGGGCGATCGAAATGCGCCTGGACAAACTCCCCTATGCGGCTGTGCGTGATCAGAAGCTGCTGGGTGAAATGCAGGAGGCGTATCAGTTGTGGCAACAACGTGAGGAGAAGTATCGTCTGGAGGGCAAACTGGACGAACGCATAGAGGAGCTGCGCTGGAGTTTCGAGGAACTGCGCATCTCTTTGTTCGCCCAGGAATTGGGAACCGCCTATCCCGTCTCGCTCCAGCGTATTCAAAAACGCTGGCGTGAACTGGGTCTGTGACTGCGCTGCGCCTGATGATGGACCTGAGTGCGATTTTCCATTATAAGAGGAGACCCTGCCTGCTGGAGATTTTCGATGTCTGTCTGTCCATGTGGTTCCAATCTGGAGTTCGATCTCTGTTGTAATCCGATCATTTCCGGAGAACGGGACGCTCCCACCGCGGAGGCGCTGATGCGCGCCAGATACAGTGCCTTTGCGACCTGTCAGGTCGATTTTCTGCACCAGAGTCTGCATCCGGCACATCGTGCCGATCACGACCGAAATGCTACCCAGCGCTGGGCTGCAAATTCCGAGTGGCTGGGACTGGAGATTGCGGCCACCGAAGGAGGCATGGAGTCTGACCGGGAGGGTATGGTCGAGTTTATCGCCACCTTTAAAGAGAAAGGGGTGACCCGGCGCTACCATGAGCAGAGCCAATTCAAAAAGGAGGGTGGCCGCTGGTTTTTCGTGGACGGCAACATGGTGAAGCCAAAGACCGAGGTGCATCGCCAGGTTAAAGTGGGACGCAATGAACCGTGCCCCTGCGGCAGCGGTAAGAAATACAAGCGATGTTGTGGCGCCTAGTCGATCGACTAAAGTGAGCGCTTTACGTGACGCTAATTACAGTGGGTTTGGAAATCCCCTCCTGGTGTGTATAGCAAACGGAGATGGAAAGTTGCGATTGGTGAAGTTTCGCTGATCGTGATCGACCAAGGCGGTACAGCTTCGTACCACGGGGAGCAGCTATTGGAGTGGCGCTTCCTTGAGGTGGGTTTCCGCCCATCCGGGAACCAGACGATAGAGGGCACCGTGTCAGATGCCTGACGGAAGGCAAATTTTATTCGCCAGAGAGCCAACAGCGTGCCTGATTTTGCTGTGGGCAGCGTTCGTGTTGCTGACCGCTAATCCGGCGTGTGGCGAAATCTACAAGTATCGGGATAAGAACGGCCACATCCATTTCACCGACAAACCACAGAAGCGTGCAGCCGGCTTCGAGCTGTTGTGGCGCTCTGGTAACGATCCACGTTACGCCAGTTATTATTCACGTATCAATCTGAATGATTTTGAGCGTAACAAACAGCGGTATTCCGATATGATCACGAAAACGGCTGAGCGTATGAATCTGCAGCCCAACCTGCTGCACGCGGTGGTGAGGGCCGAATCCGCTTACGATCCAAAAGCGTTGTCCAGGAAGGGCGCGCGTGGGCTGATGCAGTTGATGCCGGCTACCGCCGAGCGCTATGGTGTGAGCGACAGCTGGGATCCGGAGCAGAATCTCACGGGTGGAGCGCGTTATCTACGCGATTTACTGGATATGTTTGACCAGGACATGAAACTGGCGGTCGCTGCCTACAACGCGGGTGAGAATGCAGTCAGAAAGTATGGCAATAAAATTCCCCCCTATCCCGAGACGCTGCAGTATGTGCAAAAGGTTGTCTCTCTCTACCAGACCGGAAGCTAGGAGCCTGTCTGACTTAACACTGTTTGGCTGCAAATCCCCGGATGACGATCAACTCAGCTTATCGACCTCGTTAAATAGGCCCACTATTCGCCTCGTTCGATAAACTGATTTGATTCGCCCCCGGTGATTTTCGCTTCAAACGGATAAGTCAGACAGGCTCCTAGTCGATTAGGAAAAAAATCGCTGATTTGCCCATCGGCATCCCCCTGTCTCTTCAGGATGAGCCAAAGGAAGCTGATCAATCGGTCCACTCTTTTATCAGTTGTTCGATCAAAGTAGTGTCCAGATCCGAAATATCGATTATCTGAAAACCTGCCCAGCAGGGTCCGTTGGTGGCTGACACATCCTGCACCCAGAGGCACTCTGCACCGAACTCGATCACCGGGATACCATTGATCGGCGTTGGCAAAGCCAGGCTGAACTGAAACAGACGGTTGGGAGTGAGCGGTGTCTCGG
Source organism: Chromatiaceae bacterium (assembly GCA_024235215.1). Lineage (GTDB taxonomy): Bacteria > Pseudomonadota > Gammaproteobacteria > Chromatiales > Chromatiaceae > HKST-UBA178. Next base: position 315,865 of record JACKMU010000002.1, on the reverse strand, counting down.
AGAGCAGCATCAGTCCACCGGTTGAGATATTGACCAGGTTGCCGACAAGTTTGCCACTGTTGATATCTTTGATCTGTATCTTTTCGTTAACCCTTTTGCGAGGGTACGCTCTTTGTTCCTGCATACAGGGATCCCTTGCTTAGTTGCTGGTCTGACTGCCAAAGGTTCTCTGCAACATGCCGAGAACCGAATCAAGTGCCCGATCGACGAAAGGTACGCTTGGATACCTGAGGATCTTGGCGCGATTGTTGTGCATCTGCAGCGCAAGCTTTTCGATCGGTGTCACCAGCGCCTGCACCCCCGACTTGTTTACGAACATATACTTCTGTGTGACCGGACTGAACCAGGAGAGTTTGAGTTGGTGCATCTGATGATTGTCATCCTCCAACTCGAACCAGGTGCCGAATTTCAGACTCTTCAACCGCTGGACAATCTCCCGAACCTCAGCAGGCAATGGTGCGCCTTCCTGGTTGGCGTGACTGGTGACAGCTTCTCCCTGGACACGCTTTTTCGGAATTTGAGCGAGGCGTTCGGCTGCGGCATTGGCAGCACTGGTTGCCTCATCCAACTGCTCTTTTGCGGCGAGAGACTCCAAATAGCTGAACAGCGCATTCAGATCCGGCTGGTGGAAATCCCCGACCGAGGCGAGCCCATCTTCGATGCGCCTCTTCAACCCCGACAGTTTCTCCTGTTGCAGATGTTTCGCCTCCAGGTTGGTGCGCGACTCGTACATCCAGATGATGTCATCGATCACACTCAACACCTGACGCCAATCGGCGCTGGTCTCGATCATCGGGTCCCGCAGCAGCATGAGGATCATCTTGTCAAGCCAGGCATGATTGAGAAAATGTTCCAGAATTGGGTGCAGGCGCCGGTCGCCAATCATCTCCTGAACGAAACGGTGGGCTCGCATGCGGGCGCTGGCCAGTCGTTCACGCCCTTTGGCGGCCTCCTGCGTCCGTGTCTCCACGATCTTGGCTTTCTGGTTGAGCTCTTCAACCTGTTTGGTCAAAGTGTCGAAAACTTCGGTAAAAATTTCTACTCTATCTTTGAACTCAGCGAGGATACGGTTAACCCCTTCGCGCATCGGGTAATAGATTCCCCGTTTCAGGTCGTGCTCATCTATCCATACCAGGCCCGATTCCACCATCAGATTCAACAATCGCCGCGCGGTGTGCCGGGAGTCGATCAGAAAATGGTGATCGAGAATGGCGACTTTCAGATAGGGAGTGTGCAGATGGCTGATTAGTGCCTTGGCAATGTTTGGCAGATCCTCTTCATTCAACACATGCTCAAACAACATGCCTACCAGTTCGATGGTATCGAGATCAGCGCTCGGAATAGTATTGCGATCGACACCCCTGAACAGATGCTCACGCTCCTCTACCAGCCGTACCCGTACCTGTTCGATCGCTTCGGCACCCAGCTCGATATGGTTGGGCTTGTCGCCTTCGACATCTAATTCCGGCAGGACTGATGCGCTGCTTGCGGGCTGGATTCTATCGATCGCAGCGACCAGCGCAGGGGTGTCGATCATCTGTCTGGGTGCGGCATTGGGGTTGTAGTCCGGGTGTGACGAGTAGTTGGCATCTTGTTTACGTCTGCTCGACATCAGGTCTCGGATGGAGTTGAAGATCTCTTCTCCCAACGCGGTCTCTTCGTCTGTCGTGGTTTTGTTCGACTGAGACGTCGGCTGGACACCTTGCCGGGGATTGGACCCAGCTCTGTCTGCCACGGTTCTTAGTGGTTTTTCAGCTTCATTCCGCTGCTCACTCTCATCTTCATCCGTAGGTGATTCGGCAGCGTTTTGAGGTTGCTTCGGCGCCTCGAGCTTCAGATTCGGAAAAACACCCGCCTCGATCAGTTTTTCGTTGAACTGCTTGTAAAAGTCACCCAGCTGACGCATCACGAACTTATCGTAGAGCGCGTACATGATGAGTAACAGATTGCCGGGGAAAGCAAATTCCTGTGCCGCCAGCTGAAATGCCGACACGATGTGGACCGGTCCGGCGGGAACATCCTGATCGACCAACTTTTCACCGCCGCGGATAATCGACAAGCGCTGACCCAGCGCGTAGATGTCCTGAAAGCATTGGCTTTGGGTACGCGAAATCATCTTCTGTAATGACAGGCGTTTGTCCAACTCAAGTTCATCCACCAGCTCCAGGGTTTGCTGAGCCTTTATCTGTACCTCCAATAGGGGTATTTCGTACGAGATCGGCTTTTCGTTGAGATATTCGCTGAAGCCGCGCGCGATCTCTTCACGGAAACGTTGCTCCACCATTTTCTTGGTGGAGTTAATGGTGCTGATTGCGTCGATAAACTGAAACTGTCCCTGGTTGGTGTCGGCTTTGTCGATAAAGTCCAGTAGTGCCTGTTCAGACTTGTCGAACATGGTGGACAGGTGGTCCGTCAGCGTTTTCAACGCCATATCCCGGCAATCCTTCAGTACCGGTTGCAGGCGCATAAGGCTACTCGACACCGTTTTCTCCATCCTTTTTTAATCCTTCGAATCAACCTGCATTGTCAGCAGGGATTCGCTTCTCAGATTGACTGTAAATAGCTGCAGGTCGATTTAATCGTCCCCTTCGATCGGGGTCTCCCTGGGGGTAAGCAGCAGCCTTTCAGCTTCCAGTTGATTGCTGGCATGAATGAGTCGGATCAGCGCGGTATCGGAATTGGTCTGTTGGCTTCTCAGGTTCCGTACCTTGTTGCGGGCGTCCCGGTACTTGTCGATTCTGTCAAGGCATTGAAGTTTCTTGTCTTCCGAAATCTGGTAGACAAAATAGGGCATAACAACTCCTCAAACGATTGATTCTTGGCTCGTTCCGCAAGAATATCACGTCGATAGCGCAGGCAACAAACAACTGTGCTCGCTATTTGAAGCGTGTCTGGTTTTGGCTGCCGCGGCCAGCCCAGGGGTCGGGTGACGGAAACGTTCAGCAGGGATTCAGCCTGTGCAAGTTACGCTGTGTGCTGCTGTCCAAGGTTGATGCAGAGGCTGTTTCGCAGCAGAATCTGGGTGATTACCAATTGAATAGAGGGGACACAGCCGTTTGAACTCGAGCACCCGCGCACTTTGTTTTCTGTTGGTCGCTGGTTGCTGCTTCGGCGGGCCGCTACAGGCGCAGCCGCCGGATCGGCAGTTCCGGGGTGAATCTGATGCCGGGCTGGACAAGGCCGTTTCACTCGTGCGTGAACGTACCGGTGGCAGAGTGCTGTCCGCGGAAACCAGAATGGTCGATGGGCGACCCACTCACATCGTACGAATATTGACCAAAGACGGAAAAGTTCTGAGATTTCGGAGCGATGCAGCTACCGGGCGGATTATCGAACCGGGGGGAAGGCGGTGAAATCGTGCCGGTTTGGGGGCTAGGGGGCTGATACGAAGATGCGGGTTCTTGTGCTGGAGGATGAGGTACAGCTGGCGCAGCAGCTGAAAAATCAACTGCAGCGACAGGGTTTCTCGGTGGATCTGGCGATCAACGGCGAGGAGGGTCTGCACTTTCTGCGCGACTATCCATTGGATCTGGCGGTGGTCGACATCGGCCTGCCCAGGATGTCAGGTATTGAAGTGATACGTCGCGCCAGGTCCGAGGGACTGATGCTGCCGATTCTGATCTTGACGGCACGCGGCAGCTGGCAGGAGAAGGTCGAGGGACTGGAGGTGGGTGCCGACGATTACCTGGTGAAACCATTTCATATCGAAGAACTGCTGGCGCGCCTGAACGCACTGCTGCGCCGCAACGCGGGCATTTCGACACCGGTAATCGAGTGGGGACCGTTAACCATTAACACCGCCAGTCAATCTGTCTCCCGTGACGGCCGGGTACTCGAGCTGACCGCATTTGAATACAAAGTGCTCGAGTACCTGCTACTCCATCGCGGTAAGGTGATCTCCAAAACGGAACTTACCGAGCATATCTACGCAGAGGATTGTGACCGTGACAGCAATGTGCTCGAAGTCTTCATCGGCCGTCTGCGTCGCAAGCTCGACCCAGATGGCAGACTACAACCGATAGAGACGCTCCGGGGGCGCGGTTATCTGTTCAAATCCAGCCCTGAAAATGCCTGATGCGATCGATTCATGCGCGTCTGTTGCTGGCGGCCACTCTGGTACTTGCCGCTTTTCTGGGACTTGGCGCACTGGCACTTGATCAGGCTTTCCGTGAGAGCATGGAGAGCGCGGTTCAGGAGCGGCTGTTACAGCAGGTATACGCGCTGCTCGGGGCTGCGGATGAGGATCTCCAGGGGCGGATGCGGCTGCCGGAAGCGCTCCCCAATCCCCGGCTGACGCTTCCGGACTCGGGTCTCTATGCCGCAGTAGTGGGGGAGCAAGGTAAATATCGCTGGCGCTCCGGATCGCTGCTGGGACGCGAACTCGGATTGAATCGTTCGCTCGCTCCCGGTGACCATCGCTTCGAGCGCGTGCTGCAGGGCGCTGAAGCGTTCTATCTGCTGAACTTCGGCGTTGCCTGGCAAGATGACAGTGGGAATGAACTCAACTACAGCTTCACGATCGCGGAAAACACCGCGGCGACAGAGCGTCAGGTTGGCGCTTTCCGCGAGCGCCTGTTTTACTGGATCGTTGGGGTGTCGTTGCTGTTGCTGATTGCACAGGGGGTGGTGCTGGGCTGGGGGCTCAAGCCACTGCGCCAGGTGGCTGCGGATCTGCACCGGGTGGAGTCTGGCGACTTGGATGCGATTACTGGGAGCCACCCGAAAGAGCTGCAAGGGCTGATCGGCAACATCAATATGCTGATTCAAAGCGGCCGCGCCAGTCGGGATCGTTATCGCAACAGTCTCGGCGATCTGGCGCACAGCCTGAAAACCCCGCTCACGCTGCTGCGTGGAGCTGCCGAGGGTGGGGACACGTTGGAACTGCGTCAGACCGTCAAGCAGCAGGTGGAACGGATGGATGAGATAGTTCAGTACCAACTGCGCCGGGCTGCCGCCTCCAGCACCATGCTGCCCGGTACGGCAGTCAGCCTGCGTCTGATCGTCGAACGCCTCTGCGCAACGCTTGCGATCATCTATCGGGAGAAGCGGATCGAGGCGCGCATCACAGTGGAACAGAGTATCCGCTTTTACGGCGAGCAGGCTGATCTGATGGAGGTGGTGGGCAACCTGCTCGATAATGCGTTCAAGTATGGGCAGCATCGGGTGGATATCACCGCTCGACCACTTGCCTTAGAGCGCAGCGCCTCGATGCGCGGATTCAGGTTGGTGATTGAAGACGATGGTCCAGGTATTCCGGTTACCAAACGCTCGGAGGTACTCAATCGGGGTGTGCGAATAGATCAACGTCAGCCTGGACAGGGGATCGGCCTCGCGGTCGCCAAAGAGATTATTGCGCTCTACCGGGGATCACTGGAGATCACTGCCAGTGACCTGGGTGGTGCGCGTATTCAGGTTGAGTTCCACTGATCGATAGTGTGTCTATAGGCTGCCAGCCATGTGACGGAAATTTTCCAGCCGCCGCGGGTGGATCAATTGCTGCTCAACTGCAGCAATGAGCGCGCAATCGGGCTCAAGAACGTGGCTGCAATTACTGAAGCGGCACCGCCCGATGAATGGCTGAAACTCACGAAACCCCCTTTCCAGTTGGCGTATATTCATCTGATTCAGGCGAAAACTGCGTACCCCGGGAGAGTCGATCAGATAACCCCCTTGCGGCAGCGTATAGAGACTGGCAGTCGATGTGGTGTGGCGACCCATCCGGGTTGCGTGCGACAGTCGACCCGTCTGTATATCCATGTCCGGTAGCAGCGCGTTGACCAGAGAAGATTTGCCCACGCCGGATTGACCTACCAGAATGCTGGTGTGGCTGCGCAGCTGGTCGATCAACGGCTCCAGTTGATGCTCAAATTTGGCGCTCACGCGTACCAGCGGATAACCGATCTTTTCGTAGTGTCCGAACTCCCGGGTAAACTCAGCGACTCCCGACTGATCAACCAGATCAGATTTGTTCAAGGCGATCACTGCCCCTATTCCAAGGCTCTCGGCCGCCACCAGATACTGATCCAGCAGATAATGACTGGGCACCGGCTCAGGCGCGAGAACGATCACCAGGCGGTCGAGATTGGCGGCCAGCGGTTTTTCGGTTCCGCCGTAGGTAGGGCGGGTTAACAGGCTGATACGGTCACGCAGTGCGGTAACCACCCCCTGTCCTGGCGTGATGCGTTGCCAGATCACTCTGTCTCCGCAGACCGGTTCACCGATGCTCTGGCGTGACAGACAATGGTGGACCACACCTTCCGCATCGGCTACTGCCAGATGCTGGCCGTGGCGGGAGATGACACAACCCTCGCGACTGCTGTCATCCGCAGCCGTTGCCAACGCATCCTGTGCCCGCAGGTCGAAATGTTGCTTGCGCTTCTCCTGAATCGCACCAATACGTGCTTGCTGCCGTTGACTGAGTCTGCGTCGAGTCATTCAGCGCTGATGCGGGCCAGGCACCCGAAGCTATTTGGCGAAATGGTAGAACTTCTGGTTAAGGTACTCCGCTGCATTATCCACATCTTCGTCGAACCAGGAGAGCCCAAGCGCTAGTTCGCAGCGCTGTACCTGGGTAGTCAGGCCGGAACGGGATTTTACCATCCGATCGGCACGGGTATAGATTTCGCTGCCGTGGCAGCTGTAACAGTTTCCATCCACCAGTAGTTTTCCGGCGGCCGGATCGAATGCCGATACCGGGCCGGTTGCTGTGGTTGCTATCACCAGCGTCACCAGGGGCAGAGTCTGTTTCATCTTCGATCTCCTACTGAATTCAGTTGTGTAAGCGTGCTCAATATTTACCTGCCAGATGTGCAACCCGCACCGGTGCTGGTGGATGACTGTCATGGAAGGCGGAATACAGCGGATCCGGTGTCAGAGTACTGGCGTTCTCCCGATAGAGTTTGACCAGCGCGCTGATGAGAGGTTTAGCCCCGGTCTGCTGGCAGGCATAGTCGTCCGCTTCAAATTCATAGCGCCTCGAGAGCAGCGCCACCAGTGGATGCAGGAACTGTGTGAATACAGGTGCGACCAGGAGCAGAAGCAGCAGTGCAAGCGCATTGGAGTGGTCGTGCACTCCCAACCCTCGGTAGAACCACAGTTCACCCGACAGCCAGCCCAACAGTGCCATACCGAGCAGCGCGGTCAGCGCTGTCAACGCCAGCTGTTTGACTATATGCCGATGCTTGAAGTGGCCAAGTTCATGCGCCAGGACCGCCTCCATCTCTGCATGCTCAAGATTCTCTATCAATGTGTCAAAAAAGACGATGCGCTTCTGTTGACCGAATCCAGTGAAATAGGCGTTGCCGTGCCCTGAACGCCGGGAACCGTCCATCACGAAAATTCCGTTACTGGTGAAACCACAGCGCTTCAATAGCTGCTGTACCAACTGCTTCAACTCACCATCGGGTAATGGGGTGAAACGGTTGAACAGGGGCGCGATCAGTGTTGGATAGATCCAGGTGATGGCCAGCGTGAAACCTATCCATACTAACCACGCCGCCAGCCACCAGAAGGCGCCGGCCTCCTGCATCAGCCAGAGAATAGCCAGCAGTAACGGGGTGCCCAAAAGCAGCATGAGCAGGGAGTGCAGCACCAGATCTTTGACGAACTGAAGCGGAGAGGTGCGATTGAATCCAAAGCGCTCCTCCAAGACGAAGGTGCGCCAAAGGGAAAATGGCAGGTCTATGCCGGCCAGAAGTGCAAAGACCGAGATGATCAGCGCGATACCCGCTGCCAGCGGATTCACCAGCAGGCTGTCCCAGAAGCTGTTGATGGTCTGAACCCATCCGCCCATGGTAAGCAACAGCAATGGGATCACTTGCACTACCAGCTCAATGCGATAGAGGTTCGATTTTGCCAGTGTGTACGCGGCTGCCTTTTGATGCTCGGCCAGGCTGATCCTGGCCTGGAACGCGTTTGGAACCAGGTACTGATGGGCGGCCACGTGTCGCTGTTGCCGCTGCAGCAGCCACAGCTGCGTTACCACTCCCGAGGCTAGTGTGAGGAGAAAAATGTGGCTGAATAGATTCATCTACAACAGGATACAGGGTTGACACAGGCTCTGCTAGAATGCCGGGCGAACAAATCGACCGGGAGCGACCATGGCAGCGGAACCGAACAATCTGATCTGGATCGATCTGGAGATGACCGGATTGGATACTCAGCTCGACCGGATTATCGAGATTGCTACCATCGTTACCGATGCCGAACTGAATATTCTGGCGGAGGGGCCGGTGATAGCGATCCATCAACCCGAAGAGATTCTGCTGGGAATGGACGAGTGGAATACCAATCAGCATCTCAGCTCAGGTCTGCTGGAACGGGTGCGCGGCAGCGTTTGCGATGAGCGCGCCGCGGAGGGTCTCACGCTGGCGTTTCTGGAGCAACACGTTGCTGCAGGCACATCACCCATCTGCGGCAACAGCATCTGCCAGGATCGTCGTTTTCTCGCCCGCTGTATGCCGGCGCTGGAGGCCTTCTTCCACTATCGGAATCTGGATGTGAGCACCCTCAAGGAACTGGCCAGACGCTGGGCACCGGATGTTGCCGCCGGCGTGGTGAAAAAGGGGTCGCATCTGGCATTGGACGACATCCGTGATTCGATTGAGGAGTTGCGCCATTACCGCAAATACTTTTTGCGCATCCCGAAGAGAAAAAGCCGCGATTGAGCGGATTTCGATCCACCGGCTCAGGCGTGTGTGCTGAGTCTCTGTTGAGGCTCTTCCTCGTCGGTGAACTGCTCCACCTCCCGATAGTCTCTGGTTTGCTGGTCGGAGTACCCGGCGCGTTGCAGTTCGGCGTGCGCTTCCATCGCCATCCGGGCCGCCTGGGCGGCAACCTGACGGTCCTGCGCAGAGGGGTTTGACGGCGCCAGTGCGGCGCGTCGGATCGTTGCGGCTTTTTCTAAAGTGGCCTGCGGATCACCGGGGACCTGCGAGATGTCTATTCCCACTTCCCCCGCAACGGCATAGAGTTTCCCGTCCGGGCCGCGGCTGTAGGTGAAACTGGCGCCACTCGTGGCGTAGTTTCCGGCAGCGGCAAGATGTGCCATCTCATGGGAGCGGACTTCGCGGTCGCGGGCCTGCAGCCGCTGCAGTTCGCGGGTTAGCTGCGCATCTCTGTCAGTCGCTCGTTCCGTACCGTGCAGGCTTCTCTCGGCGTCCGCACTACGCCCCTCCGCAGACACAGGGCTGGGTCGTTCAGTCTGGTGCCGGTGGCTGGCTGCCGCGGGCTGCATGGTTGACGGAGTGATCTGCATGGATGACATTCGAGGGGACGATTGAGGATCAGTGGGTGGCTTCAACGGCAACAGTTTTGCTCTGCGCCGCCTGCATATGACGGGACAGCGCCCAGGCCACATGCTCTGCAACCAGTCCGGACGAGCTGTTCAACCGTGACGCGAGCGTGCGGGTGAGTGTCGGCTCGTTGCGGGCGTTGCCTAGCGCCACCGCAATGTTCCTGAGCCAGCGTTGGTGCCCGATACGGCGAATCGGGGAACCTTCCAGACGTTTCAGAAACTCTGCTTCGCTCCAGCGGAAAAGCTCGATCAGTGCAGCTCCCCCGAGACCGTTGCGCGGCAGGAAATCCGGTTCCGGTGAGGGCCGCGCAAAACGGTTCCAGGGGCAAGCCAGCAGGCAGTCGTCACAACCGTAGATACGATTTCCGATCAGTGGACGCAATGCCAACGGGATAGGACCCTCGAGTTCGATGGTCAGATAGGAGACACAGCGGCGTGCGTCGACCCGGTAGGGTGCGGTTATCGCGCCAGTCGGGCAGGCATCGATGCAGCGCTTGCAACTGCCGCAGTGGTTGTTTTCTATCCGGTCGGTGGGAAGGGGAAGGTCAGTGTAGATCTCCCCCAGGAAGAACCAACAGCCGGCGCTTCGACTCACCAGATTGCTGTGCTTCCCCTGCCAGCCGAGCCCTGCCTTCTGTGCCAGCGGCTTTTCCAATACCGGTGCCGAATCAACGAAAACGCGGTATCCGAAGTGGCCGATGGCGATCTCCATCCTGGTCGCAAGCTGCTGCAGCCGCTGGCGCATCAGCCTGTGGTAGTCGCGACCGAGCGCATAACGCGAAACGAATCCTTTGTTTTCGTCGGCGAGCACCGCCGCCGGATCGTCGTCTGCCAGCAGGTAATCCATGCGCGCCGAGATCACGCGCAGCGTGCCCGGCACCAATTCCGCAGGCCTGCTACGTTTGCGGCCGTGTTTCACCATATACCCCATTTCACCGTGATATCCGTCTGCGGTCCAGCGCTCCAGCATCTTCTCCGCCCATGAAAGATCGGTGTCGCAGATTCCGATCTGTTGAAAGCCGAGTTGGTTTCCCCAGGTTTTGATAGAGCTGGCCAGGACGGCATAGTCGATTGGCTGGGTGCTTTGACTCATGGAATTTCTGACGCTATGACGGGCATTGGGTATATTATCGGCAATAAATCAGTTTTCTGGAGAGCATTATTCGGCAATGGTGCGTTGTATTCCCGACAAAAACTCTCTTCCGCATGCATTGTACCGCGCAGTTCAGGTACGGGAACTGGATCGGATCACTATTGAGGAATTCGGGATTCCGGGGCGGACACTGATGGAGCGGGCCGGAGCTGCGGCTTTTGCGCTGATGCGGGAGCGCTGGCCGGATGCCAGGGATATCACATTGTTAAGCGGCATTGGCAACAACGGAGGGGATGCCTACGTGGTAGCCCGTCTGGCGCTGGAGCAGGATTACACGGTGCGTCTGCTGCAGCTGGGGGATCCCGGACGACTGAAGGGTGATGCACTGGAGAGCGCTATGGCCTATCGCACCGCCGGCGGGGAGGTGCTGCCGTTTAACGACGGTCTGCCGGTGCGGACGCATCTCATCGTCGACGGCGTGTTCGGAACCGGATTGGAGCGCGAGGTGAGTGGATTCTGGCGGGATGCGTTGGAGGCGGTCAACCGGCATCCAGCGCCGGTGCTGGCGCTCGACATTCCCTCAGGTCTACACGCAGATAGTGGAGAGGTGCTCGGCGTTGCGATTGCGGCCGATACCACGATCAGCTTTATCGGTCTCAAGCAGGGGATGTTCACCGGTCGTGGACCGGACTACTGCGGTGAGATTCGCTTCAGCGCATTGGAGGTGCCGGCCGCGATTTACGCCCGGCAGATTCTTTCCGCCCGGCGGTTGGATTGGGCTCAGCAGGTTAGCTTGCTGGCACCGCGTAAACGTACTGCACATAAAGGAGAGTTCGGTCACCTGTTGGTGATTGGAGGCAGTCCGGGTTACTCCGGTGCGGTGAGACTGGCTGCGGAGGCGGGTGCCCGTTGCGGTGCCGGATTGGTTTCCGTCGCCACCCACCCCGACCACGCCGCGGTATTGAACCTCACGCGTCCGGAGTTGATGTGCCACCAGGTCAGCAGCAGCGCCGAACTGACTCCACTGATCGACAAAGCGAGCGTGATCGCTGTCGGGCCTGGGCTGGGACAGAGTTTATGGTCACGCGAGTTGCTCGGTGCTGCACTGAATGCTGATGTGCCACTCGTGGTGGATGCGGATGCGCTCAATCTTCTTGCTGGTGAGAGTTTGAAGCGCGATGCGTGGATTCTGACGCCGCACCCGGGCGAGGCGGCGCGGCTGCTGGGTAAATCCAGTCACCGAGTGCAGGCAGATCGCTTTGCCGCAGCGGCGGAGCTGCAGGAGCGCTTTGGCGGGGTGGTGGTGCTGAAAGGCGCCGGAACCCTGATTCTGGATGCACGCCAACCGGCGCCGGGAATCTGCAGCGAAGGGAATCCCGGTATGGCCAGCGGAGGCATGGGAGATGTGCTGACCGGTGTCATCGCCGGCCTGCTCGCACAGGGGTTCAGCCTGGTGGATGCGGCCACTATTGGCACCTGTCTGCACGCGGCTGCGGCTGACAGGGTTGCGCTCACGGGAGAACGGGGCATGTTGGCTGCTGATCTGCTGCCCGAGATCCGGCATCTTCTCAACGGTATCGGGGATGGTTGATAATGCGGCCCCTGTGCTGACCTTTGAACCGGAGAGTCAGGAACAGCAGGAGCTTCTCGGTGCGGTTCTGGCGGATTTCATTCCGGCTGCCTCGATCGTTTATCTCACGGGTGATCTCGGCGCTGGCAAGACAACGCTGGTCCGCGGCTACCTGCGTGGGCTCGGTTATACCGGCACGGTGAAAAGTCCAACCTACACCCTGATAGAACCCTACATGATTGGTGAGCACTCCGTCTCCCACCTGGATCTCTATCGGGTCGCCGATGCGGAAGAGCTGGAATACCTGGGGCTTCGTGACCTGCTGCAGGAGGAGTCCGTGCTGTTTATCGAATGGCCGGAGCGTGGGGAGGGCGTTTTGCCGGGAGCGGATTTGACCATCGCGATAAGCTATCGCGAACCCGGCCGAACGGTCCGGATCACTCCTGGCTCGAAGCGTGGCTCAGCAGTGGTCGCGCGCCTCGAAGCTGCCGCAGTCGTACTGTTACCCGATTGAATGATAGATGCCCGGATCTGCATGGATACCAATTTGCGGAATAGCTCCAGGCGGGCATTGCCGGGCGATCCCGGTTTCTGGTGCGAATGGAAGGCAGAATATAAATCGGGTTTGTACTACGTTGGTTCTGTATAGTTAAGGTAGTATTCGATATATTAACGCTATCTTGCGGAATAGGCTGGAAAAAATAAATTATGCGTGCTATTTTTCACGGTATGGGCGCAAACCGCCAACCAACGGCCAAAACTCGAGATGAACAAATTAGCTGCGCTAGTATTGCTGTTTTTTACACTACCGCTCGCCGCTCGAACGGTATCCATCGACAACCTCAGGATCTGGGCGGCGCCAGAGCACGTTCGCTTGGTTCTGGATACCAGCGCTCCGGCTGAACACACGATTTTCAGCCTGAAGGATCCGCCACGTTTGGTACTGGATATCGAGCAGGCTACGCTGCGTCAAGAATTGCCTGATCTGAAAGGCAAGAGTGACTTGATCGCCGGTCTGCGTAGTGCCAAGCGCAGTGACGGCAGCCTGCGGGTGGTGCTGGATCTCAACCGGGATATCAAACCCAAGAGCTTTGTACTCAAACCGAGCAGTCAGTATGGGCATCGCCTGGTGGTCGATCTCGACGAAGCCGCAACGCAGGCTGCCGCAGCGCCGAGGACCGTGAAGTCGGTTACCGCCAGTGGTGAGCGCAATATCGTCATCGCGGTGGACGCGGGTCATGGTGGTGAGGATCCCGGAGCCAAGGGGCCGCATGGGACTTTTGAGAAGGATGTGGTTCTCACCATCGCCAGAGAATTGGTTAGGATGATCAATCGCGAGCGTGGTATGGAAGCGGTGTTGATCAGGGACGGAGACTATTATATCGGTCTACGCAAGCGCATGAAGCTGGCGCGGGAGCAGAAGGCGGATCTGTTCATCTCGCTGCATGCCGATGCCTTTAGTGATTCACGGGTCACCGGTTCATCGGTATACACCTTGTCACCGCGTGGTGCTTCCAGCGAGGCGGCACGCTGGCTGGCGGAACGGGAGAACAATGCCGATCTGGTCGGCGGTGTCAGCCTTGAAGACAAGGACGAACTCCTTGCATCGGTATTGCTGGATCTCTCCCAGACAGGTACCCAGGAGGCCAGCCACCGCGTGGCTGGCCAGATATTGAAGCGGCTGGAAAAGATCGGTGAGACACACAAAGCTCAGGTTCAGCGGGCAGGATTCATGGTGCTGAAATCGCCTGATATCCCGTCGGTGCTGGTTGAGCTGGCATTCATTTCCAATCCACAGGAGGAGCAGAAGCTGACCAATTCCAGGCACCAACGGAGGATGGCAGAAGCTATTCTGCAGGGCGTCGGCGAGTATTTCTCCACGAGTCCTCCTCCGGGAACCCTGCTCGCCAAACTGGCGCCGCGTAATCACGTCATCTCCCGGGGTGAGACTCTAGGGTGGATAGCCCAACGCTACCAGGTCAGTCTGACCAGCTTGCGATCTGCGAACAATCTCTCCGGTGACCATATTCGGGTCGGACAGGTGCTGCAGATTCCCGAAACTTGAGTCTGGGGTCGCGGCTGGGCCAGTTCACATCCTGGGCGGGATCGCTGTAGAGTTGGCCGAGTCAGCTAAACTCCTATGATGTCGATGCGTATCCGCCCTCTACCATCTCAACTGGTCAATCAGATCGCCGCTGGTGAGGTGGTCGAGCGGCCCGCGTCGGTGGTCAAGGAGCTGCTTGAAAACAGTCTGGATGCTGGTGCTTCCCGGATAGAGATAGATATCGAGCAGGGGGGGATCAAGCTTATTCGGGTACGGGACAACGGCTGTGGCATACATCAGCAGGATCTGGCGCTGGCGCTGGCGCGGCATGCCACCAGCAAGATCTCCAACCTCGAAGATCTGGAACAGGTAACCAGTATGGGATTCAGAGGGGAGGCCTTGCCGAGTATCGCATCAGTATCCCGTCTGCAGCTGGTCTCCAGGGAGAGGGAGAGTGACACTGGCTGGATGGTCAGCAGCGATGGTGGTACTGGCACTCCAACTCCGTCCCCGGCAGCACATCCGGTGGGTACCACGATCACGGTTCGTGACCTCTTCTTCAACACGCCGGCGCGGCGCAAGTTTCTACGTACCGATAAGACCGAATTCGGGCATATCGATCTGCTGGTCAAGCGCATGGCACTCAGCCGTTTCGATGTCGCGCTTCACTTGAACAGCAACCGGCGTGAAACGCTGGCACTGCCAATTGCGCAGACTCAGGCGGAGCAGGAGCAGCGGTTGGTAGAACTGCTAGGGACGGCATTTCTGGAGCAGGCCATTTTTTTGCGCCAGGAGTCTGCTGGACTGAGCCTGAGCGGTTGGGTGGCGCGTCCCACCTTTTCACGCAGCCAGGCCGATATGCAATATTTTTATGTAAACGGACGCTCGGTTCGCGACAAGCTGGTCACTCATGCAGTGCGTCAAGCCTACCGGGACGTACTCTACCAGGGTCGCCATCCCGCTTATCTGCTCTATCTGGATCTGGATCCCAGGCAGGTGGACGTGAACGTCCATCCAGCCAAGCAGGAAGTACGCTTTCGCGATGGACGCAGAGTGCATGATTTTCTCTTTAGTGTCCTACACCACGCTCTCTCTGAAACATTTCCGGGGATGGTCGTCGATCGCGCCACTGGTGAGATCACAGCCACTGCTGAACCGATTGGCCCAATAGCGGCGCAGTCTCCTCCAGTGCGGACGAATACCGCAGCAGTCCAACAGCAGCTGTTTCAATTGCGCACCCGGGAACAGCGCGCAGGCTATCGACTCGGGTTCGATATGCAGACGCCGGCTGCACCACCACTGGATGAAGCAGGCAGGAGCGAAACCATACCACCTCTCGGCTATGCACTCGCCCAACTCAAAGGGACATATATACTTGCGGAGAACGAGAATGGCTTGGTGTTGGTGGATATGCATGCAGCGCATGAGCGGATCACCTACGAACGGCTGAAGAGATCGCTCTCCGAGCGCGTGCTGCGCAGTCAGCCGTTGCTGGTGCCGCTGGCGGTAGCGGTAAGCCGGCGTGAAGCGGACTTGGTTGAAGCGCATTCGGAGCTGTTCACGAAACTGGCACTGCGGGTGGAGCGGATCGGTGAGGAGACGCTGGTGGTGCGAGAGATACCGATCCTGCTTCAAGGGACTGACGCCGAACGCCTGCTGCGTGACCTGCTTGCCGATCTGGTGGTGTTCGGAAGCAGCGAAAGGATCCAGGCAGAGATGGAGAAGGTATTGGCCACCATGGCTTGCCACGCCTCGGTACGCGCGAACAGACGTCTGACCATGGAAGAGATGAACGCATTGTTGCGGGAGATGGAGCGCACTGAACGCTGTGATCAGTGTAATCACGGACGTCCAACCTGGTCACAACTTGCACTGAGCGATCTGGACCGCCTCTTCATGCGGGGCAAGTAGTGTCCAAAGCTGTTAAACGCAACAATCGTGATCCGGAATTGCCTCCGGCCATCTTTCTGATGGGTGCTACAGCGTCAGGCAAAACGGATTTCGCTATATGGCTGGCTGAGCAGCTGCCTTGTGACATCATCAGTGTCGATTCTGCGTTGGTCTACCGCGGCATGGACATAGGTACTGCCAAGCCGAGCGCGCAGCAGCTGGCACGGGTGCCGCATCGGTTGATAGATATCTGTGAGCCATCGGTTGCGTACTCCGCCGCGCGTTTCAGAGAGGATGCGCTGCGCGAGATGAAGGAGATAACCGGACGCGACAGAGTGCCGCTGCTTGTCGGTGGGACCATGCTCTATTTCAGAGCATTGCAGTATGGCCTATCCAGTTTGCCACCGGCAGATGCCGCAGTCAGAGAGGTACTGGAGCAGGAGGCGGATGCCGTGGGTTGGGAACAGATGCATCGGAGATTGCGCTTGCTTGATCCGGATTCGGCAAAGCGGATACATCCAAATGACCCCCAGCGGATACAACGGGCTCTGGAGGTATATGAACTGACCGGTCAACCGTTGTCGTTGTTGCAGCGCAAAGATAGAGCACGGCAGTTACCCTACCGGATAATCAAGTTGGCGATTGCGACCCTCGACAGAGCGGAGTTACACCGGAAGATTGCACAGCGGTTTCACCAGATGATCCTCAGGGGTTTTGAAGCAGAGGTGCGTTCACTGCTTTCGAGAGGTGATCTGGTTCCTGAAATGCCATCGATGCGTGCGGTAGGATATCGTCAGATGCTCGCCTATCTGCGTGGTGAGTATGACCATGAGACCATGGTGTACAAAGGGATAGTGGCGACCCGCCAACTGGCTAAAAGGCAGATCACCTGGTTGAGGTCAGAGGCGGATGTCAACTGGCTGGATCGGGCCGCAGCAGAGAATGCGGAACGTGCCTTGAAACTCATCCGGGGCGCCACCATCTAGCCGGTCAGACGGCTGGTGTGTGCTAATATGTTTTTATTGGGTGTATGACCAGGAACGGTTCAGCACGACTGGTGTCTGATAATGACAGTTCAAACTGCCTTGACAATAAGGAGAAACACATGTCCAAAGGGCAAAGCTTACAAGACCCTTTTTTGAATGCCCTGAGAAAAGAGCGCGTACCGGTGTCGATTTTTCTGGTGAACGGTATCAAGTTGCAGGGTCAAATCGAATCTTTTGATCAGTTTGTGGTACTGCTGAAGAATACAGTCAGTCAGATGGTGTACAAGCACGCCATTTCAACCGTCGTGCCCGCGCGTAACGTCAAGCTTGCGGTTAATGTTTCGGATATGGATCAAGGGCATGGGGAACCGGGCAACTACTAGTTGTCTACTTCTGTAGGGATGATCCTGAGAAGGTGTTGTGTGCGTGAAGTGTGATGTTTGAGCGTCCGAAAAGCGGCGAGACTGCGGTGTTGGTGCATATGGATATGGATACCCGTACCGATCCGGACGAGTTGGCAGAGTTTCAGGATCTGGTGCGGTCAGCGGGTGCAATGTCCGCCGGGTTGATCCGGGGGAGCCGAAAAAACCCTGATCCCAAACTCTATCTGGGCCTTGGTAAAGCTGCTGAAGTCAAAGCACTGGTCGAATCGTCCGGTGCTGATCTGGTGATTTTCAACCACCCACTCTCGCCCAGTCAGGAACGCAATCTTGAAAAGGAGTTCTCCTGTCGGGTCGTGGACAGGACTGGGCTGATTCTTGATATCTTCGCCCAGCGAGCCAGGTCGTTCGAAGGGAAGCTGCAGGTTGAGCTGGCTCAATTGCGGCATCTTTCGACCCGTCTGGTCAGAGGCTGGACCCACCTTGAACGGCAAAAGGGCGGTATCGGCCTGCGTGGTCCGGGTGAAACTCAGCTGGAGACCGATCGCCGGTTGCTCAACAACCGCATCGCCCAGATTCGACGGCGGCTGGAGCGAGTCGAAAGCCAGCGCAATCAGGGAAGACGTGCCAGAAGCAAAGCGGAGATACCCACCGTATCCCTGGTCGGGTATACCAATGCGGGTAAGTCAACCTTGTTCAACAGCCTCACCCAATCCGGCGTCTACGCCGCCGATCAGCTCTTTGCAACGCTGGATCCGACATTACGGAGAATAGATATCGCAGCCGATCAGGGGCTGGTGCTGGCCGATACGGTCGGTTTTATATCGGATCTGCCGCACGAACTGGTGGCGGCGTTTCGATCCACGCTGCAGGAGACTGTCGAGGCTGCGCTACTGCTTCATGTGATTGACGCCGGGAGTCCTCAGCGGACGGTCTGTGTTGCTGAGGTGAATGAAGTGCTGGCACAGATTGGTGCCGATAAAATACCTCAGATAGAGATCTACAATAAGATCGACTTGATCGAAGGCGCTACACCAATGGTGGAGCGGGACCAGAACGGTGAGGTGCGGCGTATCTGGCTTTCAGCGGCCAGCGGAGAGGGCGTCATGCAGGTGTTCGAGGTACTGGCGGAGTTTTTCAGCAGGGAGCGGGTCCACCTGATGTTACTGCTAGCGCCCACCGAGGGCAGACTGCGGGCAAGGCTTTTCGAGCTCGGTAAGGTGCTTTCTGAACAACCGACTGAAGCGGGCGGCTGGCAGGTAGAGGTGGAGCTGTCGAGAAAGAGTTTTGATCGGTTGATCGACCAAGAGCCTGACCTGGAGGGACGGCGGGTGGCATGATCGTTATGCATTTACACTTGCTCAGTTAAATCAACCCACCTAGAATCCCCTATTCGTCCCCCGAAAGTTGCTGGCAGACAGTTGGGGCGGACTAAATTTTATTGAACATTTGGAGTAGCCGATGGCCTGGAATGAACCGGGTGGTGACAACAAAGATCCCTGGAGTGGAAAAGGTAGCAACCAGGGTCCACCCGATCTTGATGAAGTCGTCAAAAAAATGCAGGAGAAGCTGGGGGGAATTCTTGGCGGCCGAAAAGGCCCCAAAAGCGCAGGACCCGGCGGTTCGATCCCTGCACCCGGACCGGCCGGGATCAAAGGGATAGCGATTGTCGTTGGCATTGCTCTTTTGATTTTGTTCGCCATAAAGAGCTTCTATACCGTCGATCCTGCGGAGCGGGGTGTGGTAATTCGATTTGGGGCATTCAAGGATATCACCCAACCAGGCCCGCATTTTCTCGTACCATTCATCGACCAGGTGATGAAAGTCAATGTGGATCAGATCTCTTCGTTCAGGCACAAAGCCCAGATGCTGACCAAGGACGAAAACATCGTCGATATCGAACTCACCATTCAGTCAAGGATTCAGGATGCCGCAGATTACCTGTTCCAGGACCAGAATCCGGAGAAGACGATTCGTGATGCCACCGAGACTGCGGTGCGTGAGACAATCGGCAAGAGCAAGCTCGATTACATTCTTACCGAAGGGCGCAGTTCGATTGCCGACAGCATCAAAATCAGAGTCCAGGAGCTGATCAACCTCTATCGCAGCGGCCTGGAAGTGACCAGCGTCAATACGCAGCCGGCAAAACCGCCGGAGCAGGTGAAAAGCGCCTTCGATGATGCGATCAAAGCGCGCGAGGATAAGGTCAGGCAGGAGAATCAGGCACAAGCCTATGCCAACGAGGTAGTTCCCAAGGCCCGTGGTGCCGGGGCACGCCGGATAGAGGCGGCCAAGGCGTACCGCGACAAGGTGATTGCAGAGTCTGAAGGCGAAACCTCACGTTTTCTGGCGGTACTGGGTGAGTATGAAAAGGCACCGGAAGTGACCCGTCAGCGCCTCTATCTCGATGCAGTAGAAGAGGTGCTGGGTCGGACCAACAAGGTCATCATGGATGTCAAACAGGGCAATAGTCTGATGTATCTGCCGATGGATAAATTGATCGAAGGCTCTTCGGGAAAATTCCGTAATGCGCGCACTGCCGAGGATGGCGAACAGAGCGAGCCTTCGGTGCAGCAAAATCGGCGGGATGAGAGTAGCCGTCAAGAGAGTGGTCGCGGCAGGAGTGTACGCTGATGAACAATAGCAGATTGGGATTGTACGGCGTAGCGGCAGCTATTCTGGCTGGGATCATCTATTCCGCTGCTTTCGTGGTGAATCAGTGGGAAGTGGCGATCAAGCTAAGACTCGGTGAGATCATCGATTCCGACTACGAGCCAGGTTTGCACTGGATGGTACCGGTGATCAACGACGTGAAGAAATTTGATGGACGTATTCAAACACTGGATGCACAACCACAGCGGTTTCTCACCATCGAGAAAAAAGACGTCATCGTCGACTCTTATGCAAAGTGGCGCATCAGTAACGTCGCTCAGTTTTTTCGGTCGACAGGCGGCAATTCCACAAAAACCTCACGCCTGCTGGCGGAGAGAATCAACACCAGCCTGCGCGACGAGTTCGGGAAACGCACGATTCTGGAAGTGGTCTCCGGTGAGCGCGCAGAGATCATGGCTTTATTGACCAAGGATGCAGATGAGAAAGCCTCGGAGCTTGGGGTGGAGATTCTTGATGTGAGGGTCAAACAGATCGATCTGCCACCGGAAGTGAGTGAATCGGTTTACGATCGCATGCGCGCCGAGCGCGAGCGGGTGGCGCGGGATCTGCGTGCACAAGGTGCGGAAGCGGCGGAACGGATTCGCGCCGATGCTGACCGTCAGCAGACTGTTATCCTGGCCGACGCCTTCAAACAGGCGGAGGAGCTGCGGGGTGAGGGAGACCGGAAATCCGCTGCCATCTATGCCGCCGCCTACAACCAGAATCATGAGTTCTACGCATTTTACAGAAGCCTCAATGCCTATCGGGGTATGTTCAACAGTGGCAGCGATATCATGGTGCTGGAGCCTGATGCCGAGTTCTTCCGCTATTTCAACGAATCGAGAGGCGAGCGCTGACACCCTCACCCTCCCTTCCGATATCCCGATAGTCGCTTATGTGGCATGATCTCCTGGTTGCCTTGGCGCTGGTTATGGTTATCGAGGGGATTCTCCCATTCCTTAGCCCTGATACCATGCGCAGGATGATGCAGGCATCGCTTGCGCTGAATGACCGCTCACTCAGGTTGGGTGGTCTGGTCAGCATGATGCTCGGTGTGATCACCCTGTACCTCGTAAACTAGCTCTGACAAATGACAGAAAAAAAATACTGGTTGCTGCCTGAAGGTATCAGCGAAACCCTTCCTCCACAGGCCAACGAGTTGGAACGGTTGCGCAGGGAACTCATCGATCTCTATCGCAGCTGGGGATATGAACTGGTATTTCCACCGTTTATCGAATACCTGGATTCGCTGCTCACTGGCACCGGTGGCGACCTCAATCTGCAGACTTTCAAACTCACGGATCACATCACCGGCAGGACGCTTGGCATCCGTGCGGATATTACCCCCCAGGTCGCCCGGATCGATGCTCATCAATTACGCCGTGATTATCCGACCAGACTCTGCTATCAAGGCACGGTTCTGCGCAGTCGCTATGACACCCTGACCGCATCCCGCTCACCGCTGCAGATTGGTGCAGAACTCTATGGTTACAGTGGAGTCGAGGCTGAGCTGGAGATTCTTGGCCTGATGATCGCCAGCCTGAAGTGTGCCGGGATTCAGGAGATCTATCTCGATTTGGGGCATGTGGGTATCTACCGGGGGCTCGCCAGGCAGGCGGGGTTTGATCAGCAACAGGAGTTTGCGATGTTTGACGCATTGCAACGCAAGGCGATTCCGGAGATTGAACAGCTGGTGCTGGACTTCGCAATCGAAGAGTCGATCGCCGGTATGCTGGTAGCACTGGCCAAGTTGAGTGGCGCGGAAGCGCTGCACAACGCGACTGAGCGACTGGCTGGGGCGGATCTCTCGGTGCTGCAGGCGCTGGATGAACTGGGCAGCGTTGCGGCTCTGCTTGCCGAACGATATCCCGAACTTCCGGTCCATTTCGATCTGGCCGAATTGCGCGGTTACCACTACCACACCGGTATGATGTTTGCCGCATACGTGCCCGGGTTGGGTCAGGAGGTGGCGCGTGGCGGTCGTTACGACGACATCGGCAAGCTGTTCGGACGCGCCCGCCCCGCGTGCGGCTTCAGCGCCGATCTGAACCTTTTACTCAGACTGAGAGGTGGGGCGGAGCAGCCAGAGCCGACTATTCTGGCGCCGGCAGTCGATGACCCTGCGCTCAGGCTCGTCGTGCAGCATTTACGGCAATCGGGCAGGTCGGTGATCCAAGCGCTGCCGGAACAGCAGGGAGGCGCTGAGGAGTTGGGCTGTAGCGAACTGTTGCAGCAGCAGGGTGAGAATTGGGTCGTGGTCGCCTGCCCATCCGGTTAGCATGAATTGAGCGGCGCTATAATCGGCGCATTCTGCGACACAAGGATGAGCTGCCATTCCCGATCGCTGCGGGTACCAGATAGCATCAGCAGCGTTCCTTGATAGGTGAATAACAAGAGAGCACAAAATAATGGGTAAAAATGTTGTCGTGATCGGTACTCAATGGGGCGACGAAGGCAAGGGTAAGATTGTCGACCTGCTGACTGATCGTGCGCAAGCGGTGGTGCGCTTTCAAGGTGGACACAACGCTGGACACACCCTGGTGATCGATGGGAAGAAAACGGTGCTGCACTTGATTCCGTCCGGGGTACTGCGCGATGGCGTGCGCTGCCTGATCGGCAATGGTGTGGTGCTCTCTCCCAGCGCGCTGCTGGAAGAGCTGAAGATGCTGGAGGAGAACGGGGTTCCGGCAATTGAACGGCTCGGTATCAGTGAATCCTGCCCGCTGATATTGCCTTACCATATCGCGTTGGATCAGGCACGCGAAAAGGCGCGCGGCAAACAGGCGATCGGTACGACTGGACGCGGCATTGGACCAGCATACGAGGATAAAGTCTCCCGGCGTGGTATTCGCTTTGGTGAACTGCTGGACGCGACGCGATTTGAGAAGCGGCTGAGTGAAGTGATGGACTACCACAATTTTGCGCTACAGCACTATTACAAGTGCGACGTAGTGGACTATCAGCAGGTGCTGGAAGAGAGTTTGGCGCAGGCAGAGTCGCTGGCGTCATTGGCCGAGGACATTCCCGGGACGCTGCACCGGATGCAGCAGCAGGGGGACAACATCATGTTTGAAGGGGCTCAGGGTGCGCTGCTCGATATCGATCACGGCACTTATCCTTATGTCACCTCGTCCAATACCACCGCTGGGGGGGCCTGCACCGGCACCGGGGTGGGACCGCGCAACATCGACTATGTGCTGGGGATCGTCAAAGCCTATACGACGCGTGTCGGGGCGGGGCCCTTTCCAACTGAACTGTTTGACGAGGTGGGCAGGCACCTGGGTGAAAAGGGACATGAATTTGGCGCCACCACCGGCCGGCAACGTCGCTGCGGCTGGCTCGACAGCGTGGCGCTCAAGCGCTCGTTGGAGATCAACAGTGTCACCGGCATCTGTATCACCAAGCTGGACGTGCTGGATGGGCTGGAGAGGCTTAAAATCTGCACCGGCTATCAGCTTGATGGAGAGATTGTCGATGTGCCACCAGTGGGTGCGGAAGGATTCGAGCGTTGTGAACCGGCGTATATCGAGCTGCCGGGGTGGAGCGGATCGACGATCGGGACCAAGCGTCTGGATGAACTGCCAAAGAACGCGCGCGACTATCTGAACAAGATCGAGGAGTTGGTTGGCGTGCCGATCGACGTGGTCTCCACCGGCCCGGATCGAAATGAAACCCTGGTTCTGCAGCATCCATTTGACGGCTGAGCGCCTGCCGCCAGCTCGCCGCTGAATCGTACCGAAGCAGCTCCTGTCCGGAGAGAGGCTTACGGAACACCCAGCTGAATCCCAATGGCACGGGGATGAGAGACCGAAGCGGAACAGGCGGTAGTCACCTTATCCTGGAATCCGCAAAGAGATCGGTGAAACCGTTGCTGTGTGATTCCTCGACGAGAGCTGCAGGAACACCAGGATCGGACACTCTCCCCAGGGAGTCCCGCTTTGGTTAGGCATAGCCTATGTTTCAACAACGGCCGATCGGAGGAGTATTTGTGCAGCCGAAAAGCGTGAATCTGAATGAATACCGGGTGGTCGACGAGCCGTTCTACCAAGCCAGTGGTGATGAGGTCGGGGTATTCGACTCCTGCTATCGGAACGGTCTCCCGGTGTTGCTCAAGGGACCGACGGGTTGTGGCAAGACCCGTTTCATGGAGTACATGGCCTGGCGATTGGGACGGCCGCTGGTCACCGTCTCCTGTCACGATGATCTTACCGCCTCCGATCTGGTCGGGCGCTATCTGATCAAGGGGGGCGAGACTACCTGGATCGATGGTCCGCTGACACAGGCGGTGCGCAGCGGCGGTATCTGCTACCTGGACGAGATCGTCGAGGCACGCAAGGACACCATGGTGGTGATCCATCCGCTGGCGGACGATCGGCGCGTCCTGCCGATAGAGAAACTCGGTACGCTGATCGAGGCTCCACCGGAGTTCTGTCTTGCAATCTCCTACAATCCCGGCTATCAGAGCGTGCTGAAGGACCTGAAACAGAGCACTCGACAACGCTTCGTAGCGCTGGAATTCGACTATCCGAAGCCGGATCTGGAGGCGGCGATTGTGGCTCGGGAGTCCGGCCTCGACCGGACCACGACGGAACTCCTGGTCCGTTTTGCCGGCATGACCCGTAACCTGAAGGGGAGTGGATTGGAGGAGGGCGCCAGCACCAGGCTGCTGGTGCACGCAGCCAAGCTGATCGCCGCGGGGGTCACTCCGGTATCTGCCTGCCGCAGCGCCATCGCCCAAGCGTTGACCGATGATCATGAGATGCTCACTGCGGTGAACGAACTTTCATCATCGATTTTCTGACGCTATGCCCACCATTGCGCAGATCGAGGCCTGGCTGGACCAGATACTGGAAGTTGAATTCTCCTTCCGCAATACGGCCGAAGCGGTCCGTCAGATTTCCCGTCTGGCCGAGCAAGATCAGCACTACGTGATCAGCTGGGTGCGGCGTGTGGCCAGTACCAATGTTGAGCTGGGCTACCAATATGCGCTTCATGTCCACCACGCGCTTGTGCTGATGGAACGGGAAAGCGTGGAAGCCTGGGCGCTGCATGCGATGGATACCTATGACCGCAGCGGACTCAGGCCAGCGCTACAGGTGATTTGGGAAGTGGATGACTTCATTCGCATCAACCGGGAGAGGGCGATCGGATGTGTACTGCAGGAGCATGAGCGGGTGCTCACCGGATTTCTCCGCGGACTCTCCGGACGTAAGCTGAAAATACAGTCAGCGGAGCAGATTTACACTGACACCGAGACCCTTTTTCTGCCTCCACTGCTGGCGATCCTGCCGTCTCCGGAGCAGAATTTTCTACTCTATAAGGTGATGATCACCGCGCTCTGGGCGCAGACCCGATTCGGTACATTCCGCACCAATCTTGGTGAGACGCTGGCTACACACCCCAACCCGCAGCGGATCCTGGCACTGTTCCAGTGTATGGAGAACCTGCGTCTGGAGGCGATCATCGCGCGCGAACTTCCGGGGCTCTATCGTCAGCTGGATGAGCTTCGCAGTGCACTGGGAGAACCGCCGTTACCCGAGATCTGGGAGCCGTTCCGCCAGCGGGTGTCGCAACGGGACTGCAGCGCAAGGGATGTGTTGATGCAGGTCTGCGTCATGCCGGAATCGGTGCAACCCTATAACGCTTTCGCCTATCAGGGCGTGTTGTTGCTGGATCAGGTGGATGCGCGCATCACCGCGCGTCTGGAAAGGGAGAAGGCACTGTTCCGGATCAAGCTGAAAATGCTGGAGGAGGAGTTGCGGGAGCAGAGCGGAAATCAGTCGGAAAAGCGCACCGACGGGAGCAGATTCGGCAAACGTGAGATCCGTCCGGAGGAGCGTCCGGAAGAGTTGCAGGTCGAGATTCTGCTACATGATAAACCATTGCCGTTGCCGGATGATATCAAAGAACTGATCACTTCGATCACTCTGGATCTCGGGGAGATTCCCGACGATTATCTGCAACCAGCCGGTCCGGGGGAGTATGACCCGGCGCTGTTGCAGCAGGATAATGCACTGGATCAGGATGTGTGGCAGGGGAGTTATCACGAGGAGGGGGCTTTTCTCTATCAGGAGTGGGATTTCCGTCGCCAGCACTACCGTAAGGATTGGTGTGCAGCGCGGGAGAAGAGCGTCGAGCCAGTCTACGATGGGTTTGCTGAGCAGACTCTGGAGAAGTATAGCGGGCTGGTAAAGCAGCTGCGTAGAACATTCGAGGCGATGCGGGACGAGAATCGTCTGCTCAAACGCCAGACTCAGGGTGACAGCGTGGATCTGGATGCGCTGGTCGAGGCGCTGGCCGATGCCCGGGATGGGCGTGAGATGACCGACCAGCTGTTCGCCCGACAACATCGTTCCGAGCGCAACATAGCGGTGCTCTTTATGGTCGATATGAGCGGTTCAACCAAAGGCTGGATCAACACTGCGGAGAAGGAGTCTCTGGTGCTGCTGTGCGAGGCGTTGGAGACCCTGGGCGACCGCTATGCGATTTATGGATTCTCCAGCATCTCGCGCAAACGGTGCGAACTCTATCACGTCAAACATTTTTGTGAACATTATGATAATGAGGTGCGCGCGCGCATCAGCGGTATACGGCCTCATGACTACACCCGCATGGGATTCGCCATCCGCCATCTGAGCGGTGTGTTGACGGAGGTGGATGCCAGAACACGTGTTCTCATTACTCTTTCCGATGGCAAGCCGGACGACTATGACGGCTATCGCGGGGAATATGGTATCGAGGATACGCGCAGAGCGCTGATCGAGGCGCGCCGTCGCGGGATCCATCCTTACTGCATTACCATTGATGAGCAGGCGCGCGACTATCTGCCGCAGCTTTACGGACCGGCAGCTTATACGTTGGTGGACGAGGTGGCGGCGCTACCGCTGAAAGTCTCTGATATCTATCGGAGATTGACGACTTAGCGACGAACATTGTGATATTGTGCGGCTAAGGGGACCACTGCGCGGTCTCCAGTCAGGTATGCCCGAAAACCTTGGTGGGGGGTGTATGATCAGGGTTCTGCTTGTCGATGACCACGAACTCGTACGTACCGGTTTTCGACATATTCTGGCCGGTAACGACGAGATAGAGGTCGTTGCTGAGGCAAAATCGGGGGAGGATGCGGTGACGAAAGTCAGATCCTCTACGCCTGACTTGGTGCTGATGGATGTCAACATGCCCGGCATCGGAGGCATCGAAGCGACCCGCAAGATCAAGCGCCACTTTCCGCTGGTTCAGATCATTGCGGTCACCGTTCATTCGGATACCCCGTTTCCTGAACAACTGCTCGAGGCCGGTGCGCTTGGCTATGTCACCAAAGGTTGTCCGGCGGATGAGCTGTTCGAGGCGATCCAGACAGTGGCTCGGGGCAAGCCGTTCATCTCCAGTGAAGTCTCCAAGAAGCTGATGCTCGCCCGTATCAGCGGCCGCGGTGACGAGGGACCATTCAGTACCCTGTCGCAGCGTGAGATGCAGGTGTTTCTGATGATCACGCAGGGCCACAAGACGCAGGAGATATCCGATTCTCTCTGTCTTAGTCCCAAGACCATCAGCACCTACCGGCATCGTCTTTTCGAAAAACTGAATGTAAATTCAGATGTCGACCTGACCCGTCTGGCGCTACGCTTTGGCATGCTGGGAGATCATGGCTGATGCATTCGACCCCGGCTGCCGCCGGTGCCTGCGACTCTCCGCCTATCTGGACGAGGTCAAGGCAGACTATCCCGGGTATCACGCCGCTCCGGTGCCACCGTTTGGTGATCCGCAGGCGAGATTGCTGATACTGGGGCTGGCTCCCGGTCTACATGGTGCGAATGCCAGCGGACGGCCGTTTACCGGTGATTTTGCCGGCATCATTCTGTACCAGACACTGTTTCAATACGGTTTTGCCAGTGCCCCGGAGTCACTCTCTACCAATGATGGTCTGCAGTTGTTAGACTGCCGAATCAGCAATGCGGTGAAGTGTCTTCCTCCGCAGAACAAACCGCTTACTTTGGAGGTGGTTACCTGTAACCGTTTTCTGCGCAGCGAACTGGCGCAGCTACCTCCCTCCGCACTGGTCATCTCACTCGGTAGGATTGCCCACGACGCTGTGCTCAGGGCGCTTGGCTGCAAGCTGGCCGATTACCGATTTGGGCATAATCAGCTGCATCGACCCAATCCACAACTGCGCCTGCTCGACTCTTATCACTGCAGTCGTTACAACACCCAGACCGGAAGGCTTACGCCAGCGATGTTCGGGGCGGTGTTTCAGCGGGCCAGGAAGCTGCTCGCCGAAGAATGAGCTGAGCCGGTATTTTTACCCACAGGGTTTCGCTATCGCAATATTGATCTGAAACGCCCGGGATGACCGGCTGGCTTCAGCATTCGAGCCGTTTATAATCATGCCATGATATCCAGCCAGTTCGACCACAAAGCCTTTCTGAAGACGCTTACCAGCCGTCCCGGCGTCTATCGCATGCTGGACGCGCAGGGTGAAGTGCTCTATGTGGGCAAGGCACGGGATCTGAAGCGGCGCATCGCCAGCTACTTCTCGCGTGCTTTGAACCGGCGGCTACAGCAGATGGTGTCGCGGATTCAGGGCATCGAAGTGGCGGTCACCCATACCGAGGCGGAGGCGCTGATCCTGGAGAACACTCAGATCAAGACGTTGCAGCCGCGTTACAATGTGCTGTTGCGCGACGACAAGAGCTACCCCTACATCTTCCTCTCCGCAGACCGTTTTCCAAGGCTGGCATTTCATCGCGGTGCACGCACCGGCAACGGAAGATACTTCGGGCCCTACCCGAGTGCCGCCGCGGTGCGTGAAACGTTGCGCCAGATGCAGAAGATCTTTCCGGTGCGGCAGTGTGAGGAGAGCTTCTACCGCAACCGCTCCCGTCCCTGCCTGCAGTATCAGATAAAACGCTGTACCGCTCCCTGCGTCGATCTGGTGCATACAGTCGAGTATGCCGCGGATGTACACGCCGCTACGTTGTTTCTCGAAGGCAAGACCTCTCAGGTGATCGATGATCTGGTTGCGCGCATGGAAGCGGCGGCAGGTGCACTGGATTTCGAACAGGCTGCGCGCTGTCGCGATCAGGTCGCCGCGCTGCAGCGGATACAGGAGCGCCAGTACGTCAGTGGCGAACAGGGCGATCTGGACGTTGTCGCCTGCGCCAGCGATGGCGGGGTGAGCTGTGTACAACTCTTCTGCATTCGCAGCGGACGCAATCTCGGCAATAAGGTTTTCTACCCCAAGGTGCCCGAGGGGGAGTCTGATGAGCGTATTCTGGCCGCCTTCATCAGCCAGTACTACATCGGAAAACCTGTTCCGCGCGAGATCCTGGTCAACGCTGAACCTACCGACAGCGAACTGTTGGAAGCGGTATTGAGCGCGGAGCGCGGACAGCGAGTCGAGATCCGCCACCTGGTCAGGCGGGAGCGCTCCCGCTGGATCGAGATGGCGGAGCAGAATGCGCAACTGGCGCTCGCCTCGCGTCTTGCCAGCCGGTCCGGCATACAGTCCCGGATCGACCAGTTACAGTCACTGCTGCAACTGGAGGAGACGCCGACACGTATGGAGTGTTTCGATATCAGCCACACTGGCGGAGAGCTTACCGTCGCCGCTTGTGTGGTGTTCAATCAGGACGGTCCACTGAAATCAGACTACCGCCGCTTCAATATCGAGGGGTTGGCGCCTGGGGACGACTACGCCGCGATGGAGCAGGCGCTCAACAGACGCTATGCGCGCATTCAGGCAGGGGAGGGAGAGTTGCCGGACATACTGTTTATCGACGGCGGTAAGGGCCAGCTGGGTGCGGCGGCGACCGTGCTCAGCGAGCTGGCGGTTTCCGGTGTGACTCTGGTCGGAGTGGCCAAGGGGGTAGAGCGCAGGCCGGGCCTGGAGCGGCTGTTCTTGTTTGGTCGGGATAGCCCGATTATACTTCCGCCCAGTTCCCCTGCGCTGCATCTGATTCAGCAGATCAGGGATGAAGCCCACCGTTTCGCCATTACCGGTCATCGTCAGCGTCGGGATAAGCGCCGTAAAACCTCGGTTCTGGAGTCTATTCCGGGGGTGGGTCCTAAACGCCGCCAACGACTGCTCAAACAGCTGGGCGGTCTGCAAGGTGTCAGCAGAGCGGGTGTCGAGGATCTGGCCCGGGTTGAGAGCATCAGCCGCATATTGGCGGAGCAGATCTATCAGGCATTTCATGGTGATGAATAATAATAAGTGATGATGTTCAATATCCCCAACCTGCTTACGGTGTTGCGTATCGCGTTGATTCCGGTCTTTGTCATCGTCTTCTTTCTGCCCTGGGAGCTGGCGGCGCAGGCATGTGCGATCCTGTTTGCACTGGCCGGTATCACCGACTGGCTGGATGGCTACCTGGCCCGTCGCCTCAATCAGGTCTCTCCGATTGGAGCCTTTCTCGATCCCGTGGCCGACAAGTTGATGGTCGCTACCGCGTTGATACTGCTGGTTCAGGCTGATCCGACACCGGCTCTTGCGGTGCCTGCATTGATCATCATCGGACGGGAGATCACCATTTCCGCGCTGCGCGAGTGGATGGCAGAGCTCGGTGCCCGAGCTCAGGTAGCCGTTTCCGTGATCGGCAAGATCAAGACCGCAGTCCAGATTGTGGCGATATTCATGCTTATCTTCCGGAAGGATATCTGGGCGCTGCCGATCTATACCATCGGATATGTGCTGCTCTATGTCGCCGCCATTCTGACACTCTGGTCGATGATGGTCTATCTGCGCGCCGCCTGGCCCTCGCTGACCGGGCCGGCGAGTTATCCCTACGATGAACGGTAATAGAGCAGGTTACTTTTTTTGGTTGCAGGCTTGACAACAGACACAGGCTATCTAAAATAGCGCCCTCATCCGGCGTTGCGGGAATAGCTCAGTTGGTAGAGCACAACCTTGCCAAGGTTGGGGTCGCGAGTTCGAGTCTCGTTTCCCGCTCCAGTTTTCTAAAAACCCCGAGCCAAACTCGGGGTTTTTTGTTTACGCAAAGCCTGGTAATTGACGCCTCGATACCGGATACTTCACCGGTATCAACCCACTCCAGGGCTGAGTGGCAGAGTGGTTATGCAGCGGCCTGCAAAGCCGTGTACCTCGGTTCGATTCCGGGCTCAGCCTCCATATTAATATTAATAAATATCAACAACTTAAATCACTTCACTGCGCTTTTTTGTGCCCGCTGTCAAGGCCTGCTGTTCTCCGCCGCTGCGCTGTTTTACCACAGCCGGATGCAGCATATCTTTTACTCCCACCCGATTCATGGGAATTCGCAGGGACTGATTCTGCACCGCATCCAGCTTTGCCTGCGGCGGGTTGCTCATTGCGCCTGGCCGGGTTCGATCTGGATTGCACAGAACTTGAACTCCGGTATCTTGGCAGCGGGATCCAGCGCCTCGTTGGTCAACAGGTTGGCGGCGGCCTCACGATAGCAGAAGGGAAGGAATACCTGCCCCGGTTGCAGACCTCGATCGGCCCTGGCATAGGCGACGACGCTGCCGCGGCGCGATCTGAGTCGGACCGGATCACCCGCCACCACTCCTATTCTGGTCAACTCGTCGGGGTGCAGGTTTGCCACCGGCAACGGCTCGATACTGTCCAGCACCCGTGAGCGGCGTGTCATCGCCCCGGTGTGCCAGTGTTCCAGCTGGCGGCCGGTGATCAGTACCCAGGGGTATTCTCTGTCTGGCAGTTCGTCGGCATTGGTGAACGGGGATGGGGTGAATTGGGCCTTGCCGGTTGGCGTGGGAAAGTCCCGGGTGAAGATCACCGGCTGGCCGGGATCGTCTTCGTCCAGGCAGGGGTAGGTTACCGATCCCGCCTGTTCCAGCCGCTCCCAGGAGATGCCGGCGATGCTGGGCATCGCCTTCCGCATCTCAGCGAACACCTCACTGGGATGGGTGTAGTGCCAGTTCAGCCCAAGCCGTCGGGCCATCTCCTGAATGATCTGCAGATCCTGCCGCGCCTCTCCGGGGGGATTGAGTGCCTGGCGGCCGATCTGCACCCGCCGATCGGTATTGGTGAAGCTGCCGCTTTTTTCCGGAAACGCCGAGGCTGGGAGTATCACGTCCGCGTACCAGGCTGTCTCGGTCATGAAGATGTCCTGAACCACCAGATGTTCCAGGCTCGCCAGTGCGTGCCTCGCATGATTCAGGTTGGGATCGGACATGGCGGGGTTTTCACCCATCACGTAGAGGCCGCGGATGTCACCGTCGGTGATGGCGTGCATGATCTCCACCACCGTCAGACCCGGATCGGGATCGAGCGGCTGCCCCCAGAGCAATTCGAATCTTTGCCTGTTTTCGGGCACATCGACACGCTGATAATCTGGGTAGACCATGGGTATGAGGCCGACGTCCGAGGCTCCCTGGACGTTGTTCTGACCGCGCAGCGGGTGCAGGCCGGTGCCGGGACGGCCGATCTGACCGGTCATCAATGCCAATGAGATCAATGCGCGGGCGTTGTCGGTGCCATGGATATGCTGAGAAACCCCCATCCCCCAGAAGATGATGGCGCTGCCGGCGGAGGCGTAGCGTTTTGCCACCTCCCTGATTCGGTCGGGGTCGATGCCACAGATCGGCGCCATGACCTCGGGCGTGAACGACTTCAGATGCTGCTTCAACGCCGGGTAGCCATTGGTGCGATCGGAGATGAACTCCCGGTCCACCAATCCCTGATCGATGACCGCATGCATGATCGCATTGAGCAGCGCGACATCGGTGTCCGGTTTGAACTGGAGGAAGAGGGTGGCGTGGTCGGCGATCGTGGTGCGCCTGGGATCCATCACGATCAGCGTCTTGCCACGGTTGACCTCGTTCTTCAGGAATGTGGCGGCCACCGGATGATTCTCGGTGGTGTTGGAGCCGATCACCAGGATTACCTCTGCTTTGGCCATATCCTCCATCGGATTGGAGACTGCCCCGGAGCCGATCATCTCCAGCAGCGCAACTACCGACGAGGCGTGACATAGACGTGTGCAATGATCCACGTTGTTGCTGCCGAACCCGGTTCGAATCAGTTTCTGGAACAGATAGGCCTCTTCGTTTGATCCCTTGGCCGAGCCGAACCCCGCCAGTGCACGTGGACCTTGGTCGTCTCTGATCTTTTTGAATCCCTGCGCGGCCAGTGTCAGCGCCTCTTCCCAGCTCGCCTCCCTAAAGTCTTTGAACTGCGCGTCCGGGTCAAGCGACAGCTCGGAGCGTTTCGTTGCATTCTGCCGTCGGATCAATGGCACTGTCAGTCGTTCATGATGGTGTACGTAATCGAATCCATAACGACCCTTGACACACAATCGTCCCCGGTTGGCAGGGCCGTCGCGACCGGAGACCTGGCGGATCCGGTTGTCAGCCACGTGGAAGGTAAGCTGGCAACCCACACCGCAGTAAGGGCAGACCGACTCCACCAGCCGTTCGGCCTGATCCTGTCTGGCCAGTCCGGCCGGCATCAGCGCGCCGGTGGGGCAGGCTTGCACACACTCCCCGCAGGCGACGCAGCTGCTGTCACCCATGGGGTCGCCCATATCGAAAACGATTTCTGAGGCCGCGCCGCGCCGGGCGTAGCCGATGACATTGTTGACCTGCACTTCGCGGCAGGCGCGCAGGCAGCGGGTGCATTGGATGCAGGCGGAAAGATTGACCGCGATAGCAGCGTGGGAGTGGTCTGCGGGGATGGCTTCCCGGGGGGGGAATCGGGGACTGCCCAGGCCCAGTTTGCCAGACCAGTAACGCAACTCGTCGAAATCCGCAGGCGACTCGGTCGGCATGTCTGACTGCAGCAGTTCCAGCACCATCTTCTGCGCCTGTCGCGCACGTTCGCCGCGACTGTCGACCACCATCCCTTCCGTGGGTGTGCGGCAGCAAGCGGGCGCCAGCGCCCGTTCACCCTGAATTTCCACCATACAAGCGCGACAGTTCCCATCTTCGCGCAGGCCTTCCTTGTAGCAGAGATGAGGGATCTCTACGTCTGCCCGTCTCGCCGCCTGGAGCAGATTCTCGCCGGGCAGGGCAGCAACCGGTTTGCCGTCCAGGACGAAGCTTATCTTGCGAGGATGATCGGCAGCAGGCATATTCAGGACTCCAACTCGTTCGGGAAGTATCTGAGGACCGACAGCATGGGATTGGGGGCTGCCTGGCCGAGTCCGCAGATTGAGGCATCGGCCATGACCTGCCCCAGTTCCTGCATCAGCTCACGGTCCCACTCCTGCCGGGACATCAGCTCTACCGCCTTGTTGCAGCCGACCCGGCAGGGGGTGCACTGTCCGCACGACTCGTGGGCGAAGAAACGCATTGCATTTAGCGCGACATCCCGCACGCTGTCGTGCTGCGAAAGCACGATGACCGCGGCTGACCCGATGAAGCAGCCGTGCGGCTGCAGGGTGTCGAAATCCAGTGGTATGTCTGCCAGCGAGGCGGGCAGTATCCCGCCGGACGCGCCGCCCGGAAGATAGGCGTACAGCTCGTGGCCTTCGGCCATGCCAGCGCAATATTCATCGATCAGTTCGCGCAGGGTAATACCTGCCGGTGCCAGATGGACCCCGGGCCTGCACACCCGGCCGCTCACCGAAAATGCGCGCACCCCATGCCTGCCGTGACGTCCCTGATCAGTAAACCAGGAGGTGCCCCGCTCCAGCAGGTCCCTTACCCAGTAGAGGGTTTCCATGTTGTGTTCCAGCGTGGGCCGGCCGAACAGGCCGACCTCCGCGACATAGGGTGGACGCAGCCGCGGCATGCCGCGTTTACCCTCGATCGACTCGATCATCGCCGACTCCTCGCCACAGATATAGGCTCCGGCGCCGCGGCGGAGATGGATGGTTGGCAGCTGGCAGGGCGGGTTCAGCTGCAGTGCAGCCAGTTCCCGTGTCAGCATTGCCCGGATACCGGCATATTCGTCGCGCAGGTAGATGTAGATTTCGTCGATTCCAACCACCCGTGCAGCAATCAGCATCCCCTCGAGAAAGCGATGGGGGTCCAGTTCCAGGAAATGGCGATCCTTGAAAGTGCCGGGTTCGCCTTCGTCGATATTGACCGCCATCAACCGAGGAGCCGGTTGTTGTTTGAGAATGCGCCATTTGCGACCGGCCGGAAAACCGGCGCCGCCAAGACCTCGCAAACCGCTGGCTTCGAGCATACCCAGGACGTGTTCTGAAGCATCCACCGCCTCGCCCTCCACCGACAGTGTACCCCCGTCGATCCGGGTCAGGAGCTGATAGCCACCGGCTGCGACATAGCTGGCGTGGTCCAGGCACTCGGGCAGTGGCGCCGACAGGGCACCCTCTGTTAACCGGCTTTCAACAGTCTGCAGATTGGCTTGGTGGACCGGGTTTCTGCCGACCACTGCCACCGGGGCGTCCTGGCAGCGTCCGACACAGGGTACCCGCTGCACCCGCACACCGTCCCCAAGCTTGTGCTCCAATTGCTGGATAAGCTGCTCGGCGCCGGCAAGCGCGCAGGAGATCGAGTCACACACCCTGATGGTGAGTGCCGGTGGGGCAGGTTGGCCCAGTTTGACCATATCGAAGTGGTGATAGAAGCTGGCAACTTCATACACTTCCGCAACGGAGAGACGCATCTCACTGGCAAGTGCGGTGAGAAGATCTGCTGAAATATGACCCTGGCTGTCCTGAACACGGTGCAGGTACTCGATCAGCAGATCCCGACGCCGGGGCGCATCGCCGAGCAGTTCAAGGATTTGTGCCAGTGCAGCCGGCTCTACACTGCGGCCCTTGAGCTGGCTATGCTGCTTCTTGTGATGATGGTTGGCAGTGGAAGGCAAACCGTCTCTCCTGATATGGCTGGGTAATGAGAACCGAGTCAGTGCAGCACAACGATCCGCGTACGCGACCGGATTGGTTTTCGCCAAAAATGATACAGCAACTAGCGTGCCATGGCTCTGGGAGCATGACGTGAGGGCAGTCTGACGCGGTATTGCCCCCGACTTCGCCGCGTGTCTCCAGCGGGGAGGGTGGTCAACACGCTGCCAGCTGCACGACTGAGTCTTCCGCGTAGAGATCGTCAAACAGCTTCTGCAACTCGCCAATACGCGGCGCTGTCAAATCCGCCGGTCTCTCTGGTGACAGGGATAGCGACGTTCTCTGCACAGATGACTCTGGCCGGTGAGGTGGCTAGAAGGACGATTCAATCGACCAGTGTGCTGTCAGAGGCGGGTTTTTCCATGACCAGTTCAATATTTCTGCGTACCCTGAGCCAGGGAAGCAGACGCGGATTCTGGAACACATACCCCAGTCTGTGGGAACGCTGATTACCTGACCAGTCCCACTTGATCTCACCGCGGTAGGACTGGTCCGGTCCGGCCACGATATGCAGCAGGGTGCTTTTTCCGCAGCCGGACGGTCCTACAATTGCAACGCATTCACCGTTATTCAACTGCAGTCGCGCGTCCCTGAAAACCAGCCGCTCTCTACCGCTCTCCTTGTCGGTGAACTGCTTACGATCGATACGTATAGTCATCTTTTTCATCACTGGCGCCAACGGTTGGTTTTACGCTCCAGTGGTTGCAACAAGGCATACTCGATTATCAGCACCACACTGATGAAGGAGAGGCTGTAGGCCAGGATTCCGGTAACATCAGAGAGTTGGAAATAGAGATGTAGCTGGAATCCGACTCCGTCGCTGCGCCCAAGCAGCTCTACCACGAGCACGATTTTCCAGATGAGTGAGATTCCGGAGCGGGCGGCAACCGTGAAAAATGGCAGTAACTGTGGCAGCGTGATGTACCAAACTCATTTACCGAGATTGAGATCGAAGCTCTGTGCCATCTCCATATACTCGCGGTCAAGCGTTCTGGCGCCTTCCCGCAGTGTGACTATCACGTTCGGAATATTGTTTACGCAATGGAGAAAATGGCGGTCGTCTCCACCCAGTATGTGTCCCTGTTGATTTGCGGATTAATTTGGGTAATTGAGGGTTATTTTGCAGTACAGATGTAGGTAAGAGACGCTGATACAACCAGATACCATCATCACGTATACTTATGTAATCGGCCATTTTCTACTCCATTTGTAACACAGTTTTTGTAACACGGTGTCAATAGGGATTGTAAAAAATATAGTTTTATCAATAATATGTGTAACATTTGCGGATGAATTACTGGTTCGTCCGCGCCGCAGCGGACCGGGAGGTGATAGATGGAGCAGCGATCGTCCCGTAACAAAGATAAGACCTTCAGTGAAGATGAAGTAGAGGCACGATTGAGAAGTGAGTTGCCTCACTGGTATCTGGAAAAGGGCTGGATAGGACGTAAATACAAAACCAGTGGCTGGAAGGCGACCATGATGGTGACCAACGTGATCGGACACCTCGCGGAGTCGGCTTTTCATCATCCCGATCTGGCGCTCTCTTATGCTTTTGTCATCGTCAAGCTGATGACCCACTCGGCCGGGGGGATCACCGAAAAAGATTTCGAGCTGGCAAAAAAGATCGAATCAGTGGTTATGTGGCAGCCTGCTCTGGAGGGGGGAGCGCTCGAGGGTACCCCCGACGATCCACGCTTCAAGTACGTAAAGTACGAGTCATAACTGGTATAGTCAGATGCGGGTGCGACACATCCCGGTTGATTCAGTTTGCCTGTAGAAGCAGCATTGAACCGGTTGCCAGATCCAACACTGTTGGCATGACCTATCTTCTCTGCCTGGTTGAATCCCTCAGCTGATAACGTTCGAAGTTTCCCGGGCTTGGGATGCGGTGAATAGACTTCCATGGCCGTGACGGCAGTATCCCAGATTCGCAATCAATGATCTTATACGGGAGGTGAAAGCGTTAAATGAATAGAGTCATCAGTGATCACGTAGGCGCCGCTCTCTTCTGATCCGCAGGCGCTGCAGCGAGACCTGGAGAAGATTAATGATACAGCAAGCGGAGTACGCACTACCGGAGCCCAGCATGGTAGCGTTGGCTTCGCTTGCTGGAAAAATCGTACCTGGATGGCAGGTATTGGTTGACCCCGTCGTCCCTGGTTTTGACGGATTGCTATGCTCGTTCAGCACTTTTGACAGTGACCAGTAATGCGCCTAGGCTTGTGCAGATTGCAATTTCGGAGGGGTGATTCGGCGCATGAGCGCTATGGAGGACGGCAATGCACGACATCAAAGCCAGCGAAGCGCTCGACCTCTGGGAACAGGCGGGTCTGATAGACCATATTAAGGCCGGCCAGCTGGCCCAATATCTGGATGAGCATGCCCCCAGCCGAAGCAGTGGCCGGATGGTGAGGATCGTGTCCGTATTCGGCGCGGTACTGGTTGGTGTGGGAATGATTCTGTTCGTCGCCAGCCACTGGACCGGAATGAGTGCCAGCCTGCGTATTGCTACGCTGTTCCTCGCCTATGCCGGCGTGGTGGGTGCGGCGCAATTCAGCGGACTGCGCGGCTACGACCGGATCGCTCATGCGCTTTGGTTTCTTGCCACGCTGACGGTTGGCGCTTACATCTTCCTGGTCGGTCAGATCTTCAACTTCTCGTTGACCTTCTGGCAGGGACCATTCATCTGGCTGTTGGCGACTTTGGCCATGGGTTACGCCCTGAACTCGCGGCTGCATGCCTGGCTGGCCATTCCCCTGGCACTGCTTGCCCTCGGTTGGTTCGGCGGCGGGAAGGCCTGGTTCAGCGACGACCAATTGGAGGCGCTGTTCGGCAGTTACGGACTCAAACCGCTGCTGCCCTTGCTGGGGTTGGCGCTGGTGGCGGTGGCACTGCTGGTGGAAAGGCTGCCAAACTGGCGCTTTGCCACAGGGACCTGGATTGTCTGGGGAGCGTTGCTGATCTCCGTTCCCCTGGTGGTGGCTACCATCGATGATGATGTACTGAAGTTTCTGATTCAGATCGACTTCACCTCCAAGCAGTGGTCGATCATTGCGTTCAGCTTCGGCCTGGTGGGGCTGGCACTCTGGTTGGGTCGTTTTACCTCACCGCGCAGCCGGCTGCTCATGGTGCTGGTGGCCGGGTTGTTGTTCGGCATGCTTTTTCTGGGCGACATCGAGCGAGCCAGCCTGATGCCGGTGTATGCCCTGTTCGTGCTGCTGGTGTTCCTGCTCTCCCTGGGGCTGATCTGGAACGGTGTCCAGGCTGGACGTCCGGCGCTGGTGAACATCGGTGTAGGCAGCGCGGCATCGGTCATCCTGATCCAGTATTTTTCCTGGTCGATGCGTCTGCTGGACAGGTCATTGGCGTTCATCATCGGTGGCGTTGTGCTGATCGCGCTGTCGATCTGGATTGAAAAGCAGCGCCGACGTCTGTTGGCGAGGATCACCCGATGAGCAGAAAGCTGATGCTAGCCGTAGGGATACAGGTGCTGGTCATGGGCCTGGTGCTGGTGCAACCCCTGCTGGTTCGCGCCACCGGAACGATTGTCTTTCTGGAAACCGAAAAGATGGACCCCCGTTCACTCTTCCGCGGGGATTACGTGATCCTCGGCTACACGCTTGCACAGAATATACTGCCCGCGGATCAGGCCAGCGAGGCGGCAGGGAAGTTCACGCCTGTCTATGTCACCGTCAGCACCGAACGTCCGGCAAGCTTCGTTGCAGTTGGTTTCGAGCCCCCGCAATTGAAACCGGATCAGGCCTGCATCGTGGGACGTTCCAGGGGGCAGGGTTCGGTGGATTTCCCGCAAATCGCTCAGTATTTCGTCCCCGAGGGCACCGGACATGCAATCGAGAGCGCCCGCGGCAAGGATCTCCTGGCCAAGGTGGCGACATCGGATAACTGCAAGGCTGTGTTGTTGGGGCTGGAACCCAGGTGAGTTTGTTTCGGCGAATGCCGCTGACCTTCAATCTCCGCACTATCGCCCTCAGTTTTGTCACACGCCGCCGCTCTCCCCACGCAAGGTGATCTGATAGACAGTTGCAATCCAGCCAGTATCAATTCACAAGAATAGATAATTGACAGGCATCCGATGTGGAGCAAAGTCGCTTTGACGCTTGGGGTAATAGTGGATAGGCCATGAACTCCTGATATTTCTTCCTCATTCCCAAACTATTCTCAAAGAACTGAAGGTATTCCTGCCGGTTGTTATCGGTCGGCCTGAGCATCTCCCGAAATTTAACCAGGTCCGCCTGCACGAGATTCAGTGCAAAACAAGACCGACAGAACGGGAAATGCGCTTCTTCAACAATACATGGCTTCCCCTCTTTTATTCGGTCCGGTGGGTTAGGTGCTCTTCCAATCCCTTCACGAGCTTGTAAATTGCTCAGTCGCGCCTTGACACTATCCTATCCAGGGGGATAGGATCATTCTTAATGAACCAACACACTTCCCACGCCGAAATATTACTGCGCCTGAAACGTGCCTCGGGACATCTGACGAAAGTGCTCGCCATGCTGGAGGCCGGGGATGAGTGTGAGCGCGTTGCCCAACAACTCCAAGCTGTCAGTAATGCCCTGATCACGGCCAAACGCATGTACGTCACCGACCATATAGAGCACTGCCTGCAAGTCCAGGAGGGCATGACCCCAGAGGAGATTGCTGAGCAGCTCAAAGCGCTCAAGACGATGACCAAGTATCTATGATCCATCTGCGCCATCCTGCACCGGAGCAATCCATGCCACAGCCCAATCCGATAGTGCCATCTCACGGAGTGCATGGCGCTCCCCTGCTTCAGCATGCCAGTGGATACGTGGAGATCAGCGTGTTCGAGAGCGGGGTTCCACCCCGGTTCCGGCTCTATTTCCTGGATGATGCCATGCAACCGGTCGCATCACCCCTTGCTTCGTCAGTAGTTATGGAGACAGAGAGGCCAGGCGGAATCCTCCAGCGGTTCGCTTTCCGCCAGGAAGACGGCTATCTGGAGTCCACCACAAACATTCCGGAGCCGCATGAATTTCTGGTACGACTGGCGTTGGAGCCAGGCCGCCAACGGCTGGCCGCACTGTTCAGTGAAGTAGGCCATGGCCACAACCACGATGAGCACGCCACAAAGGAGAGAGGCAGTCACGGTGGGCCGCTCCTGGTCCACGCCGATGGCCTCGTGGAGCTCAGTATCTTCGAGACTGGGGTGTCACCCCGTTTCCGGCTGTATTTTCTTGACAACAGCGGCCAGTCTGCCACACCCCCACCTGCTGAGGCAGTGACGCTGAAAACAGTGCGTCCCGACGGAGATGAAGAGATCTTCCATTTCCGCCAGGAGTACGATTACCTGGAGTCGCCCGCCCCGATCCCAGAGCCCCACGCCTTCGAAGCCCGCTTGCTCATCGAGCAGGAGGACGGCCGTCAATGTCTGGTTGGGTCATTCACCGAAGCGGAGCACCTTCACGCCCACCACGGGGAGGGACAAGATCACCACCACCACACGCATGCCCATGACCACGAGCACCACCAAGGAAGCGGTCTAGTCGGTTGGCTGCGTGGAAACTTCGCCCATTCCCACGATATTGCGGAGCAGGTGGATAGTGTCATGGAGTCCAGTGCGAAGGGGATCCGGGCACTCAAGATTTCCCTGGTGGGTCTCGGAATCACCGCACTGCTGCAGGTGCTCGTGGTTCTCTACTCCGGTTCTGTGGCTCTATTGGCGGACACCATCCATAATTTTGCGGATGCCGCTACCAGTATTCCCCTCTGGATCGCGTTTGCGCTCGCTCGCCGTGGGGCCAACAGGCACTTCACTTACGGATATGGCAAGGCGGAAGACGTCGCCGGGGTCATTATCGTCGGAGTGATCTTCTTCTCCGCGTGCGTGGCCGGTTACGAGGCTGTTCTCAAATTCATCAACCCTGAACCGATGGAGCATTTGGGCTGGGTGGCGATGGCGGCGCTGATCGGCTTTGTCGGCAACGAAGCCGTTGCCGTCTACCGCATCCGGGTGGGACGTCAGATTGGGTCTGCAGCCCTGATCGCCGACGGCCAACATTCGCGGGTGGACGGGTTCACTAGCCTCTCGGTACTGATCGGTGTGATCGGCGCTTGGCTCGGATTCCCGCTGGCGGACCCCATTGTGGGCATCGGTATCACCATTGCTATCTTATTCATCGTCAAAGATGCCGCCCGAGCAGTCTGGCAACGGCTGATCGACGGCATCGAGCCTGAGATCCTGGACGAAATTGCCCATGCCCCGAGCCATATTGCCGGCGTACAAGCGGTGCGCAGTGTGCGTGCTCGCTGGAGCGGACACAAGGTATACAGCGACGTAACCATCGCCGTCGATCCAGACCTCACGGTTCGTGTCGCGGATGCCATTGCCCGGGAAGTGGAGCGCTCTTTGCGGACACATGTACGCCTGCTGGGTGAGGTGGTGGTCCGGGTTACCCTGTGAAACAGCTTAAGCACAGCAGACATCAACGCCCCATCCCCCGTGGATCAGGTTCTGCTCGAGATACTCGTACAATCATCACCGAGTTTTCCACTGCGCACAGCGGGGCTTTTCGTTCACCGTGGAGCAAGCATGGTGTGCTCGCGCTCAGATGCAAGGCTGATCAAGCGGATATATTCGAGTGATGATGCTTCACCAGCGAGGTTCACTCGGTAAAGGGGTGTATGCATGATGTGGGTGGATGTTACGATGTGATAAAAGATTTTCAGGAACCTGCCCCCGGTAAATCCAGCAGGAGGGTGGCGAGCATGAAATAGTTCAGGACGCCAAACACATCGATCGCCGTGGTCACGAAGGGACCGGTGGCAATCGCGGGATCGGCACCAATGCGTTGGAAGAGCATGGGTAAAGCCACCGCGAGCAGGGCAGCGCCAGTCATGTTGCCGAGTATCGTAAAACCTACCACACCGCCGAGGTCCAGACTGCCGAACATGAACCAGCCAAATAATCCGAGGGTGAAGCCATAAAACACCCCAAGTATCAGACCCACCCGGAGCTCTTTATAGAGCACGCCCCACACATCGCGCAGGTCCAGTGAGCCGGTCGCCAAACCGCGTACGGTGACCGTGGCCGTTTGTACGCCGACGTTACCCGCCATACCCATTACCACGGGGAGGAATGCGCCCAGCGCAATGACCTGGGTGAGTACGCCTTCGAAATTGCGTACGATCCAGGTTGCCGCCAGACCTCCAATAAACGCCGCGAGCAACCAGGGCAGACGAATCCACGCAATACGAAAAGTGGAATGGGTAAGTATTTCTGCCTTGTCAGTGCCTGCCATCCGTAGCATGTCCTGAGTCGTTTCTGTTTCCAGCACGTCGATCACGTCATCGACGGTGATCATTCCGACAAGGTGCTGACTTTCGTCCACCACGGGTATGGCGAGCAGGCGATATTTATCCACCAGCGCCGCGACACTTTCCCGCGAAGTGTCAGTGGACACCGTAATGATTCGGGCATTCATCACATCGCGCAAAAGCGCCTGCGGTTTGGCCAGCAGGAGCTGCCTGATGGAGATGACACCTTCCAGCTTGTGCTCCGCGTCCGTGACATAGAGGTAATAGACCATCTCCACTTCGGCATGTTCGCGCACGGCGCGAATCGCCTGGTCC
The DNA here is from genome assembly GCA_024235215.1 of Chromatiaceae bacterium. Lineage (GTDB taxonomy): Bacteria > Pseudomonadota > Gammaproteobacteria > Chromatiales > Chromatiaceae > HKST-UBA178. The sequence goes on along the minus strand of JACKMU010000002.1, from coordinate 272,526 downwards.
GCCGTAGTATCCCCGGTCAGATCAAAGAACTCGGTGGTCATGATGCCGCCGGCCGTATCGGGGTGGTAACTCAGCAGCTTCTCCAGCTCTTTTTGACTGGCTTTTTCCAACTCGGACAGGAGTCGTTCCGCACGTTCCGGTTCCATCTCACGAATCAGCAGGACACGTTCGTCCGGGGGGAGTTTTTCAAGAATGGGAGTGAGCTGGGCGTCCGGGGTTTCTGCCAGGATGATACGCTGCACCCGGTCGTTGACCTGGATGAGTACATCGGCCGCCAGCTCCGCCTCGGGAATCGTATGAAAAATCGGGGCGACATGTACCTCGGGAATCGACGCAAGTACGCTGGCGAGATCTGCCGGGTATACCTTGTGGATGATTTTTTCCAGCGGGCGCGTCGCGCCGCGGACGTGAAGCCGTTCGATCGTTTCCGTCAGCTTGCGCAGTTTTGCGCCAGTGTCGCCGATGATCTGAGTAGGGGAGGTTTTACTGACATCGATAAACATCTCAGACCTCGCAGGGCTTTGTCGGAACCGGTAATGTTGCAAATTGTGTTGAATTGATGCGACAGCAGCTAGTCGTACAACAGTTCCGACCAACGGCCTTCGTTGACCATACGCTGTTTCAGTTGCTGCCACTGCTGTGCCGACCCAGCGCTGTCGACCAGGATACGGTCAAGCACAGGCGCGATCTTGTTCAGTCCGGCGAGAAACAGGTGGGTTTTGGGATCTTGCAGCAGCGACCAGGCCTCGCCGATATTGTCGCTCAACACCCGCTCCAGTCCATCACTTTCACTGCTCAGCGCTCTGCTGCCAAAGGCACTGAATGCATTGAACGTGTTCTGATCGTAGTAGTGGGCGAGATCATCGTTCTGGTCATTCAGGTAGATCAGATCGAGTCCGGTTTTTGCGCCGTAGAAGAGCCGAACTTTTCCCTGCCAGCCACCAATCTGATCGTAAATATGCTTGACAAAAGCACGGAACGGCGCGACTCCGGTGCCCGTACCGATCATCAGCAGATTGGATGATCTATCCATTGGAATATGGAATGGACTCCGATACGGTCCGGTGATGGTGATGCGATCACCTGGGTCCAGATCGCACAGGTAGTTGGATGCGATACCCGGATAACGCTCACCCGATATCTCGTCGATATAAAAACAACGTCGTACCAGCAGGTCTATCTGAACGGCAGCCGTTGCACTGACATGGCGCGGATTGGCAATCGAGTAGCGTCGATGGTGGTAGCTGTTGCCGAACGGATGGGGACCGGGTACCAGCACACCGATCGTCTGACCTTCCACGAATTGGAACGCTGGCTCCTCGATCCGCAAAACAAGCTGCCGCACCTCATCAGTCGAATGCGGCGTTATCCGGGTGGATGCCTGCAGCTGTGCGCTGCATCTGTTGATATATTCGGATGCGAGATTATCGTTGGTCATGTTGACTGGTTCCGTTTGCCACAGCATACCGTGCCGGAGGTGGTTATTCAGCGTAGCGCCATTATAAACCAGGTTCACCATTCTTTCCCGGGAGATCATTCTGGACAGCCGATAAGGTCGCCCTGCTGGTTGAGGACAGGCTTACCACGTTTGCCCGCGCCGAAACGGGGCGTGACCCGATGCTCCACGCTCCAACACGGTGCATGAGAAAGTTTCCACCTCTCCATGGCAGGATAATACTATATAAATATCATACAGTTATCAGGTTGGCACGCCGCCTGCATTGTGCTGCTCAACTGTCGCTTTATTGGGTAAAGTCACCCATTGCTGTCACGGGAGCGTCCTGTATCAGGCACCAGGTTGCAGCACCAGCGGGCAGTTTTCCAGTCAATTGCAAGGGGAGAATCTACGCATGCATTTCGCTTCCAAACTTCGCCGCCTGTCACTGGCGGTTTGCACGGTCACCGCGCTGGGCCTGGCCGGGGCTGTACAGGCCGCCGACACCATCAAGGTGGGGGTGCTGCACTCGCTGTCCGGCACCATGGCAATTTCCGAGACCACGCTGAAGGACACCATGCTGATGCTGATCGAGGAGCAGAACAAAAAGGGTGGCCTGCTCGGCAAGAAGCTGGAGGCCGTGGTCGTCGACCCGGCCTCGAACTGGCCGCTGTTCGCCGAAAAGGCGCGAGAACTGATCGAGAAAGAGAAGGTCGATGCGGTATTCGGCTGCTGGACCTCGGTTTCACGCAAGTCGGTGCTGCCGGTGTTCGAAGAGCTGAACAGTCTGCTCTTCTACCCGGTGCAGTACGAGGGCGAGGAGTCTTCCAAGAACGTCTTCTACACCGGTGCGGCGCCGAACCAGCAGGCCATTCCTGCGGTCGACTATCTGATGGCGCAGGGGGTGCAACGCTGGGTGCTGGCCGGTACCGACTATGTCTATCCGCGCACCACCAACAAGATCCTGGAAGCGTACCTGAAGGCAAAGGGTGTGGCAGAGAGCGACATCATGATCAACTACACGCCTTTCGGCCACTCCGACTGGCAGTCGATCGTCGCCGACATCAAGAAGTTCGGCTCGGCCGGTAAGAAGAGTGCCGTGGTCTCGACCATCAACGGTGATGCCAATGTGCCGTTCTACAAGGAGCTGGGTAACCAGGGTATTTCGGCTGAGTCGATCCCGGTCGTCGCCTTCTCGGTGGGCGAGGAAGAGTTGTCGGGGATTGATACCAAGCCGCTGGTTGGCCATCTGGCTGCGTGGAACTACTTCATGAGCGTCGAGAATGATGCCAATGACGCGTTCATCGATGCGTGGCACAAGTTCATCAAGAGTGAAGCGCGGGTGACCAACGACCCGATGGAGGCACACTACATCGGTTTCAACATGTGGGTCGAGGCGGTCAAGAAGGCCGGTACCACCGATCCCAGTGCAGTCGGTGAGGCGCTTATCGGTGTGGCTGTGCCCAACCTGTCGGGCGGTTTGTCGGCAATGATGCCGAACCACCATATCACCAAACCGGTGCTGATCGGTGAGATCCAGGATGATGGCCAGTTCCAGATCGTTTCACAGACACCGGGGCTGGTGGTTGGTGATGCCTGGTCGGACTATCTGGAAGGATCGAAGGATATCATCGCCGACTGGCGGGCACCGCTGTCGTGTGGAAACTTCAACGTCAAAACAGCCAAGTGCTCCGGTCAGAACTACTGATCGGGATGACTTGAGTCAGTCACTGTTCGAGGCGTGGCACCGGAGCAGCATGACCGGTGCCACGACCGGTTTACCCTGATGAAGAATAGGCTTTTGCACATGTTGCGAATCATCGTGACGACGCTGTTGCTCTGTCTGAGCACGCCGCTCACCGCCGCTGAGATCGAAACCGGCGACAAGATGCTGGATACCGCGTTTGCCCAGCTTCTCGATCGTGACTTCGACGTCAAGGCAGCGGGTGTCGAGATGCTCGCCGGTTCCGGCCATCCACAAGCGGGCGAGCTGCTGCGCGGCCTGCTGGAGGGGGAGCTACGCTACCTGAATCAACCTGCACGCCTGGTATGGATGCGTGAACGTTCCGGCGGCAAGTTTGCCGTCGACGTGCTGGACGGCACCGACCATGGTGAGTTCAGTGCGCGCAAATTCAAGAAACTGCCGATCAACAATGCCATGCGCGCGCAGATCCGCAGTCTGCTCGCACAACTGGAGCTCTCCGACCCGAACCCTGCGGTCCGGTTGAAATCGGTCAATGCGATGCTTGAAAACCCTGAACCGGAGCACGCAGCGCTGATCCGCTCACTGCTCCAGAAGGAGCAGGAGAGTGCGGTGCGCGAGGCGATGCACGTGGTACTGGCACTGGCCGGTCTGACTGCGACCGAACCGGAACGACGGCGTCGGGCGATCGCCGATCTCTCCGACAGTCTGGAGCCGGCGGTGCGCAACGGCCTGACGCGTCTGGTCAACAACGACCCCGACGCGCAGGTGCGCGCGGATGCCGCCTCGGCGCTGAGAAAGATCGAAAAACGGGTGGTGCTCTTCGGTCATTTGGAGACCCTCTTCTTCGGCTTGAGCGCTGGGTCGGTGTTGGTGCTGGCAGCGATCGGCCTGGCGATCACCTTCGGTGTGATGGGGGTGATCAACATGGCGCACGGCGAGCTGATCATGCTCGGCGCTTACACCACTTACCTGATGCAGCAGCTGATGCCCGGGATGATCGGCCTGTCCATCCTGTTGTCTATTCCGGCGGCATTCCTCGTCTCGGCAGGAGTTGGCGTGGCCATTGAACGCGGTGTGATCCGCTTTCTCTACGGCCGTCCGCTGGAAACACTGCTGGCAACGTTCGGTATCAGCCTGATTCTGCAACAGCTGGTGCGTACGCTGATCTCGCCGCAGAACGTGCCGGTCTCCAATCCGGATTTCCTCAGCGGCCTGTGGCAGATCAACAGCGTGCTGTCGCTCACCTACAACCGGCTGTACATTTTCGCCTTCTGCCTGCTGGTGTTTGCCGGCCTCTTCTTCGTGCTCAAGTACACCTGGCTGGGGCTGCAGGTGCGTGCGGTATCGCAAAACCGAGCCATGGCGCGGGCGATGGGGGTGCGCTCGGCGCGGGTGGACGCACTGACCTTCGGTTTGGGCTCGGGGATCGCCGGTATCGCCGGCGTGGCACTGTCACAGCTGACCAATGTCGGTCCCAATCTCGGCCAAGCCTATATCGTTGACAGCTTCATGGTGGTGGTATTCGGTGGCGTCGGCAATCTGTGGGGGACGCTGATCGGTGGATTCGGTCTCGGCATTGCCAACAAGGTCATGGAGCCTTGGGCGGGGGCGGTGTTGGCCAAGATCCTGGTACTGATATTCATAATCCTGTTCATTCAGAAACGCCCGCGCGGTCTGTTCCCGCAGAAGGGCCGCGCCGCGGAGGGTTGAGCGGATGTCATTGATGCAGATCCTCAAGGGCGATCGTGGCGGTCAGCTGTTCCTGCTGGTGCTGTTACTGGCCGTGATTGCCGTACCGCTGCTGAATGCGCTACCGGCCGGGCATCCGGCGTATGTTTCAACCTATACCGTGACCTTGCTCGGGAAGTATCTGACCTACGCGCTGCTGGCGGTCGCGGTCGATCTGGTGTGGGGCTATCTCGGCATTCTGAGCCTGGGTCACGCCGCATTCTTCGCGCTCGGCGGCTATGCGATGGGCATGTACCTGATGCGCCAGATCGGTGACCGTGGCGTGTATGGCAACCCGCATCTGCCCGACTTCATGGTGTTCCTGAACTGGCAGGAACTGCCGTGGTTCTGGTACGGCTTCGACCATTTCTGGTTTGCCGCACTGATGGTGCTCCTCGCGCCCGGACTGCTCGCCTTCGTGTTTGGCTGGCTGGCGTTCCGCTCGCGGGTCACCGGCGTCTACCTGTCGATCATCACTCAGGCACTGACCTACGCGTTGATGCTTGCCTTCTTCCGCAACGAAATGGGATTCGGTGGCAATAACGGATTAACCGATTTCAAAGATATCCTCGGCTTCAGCCTGCAGTCGGACGCCACTCGCATCGGCCTGTTCATCGCTTCGGGAGTTGCGTTGGGGGCTGGCTACCTGGCCTGCCGTGCCTTGGTTCAATCACGTCTGGGTCGTGTTGCCGTGGCGATCCGTGACAGCGAGGATCGCACCCGCTTCGTCGGCTACCGGGTCGAGAATGTCAAACTCGCTATCTTCACCTTCTCCGCCATGCTGGCCGGTCTTGCCGGGGCGTTGTATGTACCACAGGTGGGTATCATCAATCCGGGCGAGTTTGCGCCGTTGAACTCGATCGAGGTAGTGATCTGGGTTGCGATGGGTGGGCGTGCGACGCTGTACGGTGCCGTGCTGGGTGCCATCGCGGTAAATTACGGCAAGAGCTGGTTTACCGCGGCGCTTCCCGAGGTCTGGCTGTTCGCCCTCGGCGGTCTGTTCGTCCTGGTCACACTGTTGCTGCCGCGGGGTATCGCCGGGTTGTTTCACCGCAAAGGGGAGGCGACATGAGTGCGGTCCAGGAGTTTTTCCGCCGCGACCGGGTATTCGACTTTATGGTGCCCAAGGTGGTCGAAGGCCTCGACCTGACCCACGGCACCGTGTTGTACATGGAGGATGTATCGGTCGCATTCGACGGTTTCAAGGCGATCAATAACCTCAACTTCTACGTCAACGCCGGTGAATTGCGTTGCCTGATCGGCCCGAACGGTGCCGGCAAGACGACGATGATGGATATCATCACCGGCAAGACCCGTCCGGACACCGGTGCCTGCTGGTTCGGTTCGCGCATGAATCTGTTGCAGATGAGCGAAGCGGAGATCGCCCAGGCCGGTATCGGGCGCAAGTTCCAAAAGCCGACCGTGTTCGAGCACCACTCGCTATGCGAGAACCTGGAGCTGTCGATGGCCGGTCCCAAAGGTGTCTGGCGCACACTGCGTGCCCGCCTGGCTAACGCGGAGCGTGCCCGCATCGAAGAGGTGCTGGAGCTGATCGGTCTGGTCGACGAGGCGCAGCAGCGGGCCGGCACCTTGTCACACGGCCAAAAGCAGTGGCTCGAGATCGGCATGCTGCTGATGCAGAACCCGCTGTTGCTGCTGGTCGACGAGCCGGCCGCGGGCATGACCCATCAGGAGATGGAGCGTACGGTCGAACTGCTGACTTCACTGGCGGGTGAGCATTCGGTGGTCGTCGTCGAGCACGACATGGAGTTCGTGCGCGCGCTCAACTCGCGCGTCACCGTGCTGCATCAGGGCAGTGTGCTTGCCGAGGGGAGCATGGACCAGGTGCAGAGTGATCCGAAAGTCGTGGAGGTTTACCTTGGTGAGTAATCGACAGGGGGTGACATGCTGAAGATCGGACAGCTGAACCAGTTTTATGGCCAGTCACACACGCTGTGGAACCTCGACCTCGACGTTCCCGCAGGCGAGTGCACCGTGCTCATGGGACGCAACGGTGTCGGCAAGACGACGTTACTGAAGTGCATCATGGGACTGTTACCGGTGAAATCCGGTGATCTGCGCTATGGTGATATCGATCTCACACGCGTCACCGCCGAGCAGCGCGCACCACTGGGTATCGGGTACGTGCCACAAGGCAGGCAGATCTTTCCGCTGCTCAGTGTCGAGGAGAACCTGTTGATCGGTCTGCCGGCGCGGCGCGACCGCCTGCGCAAGGTGCCGGAGTTCATCTACGAGATGTTCCCGGTGCTCAGGGAGATGCTCGGACGGCGTGGTGGCGACCTGTCCGGAGGTCAGCAACAGCAGCTGGCGATCGGTCGTGCACTGGTGACCGACCCGAGGTTGCTGATCCTGGACGAGCCGACGGAGGGGATACAGCCAAATATCGTCGCCGACATCGGCAGCATCGTGCGCAAGCTCAATCGTGAGATGGGCTTGACTGTACTGCTGGTTGAGCAGAAGCTGCCCTTTGCGCGCAAAGTCGCCGACCGTTTCTGTCTGCTCGACCGCGGCCGATCCGTGGCGACCGGCGCCATGGATCAGCTCAATGACGCGCTGATTCAGCAGTACCTGACCGTCTGACACCTGACAGGAGAATCCAATGAAGCGATCGGTTTTTGCCACCATGACCCTGCTGCCCGGTCTCGCCATGGCTCACCTCTCCAATATGCCGGCCGTAGAACATGCGGCCGAGCACGCCGGCACGCTGCTATGGTTGCTGCCGATTCTGCTCGTCGTGGTTGCTGCGCTCTGGTCGCGCCGTTCGGACTGACGCTCGCAGGGCCATCCAGGTGCAGGCTGCCACTAGCGCAGAGGGTGATCGCTCGGCCATCAGTAAGGGCTGGCATGCGCGCCTGAGGTTGGGATTGCGCGCCACACCCGGGCGCACACTGCTGGCGGAGCGCGAACGGCACGGTCCGCTGGCGGTGCAGCGCCCCTTCTACCCTGAGGGGGATGTCTGCCACGTCTACCTGCTGCACCCGCCCGGTGGAGTGGTTGGTGGCGACAGACTGCAGATTTTGGTTGACGTGGGTGAGTGTGCCAAGGCACTGGTCACCACACCGGGTGCGACCAAGTTTTACCGCAGCGCCGGGCTGGAGGCGAGTCAAGTGCAACGCCTGTCGGTCGCCGAAGGTGCAGCGCTGGAGTGGTTGCCACAGGAGAGTATCCACTTCCCCGGGGCTGAGGTGAAGCTCGAGACCCGGATCGATCTGTGCGGCAACGCAGCTTGCGCACTGTGGGAGCTGCACTGCTTCGGCCGGCCGGTGATCGGTGAGGTGTTCGACGCCGGACAGGTCGACAGCCGGCTGGAGATTTACCGCGAAGGGTTGCCACTGCTGCTCGATCGTCTGCGCGTGCACCCGGACAACCGCCGTCGCCGGTCCCTGATGGCCGGTCTTGCGGTCTGCGGAACGCTGGTGATCAGTGGCGCCGGCGCGCGCGAGATCGCCGCCTGTCGTGACCTGCTCGGGAGTGACGTCGCAGTGAGCGCTGGCGTCACACTGATCGAAGATCTGCTGGTGCTGCGCTATCTGGGCGACTCGACCGAGCTTGCTCACCGTCTGTTCCGGGCGGCGTGGCAGCGGTTGCGGCCGATGACGTTGGGGCGTGCACCCAGCGTGCCGCGTATCTGGGCTACCTGACAAACAATGAAAATAGAGAGAGCCGAACACCATGGAACTGACTCCGAGAGAGAAAGACAAGCTGCTGTTGTTCACCGCTGCACTGCTGGCGGAACGGCGCAAGGCGCGGGGGCTGAAACTGAATTATCCGGAGGCGGTCGCCTATATCAGCGCAGCAATCCTGGAAGGTGCGCGCGACGGGCGCTCGGTCGCGGAACTGATGGACTATGGTCGCACGCTGCTGAGTCGCGGCGAAGTGATGGACGGGATCGCCGATTTGATCCCCGAGGTGCAAGTCGAGGCGACTTTTCCCGATGGCACCAAACTGGTCACGGTACATGACCCGATCGTCTGACCCTCCGGCGTGTTACTCTTTCCCTGTTCACTGCGAGGCAACCCCATGATCCCAGGAGAAATCATTCCGGCCGACGGCGAGATCGAACTCAACGTGGGTCGTAAAACCATCAGGTTGTCGGTGGCCAACACCGGCGACCGGCCGATTCAGGTCGGCTCGCACTACCACTTTTTCGAGACCAACGGCGCACTGCAATTCGATCGCGCCGCAGCGCGCGGTTTCCGGCTCAATATTCCGGCCGGCACCGCGGTGCGCTTCGAGCCCGGCCAAACGCGCGAAGTTGAACTGGTCGCCTATGCCGGCGACCGCTATGTGTATGGTTTTCGCGGCCAGGTGATGGGCGCGCTCGACAGAGGGGCGAGGGGATGACGAAGATCAGCCGGCAGGCTTATGCACAGATGTACGGACCGACTGTCGGCGACCGGGTTCGACTCGCCGACACCGATCTGCTCATCCAGGTCGAGGAGGACCACACCATCTACGGCGACGAGGTCAAATTCGGGGGTGGCAAGGTGATCCGGGACGGCATGGGACAGAGCCAGCATCCGGCTGCCCAGGTGGTCGACCTGGTTATTACCAACGCATTGATTCTGGACCATTGGGGGGTAGTCAAGGCAGACGTCGGTATCAAGAATGGTCGCATCGTCGCGATCGGCAAGGCCGGCAATCCGGATGTGCAACCCGGTATCGATATCGTGATCGGGCCGGGTACCGAGGCGGTCGCCGGCGAGGGGCAGATCCTGACTGCGGGCGGCATCGACGCACATATCCATTTCATCTGTCCGCAGCAGATCGACGACGCGCTGATGTCGGGGGTGACTACCCTGTTGGGCGGTGGTACCGGGCCAGCGACCGGCACCAACGCGACCACCTGCACGCCGGGCCCGTGGAACATCCAGCGCATGCTGCAGGCGGCTGATGCATTGCCGGTCAACCTGGGTTTCCTTGGCAAAGGCAACGCCTCGCGTCCGGGACCGCTCTCCGAGCAGGTAGCCGCCGGGGCGATCGGCCTGAAACTGCACGAGGACTGGGGCACGACACCGGCCGCGATAGACAACTGCCTGACCGTGGCCGAGAACTTCGACGTGCAGGTGGCGATCCATACCGACACCCTGAATGAATCGGGTTTCGTCGAGGAGACGCTGGCCGCAATCGCAGGGCGCACGATCCACACCTATCACACCGAAGGGGCGGGTGGTGGGCATGCGCCTGACATCATCAAAGCGGCCAGCTATGCCAACGTGCTTCCCTCATCGACCAATCCGACCCGGCCGTACACGGTCAACACGGTGGATGAACACCTCGATATGCTGATGGTCTGTCATCATCTGTCGCCTTCGATCCCCGAGGATGTCGCATTTGCCGAGTCGCGCATCCGCCGTGAGACCATCGCTGCCGAGGATATCCTGCACGACCTCGGTGCCTTTTCGATGATCTCGTCCGATTCGCAGGCGATGGGACGGGTCGGTGAAGTGATCACGCGCACCTGGCAGACGGCGCACAAGATGAAGGTACAGCGGGGCAGTCTGCAGGGTGACCCATCGCACCACGACAACCTGCGCGCGCGCCGGTATATCGCCAAATACACCATCAATCCGGCCATCACCCACGGTATCTCACACGAGGTCGGCTCGGTCGAGGTCGGCAAACTGGCCGACCTGGTACTGTGGAGGCCGGCGTTTTTCGGTACCAAACCGAGCCTGGTGATCAAGTCTGGTCTGATCGCCGCAGCGCCGATGGGCGATCCCAACGCGTCGATTCCAACACCGCAGCCGGTACACTATCGGCCGATGTTCGGCGCCATCGGTGGTGCACGCCACGCGACGCGCATGACCTTCCTCTCCCTGACCGCGTACGAAGCCGATGTGCATTGCCACCTCGGTCTCGAGTCGCTGATCGGCGTGGTGCGTAACTGCCGTGGCGTGAGGAAGGGTGACATGGTATTGAACGACTGGCAGCCGACCATCGAGGTCGATCCGCAGACCTACCAGGTGCGTGCCGACGGGGAACTGCTGACCTGCGAGCCGGCCGTGGTGCTGCCGATGGCGCAGCGCTACTTCCTGTTTTGATGGCAGCCGGGAACGATGTGCTGCTGATACTCGACCAGCGGGTCGAGCGCGGGGTGGCGCGGGCCAGTCTGACCCTGCCGCTGGAGCGACGTCTGCGCAGCCGTCAGCGGGCACTCCTCGATGACGGCCGTGCGGTCGGGGTGTTTCTGGCACGCGGCGAGGCACTGCGCGACGGCGATCTGCTCGCTGGTCCGGATGGGCTGGTGGTGGTGGTGCGTGCCGCCGCCGAGACCGTCTCCGAGGTGCGTTGTGACGATCCCCATCTGCTGGCCCGTGCCTGCTACCATCTCGGCAACCGCCACGTTGCACTGCAGATCGAGCATGCGCTGCTGCGTTACCAGCACGACCATGTGCTGGACGAGATGCTGCGTGGTCTGGGTCTCGTGCCGGTCTGTGTCAAGGCACCGTTCCAACCTGAGCCCGGCGCCTATGGCGGTAATGCACAGGGAGACCACCAGGCTCATTCCCACGATCCTGTGCATGACGCTATCCATGGCCACTGAACCTGTCGGGGGTGATGCGCTCTGCCATCTGCGCCTGATGCAGCTGGTCAGTCCGGCCCTGCCGATCGGTGGTTTCACCTATTCGCAGGGCCTGGAATGGGCGATCGAGGCGGGTTGGGTGCAAGACCCGGAGAGTCTTGGCGACTGGCTCGAAGGACTGATCGACGAGAGCCTGGGTTATCTCGATCTGCCGGTGCTGGTGCGCCTGCACGATGCCTGTGTGCGCCGCGACCCAGCCGCGCTTGCACGCTGGGGAAAAATACTCTACGCCAGTCGGGAGAGCCGCGAACTGCGCGCCGAGGAGCGGCAGCGTGCGCGCGCCCTGGTCAGTCTGCTGCGCGATCTCGCTATCGCTGCAGCGGTGGATTGGCGCAGCGAACTGCTGCACTGCCAAGCCGCGCCATTTGCACTGGCTGCGGTGCATTGGGGCATCGCTGTCGAAGCTTGTCTGCTCGGCTACGCCTGGGCCTGGCTCGAGAGCCAGGTCGCCGCAGCGGTCAAGCTGGTGCCGCTTGGCCAGACCGATGGCCAGCGCGTACAGCTGGCACTGGCCGCACAGCTGCCAGCGGCGGTCGCGCGAGCCTTGCAGTTGGCGGATGAAGAGATCGGTGCCGGGGCACCGGCGCTGGCGATCGCCAGCGCGCGCCACGAGACCCAGTACACCCGGCTGTTCCGCTCCTAGTAGCGAGGGCGTGGGAGAGCGGTTTTCCGATTCAGCGCAACCACTGCGCTGTGCACAGAACGAGGAGAGAGATGAACAACGACAGACAGCCGCTGCGTGTCGGTGTGGGTGGGCCGGTCGGTTCCGGCAAGACCGCACTGCTCGAACTGCTGTGCAAACGCCTGCGCGACCGCTACGAGATCGCGGTGGTGACCAATGACATCTATACTCAGGAGGACGCGCAGATCCTGATGCGTGCCGAAGCGCTGCCATTCGAACGCATCGTCGGTGTCGAGACCGGCGGTTGCCCGCACACCGCGATTCGCGAGGACGCATCGATGAACCTGGCTGCGGTCGAAGATCTGCAGCAACGGTTTCCGGCGCTCGATCTGGTGTTCATCGAGAGCGGCGGAGACAACCTGTCGGCCACCTTCAGTCCGGAACTGGCTGATCTGACGATCTACGTCATCGACGTCGCCGAGGGTGAGAAGATCCCCCGCAAGGGCGGACCCGGCATCACCCGCTCCGATCTGCTGGTGATCAACAAGATCGATCTCGCACCCTACGTGGGCGCGTCACTGGCAGTGATGGAGGCCGATACCAAGCGCATGCGTGGACAGCGCCCGTGGGTGTTCAGCAACCTCAAGAGCGGGCAGGGGGTCGATGCAATCATCGACTTCATCGAGCATGAGGGGATGTTGCAGGCGGCGCAAGCGTGCTGAAAAGCAACGCCGTACATTGACCGCGAGGGGCTGCTGGTGGGTCGCCCCAGTTTTTTGCCTCGGTGCGGGACGTAATTTGAAACCCAGATTTCACGTCTGCGGCATCGAATTCGATAGCGTTTTCGACAGCAGTTTAGTCAATTGATCGAAAAGCGATTTAGGTGATCCGAAAGGAAGTCTTTGGTCTACACGTGGCTGCTCCGCGCGCCGATAAAAACCCCGTTATGGGGAGGTACATAACGGGGTTCGATGATAGTCGTGGATATGAGGCTAGCTCTTTAGCCGTTTTTTGGCGTAGCCCACACCTATGAGACCGGTACTAAGCAACAGTAATGTAACTGGTTCCGGAACAGCTGCTCCTCCCTGACCAACGATGATCTGAATGTCTGTGCGAGCCAGTTGCGTACCACCGTCAAATGCGGCGAGATAGAAGTCGTAAGTACCGTCAACAGTAGGATCGAAGCCAGCAAGAAACCAGTGTGCTTTCCAAGAATTCTGTGCGACGTTATTGGTATTGATCAGACTGGCATAACTGGCTGCGTCTGCGGCTATGCTGTCAGTAGCAGCAGTGGTGCTGTTGTTTCCAGTCGAGTGGTCCCAAAAAACAGAACCGGTACCGGGATTGATACCGTTTATCACGTCTAGTATCGAAAAACTGGTGCCTTGTGTCGGATCGGAGTCAATACCCAGTGCGTAGGTGAGACCGTCGAGCATGTACCCACTTGTAGCGTCGTAATTGCTGTTGATTGACCATTCAAAACTCCACACAGCTGTAGGAAAGGCTTGAGTCGGTGCAACACCAGCGGCAAAGCTGAAGGTTCCGTCGCCGTTACTATTAAAGGTGTTTTCTGGGGCACCGGATGCGTTGTGACGCAGTTTGCCCCGCAATCCCAACTCCACACCGTTTGCCCGGTCAGTGGTGAAGGAGCCGTTTAAGTTACCGCTTCCGAATATGACATCCGGCGTTACATTCTGATTGTGCAGGATGACTGCGGATGCGGAGCCAGTGTATATCATCCCCATAGCCAAGAGCGCTGGTAGAATCCTCGTTTTGTTATTCATTATCTAAATACTCCCTGTTTGCTGGTTGCTTGACAGATGACAAAAAACTTTCTGTGCCAAGTTATAAATTCGACTAATACCGGGATATTTATATGCAATATTTACACCATAATAATTAAAGTAATGTTTTTCAGATAGTTGAAGTAATGTGAAGAGATCCGCCTAAATGCTACGTGACCGTAATGTAAAGTTTTCTGACAGTAAAGGCGTATAAAGCAGGCTGGATAAATCTGACGATTGATCCGGGTGGTAACTTTTTCAGGGTTTACATGACAATAACCGAATATCCCTTCAACACTCATCCCGCAACAGGGTGCAGAGGATCGTTCGCTGCGCCCTCGGTCCGTCGAATTCACAGAAGAAGATATTCTGCCAACGGGAGAGACCCAGTCTGCCGTCGATCACCGGAATCGTCTCCGACGGGCCGACCAGACCGGACTTGAGGTGGGCATCACCGTTGCCATCCTGACGATCGTGCTGCCATACCCCGCGCGGAATCAGTTTGCGTAACAGGTCGATCACATCTCTCTGTACGCTGTCATCCCAATTCTCCTGGATCATCAAAGCGGCGGTGGCACCCTGCGCATACAGAGAGACCAGGCCGCTGCGGATACCGCTCCGTGCAACGAGCGCAGCCACCTGGTCGGTAATGTCGATCAGCACCTCCCGCTGATCGGTCGCGATGGTGATGGTTTCCTGCATGATCACCCCCTGGAAGCGATCCCGGTTTACCTGCAGTATACCCCTTGCATGAGTTCGATTGGATTGGGGATCGATCGGGCGCCTATCCGACCCGGTTTACGCTATACCCTGGTGGCGTGCAAGAGCGTGAACCGACAACCCGCTGTAGGAGATGAATGGTGGATTTCAAACAGGATGCCGGGATACTGATCCGTCTGTTGGAGCAGTATCACGAAGAGTCACGGCAAAAACGCCAGCCGGTGTTGCAGCTTCCCAGGCTGGCAGAACTGATCGCACAGCTCGGTCTCGATCGCTATGTCGCAAACGGCGGGCTGACCGGAGCGACTTTGGAGGGGTTTATCCATCGCTATCTGGCTGCGACGACACGTTTGCATCATCCGGCCTATTTCGCCCACCAGGTCGCCGTGCCGCACTACGCGGGATCACTGGCGGCGATGGTGGACGGATTCACCAACAACCCGATGGCAATCTACGAGATGGGCCCTGCGGCGGCGGCCATCGAATATTTCATCATCAACTGGATGCTGAGCAAGGCAGGCTGGGCGGCGATGCCGCCGGTGCCGGGGGAAGGGATGCCAGGGAGTCATGGTGCCGGTGTACTCACTCATGGGGGTTCGCTGGCGAACCTCACCGCGCTGATCGCCGCGCGCACACGTATTGCTCCGAATGTATGGGAAGCCGGTGTGCCGGGCGATCTGGCACTGCTCGCGCCGGTGCAATCGCACTACTCCATCGCGCGGGCTGCGGGAATTCTCGGCCTGGGGAAACGCGCCATCTATCCGCTGGAGGTGGACGCGGCAGGCGTGGTGAAGGCGGATCGCCTCACCGCTGCGCTGCGACGTGTCAGCGACGACGGAAGAAGGCCGATGGCACTGGTGGCCAATGCCTGCAGCACCGCCGTGGGACGCTACGACCCGCTGCGGGAGATAGGTGACTTTTGCCGTGAGCATGCTATCTGGTTTCACGTCGACGGAGCACACGGTGCCAGCGCGCTGCTCTCCCCGCAGCGGCGCGCGTTGCTGGCCGGCATCGAGCGGGCCGATTCGCTGATCTGGGATGCCCACAAGATGCTCCGAACGGCACCGCTGTGCGCCGCGGTGCTGGTGCGCGATCACCGAGACCTGGAAGGGGCGTTTCATCAGGAGGCGAGTTATCTGTTTCATGCCAAACGGCAACCCGGTGTGGATCTCATTCATCGCACCGTAGAATGCACCAAGGCTGCATTGGGATTGCGGCTGTTCATGGTGTTGGGCGCGCTGGGTGAGCGTGGATTGGCGGAATACGTCGACCGGCAATCGGATCGTGCGCTGGAGGCATATCATTATTTCCAGGCACAAGCCGACTTCTCCTGTCCGGTGGAACCGCAGAGCAACATCCTCTGTTTTGCCTATCGGGAGTGGAACGAAGAGCATCTGCGCATCCGCGACCGGATGATCGCCGATGGCACTTTTTATCTCTCCACGACGCAGCTGAACGGTCGCTGGTACTTGCGCCTGGTGTTCATGAATCCCCTGTCTGGAATGACCGAGGTGGAGGCGTTGGCAAACACGCTACGGGTCGCCGCCGAGGCGGCTGACTGGTAGTGGGTAGCGAACGCCGATTTCGGCGCTCACAACCGGCTGTCGGGGTATCAAACCGCTTTGCCAGCGGCTATAGTTGATCTGCAATCATAAAGTCAATGCGGGACGAAGCGGTTGCATTTCGCATTTTCAGGCACTGCTGGGAAAGCTGAACTATGGGATACCTGACAAACGGTCTGCCGAAATCGCTCGCTGAGTTCCCCGTCGACCTGTTTTTCAGCTACTCCCATGGTGCTTTCAGCGGGCAGAGTAACTCGGAGTTGAAACGCTGGTCGCAGAAGCTCGCCGAACATCTGCGGGAGGAGCTGAATTTCGACGGACTGGAGGTCAGTCTGTTCCTGGACGAAAGTGATCGCCAGGACGAAAGTGTCGACCGCACGGAGAGTCTGGATCTGCAGTTGAGATCGCAGGTGGAGGGCGCCGGACTGTTTCTGATGTTGCTCACTCCTCAGTATCTGCGTTCTGCCTGGTGCCGGCAGGAGCTGGCCTGGTGGCAGGCGCGCAGCGGGGATGCTGCCGGCGCTGAGGGCAGCCGGCTGTTTCTCGTCCGGGTGCACCCGACCGATGAGTCCGCATGGCCGCAGGGACTGGGCCAGATTCCGGGATACTTCTTCTACGATCGGGATCTGCCGGAAGAGCAGATACGGCCATTCACCTATCGTGGTTCCAGCCGTGATCTGGATCGGTACAACGAGGTCTTGATTGCGCTGAGCGGCAAGTTGAGCCAACGTCTCAAAGCGATCCGACAGCTCCTGGAGCAGCGCCATGCACAGTGGCAGCAGCAGCAGAAGGTCGAAGCGGAGTTTGGGCAGGTTATCTATCTCTACGGCAGGCAGGATGCCTCCTCAGCTTGGGAGAAGACCTGTAACCGGCTGCAGGATCGCCGCTTCGTGGTCAATCCGGAACGACCCCAGCCGCTGGCCGCAAACGGCGGCATGGATGTGGAGTCCCGCAGCCAGCTCGCCAGCAGCGACGGCCTGCTCATTCTCGGCACCGAGGACACCCGTGCTGTCGACAGTGACATGGTGGTGGTCGGGCGCCGCTATCGCCACCTTGCCATCGACCAGCGCAGCACGCCGCTCCCTTGTGCGGTATTCGACACGGTGGGGCGGTCGTTGCAGGATGAGCGGCGCATGCGTAACGCAGAGAATCTCGGCATCAGCTGGATCGATGGCACCCGTCAGGACTGGTCCGATCAGCTGAAGGGCTGGCTGCAGAGGGCATCATGAGCAGCCCGGCAGGCCCGCCTGAGGCAGACACCTCACCGTTTCAGGTGGAACTTCCCGCTGCGCCCTATCCCGGATTGCGCCCGTTCGAGCGGCAGGAGTGGCCGGTTTTCTTCGGCCGGGAGTCGATGGCCACCGAGGTGATCGACCGCCTGATGACGCACCGCTTCGTTGTGGTGCACGGCAACTCCGGCTGCGGCAAGTCCTCCCTCATTCGCGCCGGTGTGCAGGCACAGCTCGAACAGGAGCAGGCCAGGTCGGGAAGAGTCTGGCTCACTGCCGAGATGCATCCGGGCAACGGACCGCTCTGGGCCATGGCAAGGGCGTTGGCCAGCGGTGATCCCCAGCGTGCGCAGACGCTGCGCCGTCTGCTCAACCGGGGCATGGAGGCCGCACAGGCATTGCCGTCGCAGCTTGGGCTGACGGCCGGCCAGCGCATCTGCCTGCTGGTCGACCAGTTCGAAGAGCTGTTTGCTTTTGCCAGGCTGGACCGGGAGGAGACCAGACTGTTCGCTGACATTCTGGTGGGCCTCGAACAGGATCCCCCGGCGGGTCTCTACCTGGTTCTCACCATGCGCTCGGAGTTCCTCGGCCACTGCAGCAGCTATCCCGGGCTGGCCGAAGTGGTCAACCGGACGCAGTATCTGCTACCGCAGATGTCGCGCCCCGCGCTGGAGCGGGCGATCCAGGAGCCGGCGCGGCTCTACGGTGGCGAGGTGAGTCAGTCGCTTGCCAATGCGCTGATCGCCGACAGTGCCGGTGGCGCCGATCAGCTGCCGCTGATTCAGCACGGACTGATGCTGCTGCACTTTCGCCGCGTACTGCGCGACCGGAGTGGCACCTCAACAGGGAGCTGGTGCCTCGATGTGACGGATTTCAGTGAGCAGGGTGGACTCTCCAGCCTGCTCTCCGGTCATGCCGACCAGGTGATGGCGCGGCTACTGCAGGAGAACCCCGGATTCTCCTCCGATGTGATCGCCGACCTGTTCCGGGCGCTTGCCGATGTGAATGCCGATGGGCACGCCATTCGCCGGCGTCAGACGTTGGCACAACTGGTGCAGTTGACCTCGGCGGATACCGCCACCGTGACCCGCATTCTCGACGCCTTTCGCGCCAATGGCGTCTCTTTTCTGAAACCCTATGGCACGCTGGCCATCGCAGCGGATGATCTGGTGGACATCAGCCACGAAGCGCTGATCCGTTGTTGGCAGCGTATTGCCGATCCCGATCCGGTCAAGGGTTGGCTGGCGCACGAGGTGGCGGACGGGCTGGTCTGGCGGGCGCTGGTAGTACAGTCAGCCAGTTTTCAGCGTGATGCCAAGAACGTACTCTCTCCGGCCACTACCGACGAGCGTGCAGCCTGGCTGCGCCAGCGCAATCGCTACTGGTCGGCGCGCTATGGTGGGCACTGGGAGGAGGTGAATCAGCTGATCGAGGCCAGTCAGGCTGCGGCTGAATCCGCCCGGCACCAGGAGAAGGAGCGGCTGCTGGGACAGGAGCGGCTGCAGGCGGAGAAGGCGAAACGTCGTCTCGCGCTGGCGGGGTTGCTGGTTGCCGCGATACTGACAGGGCTCGCTCTGTGGCAGACCGTCCGGGTACAGGAGGCGCTGAAAGTGGCCGAACTGCAGCGGCAGAAAGCGGAGGAACAGCGTGAGATTGCGGAAAAGTCAGCGAGCGATCTGCAGATCGCGAATACTGAATTGAACAGCGAGATAGAACGGCGCAAAGCGGCCCAGGCCGAAATTGCCCAGGTGCAGATGAGTGCCGCACTGGCGCGTGATTCCGCGGCTCAGACACTGGCCAACACCCTCTACAGCAAGAGTGACGCGGGTAACGAGCCTGGAAACCTGCCAGACGGGTCACCCGGTCAGCCACCGGGCGTATTGGAATGGGCACTGCGGGAGCTCGATCGGGCACAAGATCCCAACCAGGTGGCGCTGCTGGCACAAAGCCTGACCAAGCTGAGCGGAGAGCTGGCACTCGACGTACCTCAGTCTGAGAGATTACTGGGGGCATTGCTTCACCATTTGCAACAGACAAAAAATGTCGCCGCATCCCTGACCATCGCACAGGCGATCCGGGTGGTCATGCCGCTGCTGCCGCCCTCCTACCGGCACCGCATGGAAGCTGCGGAGTCCACGGCACTGATGGTTAAACTGATGCAGGAACTGCCGTCATCCACCGGAGACGGCAGTATGGCGGTAGCGCAGATTCTGGCGCTGCGCGCGGTCACACAGTTGCTCGCACCGCAGGTGTCTGCGCAGCCCGCGATAGAGCTACTGGCCGGCATACTGGAAAAACTGCCTGGAACGGAACAGGAACTCGGCGTCCAGCAGGCGAGAGAGGCGTTCTACGCATTGGCTGCTCAGGTCGATGCCGCTGATGCGACAGTGATGCAACAGCTGCAGCCGGTCACCAGGACATTGGCACTGATTGGCGAACTGCCTGCTGCCAGGCTCTATATCCATATCGCCGAGGAGCAGCAGCGGCCGGCTGCAATTCAGCTTCAGCAGCAGCTGGAAAAGCTCGAGGTCAATGGTATGCCGCTGAGCGTACCTGGCATTCAGCTGATCACCAGCTTCAAATACCGATCGGATCTGCGCTGTTTTCGCCAGGAGGAGTGCAGGTCGGATGGTGCATTTCTTGCCGCAACGCTCTCCGGTTGGCTGGTTCAGCCTGAAGTGGCGCTCTCCGATCTGAGCGAGCGTTATCAAAACACGGACAAGATCCGTGCACGACACTACGAGCTCTGGATCGGATCGGGTCCGCTGCTGTTGAAGTCTGGCGATACGAGCAAGCGCAGTGACTTTGGGGTGGTCAAAAAGAAGTGAAACGCTGAATTGACCGGTGCTTCCCACGGCACGGGGAGGTGTCTCCATTTGCTATGGCATCAGGCGATTGAGATCCAACAAAATTGACGCTCGCCCTGTCGACGTGGGGCTGCTGAACTTACCAGGATGGTTTCGTTTTGTAATGCTTCAGGGAAGACCAGTTTATTTCTCTCCAACTCTGTTCCGCGAACGCTAAATACCTGAAGGAAATCCCAGTCTGCCGGAGACCAACCTCAAGGCGTTCCGGTTGCTGCTCCACTGCACTACGAGTTTCCAGCTATTCGGCCTGGATAGGTGTCACTGCGCTTCAAGTGTTGCTGTCAGTGCGTGAAAATAAACCACAAAGCATTATGGTTTTTTGGCTAGACTGTAATACAGGGATCTCCGGGTCGCGGTCCGTAATCCGGGAAGGGGGCGATTTTAAAATGAATCACGATCCGCGCGGCTGCCTGTCCTGACGGTAACGGTTCGCCCGACCGTATTCCCCAAATGGTTTCCCGGCAGCCCGTGGAAGAGGTTCGAGGCGACAGTTGGGGAATGGATCATGAACAGAGACACTCGAGACGAAGAGTTGCGCGATATCGCAGATGCACTTGCTGCACTGACCCACTCGCTCGCGGCAACATCGGCTGAGCACAACAGACAGATACGTACCTTGAGATGGTTCGTGGTTGGCTTTGCGATGGCCATCGTCGCGTTGGGTATTACCGCGGAAAATTTCTCCCATCCAGCCCATGCCAACGAAGCGCAAGGCGCTGCGCAGGCTGGCGCGGTGGTCGAGGCGCTGAACAACATCAATGCCAATCTGGCGCTGTTCGGCATGGTTGCCGCTCAGGCGCAGCAGGTGATGCCCGTTATTCAGTCGGCGGCGATGAACAATGCTGACATACAGGGTTATCTGGTGCGGTATGTCACGGCCAGAGGGCTGGAACCCACACCGGAGAACATCGCGCAACACGCTTTTCCGGCGTTGACGGAGAGCTTGGTTACCACGCTGGTAGACACGGTGGTCTTGATGCAGCGTATCCGCGGTGATTCCAACGCCTTCAGGGAAGCGATCGGTGGTCCCGGCCCCGCTCTGCGTGGCATCCAAAGTGAACTCAAGATGGTCAATGCCGCGTTGGCCTCGGTGCCGGCAATGGCCGTGCAGATGGATCTGATGAATCGGAATATGGCGAGCATGAGCCACAGCATGGGCTCGACCCTGGGTCGCGCGGGAAGCTGGATGCCTTGGTAAGTCTCCTGCTGGCGCGCAGCCAATCCGATGGGGCAGAGGTTGTAAAAAGGGGGTCAACGACAACAGTAGTCAGATTGATCAGCGTGGTCACCGACCGCAGAGCTGCGATGTCGTACCAAAGAGAGACGTACAGGGAGAGTGAAAAGGGGCTATCGTATTTTCTCAGCGCAGTGCAGTGATCTGCGCTGGTTGATCTATCTATGGATCCTGGTGCTCAGTGGCGTTGTGGCACTGTTGGTAACGGTATATGGATCTGCAGGAAAGGCGGAAGCTTACGAGTTTCTCGTCCCTGCGGCGGGTGCATTTATCGCGGTTATTGTGAAGATCATTCAGGATCTTTTCCTTCGCGCCAACAGACGCATGGGCAGCTATGACGTGATCATCGCAGACATAGGCGCAATTTGTCTGACCTTATCGTCGTTCGAGTTGGACGATGTCAAAGAAGAGTGCAGGGACCGGATCGACCCGGACTTGTTCCGCTGGAAACTGGATAAACTTCGTCGTCGGAGCGAGGACTATTTTACGGTTTTCAACATGCAGATACCCGAGATCACCGGGCTGCGCCAGGAGACGTTATCTCATATCACCCAGTTCTACACCCTGTTGAAAGGATCGCGCGATGCTGCATTGGGAGCAGCCAGCTGGCGTGCGACCATACCGCTGAATCTGGCCTATTGTGATCTGTACCGGGTGTTCTATTTGGTCGTGCGCTCTCTGGAGCAGGCCAGGCCTGTGCTGTCCGAGGCGGGTCAGGATGCCAAGGTCGAAGTGATCTCAGAGACGCTGGATACCTACAACAGGGTACTGGAGCTATTCCGGTTGAAATGTCAGCTTCCTGGGAACGATTCAGAAAAGCCCGCGTGAAATCAGGGTCAGTGTGACTCCATAAAAACCTGATCCCGGCGGAGGGTCCACACCGATCCGCTTGATCGGTGTTCGTTAGGTTGGCCAAGGTTTAATCTTGGTGCGGAGAATTATGTCGGTTTGTGCCTACAGGCTTGGCTGAGCTCGATCAGGTCTCATCTCAACGAATTACACCACACGGTCAGATCGCTTCGAGGCTGTCGAGCACCTGGTCGTAACTCTCCCGGCTGCGTTCGAAAAAGAGCAGCGTTGGCGCGGTGTAGCTGATGGCATAGAAATGTTTTTCGGTGACGAAGCCAACCGCCAGCAGCTGGTACTCCAGTCCGTTTGCGGTGCGGTAACTGGCATGCAGGTGAAAAGCGTCCCGTCCCGATAGCATGATCGGTTCGTTGCTTTGTATCGTCAGACTGGGCAAACTGTCGCTGTCCTCTTTCTTGAGTTCGGCAATGAAGAGATCGGCCAGTTCGGTGGGCAGCATGTCGCTTTTCGACTGGGCTTGGATGTCGTTGAAGGCCTCCGCATGCTTGCTGACCCGCAGGATGATCTTTTGGATGTCGGGGCCATCCCGGGTAACAACGAGCGTGTCTCCGACTTGCCTGCTCACCCAGCCGACCGGCAGCGAGACCCGGTATAGATCTGTTTTGTGCACCACGCTGCTGGCATCCACTCTGACCCACTCCCCGGCGCAAGCGGAAAGCAACAACAGCAGCAGAATCGACGGCAGAAACTTTTTCATGATCCCTCCAACAGACGGTTTCGGTACAGTTCGATATATTTTTTATCTTCCGCATGCGGATTCAACTGCAGATACTTATCGAAATATCGCAACGCGTCCGCTTGCTGCTTTTGCTGCATGTGTATCAGGCCGAGCGCCCGATAGCTGGGTGCAAACTCCGGCGCTCTCTCCAGTGCCGACAGATAGGCGGCCTGTGCTTTCTCCGCGTCCCCCGGCGTTTTGCGCTGCAGATAGGCTTCACCGAGATAGAAATCTGCATACACAGGATAGCGCGACCTCAGTGCCTTCTCTTCCAGCAGATTGATGAGCTGCTTGTATTGGTGTGCCACCAGGTATTTTTCCAGCAGCAATGCATGCAGCCTGCCGGTCATTGCAGCGAAACTCTGCTGGTTTGTGGCACCGCCGGACTCCTCCCGTTGCATGTTCAGCTGCTGCATCGATTCAATACGCTCGGAGAGCCGGGGATGACTGGAGTAGAACCAGGGCTCTTTGCTATCCAGTACCTTCGCCTCCTGCTGCATGATTGCGAATATCTTCACCGATTCCGTGCCGTCGTAACCCTGTCTCACCAGCCGCCTGAATCCCTCGCGATCGGCTTCGCGTTCCGCCTCCTGCGAGTATCCCGACATGGCACCCAGCGCGAGCAGTTCGCCGGAGAGCGGTATACCGGTAAGTATGCTCACACTCCAACCGGTGACGACCGCCGTTTCGATCGCATGGCGCTGCTTGAGCGAGTGCTGAAATTTGAAGTGGGAGATCTCGTGGGCGATCACGGTGGCCAGCTGAGCTTCGTTCTCCATACGGGCAATTATCCCGAGATTGAGATAGACGCTGCCATTTGGAAGGGCGAATGCATTGAGATCGGGTGAATCCATCACGCGTATCACCACCGTGTCGCTGAACTCGGGGTAGAGCGCGTCTGCGACCGATTGCAGGTACGCCGTCAATGCGTCATCAGTGTAGATCAGCCCTTTCTGACGCCAGGTGCGGTCCAGCTCCTCTGCGGAATACCAGCGGCGCGATTCATCCTCGGTCAGCTGCCGGGTATCGCTGCTCTGCTCCAGCGTTCGCACGTCCCTGCCTGCGCACCCGGTCAGGCCGATGAGTGAACTCAGCAGCGCAGCGAACCAGGGGAGGACGGCGGGCTTCATCAGTTACTTGCTGTTCGCCAGCCACTGCCGATAGGAGTCGATCCCCGGATACTCCTTGAACAGATCCTGCACGATCCGATCGGTATGTTTCCCGTCGAGGTATCCGAGTTCACCGACACTGACATGCTGGTTCATCCAGAGGATGTCTCCACTGCGCAGATCGATGATATTGGCGAAGGTGACCGCGTGTCCGAGCGGAATGCCAACGCCAAAAGCGGCCAGAACGACGAACGCCGCCTTGCGGCCGCCGGAGCTGCGTACATCTTCACCCATGACCAGAATCGCCTTGTCCGCGCCGGTCCTGTCCGCCAGGAATGCCAAGCCCGGCCCGATGCTGTAATCGAAATGTTTGCGTTTGTGCGTCCAGGCGTTGCCGCTCAGCGCGTTGGTGACGGCTACTGCATTGCTCACCACCGTCTCGTTCAGCGCGATGTGCTGATCGAGCAGCGTCGCTTCCGCCTCATCGAGTGCCGGAGGATTCACCCAGGTCATATTGCCGAACAACGTCTGTTGGTTGCGCTGCAGCGAAGCGCTGAAATTGTTGTTGCCAACCTCTGTCCAGGTGGGCACCACTTCGGTAATGCCGCTGGCCGTCATCTCCTTGACCTTGATCTTCAGCGGCAACAGGATCGCCTTACCTGTCGTCAACCGGCCGCTCTGCGCCTCGATCAGACGGTAGTGGACCTTGTGCTGCGGTACGCTGGCACATCCCGCAAGTAGTAGCAGCGCAAGCAGCAATGGAAGTATTCGCTGGAGTCGCAAGGTCACTCCCCCTCGATAAAGAGATCACAGGTGTTGCGGTAAATTTCCGCCACAAAAATAGCATCGGATCAGCCATTCGCCTATAGGCAGGGAGACGATAATCCAACCAAGGCAAAGTACCGATTGTCTCTCTGAAACAGCTGCAACTTTTACTTCGATGGGAGTGATTTAAAGTGCTCACCCTAATTGAAACCGACTTCAAACAGTTGTCCTCTGGTCGTTTGGGCAACGTTGTTTGGGCTATACTGAGGCTTTCATCAAGCACCCTAAGGAAACCAGAATGAGACAGTTTTTTCTGATGGCCGGTATGGCCGTGCTGCTCTGCGCCTGCAGTATGGACGAGGAGTCGAAGGCCAAACTCGACAACGCAGCCAAAAATGCCAAACAGGCGGCAAAGGAGGTCGGTGAGGTGGTCTCCAAGCAGACCGCCGAGGTACATGAAAAATGGAAAGAGATGAACAAAGACCGCATCCGGGAGGCACCCAAGGAGGATCTCGGGTTCGAGTCGAAGCGGGTGGATGTTGATATGGAGGGGCTCAAACAGCGCGTCAAGGCGGCCAAGGATGCCTTCATGAAAGAGCCGGAGCAGCAGGAGCAGGCGGCCGGCGAAGCGAACAAGAAGGGATAACCGGGCCCGTTGCAGCCGTCCGGGTCATCGTAGCGAACCCCCCAGTGATGAGCAGCAGCATTAACGGTTGCGACCGGGTACCGGTCGGATGCGTATGCTAGAGAGTGCCCTGTTGCTGTTTCTCGTCATCGATCCGTTCGGCAACCTGCCGGTGGTGCTGGCCGTGGTGGGCGATGCCCCGGCGGCGCACTATCGGCGCATCATCATCCGTGAAACCGCACTGGCCTTCGTTGTGCTGGCTCTGTTTGCTTATGCGGGAGATCAGGTGCTCGGTTATCTGAATATCGAGCGGGCATCGCTGACGGTTGCCGGCGGTGTCATTCTGTTCCTGATCTCCCTGAAGATGGTCTTCCGCTCGGCGGCTGATCTCTTCGACGAGAACTACCGCAATGACCCGCTGCTCTTTCCGATTGCGGTACCGTTGTTGGCCGGACCTTCGGCGATCACCACGGTGATGATCCTGCGCTCGCAGCAGCAGGTCGATCTCACCAGCCTGCTGCTGGTGCTGGCGGCGGTGCTTGTGGTGACCTGCATCGTCTTCCTGCCGGGGCGGCGTCTCAGCACCCATCTGGGACCGCGCGGGGTGCGCGCGCTGGAGAAGCTGATGGGCCTGCTGCTCAATCTGGTGGCGGTGAACATGATGCTGGTGGGGGTCAGAACATTCTTCTCTGCGTAACGGACGAGGATGGGCTTTGCGCCATGGCACGCATGCTGAAATGGGCTTCCAGCCTATTCGTAGTGTAACGACTCCGCAGAGGAGATCCGGTTGGCAACGTGTGGGTGCAGGCCTCGATGGGTGGTCGGTCGCGCATTGGCATGTGATGATTCTCCAGCAGTCACAAGGAGTCAGACGAGCGGATACCGCAGTCGCTGCAACTGAGGGTGGTGTGGCGGTCCGCCGGACTGCCGACGACGGAGTCGGTGACCCGATACAGGTTACCCTGTTGCCGAACGTCTCGAACGCAGAACCAGCACACCCAGTCCGGCGACGAACAACAGCAGCGCATTCGGTTCCGGCACTGTGGTGCCATTCGCTTCACCGATACGCAGCCGATAGACCTCGACGTCCATGCCACTGATGTTGGCGACCTCGATTCCGTAGCTGTATGTCGTGCCAACACCCAGACCAAGGACCGACACGCTGGCGAAGTCACCGGATATCCCGTTGAGACTGTCGCTGACGATGAGGTCGTAGACCGCGGACAGCGGATCGAACGAGAACAACACGTCGAGGACGCCGTCGAGGATTGCATTGGCTGCATCGAAGGCCGCGTAATCGACGCCTCGGCTGTTGCCGTCGATGGCCACCTGCAGTGTGCTGCCGTTGCCCAGCAAGAGACCTGTGTCCAGTGTCACCAGTGTGTGGTCGAGGCCGACGATGCCGTTCGCGATACCGATACCGCTTTCGCTGACGCCGACCCGCATGTTGGAGGCATTCACTGGCCCGCCGGTGACACTGAGGTGACCTGTGGCATCGCCGGTGCTGTTGATACCGCGCACGTTGCCGACCTCGATCGCGTTGTAGCCGGTGATCCCGCCAGCGATGACAGCGGTGCCCATCGTCGTGCCGTGAGCGTTGGTGTTGCCGACCTCGAATGACACGCCATTGGCGATGCCGCTGTGCACGCCGCCGGCGGACACGTTGAGCGTGCCGGTGGTGTTGCCGGTCGCGTTGATGTCGGCCGAACCGTTACCGATGCCGATAGAGGCGTATCCGTCGATGCCGTTGGCCACGGTCAGCATGCCGCTGCTCAGGCCGGCACCGGCCACCGTGCCGACCGAAATGAAGCCGCCGCCGGGCGTGCGTGACAGGGTGCCACCGACATTCATCCCGCCCGTGGCATTACCCGTACTGCTCAGGCCCGTGACGCCGACCTGCAGCGACGTGAAGTCGGCAACGTCGCCGCTGACCGTGAGTGTACCGTCGGCGTCGCCGCCGCCTTCGGTGCGACCGACCCGCAATGCACCCGTACCCAGGCCGGTCAGGTTGCCATTGATGGTCGTGTCGCCGGTGGCGTTGCCGGTGCTGTTGTTGCCGCGCACGTTGCCGATCTCGATCTGGGCAAAACCGGTGATGTCGCCGGTGACGGTCGCGGTGCCCACGGTCGTGCCGTTGGCGTTGGTATTGCCGGCCTCGAACGACACGCCATTCGGGGCGCCGCTGTGCACGCCGCCGGCGGACACGTTGAGCGTGCCGGTGGTGTTGCCGGTCGCGTTGATGTCGGCCGAACCGTTACCGATGCCAAGGGAAAGGAAGCCGTTGATGCCGTTGACGACGGACAGGGTCCCACTGCTCTGGCCGGCACCGGCCACCGTGCCGACTGAAATGAAGCCGCCACCGGGCGTGCGTGACAGGGTGCCACCGACACTCATCCCGCCCGTGGCATTACCCGTACTGCTCAGGCCCGTGACGCCGACCTGCAGTGACGTGAAGTCGGCAACGTCGCCGCTGACCGTGAGTGTACCGTCGGCGTCGCCGCCGCCTTCGGTGCGACCGACCCTCAATGCACCCGTACCCAGGCCGGTCAGGTTGCCATTGATGGTCGTGTCGCCGGTGGCGTTGCCGGTGCTGTTGTTGCCGCGCACGTTGCCGATCTCGATCTGGGCAAAACCGGTGATGTCGCCGGTGACGGTCGCGGTGCCCACGGTCGTGCCGTTGGCGTTGGTATTGCCGGCCTCGAACGACACGCCATTCGGGGCGCCGCTGTGCACGCCGCCGGCGGACACGTTGAGCGTGCCGGTGGTGCTGCCGGTCGCGTTGATGTCGGCCGAACCGTTACCGATGCCAAGGGAAAGGAAGCCGTTGATGCCGTTGACGACGGACAGGGTCCCACTGCTCTGGCCGGCACCGGCCACCGTGCCGACTGAAATGAAGCCGCCACCGGGCGTGCGTGACAGGGTGCCACCGACATTCATCCCGCCCGTGGCATTACCCGTGCTGCTCAGGCCCGTGACGCCGACCTGCAGCGACGTGAAGTCGGCAACGTCGCTGCCGACCGCGAGCGTGCCGTCGGCGTTGCCGTCACCCTCGGTACGCCCGACGATCAGGCCGCCTGCTGCCATGCCGGTGAGACTGCCGGCGACGCTGCCGTTACCGGTAGCCGTGCCGCTGGCCACACCGTCGATGAAGGTGCCGAAGGCTGCGTTGTCACCGACGTCGACGTTGCCCGGGTTGTTGCTGCCGCCGCTCGTCGTCAGGGTACCGTTGGAGCTGCCGAAGCCGATCGCGGACGGCGCATTGGTGACACCGACATTGAGGTCGCCGCCGACGGACAGGCCGACAGCGTTCAGAGTCAGCGTGCCTGTGCCGTACGCTGGCGCAAAAATGGGATTGGTCCTGACACCGATGTCGAGGTTGTGGGTTTCAGCCAGCATGCCGCCACCCGGATAGAAGCCGCTGCCGCTGTCTGCGGTGGCGCTGCCGCCATTGTCGATACGGGTATCGTCGACGTTGCCCGGTGGAGTGCCGAGCGACCAGTTCGAGCCATCGAACCAGTCGCCGGCACCGCCAACCCACGATATGGGGACGGCGCTGGCCGGGCCGGTCGCCAGAATCAGCGCACTGGTGAGACAGACCATGGCACATCGTCTGGGGCGAGGCCGTGCAACTGTTACGCCGTCGTCCCGAGTTCGGTAGTCGCTGCCCAAGATCTTCGTCTGGGCGGTTAGACTTTTGTTTTCCGGATCTGTCATTGGCCATCTCCCTCATTGGCTCACAACGCTTTGCGTAGGAAACACTGTTGGAGAACGCGTTTCCCTTCCGTGAGCGGAGCTTTAATGCAACTCGCGTGCAATTCGAGTGCCATACATTTAACTAATGGAGGATAAAGGAGTTTTGTGCTGCCACATAGGTCGCCAGGTGCGCATCTGTAAAAATTCTTGACAACATTCCAGCACAAAAAGGGGACGCATTTATTTTTCCCGGAGAAAATTAGGAGAAAATAGATCCGTCCCCTTTTTTTCGGCCTACTCGTAGTGCAGCGACTCCGCAGAGGAGATCCGGTTGGCGGCGAGCGCCGGGTAGATGGCCGCCAGCGTGCAGGTCAGCAGTGTCAGCAGCGTGATGGCAATGCTGGCACGATAGGAGAAGACGAAGCGGTACTCGAACAGGGTGAAGCGGTCGAGAAAGGCGACGCTGATGGCGCCGATGGTGTTGCCGAGCAGCAGCGCCAGCGCCGCACCCACCCCACCGATCACTGCCCCTTCCACCAGCAGCAGCCGCACCGTCTGGCCTCGGGAAATTCCCAATGTTCTGAGCACCGCGAATTCACGCCGGCGGGCGTGAACCTGGATCAGGATGCTGTTGGTGACGCCGACGGCAGCCAGAATGACAGTCATCGACAGTACGAAATCGAAAATCAGGAAGTCACGGTCGATCTCCGCCCTCTGCCATTGCCCCATCAGCGCACCGCTGCGCTTGAACCGGTAGAAGGGTGCCAGTGCCTGGATATCGGCCTCGGTGACAGCTGAGCCGTCCGTTTTACGCACCATGGCGTAGCGGCCGAGGCTCTGCTCCAGCGCGCCCTGGAAGAGGGGGTTGCCGTCGGAGAAGAGCAGGTAGGATTTAAGGTCGACATACTGTCCCTCCTCCGCGAAGAAGCCGTCGCGGTCGGTGATGTCGATCAGCGTGAAACGATGAATTTCCCTGCCGGTGTCGATTACCAGCCGGTCACCGCGATGTACGCCAAACCGTGCTGCCAATGTGCGCGAGACGATGACGCTCTCTGGTGTAAGCAGCGGCCGGTTGTCGGCGGCGCGCAGCGGATTGACATCGGCAGCCGCTATCAGACGCACCGGAAACTCCCCCTGCGCTTTCTCCGACAGCCGAATCAACGCGAGTTTGCGGCTTTTCAGCAACTGCCGCAGCCGTTCCTCTTGCCCGGCCCCTTTCCGGTTGCGCTCAAAATAGACGTAGGGGTACAGCGCTTCCTGGGCCCAGAGGTGGATCTCCTGCTTCAGCGCCAGGGTGATGTCGTGCAGCGCGGTGAGCAGGCTGAAGACCAGGGTCACGCCGGCGAGCGTCACCGCCAGCTTCTGGCTGGCAAGCCGCATGCGGCGGGTGACCAGCAGGGCATCCAGCGGCAGCAGCGGATTCAGCCCCGCTTCGGTCAGTCCGATCGCGGCGCGCAGCAGCGGCTGCATCCACCAGAGCGCAGCCAGCGCCAGCGCAATGACAAACAGTGATTCGAACAGAAAGAATTGAACGACGGAGAGCCAGGATTTGACGAACGGGCGCAGCGCCAGCCAGGCCATTGCCGCCAGCGGCGGGATCAGCCAGCTGAAACCGCGCAAGCGGAAGATGTGCTGCGGGTCCGGTTCGCCGGTGAGGGTGCGCGGCTGCAGCACAGTGGCTGGCAGCATGCGGTAGAGTGTCAGCGCCGGGCTCAATACGCCCAGCAGGGCGGTGAGGATGCTCAGCCCGCCAACGGCGGCCAGTTCTGGCCAGGGCACGGTAAAGAGGTTGGTTGGTACCCTGCCGGTCGTGGATATACCTGCGGAGAGCAGCATTCCCGCAACCGGAAAGGCGAGCAGCAGGCCGAACAGCGTTCCCGTGGTGCCGAGCAGCAGCGTCTCCAGAAGCAGCGAGAGGGTCAGATTGCCACGCGACTCCCCGAGGCAGCGCAACAGGCTGAATTCGCGGCTGCTGGCAGCCACCGAGAAACGCATCGTGTAGAAGACGATCACCGCGCCCACCGCAAAAGCGAGCAGCGCGGCCAGGCGAACCGCAAGCCGCATCGCCTGGTAATCCTTCTCACCGCGCCGAGTCGGTGGGGAACTTCCGGAGAGGCCGGCGCGGGTCTCTCCTTTCTGACTGGGAAGTGGCAGGGCGGTCGGTGCCCGCTCGATCGGACCGCGCTCGAAGTAGACCTGCACGATGGCCGGGTGCGCCGGTGGGGTGGTGCCATCCGCTGTGCTGTTCGGGGTTGTGGCCAGACGTTCCGGAAACCGGGTGAGAGGGGCGCCGGCGACGGGTTGCACGCTGCTGTTTTCGTCCACGATCAGGATCGTCCCAATCACCAGCATGCCAATGGTCACACCGAGCACAGTGGCGGCCGCCACCTTGCGCTGATGGCGCAATCTGCGCCAGGCGAGATACCAGGCCAAGGTGGGGTTGATCTTCATCGACACGGCTTCAGATTCCCAACTCCAGCAGTTTGCCGTGTATCCGCGCCGCGTTTTGCACCTCTCCATGCTGCTCAATTTCGGCACAGATGGCGCCATCTTTCAGAAAACAGACCCGGTCCGCCCAGGCGGCATGCTCCGGGCTGTGCGTGGCCATCAGCACACCGGTGCCAGCGTGTGCGGTGGTGTTCCTGAGGATGCGCATGATGGAGCGGCCCACCTGTGGATTGACGTTGCCGGTCGGTTCGTCGGCCAGCAGCAGTTCAGGCGCGTGAACCAGTGCTCTGGCAATGGAGACCAGCTGCATCTCTCCACCGGAGAGCTGGGACGGAAAATGGTGCAGACGCTGCGTCATTCCCACCTCCTGTAACAGCGATTGGACCCGATTCAGTCGCTGCGGATTATCCTCTTTGGCGATCAGGAAGGGGAGCCGTACATTCTCCTCGACCGTGAGCGTGGGGATCAGGTTGAAGAACTGGAACACCATGCCGATGTGGTGACGCCGCAGCCGGGTGCGCTCAACCTCCGATGTGTAGTCGATGGTGCGGTCGCCCAGGCGCACACTGCCCGAGTCCGGTGCATCGATGCCGGAGATGCAGTTCAACAGCGTGGTCTTGCCCGAGCCGCTCGGTCCCATGATCGCGACCATCTCCGTCGCTGCCACGCGCAATTGCAACCGCTCCAGTACCGGGATATTTGAACTTCCCAACCGGTAGCATTTGCTCAGATTGCTTATTTTTAACAGTGTCGGTGCCATGCGAATGAACTCCACCCCTGTCTGACCCTTGCTCTCAGCAGCTGTCATGAGTGAGTGACGGAATCGACTTTTTTGTCATCTTGTTGTTCCGGCGAAGGTGGTGAACCCTATGAATCCACCCACCCGGTGTGGGGAATTCGCGAGCTATTCGGGTCCAGACGCAATTTTTGCTAATATTAGCATGCACTGACCGACGTTCCCTCTCTTGGTGTGTCGGCGGACCGGCTCTTTCAGGTGATCCCGACCGGGGTGTTCAGTGAGTCGACTGTGACGACAGCCGAGAGGCAGCACCAAACGGGTAAGATAAACAGATATTACGGATTGAGAGAATGATAACCGTCATCGCAAATCTGAAGGGGGGAACCGGGAAGAGTACCGTGACGTTCAACCTGGCGATCTGGCTGCAATCGATGGGTCGCAGGGTTACGGCGATCGATCTGGATCCACAGCAAACCCTCGCCGACGCAGCCGCACTGCGTATCGAGGAGGGGGTGGCGCCCGCGCTGCTGGTGGAGGCGGGAGCCTTTCCCGATGTCGATTTCCCAGGTGATGCAGAGGAGATCATCATCGATGTCGGCACCGCTGACCTGGAGTCGTTCAAGCAGGCCATCATGATCGCTGACCGCATCCTGGTTCCCGTCACCCCGTCTCAGGCAGATATCTGGTCGACGCAGCGATTCGTGGAGTTTCTCTCCAGGAACACCCACGGTAACCCGCCGGAGTCGATCACCTTCATCAATCGGGCCGATACCAGCCGGACGATTCATGCGACCGACGAGGCTGCCGCCGCGTTGGATGCGCTGCCCGGTCTCCGCTTGATCCCGCAGCGGCTGTCGAATCGCTCGGTTTTCCGCGACTCGTTCAGCGAAGGACTGGCGGTGTTCGAACTGGAACCACGCAGCATCGCCACCCGCGAGTTCACCGAACTGGCCGAAGCGTTGTATGGTCCAGGTAACCGCTCGCTGCTTGCGCGGGTACAAAAGCAGAAGATATCCACTCTGGTTGATCCCGCACAGCGGCTGGCGCTGGCTGCGCCTGCTGAGAAACTCGCCGTACACGGGCGGGTCAGCAGCGAGCGTCTGACAGCTGCCATCGTTGCCCCTGCGGCGGAAGCGGATCCAAGCCGGGAACAGCCACTCAAAAAGGGGAAGAAGAAGGGCAAGAAGCGGGATAAAACGGCTGCAAAGCAGCATTCGGGGAGTAAGGATAGACCCGTCAAAGCGGGGAAAAAGGGCAAGAAGAAAAAGAAGGGCCGCAAAGAGAGGTAAGCTGATCGGGGTTCGCCTCTCCTGGACGCAGCGCTGCCTGGTTAACTGGATCGCAGATGAAGATTCTCCACACCTCTGACTGGCACCTCGGTCGGTCGCTGTACGGCAGAAAACGGTACGATGAGTACCAGGCGTTTCTGGACTGGCTGGTAGCAACGATCCGCCATTACGACATTGATCTGCTGCTGGTGGCCGGAGACCTGTTTGACAGCAGCACACCAAGCAACCGCGCCCAGGCACTCTACTATGATTTCCTGCGCCAGGTGGTGGCCACATCCTGCCGGCATGTGGTGATCATCGCCGGTAACCACGACTCCCCCTCGTTTCTGAATGCTCCCCGGGGGCTGCTGAAAGCGTTCAACGTGCATCTGGTTGGCAGCGTCTCCGATAACCCTTTGGACGAGGTGTTGGTCCTGCGTGACGGGCAGGCGCGACCCGAACTGATCGTCTGTGCGGTCCCCTACCTGCGTGACCGGGATATCCGCATGGCGGAGGCCGGTGAGAGTATCGAACAGAAAGAGCAGAAGCTGATCGCCGGCATTCGCGGTCACTACCAGCAGGTTGCCGCACTGGCTGAACAGCGACGGGCCGAGTATGGTGCGCATCTTCCGATCGTTGCGACCGGGCACCTCTTCACCGCCGGCGCAGTGACGGTTGACGGTGACGGCGTGCGCGAACTCTATGTCGGCTCACTTGCCCATCTCTCTGCCGGCATCTTTCCCGGATGCATCGACTATCTGGCGTTGGGCCACCTGCACGTTCCGCAGCGGGTTGGAGGTGTCGAAAACATGCGCTACAGCGGCTCTCCGCTGGCGATCGGATTTGGCGAGGCGCAACAAAGGAAGAGCCTCTGTCTGGTCGAATTCGAGCGGACTCAAGCGTCGGTGCAGCTGATCGAGGTGCCGAGGTTTCAGGAACTGGAGCGCATCTGCGGGGAGTGGGAGCAGATTGCCGGCAGAATCGGCGAGTTGGCGGTCAACGGTTCCCACGCGTGGCTCGAGATCGTCTACCAGGGCGATGCGCTGATCGACGGACTGCGGGAGCGGCTGGATGCACTGATCGATGGAACGGAAATGGAGATTTTGCGGGTCAGGAACAGGAGTATCGTCGAGCATCTGATCGGGCAGCACCGGGTGGGGGAGACGCTGGATGAGCTGGATGAGTACGAAGTGTTCGAGCGCTGTCTCGCTGCGCACCAGGTTCCCGCTGCGGCGCGTCCGGAACTGCTGCGCTGCTACCGGGAGACACTGTCGCTGATGCATGACGAGGACCAGCGGGCGGAATGAAGGGAGTCCCATGCGGATACTGCAGATACGCTTCCGGAATCTGAACTCACTGGTCGGTGAATGGTTGGTTGACCTGACGCACCCGGCGTTCATCAGTGATGGTATCTTTGCGATTACCGGACCGACCGGTGCCGGCAAGAGCACCATTCTGGACGCCATCTGCCTCGCGCTCTACGGCCGCACACCGCGGCTTGCCCGGATCAGCAAAAGCGGCAACGATATTCTCTCCCGCCAGACCGGCGACTGCTTTGCCGAGGTGACCTTTGAGACCCAGGCAGGGCGTTTTCGCTGCCACTGGAGCCAGCACCGGGCACGCAGAAAAGCGCAAGGGGAGCTGCAGATCCCAAAGCATGAGCTCGCTGATGCCGGGTCAGGCGGGATCATCGAATCCAGGATGAGTCAGGTCGGAGCGCGGATCGAAGCAGTCACCGGGATGGATTTCGATCGTTTTACCCGGTCGATGCTGCTGGCTCAGGGCGGCTTCGACACCTTCCTCAGAGCGGAGGCGGATCTGCGGGCGCCGATCCTGGAGCAGATCACCGGCAGCGAGATCTACAGCCGGATATCGATCCGGGTACACGAACGTCAGCGCCAAGAGCGTGAGAGGCTGAACCTGCTGCAGGCGGAAACATCGGGCATCGTGGTGTTGACGCCGCAGGAGGAGCGTGAGAAAGCGCAGGAACTACTCACCCGCAAGCACGAGGAGAGTGCGCTCGCGGTAAAGTCAAGCGCAACTGCAGCAGCCATCACCTGGCTGAACACCATCGACATCCTGAAACAGGAGATCGACGCGCTTGCCGCGGAGCGGGCGCAACTGCAGCACCAGCTCGCGGCGTTCCAGTCGCAGCGCGAGCGGCTTTCCCAGGCGGTCAAAGCGATGGCGCTGGAGGGCATCCATGCGACCCTCAGCGAGATTCGCAAACAACAGGCAGCCGACTGTGCAGCGCTGAACGGCGCGCAAACAGCGCTGCCCGAGCTGGAATTCAACGCAGGCCAGCAGGCCGAATGGTTGCGTGCGGCAGAGCAGCAGACCGCCACAGCGAAGGAGACGCTGCAGGCTGCCTGGCCGCTGATTCAGGAGGTGCGCTCCCTCGATCTGCGACTCTCCGAGCAGAAGAAGCGTATTGCGGAGTCTCAAGAAAACCTGCAGCAAGCGGCACAGATAATCGAATTGGATCGTGCGGCCGGGAATGAAGCACTGGACCAGCGCACCCGGGAGGAAAATGACTTACAGCATACCCGGGAGTACCTGCAATCACATGCACGGGATGCCTGGCTGATCGGCAGCCTGGCGGGTGTCGAGGCGCAACTGGAGAATCTGCACTTGAGACAGCAGGAGATCACGCAACTGGAAGCGGATCGCAACCAGGCTGTCACCAGGTGCGAGCAGAGTGAAGCACAAGTAAACGATTGCACGGCAGAATGCGGCCGCCGCAGGGACCAGCTCAAGCGTACGCAAGCGCATCTCCGCCGCCAGAGAGCGGCGTTGAGCGCGTTGCTGGGTGACCGTGTGCTGCGTGAGTATCGGGCCGAAAAGGATACCCTGTTGCGCGAGATGGCCTTTTTGACCAGGATCGCAGAGCTCGAGGAACTGCGCGCCAGATTGGAAGATGGCAAACCCTGTCCCCTGTGCGGATCGCAGGTGCACCCCTTCGCGGCAGGGAATCTTCCCCAGCCCGATGGTGTGGAGCAGCGGATCGCGCAGTTGACTGAACTGATCGGCAGTGCTGAGCAACTGGAGTCCGTGATCAGGGAGGGGGAGCAGGCAGAGAGCGCGGCAACCGCTGCGTTGGTGGAGAGCGAAAAGCTGGAGGCGGCTGCAGTCAACGACAGAAAATCCGCTGCGATGCAACTGGTGGAGCTGCAAGCGGGTATAGCAAAGCGCCGTGCCGGTTTTGATGAGATCAGACAGACGTTGTCTGCCACCCTTCAGCCACTTGGCATGAGCGAGCTTCCCGACCAGAACCTGTCTTCGGTATGCGTACAGCTGAGAGTACGCTTGCAGACCTGGCAGAACCATGTCAGAAGGGAGGAGGAGATCCGGCAGCGGATCGCCGTGCAAGAGAGTGAGCTGAAGCGGCTGGAGGCGGTGATCGCAACGCGCAAGCAGGCGTTGCAGGAGCAGGGCGAACGGCTGCAGCTCATCCAGCGGGAGTACACCGCGGCAGGAGAGCGGCGCAGGGAGCTGTACGGGGACAAATCGACCACGGAGGAGGAGCGGCGGCTGAATGGGGCGATCAGTGCGGTTGAGCTTGCCGAAAAGGAGGCGAGGGTCCGGTACAGCCAACTGCAGCAGCAGTTGAATACCGCCAGGTCAGAGATCCACTCGCTGCAGCAGCGCGTCACCCAGCGAGAGAGCACGCTCTATGCGTTGCAGACCGACTTTGATGCAGCGCTGCAACAGTCCGGTTTTTCCGCTGAAACTGAGTTTCTACAGGCCAGGCTCAC
Organism: Chromatiaceae bacterium; assembly: GCA_024235215.1. Classification (GTDB taxonomy): domain Bacteria; phylum Pseudomonadota; class Gammaproteobacteria; order Chromatiales; family Chromatiaceae; genus HKST-UBA178. The sequence goes on along the minus strand of JACKMU010000002.1, from coordinate 235,046 downwards.
GCCCGAGGAACGGGAACTCCTTGCGGCGAACGCGCAGCTGCTGGACGACCGGCTGACGGATCTCAACGCCAGAGAGAAGGATCGCACAGCGCGGCTGGCTACGGAGTCAGCGCGGCGGCTGACCGGACAGACTCTGGAGGAGCTGCAGCAGCTGATGAGTGACTGTGAGCATTCGCAGATGCAGTTGCGTGAGCTGATAGCCGGAATCAAACACCAGCTGGAGGAGAATAGCGCCGCCAAAGCGCGAATCAGGCAGAAGCAGGCGGAAATCGAGGCGCAGCGGAGAGAGTGCGGTCGCTGGGACAGCCTGCATGCGCTGATTGGTTCCGCAGACGGCAAACGTTACCGCAACTTTGCCCAGGGGTTGACCTTCGACAGGGTCATCGGTCACGCCAACAGTCAGTTGCAGAAGATGACCGATCGCTATCTGCTGCTACGCGACGAGCTCCGGCCGCTGGAACTCAATGTGATCGACAGTTACCAGGGAGGCGAGATCCGCTCCACCAGGAACCTCTCCGGCGGTGAGAGTTTTATCGTCAGCCTGGCTTTGGCGCTGGGGCTGTCGCAAATGGCCAGCCGACGGGTACGGGTCGATTCCCTCTTTCTGGATGAGGGGTTTGGTACATTGGATGAGGAGGCGTTGGATATTGCGCTCGAGACCCTGGCCGGGCTGCGGCAGGAGGGCAAATTGATCGGTGTCATTTCACACGTTCCCGCGCTGCAGCAACGCATAGCGACGCAGATTTGCGTGACTCCACACACCGGTGGTCGGAGCAGGATCAGCGGCCCTGGTTGCAGTGGACCTGAAGACGCTGGCTGAACTGCCGAGGATTTCGCCGCTGACAACGGGGCAGGGGTGGTCCGGGTTAATCGGTCTGGACATCCTGCTGTTCCTGAACCATGATCTCTGCCGGTGATCCGGATCAGCCTGCGAACGAGGCGCCTTGATGAATCAGCTTCAATTCCAATCCAGGGAGCGCGTCCGTGCCCGACGTGGTTGGGTACTGCCAGGGATGTTGCTGGCGGCGTTGCCGCTCTCTGCTGAAGTGATCTCCGGTCGGGACGATGAGTCCGGACAGAGCAGATGGGAGTGGCGCGAGGCAGGTGTGTCGATGCAGCTGATCCAGCGGCTGCCCGACCAGACCCGGGCCTTTTTTCTCGGACGCGGTTTCATGCGCGCGGAGGCGGATGCCATTGGCAGCACGTGCGTATTTCAGACCATTTTCCGCAACGATGGCAGCCAGCGGCTGAGCTATGATCTGAACGACTGGCGTGTCGTTCGACACCCTGCGTCGTCGTCACTGCTTACCAGAGAGTACTGGGATGCCCGATGGGCGACCGAAGAGGTCAGCCAGGAAGCCCGAATCGCACTGCGCTGGTCATTGCTGCCAACCCGACAGAGTTATCAGCCGGGTGACTATAATTGGGGTATGACCAGTTTCGGTCTGCCGCCAGGTGCGGCTTTTGATCTCTCCCTGCGGGTCAGCATCGGTGGCACTCCGGTCACCGCAACGCTACCCGGAATAGTCTGTGCAGCCGATCGTTGATCTGTTATCTGTGAGGAGTCATCTGATGTATCGCTGGTCGCTGACCCTGTTTCTGCTGCTGGTTACGCCGTTCGTCGCGGCACAAAAGCCCGGGCTGGGGCTGACGCACCTGCCCGGGCGTCCGCAAGCACCCGATTTTGTTTTGCACGATTTGGACGGCAACAGCTACCGCCTCTCCGATCATCGCGGCAGCGTGCTGATAATCAACTTCTGGGCAACCTGGTGCCCGCCGTGCCGAGCCGAGATGCCGTCGATGCAGCGCGCCTGGGAGCAGTTGCAGAAGGAGGGGATAGTGATGCTTGGCATCGACGTGGGTGAGAGTGAGGATACCGTGCTGGAATTCACCGCCAACTATACGGTGGAGTTTCCCCTGCTGCTCGATCAGGAGGCACAGGTGACAGGTCAGTGGCCGGTGGTGGGTCTGCCAACCACCTTCGTGGTGGATACCGAGGGGCGTATCAGCTACCGTGCGATCGGTGGCAGAGAGTGGGACGATCCCGAGCTACTGGATCTGGTCAGGGCGCTGCAGCGCTGAGAATCAGGCTGATTTTCCGACTTGCCGACGGTCTGTTGTTCACTGGATGCAGGGTAAATCCAGGCACCGTCGTTAGCGCGCATCCGATACGTGGCACACGGATGAACCATTGACACACCAAGGAAGCGATCCAGCAAGGCGTTGAACTACAGTGTGCTGAAGGGGTTGCTGTGGCGGCAACCGCTCTCCTGTAGACACGCGCTCAACCAAACTGCCAGTTGTGAGGTGGATCGGAGAGGGAGAGGGGCCTCAGAATACTCCCTTGGAGTTCAGGTAGTCCCCCAGAGGCTTATCGTGGGTTTCGATGTGTCGCAGTGCCCAACTTTCGAGATCGAGTTCAATCGCGAAGGGAATCAGAAAATCCCCATTACGAAACCGCTGCAGTAGCTGTTCGATATCGCCCAACAGTACCTCATGCTCTTTCTTGTGCTGTTCGTACGCGGGATAGGCGTACCCGGTCATAAACTTCTCTTCAGTGGCGAAATGCAGCTTGGTGAATTCGATCAGTTCCAGCAGCACTCGGTTCAGCTTGTCCGCACCTTGAGCGGAGGTCATGGTCTGATGCAGTTCGTTTACCAGGGCGATCAGTCGATGATGCTGTGCGTCTATCTCCCCCACGTTGAGGGTGTTCAAAGTGTTCCAGGAGATCAATGTCATGGTGACGTTTTTTCTCACTCGTTCCGCGATTTGCCGCGCATGGTAACGGCAGCCGCTTGGTTAAAAACCACAAAGTCTCTGCTCATTTTGATTTGTGGTTTACAGTCAGCGATGATACTTCGCATTCGGCCCATGGGGCAACAAAAACCGGGTAACTGGTGTGTTTTCCAGTGCCGCTGTTCCGGCAACGGCAGCAAGTGTGGCTCAGTCAGTCGGGGAGTGTATCGTGTCGGGCAACTCGTTGATGAATGCCAGCAAAGGCTCACTGCGATAGCGTAGCGGAATCATATTGCCGTCAACGCGGGTAAACAGACCGATCCATGGCTGATTGCCGCTGAATACCACATCATGATGCTTGATACCCCCGACGTTGTGCCAAAGCGTGTCGTACCTGGTCAATGGAGTATGACCCACGAAAAGATTGGCTTTCGGGCCAAGATCCAGGGTATCACGAAACCGTTTCACGTCACCTCTGGTGTATCCGGCCGGGCGATTGGGTTGATACAGGCGGTTGCGGGTCAACTCCTCGATAAGACTCGGATAGCGATGTATATCGATCAGCATATCCATGCTCACTTTGCTCTTTGGTGGCGCGGCATGGCAGGCAGCATAAGTATCGGAAAGCGCGAGATAGGGAAGGAGTTCATAGAAATGGTCCATCGCTTTTCTGTAAGCCTCACCGCGCGCGGACTCCAACACATGCTTCCATAACAGCCCTTGCGGAACGCCTCCCTTGCCGATCTCTTCCGAAAAGCTGTCGTGATTACCTCTGACATAAAACACCTGCTGCGGGAACCACAGTTTGAGCCGGAAAATGAAGTCCATGATCAACAGCGAACTCTCCATCTCCTCCAGCTCGCCATCCATTTCCGAGTGGACCGCATCCCCCAGGAAGATCATTGCGGCTTTGCCGTCCCCCATCATTTCAAGAAACTCATTGTGGCTCAATATGGTGAGCAGGTTGTTCAATTGCGCATGCAGATCACCGACAATGATCGGAATCATCTTCTTGGGAAGTGTCACCACGCCACCCGGCTTCCCTGCGCTGTTTCTCGGACGCAGCGGCTCCTTTTCCAGGATTTCATTGATGGCGTGGAGGTCGGCCAGTGCCTCTTCCGGAGTGAGCAGACGGATAGGGCCACCGAATATCTCACGTAGCGCCCGCACATTTTTCATGCGCTGATGGTATATCCGCTGTTTCTGGTACTCATCACCTAGCGGCCGCAGCCAGATGGGGGAGGAAGGATTGAGCGTCTTGAACTGGAGCGCATCACCGGTATGCACGATGGAGAGTTGGCGTTTTGCGAGTGAATCCGGATAGTTGAACAGTTGCCGCTGCAACTCGTCTTCCAGCCCAAGAATCAGGTGATCTCCCTGACTCAGGCGCAGAAAACCGCGAATTTCCGAGAAGCTGTTCCGGGGGTCGAAAAGTATGCAATTGGGAGTGATCGGTGATTCGTCGGCCACTATCGGCTGCTCGGGAAAGAGATGGAACTTGGGTGCGTTGTCGCCCAGTTCCAATTCGATGGGCAACGCATCGATCGGCACGCTGATGCTGGCGCTTTTCAGTTTGTAGCTCTCCTGCAGACTGATCTCCATGCATTGAGAGCCAGTGGCGAAGGCTGCTTTCAAACGCCCAAAAAAACCCGTATTGGTGGTGGTGAGTCCGTTGTGCATGATGACACCCGATCCGAGACCGATGATAGGAAGCGCCGAAAAACCGTGATACTAGCGTGTTTTTTACAACGATTACCACAGGAACACAACCGACGTTAAGTAGGGGCGAGAGATGGGTGCTTGCGCCTTACGGGAAGCTGTTTCTGTCGGCACTGTTTTCACACCTGCGTGTTAGCCGGTCTGCTGTGCCACGGCGCTTGCACGGCCACTGCAGCAGGCGGATATTTCCGAATGTCTGTTTGACCGCATTTTCCTGTCTCCGGTGGAGAAATATCAGCAGGCAGATATGTCAGCGGGAAATTTCACTCTGCTGCCTGGGTTGGGAACAGCAGAGGCGAGGATTGCTCATGCTCCAGGGCAATCAAGGTACAATCGGGTGACGAAAGCTGAGCCATGGCAGTGTAATCCAGTGAAGGAGAGAGCTTTGATATCCGAAGAGACCGTTGGTATAGCCAACCATCCATTGCGCAATCAACTCGCCAATGAGGTGCATGCGCGGCCCTACGAGCAGCTGATTGCGCCAGTCCAGGCGAGCCATCTGGCGATTCTTTCCGACGAATCACAGCTCCCTGAAGAGCGTCGCTTGATCACCGCCCTGTGTCAGCGGTTTGCCGTGTCTCCTCCCTCGGCAACAGCCCGCCATCACAGCACGGACATGGGTCTGTTTCGGCTGAAGTGGGAACGGCACAGTGAGTTTTCCAGCTTCACCTTTTTTCTCAGCGCACCGTTCGCTCAGCCGTTTCAAGAGACCGCCATCAGTCGGGTACCGACGGAGTGGTTGACGCGATTGCCAGGTCAATTGATGACGGCAACCCATGTGGCGATTACCGGCCGCAGCGAACACCGGCTGGAGATCGAGGAGCTGGCTGGATTTTTCGCCAGTAACAATGTGACCGGTTCGCTGGTTACCGGTGGTGCAGCCCGGGTATGGACCGATTTTCACATTCATGCCGATGGGTTCAGCCGCTTCCTGATTCAGGATGACAACCTGCGCAACCGTCAGGCCGGGCGTCTGCTTCAGCGGCTCTGCGAGATTGAGCAGTACCGTTTGCTGGCGCTGCTCGCATTTCCTCTGGCACAGCAGTTCGGTCAGGTGCTCACTCGATTGGATCAGGAGCTCAGTGCGCTGACCGGTGAGATTGTGGCGATAGACAATCTCACCGATGAGCAGCGCGCACTCGAAGAGTTGACCCGAGTGGCGGCTGAAGTGGAGCAGATATCCTCCGGTACCAGTTACCGTTTCAGCGCCTCCGCGGCTTACTACCACATCATCCAGCAGCGTCTGGCTGAACTGCGGGAGGAGCGGATTCAGGGCGTTCAGACACTGCATGAGTTCATGCAGCGACGGCTGGCCCCGGCAATGCAGACCTGCCGCTCGGTGGACCAGCGCATTCAGAAGCTCGCTGAGCGGGTCACCCGCGCCTCCAATCTGCTGCGCACCCGGGTGGATGTCAGTATGGAGGGGCAGAGTAAGGATCTGCTCCGCTCCATGGACCGGCGCGCTTCCATGCAGCTCAGAATGCAGGAGACGGTGGAAGGGCTTTCGGTAGTGGTACTCAGCTACTACCTGCTGGGTTTGGTCGGGTATGGACTGAAAGCCGTCAAAGCGGCTGGCATTGGTGTCAATGTGGAGCTGGCTATCGGCCTGTCCATCCCGGTCGTGGTTGTCCTGGTATTCCTTGGCGTGAGACGTTTGAAACGGATCGCCATCCATTGAGCCGGTTTATTGAACATCGGGGAAAACCCCACTTTCCTAACGTAAAGGCGGAGCAGACCGCGTTGCCGGGCTGCACCTGCGGTTGGCGCTGCACCCACTCAGTTTCTCACCGCACGGTGGTTAAAAGCTTGCTAAACTGAGCAGTGGAATCGCTTCCCGGTTCTCCTCCCCGGCCCCCGTCGGTGGGTGGCAGCCAATGGTATTTTCCCAATGAATCACTGAAAGGGTGAGCGCATGAGTGACAAAGCAATACTAACAATCGATGGCAAGAGTTATGAGTTTCCAATTGTGGTCGGTACCGAACAGGAGCGCGGTATCGAAATCGGTAAATTGCGCTCCCAGACCGGCTGCATCACCCTGGATCCAGGATATGTCAATACCGGAAGTTGCAAGAGTGATATCACCTTCATCGACGGGGAGAGAGGAATTCTGCGCTACCGCGGCATTCCGCTTGAGCAGTTTGCCAATGGCCCCAACTTCATCGAAGTCGCCTGGCTGCTGATCTTCGGTCGTCTACCCTCCGAGGAGGAGTACCGTGAGTTTGCAGATGAATTGACGCATCAGGCTAACATCGACGAGGGGATGAAGCACCACTACAACAGTTTTCCGCGCAAGGCCCCACCGATGGCGATCCTGGGTTCGATGGTCAATGCGCTCTCCTGCTTTCATCCGGAGTTTCTCGACCTGGATGACGAGGAGAAATTCTATGCTGCCGCAGCGCGTCTGATCAGCAAGATCCGCACACTGGCTGCGTTCGCCTACCGGCACGCCAATGGTCTGCCCTACCTCTACCCGGACCCGAACCTCAAGTATGTGCCCAATTTTCTGCACATGATGTTCTCCATGCCTTACAACCATTATGAGTGTGACGAACTGACCCGGGACGCACTCAATATGATCTTCATCCTGCACGCCGACCACGAGCAGAACTGCTCCACTTCAACGGTGCGTATGGTGGGTTCCAGTCAGGCCAATCTGTTCGCCTCCTGCTCGGCGGGGATCAATGCCCTCTGGGGACCGCTGCATGGCGGTGCCAATGTGGCAGTGATGGAGATGCTGGATGCCATCCACAAGGGCAATCTGACAGCGGAAGAGTACGTCAAGCTGGCGAAGAAAAAGGATAGCGGTGTGAAGTTGATGGGGTTTGGTCACCGGGTGTATAAAAACTTCGATCCGCGCGCCAAGCTGCTGGGTGAGATCGCTGAGAAGCTGCTTCCCAAGATGGGCCGGCACGATCCGTTGCTGGATATTGCCCGCAAACTGGAGCAGTTGTGCCTCGAAGATGACTATTTCGTGGAACGCAAGCTCTACCCCAATGTTGATTTCTACAGCGGCATCCTACTTCGCGCGATTGGCATTCCGACCAATATGTTTACCGTGATGTTCGCTATTGGCCGGATGCCCGGCTGGATTGCCCACTGGTGGGAACAAAAGCATATGGAAGGCGCACAGATCAGCCGTCCCCGCCAGATATACACCGGCAACGGACTGACCGACTACATACCCATTCCAGGCCGCAGGTACAAGAGAATCAGCTAGTGTTGATTTCATCGGTGGATTCCTCTGCAGGGATATGCCGATGTGATGAATAGCATGACGACAGCCCGCATCACAGGCGGGCTGTCGCGAGCTATTTCAGCCGATGAGCCGGGATGCCGGCCGAACCAAAATCTGTTGCGACCGCTGATCCCGTGGCTCACTGTAACCACCGCACTGAACCTGGACCGTGTCACTTGCTGTTCGACATCCTCCGTCGACGGGGTGGTACGCTATCTCAGCGTTAAAAAATATTCCAAAAACCGACATTTTGCTGTAAATAGTCTGGGCTGAAACGGATGGTGTCAGGAGCGGCAGTGTGTTGGCGCGGACGCAGCTACCCGGAAATCCGGTATGCACAGAATAGGGTTCTCCAACCACAACAGATGCCATTCAGGCTGGAGCGGCCGATTAAGTTTAAGCATCGAGAAGATTCGTGGAGGGGCTTGCTGCGATGAGCAAGAATGAGCTTTGGTTTGGCTACTTAAAGGCCGGGGGGAAGAGTACTCCGGTAGTGCGCGATGAGTCTCTGGAGACGAAAAGCAAGGGCACTGTCTATCTGTACAATCACAGTAAAGACGCTATTCTGGAATACTCCCGTGATATCGTTGAACCCAAGTTGGTTGAACTCGATGAGCAGATTATCGCGGTCAAGGATCTGTCAAACGCGTTTAAGGAGGCGCGCAAGCGATTCCTATCCACTACGACAATCAGACGGTGGGAACGGGAGATCCCGGATAGAGCCCCAGTCGCTGTTCGGGAGCCGGAGCCGGAAGAAGATGATTTCGCCGACAGTTACGATTCCGATTTCGATGATGACGACCTAGATTCCTGAGTCCGGGGTGGTAGCCACGGAAGTTCGTTGCAACCGGGCAGACTGCTTACGCTCCCAATCGGGCAATCGCAAGCAGCGCTCCCGGGTTGGTTCATCATCCACCCAAGTCCAGAACTGGATCCCCGGGATAAACCGTCGCCCGGGTGGTGTTGTACTGCCGCTGCGCAGCTCCTTTTCCACTCAATCCGAGTAATTTATTGCGCTCCGGGCGTGCCGTCTGCGGAACACTGTGTGTGTCCTGAACCGGTCGGTAAAAACTTGCTTAGATCACCGCTCGATCAGCGGATCAGGCGAAGGCGCGGATTCTGGATCTGCCGCGTGAACTGGGTTAACTTTGACATCAGTCCGGACGAACTCGCCGTCTGCCCGGTGCCGGGGTAGCCTCATCAGGATAAGACAATGGTTGCAAGCAGTTCCGATAAACTAACAGTCGAGGTCAGCGAACATACAGCGCTGATCCGCATCAACAACCCACCGGGAAATACCTGGGACCTGGAGACGCTGCAGGCGCTGAGATCGTTGATGGAACAGCTCAACCTGGAGCGCAGCATCTACAGTCTGGTACTTACCGGCAGCGGCGAGAAGTTCATGTCCGCCGGCGCCGATCTGAAGATGATAGCCGCCGGTGGTAAATCAGCGGCAGCGGATATGGCATCGCATTTCGGTGCCGCCTTCTCCGCACTGGCGCGATTTCGCGGTGTCTCCATCGCTGCGATCAACGGCTACGCCTTTGGTGGTGGGCTGGAGTGTGCGATGGCGTGCGATATCCGAATCTGTTCCACCTCTGCAAGCTTGGCTTTGCCGGAAGCCGCTGTGGGTCTGCTGCCCTGCGCCGGTGGCACCCACCTGCTGAAAAAACTGGTGGGTGAGGCATGGGCCAAACGGATGATTCTGTTTGGCGAGAGAGTGGATGCGGAGACCGCGCTGCGCATTGGCCTGGTGCAGGAGGTGACTGCCCCGGAATCCCTGCTTGCACGCGCGCTGGCGCTGGCAAAACAGGCCAGTCGGCAGAGTCCGGTCAGTGTCGAGGCCTGCAAGCAGCTGATCACAGACTCGGCAGCAACTTTGGAAGAGGCACTGGCTTTTGAGCGGATCGCCTATGCCAGACTGTTCGATGGTCCGGATCAGAAGGAAGGCGTCAGCGCATTTCTGGAAAAACGGCTGCCTCGCTGGAGCAGCGATTAGGGAGCGGACTCGGTGGGAACTATCCAGCGATGCAGGTGCATACAGATCGGCATCTGTGGCGAATGCTGATGGAGCGCTATCGCGCATCGGATGGTCAGGTGTTGCACGTCAAGGTGGCCGGTCAGGGAAGTGCCATCGTCTTTCTCCACGCCTGGGCGGCCAATCATCGGGATTGGCTGAGCGTTGCCAATGCACTGGCGGGTGAATACCGCTGCTACTGCTGGGATGCGCGCGGACACGGAGGTCATTCGGTGACGGTGAATGGTTCATGCGACGTGGGTCGGATGGCCGAGGATCTGAAAGATCTGCTGCAGCAGTTCGGGCTGGTCAAGCCGATGCTCCTGGGACACTCGATGGGTGCGCTGACGCTCTGGGAGTATATCCGGCGCTATGGCTGCGACCATATCGGCAAGCTCTGCTTCGTGGATCAGTCACCCAAGCTGGTCACTGATCCAGACTGGCATTATGGCATCTACAGCGATTTCGATGAGAACCGCAGTCGGGAGTTGATCACCCGCATGGAGCAGGATTTCGTCGAAGCGGTGGTGCGGCTGGTGGCGGAGGGGAACAACAGCCGGGCACGGGAGGGTTACACCAATAACAGCCCCGGGTTTCAGCGTATCCGTGCCTATATCGGGACACTCGATCCGGCCCCGTTGATCAGTATCTGGAAGAGTCTCTGTACTGCCGATTATCGCGATGTCCTGCCCACCATCAACGTACCGACCTTGCTGATTCACGGTGATGAAAGTCATTTCTACAGTTTGGAGCTGGCACGTTATGTACGCGACCATATCCCGAACGCGGAGCTCAGGGTGTACCAGGGGAGTGATCACTCGCCCCAGCTATGGCAGCGGGAAAGATTTCTGGCAGATCTGCGTCGGCTCGCTATGTGCTGAGCCGTGCCCATCCCGCTCAACCGAGCGGTGGGTTATTTCCCTCTGCAAGCAGAAAGGATTGCGCCTTGGACAGGGCGTGTGATTTCCACACAACGCGTTGTGCCGGCTGGTCCGGGTCGGGGTGGTGACGGATCTGCGGAAGAAACGTAAAGATGCGTCGATAGAGCTTGCTGCGATCCATGATCTGGTAGGGTTGCCTGATATAGACAGTGGTAGCGTTGGCCGGCATCAGGTCGGCGCGATCGATGGTTTGGTAGCGCGGTCCGAAAGGATCGGGTGGCTCTTCAGTTTCGCTGTGCTGGATGAGTCGGCGAGCCTCCTCACCGATAAAGAAGACGGGGTAACGATCCGGATGCTGCTTGCTCGGCGTGCCAATGATCAATGCCTGATCCGTATGCTGCTCGACCGGTCCGAATCCATAGGTCTGGGTGATCAGCATCAGTACGAAGGGGTTGTTGTGCCCCATGGTGAACTCGATCTGCTCGATACCCAGGACCAATGCAAGACTGCAAAAACTATCCAGCAGCGGCAATCCAAAGCCTTTGTTACGGTACTTTCCCGTCGTGCCACCGGTTGTGATGGTCAACATCTTTCCGCCAGGAGCGATGCTGAAGGTGATAAAGCCAATGCTCTTTCCATTCTGGCGCTTCAACAAAAAGACAGCACCGTTACCGCACTTCCGGCCGAAGGTGTGCAGTTCCTGATCACCCCAGCCGAAACTGACGAGATAGGTCTCTTCCTTTGAATGGAACGATTCCAGTGTAATATCGTCGCGGGAAACAGCTTCATCGATCATCGCTGGTTTGGGAGTATCTCTCGTTTGTCGTCTAGCGCGGGGAGATTTCTCTCAGTAGGTAAAAACGCGTCGCGGCCAGTTGGTGAGCAAACCATAATCTGGTCGCACCGTATTGCCGGGGCTTCGTGATGGTTCGTTCGGCAGCAGCTGATAGCAATCCACCTTCGTATGATCCGACTTCCATGTGGGGACACCGGCCGCTCAGCACTGAGATTACTATTCTTTGCCGGCATACTACCTAGAGTCGTATGACAATTCAATTTCAAACCTATGAATCACTTCACCCAGGATTTGGCGGGTGCAAGGGTTGCAACAGCAGGCAGGCGGAAGGCGTGCAGTGTTGCGATAGCGGCGTATTTGTACATCGAATAAGTACGCAAATATATCGACTGTCGTCCCTCTAACCTTAAGGGAGTACAGCCTCGTCCGGCACTTTCCGTGGTACCTGAAGATAGAGCAGTTTTATTACAGTTGGCGATTGCCAATGAGGAGAGCAAAAGACTCGCTGTTCGCAATCCGTTGCGTGAGATTGCCACGAAGATGTCATTCAACACCAGCTTCAATAGGATCGACCGAAGATCGGGCAGTTTCGGCACCGATCCGGTCTATCGTGCTTCACTACAACTTGACTCGACCGACTCCAGGCAGGCGCAGCGCCAGATCATCAATATCGAAGCCGAAAGAGAGTCCGAGCAGGTTGAATTCAAACCCCTCAGCACGAGCGAGAGAAACGCCGAGGAGACCGAACAGTGAGAACTGCCAACCGCTGCCACTCGGCGTGGTACCGATCACTGCACCACCGGGAAGATAATCCTTGCCGATCGCTGTGGGCGGGAGATCCAGGCCGAGTTCGGGCACCCGGCGGGCGATATAGGCGGTGAAGGTATTGCTGTTGGGTCCAGGCCAGACTCGGTATTGGTAGGGGTAAGGGTACTCCCTGGCTGCCAGGGCTATCCTGTCGATCAACCCTTCGGTCTCCTCTCCCCGATACTCTGCAAGCAGTTCCGGTTGTGCATTGAACCAGCGAAAATCGGGCGGGTCTCCCCGACTGATCATGACCACCGATCGACCACGGTGGAGGTTCCAGCCTATTACCTGGTACACCGTGTAGTAGCGGCCGGCGCGCCGTTTTGTGGCGATCCAGGTGTGGATGCCGAATGCACCACGCCAGTTGTATGCCCGTGCGCCATAGACCAGAATGATCGGATCCTGCAGCTGACTGGGCTTGGGAGCCAGACCGGAACTGCTCAGGCTGGCATCGCGCCAATGCGTCTGCATATCCAGGTCGCCGAGTGCGAGCACGGCAACGGGTCCGAGCAGCAGGATCAAAAGCAACACCACCAGCCGCCGCAATAGCCTCAGTGATGCACGAAAGAACTTGCGGTTTGACATGAGCAGTGAGACCGTGGATCGTCCTCCAAGTTGCACCGATCGGGATCAACCGCTCATCTCGCACCACGAGGATCAACATTTATTTGTCAAAGGTTTTTACAGTCACCGCTGTACGGTACGCTACTGCTTTATTAACCATTTGTATTTTAACTGATTAACAAATTGGTACATAACCTGCTTCAGAGAATGGCGGAAGCAGATCGTCGTTTTTGACGGCTCCTAGGAGCCTGTCTGACTTATCCGTTTGAAGCGAAAATCACCGGGGGCGAATCAAATCAGTTTATCGAACGAGGCGAATAGTGGGCCTATTTAACGAGGTCGATAAGCTGAGTTGATCGTCATCCGGGGATTTGCAGCCAAACAGTGTTAAGTCAGACAGGCTCCTAGACAACTCCGGAAGCGGGCTGCGTGCTGGATCAATCGGCGCTTGCTGCAATAAACGGAGAGCGCGCCGAGCGTGCCGGGAGGGCTTACTCAGCGCTTCCTTAACTCATATCGGGGAGTAACAGATGCGTGGTGCAACTTCTCCTTTCAGGGATCGACGTGTGGCAAAACGGCAAGTTGCCAAACTTGAGGTCTACCTGAACAACCAACCTGTGAGATGCCGGGCAACCACCCTCGATATCAGCCGCTGCGGTGTCTTTGTGCAGACAAACAGGTTGAACTTTTCGGTCGGCACGCTGGTGGATCTGGTGTTCATCCAGAGAGAGGCAAAAATTATCAATCTGCTGCGCTATACAGCCATCGTAGTGCGTCACTATCCCGGGGGTGTCGGACTTCGCTTCTGTACCGCCTGAACAGCGTTTTCACCGCTCCCGGCTCTCAGGTTCGGCCTGGCTGGATGCGGCTTTTACTGGCACCGACAAAAGACTGGCACAGGATCCATCGCCATGTCAGCCCAATGCTCGGGTTACCGAAATGTGCAGCCTGGCCTGCAGTTCGAAGAGATTTTTCTGGTAACGCTTCAGCTGGTGCTCAAAAAACGGAGCCAGCTGCAACGTTACGATTTTTGCTAGAATAGACCTCTTTATAAGCGCGACCGCCACAAACTGATGAAGCTACCGGAACCGGAGAAACTCTGTGCCATTGTCAAAAGTGCGGCTGTGGCGGAGTTATTGCCCCGGTTTGCCGCAGTTGTCTGCAATGTGAAAGCAGACGGCAGCGTGGTCACTCTGGCGGATAGTGCGATCCAAGAGCGACTGGAGACAGAGCTGAAGTCGCATTGGCCACAGTTTGGAATGCTGGGAGAGGAGATGAGCGAAGCCGAGCAGGCAGCGCTACTGGCTGCACCCGGCAAAGGGCTTTGGATCGTCGACCCACTGGATGGGACCAGCAATTTTGCCGCCGGTATCCCTTTTTATTCCGTTTCAGTCGCCTTGGTGATCGATGGCAGTGTGGTGGCGGGTGTCGTCTATGATCCCTCACGTGACGAGTGTTTTTCTGCGGTGCGCGGGGGTCCCACCTGTCTCAACGGAACGCCTCTCGCGGGAGGCGCAGCACCCGTTTCACTGCAGCACTGTATCGCCACGGTCGATTTCAAGCGGCTTCCGGCGAGTCTGGTTCTGCGCTTGGCGCACTCACCACCCTACAGCTCACAGCGCAGTTTCGGATCGGTCGCCCTCGATTGGTGCTGGGCTGCGGCTGGACGTTTTCATCTCTATCTGCATGGTCGGCAGAAGATATGGGACTACGCGGCTGGTTATCTGATCATGCAGCAGATGAATGGCCACTCGTGCAGCCTGGATGGCCAGCCGGTGTTCAAAGCAAGCGGTGAACCCCGCTCTGCTCTGGCAGCATTGGACGCTGACAACTACCGCCAGTGGCGGCAATGGCTGCTGGGGAGTTGAGTCCGCGGGGAGAGGTGATGCTCTTCGCTTCGCGACAGTGATTCGCAACGTGCTGGAGCACGCTTTATCTGCTGCTCCCAACGCTCCTTGTTCGGTGGATCTACCAGGTTCCGGATCCGCAGCGGGCGGAGCTATTTTGTCCCGCCGGACAGGCCGGAACCGTCACTCCGGGCAATCCTTTTTCCAGTGTTATGTTGCTGCGTCTCCCTGTTGGCGTTACGGAAGAACTTCAATTTGATCCGTTGCGGACCGCTCCTGGGAACACTCTTGAAAGACCAGCATTTCCAGAATGCTCTGCAGTGATCGGGCAGAGTAACTGATGGTATTGATACTGGTCTGCGTCTGCCCTACATGCACTTCGTCACGTAGGGACTGGGCATGCTTGATTACCGTGCCATTCAACTCGTGAATTTTCTGATAGTGTCGATAGACCAGTGCATGACGTGCCGCAAGTGCCTCCCTGAATTCTGTCTCGGCATCTTGTCGCAGCGGATCGTCGGGCGGGCTCTTCAGTTGCGCCGCCAGGTTCTCACAGGCAGCCGCTTCGCGCATGGAACTTTTCCACCAGTTGATCAAGCGCGCTTTGTTATCCGCCATGGTGTTGACCGAGCCCGCCATCAGATTCACTTCGTCCCGTCCCTCAGGGAAGTAAGCAAGGCGTTCACTGGGCTCTTCGTAGGCGAGCTGATCCAACATGCCCGCCATCGACCGCAGCGGGCGGACGATACGCAGCGTGATGGAAACCGCAAACAGTATTCCCAACAGGATGGCAATGGCTACCGACCAGAGCATGATGCGCTCTTTCTGGTCGGTTGAGCGCTGAATCCCGGTTGCACTCTGCTGCATCAATTCATTGGCTGCCGTGACGTTCCTCTCCACCAGCGCACTGATTTCGGCAACCGCCTGGTTCATCTCGACAGTCATCCTTGTGATGAGATCATTCTGTTCCACCAGTGCCATGAAATCCCGCTGATAATTGTTCAGCAGGGTGAGAAAGTGGCGCTTCTGCTCGGCCGAGATCGTGGCGGGATCCACCAGCGCATGAATGCGCGCCAGCTCCTGTAGCGCCATGTCGACATAGCGTTTGTCGTCACGCAGCAGGTAATCCTTCTCCCGCCGGCGTAACTGCAGTATGTTGGTGGCCAGGTCCGGAATCTGATGGTTGATCAGTATCTCTTCGATCCTGTGTGCGGTCTGGCGGAACGGCCCCTTACCCCCACTGATGTCGGCATGGGCCAGCGCAGTGCTCGCATACTCTTCGAACGAGGCACGGTAGCGAGTTATCTCCTCCAGCAGCTGCTGTTTCACCCGTTCCTCCAATTCGGATGCAGTGACTTTGATTTCGAACTCGTGCAGCAGCGTCAATACATGCTGTTGGTACTGGGGTTCTCTGCGTAGACCGAGATCCTTCTCCCCGCGGCGAATCTGTAGCAGCTGCAGGTAGAGGTTATCCACATCGAAGTGTCCGGCCATCGCCTCCAGCTCGTGAACCGCGTCGCGAAATGCCCCCTGCAGTCCTGAATTATGATCCAGCCCTTTGGTGCGCCACGCAGCCACCGTTCCCTGGAACTTTTCGTGATAGCTCTCGATCAGTGAGCTGATCTGTTCTGCGAGCGGGTGTGACGCTGCATCGGTCTCGCCAAGCGCGTGTGTGGTGCGCAGCGCACTGCCCAGCTGGCTCTCCACCTCCTGGACGAAGCGCTCGGATCTCAGTAGCAGAAAATCCCTCTCGGCCCGATGTGCCTGGCGCATGCTGCTCTCGATCTCGAGCATCTCCACCTTCTTGGCGACATGGATGCGCTGAAGTTCCCGGTAATCCGCCCGTGACTGCTGCAGCGTATTGTGATACTGCCAGATCACTACCAGAAATATCACGCCAACCAGCCCGAATCCAAGGCTGATCTTTTCTCCGATACGCAGTGTTCTCGCTAATTTATCCATCTTGGGGGATCTCTCTGAAAAGACAACAACAGAGCCAGTGTGTATCCAGACACCCGCAACCTCCTCATTCGGGTAGTTCCCGGCGTGCTGGTCCATGGATCTGCCGTTGACAGCGTCGACGACGGAATACTGTGAGGTGTCGTCCACGCTCTATCCTGGTATTGACCAGGTTTACATGCATTCCGGAAGTCACCTGTTTCAGGACTTGAATGGATCCAGTTATATTGGAAACTTGTTGCAATTTGGTGACTCAGCCAAGTCTCCGCATCGAGATTGCTTCCTGGATCAGTTTGGCAGTGGATGCTTCTCCCGGCTCAGGTCAGGCTCATCGAGCTGTGCCAGCATGGCTGCACGCGCTCTGTTGCGCAGTGCGATGGCACTCGACCAATCTGTGTCGACAGCGAAGATCGGTTCGCTGATATGGACGTTCACTTCGCCGTGGTGGGGGAACCAGGAGGTGTCGCGCAGGATCGAGCGGGTACCCCGGATGGTGATCGGGACCACTGGGGCGCCAGCGGCGGCGGCTGCGCTGAACGCACCCATGTGAAAGGGGAGCAGTCCAGGTGCACGGCGCAGGGTGCCTTCCGGAAAATAGAGCAGTGCACGCTCTTCACTGAGTGTACTTTCAACGTCGCGCGCATCTGCAATACCACGTTGGTGGTCGAATCTCTCCACGAACTGTGCACCGATGCGCTGCAGAAAGAGTCGCGACAACAGATTTTGCTGCAGCTCGCTCTTGGCGATGAACGCGAACTTCAGCGGCAGCGCGGCCGCCAATACCACCCCATCCAGGTAGCTGCTGTGGTTGGCGACCAGCACGCAACTGCGCGATTGCGGCAACCGCTCCACCCCCTCGGTGTGCAGAGGGATTCCGGTGAGGGTGAGCAGTGATCGCGCACCGAATCGCATCATGCGCCAGCGCAGAGCCGATCCGGGGAGTAGCACCACCAGCAACCAGAATGGCGGTGCCAGCAACCAGAAGATC
Source organism: Chromatiaceae bacterium (assembly GCA_024235215.1). Lineage (GTDB taxonomy): Bacteria > Pseudomonadota > Gammaproteobacteria > Chromatiales > Chromatiaceae > HKST-UBA178. The sequence continues at coordinate 217,497 of JACKMU010000002.1, read as the reverse complement.
AGGTGTGCGTAGAGCGCGTAACCCGTGTCCAGCAGTCGTCGTCGTAGCCGCTGCCAACCGGGTCGCAGTGATCCCAGCGTGAGCCGCAACAGCTGTCGCCAGGGTGCGGCTGGCGGCGCATGCAGATCACCTTGTTCATAGCGTAGCCGCATCTCATTGCGGCGGATTTTTCCACTCGAGGTTTTCAACACCGCATGCGGTGGGCAGATCACCACATCATCCGGGGGCATTCCCAGCAGATCGGTGACCCGTGCCAAGACCTCCTTGCGTAGTTGCTCACGCCTGGCGGGTTCCTGCGTCTTTGATTCCGCTACCAACACCAGTTTCTCGGTGGCTGACTGAGGGTCGTTGCTGCCGAACATCGCGACGCAGCCGCGGCGTATCCCGGCGATGGCGCCCACCGCCTCTTCGGCTTCGTAGGGATAGATGTTGCGGCCACCGCGAATGATCAACTCCTTGCTGCGGCTGGTGAGGTAGATCTCACCCGCGGCGATGTAGCCGCGATCGCCAGTGTTGAGCCAGGCACCGGAGTAGAGCGCCTGGGTGGCCTGAGGGTTGGCATAGTAGCCGGCGGTGGCCGAGGGGCCATTGAACTGGATCGCTCCCTCACGCCGCTCCGGCAGCTCCCGGCCCGATGGGTCCACAATGCGAATCTGATAACCCGGCAGCGGTTGGCCGCAGGCGACCAGCTCCAGCGGGTCCTCCGCATCTGCGGCAGCGATCACCGCACGGCCACGGTTGAACAGCGCTGCACGCTCGACCCGGTCGATCAGCGGTTCGCGGTTGCACGGTGGAAAGGCGAGTCCGACAGCGGCCTCGGCCAGCCCGTAAACCGGCATCATGCTCTCGGGACGAAAGCCGCAACTGGCGAATCTCTGGCTGAAGCGCGTCAGCGTGCGCGCACTGACCGGCTCGGCGCCATTGAATGCCATACGCCAGGAGCCGAGATCCAGATTCGCGCTATCCTCCTCCCGAATCTTGTTAAGGCAGAGTTCATAAGCGAAGTTGGGTGCTGCCGAGAGCGTCGCCCGGTGCGTATGGATCGCCTGAAGCCAACGTTGCGGGCGGGCGAGAAAGGCCAGCGGAGAGAGCAGCACCAATGGCATCGCATAAAACAGGCTGCCCAGCCAGGCACCGATCAGTCCCATATCGTGGTAAAGCGGAAGCCAGCTGACGAAAGTGTCCCGCGCGCTGGCTTGGATCGATGTACCCATCGCGGTGATATTGGCCAACAGATTGGCGTGGCTCAATACCACGCCCTTCGGCGCTCCGGTGCTACCCGAGGTGTACTGCAGGAAAGCGGTATCCGTGGGCTGGACACGCGGCTGCAGGAAGTGGCTGCCCGGTGCTGACAGCTCTGATGGCGTGATCACCCACTGCATCGTTGCCACCTGTGCCTGCAACAGCCTGGAGAGGGTCTTCGCCTCGGCCACGGTGATCAGCAGGGTGACCGCGGCGTTGCGCAGGATTTCAGCGTGACGGCGCAGATGCTCCTCGAGCTGCGACAGACGCACCGGTGGATAGATAGGAACGGGGATGGCCCCGACCAGCAGCGCGCCGAAGAAACAGTAGAGGTAGTCCGGGCCAGTGGGAAGCATCAGTGCCACCCGGTCTCCGCTGGAGACGCCCAGTGCCTGCAGTCCACCCGCGATCGAGCTGGCCTCCCGGTGCAGTTCGGCATAGCTGATAGCACGCGGGGTGGTATCGTTCCCGTACAGCTGGACGTGGATCCGCTGTGGATGAATCGACAAGTGCCAGTCGAGCACTTCCGGCAGCGTAACAAGGTGTAGCGGAGTCTCTTGCGACTCCTGTGGCGCCACGGATCGCTGCTGCAGTGTGACGGTGTCACCGCCAGGCGCCGCAGCCAGGAGTACGCGCAACAGATCCGCGGGTCTCTCCGCTTCGGCAATGACCGTTGGGGGCAGCGATACGTTGAAGTTGCGCTCGACGCGCAGGAGCAGTTCGACCCGGGATAGGCTGTCGAATCCGAGCTCTCTGTCCAGCAGCGTCGACAGGCCGACCTCTGGCAAAGCGCTCTGCGGATGCAGCTCGGTCGCCAGTGTCCGCACGATCTCGAGCAACCGTTTGGCTTGTTCCGTCTGGGATAACTGGCTCGGGTCGGAGTTGCCGGATGCGGTCATGCGCTCTTTAGCCATCATCTGTCCTGCTAAGGTGTTCAATCACAAAAAAACATCAGGCTGGTCCGGAGGTATGGACAAGTGTCATCTGTTGACCCTGCATCCCCGCTGGCTCGGACTCTTCCAGATTGCCGTTTGCACCAGGATGACATAAGTGGGGTTATTCATGCAGTGGCATTGCCCGAGGGTGCTTTACGATGCGGCCAGGCGTTGTGAACGGCAGCGACGTCTCTTCCTGTGCCGATACTATGCAACAAAAAGCAGAATTTCCGAACCGGAACTGTAACCTCCGCTCCCGATGGAGGTATGAGATCTCCCACTGCTTAGGATAAAATCGTCCTGTGATGGCCAACTACGATCTGCATACCCACTCAACCGCATCTGACGGTGTGTTCACGCCGGCACAGCTGCTTCGGCATGCGCATGAAGCAGGGGTGGATGTACTGGCACTGACCGATCACGATACGCTGGATGGACTCCAGCAGGCCAGGGAGGCCGCCGCGGAGTACGCCGTTCGGCTGGTGTCGGGAGTGGAGATTTCGGTGACCTGGGAGGGCACGTTGTTCCACATCGTCGGTCTGGGTGTCGACGAGCATGACAGTGCGCTGCTGCAGGGGCTGGCCGCTCTGCGTGAACAGCGCGACCGGCGCGCGCTGGTGATGGCGCAGCAGCTGGAACGGATCGGTATTCCGGATCCACTCGCAGGGGCAAAAAAATACCAATCCACGCGTGTACTCAGCCGAACCCACTTCGCTCACTACCTGGCGGAGATCGGTGCGGCAGGATCGATCGATGCTGCTTTCAACCAGTATCTGAAGCCGGGAACTCCGGGCTATGTGGCAACCCGATGGGCATCACTGGCCGAGGCGATCGACTGGATCAACGGTGCCGGCGGCGTGGCGGTAGTGGCCCATCCCGGTCGCTATCGTCTGGGTGAGCCTGTGCTGCAGCGCTTTCTCGGAGATTTCGTCGATTGTGGTGGCGCCGCCATCGAAGTGGTCTACCCCAGCCTCGCACCGGACAACGTCGCCCGCTTTGCCGACTACGCCGGCAGATATGGGTTGTTCGCTTCGCTTGGTTCCGATTTTCACCGCCCGGATACGTCTAGAAAGCTCGGCCAGGTGGGTTCACTGCCTGATGGCACGATTCCTGTCTGGAGGGGTCGCGGCTGGAACCATCTTGCATGACGAGGGATGCTGCCGGGAATACGGCTGGTGTCGGGTTACGCCGCGCTGATCCCTACCTCTGTCCTGGTTAAGGTCTTAAGGCCGGGAGCCGAGAAAAAACCGATTGCATGATCCGACCGCAGGCGGGTCAGCTGGTGGCCGCTGTCCGTTTGTCGAGCCGCTGGTCGGTGATAATCAGGCTGGGCGCAAATCCCATGATGAGACCGCCCCAATGACGGCCGTCAACGTGAATGGGCAGCGACAGATCGCACAGCACCTCGCCGGTATCGCGCACAAAGGTCTGGAGTAGAAACGGAGCGGTGTTTTTCGCGCGCCGGATCTCATTTTCATTGTCTTTGAAGAAGCGCTGGTTACGGCTGTGCAGCAGGTCATAGGCCGGATCTCCGGTCATCGGTTCGGATACCGCTGTATGGTGCACATAGGCGTAGCCGTTTACATCCACTGCCAGCATGTAGGCGGTGGAGGGAAAATGTTCGCGGCACTGGTCGTAGAACCGCTGGATATCCCGCTCCAGCACCGGTCCGTAGCCAACGGTATACTTCTGCGGCTGAGTGTTGGGTACCGGGGTGTAGTTGTGGTCAAGCAGGTTGGTTCCGGCCGAGTGCAGCCGCTGCATCACCTGTTGCACATGATCACGCCACTCGCTCATCTTGGTGAGCACCGTTTCGAAATTTCCGGTGCCGGCTTTGAAGCGTGAAACCATCTCCAGCGTCTCTTCGGTACAGTTGCGTAAATGGATCGAATACTCCTCCGCCTGGCTCATCTGTCCCCGGATGCACGACCCCAGATCGTGAATCTCGTTGATCTTGCCGTGCACTTCGGCATTGCTGGTGGAGAGCTGTTCGATCGCGGCGCTGACCCCGATGAGCTGCTCATGATTGGTGTCGAAATCGTGCACCATCCTGTCGATCTGTTGTGACGAACGTTCGACCACACGCTGGGTCTCCGCAGTCAGTTCGTCTATTTCCCGGGTACCCTCCTGAGTTTTACCGACCAGGTCGGCCATCTCCTTGATATTGATACCGATCTCACTGGCGGCGTCACGCACTTTTCCAGCCAGGGTGCGCACCTCATCGGCAACCACCGCAAAGCCGCGCCCCATCTCCCCCGCACGGGCGGCTTCGATGGCGGCGTTCAACGCCAGTAGATTGGTCTGCTCGGAGAAATCCTGTACCAGCGAGAGACTGGTGCGAACATTCTCCGAGTTCCTGGCCAGGCTAGAGACCGTGGTACGGAAATCGGTGACGTGAGTACGCACCCGCCCGAACATCTGGTTCACCTCGGAGAGTTCCTGTGCGCTGACACGGGCCTCCTCGACATTGTTGGAGTTGAGTTCGGACATGGTGCCGGTGCGTTGGGCAACATCGTGCAGCGCCTGTGTGCTCTCTGCGCTGGAGATGAAGATCAGTTTGGAGAGCTCCTCCTGGCGCACCGAGCAGTGGCTGCTCTCATTGATCGCTTTGCGCAGACGGGTCGCATCGTAAGCGATATTGACAGTGCGCTCCCTTATATCACTGAAAATATGCGCCAGATTTTCCGTCAGCTTGTTGTAATTATCGCATAGCCGAACCTGCTCAGGGTTACCGGTTGGCTCGATCCGGCTGACCAGCGCACCCTCGCCCAGCGACACTGCCTGCATGTCGTCGGCGATCTCGGCGATCGGCCCGCTCAGTATGCTGCGCAGCATCAGCGCCAGCGGCAACATCAGCGCCAGCGTGAGCGTGGCCAGCGTCAGCGCATATTGGCTCCTGTCTGCAAAGGTCAGCCAGATGGTGCCGAGTTGCATCAGCATCAGGAGTGCCACCATTCCGGCGAACGCAGTGGCAGGGGAGCGGGCGCGTGACGTGCGCTGTATAGCGGTGTGGTTGGGCGTGCTGCTGCGGCGCATAGAGGTTGTCCCCGTCAGATAGTCAGCAATATTGAGTATCATTTTTATCGTTATCGGGGATCTTGCACTGTTCTTTAGCCCGAATGGCCAAAGGGTGGCGGTGCCAACTCTCAGCTACCGCTTCACCGTTGGAGCGGATTTGTGTCCCAGCAGCGCTGACAGTTGCTGTCAGGCGGTCTCAATCAACCTGCTGGCAGAACCAGTGGCTGCTGTCCAGCCGTTGCAGTTGCGCCTCCTTTCTGACCGCATCGATCCAATCCCCGGGACCGGCAATGTAGAGATCGAAATGGTGCAGATCGGCTGTCAGCTGTTGTAACAACAGCAACAGCTCGGCCGCAGTGCACTCTTTCGACGGAGAGAAGTAGCCGAAATTATCCAGTGAGTCGTTCCAGGAGCGGCATAGATTATCCAGAAAAGAGCCCCATGGATTACCGCCCAGCTGAATCAGATAGAACTGCTCGGCATTGTCCATAGCGATGGCCTGCTCCACCAGGCTCTTGATCGGTGCGAACCCGGTCTCCTTGGCGATGAACAGGGTCGGTGTGGAGGAGTCCTCCCGCAGCACGAACTCTCCCACCGGGCCTTCCAGTATCATGGTCTGGCGGCTCATCTGCTGGGAAAAGAGCGTATCACTGAAGGGGTCGCCAGGGCGGCGTGCCACCATGAATTGGAGATTGCGTCCATCGCAGGGACAGCTGGCGATATGCAGTTCCGCGCTGCTTTCGTTTTCTGCGGTCAGCCGGACGCGCTGACCCGCCTTGAATCGCAGCGATTGGGTGCGGGGTGTCTGCAGGTAGAGCAGCACCATGGATTGCCCGTTCGGCTCTATCTTGCGCACCGTGGCGCGTATCTTCTGATGTGGCAGTGCCTCTTTCGCATCTGCTTCCCGTGCTTCGATCACCAGGTCGGAAATCGCGGTATTGGAGCAGGCCAGAATGTAACCCTCCTCCTGTTCGCGTGCGCTCAGTACGTAGTCGTGTCTGCGCAGTTTGCTCACTGCACCAGAGATCACTCTGCACTTGCAGGCGCCGCAGTTGCCACTGGAACAGCCGTAATTGATGTAGAGTCCTGCCTTGAGTCCCGCCTCCAGAATGGAGTCACTCCCCTCCAGGAAAAACTCGTGGCCGCTGGGTAGCAGCCGGATACTTGCGGATACGATTTTCAGCATGATGTCCTTGGCGAAGAGTGCAGCACGCGTGTCCTCCGCCTGTCCGATTTTTTGTGTCGCCCTGTTCAGCCTGGTGATGCAACCAGCCACCAGATGTCGCAGCTCCTCTTCCGGAGCTGCGACCGCGGCTTGCAGATCGTTCAGTATCTCCTGGAGCAGCTCATCAGAACTGTTGAGCGCCGTTTTGGTCTTCACCAGCACATGCTGGAACTCCTTCAGCCGGGTCATCAGCACTTCGGGATCGGGCATCCAGCCATCACTATGCAGCTTCTTCGGACTCGCCTCCGACCGGATACGTCTCACCTTCTCCAGCATTGGATCCGCTTCCAGATCGATATGCGGGTAGAGTTCGAGCAGCAGTTCGACCGACAACTCCCCCTCGAAAGTTTCCAGATCCTCCTCCCTGATCCGCTTCTGCAATTCACCCCGGCTGACGCCTGCAAGCCGCGCGGCGCGGGAGAGTGAAAGTAACTTGACCATCGGGCTGGCTCCCCTGCAAATTCCTCTGTCTGTACGGGGCTATAGCTTGAACTCAGGGCGCGCAGTTGGCAACCATCAACTCCGGTCGAGCGCAAGCTCCTTGGTGCCGCAACGGTTCCTCCGGCCCGAGCGCCTGCTCTGGAATATTGCTGCGACGATCCCCATCTATCTGCAGAGTAAGAAAACAGCACGCGAGTCATTGCAGGGCTTAATCGATGGAATTCAAAGACTACTACCAGATCATGGGCGTCAAGCGCGATGCCACCGGGGATGAGATCAAGCGCGCCTACCGCAAGCTGGCACGCAAGTATCATCCGGACGTCAGTAAGGAGCCCGATGCGGAACATCGTTTCAAAGAGGTGGGTGAAGCCTACGAGGTGCTGAAAGACCCGGAGAAGCGGGCTGCCTACGATCAGCTCGGCGCCAACTGGAAAGCGGGGCAGGAGTTTCATCCACCGCCGGGCTGGGACGCCGGGTTCGAATTCAGCGGTGGTGGTTTCACCGCTGGGGATGCGGCGGCATTCAGTGACTTTTTCGAGTCACTCTTCGGTGAGCACCTGGGAGCGGCTCGTACCGGCACAAGAAGTGCCTACAGCCGTGTTCCCGTCCACGGCGAGGATCATCACGCCAAAGTGTTGATCGACCTCGAAGACGCACTGCACGGTGCCACTCGCACCATCGTACTGCATACACCGGCAATGGATGAACGCGGGCATGTCTCAACCCGCGAGCGCAGGTTGAACGTGCATATTCCGCAAGGGGTGAAAGCCGGACAGCAGATACGCCTGGCCAATCAGGGTTCTCCCTCATCGGTGGGTGGAAAACCGGGCGATCTCTATCTGGAGATCGAGTTCCGACCACATCCGCTCTATCGGATCGACGGGCGCGACCTCTATCTCGATCTACCGGTAGCACCCTGGGAGGCCGCACTCGGCGCCACTGTGAAGGCGCCAACACCAGGCGGCACGATCGACCTGAAGGTGCCTGCGGGATCTTCGGGCGGACGCAAGCTGCGTCTCAAGGGTCGTGGTATTCCCGGTACCCCGGCGGGAGATCTCTATGTGACGCTGCAGATCGCGCTACCGGTCGCAGACAGTACCGAGGCAAAGCAGGCGTACCAGGCTATGGCGCGGCACTTCTCCTTCAATCCACGTAGCGGGCTGGGGGTGTAGACGATGATCGATAGAGAAGTAGTGACCGGACTGCTGTTGGACACCGAGAGTTCACTGTCGTTGGCAGAGTTGAGCCATTGCTGTGGTGTGCACGCTGAGTTGATCGTAGAGATGGTGGGAGAGGGTATTCTCGATCCGCTCGATGATGACCCACTCTGCCGCCACTTTCCCGGGTCCAGTCTGCCGCGGGCCAACCGTGCTTTGCGTCTGCGCTGGGACCTCGGTATCAACCTGGCGGGTGTGGCGCTGGTGCTCGAACTGATGGATGAGATCCAGCACCTGCGTGCCCGTCTGGCACTGTTGGAGCCCAGGGAGTGAGGCATGCTGAATGAAGTGGTCTGGTACCGGCATACCCTGGCCAACCGCCTGCAGACGGCGTTGCTGCTGCTGTTCATGGGTGGGTTTCTCGGGCTGCTTGGGTGGCTGCTGTGGGGTGTCGACGGTTTGCTGATGCTGCTGCCTGTGAGTGCGGTACTGCTGCTGTTCAATCCGCGCATCGCTCCGTGGCTGATCATGCGCATGTACGGTGCGGCGCGAGTTGCACCTGCAGAGGCACCGCTGCTTCACTCCGCGCTGGTGGAGTTGAGTAAACGCGCCGGGCTTCCCCATCTGCCATCGCTCTACTATATCCCCAGCAGCATGGTCAATGCTTTTGCGCTCGGTCGGCGAGACGACGCAGCTATTGCGGTCAGCGACGGCTTGCTGCGGCTGCTCGATGCGCGCGAGGTGGTTGCGGTACTGGCACATGAACTGAGCCATGTGAAGAACAATGACATTCTGGTGATGGGAGTGGCCGATCTCTTTAGTCGGCTCACCAGCCTGTTTTCGCTGTTTGGATTGCTGTTACTGCTGATCAATCTACCGCTGTTTCTGCTCGGTGGTATCACCTTCAACTGGCCGGCTATCCTGATTCTGCTCCTGGCCCCCAATCTGAGCGCGCTGGCGCAACTCGGGCTCTCGCGTGCGCGTGAATACGATGCCGATCTCAACGCGGTCAGCCTGACTGGCGATCCGGAGGGTCTGGCGCGGGCGCTGGCCAAGATCGAGCGGACCGGTGGCAATCTTCTCGAACGTATTCTGCTGCCCGGACGACGGCTGCCGGAGCCCTCCCTGCTGCGCACCCATCCGCCCACCGATGAGCGGATCAGGCGTCTGCTGCAGCTCAAACCCCCTTATCCACGCTCCGCGCTGACGAACTGGCCACCGCGCAATGCGCTGTCAGATTTCGTTCCAACTGCGGCGATTGAGCGCTTACCGCGCTGGCGTATTACCGGACTTTGGCATTGACCGGGCTGCGAGGCCCAATCTGAGAGGTTTGATCATGAGCGAGAATCTGCATATTGTCTGCCCCCACTGTACCTCGGTGAACCGCATACCCCAGGGTCGCCTGGCCGATCGACCCAAATGCGGCAAGTGTCATGCACCGCTGTTCAACGGCCATCCGCTGGAACTTACTTCTGCCAATTTCCACCAGCATCTGAAGCGCAGCGACATACCGTTGTTGGTCGATTTCTGGGCTCCCTGGTGTGGACCCTGCCGGATGATGGCGCCAGCATTCGAGCAGGCGGTGGCGCAGCTCGAACCGCATCTCCGTCTGGCCAAGCTCAATACCGAGAACGAACAGGCGATCGGAGCCGAGTATGGGATACGCAGTATCCCCACCCTGGCACTGTTTCGCGGCGGCCGGGAAGTGGCTCGTCAGGCGGGTGCCATGGGCAAGGCGGATATCGTCCGCTGGGTGCACTCCCATCTGCATCACTGACGGGTTGATGCGGTGGAATGCAATCTCCTGTCGGCTGATTGCGCCTCCGGGTAGCACAGCAACGTGGATAGATAGAGCAGCAGTGCGATCACAACCACCCTGTTGAATCCCCACTGGATCGCCAGCAGCGTGGCGAGGATGGCACTGATAAGGGATGCGCAGCCGTTGATCCCCCAAGCCCAGGGCACCAATCCCGGGCTGACCTGTTCCACTGCGGTCAGTCCAAGCGGGAAGGGAGCTCCCATGCAGAGTGCGAGCGGTGCGATCACCAGCAGCGCGATGACAGTTTTTACCGGCATCGCAAGGCTGATCAGCGTAGCGAGCAGCAGCGGCAGCAGCACCAGATAGGCGGCCGCGATCAGACAGAGCAGCAGCAGCGTCCTGCGCAGATAGCGCAGGCGTTGTGCGTTGGGAAGACGGCCGGCGATCCGGCTGCCGATACCGGAGAAGATCAGAAATCCGGAGATCACCACGGCGACCGCGTGTACCGGATGGGCGAGAAACAGCGTAAGCTTCTGGATGAAGGCCATCTCGATGAACAGATAGGCAAGCCCGATGGCGAGGAAGTAGCCCATCACACGCCAGCGCATGTGGGTGGTGCAGCAGGCGCATCTGGATTTCAGAAAGCGAAGTGGCAGCAGGACCAGCAGCAGACTGACCAGAACCGCCTGGATCAGCGTGAGGATCAGGATCGGATAGCCGAGCTCCAACAGCGAAAAACCGCCGCGATGGTAGAGTGACAAGATCTCCGGCAGTGTGCGCCATTTAAAGAAGTTGAAGAAGTAGGGTCGGTCGTCACTGCTGGGTCGGATGTCGAATTTGTATCGGTCTATATAGTCGGCAGCCCGTTCTCCCAACAGTGCCAGCGACGCTTCGTGGAACCAGGGCTGCGGCAACAGGTTGTAGCGGTTAACCGGAAAATCCTCCGGCATTCCGGGATAGTAGACGATGTCGAAAGAACGTTCTTTACAAAATTTCAGCAGCGCGCTGATTTGCGCTGCCTGAAATCTGCCGTTTTTGAGTACCAGGGTGCTGGTATTCCAGCCGCGGATCATCAGCAGATGATGCGCGGGTTCAACGAATCCCTGCGCGCGCAGCGCAGCGACCGCGGTGGCCAATAGGCGCAGCCCATCACGCGGCGGAAGCCTCACCCAGCGGGTGATGGCCAGCAAGCCGTTGGGCTGCAGTTTTTTGAGATACATTCCGAGCGCCTCGACGGTATAGAGGTAGTCCTCACTCAACGCGTAGACTCCGCCGGATGCCGCACCGGCTGCGTCCAGCAGAGACATCTGGATCAGATCGTAGGGCTGCTGCTGCGCAGCGAGGAGACCGCGCGCTTCGCCAGTGTGTAACTTGGTACGAGATTGCAGCCAGCGCCAGCCCGAATAGTCCGCGTAGCCGGTAGTCAGCAACCACACCAGCCAGGGGTCGAGTTCGAACGCGTCAATGTGACCGACACGGTGATATTCCGCTTGCAGCAAGCCACTCCCTCCGCCCACACCGAGTATGGCTACCCGCGTGGGTGAATGCAGGTGGTACGGGAGTGCCGAGGTTTGGTAATCGAGATAGGTCAGGGTCTCGTTCTCTCCAGTGTAGCGGGTGAGCGGGCTGGGTGCATCGCCGTCGGTGAAGAGTGCCAGTTGCGGTGGTGGCTCGGTCTCGTTGTTGAGACTGAGACCGGCGGCCAGGCGTAGCGGAACGTTGCGGCTTTCCACCAGCGTCACCAGCCCCAGCGGACTGGAGTGCTGTTCCAGAATCCGAGTACCAACGATCTGCAGCGTCTGATTTAGCGCCTTATACTGCGATCCCTGCAGGGTGAACCAGCGCTCCGGGAGCAGGCAGACGATCAGCGCCAATGCGAGGTAGGTGAGCGCCAGATGCCAGCGGGGCAGCGGGTGACATTCCCACAGAGAGATGGCCGCGGCCACAAAGCCGAGCGCGGAGAGGCCCCGCAGCAGATCCTGAGGTGGCAGAAGATACAGCAGCAGAATGATCCCCAATGCCCCGAGACCTGCCCCGACCAGGTCGAACGCATAGATGCGCGGGATCATCTCCCCGAATCTGGAGAAACTGACGCAGATGCAGTTGGCAGCGAAGAAGAAGGGGATGAAGAGCAGCAGATAGGCGAGCAGAAGATAGCCGACTTGCCGCGGATCCCAGAACAGCTCCAGTGTATTGAACGGCAGCTGCTGGGCGAGCAGGAAGCAGGTGGCAGCCGTCCATCCGAACAGGTTGGCATTGATCCGAAAGGTACGCGAAAAGTTGGCCAGCAGCCGCCGGCGCAGCAGTGCCACGAAGGTGCCGCTGGCACCATAACCGAGCAGTGCCAGGCTGATCACCATGTAGGCAAAGTGGTGCCATTGAACAATCGAGAAGAGTCGAATCAGCAGCACCTCATAGGCGAGGGCAGCCGCCGAGATGATCAGGATGGCGAGCAGCGGTGGACGCAGGCCTGCAACGTCATCGCTGTCGGGTGCAGCTGTGCGCATCGCTTTCTCTCGTTAACGGGTCAGTGGTCTCCGGTCAGAGGCACGAAACGCACCGGCAGGATCTGGCGTGTAGTGATGGCACCGTCCTGTTGTTTCTCGATCAGCACCAACTGTTGAACCTGGAAGCTGCCACCGATCGGAATCACCATGCGTCCGCCCGGTTTCAGCTGGCGTAGCAATGGTGGTGGGATCTGGCTGGCTGCTGCCGTGACCACGATGGCGTCGAACGGTGCATGCTCCTCCCAGCCGTAGTAACCATCGGCGATGCGGGTGGTGATGTTGTCGTAGCCCAATCCGGTCAACCGCTCTTCCGCCTGCCGGGCGAGTGGTTCGATGATTTCGATGGTGGAGACCTGTGCACCCAGTTGTGCCAGCACCGCCGCCTGATAGCCCGATCCGGTTCCCAACTCCAACACCCGGTCGCCGGGATGCGGTCGCAACAGATCGGTCATCAGCGCAACGATGTAGGGTTGTGAAATGGTCTGCCCATGGCCTATACCCAGAGGCCGGTTGTCGTAAGCGAAGGGGCGCTGCTTTTCCGGTATGAACAGGTGGCGCGGCACTTCGGCCATCACCCGCATCACGCGTGCGTCGAGTTCCTGTTTATCAATGTAGATCGAGGTCTCCCGGACATCTGCCTCGATCTCCCGGATCATCTGTGCACGCTGCGTAGCAAATGGATCAGCCTGCAACCCATCGCTGGCGCAGAGCGCCAGCAGCAGGATACCCAGCAAACGAGGTGGCCGGTGCATCGTGCTTAGCTGTCAGAGGTGGTGACTGAACTCTCTCCGTTCTGCGGGTGCCATCAGTTCATGAAACTGCTCTCCGGTCACCTGAACCAGCTGTTGGTGATCACCCGCTTCGAAATAGACCTTCTGATCGGCACCCAGACTGGTGCTGGGATCCCACAGTGTCTTGATGCCGTAGATAAATCCCAGCGGCGGAATCGCCCCCCGTTCGCAATCGGAAAATTGTGCGCTCAACTCTTCCTCGGTGGCCATGGCCAGGGATGCTCCGGTCTGACTGCTCAGTGCCTCCAGATCGACATGGTAGTCCGAGGGGAGCACCAGCATCAGGTACGCCTCACCGGCCCTGGCCAGTACGCCTTTGGCCAGCGCGCCACCGGGAATATGCGCCTGCTCTGCAGACTCCATGCTGGAACCTGTGCGAGTGTGCTGCACCAGTCGGTATTTGACATCATGTTCTTTCAGATACGCCTGCAATTTTCTGGAAATGGCCATGCTCTCTCTCCCTACCGATCGACCGTTGCTCTGAGTCTCTCTATCTAACCGAAAGATTAGTTGCTGTGATGGGTTTACGCGAATCGGAATGGCTGATCAGTACCCATTGCAGGCTATTTTTACTGTAGAGAGTAAGGGAATCATTGATCCGGAGCAAAGGAACGGGTGTGGCAGAAAGCGGTCGGCGCTGCTGTCCGGCCGGCGCAACAACAACCCTGGCCTCTCAAGACCGGTGGTAGATGGGATCGGGGTCCAGCAGTCAGCTGATCGCGCCGATCCTTCGGCCCGCGTCCTCGCTGGTCACCCGCTCTCCGCATCCCTGATCGAGTAGTCGCTTATAGAGTTCTATCTGGTCGATCTGCTGCAGTGCCGGTATCTCCAAACTCTCTTCGAACTGGATGCCTATTTCGTACTGGCTCTGATCGGCAATGTGACACCAGGCGATCTTTCCGTTGAGATGGCAGGGATCCTTGGCAAACGGTATACAAAGACACAATTCGGTGCCGGGCTCTATCCATCCACAGCCCCTAAAACAGAGCCCGCCCTGGCTGATATTCTTCAGTTGGTGTTCGTGCTCACCGATCATGCTCTTGAGTTTGAATTTGAACGGGATGTTCGTTGTTTGTCTGACAAACTGCCGGGTACGCATCGTGACTCTCTCCATGCTCAAATGCACGGGCATCCACTATCCGTCGGCAATTATTGTTATTGTTTTCGACCGGTTGCCCTGCTTTGTGTGAATCTCCCCAGTCGCTGATCACTCGTTAAGAGTAATTCCAGAGTATAGAGCATAACCAGCAATTTTGAAGGTGGTGACAGAGATGCTGTTCACGAAAACGGTAGAGACGTCAGGGTAGATGATATTCCGGTCATTCCGCCTGCTGCGCTTGCGCCTCGGGAATCTCAACGATCAATGCCACGCGACGGTTACGGGCACGCCCCTCAGCGGTGTTATGGCTCTCCAACGGACGTGTATCGGCATAACCGACCGCACGCAGCTGCTCCGGTTTCATCCCTTTGTCGATCAGGTAACGGGTCACCGTGGTCGCCCTACCGGACGAGAGTTCCCAGTTCGAGGGGAAGCGGCTGGTGGCGATCGGTCGGTCATCGGTGTGTCCCTCCACGGAAACCATCCCGGTGTGCCCGAGCAGCAGCTGTGCCAGTTCGTCGAGCAGTGTGGCACCGTCAGGTTTCAGATCAGCGCTGCCCAGCGCGAACAGGATGTTGTCGTTCACTTCCAGGTGGACACCTTCAGCGACCGCTGAAACGCGCACACGCTCACCCAGATTCTGCTTGGCCAACCGCTCCATGAACAGGGAGACCTGATCCCGGCGCGCTTCTACCGCTGCGGGCCGCTCCACCAATTCGGGCTGTAGCACCTCTTGCGGCGGATCGGTCTCACTGGAGATACTCTTCTCATCCAGGCGCGGCTCCGGTTGTTGCGCCGCCGGTGGTGCAGCGGGCTTCTCCCTGGCGGGCATGGAGATCGGCACGATCAGCGCTTCCTCCAACAACGCTGCCAGAGAGAAGGGTTCCACCCGCGGAGAAGGGCTTTCGCGGGTCTCTCCGGTAGCATCGAAGGGAGTGCTCTCCCTGGAGTAGAGAGTGTGCTCCAAAGTGTCCGGCGCCGGGGTTGCGCTCCGGCGCTCGATCGGTTCGGGAGAGATGAAACGTATCTCGCCTGGTTCGACATCGATCGGCGGCGCTTCATTCTTGGGTGTCAGCACCAGCAGTACTACGAACAGAGTCAGAAACAGGGTCAGAATGTCGATATAACTCAGCAGCCAGTTATCACGCTTGCCTCTGCCTTCGATCAGACCCTCCCAAGGGTCGTCGAAGGTGAATTCGGCGTTGGCGTCGTGCTTACCTGTGATGGCGGTTCGTTGCAGCGATGAGCTGTTCATCTATCCGGCTCGGGCACTCACCAAATGGGATTCGGGGCTTTTCTCCGGCGTCAGATGGAGTGGCTGGCCGGTGATGAACGCATTCAACGTTTCACGGATCACTTCGGGATGTCCCTTCTCGTAAAGCAGCATCAGCATTTCATATTTGACTTTTTGCCAGGCCAGCTGCTCGCGGTAGCGCTGCTCCATCTTGATTGCCATCGGTTTGATGATCAGATTCGCGGTCACCAGACCATAGACGGTGGTGATCATGGCGAACCCCATCGCGGCACCAGCCTCCTCCAGCCCGCTCTCCCCCAGGCTGAAGAGCAGTCTCACCAGTCCGAGCAGAGTACCCAGCATGCCAAATGCGGGAGCGAAGCTGGCCATTCCATGCAGGATGCGCAGTCTGCGCCGCTTCTGCTCCAGGTTGTTGGAGAGCAGCCACTGCAGCGCCCGGTTGAGCTCCTTTTCGCTGCAGCGGTCTACGATCAGCTGTGATCCGAGATTGAGGTAGGGATCTGCGATCTGTTTGATGTGCATCTCCGCGTGGTGCACGCTGCCACGGCGATAATAGGTCGCCACCTGCAGGAAGGTCTCCTCATCGCTGCCAAGTGTGGCCGCCTTGGCGGTGAATAGGCTCGGAAGCCTGCATAGCAGCTGCCCCACCCGCTGGTAACCTTCGCTGACGATAGCCGCAATCACCGTTCCGCCGACGACGAAGAAGAATCCCGAGATTCCCACCAGCCAGGGGGAGGTGGCCCCCAGCATCAGCGTCAGGCTGGAGAGCAGCACTGCCAGGCAAAGCCCGGCGATGGTCAATTTTGGGATCATCAATTCACTCCATAGCAGTGACGAACTTATGACTGTTGGCGCCCACTGTCAGTGATTTAAGCAAAGATTATGCCATAAGTAGGGTGGCAGACGGCAGCGAGGGGCATGCGCTGTTGCCACGGGTGATCGGATGATGTCATCCCCGATTGGCTGTTTCCTCATGTGGTGTGGGAGCCGATCTGCCATCAGGCTCACTCGGCCACCCGGGTTGCGCCGTACTTCATCCGCCAAGGAGCGTTGTTGCGCCTATTCCGACCTCCAGCCGAAGGATGCGAAAACTCCCGGTGCAGCAGTTCCGTGGGCGTTGTTGAGGCGCTGATTCGACCTTTGGCCGGAAAATGGTTGCCGCTCTTCGGGCAGGATTTCTCCGCAGATAACGCGCCAGAAAAACCGTGCACGTACTAAACCTATCATTGAGAGACAAACATGGAGGGCGACAGAATGAAAACCTTTCTGCTGTTCAGCGGCTCAGGCCCGCTGTTGGTACTCAGTTCACACAACTCGGTAGACGACAAGGTCTTTCTGGCGAAACTCGAAGCCAAGGGAATCAGTAAATTCATCGCCCATGAGCTTCCTCTGGAGAAAGTCAAGGCACGGTACGGCAATCACTACCACGTCGTCGCGCAGGGATTGTACGAGTCGGACGATCTGCGGGTGATCGACTTCGATGGGCAGCGTGTATTGCGTCTGTTTCGCTTCGATGAATTCGGACCGGGATATATGCATGAGCCCGAGTAGGATGGCAGTCAGACGGCGATGCGGAGTCGTACCGCCAGGGGAGTTGGTGAGTGCTCCGTGTCGTCGCTGTGCATACTCATTGAGACACATACAGGATGAGACGGCTTGCGCCGTCCCATCGCAATACCTCAGAAGCTTTTTGAGATGGTGAGTATGGCTCGACCATCCGAGAGATCGTCGCCACTGGTGTCGGTATCGGTATAAGCCAGTTCAAAATCCAGTCCGAGAAAGGATTTGCTCACGCCAATTTTCCAGTCTGTGACCTCGTCTCCCGAGTCGGGATCGTTGTATCCGAGATGCAACCCAAGTCCGAATCCTTCCGGGAGTTCGAAGTCTGCCCCTGCCTCCCAATAGGTGTTGTCGTTCTCCGGGTCATGGGATACCTTGGCACTCATGAAACCATAGCCAAGCCCAAGGTAGATTTCATAGAAATCACTGCTGTCCTGACCGGGATAGTCGTAGTGGATAACGCCGAGATCGTAGCTGAATCCGTTTGCAAGTTCTTTACTGAAACCGCCATAGAGATCGATCTCTATGTTGGCGTCATCGTCGAAATCAACATTTGAGCCCCACACACCCAGATAGATACCGCTTTCATGGGCGTAGTCGAAACCACCCTGTATGGCTGGGCCGCTGTCCGTCTGGGACGTGCCGCGCCAGACATAATCTGAAGTGAGGGCAACGTTGGCGCTGATGGGGCCTTCCGCCAACGCAATGCCAGTGGATGTGAATAGGGCGAGTATACTGACTGTTGCTGCACTACCGGTCTTCATGGATAAATCCCTCAAAGGGTTGGATGGGGAGTGTACGGAGGAGCTAAAGACCACCTCTGTCGAGCTAGCTCCAGCATGTTGTATGCCAGGAAATATTTATCTCTATTTATCATATTGTTACCGCTATTTTTTCTGCCTGCGACAGTATTGTTTTGAGCGAAGTTGAGGCACGGTCATACCTGCCGCTCGAAAAAAGTGCAGTGTCGCAAGGTTTGTGGCGGTTTCTCGATATTGAGCGCGTCACTGATGCGCGTGGAAGCGGAGTATCCATCTGTGCGCCGAACATGAAGTGATGCATTACCGGAAGGGTCGGTCTGGAATCCTGTGCCGCTAACAGCATGACGGTGTTTTGTCGGCAACCGGTCCGTGGCTTCAGGCGGGGTGATCCGCATCCAACTCAATGTGGTTGTTTTGGTTGTTTCGATCCAATCCTTGTCACCCCCTGGCATTATTCAGCTAATGTGTCAGAGAGATGAGCGCAGCTGATGGGACCTGCGCTGAAGCATTCCTTTGACAGTGATTAGCTTGCTATGCTTTTTATCGCTGAGGCGCGACCGGACACTGGCAAACGATAGTGTTACCCCGAACTGGATAGTAGCGTCTCAGAGGGTTTCGGGGGGTGGGGGATCGACATGTTTCAGGAATATATTCAGAAAAGTACCAAGAAGGTTCTGAACACGCTGGAGATAGCGGTTTCTGAATTGGTCAGTCTGAAGCAGAATATGCTCACACCGGAATTTGTACTGCTCGCTTTGTTGGCACAACCCGATTCCGAAGCGGTGAAAATCATCGAGACGATCAGTGCTGAGCCAATTGAGACGGCAAGTCAAATCAGAGTAGCGATCCAGCAGCGGATCCAGCCTGCCGCGCCTACCAATACCACGCAGATAGTTGCATCGCAGGAGCTGTCCAACCTCTTTCAGATAGCCTATGAAGAAGCCAAAAAGCTGGGGGATGAGTTCATCGCCACGGGTACACTGTTTATTGCCATGTTCGATTCCCGCGTCGGTCATGTCGCCGAGTTGCTGCATAACTGCGGGCTGCGCCGTGGCAAAGTGCTGGAGGCTTTGCGGCAGCTTCGGCATGGACAGAACATCTCCAGCCAGGAGGCGGAAGCGGAAGCCGATGTGCTGTCGAAGTATACGCGTGATCTGACCGAGCTGGCCCGTCAGGGAAAGCTGGATCCGGTGATTGGTCGTGAAAACGAAATCCACCAGATTATCCAGACCCTTTCCAGGAGGAAAAAGAACAATCCGGTACTGATTGGTGAAGCGGGTGTTGGCAAAACCGTGATCGTCGAACATCTGGCGCAACGTATCGCGGATGCCAACGTTCCGGACACGCTTATCAACAAACGGCTGTTGGCCTTGGATATGGGTGAGATAGTCGCTGGAGCGAACATGCGCGGAGAGTTCGAGGAGCGGCTGAAGTCGGTGCGTGACGCGGTGATCAGAGCCAAAGGCGCAGTGATCCTTTTCATCGACGAACTGCATACCGTGGTGGGCGCGGGAGCCGGAAGCGGTGGACTGGACGCACCCAGTCTGCTGAAAACGGCGCTGGCGCAGGGAAATCTCAAGGTAATCGGTGCCGATACGCTGAACGAGTACCACCGCTATATAGAGGCGGACAAAGCGTTGGAACGCCGCTTTCACCCGATTCTGGTCAGAGCGCCGAGCATCGGTGAGACGATCCAAATACTGCGGGGAATAGCCCCCAGTTACGAGGCACACCATCAGATTCAATATGCTCCGACCGCTCTGGAAGCCGCCGCCAGACTTGCCGAACGCTATCTGACCGATCGCCAACTGCCTGACAAGGCGGTCGATCTGATTGATGAAGCGGGCTCACGCAAACATATACGGCTGATTTCGATTCCACATAATATCAAGGTGTTAGAGAAGAAAAATCAAGCGCTTTATAGAGAGAAAACCCAGGCCTTCGAAGCGCAGGATTTTGAGCGGGTTGCCAAGTTGCAGATGGAGATCCTGGAACTCGAGGAACAGCTTAAAACAGCACGCGAGATCTGGCAGGCCGACCTGAACAAGGTGGACTCGGTGGTCAGCGCTGAAGATGTCGCTGAAGTGGTCTCCGAATGGACTGGTATTCCGATGGCGCGCATGGTGGAGTCGGATGCACAAAAACTGTCGCGCATGGAGGAGAACCTGCACCGGCGCATCATCGGTCAGGAGGATGCGGTAAGATCGGTGGCTGATGCCATTCGCCGCAACCGTGCCGGTATAGGTACGCCGCGCAGGCCGATCGGATCCTTCCTGTTTCTAGGTCCGACCGGTGTCGGCAAAACGGAGCTGGCGCGGGCGTTGGCGGCCTTTCTGCTGGATGATGAGACGCGCATTATCCGCCTCGACATGTCTGAGTATATGGAGCGGCACGAGGTGTCGAAAATGATTGGCGCTCCGCCCGGCTATATCGGTTACGGCGAAGGGGGGCAGCTGACCGAAAAGGTACGGCGCAACCCGTACAGCGTCGTGCTGTTCGATGAGATGGAAAAGGCTCACCCTGATGTATTCAATATGCTGCTGCAAATTCTTGAAGATGGCCAACTCACCGATGCGCAAGGCCGTATCGTTTCATTTCGTAACACGATTTTGATAGGAACTTCCAATCTGGGTACTGAAGCGCTGTCACCGGAAAAACGGCCGATCGGTTTTCTGCAATCGGCAATCCCGAACTACCAGGAGGCGCGTCAACTGGTGATGCACGAAGTGAAGACGTTCTTCAAACCGGAGTTTCTCAACCGTCTGGACGACATTATCGTGTTCCACTATCTGGAAAGAGCAGATGTCGAGCAGATAGCCCGCCTGTTTGTCGACGAACTGATCGAGCGTATGCGCAACCGCGATATCACGCTTGAAGTCGAGGATGCGGTGATCAAAAAACTGGCTCGTGACGGATTTGATCCGGTATATGGCGCCCGGCCGTTACGGCGGGAGGTGGAGCACCAGGTGGAAAACCCACTGGCGATGAAGTTGGTGAAAGGTGAGTGTCCTTCGCCCAGCCGGGTCAGAATCTGGCTGGATGACAAAAGCATCAGCTTCGATATTCAGCATTGAACCCAGAAGGAGCAGTTGATTGCTCCAGTCTGTTGATAAGGCAACGATTCGATGAATGATCTCATTTGGACTTGGGTTCACCCACCAGGTGATTCAGGCTACCGGGTGGACGGCACACTTGCGGTGGTGCATGGCGTGTTGCCACTCTTTGGCAGACCTCGGCTATTCCGCGTCGTTCCGTCTTGCGCTGCAGCAACGCAAACGCACCTTCCACCCTGTCCAGCTGCGCTTTCCAGGTAGAATCATTTCATGGATCTGACAACACTTCTGATCGCTGGTGCGGCTGCCGGCATTGCGGCGGGACTGCTGGGTATCGGTGGCGGCGTCATCATCGTACCCGTGTTGTCGCTGGTCTTCGCCGCAGAGCGGGTTGACCCGGATATCCTGATCAAGGTTGCTGTCGGCACCTCGCTGGCCACCATCTCGGTGACGGCGGTCTCGTCGTTGTGGGCTCACCACCGTCGCGGCGCGGTTTCCTGGGATCTGGTGAAGGTCATGACGCCCGGGATCGTTGCCGGCTCTGCTATTGGTGCGATACTGGCCGATGTCATCCCCGGCTATTGGCTGACCGTGGCCTTCGTCATCTTCCTGTTAGCTGTGTCCGCACAGATGGCCTGGGGTCCGATCGCCTCGGGTCGTGACCTGCCCGGTCCTTGGGGCGTGCGCTTTGTCGCGACGGGTGTCGGTACCGTATCCGCGTTGATGGGTGTTGGCGGTGGGGCGTTGAATGTACCGTTTCTGAGTTGGTGCGGTGTGCCGGTCAAACGGGCTATTGCCACCGCGGCAGCGGTCGGTTTTCCACTGGCGGTCGCCTCGACGATCGGCTTCATCGTCACCGGTCTTGATGAGACCCGGTTGCCGTCACATTGTCTGGGATATGTCAACCTGCCGGCTTTCGGCGGTATCGTTGCAGCGAGCTTCCTGTTCGCGCCACTGGGGGCCAGAATCGCTCATGCGTTACCGGAAAGAATCCTGAAACGCACCTTTGCCGTCTTTTTGTCCGTTCTTGCGCTGCGCATGATCCGCGACCTTTTGACCGGTACCTGATTCTGTCGGTCAGTGCCTGGTGCGTGCGCGGTTGAAAGGCACCCTCCGTGTCACCGGTCGCCTCAAGCATCTGTATTGGTGCTATGCGTATCCTTTACTGCCTATACGAGACGATCGCGAGGTTCGCGTCCGGCCATGATCGCATCGAGATTGTCCAGCGCCCGGAAGCCCATGGCATCCCGCGTTTCCCGGGTGGCGCTGCCGATATGTGGTAGCAGAAAAGTATTCTTCAGTTTGCGATAGGTGGGGTGGATCGCGGGTTCGTTATTGAATACATCCAAACCGGCTGCAAACAGCCTGCCGGACTGGAGTGCGGCGATCAGCGCCTCGTCGTCCACCACAGAGCCGCGCGCGGTGTTGACCACAACTGCGTTGTCGGGTAACAGCGCAATACGTTCAGCATCGAGAAGATGGTAGGTGTCGGGGGTAGCCGGACAGTGAATGGAAAGAAACTCGCTGTGTGGGAGCAAAGACTCGACCGACGCATGATAAACCGCGCCGCACTCGAGTTCGGTGGGGAGTTTGTTGCGATTGTAGTAGTGGATCTGCATATCGAATCCACGCGCTCGACGAGCCATGATCTGACCGACCCTGCCCATGCCGATAATACCCAGCCGTTTACCGGTCACCTGCAGTCCGAGCTGATAGGTTGCGCTCCAGTCACGCCAGCTGTTGGTGCGAATTTCTGCTTCGCCCTCATGTGCACGCCGCGCGGCACCCAGTAACAACAACATGGCGACCTCTGCGGTCGCATCACTCAATACATCGGGCGTGTTGGTGACTATGATGCCTCTGGATTTCGCCGCAGTGAGATCGATGTGATCGAAGCCAACCGAGAAACTGGTGATGGCTCGGATGGTGTCAGGCAGTCTGGCGATAACCGGCGCGGTGAGTTTTTCTGTGTGACAGGGAATGATCGCTTCTGCACCTGCCGCGTACTCGACCAGTTGGTCCGATGTATACACTTCGTCATGCTGGTTGAGGCGGGGCTCATAATTTTGTCGCAAACGTGTCTCTACTGCTGCCGGGAGTTTTCTTGTCACCAGTACAACGGGCTTTTTACTCATTGGGTCAGGTACTCCAAATCGGAAAGGTGCCGTTATTCGACACAAAAAACGAAAATTTGATAAGTGCAGTCGTGCGGAATTCAACTGCCCGGGATTCGTCATCGGCTACTATTATACGTAATGCTCTCTGGAACGTTCACCATTGTCTGGGTTTTAGGGAGACGCACTGTCGAATATTATTGTGCACTAACATAGGAGCACCCCCAGGATAACTCCGCTTCGCAGCCGTCATCGCTGGATGGGATGTGGGATCGCATTAATTCACTGCAGACGGAGAAAATCCAACCGGAGCCGAGCAAGCAACATGAAAGCGCTGACGAATTAGGTCGTGACAGTTGTTCCTGCCGGTGTTGTTGATCGCCGTACTGACCCACGTGTCGGTGGAAAAACTTTGTAAATTCCAGATTATTCGAGGCACATACGATGACAGAAAGAATCCAAGTGGGCGGTTTGCAGGTAGCCGACCTCCTGTACAAGTTTGTGACGGAGCATGCCATCCCGGGAACAGGGGTGGACGTCGCGAGTTTCTGGGCTGCATTGGAGCAGATAGTTGCCGATCTGGGGAGTAAGAACCGGATGCTGCTGGCACGCCGTGATCAGCTGCAGGCCAGCATTGATGCCTGGCATAGACAGCATGCCGGTCTGCCCTTGGATAGTGTCGCCTACAAGCGCTTTCTGGAAGAGATTGGGTACCTGTTGCCGCAAGGCGAAGCCTTTCAGATAACCACCACGAACGTCGATCCGGAAGTCGCCAAGGTTGCGGGCCCGCAGCTGGTCGTTCCGATTACCAATGCCCGCTATGCGCTGAATGCAGCCAATGCACGTTGGGGCAGTCTGTACGATGCGCTCTATGGCACCGATGCAATCTCGGAGGAGGGCGGTGCCGGTATTACCGGGGATTTGAACCCTGTGCGCGCAGAAAAAGTGGTTTCTCATGTCATGGATTTTCTCGACCGAATCCTGCCGCTGGAGAGTTCGGGACATGCGCTGGTCGAACATTACACCGTGTCGGAGGAGAGACTGGTCCTGCATCTCGCAGAGGGAAACGCCACGACCCTGCGCGACTCCAAAGGGTTTGCCGGTTACCGGGGCAGTCCGGAATCCCCGACTGCAGTGCTGCTGCGCAACAACGGGCTGCATATCGAACTGCAGATAGCACCCGGTCATCCTATTGGCAGGTTTCATCCCGCTGGAGTCAAAAACGTACTGCTGGAGGCGGCCGTCACCACGATCCAGGATTGTGAGGACTCGGTCGCCGCTGTGGACGCAGAGGACAAGGTGCTGGCTTATCGCAATTGGCTGGGACTGATGAAGGGCGACCTGACTGCCCGTTTCGAGAAAGATGGCAGATGGGTCGAGCGTGGGCTCAATCCCGACCGGGAGTACCGGGCGCCTGACGGGGCAGGCTACAGTTTGCCCGGGCGCAGCCTGCTGTTCATACGCCATGTCGGTCATTTGATGACAACCGACGCCGTATTGGACCGGGACGGAGCAGCGATCCCGGAGGGGATTCTGGACGGCATGGTTACCGCCCTGATCGCCAAACACGACCTCAATGGCGGGACACTGTTGCGCAACAGCCGGAGCGGCAGTGTCTATGTGGTCAAGCCGAAGATGCACGGACCTGATGAGGTGGCATTGACCAATGAGTTGTTCGGACGCATCGAGGATGCACTGGGTCTGGTGCGCAACACGCTGAAGATGGGGATCATGGATGAGGAGCGCCGCACCAGCCTGAATCTGAAAGCCTGTATCCGGGCTGCGAGTGAACGGGTGGTATTCATCAATACCGGCTTTCTCGACCGCACCGGCGATGAGATACATACCAGCATGGAAGCGGGTCCAATGGTGCCCAAAACGGAGATGAAAGAGGCGGTATGGATCAAGGCATACGAAGATTCGAACGTGGACATCGGGCTCGCTTGCGGTTTCAGCGGGCGCGCCCAGATCGGCAAGGGGATGTGGCCCGCTCCGGATGAGATGCGGGCGATGATGGAGAGCAAGATAAACCACCCCCAGGCAGGCGCCAACACCGCCTGGGTCCCGTCTCCGACCGCGGCCACCCTGCATGCCATGCACTATCATCTGGTCGATGTCACCGAGCGTCAGCGTCAACTGGCTCAGCGTCAGGCAGCCAGCGTGGACGATATGCTGACTATTCCTCTGTTGGGTGAACGCGTACTTTCTCCCGCGCGGATTCAGCAGGAGATCGATAACAACGTGCAAGGCATACTCGGTTATGTGGTACGCTGGGTGGAACAGGGCGTCGGCTGCTCCAAGGTTCCGGATATTCACAATGTAGGCTTGATGGAGGACCGCGCCACTCTGCGTATCTCCAGTCAGCACATCGCCAATTGGATCAAGCATGGGATCTGCAGTGAAGCGCAGGTTCTGGAGACACTGAAACGCATGGCGGCGGTCGTGGACCGGCAGAATGCAGCTGATGTCAACTATATCGGTATGGCGTCCAGGTTAGAGCAGAGTCCGGCCTTTCGGGCCGCCTGCGACCTGGTGTTAAAAGGGGCGCTGCAGCCCAATGGCTATACCGAACCTCTCCTCCATGCGCATCGCCGGGCGATGAAGGCTGGGGGATCATACAATTAGTTTACTGACCGTGAGAAGAGTGTCTCCAAAATTTTCCATGAAACCACTAGAAGGCTACAAACTCGGGTTTATCGGGCTGGGGTTGATGGGGCGCCCCATGTGCCGCCACCTGCACGATGCCGGCGCTCAGCTAACCGTGCACAACCGCAGTCGCGCAGCGGCGGAGCAGATGGTTCAACCCGGCATTGTGGCTGCGGAGTCACCGGCCGAGGTGGCAAGCTGCACGGAGATCCTGGTGCTCATGGTGTCCGACACACCTGCGGTGGAGGCGGTGCTGTTCGGCACCAATGGAGTAATTGAGGGGTTGAGGAGCGGCAGTCTGGTTATCGATATGGGCACCACCGCGGCGCAGGCTACACGGGAGTTTGCCGATCGCCTGAAGCGGGCAGGGGCTGACTTGATCGATGCCCCGGTCTCCGGAGGACAGATGGGTGCGCAAGATGCCAGCCTCTCTATCATGGCCGGGGGAGAAGATGCCGCGATAGAACGGGCCAGGCCGCTGTTCGAGGTACTGGGAAAACATCTCACCCATGTGGGTGGAGTCGGGGCTGGCCAAGTGGCAAAAGCAGCGAATCAAATCATCGTTGGCCTAAATATCGGTGCGGTGGCGGAGGCGCTCGCTCTGGCAGAGTGCGCTGGCGTGGACAAAGCCAAGGTGCGAGAGGCGCTGCTGGGTGGGTTCGCTGCTTCGCGCGTGCTGGAAGTGCATGGTTGCAGGATGATAGAAGAGAACTTCACCCCCGGAGCGAAGGTCGCTACCCAACACAAAGACCTGCGCCAGGCACTGGAGTTGGGTGCCAGCTATGACCTGTCGTTGCCGGCCACACGGCTCAACATGAATCTGTACCGGATATTGATCGAGCAGGGTGAAGGTGCACTGGATCACAGTGCATTGTTCAAGTTGTACCAAGAAAAGCGTACCGGATGACAAGCTGTATCGCGCGAGTCTTAGCCAGGAGCCTGTGATGAGTAAGACGCTGTATCACTATATCGGCGGACGCAGAGTGGAAGGCACGAGCGGGCGATTCGGTGATGTCTTCGATCCGTCCACCGGCGCCGTTTCGGCCCGGGTTCCACTCGCTTCGGCAAGGGAGGCCGCAGCGGCAGTCGAGGCAGCGGCCGCCGCGTTTCCTGCCTGGCGCGATACACCGCCGCTGCAACGTGCCAGGATTCTCTTCCGTTTCAAGGAGCTTCTGGATCGCAACCTGGATCAACTCGCCCTGTTGGTATCGACTGAGCACGGGAAGGTGCTGAGTGACGCCCGCGGTTCGGTCGTTCGGGGTCTGGAAGTGGTCGAGTTCGCTTGCGCTGCCCCCCACCTGCTGAAGGGCAGTTTTTCGGAGAATGTGGGTCGGGAGGTCGACAGCCACTCGATGCGACAGCCATTGGGTGTCTGCGTCGGCATCACGCCATTCAACTTTCCGGCCATGGTGCCCATGTGGATGTTTCCGCTGGCGATTGCCTGCGGCAACAGTTTCGTTCTGAAAATTTCAGAAAAAGTACCATCGACTGCGTTGCGCCTGGCCGAGTTACTCACCGAGGCGGGCCTGCCGGATGGTGTGATGAACGTGTTGAATGGGGATCGGGAGGCAGTGGATGCGTTGCTTACCCACCCTGGGGTCGCCGGCGTGAGTTTCGTCGGTTCGACACCGGTTGCGGAGCACGTTCACCGGATCGCCAGCGAACGGGGCAAACGGGTTCAGGCGCTGGGCGGCGCGAAAAACCATATGGTGATCATGCCGGACGCAGATCTGGAGCAGGCGGTGGACGCGCTGATCGGGTCCGCTTACGGCTCGGCGGGCGAGCGCTGTATGGCGATTTCGGTTGCTTTGGCAGTAGGTGACGATGTGGCGGATGCATTGATTCAGCGTCTCAGGCCGAGGGTGGAAAGACTGCGTGTGGGGCCGGCCAGCGAAGCTGACGCCGAGATGGGTCCCTTGGTCACCAGGGAACACTTGGAAAGGGTTGTAAGCTATATTGATCTGGGCGTGGCGGAGGGTGCCGAGTTGGTGGTGGATGGCCGCGGACTGCGTGTCGAGAGTCACCCGAACGGCTTTTTTCTCGGCGGCACGCTGTTCGACCGGGTTGCCAGTGACATGCGTATCTATCGGGAGGAGATCTTCGGTCCGGTGCTGGCTGTGGTACGGACAGCAGACTTTGAAAGTGCGCTTAAATTGGTCAATGAGCACGAATACGGTAATGGTACGGCGATTTTTACCCGTGACGGAGATACCGCCCGCAGTTTTGCGTCGCGGGTGCAGGCCGGGATGGTCGGTATCAATGTGCCGATACCGGTCCCGATGGCGTACCACAGCTTTGGCGGGTGGAAGCGCTCGATGTTTGGTGATACCCACGTGCACGGCATGGAGGGGGTTCATTTTTACACCAGACTCAAGACTATTACCTCACGCTGGCCAACCGGAATAAGAGCGGGCGCTGACTTTCATATGCCGATCATGAAGTAGGGGCGATGGCCGACAGCACAAAGAAATCCGCTGGTTTGGCGCGTTGCTACCACTGAATGATCTGTGGACGGGAGGCAGAAAAGGCTACCGGACCGAGACTGGTCCAATGGTTGAGCTTTCTCTTCCAAGTGACTGAGTGCAGGTGAAGTCCGGCCGCGTTGGTTGGTGGCACGATGCGCTATACTGAAACGGACGTGAACTATGGTGATCATCAATGGAGGTTGGTATCTGATCGGGAGTTTGCCGATAATCGTCGAAAGTGATCGGGGTAAATCATGATGCGGGTCGACCGGCTGATGCCATCCGCGTATCATAATCACCAATTAATCCTTTAAAACAAGAATTGGGCCCGTATCCGGCAGTTCTGCCGGCAATAACACTGGAATGGAAGCTAGGCACCTGGAGGCAGTCTCCGCCCGGCAGGGAGTGTGGCTGCTGGATCTGCCGACCCGACCTGCCGCCGGGAGAATGGACGCGCAAGCCGCACTGCCTTGTTGCCGTCTGTAGCAACCAGTCGGCTACTTTGACAACCGTTTTTTTGTCGCAATACCGTGCATCAGGTTGCAATGTTCTACAAACCGGAGGAGAAAAATGAGTCAAGAAAAACAAAGTAATCACAATCTGGATGAAGCCGTATCAGGAGCTGGCAGTCGCCGCAGATTTCTGCAGGGGGGTCTCGCTGCCGCCGCCGGCGTCGCTGCCGGTGCAATCGGAGCACCTGCCGTGGTGACGGCTGCTGCCCCGAAAGTAATCAAGATGCAGACATCCTGGCCCTCATCCGATGTGTGGATGGATTTCGCGCGCCAGTACGTTGAACGCGTGGAACGCATGTCTGGGGGGCGTTTGAAAATCGACCTGTTGCCGGCTGGTGCGGTGGTAAAGGCTTTCCAGGTCATGGACGCTGTCAATGATGGTGTACTGGACGCGGCGCATACCGTACCGGTCTACTGGTATGGAAAGAATAAGGCAGCCTCCCTGTTCGGTACCGGTCCGGTATTCGGCGGCAGTGCGACAACGATGCTGGCCTGGTTCAATACCGGCGGTGGCAAGGAATTGTATCGCGAACTGACGCAGGACATCATGGGCCTCAACGTGTACGGGTTCATGGGCTTTCCTATGTTCGCCCAGCCGTTTGGATGGTTCAAGAAGCCGATCTCCAAGTCGTCCGAACTGGAAGGATTCAAATACCGCACTGTCGGCTTGGCGGCGGACCTGATGCAGAAGATGGGAATGAGTGTTGCTCAGTTGCCAGGAGGTGAGATCGTTCCCGCCATGGAACGCGGTGTGATCGACGCATTCGAGTTCAACAACCCCTCCTCGGACAGCCGATTCGGCGCACAGGATGTTGCCAAGTTCTATTATCTCTCCTCATACCATCAAGCCAGCGAATCTTTTGAGTTCCTGTTCAACAAGGATTTCTTCGACGATCTTGACGACGATCTGAAGGCGATTCTGGAATTCGGCGTTGAAGCCGCCAGTACCGCCAACACTGCCAGTGCGCTCGATAACTACTCCAAGGATCTGCTGATGCTGCAGAAGGACAGTGGCGTCAGCGTGGAACGCACCTCCAAGGAGATTCTCGATGCTCAACTGAAGGCGTGGGACCAGATCATCCCCGAGCTGGAGAAGGACCCCTATATGAAAAAGGTCCTGGACAGTCAACGGGCCTGGGTGGAGCGCGTGGTGTTCTATGAGTTGATGAACTCACCCGACTACGCGTTGGCGTATAACCATTACTTCCCAGGCAAGCTGAAACTCTGACGGCAGGCCAGTAGGTCCGACTATCCCGGAGCGGTATCCGACAAATTCCGCTCCGGGAATCACGGATTCATTTATCCTTTCATGCAGGGGTGATAGCAGCGTGCTCGTTTACATTGCGTTCGCCGACCGTTTATCGGCGTGGTTCGGCAAAGCCTTCGCCTGGCTGATTCTGGTCATGGCAGTAGGTGTCGGTTACGAGGTGCTGGTACGGTACGGATTCAACTCTCCGACCGACTGGGCATTCGATCTCTCCTACATCATGTACGGTACGCTATTCATGATGGGAGGCGCCTATACCCTGTCGCGCGGCGGCCATGTGCGGGGCGATTTCATCTATCGGCTGTGGCAGCCCAGGACCCAGGCGCGCGTCGAACTGGTTCTCTATTTCCTGTTCTTCTTTCCCGGTGTACTGGCGCTGATCGTTGCCGGCTGGAAATACGCGGAGCGCTCCTGGCGCTACCTCGAGGTCAGTGTCAACAGTCCGGCGGGTATACCCATTTTTCAGTTCAAGACGGTCGTGGTCGCAGCGGGTATTCTGCTCCTCATTCAGGGAATCGCACAGGTATTCCGCTGCGTCATCTGCATCCGCACCGGTGAGTGGGTTCTGGCAGCCGAGGATATCGAGGAGACAGAGGTTCAGCTCAGGCGCGAAGCCGCATTGGAGCCCGGCCATTTCGCCACTGGAACTGCACGCGAAGATGGACACCACGTGCAGGAGGAAATCGAAGAACTCACCAAAGAGCAGCGGAGCTGAGCTATGTCCGATCCCGTTGTCGCGCTGTCCATGCTTGCGATTTTTTTGTTCATCATCCTGCTCGGATTTCCAGTTGCGTTCACGCTCATGGCGATGGGCATCATGTTCGGTTATTACGCCTATTTCGATGCACCCAGGATGTGGCGTGCCTTTGATCGGGCAGTCAAGGCCGATGCAGATCAATGGACGCAGATCGAACTCTGGATCGAGGGCCTTTTCAATAACCGGATATTCGACCTGTTCGTCAACCAGACTTACTCGGTCATGGCCAACGATGTATTGACCGCGGTACCGTTATTCCTGTTCATGGGATACATCGTCGAGCGTGCCAACATCGTTGCCCGGCTTTTTCATACGCTGAACATCGCCGCCCGCAACGTGCCAGGTTCGATGGCCGTGGCGGCGCTGATTACCTGTACCCTGTTCGCGACGGCGACCGGTATCGTTGGTGCTGTGGTCACGCTGATGGGCCTGCTGGCGTTCCCGGCAATGCTCAAGGCTCGTTACGACACCAGCCTTGCCTGCGGTGTCATCTGCGCCGGCGGCACACTCGGCATCCTGATACCTCCGTCGATCATGCTGATCGTCTATGCGGCCGCGTCCGGCGTCTCTATCGTCAAACTCTATGCCGGTGCGCTGTTTCCAGGTCTGTTGCTGGCTAGTCTGTACATGATCTATGTCGTCACTCGTTCCGTGCTGCAGCCGCACCTGGCACCAAAACCGAGCAAGAAAGAGGTAGGGGAGTACTCGTTCGGCCAGATTTTTCTGCAACTGCTGACTTCGTTTTTTCCACTTGCCTTTCTCATTCTTGCGGTGCTGGGTGCCATTCTGTTTGGACTTGCGACGCCCTCCGAAGCGGCAGCCGTCGGCGCTCTGGGCGGGTTGCTGCTGACGTTCGTTTACCGCGCGTTCACCTGGCAGCGGCTGCGTGAATCCGTCTACCTGACGGTGCGAACTTCGGCGATGGTATGCTGGCTGTTCGTCGGATCCTGGACCTTCTCCTCGGTTTTCTCTTACCTTGGTGGGGAGCAGATCATCAGCGAATTCGTTACCGGCCTGGATATCTCACCCATCGTGTTCCTGATCATGGCGCAGGTGATCATCTTTCTGCTCGGCTGGCCGCTGGAGTGGTCGGAGATAATCATTATTTTCGTCCCCATCTTCCTGCCGCTGTTGCCGCACTTCGGGATCGATCCACTCTTTTTCGGAATTCTGGTAGCTCTCAACCTGCAGACCTCTTTTCTGACCCCGCCGATGGCGATGTCGGCGTACTACCTGAAGGGCATAGCGCCTCCCCACGTGCAGTTGGTCGAGATTTTCAAGGGATGTTATCCCTACCTTGCGATGGTGCTCTTCTCCATGGTTATTCTCTACAGCTTTCCGGAAATCGCTTTCTGGCTGCCGAATCAGGTCTATGGCCATTAACCGCTCGTCGGGCATCCGGACATGAATGAAACTGCTGATCTCGCTGCACTGGATGCCCGTGAACTGCTCGCCAGCGGCGCACTCAGTGCCGTTGAGCTGACCGGCTCGTGCCTGCGCCGTATTTCGGAACGTGAACAGGAAGTGATGGCTTGGGCTCATATCGATGAGCGTTACGCGCTGGACCAGGCCGAGGCGCTCGATACGCATCGGAAAAGCGGGCGACCGCTGGGTCCGCTGCATGGCCTGTCGGTGGGAATCAAAGACATTATCGACACCGCCGACTTTCCGACGGAAAATGGCAATGCGCTCGACAGCGGGAGACGGCCGGAGCGGGATGCCTGTATCGTTTGCGCGCCTGCGGGCAGCAGGAGCCATCGTCCTGGGCAAGACAGTGACAACCGAATGCGCGTACCTCGCACCAGGAAAGACCCGCAACCCGCATGCACCGACTCGTTCACCCGGTGGTTCCTCGTCAGGCTCTGCTGCCGCGGTGGCCTGCGGGATGGTCCCGCTGGCGTTGGGTACTCAGACCGGTGGATCGGTCATACGGCCGGCTGCGTTTTGCGGCATCGTCGGTTTCAAACCGACCTTTGGACTGATTCCCCGCAGCGGTGTTTTGCGCACTTCACCCAGGCTGGATACGATAGGGGTCTTCGCGCGTACCATCGGAGATGCGGCCATGCTGGCAGACGTATTGGCGGGGCAGGATCCTGCCGATCCCGATACCCGGCCAACAGCTTCTCCGAAGCTGTTGGAGACTGCGCTGACCGACCCTCCGGTAACACCCCAGCTGGCATTCATTGAGAGTCCGGCTTGGTCGTATATCGAGCCTGATTGCGCGGAGGGGTTTGCAGAACTGGCTGATGCACTGGGCAATCAGTGCGACCAGGTGGAACTGCCACCGCTATTTGCGGAGGCGGAGGCCGCCCATCGCCGGATCATGCTGGCAGAGATCGCACACAATCTGCGTCATTACTACCAGCGGGGATCGGATCGGCTGGCGCAACAGACCCGTGCCGCAATCGAAGAGGGACGTTCGATCAGCGCGGCTGACTACCTCGCAGCAGTGGATTGGCGCGAACCGCTCTACGCCGGTCTGGAAGCCGTGCTGGACAGGTACGACGCAATCCTGACCCCTGCGGCACCCGGCCAGGCCCCTGCAGGGCTGGGCAGCACCGGCAACGCGGCGTTCAATGTGCTTTGGTCGCTGACCGGTGTTCCGGCACTGACGCTGCCCCTGTTGACTGGTGCGGATGGGCTTCCGGTCGGCGTTCAGCTGATCGGCGCCCGGGGTGAGGATGGCCGCCTGCTGCGCACCGCGCGCTGGCTTGCCGGACAGGTCTCCAAATTGGGTTGAACTGTTTATCAGCGCGGGGATGGGAGAGAGACGAATGACAGATAAATTCATGGCAATTCTGGCGCTGGCGACAATGATAGCCTTTCTGGCGGTGGTTGCCTTTTTCGTACCTGATATCGACCTGATCGGCGTCATCCTGTTTGTCTCCCTGCTCGCGATTTATGATTTCTGGCTGTTGTTGACCAGGGCAGGAAAGAAATATCCGAAGCAGTAGAAAACTTCCCGGATACAAATAAAGCGGGATTGTGGGCTCGCTGGAGATCTCCGCATGCGACGACAGCACGGGCAGCGGCTATTTTTTCTCCAAAAACTCGACCAGACCTTTCAACAGGTTGAGGACTTCTTCCGGGTTGTTCACACGGAATGAAGCGGCACTTGACCGGGGTCTGTCCGCTACCAGTATGCCGATACCCTTGTCCCGCAGCTGCAGAAAAGCAGTCTCATCGGTGACATCATCGCCGATGTAGATGGGCAATACATCCGCACTGTCCAAGCCAAGCTCCGACAGCAGCCAGTTCATTGCACGCCCTTTGTCCCAATCGATGGCGGGGAGTAACTCGAAAACCTCCTTGCCTCCGGTGATCTTCAGTCGTGGCAACAGTGCCTGTGTCTGTTTTATCGCGGCGGCCACCCGTTCCGCACTATCAGCATCCTGCTGCGGATAGTGCACGACGATAGCAAATCGTTTTCGTCCAACGGTCACTCCCGGTATCTTCCCAAGCTGCGGGGTGAGTGCCTCCATGGCACGGTCGAGGTCTTGCAGCGCCTCATCACCTTCCGGCAGCTCGAGGTGAATATCACGTCCCCGGATATCCAGGCCGTGACTGCCAGCGTAGCAAAGCTCGTGTAAACCGGTTTGCGCGCAAATCTCCTCAACATCTCGGCCACTGACCAGGGTCACGGGCATCAAGCGGGCGGCTTTGCGCAAGATACGACGAGTCTTCTTACGGATCCGGACATCTTCGCTTCGGGGTAAGACGGGTGTCAATGTTCCGCCATAGTCGAGGAACAGCACCGGCCGCTTTCCGGCAAGTTGATTGGTGATCGGCGTCGTACCCACAAGCTCCACAGGAAAAGTCTCCTCAGCGGTGGTTGCATCGACGAGGAGGCTGCACAGGTCGTCCACTACATAGTCCGCTCCGTGCTCCAGCATCAATTTCCGGCGATCGCCGTCATCGAATCCGATAATCAGGCCGAAACGACCGCGACTGCAGGCGGTTACTCCGATCACGCTGTCCTCTATCACTGCTGTTCTTTCCGGTGCTGTTCCCAGTCGACGTGCGAGTTCGAGCAGAACATAGGGATCCGGTTTACCACCCAGGTCCAGGCGCTCACTCTCGACAGCGTCGATACGGGCATCGAACAGCTCCTGTATTGACGCTCGTTCAAGTACCATGTCGCAGTGTTTGCTTGCCGAGATCACGGCGGTCTTGATACCGGCATTACGCAGTTGGTGAATGAGCGCGATGGCGCAGCCGTACACCTCGATCCCCTGTTGTTGGATGAGCGATTCGAATATCTGGTCCTTGCGACTGCCCAGCCAGCGAATGGTCGTGGTGTATGCCTGACTGTCAGGGCTTTCCCAAGGCAGGTTGATATGGCGGGAGGTGAGGAAGTGCCTGATCCCTGCTTCACGTGGTTTGCCGTCCAGATAGCGACGGTAATCGAGATCGATGTGGAAGGGCCTGAGATCTTCACCCTCCTGGGGATTACGCTTGAGCAGATAGCTGTCGAACGTCTGCTTCCAGGCCTCTGCATGCACCTTGTTGATGTGTGTGACGACACCATCGAGATTGAAGATTACCGCGCTAAAATCATCTCGTGAGATGACCAGGTTATGGTCATTCATTTCCTGGGGTTTCATGATTCGGGGATTCCTAGATCAATTGCGTGACGCGACCTGAATTCCAGATTCCATTGGCGATATCGACTCTCCCGCAGCGGGTCAATGCAGACTCTGTCAACCTGTTCGGTCTCACCATGTCGTATCTAATTCGAGTGCCTCATGTTAACAAGGCCGGCGGCCATAAAGAAGTCGTGCCAAGAGTAACAGTAGAGGGATCGGGCGCATGCATCCATGCCGATTACAACGGGAAACCGTTCCCACCGTAGCGATTGGATTGCACAATGATCGCAACCTGGGAGGGGTGTGGCTCAGATGGGTAGTATGCACACCGCGCTAGCAGGGAGCGGCGGCAAATGCTGATACCCACGGTTACTATTTGTCGCTGGCGACTTTTTCTTCCTATGGTTATATCGACTTCAGACGATCGTTCCCGCTAAAGGGAATAAAAGGGGAGCGGCTGCGTCTTACTGTTCAATGAATGGTAAAAACGGCAAATACAACCTGTTCGCTCAATTCGGTCGGCGACGCAGACTGCGCACGCTGATTTGCGCCGAACACGGCCGTCTCTACCGAATCGCCTGGTCCTGGTGCCATGACAGTTGTCAGGCGGAGGATCTGGTGCAGGAGACGATCACCCGTGCACTGTCGAAGATCGACAGCCTGCTCGATGAGCAGCGCCTGCAGCTGTGGCTGACACAGATTCTGGTGAATCTGCATCATGATCACTACCGGCGCGTACGGCCAGAGACCGGCCTGGAGTGTGACTCTCTGACCGCCGAGGACGATCCCGAACATGCTGCGGACAGGAGTCAGTTGATTGCCCTCACCCGTCAGGCCGTTGCGCTGCTCGGGCAGGATCAGCGCCAGGTCCTGTCGCTGGTCGATATCGCGCAATTCAGTTATGCCGATACTGCAGCGATACTGGGCCTGCCGGTCGGCACCGTGATGAGTCGCCTGTCGCGCGCGCGCCGGCGCATGCGCGAACTGCTCGAACAACAAGGCATAGGAGATGCCGATGTAGTGCCGCTGAGGAGACACCGGTGAACTTCAACGATGACCTTGAACTGAACGCCTATATCGATGGTGAACTGACACCCGACCAACAGGCTGAGCTGCTGGAAGCGATGCGCACCGACCCGGATTTCGCACGCCGGGCCTGCGAACTGAGTCGGCTGAAGGCGCAACTAAACCTTGCCTATGCGGCCCCGCCCAGAGCGAAGCAACGTATTGCGGAAAAGGTGAATCCATCCTGGCGGCGTTTCGCCGCAGGCTTCGCCTTGGTTGCGTTCGGGCTGATCGGTGGTTGGCTGCTGCATGCTGGTGTCCCCGTCTGGATTTTCGGGGAGAGCCGCTTCGTGGTGCTCGACCCCAGCGGTCGGGGCCAGACCGCAGCGGTCGCCGCGAAGAACGAAACCCGTATCGTGTTTCATCTGACCAGCCCGGATCAGGCCGTCGCAGGCGAACTGCTGGATGAAGTCGAAGCAATGCTGGTCGCCTACCAGACGGATGGGCGTCCGTTACGCGTCGAAATCGTCAGCCATGGTGAAGGGCTGAACCTGTTGCGCGAACGACTGTCGCAGCACAAAGCGCGGATCCATGCACTGGCCACCCGCTACTCCAACCTTACCTTTGTCGCCTGCAGCAATACGATACAGCGATTGGCGGTGGAGAACGGAATCGAAGTGCAACTGATTCCCGATGTCGAGGTCATCGACTCCGGCATCACCCATGTCGTAAAACGACAACGAGAGGGCTGGTCATACATACGTGTTTAGCCCGAACAGCAACCGAGCTGCCCGAAGGCAGCAGAGAGAGGAGTATACAAGATGAATAGATTTCTGGGTTTGGTGTTGGCCGGCATCGTGGGTGTTATGGCCTGGAGTGGAGTTGGTATCGCTGCAGAGGGCGGCTACAGCAAGCAGAAGGTGGTGTATCACATCAATGGCGACGATCCCAAGCAACAGGCCGGTGCCCTGCGCAACATCCAAAACCACATCGATGCAGTTGGCAGGGATAACATCGATCTGCGCGTGGTAATGCATGGGGACGGTGTCTCCCTGGTGCTGCTGCCGGAGGCGCTGGATAAGGTGAAGGGTTTCAAGCATGCCAATGCAGATCAGCAGATGCAGGCCAGGATCGATGGATTGAAGGACCAGGGTGTCCAGTTCAAGGTGTGCAACAATACGCTGACCGGCCGCAAGACCTCGGCGGACGAACACCTGTATATGGTGGACCAGGCGGACATCGTTCAAAGCGGTGTCGCTGAACTGGCTCACCTGCAGTCTCAGGGTTTTACCTACATCAAACCCTGAGTCAGAAAAACCCACCTGGTGACGACCGGTTGGAGTTAAACCGGAATCAAAGAGGGGGGATCGATCCGTTACATGTCGATCGTTCTCCTCTCTTGCAAGACTCTCCGGCGTCAGCTGATGAATGCGCCACGCCAGCGTACACCTCAGATAGCACACGTCTGAGAGAAGACTCCCTGCCGGAGATCGGCTGTTCCGCGTCATGCTGCCTAACCTCGCACACTTATCAGCTGTGTCGATAGCAGACGTCAGGTTCAACTGTGGTGATCAGCAGCAGGAGCGTTTTCTTGACAGGTTCGAATCCTTCGCAAATGTCTGTCACCAGTCGTAACGAAAACCGGCCAGCACGCTGGCGCTGTACTGTTTGGTGTTGCCCTCTCCGTTCAGGTCAGCGAAAAGCGTGAGATTCTTTTTCGGCGCCGACATCAGCCCGATACCCAGGAGCACGCTATCACGCGGCACTTCACGGCTGCCGACGGTGAACCCACTGCCACTGACATCACCGGACAGACGTGCGGTCATGCTGCCCTGTTGTTTGAACTCGTGGGCCCAGCCAGCGCGCATTTCCAGACTGTTGGGCCTGTCCGGTGCGCCTGATAACGGAATGGATGCACGTAGTCCCAGGGTGGAACGCAGGGACTCGGTGGTCGTCTCGGGCACCGCCAGATTGAGCACGCCCGCACCGGTCTCGGTATAAGCCTCCTGCTTCTGCCGCACCCATTGCAGTGCAGCGTAAGGCTGCACATTGACTCGTCCCGGGATGGTGTAGCCAGCCTCGACGTAGGCGTTGATGGTACTGCCGTCATACTCTCCATCGGCCTGTTGGGAAATAGCCCCCAGATTGACGGTTCGAGCGGAGTCGAAGTTGTCTTCGGAATAACTGAGCACACCGTCCACATGGGCCTGACCACTGCGATAGCGGCCATAACCCCCAACCTGCCAGGCATCGACAGATACCTTGCTTTGCGGCATCTCCTGGCTCAGCTCACTCTCCGTATATCCCATCAGCATACCCAGCGTCAGGTTGTCTTGGACAATCTGGTCGTATCCGGTCAGGATGCCACGGACGTCATAGTCGGAAGCGCTGCTCGTGGCATCGCCATCGATACGGCCCGTCCCGACAAACCCCTGCAGCCACAAGCCCTGTGCACCCACGGTGCCCCGCTGCGGATCTGACTGAGGAGCGGTGGCCTGCATGGCGGCATACAGCGCCGGCTGGATGTTCTGACCATAGCCGCTGGAGGTCAACCATGCGCGTTCCGGGGCAAAAGCGGCTTGGGCAGCCATGCCGTCCTTGCCGTCGAGGAGCGCCAATCGGCTGGAAGCACTCTGCACCAGGGTACGTTGCTGCAGGCGGTTGACCTGACTCGTTGCGCCGATACCGGGACCAGCAATCGATTGTAGCGCCTGGCGGGCCTGGTCGACGGACAGCGCTTCGAATTGATCGAGTACCTGGGTCACCTCTCCGTTGCCGCTGGAAGAGAAACCCATACCGGCCAGGGCTTCGCCGGCAACCCGTTGTGCCTGGCTGATGCCGACATCGGCATAGTTGTATTCGTTACGGACCAGGCGCAGAAATACATTGTGCGGGTCATAGCGCAACTCGGGATCGAGAAACGCCAGATCGGAGGTGACACTGTCAAAGGTGCCGTCGACACCACCGCTCGCGCTGAGGATGGTGTACTGGGTGCTACGATGGTAGTCGCCGTTTTCCGCCCGGACATCCACCAGCCCACCCGACAAGGTGGCGGTGCTCCCTTCACCGGACAACAGCAGTCGGTCCGCCTCACCCGCGGCATTCACCTTGACCAGATAGCTGGAATCGGCGGTGAACTGAATGTCTCCATCGATGTGGATCGCACCGATTCCGTCACCGCGTGCGATACGGCCCTGATTGACGACATCCGCGGCGATGAGACCGCTACCGCCCAATTCAGCACCGGGCAAAACCTGAATGCTGTTGCCGGGATTGGGCACCAGGCTGACGATGAAATCGTTACCGACTTGTTGCGTGAGCCAGACATCGTGGCCGGTGCTGCCCTCTACCGACAGGCGCCCGTCCACTACCCGGGTCACGCCGCTGAAGCTGCTCTCACCGGACAGCGTCAGGGTGCCGGCACCCAGTTTGTTCAGCTCGCCGCTGCCGGTCAGGGCGCCTGACAGCGTCAGATCAAAGCCGGCGGTATCCAGGCTCCCGCCACCGGCGACCAAACTCACCGGACGCGAGGTTGATACATCCCCCACCAGCACCAGCGAGCCCTCGGCAATCACCAATCCACCGGCCGGGTCACCCAGGTTGCGGTCGTCACCAATTTGCAGCTCCCCGCTGAACAGGGTACCCCCCGTGTGGGTATTCGTACCGGTCAGCGTCAGGCTGCCCGGACCGTACTTGATCAGCTGCCCGTTACCGTGAACGCTGCCACTATAAGTGCCGGCCTGCACCTGATAGAAACCCAAATGGGCGGAGTTGTCGAAAACGCCCTGCAGGCTGTCGCTGTTGCCGATCAGCGCGCCGCCGAGGATCTGTGTGCCACCGCTGTAACTGTTATCACCGCGCAGCCAGAGGACGCCATTGCCGCTTTTGATCAGTTCGCCGGTACCACTGATGTCGCCCGAATAGGCGGTGATGGCCTCTTCGCCCTGATTGAAGCTGTACCCGATCTCCAGGCTGGCATCGTTCACCACGCTGGAACCGAGACTCTGGGTATTGGCGACGAGCAGGCCACCCTCGATGCGAGTCGCTCCTGTGTAGTCTGCCGTGCCCTCCAGATACTGGGTGCCGCCACCGACCTTGATGAAGTCGCCACTACCGCTGATAAGACCTTGGAAGTATCCATCGCGGTCGCCATTGCCTACCGTCAGACTGTGGTCGCCAAGCAGTACCGTTCCGTCGCCACCCAGCGTGCCTGCCGCGCGGTCACCGTCCGCCCTGCTGATGTCGAACACACCGCCCACCGACAATTCGACTGCGGAATTCAGACTGCCGGCATCGGCCAGTGCCAGCCCGGCACCCTGTCCGATCTGTACGGAACCACTGAATTCACTGACGCCGCCCAGCGTCAGTGTGGGTTGTGTTCCAGCCTGGCTGGCATCTGATACGCCGATCGATCCTGAACCACCAATAACTCCTGCAAACACCGCATCGTCCTGCAGATGGAAATTCAGCTGGTTGCCACCCAATGAGATGCCGCCGGCCCCGGAGATACCGCTCACACTCCGTGCGCCCCCTGCATCCGCTATGTTGAACAGCGCACCGTCGGCGATATGCAGGCTACCCTGGCCGATTGCGCCTTCGCCCGTCAATGCCAGCGTGCCCGCCAGGATGCGGGTGTCGCCGCTGTAGCGATTGGCTCCGGTGACGTTCAGATTGCCGGAGCCGGTTTTGATCAGCGACGCACTGCCGGAGATCACCCCGCCGTAGCTGCCGTCGAAGTCCTGCTGCAACTGCACCACTGGCGGGCTTGCCGGTGCCTCTGTCGGGGGAGCTGTGAACAGGGGACAGCCTGACCCCGAGCAGGGGAAGGTCGAAAATGAAATCGTATTCATGCTCCAGCTGGCGATGTCGGTCTGCAGGCTGCGCGTGTCGCCGAACAGGGTCCCTTCATACAGATAGGGTGCCTGTTGCCAGCTATTGGTGCCGCTGAGAGCCAGTACCCCACTGCCCTGCTTCACCAGGGGGCCGTCGGCCACCAGGTCACCGGAGATGGTGAAGGTGAAGCCGTTGCTGTCGATGACCGCACCACCGCTACCGATGCTGAAGTCGCGATCGGTCGTCAGGTCGGCCAGGGCGCGCAACATGGACTCGTTCAGATGCACCGGAGCACCGGCAACACCCAGGTCAGCGTCGCCAGAGGGCTCGATCAGGGAGTACACATCGATAACGGGGGCCGTGGGATAGAATCCGAATGAACAACATGACCAATCGATTATTACTGCACCTGATCCTCCTCCTCCGCCTTGTCCCGCTGCTGTGAGCACCGCGTCCAGACCGGCCAGTGCAGCCTGGCGCTTGGCCAGGGTCGCCTCACCCTGGTAGGCCTCGATCACCTCGATCGAGTTGGGGTCAAATAGCGACACGGCCGTCACCGGCGGTGAGATTGCCAGGCTGACCAGCGCAACCAATGTCATTGGTAGGACGGGTGGTGACAGGTGTGACATAACCCGGTCGGATTTCATCATTCTATTTGACAGGCTCTAGGTTAGTGCAAAGTTAAGGATCGGAGTCGGAACGCTTCCGGAGATACTCGAAGACCGTGTAGTCTATCTCGCAGCTGGGTGGATCTAAGTCATGGTAGCGGGGGAGGGGTGGATGAAGAAGTGAAGCGGAAGTATATGTCACTTTCAGCTGAACAGATATCCCGGATAACGTCTTTTTTATCGACCTGGTTTGCTCGGAGCAACCCGTCGCCCTGACTCAACCGCTACCTGTGGCTGGCATGAATGACTGCCTGATGCTGCAGTGGTTGGTGAGTCCCAAACATTATCGGCGATGGATAGTCATTCGGCGCAATACGCCACGCTTTTGCGCCTTTTGCGGGCGGGCCGATATCGAGGCTGGCCGCACCATCCCACACGAAAAGGTCAAAACCGAGTTGCTGGGCCGTGCTGATTGAGAGGTTGCAACGAGCCAGATTCGATATCCGGGCTCTGAAAGCCTACATTGCCAAGGATTCGCCGTACCACTCCCGGCGCTTTACCGCGATATGTGTGAAAAGCCTGATGACAGGGGAATTGTACCAAAATAGACGCGTTTCCTGATTCGAGTCTCTTAGCGCGTGGGTATGTGATGATCAAAAACAAAAGACCTGACCCCTACTGTGTTTATTCTTCCGCGACAGCGGGGCTTGGGTGGTGCAGTGTTTGAAAATAAATGCGTCCCCTTTTTCTCCAGGAATTGAAGACCGGAGATATCAATCGAGTCTGACCCTATCGATATAGTGCATAAGCGGCGGGATTTGAAGATCGACGATATCAGTCGAGACTGAACCCATCGATCAAATTGCAAATGATTCTCAGTTGTCACCGACCCCTTTAATTTATTCGGTCCACCAAAGGCTGTGTAATATTTATTCCCTCCGTCACCTTTAACTCGATCTTTATATTGATTCTGCTATCAAATACCAAGCTGTACCTACAATAATAACACTGATAGAAATAAACACTGGAGCAGTCAACAAAATGTAAATTAGACGGTTTCCGTTTCCCACAAGATTTTTCACATAGAGTATGTAGAAAACTATGCTGATAAGGATAAGAAAAATACTCCTATCCCAGTCGAACGGTTGATACAAAAACCACAACCACCACACAAGTCCAACAGCATATATCTTGAGTGTGGGCAAAATAGTAATATTATCCATTACGGCCCTCTCCCAAAGAAATTTGCTCTACCAACAGCTTCTCCTGCTGATCGAAAGACAGAAGAAAAATTGTCAAAATTAGGATTAGGAGGAGGCTTAGGCCAATTTCTTGGATTGTTACTTAGGTCATTTACGCACATTGTGAATTTCCTATTGCAATCATCTTTGCATTGGCCAGGATTCACTGGGCATGTCACATTGTTTTGTGCTTGACACTTCGCCCAACACTGATCATGTTCCTTTCCGCATTTGTCTAAACTATCGATAGGTGGAGCGTTACCACTACTACCACCGCTCCATCCAGCACCAACCCAATTACCATACCTTGGGCCGCCAGGCCCCCAACCGCCAGGATGTGGACCACTATTGTTTGGTATAGGTCTTAAACCGTAAGGATCAGCATATATAATTGGATTATTTTCAGCATACACAAAAGTGTTCAACCCCCCTTCAAGCCCTATTGGATCCGATTCCAGATATCTTCCCGTTGCGGGGTCGTAAGTTCGATAGTAGTTATAATGCAGCCCCGTCTCCTGATCATAATACTGCCCCGGGAAACGGATATTGTTGGTGACCGTTTCCAGCGTTACGTTCATCTGTCCGAACGGCAGTTGCTGTGCGCTCCATACCAGATTCTGGTTTTCGTCCGTCAGGCGTTGCGGTGTGCCCAGGTGATCGGTGTGATAGAAGAATATCGTATCCTGCCCCTGGTTGTCCCAGTGCTGGGTATTTAACGAAACATCCCAGGGATCGTCGCCGGTATAAGCTTCGATGCTGATGTCGTAGGTCGACCCGTAATCATCGAGCCACCCCCTGATGGTCAGGCCGGCGTTCTGATAGAGATACTCCTTGCGGACATACCCTCCATAATTGGTTTCGGGGAGATAGGTCGGCGTGAATTGGGTGGTGCCGTCGTTCTCCTCATACAGCGTCATGATACCGGTTGCGGAATCGAAGTGAAAAGTCGCTGTTTCACCGGTGACGCCATCACCGCCGTTCACCGTGGTATTCTTGCTGCCGCTGAAAGCGTAGCGGTGATAGCGATCCGGTACCCAGGTCATATACAAGGAGCCATAAGGTTCCAGTTCTCCCCCATATTCATAAATCCCGAAAGTGCCGCTGACAAAGAGATGCTCTCCGGGCAGATACCGCTGCGCGTGAAAATCCCGGCCATTCTCATGCGAGTTGTCATACCAGGTGGTCATGTCGCTCTGGTTGAACGTCACGGATCTGCCATTGGCATCGCTGTAGCGGAGCTGACCGGCAGCGAAATCCACCTCGAAGGTGCCGCTGACAGCGGGGTTGGCGGCGTCATTCTCACCGGTAAAGACGAACCGGTCGCGGTTCCAGGGGGGACCCACCGCCATTGCCAGAAGCTGATCATCGAGATAGAGGTACTCTTTGGTGCTGCTGCCCTCATCGTCGGTTTCGGCAATGAGTCGGCCCTGGGTGTCATAGATGTAAAAGGTGGTGATGCCATTGACGCTCTTGGTTATCCGCCGACTCTGGGCGTCAACCTCATAGACGGCATCCAGGGTGATGTCGTTTGCCGCTGTCAGCCGGTTCATATCATTGTAGATAAATTCCCTGTTATCCATCCAGGTGGTGTTGCCTGCGGCATCGTAACTGCGGCTCGTCCAATTCCCGCCACTTGCCTGCACGGAAAGCAGGTGGTGACTGTCTATGGCATAGTCATAGTTATCCTGGTTCCAGTCGCGGATCTCCGCCAGGCGATTACCCAGTGCGTCATAGAGATAGCTGTGGTTACCGTAGGAACCATCGGCCTGGACGAGGCG
The DNA here is from genome assembly GCA_024235215.1 of Chromatiaceae bacterium. Classification (GTDB taxonomy): domain Bacteria; phylum Pseudomonadota; class Gammaproteobacteria; order Chromatiales; family Chromatiaceae; genus HKST-UBA178. The sequence goes on along the minus strand of JACKMU010000002.1, from coordinate 172,882 downwards.
GTTCAATGCATCATAGCCGAACGTCTGGTCGTTGGCCGCGTCGCTGGCGTCACTCAACCAGATCAGGTTGCCGGTGTCATCGAACAGAAAGGCGATATCCTGCAGCGTGTCCGTGGTCTGTTGGGTGAGACGGTAGTCCTGGTCGTAGGTGCGACTCAGATGCAATCCATTGCCGAAGTCGAGAGACTGCAGCGGTCCAAAGGGGAGATACTGGATATTGTCGGCCAATACCCTGGTATGGCCATATTCGGTGAGCTCCACCCGGACAACCTGTCCCAGTGAATCGCGCTGATAACCGATCTTACGGCCTGAAGGGTAGGTTATCTCGATCAGTCTATCCGATGCATCGTAGCCATAGCCGGTCTCCAGGAGCAGGCCATCCCGCATCCAGGTATGCTTGACCAGGTTGCCGCGCGGATCATAGTCATACATCCAGTCGCCGCTGAAAGCCCATATCTCGGAGAGCCGTCCTTCTCCGTATAGAAAGCCCATATCATAGATAAAGTCGATATCCAGGGAGGTATCCGGATACTGTGTGGCCACCAGCCGGTTCAAGGCGTCGTAGGTGTAAGTCACGACAGTGCCTCGGGCGTCGGTCTGCTGGATGAGGTTGCCAGCTTCATCGTAATTGGTGGTCGTGGTGCCGCTATCCGGGCTCTCGACCCGCACCCGGTTGCCCAGGTCGTCGTATTCGTAGGTCGTATCGATCCCCAGCGGGTCGATTACCCGCGTCAGATTGTCCTGTGAATCGTAGTGGTAGTCCGTTTGGGTATCGGCGGTTTCGGGAGCCATCCCCTCTTTGTCATGGATGGTAGTGACCAGGCGTTTCAGATCATCATAGGTATAGTCGGTTTCCGTGCCTTTGCCATCCATTTGCCAGTCAAGCGTCCCATCCGGGGAATAGTGGTAGAGATAGTTGTTGGTTGGATTTGCCCAGCTGGTGGTGCTACTGAGTCGGTTGTAGAGATCGAATGTCTGGGCAATCACTTTTTTGAGCATGCCGGGAGATCCATTATCCCAGATCTCTTCGCGCTCCTTGTTGCCCGCGCTATCCAGAATGAATCTGATGTAATTGCCGATATTGTCGGTGATTCTGACCAGTCGGCGGGCATCGTCATAGCCATAGATCAATGTTGCCGCTTCGGGCGTTCCACAGCCCGACGTGATGGATGCGACCTCTCCTGTATTGAGGTAGGTAAAGCAGGTGGTGCGGCTTTCGCCGCCTGCACTCTCTGTCAACGCCTCTAGCCTGTCACTGCCAGCGGTATAGGTGTAATCCAGCGTCAAGCCGTTGGGCCTGGCTTCGGAAGCGATTTTTCCTGTGGCAGTATATTGGATATTGCTGCGGATGAGGCTGCCATGCGCATCCTCGATCTCCTTCAGGCGGGCGCGGTTATAGCCTTCAGCCACCTCATCGGCGTAATAGCGGTATGTCGTCACATCCCAGATATCGGTCCTGGGGCCGTCCACCTCGCAGAGTTGATGCAGTGGTGCCGAGGCGCATTCGTCTGGTCCGTTGCCACCGTACTTATAGGTCGTGACACGGGATATCGGGCTACCCTCCGGCTTGAAGCCATCTATCTTTACCTGGGTGCGGTTGCCGTAACCGTCGTATTCGTAGGTGATTATTTTCTGGCCGCCGGTAAATACCGAGGGTCTGGTAACTGTTTTAACCTTATCGGTAAACGTGAGATCGTAGGAGTAGTCGATTCTTCTGGCGTCAGGGGAAGCCACGGGATCGAAGCTGCAATTCTCATTATCGAGAGGCGTCGTGTCCAATGAACTGATGCCTTCGACCATGCACCGGTAGTTACCCTTATCATCGTAATTGCCGTAGCGGGTAACGATACCGTTGACGCGTTTCGACAGTAGGTTATTGTTCGCGTCGTAGGTGTACGCTGTGTTGGAGCCGCCGCAAGAAGCACAGCCGGGTCCGTCGATCTGCGTGGCTAGTGCCACCCCAAGCTGGGTGGTTGTTTGGTAGTTTGTCTGATTCCCTCGGCTGTCGGTTACCGTACGAGTATTATCTGGATTATAGGTAATCGACACGCCGTCGATGCGGTCGGTCAGGATAGATGTCTGCGGGCCGTGGTAACTGGCTGTAGCTCGACCTTGAGTATCATATTCGAAGGTCGCGTAGCGATTGCCATTCTCGTCGGTGATACCGGTGAGCGCATTGGGGAAACCGGGGTCTTCGTAGTGGTACAGGCGTACAGCACCGGGAATACCCGCATAAGTTACCGAGGTTAGATTGCCGTAGGTGTCACCGTAGTCATAATAAAAAACCCTTCCTCCCGGAGCAGTGACTGAGTCTATTCTTCCGTCCGCGTTGTAGGCAAAGGAGAGTGCAAAACCGAAGGAATCCTGAACACTCTGCAGTTTCCTGGAACCATCGTATGCGAGATCAAGGGTCTGTTGGTTGGGATATATAATCTGTACCAGTTGTCCGAGAATGCCGTATTTTTCGCTGACCCCACCAGCTGTTCTGTACCTCCATCCATTATTTGTCCGGTTGAGTTCACCGGTGTCATCGTTTTCGCTTGCGAATCCAGCTTCGGAAAGCGTCCATAAAAAACGTCGACCGTCCGGCCTTTGCACAACCACTTCACTGCTGCTGAGCACATCGAGCGCTCTTTCATAGGTATGCCGCCAGTGACTTCCCATTCTCGCTGCCGCAATGAGTGTATCCTGGCTGTTGTAGTAGCGAATGAGTTCGAGCGGATGTTCACTTACGCCAACGAAATCCGTCTCTTTCTGGTACTTGTTACCCTGCGCGACGTTGATCGGATTTCCTGCTTGCAAAGGACACTGTTCGGCACCGTTGTTTGGCGCTTCGGTGGGTGCGGCAATACATGAATTCGACGGATAGTCGTAGGCGTTTTCATGCGGACAACCAGTATTGACGCATGCAACGAACTTTCCGGTTGCGTCGAATCGTGCCCACTTGGCGAATTCTCCGAATTCAGGGTTATAACTGCAAAACCCCGTCTGCGGAAAGATGGAATAAGCCTGTGGAGGGGGGGTATTGCACAGAACGGTATAGATAGTGCCGTAAATCGGATCTGAATGGCTGGTCAGTTGTTTTATGCCACCACGAGGACTGCAATATGAATAGGCTACGTTCTACGGTGTGTCATATCTGTAGCCGCCGGAGTGCGACAAGTGATAAACGGTGGTGGAGATGGCTTCAGCGTATATCGATTGAGTGAAAAGAGAGAGGGAAATAGTTGTCAGAAAGCCAGTCCATTGTTTCATTGTTGCTTATCCTTGATCTGATCCGGATATTTATAGCCTCCCGAAATGGCGTTTACAATTGCCCAAAAGAGGTTCTTTCAAACTTGATGACGCAAGTCAGTTGACGCTTTGAAATGAAGTTTCGGACTGAGGTGCGTGCTGCTGTATTGACAGCGTTGCGTAGAACGGAAGCAGACATTCTGATTCAGACTCTCACCGCTGCGGAGAATAGTGTGCTGGCCAGTGCGTGCACCTTGACCGCTTCTGCGCGCAGCTCCTCACGCAAAGATTGGCGGGTTTCCGGTGACAGTCCCAGTATTTCCATCAGTGAACAGGCCTCGACCGGTTCCCGTTCGGACAGGAGGGAGGAGACCAGGTCGCCGGCGCCCGCGACCAGCAGGATCAGGGGGCTTTCACCGGGTGCCGGATGCTGACGACCCATGGCTTCCCGCAGCTCCACGGGCAGATTCCAGGCGTTGGCGAGTAGGGTACCGGCTTCGTCGTATCCCATGCCGACACTCTCCCGCAAGGCTTGATGCAAGCGCAGCCCAGGATCGGCCGACACTCGTTCCAGTGCCTGGTTGGTGGGCTCCGCCAGGCTGTCAGCCATCCACACCAGGCCCAGGTGCTGCAGCAATCCCGCGGTGCGCACGGTCTGGACGTCGAGGGTCCGGCGTAAGTGTGCTGGCAGACGGGTATGCAGTAAGCTGGCGGCATCGGCGGTGAGCAGAGCGCTTTGCCAGAAACGGACCACTTCAAACTCGGGACAGCGGTTGCTGCTGAAGGGGCTGGATACCGCCAATGCCACGCTGACGCTGCGAACCACGCCGATACCGAGGAGGCCGCAGGCGGTAGCCAGCGCGGTGACCGGGTTGACAGGTGCCGCCCATGCCGAATTGGCCAGCGCCAGGATACGGGCGGCGATGGTCGGTACCCCTTCCAGGATGCCCGCCAGTTCCCGATAACCCAAGTTCTCATCGGAGAGTCTGGATAACAGGTAAGGTACCCCGGGTGGCAGGGTGGGCAGGCGGACCGGGCTCACCGGCGATACAGTCTGGAGGGAGTGTTCAGTCAGTTTCATGGTTCTGCGGCTCGCCGTGGATGCGGATTGTCCCAGGCGGGATGAAAGTCCCTGTGCAGTAAGGGTGGCAGGTCGTCCGCCGCGACCGGCCGGCTGAAATAGTAGCCCTGCACGACGTCACAACCGAAACCTTCCAGCGCCAGAACCTGACGTGCCTCTTCCACGCCCTCCGCCACCACCAGGTAACGCAGGGCCTGAGCCAGGGCTACCATCGTGCCCAGCAGCATAGCATCCTCGCTGTTGTTGAGCATGTCCTGTATGAATAGACGATCTATCTTGAGGGTGTCGATGGGTAGTGATTTCAGCGAACCCAGTGATGAATAGCCGGTACCGAAGTCATCGATGGCCAGCCGGACACCCAGTTGCCGTAATTCACCCATGACAACGGCGGCCTCACTGGCCGTCTGAACCGCACTTTCAGTGACCTCCAACTCCAGCAGTCCGGGCGAGAGCCCGCTCTTCTCCAGGACCAGGGCGACCTCGGCAATCAGTTTGGGATCACGGAAGTGCAGCGGCGAGATGTTCACTGACATGCGAATTGCGGGGAGCCCCGCAGCCTGCCAGGCTGCGGCCTGACGCGTCGCTTCCTCGAGGATCCACCTGCCCAGCCGTTGTATCAGGCCGATGCGTTCCAGTACCGGGATGAACCCACCCGGCATGAGTAAACCGCGTTCCGGGTGGCGCCAACGCACCAATGCCTCCACACCCTCCACCCTGCCGGAGGCAAGGGACACCTGCGGTTGGTAGTGCAGTTCGAACTGACCCTCCTCCATCGCGACGCGCAATCCTTGTTCGAGTGCCAGGCGTTCCCGGGCGCGGGCCGTCATCTCGGGGCTATAGAATGCGTAGCAGTTCTTACCTGACTCCTTGGCAGCGTACATCGCGCTGTCAGCGGCCTTGAGCAGTGTCTGCGATGTATCCCCATCCGTAGGGAACTGGGCGATCCCCAGGCTGACCTGGGGATGCAGCACATGAACCCCGATACTCACTTCAGCATTGATGGCGGCCAGACAGCGGTCGGCTACCTCGGCGGCATCAAACTGGTCCTCGGCAGTGTTCACTACCATACAGTATTCGTCCCCACCCAGGCGTGCCACGAAGTCGGACTCCCGGATCACCTCTCGCAGGCGCTGAGCCACTATCTTGAGCAGCCGGTCACCCGCATCGTGTCCGAAGCTGTCGTTGACGTCCTTGAAACCATCCAGGTCAAAATAGAGCAGGGCGAAGCTCCCCTCCTTGCGGTACATGGCCTTCACGGTCTCTTCCAGGCGCTGGAGAAAATAGGTGCGGCTGATGAGTCCGGTCAGGCTGTCGAAATAGGCGAGTTGCCGAATCTGGTTCTCCGCCGCTTTCCGGTGAGTCACGTCCAGCACAGTACCGGTAACCACACTGACGCCCGCACCGCTCTGTACGTCCAGTTCCTGATGCACCTCGAGAACCTCACCATCGGAGTCGATCAGGCGAAACTCAGAGGAGTGCGCCCATCCTTGTTCCAGGGCGTAGTGAATGGAATTGCGAACACGGTTGCGGTCCTCCGGGTGAACGAAGTCGAGCAGGGCGCTCAGGTTCCATTCCGACTCATCCTCCGCAGCACCGCACATGCTCGCCAGTTGTTGCGACATTTGCAGACTGTCCGTTTTCGACTGCCAGCGCCAGTAACCCAGCCCCGCCAGCCGTTGCGCTGTTTCCAACCGCTGCCGTTCGTCGCGCAGTTCTGCTGCTGTGCGGCTGGAGCGCAGTATGAAACGCAGCTGGTGGATGAGCAGGGAGAGATTGACCGGCTTGATCGCAAATCCCGTGGCGCCAAAATCGAAAGCCCGTTCGACCGAGCTGGCGTCATCCAGCCCGGTGAGCATCATGATTGGCACGTCCTCCATTTCCGGCAGTGCATGCATGCGCCGGCAGACTTCAAAGCCATCGGGTTCCGGCATGACCGCGTCCAGCAGCACGATCTCCGGCGGTGCACGCCGTACTTCCAGCAGCGCGTCGGCACCGTTGTCCACTGTAGTGACGTCGAAGCCGGAAGCACGCAGTGCCACGCCATGCAGCAACAGGAAGCTGGGGTCATCGTCTACCAGTAATACCCGTGGCTGCGCGTTGGCTGTGACGGCTGCCGTACCCGCGTCTGGCACCGGCTCTCCGGTCAGTTGCCTGAGCGCCTTCAACACGCCGGGCAGTTCGGCCTCCATCGACGCCAGCAGAAATGCCAGACGATCGACATCCGCTGCTTCCGACTCCGCTTCCAATGTACGGCACAGGGCGGACAGTTCGGTCGCCCCCAGATTGGCGCTGCTGGATTTCAGTGAATGCGCCACCTGACGCAGGTGTGGGCGGTCCAGTTGCTCCAGGTAGGCGTGCAGCTGGCGCAGCTGTCCTGGAGCGGAATCCAGGTAGGCTTTGGCCGCCCGCTGCAGCAGCTCGACGCTGACGGAGCGCAGATTGTCCAGTTGCGCGCTATTCAGGATGGTCGGCTGCACCAGCGCACCGTCCGTTTCTCCGGTCCCCGGCGTTGCAACGGTCTCTTCCAGCTCCGGCAGCCAGCGGCGTAGTGTCGTCAGTAGCTCCCTCTGCTTGAACGGCTTGCTCAGGTAATCGTCCATACCGGCTTCCCGGCAACGCTCCACGATCCCCTTCTGCACATCCGCTGTGAGTGCGATGATTGGCACATGTCTCTTCTCACCAGCACGCTCCTCACGGGAACGGATCTTGCGGCTGGCAGCGAATCCATCCAGGTTGGGCATGTGGCAATCCATCAGCACCAGGTCATACTTCCCGTTATTGACAGACTCTACCGCCTTGACGCCGTCCTCGACGGTGACAACCTGCAGACCCAGAGAAGCCAGCATCATGCGGGCGACTTCCTGATTCACCGGATTGTCCTCTGCCAGAAGCACCCGACCCGCGAGCTGACCGCTTCTGTCGACCTCGTCCGAATTTACCGGCGTGGAAGGACTCGTTTCCAGCACGCTGCGCAGACAGTCCAGCAGCTGTTTCTGCCGTACCGGTTTGTTCAGCAGGCGGTCTACACCAGCCCCCCGGGTGTCGGTCGCATCATCGAAACTGGCGGAACTCAGTATCACCACGCGCAGGGCTCGGAACTTGGGCTCCGCCTGGATACGTCGTGCCAGCGTCATACCGTCGATGTCCGGCATGTGCCAATCCACCAGAGCCACCCGGAAGGGGTCACCGTCCGCCGCTGCCTGATGCAGGCGCTCCAGGGCCGGGGTGGCGCCGTCCACCGAGGTGTCCCGCATCCGCCAGGCTTGCACCTGGTTGCGCAATATCTCCCGGTTGGTGGGATGATCGTCCACGATCAGGATACGCACACCCGCCAGAGCGGCCACGTCGGGTAGCTTTCTGGCCAGCCCGTTCACGATTGCCACGTCGATGCTGAAACTGAAGCGGGTACCCCGCTGGGGTTCACTCTCCACCAGGATCCGGCCGTTCATCAGCTCGACCAGCCGACGTGTGATGGCCAGTCCCAGACCGGTACCTCCATAGGCGCGGGTACTGGAGCCGTCCACCTGAACGAACGCGTCGAAGATCTGTGCCAGCTTGTCGGATGGAATGCCGACGCCCGTATCACTGACACTGAAGGAGAGCCTGGCCCGCTTGCTGCCCAGTGGTTCCACGTGCAGGCCCAGGCGGACTTCTCCCTGATTGGTGAATTTGATCGCATTGCTCAACAGGTTGATCAGTATCTGGCGCAGCCGCGTGGCGTCGGCATGCACGGTGTCCGGAATCTCCAGCGGCAGGTCCGAAACCAGTTCCAGTTGTTTGCGATTGGCCAGGTCAGCCACCAGTTCCAGCGTATCCTCCAGTATTTGGCGTAAGTTGAAGTTGGCAGTGCGCAAGTGCAGCTTGCCGGCCTCGATTTTGGAGAAGTCCAGGATGTTGTTGATCACCTCCAGCAGGGATTCGGCAGAACGATAGGCAGTCTGCGCAAGGTGGCGCTGGCGGGGTTTGAGATCAGTCTCCAGCAGCAGTTCGGTCATGCCGAGTACTCCGTTCATCGGCGTACGGATCTCATGGCTCATGGTGGCCAGGAACTCGCTTTTGGCCCGGCTGCCCGCTTCCGCCGCATCCTTGGCCTGTTCCAGGTCGGCGGTGCGTTCCTTTACCTTGTCTTCAAGTTCCTGTCGATGCTGCATCAGCTGGCGGTCGCGCTCCTCGATCTGGTCCAGCATGGTGTTGAACCCGCGCAGCAGATGGCCCACTTCGTCATCATCCGAAGGTGGCAGGCGCAGACTGTAGTCCTGGGTCTCACCGATACGTTTCATCCCATCGGAGAGGCGTTCGATGGGACCGGCCATGCGTTGCTGGATGCGCAGTGACAGCCAGGCGAGGGGCGCCATGAGTACCAGGATCGACCCGGCGGACAACGCCACCAGGGTCAGGATCTGCCGGTTCAGCGGTGCCAGGCCCCCTTCCAGGTGGACGTGGCCTATTACCTCACCCTCCAGCAGGACAGGCACCAGGATATCCAGGTCATCCTGGTCGAACCGGTAGAAAGTACCACCGGTGCTGATGTTGTCGGTTAACCAGGCGTGATCCTCCAGCTGACTGGCCGTTTTATCTTCGAACTGCTGCTGGTAGCGGGCGAACACGGTGCCATCGGCCTGCAACAGGGTGACACTAAGGATGGTGGGCACGGTATTCAAGCCGGTCAGCAGGCGCCGGGCGGTATCCCGGTCGTCGAAGCTGAGCGCAGCGGTGGAGTTGGAGCCGACCATGCGTGCCGTGGCCAGCAGATGTTCCACGGTAAAGTTGCGGTAGGTCTGAATCTCCAACAACACATTCACCGTAGAGGCAATCAATAACAACACTGCCGATACCAGCAGCACGATCAGGCGGATCTTGGGGCCGATGCCAAGACTCCAGAAACGTTTGCTCAGGTAGTTGATCATGTTCATGGTGCCTCAACGATGTTGGCCAGATCTAACAGCGGCGCGGCCAGGCTCAGACCGGAGCGTTTCGCCGAAGACAGATTGATATCGAAGCCCAGCCGTCGGCCGTGCTGGGTGATCTCCACCATGCCGCCGTCACCGGCGAACCCCTCAGCGTCACCCACGGTGAGCGTGGCGCTGTCGCGCAGGCGACCAAGGTAGGTAGCGATCCTCGCCCGGCCATTGCGGGAAAAATAGACCAGCTGACACTGTTCCATTTCCTGCTCTGCCGAATCCAGGAACAGCAGTCGTATGGACCGGTTGTTGACCTGGCGATTCTCCAGCACCTGCAACGCGTCATGCATCTCCTCACCTCCCATCACGCACAGCACAAACATGGGAGCCATGCCTGCACTCCTCTCCGGCCAGGTGACAAACTTGGTCAGTTTGTAGATCAGTGCGGTTTTCAAACGGGACTCCTGGCTGGTGTCGGGTGGTGCTGCATACACGGCCTTGCTGCCTGAGCAGAGCAGGCACAGTATCAGCCAGAGCGAAAACCGGACTGCGCCGCTACGGCAGTTCCATATTGGAAACAGCAAGTTCACGCAACCGTCTCTATTCAAAATTTCCAATTCAGGCCGAGGTGGATGGAGCGCTCAATCTCCGCCGGGGGCAGGTAGGAGCCGGGGTTGTACTCGGGCTTGCGCTCATCCAGCAGGTCCCTGCCGGTCAGCGAGACCGACAGGTTTGATGTAGGGTGCCAGGCCAGGTTGATATTGAGACTGGTGTAGGCGTCCACTCGGTCGGGCGGGGTAAAAGACAGATCCCTGATAGCGCCGACCCGATACAACCACAGATCCAGATCCCACTCCCTTCCCAGGTTCCATCCGGATCGTAGACTGGTCTGATGCCGTGGGCTCTCGCCTTCCTGCATTCTGGCTATGCGGGTAGTGAACGGATCATCGCCGGGGTCCAGGTCGACACGCAGCAGGGTATGCGCGGCCTGCAAATGCCAATTCGGGGTAGGCCACCAGTCCAGTGAGAGTTCCAGTCCGGAGGAACTGCCTTCGAGGTCATTGGCGAACCGGGAGGAGCCGGCACCGGTTCCCACCATGGTGAGCAGTTCGCGGTAACGGTTGTAGAACAGTGCGAGATCCAGGGCCAGCCCGTTTTCCGCCTGATAGCGAAATCCCAGTTCATGGGCAAGCAATACCTCGGCATTCAACTCGGGGTCACCGTCGACGGCGATTTCCGCCAGGGGTGCGGGGAAGGGGCCGGTGGGAAAGACAGCCTGCACGATGTGGCCGCGGGTCTCGATGCGCGAGGGTGTGCGCACGGCACGGGAGAGTGCCGCCCACAGGGTGAACCGCTCGCTGGGCATCCAAGACAGCCGGACACTGGGTTGGATCTCGAAACCGGTCTGCTCATTGTGTTCGAATTTGGAGCCTATGGTAAGACGCAACTGGTCGGGTACCAGGGTGATCTCATCCTGTAAGAATCCACTGACCAGAATCTCTTCATGGTGGGTCGGGTTTACCGATACGCCGAAGCTGTTGTCGAAATCCTGCCTGATGTGGCGCAGACCCAATCCCCACAGCAGGTTGTGACGGCCGGTGGCAGTCGGCTGATGCTGAAAATCGATATCCAGGATATCGGTCTCCTGGGACAGCACATCCTGTTCCCGATCCACATGGTCCAGGTAAAACTGCAGGGTGCTTTCACCACCGGACAGCCAGCGATGGGTCCAGCGTCCCAGCAGGTTCCAGCCTCTGGAATCCACTGAGCCCACGTCAGTGAGGGTGTAGGGCGGTACCGGTGACGCGATTTCCTCGAACCGCTCGGTACCCTTCATGGCAAAAACATCCCCCTGCAATGTCCAGCTGTGACCCGTTTCGGTATCGCCGTCCACGCGGAAGCCGGCTTCGCGGGAATCCCATCCGTCTACGGCAGCCGTCTCACGGACAGGATCGTACTGATCATCCCTGGAGGTGTAACGCAGGTAGGCGCGGCCATGTGCCAGATCCCCCACGGCACCGCCATAACGCAGACTGGCGACGGCTTTTTCCTTGTTACCGGATCGGACGGTCAGCAGCCCGCCATGTGTGTCGGCGACGTTCCGGGTAATGATGTTGATAATGCCGTTGACCGCGTTGGATCCCCACAGGGTGGCGCCTGGTCCGCGAATGACCTCGATTCGCTCCACATCCTCCAGCATCAGGCCATGGGCGCTCCAGTAGACGCCGGAATAGGTTGGACTGTAGATGCTGCGGCCATCCACCAGTACCAACAGCTTGTTGGACCAGAGACCGCCGAAGCCGCGGCTGCTGACGGACCAGTTGTTGGCGTCTATGCGCGCCACCTGCAGGCCTGGTGCCAGGCGCAGCGCTTCGGCAATATGGGTCACCCCTGAGCGCCGGATATCTTCAGCGGTGATTACATGTATGGCGGCGGCGGTTTCAAAGAACTTCTGCAGGCGCTTGGATACGGAGGTGACCTCCATCGACATCAGGGTTTCCAGGGGCAGGTCCAGCAGGTCGTCGGTTTCGTCTCCCGCAGTAGCGGCGACAGGGTGAATCATGAGGTTGCCAAGCACCAACAGTTCAGCAGCGGAAAGATATAAATACCCCACATTTTTAATAAGTTGTAACATATAACCAATCCAGCTCCAGTTGGCGCGTTGTGTTGTTTTGGCTGATTCACGAGTGATGGCTGGAGGGTCTCCGTGCGGGTTCCTCCGGCTCTGCCCGGCATGGCCTTTATTTCCCATGGAAGATGTAACGGCTTGTCGCCGACTCTCTTTAATGACAGGAAGTGACTGAGCCGATTGACAGGTGTGAGAGCATGCCTGACGTGTTGGCGGTTGTGGGAGCGGCAATAGCAATCCAAACGCGAATAGAGTACGGATGCACTCGGACTGAGCGTGCTCGGATATAGCGTACGGTCACCGTTTTACCTCGATCGTGTGTCAGGGGATCAGGAGAGTGCTGAGTGGGAACCAGAACCGAGCTCATGCTGCTGGTCTGTGATGACCCGGTTGGTGACGCGCTGAGACGGATTTCCGGGGAACCAAAAAGAGCGTATTTTATTGGCGGTCGGCGTGAAGCGAGACGTAGTCTGGATGCCCATCGGGGTGGTTCGAACACTCCCCATGCAACCAGATCGTATACTGACTGCACATTGTGTTTATGGCACAATTAATGCCTTAATCACCGCCGATCTCAATATAAGTATCAGTCAGCAGCTGTTTGTTCATGTAAGGAGGGGTTGTTATGGCGCATATTGTCATTATGGGTGCAGGTATCGGTGGTCTTCCATCCGCTTACGATTTTCGTGATGCACTGGGGAGCGAGCACACCATCACCGTGGTCAATAACTCCGACCATTTCAGCTTCACTCCCTCCAACCCTTGGGTAGCCGTGGGCTGGCGCAGCCGTAAGGAGATCACCTTCCCGCTCGGGTCCTACCTGGCCAAGAAGGAGATCAAACTGGTCGCCCAGGCGGTGACCGAGCTCAAGCCTGATGAGAACACCCTGGTACTGCAGGATGGCAGCAGCCTGCGGTACGATTATCTGGTCATTGCCACCGGCCCGAAACTGGCATTTGAGGAGGTGGAGGGTCTCGGCCCCCACGGTGGTCACACCCACTCGGTTTGTACTACCGATCATGCTGAAACGGCTTATGCCGACTGGCAGAACTTTGTGAACAACCCCGGTCCGTTGATCGTCGGTGCCGTGCAGGGCGCTTCCTGCTTCGGTCCGGCCTATGAGACCGCCTTCATCTATGCCACCGACCTGCGCAGGCGCAAGATTCGCGACAAGGTGCCGATGACCTTCGTCACCTCCGAGCCGTATATCGGGCACCTGGGGCTGGGCGGTGTGGGAGACTCCAAGGGCATGCTCGAGTCCGAGTTGCGTCAGCACCACATCAAGTGGATCTGCAATGCTAAGGTGACCAAGGTCGAGGCCGGCAAGATGCATGTGACCGAGCTTAACGACAAAGGCGAAGTGGCCAAGGAACATGAGTTGCCGTTCAAGTACTCCATGATGCTGCCGGCTTTCAAAGGCGTGGACCCGGTGATGAATGTTGGCGAAGATTTGGTCAATCCGCGTGGTTTCGTCAAGGTCGATGCTTATCAGCGCAACCCCAAGTGGCACAACATCTATTCTGTCGGAGTCTGTATCGCCATTCCGCCCGTCGAGACCACACCTGTGGCCACCGGTACCCCGAAGACCGGTTACATGATCGAATCGATGGTGACTGCCACCGTCCACAACATCAAGAATGCGATCGAGGGTAAGGAGCCGGATCAGAAGGGCACATGGAACGCCATCTGCCTGGCTGACATGGGTGATACCGGTGTTGCTTTTGTTGCTATGCCGCAGATCCCGCCGCGTAACGTCTCCTGGATGAAGAAGGGTAAGTGGGTACACATGGCCAAGGTGGCTTTCGAAAAATACTTTATCAATAAGATGAAGAATGGTTCCTCCGAACCGTTGTTCGAGAAGTACATTCTCAAAGCCCTGGGTATAGAACGCCTGAAGTGACATTGCGGGTGTAAAGCAAAAAATGGCGGGTACATCCCGCCATTTTTGTTTGGTAGGCAACCCAAATTGAGGGTAGTGCGGTGGCAGATGATTTCAATCGTCAATACACAGGCTGAAACTAAACCAGATTGCAATGCTTGTTTCTTTACTGCAGTGCGCTGCTGCTGGACGTGGTGTTTTCCGGGAAAGCCCAGTACGCTGGTAGGTGCTGAGCATCCCGTAACCTTCACACTTCCGCCTGCCTTGTCGCGATTGTGCCAAACCGCCGCATATTCTGGCAGGCGATGCGTGCTGTCTGGTACGCTATGTTCCTGCGTATCGCGAAGCCAAGTGGTGGGTGGAACGTGCGGGCCAAATCTGCGCGGACACGACAACAACAGGGTCATCCGAGAGAGCGGGCAGATGACCATTGACGTGGATATGAGCAGAAGCAGGCAAATTTGGCGGGTAGAAACAGCACTGGGTTGAGCGCAACCAAAGGCTGCCGATGCCGGATGACCGGTTTATCGAAGCGGAAGCGCTGATGGAATTGATAAAGGACATTCTGATACGTGAAAAAGGGTTCCAAAAAGGCAAAGAGAAAGCATCTGAAGAAGGCGCGAAAGAATGCGGGATTCCGAGCCGTTTCCCCCGCAGTCGGCGTGTCGCTGGTTGCTGACCAAGCTGAAGCGGAAAGGCCTGATTTGCATCTGGCTGTGCAGGAGATGGCTCCCGTGTTGGAGGGATTTGAAGAGGCGTCATTGGCGCGCACAAAAACACACTGGCTGTTCGGCGAGTGGCATGAAATTTTGGCATTGGATATCCAATCGCTCAGCACTAATCCGGAACGTGATCGCTTTGCCTTACTCTTTGCCAGTGCGAGTCAGCAACTGGGGAAGCATGAGCAGGCAAGAAAGTACACGCGTATGGCACTTGATTGGGGATGTCCTCCGCGCGTGGTTGCACAGGTGCTTATTGCAGGTGTGCACAATACATTGGGGAGAGCGGCTGCGCTGAAGAGAGACGAACCTCGAATGGCCCGCCATTTCAATGCTTCTGTGGCAGGTATCAGCACCAAGGAGACGGCTTTGGTCAGTCATGCCCGATCAGTACGGGAGATGGCGAGAATGGGTCTGTTGCCACAGGCAGCGTCGCTGGTGGACAAAGGAATACAGATCGCTGCTGATGAAAAACAGGCTTCGCATCAGAAAGCAATCAGTTTGGAAATACTCAGCAAGGAAGTCGAGCAGTTGCGTCGAGAGTTCGCTTCGGTATCGCAGAAACAACGCACTTCTGACGTTACCGCACAGCTTTTGGATGACAAGGAAGGTAGAGCTGTCAAGAGTATTTATAGTTCAAAAGCTTACGCTTTTTATCAAGATATCTCGGTTGCAAGTCAGCAAAAAGATCTCCCGCCGTTTATTCTGCTGGACACCAAGTCACTTCCCAGGTCCGGGCTCCATTACATGAAAAACTCACTGGCGAGAGTACTGGAGAATAACTTTTCCTTTTGCGAGTGGTACCAGGAGCCTGGTTGTTGCAAGAAGATGCCTTGTGAACTGACGGGGTATGCTGAACAGTGCAGGAAATCACAAACATCACGACTCCGAATGGTTAAGTCGCACGATTTCGAACTAAATGATCCCATCTATCAGTCCCTCTATAGCTTACGGCGCATCATTTTGATAAGGGATCCGCTATACTTGCTCACCTCTTACTTTACACTCGATCAACTGACGCGCTACAGATCAGAGTTAAAACAACATGCCATCAACTTAGAGAAAATATGGCTCTCCCATGAACCTGAAGTGCTCGCGAGCGCCTATCAGATAATGGATCAATGCTTTATTTCACCAGGGAGCGCAATGCTGGCTGACTGGCTGTCAAAAAAATCCGAATACATCATTGCTTTTCTGAAGAAATGGGTCTTCCCGATTGTGGATGACCCTCAGTCGTTCTCACAAATAGTATCTTACGAAAAGATTAACCTGTTCATTGAGTCTATACTGGGTGAGCTGCGTGAATTCTTACCCGAAGAGACAAAGCAACGTATCGATGATTTTTCCCGTAACAGTGCCAACCGGTTTCGCATCCGGCAGGATCCCTATTATTCACCTTCTGGTGAACTTGCGAATTATTTGCATGAAAATTCCAGTGCATTTGCCGAAGCTGCGAAAAATATAGTGCTGGCCGACCGGAGCGGTATTCTGAAGCCAGAATAATATTCGCTGGAAACTTACCGGAAAGCGGAACCGAGAAACTGCCTTGTCTGACATAACGGTGGCACGGTGCAATAAGTAATCCAATCGAGAAAGATCATCCCGGTCTGTTTACCTGCCGCATAACTCTTCATGCCTACAATCAGCCAAGTGATTGGGTAGTGTCTGCCATCCCTGCTAGCTGGAACTCACTATGCCGGAGAGGGATAGTGTGACAATGACGGAGTCCGTCTGGAAAATGCCAAATCACGAATCACACAATGCCCTGCCGTGAAGTCTCCCCATGGGCCAATTTGAAAGTCTGGACCGCCCCAGATCAGAGTTTCACGATGGTGTTATACCGAAGTTTCGTCAGTGTTTGGGCAATAATTTACGAGTGCTTCAGGATGGTGTGTGAAAAGACCAAACCCGCGCTCCAGAAGAACGGCTTCGGCTTCCGCGGGTTGTCCATGCAGGAATATCGATCCTGTTTTATTGAACGCATACTCTTCGAGCTTTTCTCCGATATAGGACCCATTGCGCCAAAAGTGTCTTGCCGCTATTGAAAGTGCTCGAAATCCAGTGTGATCAAAATCGAAGCAATAGTCGACGCAGTTCCTGCACTCTTGCGTCCATACGTTGGAAAAGTTCTTCCACAGCGCCAGGATCACATTGGGAAATCCCAGTTCAAGCGCATTATTGAAATCGTCTATCGAGTAGATCTGTACAATGGTCTGATCCAATACGCCATATTTCAAACAATAGTGCATGATCTCACGCAGTGCGGCAGGGTAGTCTTTTTCTTGTGCAGTCTTGATGTCGAGAACTACACTGACTGGAACATTTTGCAGTTTCGACATCAGATCCCGGACCGTCATCGGACACAGTGTGCCGGTAAATTTCCGGTGAGAAAAATTCTCTGTAGTGCAGTCTGAAAATGAACCCTTGATACCATAGGCGTGCTCCATTCCATCGTGGGCTACGATCAGTCCGTCAGATGCATCACAAATATCATGCTCTATCAGAGAGACGATTTGCGCGGAACGTTCGAATGCTTCAACGCTGTTAGTGTATTTCTTTCCGTTGACTGCGCCGCCAGCGTGAGCGATCAGGCGCCCTCGAGGAAAGCGGGATGGTGGAGATGACATTGATCAGAGTTCCTTAAGCAGTGACAACAGGTGTTCTCCTGCATTGACCAGTTGCTGCTTCTTCTCGGCACGGATTGCCGCCACCACTTCTTTGACCTGGGTTGTGGAGACACCTTCGGTCCGGGGCAGATAAACGACACGGGTATAATCCTGCAGAAAGTCGAATTTTCCGGCCCAGTCATCACCCATGGCAAAAACATCGACACGGTACTTTTTGACATCTTCGATCTTCTGTTCCCAATTTTCTTCCGGGATCACCTGGCTGACATATTTGCACGACATCAGGATCTCGGCGCGTTCAGCGTATGAAAAGATCGATTTCTTGCCTTTGAGCGCATTAAATTCATCGGTGGAGCAGGCAACGATCAAATGATCGCCGAATTCTGAAATTCGTTTCAGAAGACGGACATGGCCGACATGAAACAGATCGAATGTCCCATATGTGAGTACGGTAGTCATTACTTTGTGCCTTTCTTTGCCTGCTCTCGAACGGGTTTGAGTAGAAAGTTGTAGTAAGCGCGATGCTCGCCGAAATTGAAACGAAAGCTTGGATCAGGAACTTTCCAGCCGGGGCCGTAATTTACCTCCAGCAGTTTCTCGGGTTTGCGGGGGATGCAGATATCTTCACCATAGAACTTCGCTACCTGAACCGGAGCGATGTTGGCAATCAGCATGGTGTCGGGTTGCAGCGGGAATTCATTGAAGAATTCGCCATTACGATATCCGGCAAACAGGTCGAAGGTGAATTCCAGGTTCTCGTCTGTCACGAAGACGGCTGCACGCCCTCCGGTACGTTCTTCAATGTTGAAGTTCGTCGAGCGATTGACAGCTTCGAATATCTTTTGACGCTCGTTGACTATTGCAGTTTTATCCGTGCAGTTGCTGATGTATGCCATGTCGAAGTCATCGTCATGCGGGAGAAACTGGCCTTCGCGAACCATTCCGAGCAAGGTGCCGGAGGTAATGAATGACTGGATGTTCAGTTCGTCCAGTAGCAGACGGTTGAACTGGTACATGAGCCGGACAATTTGGGATTTTTGTTGCTCGTTGAAACGACCCGAGATCAGTTTGATCACGCCGTGTCCGGAAAACCCAAAATTTTTTCCTTTAACAAGATGAACCGCTTGCAGGATGCGTTCGTTGCAGGCCTGCCGATCAGGTGCCAAGTCCAGAATTGTATTCAAGACTTTGGTTTGGCCGCTTTTGATGAGCATGGAGTGCAGCAGAAGCTCCCGCTCTTCATCGCTCCACTCGTTGGTGTATATCAGATTTAAGAGTTCTTTTGCTTTACTTGCGCTTTCTGTCATTTTCCTACTGCTAAGCAAGGTTTGTGATCGAAAAAACCACCCGGTTTCTATTCACTGCTTCCCATTGCGGCGCCGCTGTGTAGCCACGCCTACCGGGATCTCCATGACATCTGTTTGCGATAACGCAGGGCACCAAGCGTCGAAGAGATGGCCCGGCTGCCAGTGCAATACAATGCGGATGTACTGACACCGGCCTCAGTATAAACTACTTTTTGGGTGGCTGGCAGTCTCTAGTTGACTGTGTCGGTACCGCGTTCAGCAGTGGTTTAAATTGCCCATTGCCAATCGATCAGATATCTTCCCGTCGAATACACCGCCGTGAAGCTTTGTCAGAATTCAGGTCGTTGGCAATGTGTTGTGCTGTCGGGCCAACTGACGGCATGGCTACGCTCCGCCTCAATAGTCCCATGGCTTATTTCGCTGGTTGACCGACTCGGGCTGACCAGACATTGCCGACAGGGCAAAACCATTCTGACGCAGAGTCCTTAGTGGGATGGAAGGTCATTTCCGGTTTTGAATCATCCCACCGTCCCAGGGTATGGCTATCCCCGTTCGAATTTGAAAAAGAGGGTCACCAGCCCATTCTTGCCAGTAGGGTTGCCGTCGTACCCGGTTCTGCACTACCCGGATAAGTTCGCCGCCTGCCGGTAGCTGGCTCCGATTTGGTTGAACGAACCTATGGGATGGGGATGTACTTTCTTAAGGGCGAGTGTCAGGGATAGCGGAACCCTGAATATCATCCGCTGAGAGCAACCAAGGTCTGACCGGCCATAAACCGGAAGCGTCAAAAACGAGTGGCTGCGACCTTGTCGGGAACCAGTCTGTCAACCATATTGCGTTTATTGTATGATCTTTTTTTACTTGCGGGGTATAATCCCGCCTTGTTCTGGATCGCCGCCAGAACCCGAGGAAACGTTTTGAAAAATAAAGATAAATTACGAAAAAAGAGATTCTCCCTAGCGGATAGAATTTCCAGTCTGCCGTTGTCCCGCTGGTCCAGACGCAAATGAGATTGGTTTATGGTCAAATTGTAGCGGTGGTTGGCGCGCTCACTCCCGGACAGGAACCCAGTTACGCTGATTCAGTAATCGATTTCCCGATTTATCTCGTTTGAGTCGCTATGTCTTCCAACCCGGACATTCATTCTTTGCATAGAAGAAATGATTACTGACCTGTCTGATAAAGAAGCTTCGAGATAACGCCGCACCAAGTCGGCTGGATCCCTTAAGTACCTACGGCGTAGCAACCAGATGAATAAAAAGAACAACAACGACGCCCCGGAAATATTCCGCAATGAGGAATCAAATGCACAGTGACGTCAAAGTGACAATTATTACCGTGGTATGGAATGACGCAGAGGGATTTCTCGTCACGGCGAGAAGTGTACTGGCCCAATCTTACGACAACATCGAATGGATTGTTATCGACGGCGCTTCAACTGATGGAACGAGTCAGTATGTCAGAAACCTTTCTCCGGCAATTTCCAGCTATGTAATTGAGAAAGACACCGGAATTTACAATGCCATGAACAAAGGCATCGATCGTGCCACCGGTGATTGGATCATGTTCATGAATGCGGATGATGCGTTTTACGACGAGCGCATTGTTGCGTACTACGTGAAAAATATTCAGGACGACGATAGTGTTCTTTATTCGGATGTAATAAGAAGAGAAGATGGTCAAATTCATCCCTACCTGAGCGCTGATCGATATTGGTTGGGAATGACACTCGATCATCAATCAGCATTTGTACGATCTGATCTGTATAAACAATACAAATTTGACGAGCGGTACCGAGTGGCGGGTGACCTGAACTTCATATCCAATTTGAAAGCCAAGAGTTATAAATTCAGGAAATTGAATGGATTGATCTGTTGTATAAAACCATTCGGGGTTGGGGCGTCATCAAGTTATTTTGATCGGCAGCATGAAAGAGTAAACGTGTTGAGAACTTACTTCGATGGTCCACAGCTCATTACCACGTTGCATGCAGAGTTCAAGAAGGCGTATGACTCGAAAGTAGTGACGGCGAATGAATTCAACAAACTTTTAACGCTAATAGGAATTAATTGATAAATGGCTGTTTTGATTTCAGGTATTGGTAGATCAGGTACGACTACTGTCTATCAAATCTTAGGTAAGGGCCTCATTAACAAGTTAAAACAAGTTAAGTGCGTATATGAACCGTATCTGTGGAATATACCTGAAATCGAAAATACTGCAGTTGTAAAAGGCCAGCCTTTTTCGGTTGAACAAGTCGGATTGTTCAACATCTATGTACACTGTAATACACCAATATTTTTACAGGGTAGGCATGCTCTCCATGATCAATGGCTGAGAAAGGTGTTTGGGCCTCTGTCACCCGCAGCTGAGATAGCTCCTGAAAACACGATGGCGAAAGTTATCCGAGGAGCGGGCCGACTCGAAGCTGCGTTGACAAAATACTCGAATCTAAAAGTTGTGGTTATTACAAGAAACATCGTCGATACGGCAAACTCAGGCTTGGGGCTGTTCTCATTCTTTGGCGACGAATTCCATCCTTCGGATAAATCCAGGTTCCTGGCTGAAGTAAACCAAAAGTTCTCAACAAGTTTTCACGAATCACAATTCATTTCTGAACTGGAGTGGTCGGTTTTTTGGTGGCATTACCTCACAGAAGCCTCTATTCAGACTTATGAAAAGTATCCGAACCGTGTGTTACTGGTACCGTATGAGCATTATGTTCGGGACAAACCAGCAGTGATGGGAGATATATTCGATTTTTGCGGCCTCGAACGGGAGTTCATAGATAAATCTCTCTTCGAGCAGGGAGCCGGTCCGTCTACTTCGGTATCCTATTTGAACAAAAATGACCTGGCTAGATTACGCCCGGAGATGAAGTGGTACTTTAATCGCCTTACCAGTGCCCTGAATATCGATCTGGGAGCAGAGTCCTTTATCCACAATCAGGCAGCCAAGTATTCCAGCCGCAAGTACAGTAAGAGCCTTTTGTTGTCTGATCCCACGAATTTGACAGCGGTTCAGTGGCGTATCCAGAAAAGAAATCTCCTGACGGAGTCTGCAGCTGAGAAGGACAGACATTTCAGTATGCAACCATTCTCAGTCTCTGCAGTGCAGGCTGAGTGTGGGACGAATGACATTTGCAAGTCAAGGAACCAGCCGGGTGCCAAGTTCGAAGACAACGACAGGATAGGGGTGCTTATCACTTCATTCAACAATGAGTCGACGATTGCAGAAAGTATCTATTCGGTATTGAATCAAACACGCAAACCAGACCTGATATGTGTCGCGGACGATGCTTCTACCGACAGAACAGTCCAGATCGTAAGTAAACTGAAAGAGAAATTCCCGACTATTCAACTGATCAAACGCCCCATGAATGTGGGAGTTTCGGCCAACAGGGATCTGGCCATTAAAGCCATGGAGGCAGACTTTATCGCAACATTGGATGGCGACGATCTCTATTATCCGGAAAAACTGGAACTGGAGTTGCTGGCAATCCAAGGGGACAAAAACAAAGTCGCATTTAGCGATATTGCTGTGGTCGTACAGGATAGGAGTATGGTTCAGGACACGAGAGCCTATTCCTGTATGCCTGTCGCAGAAATGCTCAGGAAACTGACATCACGTTCGACGCCAGTGCCGAGAGATATGCTATTTTCCAGAGCCTTGTTCCTGAAAGCGGAAGGTTTTGATGTGGGAATGAGCATCTATGAAGACTGGGCTTTCAAGATGAGGCTGATGGGTGCAGCCGGTGATGGAAACTGGGTGCACTCGTCCGGGAAAGGAACTATTTATGATCGCCGGCATCCGGGATTGTCCGGCAGGCCCCCTATCGAACATGCCTACGGACAGCTTTTGGCCTTGGCAAGAAATAGCAAGCTGCTGTCTGATTTTCCTGAATCAATTGAGTTGGGTTTGCGTACCGTGGCAAAACACTTGGATGGGGGGATGTTGGTTCGAATGAGTAGAATGATAGATTCCCTTGCCGATGAAAAAATGACAAACAGCCTGTCCGGAAAACTGGCAGATTTCTGGGAAAACGCAACCTTTAGAAACGATAGTAACTACAAATATCGCCAAATATGGAAATTCTCCGCTTTGGCCTGAATTGTTGCCTGCTGTTTCTATATTCGCACTGTTGACCAGGGAGTGTGGAAAGAAACCAACTCTGCGCATTGAAAATCGGAAAGCGTCTTCACACTCCGTGTGTCAGTCCGGTCGTCCGTGAATTCCCTCGGATGGATATGAGGGGCGAAGGGAAGGGTACAGATGCTTCGTAGCTTATCCCGGATGATACTTTCTCGTTTTCGTCTGCCCATGGTGTCCCGCAGCGTAACATCGCGCGACAGGAGTGTGGCTTCCATCGGCGCTATACGCGTTGTTGCCGGGCACCACGGGCAGGTTCGGACCCACTGCCACAGCTACCGTGCGGTGACGGTGTTAGTGTTGTTTCTCACGGTAGTATTCACTCAGCCCTTTGTTGGAGATCTCCTCACTCTCTTTCAGCGCGCCGGAGATCATCTCCTCCATTTGAGACCGTACAGCACGTTCGCCCGCTGTTGACGGTTGTTCCTGCAGTGTGCGCAGTACCTTCGCTGCTTCGGGATGACCGGAAACCGCCAGTCCCAGAATCGCGAATTTACTGAAATCGAGATCGCGTTCCGCGCTACTGGCCTGGTAATCCGCCTGTCCGTATTCGCCGCCCTGCCAGCTTTGTGGATCGAGCGCCTTCTTCAGATAATCGAGCACCCGTCTGTCCCCTGACTTATTGAGCAGATAGCCCAATGACATCAATGCGCTGGTCTTGGCGGTGTAGTAATCGCGGTTCAGCGTACCGCCCTGTCGTTCCTCGATAAATGAGACCATCGGCGCGAATGCCGCAGGATCACCGACGATGCCGAGAACCACGACGATGTTCGACCAGTAGGCCTGCTCCGCAGGATCTTTCAGCATGTCGACGAGAACCGGCACGGAGTCAGCCCCAAATCTGTTCGCTTCGTCATAGGGCACACCATGAATGTAAATCTGACGCACGAACTCCCGAACACTTCCACCGGCAGCCGATTGTCCGTCGCTCCCCACCGCTTCTGCATCTGCGTTCTGTGCGGACATGATCCGCTCGGTCACGGCATCAGTCGCGGGCAAGGTTCGGTAGGCATTGCATTCTGTCTGATTGACACGGCGTCTGGTGCTTCCGATGGTAGGATTCATCACCGCATTGGTGTCGTTGCGATGACTCAATCCCTTGTTGTGCCCATATTCATGGGCCCATAGGATTCCTTCCATGCTGTTGGTGTAGCGCACTACTGCAAGTGAGTTGCCGGGTACAGGCGCACAACCGATCACATTGGGGATCAGCCCGCCGCACCAGTTGATCTGATTCACTACCTTGATCTGGCCAGGCAGCCCGATCACGGTATTGAACTCAGCGCTGCTGTCAATGCTGCCATCACCGGTAGAGAAGGCGGTTACATTTCCATTGCGTGCCCAAAGTGTGGCACACGCGACATCTCCTGAGCCATCGTTGGTCTGCAGCACATTGGTTGCATCGGTGAGGATCTCATCGGCCCGTGCATTGGTGAGGCTGGTGGTGGTGTAACGACTCACCTGTACCTGATGCAGAATGCCGGTGGGACCTGCCTGGTCGCAGAGGGTGTAGACCCAAGCCGTGCGGGTGCTGCTGCTATTGTTTCTGAATCCGCAGCGCCAGGTGTCGGCCGATTGGTTCGGATACTGGTTGATGATCCGGACTTGGTCCGAATAGCCTGGATGGCAGGATCCGGAGACCATGTCATAACCAGCCGGACAAGCGGAACCATCCAGATTGGATGCACTACTGCCGGCATCTATCGAATAGCTTTTGAAGGTCAGTGTGGTATTGGCGACGGCTGGTGCGGCGATAGGTATCGTCAGGGTGAAGACGGCGCTTGCCGTCAGTGTTCTTGTGAGTGATCTCATCTCGTATACTCCCTTATAAGTGGATCTGTAGCGAACTCAGCCGCTGCGGTCGAGTCCCTTGAGTGACGCCATGTGGGTCTATTTGCCGCACAAGGTGTAGATCCAGACGGTTCTCGCGGCGGAGGTGTTGTTCTTGAAACCACAGCGCCAGGTGTTGGCAGATCGGTTGGGGTATTGATTGATGATCACCATCTTATCGTTGTAACCCGGGTGGCAGGCACCCGAGATCATCGTATAGCTGGATGGGCAGGCGTTGCCCTCCAGATTGTTGGCGCTCGCTCCTGCCGCAACACTGTGACTGCGATAGGTCAGCGTGGTCTGGGTGATCAGCGGCTCCACCGCCGCCGCATCGCCATCGGGTTGCTGACCGGCCATGACCGACTCCTCCAGCGCACGCAGTGCCCCTTCATCCAATTGACCACTCGCTGCGTCACCGACAGCCGCCGGTTGATGAACCACGACCATTCCCAGACCCAAAGTGATAACAAGCTTTTTCGCTAAAGTTTTCATCAGGCTCTCTCCATCAAGTTGCTATAGAAAATTCCTTCTCGAGCAGATGAGTGATCACTGCTTCCGCTCATCTATGCCCAACTTAATGAAACGCCAGTCGTCCCACCGAGTGTTGCCAACAGTTCACGCCAATTTCGGTAATATTACCCGCCAGGTGGTAACGCCACCGTCTATGGTCGGCGGTCGACTGATTGCATAAATGTGCTGCGGAGAGGACGTCACCTTGTGTGTGACTACGGAAAGCGGCTTCGAAGCTCAGGTACGATGGGTTGGGCATTGTTAGCGTACCGGCGTTGCGACCCGTGTGACGGGATCATCAGGCCGGCATTTGAACAGTCGTCGTGATCAGACGTCTCTTGCTTGTGGCCATTCGCGCACGGCAGGGGTCCGGTAACATTGCCCAGTCCGCATGCGCCGACCAACCTTGCGCATGCGGGAGCAACTGGCTGTTCGTTCCTGCACCGCGATCTCTCCAGGCTTGACTCTGTATTGGGGCGAACTTTTCGAGTTTGCACCCGTTCACCGGTATGATTATGGTTATGGTCTTCCCGGTGCAGCACACTTCTCCGAATGAAAGCGGACAAAAACATCGCCACCTACCGCCGCATGCGTGCCCAGCCGTTGTGGCGGCTGCTCGCCTCCGGTAACGGACCGACAGTGATCGGACTGCTGCAGGCGCACCTGTATGAGCAGGAGCGCAGCCTGCCGGCGTCGATTCTGTTCGAGCGCCTGACGCGCGATCTGGAGGAGCTGCGGGCACAGGGAGACGATCTTCCGCAGACGGCACAGGCCTATGTCGCCAGCTGGCTGGGTGACGGCTATCTGGTGCGGCGCTATCCACCGGGAGCCAGTGAGGAGGTGTATGAGCTTTCCACTGCGACGGTCGAGGTGATCCGTTTTCTCTCCAGTATCGACCAACCTCACGCGGCAGCCACCGAGAGCCGCCTGTCACTGGTGATTCAGGCACTGGTGGGGCTGGCCGAGGACAGCGATGCGGATAAACAGCGCCGCGTCAAGCGACTGCTGGCCGAACAGAGCCGCATCGGCCAGCAGATCGAGGCGATCCACCAGGGGCAGTTGCGGGTACTGCCGCGCGATACCGCGTTGGAGC
This sequence comes from Chromatiaceae bacterium, assembly GCA_024235215.1. Taxonomy (GTDB): domain Bacteria; phylum Pseudomonadota; class Gammaproteobacteria; order Chromatiales; family Chromatiaceae; genus HKST-UBA178. Next base: position 146,923 of record JACKMU010000002.1, on the reverse strand, counting down.
GGACCCGCGAGATCATCTCGCTGGCCGATGGTCTGACCGGTGACTTCCGCCGGGTGCGCGATCAGTTCGAACAGCTGAACCGGGAACTGCGCGAACGGATCATGGACAGCGAGGGCAATCGCGGCGAGGTGCTCGACTCGCTGTTTGCCGGGATCGATCTGATCACCGAGAGCGAGGCGGGCCGGACCTTCACCGCCTTCTGGCGCCTGCTCACCGATCCAGAGCAGTCGGCGACGCTGGAGGAGGCGCTCGACGGTGTGTTGTCACGCGAATTCGTCGGTGAACTGGCGGTCAGGGAGCGCCGATTTCTGCTGCGTCTGACGCGCAATCTGCTGGAGCAGGGTGGTGCGGTGCACGAGGTGCTGCAGACCTTCGCGCGCAGCCTGAAGCACTTCGTGCAGAGCCGCGAGTATCTGGAACAGCGTCGTGTGAATCAGCTGTTGAAGGAGGCGCAGCGTGCCGCGCTGACGATCAAGGATGAGGTGAAAGCGACCGAGTCGCTGCAGTACTCGCTGGTGCTGACCAGCAGCCGGTTGCGCTCCGTCTCGCAATGGGTACTCCACGACCCCTCGCTGCAGGTGGCGCCCGAAGCGATGCACGCCGCGGAGCCGCTGCCGGTCGATCTGGAGTCGGTCAGTGCGCTGGTGGCGCAGTCGGAGATCGATTTCCGCACGCTGACGGAGCATGTGCGTGCCCGGCTGGAACAGTGCGATCAGGCGTCGATCAGCCAGGTGCTGGAGCACTTTCCGGCGCAACAGGGTCTGGGCAGTGTGGTTGGCCTGCTGGCGCTGGGCAGTCGTCATGGGATCAAGAGCGACTCTGTCGAAATGGTGACCTGGGTGGGGGAAGATGATCAGCGGCGGCGTGCCCGCATTCCGAAAATCTATTTCCTGAAGGAGCGTCTGCATGAATTGGTCTGAATCTCAGCCTGCGCAGGAGCATCCGGACAATCCGGATGAGGCGCTGGAGTCGGCTGATGCGCTCTATCCGGGGGACAGTGGCGAGCTGTCACTGGATGCCCGTCGCGTCCTGGTGCTGCTGCTGGCGGGGCCGTCACTGGATGGTCAGCGCCACTCCAGGCTCTGGCCGATCCTGATCCGGGATGAACTGGCGATCCGCAGCCGCCTGGCGGAACTCTTTCTGCAGCTGGTGATCGACCGCGAACAGCAGGTCGCCTTTACCCGCCAGGCCGACACCGGCGAGTTGGAGGTGCCACTGCTGCTGCGTCGCGCCAATCTGACCTTCATCGACTCTGTGGTGCTGCTGCTGTTGCGTCAGCGGCTCACCCAGGCCGAAGCGCACGGTGAACGGGCAGTGATTGCGACCGACGAGATCGTCGAGTTTCTCAGCGTCTACGAGCAGACCGGCAACACCGACCGGGCGCTGTTCATGAAACGCATCAGCGCATCGATCGAGAAGATCAAGAAACAGAGCATTCTCCGTAAGATTCGCGCCAGCGATGACCGCTTCGAGATCTCGCCCACACTGAAGCTACTCTTCTCCGCCGAAGAGATTCAGGCGCTGACGCGCATCTACCAGGCGATGCGAGCGGGTGAACTGCCGCAACGACGCGCACAGGAGCGACTGCCCGAGGAGGAGGATGAATGAGCGCCGTACCCAGGACGCTGGATCTCTTCACACCGGAGCAGTTTCGCATCTTCCGGCTGCAGGTCTACAACTGGGGCACCTTCTCCGGACTGCACGATATCCCGATATCGGAGCGGGGGTTTCTCTTCGTGGGGCGCTCCGGTTCGGGCAAGTCGACGTTGCTGGATGCCTTCTCCGCACTGCTGGTGCCGCCGCGCTGGGCCGACTTCAACGCCGCGGCGCGGGAGGCCGAGCGGAGCGGCCGGGATCGCAATCTGGTCACCTATATCCGGGGTGCCTGGGCGGAGCAGAAGGATGACGCATCCGGTGAGATCGCGACCCGTTATCTGCGCACCGGTACCACCTGGTCGGCACTGGCGCTGAGTTACCGGAACGCTTCCGGTCAGTGGGTGGTGCTGGTGCAGCTGCTGTGGCTGCGCGGCAGCGCCAACGGGGCGGGTGATGTGAACCGCCACTTTCTGATCTTCGAACGTCCGTTCGAGCTCAAAGAGCTGGAGCAGTTCGGCAAGTCCAATCTGGATCTGCGCAAGCTGAAGCAGCTCTTTCCCGAAGCCTTCATCCGCCGCGAGTTCCGGCCCTACTGCGAACGCTTCTGCCGCCAGCTCGGCATCGACAGCGAAATGGCGCTGCGGCTGCTGCACAAGACCCAGTCGGCCAAGAACCTCGGTGACCTGAATAGCTTCCTGCGCGAGTTCATGCTGGACCAGCCGGCGACCTTCGAGGTGGCCGACCGGCTGGTCAGCGAGTTCGATGAGCTCAATGCGGCACACCAGGCGGTGGTGATGGCGCGCCGCCAGGTGGAGACGCTGCTGCCGGCACGTGCGCAGCACCAGCAACGGCAATCATTGTTGAACCAGCGGTCCGATCTCGATGAACTGCTGCTGGGGATCGACAGTTATGCGGGGCGCCGCCGCATCGAGCTGCTCAGGCAGCAGATCGAGCAGCTGATGATTCAGGCGGAGGGTCTGCAGGGGGAGATCAGCCGGAAACAGGCGGCGCTCGATCTGCATAACGGCACGCTGCGGGAGCTGGAGCGCCGGCACCGCGAAGCCGGCGGTGACCAGGTCGAGCAGTGGCAGGCGGAGCAGGCGGTGCTGGAACAGCAGCGCGGTCTGTGCCTGAGAAAGCAGGGGCAGGCGAAGGAGGCGTGCCGGCAGCTCGACTGGCACTTCCCGGAATCGCCCCGGCGCTTTGCCGAGCTGGTCGGTGAGGCGCGCCAGGAGCTGGAACGCTGGGAGAGCGGCAGCGCCGAGATGCGTGAAGAACGCGACCGGCTGGTGATCCAGAAACAGCAGAGCGAGACGGCTTTTGTCCAGACTGCGGGAGAGGTGAAGGCACTGGAGCGGCAACCATCCAATATCCCCGCGCAGATGCTGGATCTGCGCCAGGAGATCGCCGCGGCGATCGGGATCGCAGAGAGCGCACTCCCGTTCATCGGTGAGCTGCTCGAAGTGAAGCGGGAGGAGGCGGCCTGGCAGGGGGTGATCGAGCGGGTGCTACACGGCTTTGCGCTTTCGCTGCTGGTCGATGAGCGCCATTATGCGGCACTCTCCACGCACATCAACAGCTGCCATCTGGGTCAGCGGCTGGTCTACTACCGCACCGGCCAGATGGAGCGCCAGCATCTCAAAGCGGTCAACAGCGATTCATTGGTGCTCAAGGTGAAGATCAAGGAGTGCCCTCACTCCGAGTGGCTGGGCAGCGAATTGCGCCGTCGTTTCGACTACGACTGCGTCGACTCGCTGCAGCTGTTCCGGCGCGCCGACCGGGCGCTCACCCGGGAAGGACAGGTGAAGCACAGCAGGATCCAGCACGAGAAGGATGATCGTCGCGCCGTCGCCGATCGCCGCTTCTGGGTGTTGGGGTTCGACAACCGGGAGAAGCTGGCGCTCTACCGCCAGCAGGCGCAGGAGCTGGCGACCGGGATCGCTGAGTTGAACGAACGGATCAATGCGCTGACCACACAGGAGGCCACCCGGGCAAAACGGGCGATTCACTGCCAGACGCTGGTCAATCTGCAGTGGCAGGAGGTGGATGTCGCACCGCTGTTGGTGGGGATAGAAAAGCTGGGACGCCGCATACGTGACGCGCTGCAAGGCAACCGGTTACTGCAGGATATGGTTGCTCGGATCGGGCGTCAGCAGCAGCTGGTCAACAGCGCCGACGAACAGCTGCGCAGGAGCACGATCAGCTATGAAAAGTGCATCGCTCAGGTCAACGAGAGTCAGGAGGCGCTGCAACGGCAACAGGAGGATCCGGCACTCACACCGCTCACACCCCGCCAGGCGCAGGGTCTGGCGGAGCGTTTCGCCGCGCTGGCCGAACCGTTGCGGCTGGAGAACCTGGAGAGACAGATCCGCTCGGTCGAACGGACGATGCGCAACGAGGTGGAGCTGCTGACCAGGGAAGCGGGCAAGTGTGAGAAGTTCATGGAAAAACAGTTCGACGAGTTCATCCGCCAGTGGCCCGCTGAGGCGGAGGGGCTGGATGCGACCCTGGCTGCGGCCAACGATTTCTTCTCCAAACTGACCCGCCTGGAGCACGATGGACTGCCGGCTCATGAGCAGCGTTTTTTCGAGCTGCTGGAGAGTCAGAGCCACCAGAACCTGGCGGCGCTCGCCACCTATCTGAGCGATGCCCGCAAGGAGATCCTGGAGCGGATGGAGCTGGTCAATGAGAGCCTCGCCCGGGTACCTTTCAATCAAACCCTGCTGCAGGGCATCAATCAGATCACCTTCCTGCACATCGATGTCAGCGACCGGCAGCTGCCGGAGGTGCGCGACTTCAAGCAGGAGATCCAGCAGGCACTCAGCCACGCCTGGAGCGAGGATCGTGAGCTGGCGGAGTCGCGTTTTCTGGCATTGCGCCAACTGGTGGAGCGTCTCTCCAGTCCGGAGCCGGAGCACAAGCGCTGGCGTCAGTCGGTACTGGACGTGCGCCAGCACATGGAGTTCATCGGCCGGGAGCGGGATGAACATGGCGTGGAGGTGGAGGTCTATCGCAGTGGTTCCGGCAAGTCCGGTGGTCAGCGGCAGAAGCTGGCCACCACCTGTCTGGCAGCAGCGCTGCGCTATCAGCTGGGCGGGAATGAGCAAGGCGTGCCGATGTACGCGCCGGTGGTGCTCGACGAGGCGTTCGACAAGGCGGACAACGAGTTTACTGCCCTGGCCATGAACATCTTCACCAACTTCGGCTTCCAGATGATCGTCGCCACGCCGCTCAAATCGGTGATGACGCTGGAGCCGTTTATCGGCGGTGCCTGTTTCATCGATATCAGCGACCGGCGTGTCTCCGGTGTGTTGATGATCGAGTACGACTCGGAGCAGCAGCGTCTGAAACTCCCCGCTCAGGCGCATCAGGAGACTGCTGTTGAAGTTTCCGGATGACGTGCGCAGGCAGCTGCTGCGTCGCTTCAACAACAAGCAGCGGGAGTGGCTGGCGGCGAGTGGCCATGCAACAACGCGCGAGGTCGATACTTGGCCGCTGGAGATCACGCTGCGCGTCCCGACGGAAGCGCAGGCACTCAGGCAGATCGAAGATGTGCGCCGTTGGGTGGCGGCGTGGCAAAGCTGGCGCGGTGCCGGGTCGCTCACCTGGAGCGAGCGGCGATGGCACAAGCTGGGTACACAGCGTGTTCCGGAGCGCGTGCTGCTGGCCGATCCCGCCGAGGTCGCTCAATGGATCGGAGAGGCAGATCGTTGGGAGAGGGCGGCACAGCGCCACCGCAAGCTGGTGGCACGTTGGCCTCAGCTCGGTGCCAGGCTTGCGCGCTATTACGATCTGCTCGCTGATTACAATGAGGTGGACTACCGGCGTCTGGTCGACCTGGTGGCATGGCTCGGGAAGCATCCCGCATCCAACCTCTATCCCCGACAGCTGCCGGTGAGCGGGTTGGACAGCAAGTGGCTGGAAGGTCGCAAAGCGGTGCTGGCGGATCTGGTTGACGCCATTCGCGGTGAATCCCCCGGTAACGGAGATTTTTTTCAGTGCTGCGGACTGAAAACGCCGCCAGCGCTGATCCGTCTGCGCCTGCTGGAGCGCGGATTGCGCGCACGGGTAGGCGGTCTGGGCGACCTCTCGGTACCGTTGCAACAGCTGGCTGAACTCGACCTGCCGGCCAGCAACGTTTTTATCGTCGAGAATCTGCAGACCGGTCTCGCCTTCGACGATCTGCCGGGATCGGTGGTGATCATGCAGCTGGGCTATGCAGTCGATCTGCTGGGTCGGCTGCCCTGGGTCGCCCAGGCCAACTGTCTCTACTGGGGCGATCTGGACACCCACGGCTTTGCCATGCTCAATCGCGCCCGCAGCGTGCTGCCCGGTGTGCAATCCCAGTTGATGGATGCAGCGACGCTGCACAGCCACCGGGCGCTCTGGGTGGAGGAGCGGGTGCAGCATGGCGCAGAGGCGCTGCCCTGGCTGACCACCGAGGAGCAGGCGCTCTATCAGGCGCTCAAGAGCAATGTCTGGGGGCAGTGTGTCCGGCTGGAGCAGGAGCGGGTCGCCTGGAACATCGCCTGGCAGGTGCTGCAGCAGGCGATATGATGACGTGCCGTGATCAGATCCCAGCGTGCCGTAACGGGAGGCGTGCTCCTGTTGTCCCGGAAGTCCGGAGGATCTTCGCCGCTGGCAGTGATACTGCTACTCCCTCCTGATCGAATGAGTGAAAGCAGTGTGGCGCAACAGCGTACGGGGCGAATCTAATCGCGTTGCAGCAGCGCTGCGCTGTGCGTCAGTAGCGTGTCGCTCTCTGCCAGCAGTCTGCTCAGCGCGCCAGCATCCCGCTCGGCTGGTGTTTCGCGTAGTTGGACGACCAGGGACAAGGTGGTGGCGGGCAGCAGACCGGGCTGCACCAGGAGACTGTCGATCACGCCCAAGGTCGGCGGGCTCTCTGCCTCCTGACCCTGCCATACCAGCAGGGCCTGCAGCGTGGAATCCACCGCATCGCGCAGTGGCGCGACCGCTTCGCTGCCGAAGCCACCGTCGCTGAGCAGCTGTGCCATGCTGCGTTTGCGTTCTCCCTCGAGCAGGCGTGCGCGCGCCTGGGTCAGTCGTCTTGCTTGCGCATCGACCTGCTGCCGGTCGCTATCGCTGGCGCGATGCAAGGTTCTGGCGCGCTCCTGATTGAGATTGAGAATTCCGGCTGCCATCAGCTCCTGGATGGCTGCATAGGCGTTTTGGTCGAGCAGCTTTAGCTGCGGTGTCTGCACTGGAAACTGGCTGCTCAGTTGCCGGTCCAGGTCGGAGCGCAGTTCGTCACTCAGGTGATCCGCCACCACCAGCAGGATCTGCTGCTCCCCGGCCTGATAGAGCTCCATCAGCGTCAGTTGACTGCGCCATTGCGGGAACAGCGCCTCCCGGACGCGTTCGAAGGGGTCGGCGGGGGGAGCCGGTGACGCCTGCGGCTTGTCCGAGAGCAGTGTATTGAGCCGCTCCAGAAAAGCGGCCCGGCCGGAGGGCAGCTCCATCTCACTCACGCCACTGCCGTCCACTACGCCGTCCGCCAGCGCACGTTTCTGATCCAGCAGTGTCAGCATGCGATGTTCGATCGTGTGTTCAGAGACGAGGTTGATCACCTGCACCGACCGTTTCTGATGTTTGCGCCAGGCACGTGCGATACGCTGTTCCAGTTTCGCCGGATTCCACGGCATGTCCAGGTTGATCACCACATTGGCAGCCTGCAGATTGAGTCCCACGGATCCCGAGTCGGTGGAGAGAAACAGGCGACAGTCGGGATCATTCTTGAAGCGGCGAATCTCGGCGCGGCGTTTCGGCTGGGAGATACTACCGGTATGCAGCGCAAATCCGAACCCGCTTTGCTCAGCCAGCTCCCGGACCAGCTGCAGCATGCGCTCCCATTCGGAAAAGATGATCACTTTGTTCCCGGCATCCGCCAGAATCTGCTGCAGGATGTCGTCCAGCTCCGCCAGCTTGGGTGAGATACGGCACTCCGCATCGAGAATAAAGGGCGTGTCGCACAGCATGCGCATACAGGCCAGATACATCTGCAGTTGCTCCATCTCCTCTTTGGACAACGGTCGTTTCGCGGCCAAAGCCGCGAGACGTGCCACGCGCAGCTCATACTCGCCGTAACGTAACTGCTGCTCCTTGTGCATCGGCACGAAATAGTTGTTCACCGTCCGCTCCGGCAGCTCTCCCTCCACCTCCCCTTTACGCCGGCGCAGCATGAGTCGGCGCAGTTTGTCGTGCATCTGATCGAGGTTTCTATAGCCGACTGCGCGCCCTCTGTCGTCGAGCTGATAGAACGCCCGATTGAAGCGGAACAGCGGGCCGAAGAGATAGGGGTCGAGGAACTGGGTGATCGAGTAGATCTCGTCGATGCGGTTTTCCAGCGGCGTGCCGGTGAGCACGAAGGCGTAGGGACTCGCCAGCCGTTTGACCGACACTGCCGTCTTGGTCTGCCAGTTCTTGATGCGTTGGGCTTCGTCGAGAATGATCACATCCGGCACGAGGATGCCGTTGATCTCCGCAACATCCGAGCGGATCTGTTCGTAACTGGCGAGGGAGAAAAAGCGCGCTTGTTCGTATTGGCGCAGCCGCATGGCTCTTGGGCCCTGGATGATCTGCGCGGGCAGCGCGGTGAACTTGGCGATCTGCTCCTCCCATTCGCCCTTCAGCGAAGCAGGGGAGACGACCAGCACCCGGCGGATCTGCACGATGCGGCGCAGCAGTTCGCAGGCGGCGATCGCCTGCACCGTCTTGCCGAGCCCCATCTCATCGGCGAGCAGTGCACGACCGGTGAAGGCGAGGTGCAGCATGCCCTCCTGCTGATAAGGGTAGAGCGGATGATTGACCAGATCGAGGCTCGCCTTACCGGCCGCCACCTGTGTCTCGAAGTGCCGGCGGCTGCGCAGATGCTGTTCGTTTCTGTCCAACAGTTCGAGCCAGCGGTTCAACTCTTCGGAGTAGCGCACTCTGCGCCGGGTGGCAGTGTGGAGCGCCGCTATTTTCCGCTGCATCGCGGGCAGCAGTTGCAGAGGCTCGCCGGCCAGATAGTGTTGGCTGTTGAAGTAGGGCGCGAGGAGATCCCTGGCCCGTGATTGGCGCATACCCACTGCCGGCCAGGCTACCCGGGGGCGCTGCTCCTGCCGGTCCAGGAATATCTCGATATAGGGACTGCCGGTGGCAGCCGCGTCCTGGAAAGCCCGTTCACGCCGGTGACGCAGCTGGATCAACGTCGCCTCGATATGCTTGCAGGTGCCCAGGCCGTTGATGCGGTGATCCGGGCAGTCACAGCTGTTGCTGGGCTCCACCAGCGAACGGATCTCCACCCGATAGTGCTGTCCATCTCTGGATTCGATCCGATAGTGACCGAAGAACTCATCCTGCGGGGTCAGGGATTCAATCTGGAACTGCTCGGTTGTGGCGCGCCGCCGCCGGCGTTCGATCTCATCGGCGTCACTGGTGGACCAGCCTGACGTCCGTGCGGTTCTCTTTTGAGTGCGGTTGCGCTGCGCTGTTTTGGTCATGATGGGAAGGTGCAGGGGTTTGATGAAGCGGTCATTGTAACGGAAATTTCCGCCAACACCGATCCGGCACGGATCGATCAGCAATGATCCAATGGACCGTACCGGAACGGTACTGGAAGCGGGCAGAGTCGCTTTTTCAGGTCGTTGCTTGTTTGCCGTTATCCGCTGGCACGAATCCGAGGGCGCCGCCACTTTGCTGCAGGCTGCTCATCGCCTTCGCCAGACTGCGCTCCAGTGGCAGCAGTTTCCTGCGCCCGGCCAGGATACGTTTGCGGGCCGTCTCCTGCTGGCCGGCAAGGAGCAGTCCGGTAATCACACTGGCCTCTGCGGTTAGGAGATAACCAACCAGGGCGAGCGCTTCGAACAGATCGCCATCCGCCTTGCCGAGCTCACCGAAGGTTTTGTCGAGGGACTTCAGCTTGGTTGCGGTGAGTCGTGGCTCCAACCATTCGCGCAGACCCCCGACCCGAGTGTAGTACTCCACGATGCGTGCACAGTGGCCGCGGTTCTTGCCGATCAGCGTCTCCAGCTTGCCGCGCTCCATCTCCAGGTAGGGCTTCACCGCGATCGGACCTTGCTGGACCACGGGTGCGATGAACCGACTGATGGCTTTACTGACCGCCGTATAGGTGCGATGCACCTCCTGCAGCGTGCCGAGAAGATCCTCCACCGGCCCGTTTCCCGGTACCAGTATGCCGCCGAGGGAGTGGACCTTGCTGCTCAGCTGGTGCAGATCCCGGGTGGCCCGCAGCGACTGAGGCAGCACGAAAGTATCGGAGATCAGCGTGGCCGTCGGGTCAACCGGCGTACGGGCAGCGCGTCCGAGCAGCCGCCTGATCCGGCTGAACAGTTCCTGCAGCACCTTGCTGCCGGAACCGGTCCACGATGTCAGATCCAGGTACTGCATCTGGTCGAATCCGGGCGGGATCCGGGCATGCTGATCCAGCTTGACCGGAATCACGATGCCACGCTGCTTGACTCTGTCGACTTCGGACCAGATAAAGTCGCGCTCGACCGCAGCGGCGCTCCAGACGACCACCACGCAGCGGGCGGCATCCAGCTTGTCCATCAGCGTCTGGCGCCAGAGTTCGCCCAGTTCGATCTCCCGGTCCCACCAGACATTGAAGTGTGTCGCCAGCGCCTTCACCAACGGCTCAACCCGTTGGCGATCCTGATGCGCGTAGCTGACGAATACCAATCCGTTCGGTCTGCGTTGACTCATGGCAGGGTTCCTCCAATGTGAGTGGCAGGCTGCGCTGTTGAGATTACCCCTTGAATTATAGTATTAACCTATCAGCAGGAGATTGGTAATGGACTTCATGGCGTAGTGGAACAAGAGGAAGTTGTTCCATGGATCCTGAAGTAGCCACCTTGCCTCAATGACTGAGCGTATCCTATTGTGAACATGCTACCAGGCTTTGCGGCTGCCAGGCTGTGAGATCAGATTCTGCACCATAGTGGCAGCTACTATTCCGAAGAGAGTGAATCCAAGACGATCAGTTCCCGAGAGGTGTAGCCTCGATTTTGCGGCCGGAATCAGGCACTGGGGACTACTCTCGCTCTCTATAGGTTGGGCGGTGATGTTTTTTAAGCTTCACCGGGGTTTTCCGGCTCAACGCTGCCCGGTCTAACGCACCAGCAGTGCGGGAATCTCCAACCGGTGACTGAGTTCTTCCAGGAACTGAGGTTGCAGCAGCGCTTCGCTCACACCCAGCACCAGGGTGCCGGCCTTTTCGTTGTGTCCCGTCTGCAGCAGCGTTTCGATATCGCAATTCACTGCAAATCGGTAGCTGGCGGCGTAGTCACCGAGCGCTTCTGCGGCCTGTTGTTGGCGTACCAGCGACGCCTCACCGTTGTCCGCCGAGATCAGTACGGTCAACCGGCGGTTACCGGTTTCCGCCAACTGCTTTGCCGCATCGAGTGCACGCAGTGAGCTCTCCGAGCCATCGAACAGTGCCATCACCGGCAGCCTCGACAGGCGGGCGATGGCGCTCAGCGAGATCGGCTCGGAAAATTGCCGCTGCCGGCGCGCGGGTCCCAGGATCATCAGATCCATCTCCTGCGCCGCCTGCTGCAGCAGCGCGGCCATCGCGCCGCGCATGGTGCGGAAAGAGTGGACGATACCGGCCTCGGTGGCGGCATTTTCGAACGCCAGTTGTGCACCGCGTGCCTGTATGCGGAGCTGGCGCTCGATGTCGGCTTTTTCCAACGGACGCTCGGTGAAGGTCACCCGACAAAGTTCCCGTGAAAAGGGCATCTGCGCCAGAGTCAGCAGGGTACTGTCTTCGATAAAGATGCCCAGTGCCTGGACCGATTTTTTCCATGCCAGCTGGGTCAGCAGTTGCAATGCAGGACGGGAGGTTTCAGCGCCTCCCAGCAGCAGCGCGATGCGCACTGTGCGAGTTCTCTTGCGCGTCTCGTTCACGTATTCTGCTCCGTTTTTCCTCGGTTGCCGAACGCCTCCCTTTTCCGGGCGAAATCGATCAGCCGCTCCCGCACCCGGTGATTCACGCTCCCCTCCGGGAACGCTCCATCGACGGTGCGGGGGCCGGCGGGCAGTCCGGTCAACAGCGCCAGGCACTGGTCGATTTCGGTGACCGGATAGACATGGAAGCGCCTCTTCTCCACGGCATCGATAACATCGCGTCGCAGCATCAGGTGTTTGACATTGGATGCAGGAATCACCACACCCTGCTCCCCGGTGAGACCACGCCGTGCACAGACGTCGAAGAAGCCTTCGATCTTTTCGTTGACACCGCCAATGGGCTGGATCTGTCCGAACTGGTTCACCGACCCGGTGATGGCAAGCCCCTGTCTGATCGGTATCTCGGCCAGCGCCGACAGCAGCGCGCACAGTTCGGCAGCGGAAGCGCTGTCACCGTCGACGCCACCGTAGGACTGTTCGAAAACCAGGCTGGCGCGCAGCGAGAGCGGTCTCTCCGGCAGGTAGTGGGAAACCAGGAAACCGGAGAGGATCAGCACCCCTTTGGAGTGGATCGGACCGCCCAATTCCACTTCGCGTTCGATATCCACCACTTTGCCGTCACCGAGGGAGACGCGCGCGCTGATGCGACTCGGTCGCCCGAAGGCGAACTCGCCGATCTGCAGCACCGACAGACCGTTGACCTGGCCGCTGCGTGCTCCCTCAGTCTCTATCAGGATGGTGTCGCGCAGGATCTCCTCCTGCATGCGGTCGCGGATGCGGCTGACACGACGGATGCGGGCGTCTATCGCCGCCTGGATCTCGTCGGCACCGATCAGCGCTTTGCCGTTTCTGCCGGCCCAGTAGTGCGCTTCACGCACGATGTCGGAAGCGTGACGCACCTGAGCGGAGAGCTTCTCCGCATCGCCTGCGTGGCGGGCATTCTCTTCCAGCAGCCGGGCCACGGCCGAGCGGTCCAGCGGTTTGAGGTTGTCGCTGCGGACGAATTCCGCGATCAGCTGAGCAAACTGCCGGCAATTGTGATCATTGCGGTCTATCTCGTCGGCGAAATCCGCGGCTACCTTGAACAGCTCCGGGAACTCCGGATCGTGCGCCTGCAGCAGATAGTAGAAGATCCGCTCTCCCAGCAGCACCACTTTCACCCGCAGTGGAATGGGTTCGGGGTCGAGGGAGACGGTGCTGATCAGACTCAGATCCTCCCCCAGCGAGCGGATCCTGATCTCCCCGGATTTCAACGCCTGCTTCAAACCTTCCCAGGAGAGCGGCTGCATGAGTACCTTGCGGATATCCAGTACCAGGTAACCGCCGTTGGCGCGGTGCAACGCGCCTCCCCGGATCATGTGGAAGTCGGTGGTCAGCAACCCCATTCTGGCCTGATGCTCGACCCGGCCGATGAGGTTGGAAAAGGTGGGGTGATCCTCGAACACGATCGGTGCCGCCTTCTCCCCGTCATGATCGATCAGTACATTGACGCCGTAGCGTTGCATCACCGCCATCTGCTGGGGGCTTCCCTCCTGTGTCTGGCCTTCAAGCAGTCGTTTGAGGAACTGATTCTGCTGATCCGGAGCCGGGCGGAACAGCTCCACCTGCTCGACGATGTCCGTCTGCAGCCGCGCCAGGTACGCCATCACCTCGTCGAATCCCTGGTATTTCTCCAATATCTCATCCATCAGTCCGGCCAGCGTCAGCCGGGCCACCTCCCACTCCAGTTCACGACTTTTCCGGCGCACCTCGTTCATGCGTTTCGGTGTCGACTGGAGAAAGCGGCGCAGCTCCAGGCTGAGCTCCTCGATATCCTGTTGTATCTGCTTTTTGCGCTGCTCCGGCAGCCGGTCGAATTCCGCTTCCTGTCCCTCTTCGTGCTCGAGCTGGGGGGTGAAGGTGAAACCGGTCGGCGTTTCCAGGATGGCGATTTTGCGGGCGGCTGCATGCGCCCTGATCTCTTTGAATGCTTCGGCCTGCCGCTCTTTGAACTCCTCTTCGATCGCCTGCTGCTTGGTCTGGAAATCCTCGCTCTCCAGTGCTGCGGGAATCGCGCTGTGTGCATCCTCCATGAGCTGCTCGATATCCTTTTTGAAGCTGTTTCCTAAGCCTGCAGGCAGGCGCAGTGCAAAAGGTTTTTGCGGATTCGAGAAGTTGTTGACATAGCACCAGTCATCGGCTGGTGGTCTGGATGCGGCATTTCGCTCCAGTATCTCGCGAACGAAATGGTGGCGGCCGGTTCCCGGTGAGCCGAGTACGAAAAGATTGAAACCATCGATCTCACTCTCCAGACCGAAGTGAATCGCTTCGACAGCGCGCTCCTGACCAGGCGCGTTGTCCGCCTCGTTCAGCTCATCGGTGGAGCGGAAGGAGAAGATGCTTTGATCGCAATGCCGGTACAACTCTGCGGCGGTGAGCGGCTCACCCGGTTTCATATCACTCTCCTTGAGCTTCCCCATTCAATCCGGTTGGCGTGTCTCCTGCAACAGCTGACACCTCACACCCTCGGAAACGTCGAAAGACATGCTTCTGCAATACTCAGTGGCAACTCCCTGCAGCACGGGAAGGGTCCGAATGAGTCGGCACCTCCCAATCAATATTTTAGCAGTTACTGGAAGTGGACTCAGAAGTGCTGGATGCCCGGACCGGGGCCGGCGCTGGTTTCAGTCCTGACTCCGAACAGCCCCAACCCGCTGCCAGCCGGCATCATGGGTATCCGCGTGAAACCTGCGGCATGAAGCTGACTCCCCGATGCGGCGCACCATCTGGAGTTAGCGTATATAATGCCCTCTTCGCTACTGCTGTCGGGTATCATTTCACGCCACCCGAAGCGATTGGTGCCGGTGGCCGGGGAGAGCTCACTGCATGTTCCGTTCATATTCGCCAACCGGGCGCCTGGCCCTTCGGTCAAATCGTCCCAAGACGGTGATCAAGCTGCGCCATCGCTGCGCAAGCCGTAGCCAGGCGTAGGTGTGAACGGATCGGAAACAGGGCATAACGCGCCGCGCCAGATGCCGGAGCGGAGTGCCAGAGCACTGCGCTGGACCTTGCTTTGTGCGACCCTGCTTTTCAGCATCGGTATCACCACTCCGATGCTGACCATCTCGAAATTCATGCTGATGAAGAGCTCGTTCTCGATCCTCTCCGGAGCGATACAGTTGCTCGCCAACGGACGTGTGCTGCTGTTCCTGGTTATCGCGGGTTTCAGTATTCTGCTGCCTCTGCTCAAGATCGGCGTGCTCTTCATGCTGATCAGTCGCCGGATGCAGCATAGCGAAAAACTGAGCCGCTACCTCCATCTGATGCACGAGTATGGACGCTGGGCGATGCTCGATGTGATGGTCGTCGCGGTGCTGATCGTGGCGGTGAAACTGGGTGCCCTGGTCACTGTCGAGATCCATTACGGTCTCTATTTTTTTGGTGCTTCGGTGGTGTTGATCATGCTGGTGACTCAGCGTGTGGTCCACCTGATGGATGAAGGCGGACGTTGAGCTTCCGCTCCGGCTACCTCTTCTGCTTTCCTGTTCAACACAATGGGCGCCCCTTGACGATGAAAAGATTGATTGGCGCCGGGATATTGACGCCGCGTTGGCGCTGTACCAGAATAAAACCCAGCCGTAGTTCGAAAATGATCCAAAGAACAATAAAGATACAGCGCGGGCGGTTCCCGGGATTCCCGTTGAGCAACTGGTCCACTCCAACAACCTGACCAGGAGTCGTGTCACGGATTCTTCCAATACCTGTCCGCAATCGATCCGAGCGAGGAGGTAAATCTCTGATGGGCCTGATGCGACGGACATTGGCGCTGTTGCTGACACTGGTGCTGGCTGGTTGTGAGGCGGGTCAAGCGCTGGATCTCGCCCAGTTCAACAATCTCAAATATGCGCACGGGGAGACGGGGCAACCTCAGTCACCATCCTATGCGGGTGCCACCACGCTGCAGCGACTGGGTCAATGGCTCGATCAGAACCGCGACGGGTGGCAGCCGCTGCAGGCAACATTGTTGCCAGGTGGTATCACCATCTACGGTGATCGCTTCGATCTGCGGGTCGTCCAGCAGACGGTTATCCTGCGTTATCGTAAACCGACGGGTGAGCAGCAGCAGTTGCACAAAAAGCTTCCCGCCGAACTGTTTGCGCAGCTGATTTCCCACTGAAACAGGCAAGTTGCCGCCGGGTGCTCAGCAGCTGCACCTGCGCTTGAAAGCGGTTATTCGTAGCGAGTATCACCCCCGGATCACGCACTTGAACCGTTGCTGCGTGAAGGTGGAATCGAATCCTCTTGTCATACCCACCAGGGGCGAACAGTGCCTCCCCCGGCGCTGGCATGGGCAATGCCAAGACAGAGTAGCGCAGAGCAGGCACAGCTGCCGCCAAGTTCCGGACGATGGAACCAATCCCACGATGTGGAATCTGTTACATGGCGCGTGAAAAAGGCCGTTCAGTGGTGTGGCGCGCTTCTGGAATCCCGCTGTTTGCTGTTAGTAATGGATTAGGCAATCGTGAGACCATACCAGGCTGCATCACTTCCTTACATTGAGTCATCCCTATCCGGGCGCAGTCTGGAGTAATGTTGTCGAGTCGCCGGTGAATCGCATAGTAAAAATATTCCTACCGATACTGATCCTCATCTGCAGTCTCTCGGTTTTCGTGGTATTACGCGCCAGCAGGCCGGAACAGCCAGTTGCCGAGACGCGGGAGCGGGTGTGGCGGGTCGAGGTGCTCGACGTGGTGCCACAGTCACTGGCACCGTCGCTCCGTCTCTATGGCCGGGTCGAGACCCCAACACTGTTCAAGGCAGCCGCACCGGCCGCTTCCCGCGTCCAGCGGGTGTGGGTGCGGGAAGGCGAACAGGTGGAACAGGGACAGCTGCTGGTTGAACTCGATCCACGCGATTTTCTGCCACAAGTTGAGAAAGCACGGGCGGAGGTGGCGGAGTTGGAGGCACAGCTGCGCAGCGAACGCACCCGGCAGAGCTCGGATCTCAGCGCGCTGAACCATGAAAGCAGATTGCTGCAGCTGTCGCGGCAAAGTGTCGAGCGGATGCAGCGCCTGCAGAGCAAAAAGCTGGGGTCTGAATCAGAACTGGATCAGGCGCAGCAGGAGCTGGAACAGCGGGAGTTGGCACTCACCAGCAGGGAGCTTGCCATCAATGATCATCCCGCGCGAATCCAGGCGTTGGAGGCGCGCATGCAGAAAGCCGCGGCTGGTCTTGCCGAAGCCGAGCTCGACCTCGAGCGGAGTCAGGTGAAAGCTCCCTACGCCGGGCGTGTAGCCAGCGTCGAGGCGGCCGAGGGAAACCAGGTGTCGATCAACCAGCAGCTGCTGAGTCTCTACGATCCGGCCACTCTGGAACTGCGCGCCAGAATTCCCATGCCGTTTCTGCACGAGCTGGAGCAGAGCCGGAATTCCGGTTATCCGTTGACAGGCACCGCGGAAGGGTATCCAGCAGGGCTGCAATTGCGCCTGGTTCGGCTCGCGGGAGAGGCGGACCCCAGCGGTATCGACGCGTTGTTTGCCATTGGTCAGGAGGGTGACCGGCTGCGCCTGGGCCAGATGCTTAAATTTACCTTGCGCCGGGCAATACAGCAGGCTGTGCTGGCGGTCCCCTACTCGGTGCTGTACGGCAACGACCGCGCCTACAAGCTGGTGGATGGCCGGTTGCAGGGGTTGCGGTTGGAGAACCTCGGCAGCTTCGTTGCCACGGATGGCAGCGAACGGCTGTTGATCCGCTCCACGCAATTGCAGGCGGGTGACGCGCTGGTGATCACCCATCTGCCCAACGCGGTGGAGGGTCTGCGGGTGGAGGCGGTGAACACACCGTGAGGCAACACCGCACCGATCTGCTCGGTATCTTTGCCCATCACAAGGTGGCGGCCAATCTGCTGATGGTGATGATGCTGCTCAGCGGGCTGTTGGCGCTGGACCGGATGAACATTCAGTTTTTTCCCAATTTCGAACTGGACTTCATCACGGTCACCGTGATCTGGACCGGGAGCAGCGCAGAGGATATCGAAGAGGGCATCACGCTGCCGCTGGAGCAGCGGCTGCGCAGTGTCGACAGTCTGCGCAAGATGACGTCCACTTCGACCCAGGGAACATCCGCCATCACACTGGAGTTCGAGGAGGGGACGGATCCACTGCTGGCACTGGATCAGACCCGTCGCCTGGTCGACGAGTTTCGCAACCTGCCGGGGGATGCGGAGACTCCGGTGGTGATGAACGTGAGCCGCTACGAGCCGGTGGCGCGGCTGCTGGTGAGTGGTCCGGAGACGTTGGATGAGCTGCGCCATCTGGTGCGCCGCTTCGAGACCGAACTGCTCGATGCGGGTGTGGACAAGGTGGATATCCGGGGATTGCCGGAGGAGGTGATCGCCATCGAGGTGGACCCGGCGGCACTGGAACAGCTGGGTCTCAGTCTCGATCAGATCGGCGCACGGGTAGCGGAGTTAAGCCAGGATCTGCCGGCCGGCGTGCTGGGTCGCGGTGAGGGCTCCAAAGAGTTGCGCACGCTGGAGCAGCGGCGTGACGTGCTCGGCTTCGCCAGTCTGCCGCTGCGCAGCGAAGGGGCTGCGCGCATCGACCTCGGCACAGTGGCCAGCATCCAACGCAAACCGCGCGAAGGGAGCGTACTGCTCACGGTCAACGGCACACCGGCAGCCGATATCACGGTCAGCCGCTCCACCGGAGGCAACTCGCTGGCTGCGGCAAGGCTGCTGGAAGAGTGGCTGGAAAAGACCCGCCCCGGGCTGCCGCCGAACATCTCGATCAAGGTGTATGACGAGACCTGGCAGTTGCTGGAGGAGCGCATCATGCTGCTGCTGAAGAACGGTGGCGGCGGTCTGCTGCTGGTGATTCTGATCCTCTATCTCTTTCTCACTGGCCGGGTCGCTTTCTGGGTGGCCTTGGGTATTCCGGTCTCTTTCATGGCCACGCTGTTCGTGCTCTGGCTGTCCGGCGGCAGCATCAACATGATCAGCCTGTTTGCGCTGATCATGGCGCTCGGCATCATCGTCGACGATGCGATCGTGGTGGGTGAAGACGCGCTGGCCCACTCTCAAAAGGGTGAGGAGCCACTGCTGGCGGCTGAAGGGGGAGCCCGGCGCATGCTGGCACCGGTCATCGCTTCGTCACTGACCACCATTGCCGCCTTTCTGCCGCTGATGCTGATCGGCGGGATCATCGGTAATATTCTGTTTGCGATACCGCTGGTGATCGTCAGTGTGATCATCGCTTCGCTGGTCGAGAGTTTTCTGGTGCTGCCCGGACATCTGCGCCACTCCTTCGCACACCGCCACCAGGCTGCCCCGAATTCACTCCGCGCCAGACTGGACCGCGGTTTCGAGCGCTTTCGGGAGAGGCAGTTCCGGCCGCTGGTACGGCTGGCACTGCAATACAAATGGGTGACCATGAGCTCGGCCGCCGGCATTCTGATCATGATGGCCGGTCTGCTCGCGGGCGGGCGCCTGGCGTTCAACTTCTTTCCGACACCGGAAGCGCAGATGATTCATGCCAATGCCACTTTCGTGGCAGGAACGCCGCGCCACCAGGTCGACCGCTTTATCGATCACCTGGAGCAGACGCTGTATCAGACCGAGGCCGAACTGGGCCTGGGGCGGCTGGTCAACGTTGCGCTCGCCTACCGGGGTAGCAAAGCGGGCGACGACAGCAGCGCCGGCTTTGCGCGCGCGGATCAGTTTGGTGCCCTCAAGGTGGAGTTGATAGCGCCGGATCAGCGACCGCTGCGCAATGAGGGATTCATCGCCGCCTGGCGAGAGCGAATCCTGTTACCCGCCGGGATAGAGAGCTTCACCATCACCTCGCGCCGCGGCGGACCACCCGGACGGGATATCACCGTGCGTTTCACCGGGCGTGATGCCGAAGTGTTGAAGCATGCCGCGCTGCAGCTCTCTGAGGCGCTCATCTCCATTCCCGGCATCTCGGAAGTGGAGGACGACCTCTCCTATGGTCGGGAACAGCTGATCTTTGCGCTGACCCCTGGCGGGGAAGCCGAAGGACTCAGTGTGGAGGGTCTCGGTCGGCAGCTGCGCACCGCGTTTGACGGCCGTCTGGTGCAGATATTTCAGGATGGACCGGAAGAGGTCGAAGTGCGGGTCAGGCTACCGGAGGCGGAGCGTGCCAGCAGCGCGATTCTCCATCGGCTCAATATCACGTTGCCCGATGGTGATCAGGTGCCGCTCTCCAGTGTGGCCAGCTGGCAGTCGCAGCGCGGCTTCGAGATTCTGCGCCACGCGGAGGGAAAGCTGGCGGTGCAGATCACCGCCGATGTCGATGAGAACCAGACCAACGCCAACCGTATCATCACCTCACTGGAGCAGACCACGCTACCGGAACTGGCGCAGCGGCTGGGGATAGATTTCTCCATGGAGGGTCGCTCGGCCGATCAGCGCGAGACACTGGCGGATATGCGTGTCGGGATGGTGCTCGGCCTGCTGCTGATCTATCTGGTACTTGCCTGGGTCTTCTCCTCCTACGGCTGGCCGCTGGTGGTGATGACCGCCATACCGTTCGGATTGGCTGGGGCGCTGTTCGGACACTGGGTGATGGGACTGGAGTTGACCATCCTTTCGCTGTTCGGTTTTTTTGCGCTCTCCGGTATCGTGGTCAACGACTCGATCATTCTGGTGAGTTTCTACCGCCGTCTGCGCGAAGAGGGCATGCCACTGAAGCAGGCGGTAGAAGAGGCCGCCTGCCAGCGGTTGCGCGCGGTGCTGCTCACTTCGTTGACCACCATCGCTGGATTGATGCCGCTGCTGTTTGAAACCTCACTGCAGGCGCAGTTCCTGATTCCGATGGCGACCTCCATCGCTTTTGGTCTCGCCTTTTCGACACTGCTGATTCTGCTCTTCGTGCCGTCGCTGCTGCTCTTCTATGAGACCATCCGGGAGCGTTTTACCGCACGCCGGCCTGTTGTCGGGGTAGTGGGGGAGTGATGCGGTAGCACGTTCGGGGAGACCGGCGGAGCGGTGTTGACGCAGCGCGCTTTCCAGTGAAAAACGTCACCCCTGGCTGCACTCCGGTTTACTGCAGTAGCCATAGATCACCAGTGCATGATCGGTGATGGAAAAGCCGAACTGTTTCGCGATCGCCTCCTGACGCTTCTCGATAGTGGCATCGAGAAACTCCTCGACCTTGCCGCATTTGATGCATACCAGATGATCGTGGTGGGAGCCACTGTCGATTTCAAACACCGATTGGCCGCCTTCAAAATTGTGACGCACAACCAGTCCGGCCGACTCGAACTGGGTCAGTACCCGATAGACCGTGGCCAGACCCACCTCTTCACCCTCGTCCAGTAGAATTTTGTACACGTCTTCAGCGCTCAGGTGACCACCGTGCTTCTCCAGCAGGGTCAGGATTTTCACCCGGGGCAGTGTGATCTTCAGACCCGCGTTCTTGATGTCCTGGTTTTCCAATCTCTCCGCACTCCTCTCCAAATGTGATGCACTGCTGTCGGAATCGATCGGTGGCAGGCAGCCACCGCTGTCGGTTGCGACAATTCGATGCAGACTATGCCTAAGTTTGGCGGGGAGCTTCAACTGAAAACTCACTCTTCACGCCGCTGATGGGGTCACAGTGCACTCTGCTGCCACTCGTCCGGATCCGCCGGCATGCAGGGATATGGGTTGGCTGAAATCCCGGTTCAATGAGTCAGTTGCTCCCGAAAACAACCCATCACACCGCGCTTCCCACTGCAACGCTGAGACACCGTGGATAGTATACCGGACTCCCCCAGACAGGAGAAAACCGGGTGGTTGCGGCAGCGATGACGCACTACATGACGAAAAAAGAGTTGCAACTGATAATTGCAAATGAGAGTATTTCTCATTATCAATTGAAATCGTAAATGATGAGAGGTCACCATGTGGTTCAAATCGGCTGCTTCTGTTGCGCTATCGGTTGTACTGGGCGTGGGATCTGTTGGGTTCTCACCCGCTGCGGCGCCGGAGGAGGTCAATCTCTACTCGGCACGCAAGGAAGCACTGATCAAACCGCTGCTGGACCGTTTCAGCGAACAGACGGGAATCACTGTCAATCTGGTGACTGGCAAGGAGGATGCGCTGCTACAGCGGCTGCAGTCGGAGGGGCGCAACACGCCGGCCGATCTGCTCATCACCAGTGATGCCGGGCGTTTGTATCGGGCCAAAGAGGCGGGGCTCACCCAGCCGGTGGTTACCGATGTGTTACTGCAGGGGGTGCCGGCAGCCTATCGTGAGCCCACAGGGCACTGGTACGGACTCTCGCTGCGCGCCCGTCCGATCTTCTACGTCAAGGGGAAAGTTTCGCCGGCTGATCTTACCCGCTATGAAGCGCTGGCCGATCCGCAATGGAAGGGAAAAATCTGCATTCGCTCCTCGGACAATATCTATAATCAGTCGCTGGTCGCTTCGATGATCGCCCACTCCGGCGCGGAGCAGACCGAGCAGTGGGCCACGGGTCTGGTGAACAACCTGGCCCGCTCTCCGAAAGGGGGCGATCGCGATCAGATCAAGGCAGCGGCAGCGGGGGAGTGCGATATCGCAGTGGCGAACACCTATTACTACGGCGGCATGCTGAGCAGTCGGGATGATAGCGAGCGCCTGGCGGCGGAAAAGATGGCGATCATCTGGCCGAATCAATCGGATCGTGGTACTCATGTCAATGTCAGCGGGGCTGCGCTGACCACATATGCACGTAATCGGGAGAATGCGGTGAAACTACTGGAGTTCCTGGTTCAGCCAGAGGCTCAGTCCTGGTATGCCCGGGTCAATTTTGAGTATCCGGTGCGTACCGGAGTGGCCTGGAGTGACCTGCTGCAGCAGTGGGGCGAATTCAAATCCGACAGCCTGAATCTGGGGGAACTGGGTCGCTACAACAGTGCGGCTGTGATGATCATGGACCGGGCAGGGTGGAAGTAACGACTTAACCGGAAAAAGCGTGTGACACAAAAAATCTTCCGGCCCGCGCTGTGGCGGGCCGGTGTTCTGTTCTCCGCCCTGCTGCTGGCGCTGCCGGTCTTCGTCGTGTTCAGCTTTCTCTTCGTCCCGGCCGGTGACGTGTGGCGTCACCTGGTTGCTACGGTACTGAGCGACTATCTGAGCAACTCGTTCATTCTGGTGGGCGGTGTCGCCATCGGTGTGCTGCTGCTCGGAATACCCACCGCCTGGGCCACCACCGTATATGAGTTTCCCGGTCGCCGCTTCTTCGAGTGGGCGCTGCTGCTGCCGCTGGCGATTCCCGCCTATATCATCGCCTACACCTATACCGGTCTGCTCGAGTTCGCCGGTCCGGTGCAGGGAGCCTTGCGGGCTGTGTTCGGCTGGTCAGCGGGCGATTACGTATTTCCCGAGGTACGCTCGCTGGGTGGTGCAGTGCTGATGCTGTCGCTGGTGCTCTATCCTTACGTCTACATGCTGTCGCGCGCCAGTTTTCTCGGTCAGTCGCTCTCCACACTGGAGGCGGGGCGGGTGCTTGGTGCCGGGCCCTGGCGGGTGTTTTTCTCGGTCACGCTGCCACTGGCACGTCCGGCGGTGGTGACCGGACTGTCGCTGGCGCTGATGGAGACACTGGCTGACTACGGTACTGTTCAATACTTCGGTATTGCGACCTTTACCACCGGTATTTTTCGCACCTGGTTCGGATTGAATGACAGCGCCGCTGCGGCACAGCTGGCAGCGCTGCTGATGAGCTGTGTCTTCGTGCTGATCCTGCTGGAGCACTATTCGCGCCGGCGTCTGCGTTTTTTTCAGACCGGTGGGCGTTATCGCCATCTGCCGCGCCATACACTGTACGGTTACCGCAGGTGGGCGGTGGTGCTGCTCTGTTTGCTGCCCCTGACCTGCGGATTTCTGATTCCAGCCGGGCAGCTGCTGGTCTGGGCCTGTTCCATCGCCGAGGAGACGCTGGACCAGCGCTTTTTGCAGCTGGTCGGTCATAGTCTGCTGCTGGCCATCAGTGCGGCGACCATCACCCTGCTATTGGCGCTGTTTCTGGGCTATGGTCGCCGTCTTTTCCCCTCGCCCAGGCTGGCCTTTGCCGTGCGCCTGTCGGCGATGGGCTATGCTGTCCCCGGCACCGTCATCGCAGTCGGGGTGATGCTGCCATTCGGCTGGCTGGATAATCGCATCGATGACTGGAGTCGCGAGCTGTTCGGTCTCTCCACCGGTTTGCTCTTCAGCGGTACTCTCTTTATTCTGCTGTTCGCCTACGCGGTGCGTTTTCTCGCGGTTTCGCTGCAGTCGGTCGAGTCCGGATTGGCGCGCGTCACACCGAACATGGATGATGCCGCCCGCTCCCTGGGCTGTGCACCCCGCAGTGTGCTGATGAAGATTCATCTTCCGATGATGCGTGGAGCGCTCTTCAGTGCACTGCTGCTGGTTTTCGTCGATGTACTCAAAGAGCTGCCGGCAACGTTGATACTGCGTCCATTCAATTTCAACACCCTGGCGGTAAGGGCCTACGAACTGGCATCGGACGAGCGATTGGCCGACTCTTCGGTAGCGGCACTGACCATCGTTGCGGTGGGAGTGATTCCCGTGGTGCTGCTCAGTCGTGCCATCAGCCGTTCCGGAGAGCGTTATGCTGAGTCCACTTGAACTGCAACAGGTGCAGGTGGCGTATGGTGAGACTGCGGTGGTTCAGGGTGTCTCGCTGGTGCTCGCACCGGGCGAGATCAGCTGCCTGCTGGGGCCCTCCGGCTGCGGCAAGACTACGCTGTTACGAGCCATTGCCGGCTTCGAACCGGTGCGCCGTGGCCATATTCTGATCAGCGGTCAGAAGGTGAGTCTGCCGGGGCACACCCTGGCACCGGAGAGACGTGGAATCGGCATGGTGTTCCAGGATTTTGCGCTTTTTCCTCATCTCAGTGTGGCGCGCAATATCGAATTCGGGATCGCTCATCTGCCACTTCCACAGCGGCGGGAGCGGGTGGACGAACTGCTGCGTCTGGTCGCATTGCCCAATATCGGCGACTGCTATCCGCATCAGCTTTCCGGCGGTCAACAGCAGCGTGTTGCATTGATCAGGGCGTTGGCGCCGAAGCCCGCGCTGCTGCTGTTGGATGAGCCCTTCTCCAGCATGGACGTGGATTTGCGTGAGAATCTTGCCCGTGAGGTACGCCAGATTCTGCGCAGCGAGCAGACCAGCGCACTGCTGGTGACACACGATCAGAATGAGGCCTTTGCGATGGCGGACCGGATTGCGGTGATGCACCAGGGGAGAATCCGGCAGTGGGACAGCGCCTACAACCTCTATCACAAACCGGCCGATCGTTTCGTCGCCGGATTTATCGGACAGGGAGTCTGGTTACCCGTGCTGCGTGGCACTGACCAGAGATTATACAGTGAGTTTGGACCTCTCCTGCCGGACGGGACAGGAACTCCCCAATTTGCCGCTGGGATTGCCAGTGAGCAGGAGCTGGAAATGCTGTTGCGCCCGGATGATGTGGTGCGCCAGCAGGGGGGCTTGCCGGCGGAAGTGGTGGAGCGTTCTTTTCGCGGGGCCGATATCCTCTACCGTCTGCGTCTCCCCAGTGGAACCCACATCCTGTACATCACCAAGGGTCACAATGATCTGCCACTGGGTGCCACCCTTCCGGTAGCCATCAAGATGAACGAACTGGTGCTGTTCAATTCCGAGGAGGGAGAGGGGTGAGCGTTTATTGGGGGGTCAGAGTAAAAATTCAGCCGCATGTTTTTTTACACCCATAATTGACTGCTGTAGTTTTTACTCTGACCCCAAATATGTTCTGAATGCGAGCAGGCTGGCGGTCACCGCCACGTTGAGTGATTCCACACCATTGTGCATCGGAATGGCCACGGAGGAGTCGCACAGTCTTTCCACCGACTCTGACACCCCGTGGGTTTCATTACCCAGTACGAAAATTTTCGCACCGCGTTTATCCAGTGATCCCAGCGCGGTTTCCGCGTGGGAGGAGAGGCTGTACAGGCGCACGCCCCGGGCCTTGAACGCGGCCAGCGCCTGCTCCAGTGAGTCGCAACGGACGATCGGACAGCGGAACAGCGCGCCGGCGCTGGCCTTGATCACCAGCGGGTCGATCTGCGCGCCACCCTGACGCGGCAGCAGCACGCCGGCGCTGCCGCTGGCAGCCACCGAGCGCAGAATCATCCCCAGATTCTGCGGGTTGGTGACACCGTCCAGTGCGATCAGTTCGAATTCCACGGGCATATTGGCGAGAAACACTTCGTGGGGCTGATAGCCAGCCAACACCAGATCGACCGCTACACCCTGATCCTGTTTGCCGTTGCGGGAGATGCGCGACAGCGCCTGCTTGCTGTGGAGGCAGATCTCGGCGCCCTTGGCCCGGGCGAGGGTGCTGATCTCATCCAGCAGCGCGGCCGGTCGGTTGCTGTCGGCCAGATGGAGTCGGTGGACGAGAATACCAGGCTGCTGCAGTGCTTCCAGTACCGGCTTGCGGCCGTAAATGGTCAGCAGCTGATCGTAGAGTCGTTTCTTGCGCTGATAGTCCTCGCTGTCGGGTCGGGTAGGGGTCATGGTTTGCTCTTCACGAAATACAGAAATATCCGCTTGCTTCCACACTGCGCAGCCTGGATACCCGCAGCTGCAGGCTGTCGGCATTGCAAAACCACTGCAGACAGGAGTGGGACAGACTAGACTCACTTTGGAATCCCAAGTATGCACCGGTTTGCGTTGGAGGAGGGCAAAGTGCTGAATATTACGATCAATGGAAAACTGTACCAACTGGACCTGGACCCGCAAATGCCCTTGCTGTGGGCGCTACGCGACCACGTCGGTCTGACCGGCACAAAATACAGTTGCGGTCAGGCACTGTGCGGCAGCTGCACGGTCTATCTCGATGGTGACCCGGTCCGCTCCTGTGTCACGCCGCTTTCGACCGCTGCCGGCAGGGAGATCACCACGATCGAGGGGCTGGACTCGGCCGCGGGCCGGGCGGTCAAACAAGCCTGGAAGGAACTTGAAGTGGTGCAGTGCGGTTACTGCCAGTCCGGCCAGATCATGTCGGCAGCCGCGCTGTTGAACAGACAGCCGCAACCGACCGATGCGGATATCGATGCAGCGATGTCAGGCAATCTGTGCCGCTGTGCCACCTACCTGAGAATCCGCGCAGGGATCAAACTGGCAGGCAGGAGACTGGCGGGAGGTGCAGCATGAACACGGGTGACATCGTCAATCTGAGCCGCCGCCGGTTTGTCACCAGTGCACTGGTATCCGTTGCCGGGCTGACCTTGGGCATACTGCCCGGCGTCCGCGCGGGGGAACGTCCGTCCGCGCCAGAAAACGCTGGTTCCGTCGCAGCGCAGGCGGGTGAATTTTCACCCAACGCCTTTCTGCGTATCGACCAAGATGGCCTGGTCACCGTGATCTCCAAACACCTGGAGATGGGTCAGGGAACCTACACCGGGTTGGCGACGCTGGTTGCCGAAGAGCTCGACGCCGACTGGGGGAAGATCAGGGTGGCGGGCGCACCCGCTGACGCCTCGCGCTATAACAATCTGTTTTGGGGTCCGATGCAGGGCACCGGTGGCAGTACCGCGATAGCCAATTCATTCGACCAGTTACGGCGTGCTGGCGCAGTGGCCAGGCAGATGCTGGTGACTGCTGCTGCCGAACTGTGGCAGGTGCCGGAGACGGAGGTCTCTGTGGCTGCCGGGGTGGTGGCGCACTCCGCCAGTGGACGCCAGGCGGGATTCGGCCAGCTGGCGGAGTTGGCGGCCAGGCAACCGGTT
Organism: Chromatiaceae bacterium; assembly: GCA_024235215.1. Taxonomy (GTDB): domain Bacteria; phylum Pseudomonadota; class Gammaproteobacteria; order Chromatiales; family Chromatiaceae; genus HKST-UBA178. Next base: position 119,673 of record JACKMU010000002.1, on the reverse strand, counting down.
CCGGAAACCGTGCTGCTCAAGGAGCCGGAAGCGTTCACGCTAATCGGTAAGCGTATCCCGCGCCAGGACAGCGCAGAAAAAATCGACGGGACGGCGCAGTTCACGCTGGACGTGAAACTCCCGGGCATGAAGAGCGCGCTGGTGCTCCATCCTCCCCGCTTCGGGGTCAGCGTAAAAAGCGTGGATGATACGGCTGCGCTGCGGGTGCCCGGGGTCAACAAGGTAGTTTCCATCCCTTCCGGCGTGGCGGTGGTTGCCGATGATTTCTGGAGTGCCAGACTGGGACGGGATGCGTTGTCGGTCAGCTGGGACGAGTCCGGGGCATTCAGCAGGAGCTCTGCGGAGCTGTTGGATGAGTATCGTGAGCTGGCGCGAACCGAGGGAACCCTGGTGCGTAAAGAAGGCGACGCCGCCCAGGTGATCGCACAAGCCGACAGTCTGCTGGAAGCAGAGTACAGCGTGCCGTTTCTCTCCCATTCGGCCATGGAACCGATGGACTGCGTGGTGCGGATCGACGACAGCGGCTGCGACATCTGGAATGGCGAACAGATGCAGACGGGTGACCAGATGGCGGTGGCAAAGCTGTTGGGGCTGAAACCGGAGCAGGTGAGGATTAACATGCTCTACGCCGGCGGCTCGTTTGGCCGCCGTGCCAATCCGGCTGCCGATTACCTGCTTGAAGCGGTACATATCGCGCGCAGTCTGGAACAGGGGACGCCGCTGAAAATGGTCTGGACACGCGAGGACGATACCCGGGCCGGTTACTACCGGCCGATGTATCTGCACAAACTTCGTGGTGCACTGGATGCGGCGGGCAATCCGCTGGCCTGGGAGCAGCGCATCGTCGGTCAGTCCATATTGGCAGGCACACCCTTTGAAGCGGTGATGGTCAAGGACGGGGTTGACCACACTTCGGTGGAAGGGGCAGTCAATCTCCCTTATCCGATCGCCAATTTCCAGCTTGAGTTGCATTCACCGCAACTGCCCGTACCGGTACTCTGGTGGCGTTCGGTCGGCTCCACCCACACTGCCTTCGCCGGAGAGTGTTTCATCGACGAACTGGCGCACAAAGCGGGCCAGGATCCGGTGGCCTATCGCCGCAGGCTGCTGGCGGATCAGCCGCGCCACCTCGGTGTGCTCAACCTGGCCGCGGAAAAAGCCGACTGGGGTGCACCGCTGGGCCGCGGCCAGGGGCGGGGTGTGGCCGTGCATAAATCCTTCAACTCCTATGTGGCTCAAGTCGCCGAGGTGACGGTGAGAAGAGGCGTGATCTATGTGGACCGTGTCGTCATCGCGGTGGATTGCGGCATCGCGATCAATCCCGACATCATCGAAGCACAGATGCAGGGTGGCATGGGCTTCGGTCTGTCTGCCGCGCTCTACAGCGAGTTGACGCTGGATCAGGGCCGGGTGGTGCAATCCAACTTCAACGATTATCAGATCCTGCGCATCGATCAGATGCCGGAGGTTGCGGTCTATATCGTGCCTTCGGCTGAACCTCCCACGGGCGTTGGTGAGCCGGCGACCCCGGTCATCGCGCCGGCCGTCGCCAATGCGGTTTTCGCGGCCACCGGACAGAGACTGCGCAAGTTGCCGCTGAGGTTGGCATGATGAGTCCGGATCTGTCTGGCGATGATCTGGAGGTGCTCACAGCAGCCGCCGAGTGGCTGACTCAGGGCCAGCGAGTCGCACTGGTTACCGTGTTGAAAACCTGGGGTTCGTCTCCGCGCCCACCGGGTTCGCTGCTGGTGATCAGTTCCGATGGCAGATGCAGCGGCTCAGTCTCCGGTGGCTGTGTCGAAGAGACACTGGTGGCCAGCCATCGGGCCGGCGAGCTGGGAGCGGATACGCCGGTGCGGGTCGATTTCGGTGTGAACAGCGCGGAGGCGGCCCGTTTCGGCCTGCCCTGCGGCGGCAGGCTGGAACTGCTGGTCGAGCTGCTCAATGCCGCCGCACCGGTGGACGCGTTGCTGGCGATGCTGGCGCAGCGCACCCGGATCTGCCGGCGTGTTGCCATCACCACGGGTGAGGTGCGCCTGTATCCGTCAGCGGGGGAGATCGAGTTCAGTGTCAGCGATGCCGAGGTTGTCAAGGTGTTCGGCCCCGCCTGGGACCTGCTGCTGATCGGTAACGGACAGATCGCCCGCAGGCTCGCATCGATGGCGCTGCAACTCGATTACCGTGTCACCGTCTGTGATCCGCGTGACTCGTTCACAGAGGCGAATCCGCTGCCCGGGGTGAGCTACTCGCGGAGCATGCCGGATGACGAAATCCTTGCATTGAACGAACTATCGCGCACCGCCATCGTTACCCTGGCGCATGATCCGAAGCAGGATGATCTGGCATTGTGTGCGGCGGTGGAGTCCCGGGCATTCTACATCGGCGCGCTGGGATCGGCGCGAACCGCGGCAGCCCGGCGTCAACGTCTTGCCCTGCTGGGCTACAGCGCGGAACAGATCGCGCGCATCCACGGACCGGTCGGATTGCCGATCGGCGGCAAAAAACCGGGTGAAATCGCACTGTCGGTACTGGCTGATATCACCGCGGTGCGCCATGGTGTCCGTCTGCTCCTCAGTCGTGATTCCCAGGCGGCATGATCGCTCCGATCGGGGTGCTGCTCGCCGCCGGGGAGGGGAGGCGCTTCGGTACCCACAAGCTGTTGCACCCGCTGCCAGACGGTCGGTTGCTGGGGGTTGCGGCGGCCGGCAATCTGATCGCTGCACTTCCCGGTTCCGTTGCTGTCATTCGCCCGGGTGACGTCGAAATGCAAACCGCGCTGGCCGGATTGGGTTTTCAGCTCATTATCAGCGCGGAAGTTGCCCGTGGCATGGGCAGCAGCCTGGCATTGGCGGTGCGGGCAACCCGCTCGTGTAACCAGGGTTGGGTTGTCGCGCTTGCCGATATGCCCTGGATCGAGCGGAGGACCATTCACATGATAGCCGCAAGGGTGGAGCAGGGTGCCCGGCTGGTTGCCCCCGAATATGCGGGGCGGCGGGGACATCCGGTGGGATTTGCGGCGCAGTGGGGAGAGCAGCTGGCACAGCTGAGCGGAGACGCGGGTGCGCGTATGCTGCTAAGTACAAATCTGAGTGCACTGGAGTTGCTGGCCGTCGATGACCCGGGCGTGTTGCTGGATGTGGATTCAGCGGATCAGCTGTTGCATGATCCTGGCAGGGGTCGCTCTCCAGCCGTTCAGTCCGACAGGTAGTACTCGACGGTGGAGACGACCCGGACCTTTTTGATGTGCGGATTGTTGTTATCCCGCGCATCGATACTGAACTGCCCCTGCGACGCCTTGCGGATCTTGCCCAGTCTGCTGGCGGAGTCGGATGCGAATTTCTGCGCCACCGCTCTTGCCTCCCGGGTAGCCTCCTCGACCATGGCCGGTTTCACTTCGTTCAGCCGGCTGAAGAGATACTCGGTCTGCGCCTGATAGCTGTTGCCGGAAAATACGATCCCCTTCTTGCCGAGTTGCGACAGGGAACCCATGATTTTTCTGACCGCACCGACCTGATTCGAATAGACGGTCACCGTTTGTACCGCAGTATAACGAAACTGGGATCTGGCATTATCGCCGTATTGTTGTGCGGACTTGTCGGTAATCGCTGGTACAGTGTGGGAGATCTCGCGCTTGTCGATACCATTGTCGGCCAGAAACTGTTGAATCCTGGCGGTACTGGCCTCTATGGCGGAGTACAGCTGTTCCAGGTCGTTGCCTGCTTCGGTGAACTCTATCGGCCAGATCACGATGTCTGCTTCGTACTCCCGCTCCGATAACCCCTTCACGGTGACGGTTCGCTCATACTCTTTGAACCTGATGGCAGCATCTGCCAGCTGATAACCGAGCCCGACCAGGCCGAGCATCACCAAACCACCGAATATCCCCGCGCTTGCTTTGTGGTTACCCTGCATCGAACGCTCCTTCACAGCTATCCCCCGGGGGATGTAACGATTCAGATCCCCCGGCAAAAGTGCGATTTTGCAGGGGAACCCAAGGGGAGAGCAACACCTCTCCCGTTGGAAAACCCAAAAGCCAAGGAGTAACTCCCATACTTTGCACAATTGGCGCCAGTACCCTTCTGTGCACGACTGCAGCCCTGCAGCCAGATCATACTGCAGACGCTCCTGCTGCTGAAAGCGCTGCGTTCGCAAGGGAGGCGGTTACGCACCCCTGTGCACACCGGGTGCTGAGGTGTTAGCCTTCGCCTCCATGTACTCTGTTGCTACCAAACATCCTTTCACGCTCGTCGCTCACCCGTGCACCCGATCCGGAGTGACAGCGCGTATCGGCGCCCGGGTGAGCGAATTGTCCGGGGATCGCTTTGCGCTCTCTTTTGTGCTGGAGTCGGATCTGGCGACACTGCGCATTCCTGCATTGCGGACTTCCCGACCGGCCGATGGACTCTGGCGGCACACCTGTTTCGAAGCCTTCCTGATGGGGGGATCAGGCCCAGGATACCGGGAATTCAATTTCTCACCCTCGGGAGCATGGGCGATGTATGACTTTTGCGACTATCGCGTTGGGGGAGAGGCGGTGGTCGGGCCAACTCCTGCTTTCGAGCAGCGCAGAAGTCCGAATCGACTGGAGCTGGAGGTGCGGCTCAATCGAGCCGAGCTGCCGCAGGGTCGTCCGTTGTGGCTGGGTCTGGCTGCGGTCATCGAAGACAGCGGGGGTGGACTCTCCTACTGGGCGTTGCATCACCCCGTGGGGGAACCCGATTTCCATCATCCCGAAGCTTTCGTACAGCAGCTGGAGCCCGCCTGAAAACCAGTCCTCCGATGAATCGAGCAGTGGAGTAACACAATGAGATTTGGCATCGATCGCCTGCTGCGGGAGTCTGCGCTGCGCCACGTCATGAACGGAGCGCGTGTAGCGCTGCTGGCCCATCCGGCCTCTGTGACGGATGACCTCACCCACTCACTGGATGCGCTTGCCCGTTTGGATGATATTCAACTCTCTGCCGCCTTCGGACCGCAGCATGGGCTGCGTGGGGAAAAACAGGACAACATGGTGGAGTCGATGGACTTCACTGACCCGCTGCTGGGAATCCCGGTGTTCAGCCTGTACGGTGAGGTGCGGCGACCCACACCGCAGATGATGGACAGCTTCGACCTGCTGTTGGTCGATCTGCAGGACCTTGGCTGCCGTATCTACACCTTCATTACCACGCTGCGCTATTTTCTCGAGGCAGCGGCACAGTTTGATAAAAGCGTGGTGGTATTGGATCGTCCCAATCCGATTGGCAGACCGGTAGAGGGGTTGACGCTGCGTACTGGCTGGGAGAGCTTCGTTGGTGCCGGGCCGTTACCCATGCGCCATGGCCTCACGCTGGGCGAACTGGCGCTGTGGTATATCCGGTCGCTGCAGCTGGATGTGGCGTGCGAGGTGGTACCCATGGCGGGGTGGAGGCCCGAACAGGGTCCGGGATACGGCTGGCCAGCAGGCACACGCAGTTGGGTCAATCCCAGCCCCAATGCCCCCAATCTCTGGATGGCCCGCTGTTACCCCGGCACCGTCATGCTGGAGGGCACCACGCTCTCTGAGGGGCGTGGCACCACCCGGCCACTGGAGCTGTTCGGGGCACCTGATCTGGAACCACGTAAACTGCTGGCGGAGATGGGTAGACTCGCGCCAGCCTGGCTGCAGGGATGCCGGTTGCGGGAGTGCTGGTTCGAACCCACCTTTCACAAACACGCTGGAAAGCTCTGTGCCGGGGTGCAGATCCATCTGGATGATACTGCTTACAACCATCTGGCGTTCCGTCCCTGGCGTTTGCTGGCGCTGGTGTTCAAGGCTATCCGCCGGCTGCGCCCGGATTACCCGCTATGGCGCGACTTCCCCTACGAGTACGAAACTGACCGTCTGGCAATCGACCTGATCAATGGGAGTGGACTGCTGCGTGAGTGGGTGGATGATCCCGAAGCGGCACCCGGCGATCTGGAGAGGATGGCCACGAAAGATGAACAGGCCTGGTGTATAGAGCGGGAAGCGGTGCTGCGCTACCGGTAACACCGGCAGGGGAAGCGCTGATCGCGCACCTTTAGACAACATGCAGAACTGATTGGTCATCCATCCGCGCGGGATCAGAGCGTGATCTTGAGGTAAACTACGCCGGTTTGCGCTGGATGGCGCGGAGTGAAGCGTATGACGAGACGACATCTGGCGTGGGCGCTGCTGCCTCTGCTCGTGTCCGGCACCTGGGCCGGTGAGGCCGAACTGGCACGCCTGCTGGAAATCCTGCGACAGAATGGCACCATCACCGAGGTGCAGTACCAGGAGCTTATCGGCGCGTTGCGGGTGGATGCCACGAAAACCATTGCTGCGACACCGATACCAGATACACCGCAGGTTACCGAGGTGCGTGTGGATAGCAGTGCAGGTGGTATGGAGGTGGCGGCCTACGATGGTGAATCCTGGTTCAGACTGGGCGGCGGGCTGGCGCTGGACACCGCCAGCTACAGCGAGTCGGGTATGGGTGACGGTGCGGAGCTGCGGCGCGCGCGGCTGGAGCTTGAAGGGAGCTACCACGGGGATTTTGGCTATGCGCTGGAGCTGGATTTCGCCGGTGACGAGGTGGACGTCAAAGATGTCTATCTCGACTATCTGGCCTGGCATCCGGTCAGTCTGAGGATAGGCCATTTCAAGGAGCCTTTCGGCCTGGAGCCGCAGACCAGTTTCGAGCATCTCACCTTCATGGAGCGGGCGCTGCCCGACGAGTTGGCACCGGGACGCAGTCTGGGGATCGGACTGCACCACTTAGGGAGTGACTGGACCCTGGCGGGAGGGGTTTTCGCCCACTCCCTGAACCAGGAGGCGGAGGAGGGAACGAATCAGGGCTGGGGCGTGACGGCACGTGCTACCTGGGCACCCTGGCACGAGGAGGAGCGGGCTATCCACCTGGGTCTCTCCGGCGCATATCGTGCGGTGAAACCAGGAGACTATCTGCGCTTCAGGCGTGGACCTGAATCCCATCTGACCGGAATAGAATTTCTGGATACCGGTAAAAAGTCGATCGCCGATGCCAGCGCACTGCAACGAGTGGCCCTGGAATCGGCGGCGGTTTGGGGTCCGCTGTCACTGCAGGGGGAGTATCTGTGGGCTGGAGTGGAACGCCGTGACAGCGTCCCGGCGCTGGATTTTGCCGGTTGGTATCTGCAGGGCAGCTGGTTTCTGACTGGGGAGTCTCGCTATTATCGCTATGAAAAAGGGGACTTCGGCAGGGTCCGGCCACAGCGCTCCAGTGGCGCATGGGAGCTGGCACTGCGCTACAGTGCGCTGGAGTTGAACGACACAGAGATCGATGGAGGCCGGGAGCGCAACCTGACCCTGGGTGTGAACTGGTACCTCGAACCTCAGCTGCGACTGATGGCCAACTACACCCGGGTATACAACGACCGGCAGGCCAGCGACAACGGCGATCTCGCCTCCGGAGATGATCCGCGGATCCTGCAGATGCGACTCCAGGCCGACTTCTGATGCGACGGCTGTCGCGCTCTTTGCAGCTTCTGCTGCTGCTGGTATCGCTGCTGCCCGCGTTTACCCTGGCATCCAAACAGGATCCCGGCACGCTGGTCATCGGCAAGGTCAGCCACAATCCCAAGAAACACTACCGCTATCTGAAGCCCATTGCCGACTACGTGGCCGCGCGCATGGGCGATTTGGGGATAGTGCAGGCCAAGGTGCTGATGGCGCGCGACAACCAACAGATGATCCATTTCCTCCGTCAGGGCCGCGTGGACTGGGTTACCGAGACGGTGATGTCGGCATCGGAGTTCGCGATGCAGGCGGGAGGCGAGATTCTGCTGCGCAAGTGGAAGAAGGGAGTGCCCGATTACTACACGGTCTTCTTCACACGAGAAGAGAGCGATATTTACGATCTTGCTAGTCTGGTAGGGCGAAAACTGGCGCTGGAGGATCCGGGATCGACCACTGCCTTTTTCGTTCCTGTCCAGATCCTGCTCGAGCGGGGATTTCATCTGGTGCGTCTGGACTCGCTCAGGAACGAGCCACCGGAAGATGCCATCGGTTATGTACTCTCCCGGGAGGAGATCAATGCCTCCACACTGGTCCACCAGGGGTTGGTGGATGCCGCGGCTTTCAACAACCTGGACTGGGAAAAAAAAGATCACCTGCCGCACATCTTTCAGCGGGACATGCGTATCATCCACCGCTCTGCCACCCTGCCCAGGGCGGTGGAACTGGTGCGTGCCGGTTTGGATCCGGCGATCAAGGGGCGGCTGAGGGCATTGTTGCTGGGAGCCCATCTGGATGCGAATGCAACCTATGCGTTGCAAGCCTATCAGCAGACCAGCCGTTTCAGTGAGTTGAGCGATGCGGAACTGGCGCTGGTCCTCGGTCTCTACCGGACAGTGACCACTGTCCGTGAGTGGTTGAAATAGGTGTTCCGCAACCTGCGCACCCGCTACGCGGTGATAATGACCAGTCTGGTGGTGGCGGTGGCCCTGGTGTTGACGTTGGCGCATCTCACCGGTTTCCGTGGCTCGGTGCGGACGCTCTCCCATGCCGGTACCCGAACCATGTCGGAGCTGCTCCACAGCTTCACCCGGGAGCGCGGTGAGGCGATCTCCACTTTTCTCTCCGAAGTGCTGGTCAACCCCCTCTACAGCATGGACATGCTGGCCATGCAAGAGTTGCTGCGGGATTTCATCGGGGTTCCGGGGGTGGAAGAGGTGCTGGTGTTCGACTCCAATGGCGTGATAGTTCACGATGGCGTCGAATCCATCCCCAGCTACGGAAAACCGTTGAATGACCCCCAGAGCCTGCAAACCGTGCTAGCCGGCGGCGGCCCATTGGTGCGCAGCGATGGACGGATGCTGTACATCACCCGCTCCATCCATATCGACGATCAGGTACTCGGCGGACTCAGGCTCTGTCTCTCGCTGCAGCAGGTCGAGCAGCAGATCGAAGCGTTGGGTGGGGAGTTGCAGCAGCTGGCCCGCGACGGCATGGCCCAGACGGTGCGGACCGTGGTCGCCGTCACCCTCGGATTGGTTGCACTGGTGCTGTTGTTTGCGCTGGTGATTGCACGCCGGCTGGCCGGGCCACTGAGTGAACTGGCGGAAAAGGCGGCGAGGGTGGGGCGCGGAGACTACCGCGTCCAGGCCGGATCGGACCGCATCGACGAGATCGGTCAGCTGGAACAGGCCTTCAGCCGCATGGTGGCAGATCTGGAGGAGACCACGGTATCACGTCGCTATATGGAAAATGTGATCGGCAGTATGCAGGATGGTCTGTTGGTGATCGATGCCGAAAATCGGATCAATCTGGCCAACCGGGCGGCCACCAATTTCTTCGCAGAGTACGCAGGCCCGATGAGAGGCAGCGCTTTTCCACGGCTGTTTCCGGAGGATCTCCAGGCGGGCGTCGCCCAAACACTGGAGGAGCTGCATCAGTCGGGACTGGCCCAGCAGCTGGAGAGTGAGTGCCTCAGTGCTGATGGGGAACGGATTCCGGTGTCGCTCTCCTGCTCGCCGTTGCAACCCATCGGGCCAAGCGGTGGTGGGATGGTCTGCATCATCCAGGATATCAGCGAGCGACGCCGGACGGAGCAGCAGATCCGCTTTCTGGCCCAGTACGATCCACTTACCGGACTGCCCAATCGGGCGCTGTTCTTCGACCGTCTGCATCAGGCGATGTTGCGCAGCGACCGCGGGAAGTGGTTGTTGGGATTGTTGTTTCTGGATCTGGACGGCTTTAAATATATCAACGATACATTAGGCCACAACGTGGGTGATCAGGTGCTGCACCAGGCGGCCAAGCGGCTGCAGAATGGACTGCGTCATGGCGATACGGTAGCCCGTCTGGGAGGCGATGAGTTCGTCGTCATCGCGGAAAATCTGGCACATACGGTCGACTATATCCGCATCGTGCGGGAGCTGCTTGGTGCGCTGCAGCAGCCATTCCAGGTGGATAACCGGGAGCTGTTTCTCACCGCCAGTGTGGGGGTTACCCTCTATCCGGTTGCGGCGGAAGATGCTGCAACCCTGCTGCGTCAGGCAGATACCGCGATGTACCAGGCCAAGGAGCAGGGCAAGAATCGCTGGTGCCTCTACGAAAAGGCGATGGATCTGGTCAATGTGCGCCGACTGGAGATGGAGGGAGCACTGCGTACCGGTCTGGCCAGAGGGGACTTCGAACTCTATTACCAACCGCAGATCGCTCTGCCTGAAGGAGAGATCAAGAGTGTCGAGGCGCTGCTGCGCTGGCGAAGTCCGGAGATCGGTCTGGCACATCCCTCGGTTTTCCTGGCAGTGCTGGAGGAGATGGGCCTGATCGTGGCGGTGGGTCATTGGGTGCTGGAGACAGCCTGCCAACAGGCGGCAAGGTGGCAACACCTCGGCTCGCATGGCATTCGGGTGGCGGTCAATCTGTCGGTGCGACAGTTCGAGGAGCCGGACCTGGCGCAGCGGGTGACAGAGGTGCTGGAACGCACCGGCCTCTCTCCGGAGGCACTGGAACTGGAGATCACCGAGAGTACGCTGATGCGTGATCCGCGCCAGGTGACTAAGACACTGAGGGAGCTGAAAATCCGGGGCGTGGGGGTGGCGATCGACGACTTCGGCGCGGGTTTCTCATCCTTTTCCTACCTGCAGCAGCTGGAGGTGGATACGTTGAAGATCGACCGCAGTCTGATCGGACAGGTGCCCGACAAACCGGAACACTGCGCCATCGTCCGTGCGCTGATCGAGATGGCCCGGTCACTGGGCAAACGTGTGGTGCTGGAGGGGGTGGAGACGCAGGATCAGCTCGAGTTCGCCCGGCACCACCAGGTTGATCTGGTACAGGGCTACCGCTGCAACCGGCCGTTGCGCTTATCCGAACTGGAGGAACTGCTGATTAAAACGTCAGCTGCAGTAGAGACTAACGGGGACCCGCAGAGAGGCCAGTAAGGAGAGGAGAGCGGATCAATGGACTTGATCGCCGAACCGCAACGAATGGGGTATCCCCATGAAAGAACACGGGTAGTGCGTTGCGCGAGGTGCAAGAAAATAGGCAGCTCATCGGCTCAGTGAAGAACTGGGATAAGTTGATAAGCGGAAAAATGTTGCATTAAGCAACGATTCGTTACGATTCTGCAACATTGGCCGATTTACCTTCCCACCGGAGCAATCTCTGCGCTCACCCCCAAACAGCACTAACCGGTCCAGAAATGTGTTGCATTCTGTAACCCGAGTTCCGGTAAACAGGGCGAGAGGAACCTCCGAGTCCAGCCCGCCCGGACAGGCAAACCTCCACTGGCAGACCCATCCCGGCAAGTCATGACTCGTTGAAATTCAAGGCGTTAACGAATCCAAGCGGCTTCGATAAGTGGGCGTGCCGCGCATTCAGACCAAAACAGCACCGCTGAGTAACCCCGCATCATTCATTGGCACGCAAATTGTACGTTGCTCTGCCGGAACTTTTTACAAGCATCGCCATTAAGAAAAAACCTGGTCGTTCCAGAAAACAAACGTCAACAACCACCAATCGAGAATCTTCGTGATGGATACCATTTTCGCGCTGGCGGTCGCCGCCGTTATCATCGTGCTCATCTTCGACTACACCAACGGCTTTCACGACGCCTCCAACATTATCGCCACCGTGATCGCCTCGCGTGCCATGACACCGATACAGGCGGTGATCATTGTCGCCACCTTCGAGTTCCTCGGTCCTATCCTGGGCGGTACCGCGGTAGCCAACACCATCGGCAAATTCGTGAATATCAGTGACCTCGAGGCAATACCCTCGGTAGCCATCCTGCTGTGCGGCATCTTTGGCGCCATTTTCTGGAATCTCGCCACCTGGTGGTTCGGCATTCCCTCTTCTTCATCGCATGCGCTGGTGGGCGGTCTGGCCGGGGCTGTCGTCGTCTCCGCTGGTGCCGATCATGTGGTTTGGGGATTTCAGGAGTTGGCGCAAGGGCACTTCACCGGCGTTACCAAGGTGCTGCTGGCGCTGGTTATCTCGCCTGTCATCGGTTTCTGGGCGGGTTTTGTCATTCATCGCATCATGGGTTTTTTACTGCGCGGGGCCAAGCCTGTCGCCAACACCTACCTGCGACGGGTGCAGTTCTTGACCTCCGCCGGTCTGGCTTTCTCCCATGGTGCCAACGATGCCCAGAAAAGCATGGGTATCATCACCCTGGTGCTCTTGCTGGGTGGGTTCATCCCGAAATTCGAAGTGCCATTTTGGGTGGTAGTCTCCTGTGCGCTGGCCATCACGCTCGGCATCCTCTCCGGTGGCTGGCGCATCGTGCGCACAGTGGGGTTCGGCATCTATAAGGTGCGACCGCTGCACGCCTTCGATGCCCAATTGACCTCAGCCTCGGTGATCTTCGGCGCCTCCATGATCGGTGCGCCAGTGTCCACCACCCATGTGGTCAGCTCCTCGATCATGGGAATCGGTTCATCGGAGCGGCCCAAGGCGGTGCGCTGGGCCAAGGCGAAGGAGATCGTCAGCACCTGGCTCATCACCATTCCCGGTGCAGCCACGGTGGCAATCCTCAGCTTCCTGCTGCTCAACCTGGTATTCGGGTTGGCATAAACAGATTCACCCCAACAGATTTGGAGACAAACTCAATGAGCGAAAAATCAGCTTCAGTCGTCACGCGTCTGGTGGACCGGGTCTTCCCGCGTATGCCGGATTTCTACTCGTTGATGAACGAGCAATGCGATGTCCTGGTGGAGGCGATGGACGCGCTGGTTCAGTACATGGAAGCCGGCAGCGAAGAGAAAGGGGCCGCTGTCCGTCAGATCGAAAAACGCGGAGACGAACTCAAGGCGCGCAACATCGACGTCCTCAACAAAGCCTTCGCCACCCCGATGGACCGGGAGGATATCTATCGTGCCATCGTCGCCCTCGACATGGGTATGAACTACGCCAAGACCACTGTCCGTGAACTGGAGGCCATGGGCCTGACGCCGGATAAATACATGCTCGAGATGGTGGTCGAATACAAAAACGCCGCCCAGTCCCTGCACCAGGGATTCGGCAAGCTGACGGAAAATCCGGCCCAGGCCGAGGAGGACGCCCGCGCCACGCGGAAGTGCGAACGCAATGTCGAAAAGATCTACCGGCGCGCCCTGGCAGAACTGTTCAATGTGGATGAACTGGTGAAAAAACTGGACGCCAACGAGGCGGGATCCAGACCCGAGGCCATGCTCAAAGTGGTCGATATGTTCAAACATCGTGAGATCTATCGCCACCTCTCCAACGGTGCGGATCGGCTGGCTTGGGCTGCGGACCGGTTGCATGACATCATCGTGAAGATTTCCTGAATACTGCTGCGGAAACAGGTCCGTGTGACCCGACAGTGCCAAATGGGCGCTCGAATCGCTGGGCGAGCGAGCGCCGCTGAATCTCCCATTCGAGACGCATCTGCTCCAGCGAAGGGGCAGCAAGCGAAATGGACAACGGCTATCAGATGAAAAACGACAACAACATTCTTCTGTTTCCCGGCACCCGCGGACAATCCATCTCGCCAAGACCGGGTGCGCCCGCCAATCTCTCGTCCAGCTATCCGGAAACGAGCGCGATCGGCGCACAGGCAGGTGACGCGTCGACGCTGTTGTCGGCGCAATTTGACCTGATCAACGAGCAGTGTGACCTGCTGTTGACTTTCATGCAGGCGGTCTCACTTTATCTGGAAACGGGCAGTCCCGAGCGTGCGGAAGCGCTCGCAGAGGTGGCACGGCGCAGTGTCGCACTGAGAGGTTATCACGCGAGTATGATAGGGCATACTTCAGCTGGAGACGACGCGCTGTTGGATGTTATCCGGGTTGCGGTCGTCCTGGATATGTCGATCGAATACTTTGCAACCGCTGCCAGAGACCTGGTGGGTATCGGCTCTCTTCAGGACCACTTCATCCTGGAGATGGCGCAACAGAACGAACGCTGCGCCAAGGCGTTGAACCGGGGTTTCTTCAAACTGTCGACGGAACCGTCATTAATCCAACAGGAGATTGCCACCGCGCTGCAAGCGCATCGCACTATCCAGCAGTGTTACACACGTGCCATGTCGGCCTTGAGCGCAGAGAGTCACGGTATCGGCATCGGTAAAGCCAATCGCGCCGTTCCGGAGACCGCTTCAAGGATCTACAGTTTTCTCCGGCGGCGTGAAATTTACCAATGCCTTTTCAAGATAGGAAAACGACTCTCCTGGGCGCTGGCTCGGTTGAGCCATCTGGCAACAAAAGCGGGCTGTAACACCCCCCGATCTTAGTGTCTGCAGGCAAGGCTGTTCGCCTTCTGCCCATTCAGGTGACCATTCCACCAGCTATCATCGATTCCCCAGCTGGACCTTCCAGGCCATGTCGACGGCAGCCTCGCGTTCGTTGGTGCTGGTGACCTCGGTCATTTGCCCAGCGCCGATTCCGCACCCTGAGGTTTTTTTACTCTGACCCGGAATTCTGGTTCTGCTGACTCTGAACGATGAATCTCTGATAAGATGAAGACGAATTCACCGGAGCGACAAATGCGTAGGGTGAGCACCGCCCACCGGATTCCGCTGTTGGCATTTGAGAGGGTGTTCGGACCCACGCCAATGGGTGAGTTGGTCCAGCAATCCAAATGTCGAAACACCAGGGTCGGTGGCCGCAAAAGGTGGGCAATGCCCACCCTACGTGGCTACAGATGCTTGAGGCCGGAGTCGAGCCGCTCAGGTGGGGTGGCAAGCGTTATCGGGTTGGGTCGGCTTGACTCCATCCCCGGGCAAACGCCATCGGTCACTGTGAATCACTGGCCGATGATCCTGACCAGCGTCATCTGATCCGGCAGGCCGGTGTCTTTGATGCCGGCGCTGCGTTGGAACTTGATCAGTGCCTCGGCCGTTCTTTCATCGAACGCACCGGATTCCAATTCCGGCAACATCCCTTGCTCATGCAGTTTCTGCTGCACGGTCTCCAGCACCGAGCGGTAGACCAGTACCGCACTGCCGCCATGTCGGGCAACCACCACCGGGCTGGCAGTTCGCAACGGATCCTGCTGCATTTTGTTGATCATGGCCTCTGCGGCGGAATAAAACTTCAGTTCCGGATTATCCCGGCAGAACTTCGTCAGTGCGAAGGCGAGCACCTCGGTGGACTGCCAGGGGGCGAGATCGAAAACATCCTCCCGACTGCGGTTGGCGGCAGAGAGGAAACCGTCTATCCGGCCACCGTAACTTTGCAGCAGGGGTGATTTTTTATCATAGGCATCGACAAATGCCGCACAGGTGGAGGTGCCAGCGCCCTTGACGGCAAAACGGCCGGAGGCGTCGGCGGCGAAAATTTGTGCGGCAGGAAGGAGGGAGAGTATGCCCAGCAGTAAAAACAGCGACCACCCGATGGGTGGGTGGTCTGCTGTCTGGTTCGAGTGGAAGGGTGACGTCAAGTCAGCCCTCCCGGCTGCGCCGTCTCCTGCCTATACCGAAAGCCGCGAATGCGAGCAGTGCCAGTGCGGAGGGTTCGGGGACGTTGCCGGAAGTGGGAACATTCTGGGTGATCGGCGTCATCGTCATGTTGGAGACGCCTCCACTGACGTAGGTCAGACCGGTGACGAAGGCATAAGGATCGTTCGGATCCAGCAGTTCGCTGGTGTCTATACCGGTGATCGTGAATTCGTCGATCCCGAGCGCGTTGAGTGCGGTCAGGTCGAATGGCGTGCCGGCGTTGAGAACGAAGTCGCCAAAACCGGGGACTGACAGCAGGAACTCATCGTCGCCGTTGGGCAACGCGGTCGGAATCAACACGCTGGCGTAGTTCGGCCCGCTGATCACGGCGTACTCATACCCAACAGCCACCACCGGATCGATGAAGATGGGAAACATTCCGCCGATGCCGTTCTCATCGATGGGAAACTCGAATACGAACTCGGGTACATTGTTGGGGCCGAGAATGATCTCACCCGGCAGAATGGGATTTTCGGGCAGTGCTCCGTCGAAGTCGGCAATGATCTCTTCACCGGCCGGTGTGAAGGTGAAATTGTCTATGATGTAGCGCCCATCCACTTCGGCCACGGCAGGGATGGTTCCACCGCCAAAATCATTCAGAACAAAATTGAACTCACCGTATACGGCGGTGCCCGACAGGGCCACAGAGAGCCGGTTTTCCGGGAAGTCGGAGGTCGTCCCATCTCCCAGGCCCAGATCGAAGTATTCACCGGCCAGCGTCTGTGATCCAACGACTTCGCCGGCCTGATTAAAGGCGGTGAACGTCGCCTGACCGTCCTGAATGAGTGCGAAACCCACTTCTATCATGCTGACCGCACCCTGCAGAAAGTCCACCCTCAGATCGGGGTCAGCGCCGGTCGAACCTTCGAGCCCCGGTTCATTGATGTACAGCTGGAACGGACCCGGGCCGGTCGTGTTGAAACCGAACGGATCTGTGGTACTGAACACCACGTCGGTATCGCTATCCGCGTCACTGCTGTCGAAGTTGAAAAACGGCACGCCGCTGATCGCTTCGTCAAAGGTGATGGTTTCGCTCGGCAAGGTGGCGCTTGCCGCAGATGCCTGAAGCAGACAAACGGTGATGAGGGAATAGAGCAGCTTTTGCGAAAGCGGGAGAGCGGTCCAGATTTTTTCCCGATTTTCGTTACATAGGCCCACTATGCGCCTCAAATCGGGAACCATTTGGCCTCGTTCTCCGACTCCCTTGCTTACGATCCCCCATAGTCCGACAGGCTCCCAGGCTGGCTATCACAATGTTTTGGGCTGCAATGTCACCGATCCGGTCAGCTTTGAACGTCGTTTTATCCGGTATGTCTCCGGTATGCAGGCGCAACAGAGCAGTCTGCTTCACAGAGTGATGCCCTCCGTTCTCAGACGAGCAAAAGCGGCAACAGCGCAGGTCAAGTACGCGATTCGTTGAGCAGAAATGGACCATCCCGAAACGGTTCAAGTATTCGGCGGTAGCTTCCGATACCCCAATAAGGCGCAACGACGGGAAAGCCTTCGGCAAGCCCGTCCCTACCGAGGGGGATTCCTCAGTGAGCACATTTGTTGAATGGTCTGACAAACTCAGCGTCGGTATCGAAGAGATCGACGAGCAGCACAAACAATTGGCCAATCTGGTCAACCGGATGCACGAAGCGATCCAGGAACGGCATGGAAATCAGGTCGTGGGCGAGATACTGGAGGAGCTGACCAACTATACCCGCATCCACTTTGCGGTCGAGGAGAGCCTGATGCGGATTCTCGGTTATCCCGACTATGAAGAGCATCAGGAGCATCACCAGCAGCTTCTCGAACAGGTGGTGGATCTCAAGGCCAAGGTGGCTGCAGGTAAAGCCTCGATCGGCTTCGAACTGATGCATTTCCTGAAACTCTGGCTCACCAAACACATCATGAAAGAGGATATGGCCTATAGCGGCTTCTTTCTGGCCGCCGGCGCCCGCCCCACGCTGCGGGAGCGCTCCTGGATCAGCCGTCTCTGGCACCATTGATGCAGCCCGGGCGACCGGCTGGTCGCCCGCATACAGATGAACAGCGTAGCGGCAGACTCCATGCGAGTCTGCTCGCTGGCCCGCTTAGCGGCCCTGGTATTGCCCCTCCCTTTTCTCCAGGAACGCTTTCACCGCCTCGACATGGTCTTCGGTGTTGTGGCACATCCCCTGGAAACAGGCTGAGAGGTCGAGGAAGTCCGGTAGTTCCTGGCGCTGGGCCATCTTCAACAAGCGTTTGGTCAGACGCACCGTCTGCGGTGGCTTAGCGGCGATGTCGGCAGCAAGTGCGTGGGCGCGGGGCAGCAGCTGGTTGGGCGCCACCACTTCCAGCACCAGGCCCAGTGCCAGCGCCTCCTCCGCCTTGACCAGGCGTCCGGTCAACGTCAACTCTGCCGCCCGTTGGTAACCGAGCAGGCGTTGCAGGAACCAGGCACCACCATCCCCGGGGATGATGCCGAGGTTGATGAAGGTCTCTCCGAACAGTGCACCACTGGCGGCGATGCGTAGGTCGCACATGCATGCCAGGTCGAATCCTGCGCCGACCGCCGGGCCGTTGACAGCGGCGATTACCGGTACCTCGGCACTGTGCAGCGCCAGCGGGATCCGTTGAATTCCCAGGCGGTAACGGCGTTGCAACTCCAGCGCATCACCGGCGAAAGCGCCGTTGCGGTCGCGCATCTCTTTGATGTTACCCCCGGCGGAGAAAGCGCTGCCCGCACCGGTAAGGATCAGTACCGAGATCTCATCGGTCCGGTTGATCCACTGCACCGTGTCGACGATATCTTCGATCAGTGCGGTGCCGGTGAGTGCGTTGCGTACGTCGTCACGGTTCAAGGTGAGGCTGGCCACCCGACCGTCAATATTCAGAATGGCGTCTCTGAGTTGTGGTCTGTCGTTCATGCGTTGTTCCACTGTGAATATCCTCTGAGAAGCCGCCGGGGCAGCAAACACCGGCGGCGTGGTATGGCTGTCAACCAAGAATCATGCGCGCGTCCACCAACGCATAGCCGTCTGCATAGCCCAGTATCGGGTTGAGGTCCAGTTCGACGATCTCCGGATGTGCCTGGCAGACACGGGAAATGCGCAACATCAGATCGATGATTGCCTCGCGGTCTACCGGTGGGGCACCGCGCACGCCGCCGAGAATCGCTTTGGCCTTGATCTCGTCCAGCATCTCGGCAGCATCGACGGCGGTCAGTGGCAGTGAACGGAACACTACGTCCTTGAGCACCTCGACAAAAATGCCACCCAGACCGAACATCATGATCGGACCGAACTGGGGGTCGCGGGTCACGCCGATGATCATCTCTACACCTCCTTTGCGTGCCATCGGTGTGGCGAGTACCCCCTTGATGTCAGCATCTGCCCGGTAAGCACGCGAGTTGTCCATGATTGCCGCATAGGCCTGCTGCATCTCCGCTTCACCGTTAACATTCAGTTGCACCGCTTTGGCATCCGATTTGTGCAGGATATCCTTGGAGACCACCTTCATCGCCAGCGGCACGTCACCGAACTGCTGGCGGGCTTGCGCCAGCGCTTCCGGCGTAGTGATCAGTACGCTGGGGGGGAGACTGATGTCATAGGATCTGAGCAGTGCCTGGGCTTCGTGTTCGAGCAGACTGCTGCGGCCTTCCTGGCGGGCGTTGGTGATGATGGACGTTGCCGCGGCATTGGCCTCTGCAGCGGATGGCACTGTTGCAGCCGCGATGCGCGACCTGGCGGCACCGTACTCGGCCAGCAATACCAGGCAGCGCACCGCGGTCTCCACCGATTCGTGCACCGGTACACCCGCTGCACGCAGCGTCACCAGCGCTTCGGTACGCATCGGCGCGTAGAGGCTTTGCAGCAGCAGTGGCTTTTCGAAGCGCTCAATCATGCCGCCGAGTCGGGAGGCGGTATGGTTCTCGATCGCCCTCAGGGTCTCGGAGAAGCGGATCGCATAGCCGCCGAACAGGCCAACGATCAGCAGCGCGTCCACGTTCGGGTCGGCCAGTATCACCTCAGCGCAGTCGGCGAACACCTCCGGATTGGCGTCGGTGCCGCCGGCGACGTCGACCGGATTGGCCAGTGCCGCCGCGGGTGGCAGGATTGCCGCCAGACGTTCGCGCGTCTCCTGGCTCAGGCGCGGCAGCAGCATACCCTGCTCGGTGAGTGCATCGGCAGCGATAGTCGCGTGCCCGCCACCGTCCGCCAGGATCGCGATACGCTTGGATGGGGGAGGGGGCAACAGTGCCAGTGCCTCGGCCACGGAGAGGATCTGGTCTGACTGACTGACCACCGTCACACCGGCCTGTTGCAGCGCGCCTTTGGCTACGCCGTAGCTTCCCGCGAGTGCACCGGTGTGTGATTTGGCGCTGCTCTGCCCCACCTCGGTGCGACCTGATTTGTACAGCACGACCGGCTTTTTGAGACAGGCTCGGCGTGCCGAATCGAGAAAGGCGCGGCCATCTTTCAATCCTTCGACATAGGCGATGACCACTTTGGTCTGTTCGTCCTCGGCAAAATAGTCCAGGTACTCGCTGAATTGGAGATCGGCCTCGTTGCCGACACCGATATAGGTGCTGAACCCCATGTGGCCATTGATCTGCCCTTCGGTGACCAGTGACAGTGCCATGTTTCCCGACTGGGAGAGGATACCCAGACCGCCTGGCTGCAGATTGGAGAATCCGACCAGATTACACGCCTTGTGGGTGTTGAACATGCCGGAGGTGTTCGGTCCGACCAGGCGCACGCCGAACTGCCGCGCGGCGGTGACCATCTCCTGCTCCAGTCTCGCTCCCGCTTCACCCGCTTCACTGAAGCCGCCGGCCAAGACCACGGCACCTCTGACCCCCTTTTCGCCGCACGCCTGCACCATCGCCGGTAGGGTGCGAGCGGGCGTGCAGATCAGGGCCAGATCGATCTCACCGGTTACCGAGGCCAGATCGGGATAGCAGGGGAGTCCGAGAATCTCCGCCTCCTTCGGGTTGATCGGAAAGATGGCGCCGGCAAACTTCTCCTGCAGCAGTGTCTGTATCGCACGGAATCCGCGTTTGGTCGGATCTTTGGAGGCGCCGATGATGGCCACCGAATTGGGGTTCAGAAAAGTGAGGGACTGGGACATGTCGGTTCCTGTTTGAAATCTCTGGTATGGTATTGTTGAATGCCGGGTAGAGTGATTTGGGCTTATGCAACCCGGCCAGCGCGGCGGGGCAATCCTGCTCCTGGTGATCCGTTATTCTCCCCGGAATAGCGGTTTGCGTTTTTCGGCAAAGGCATCCACTCCCTCTTGCCAGTCGCGGGTGGTGGTGCAGAAGGTCATCCCTTCCAGTTCCGCGACCAGCGCTGCCTCCATACC
Source organism: Chromatiaceae bacterium (assembly GCA_024235215.1). GTDB lineage: Bacteria > Pseudomonadota > Gammaproteobacteria > Chromatiales > Chromatiaceae > HKST-UBA178. Next base: position 98,914 of record JACKMU010000002.1, on the reverse strand, counting down.
GCGCAGGATGCCGTGGTTCAGCTGCTCCTTGGCCAAAGCCATCGAGATCGGCGCTTTCTCCGCCAGTCGGGCAGCGAAAGCGCGCACCTCCTGCATGAAGGAGGCAGCGGGAAAGACCCGGGTAGCCAGACCGATTGCGTGCGCCTGAGTACCGTCCAGTCGGTCGCCCAGAAAGACCAGTTCGCGGGCTTTTGCCAATCCGATCAGCTGCGGCAGCAAGTGGGTGACACCCCCTCCCAGGAAGGTGCCGATACTGATCTCCGGGAGTCCGATCTGGGCGCTGTCGGCCATCAGAATGAAATCCGATGCGATCGCCATCTCCGCGCCGGCGCCCAATGCGTAACCGTTGACCGCAGCGATCACCGGTTTGGGCAGCGCAAAGATACGACGGCAGACATCCTGCTCTCCGCGCAGATACTGGCGCCGCTGGAACGGTGTGCGATTGCCGCTGCCGTGCTCTTTCATGTCGGCACCGACGCAGAAGGCGCGGCCCTCTCCGGTGAGTACCACGCTGCGCACCGAGACGTCCTGCTCTGCGTCGTCAAGCGCCAACTGCAGTTCGTCGTAAAACGCTTTGATTACCGCATTCATCCGGTGGGGACGGTTGAAACGGATCTCGGCGATGCCGTCTGACTTGGTATAGATCAGGGTCTCGAAGTTCATTGTTTCTCCATGAGGTGGCAAAGGAACGGAAAAAACGGGTTAAATCCCGATATTGAGCGCTTTGATCAGCGCTTCGTGACGGTTGAGTGCAGCGACCGCCCGCCGATCCAGCTGCCGGGCGACCTCGGACAATAGAATTTCGATCAGCACCACCGACGAGGCCATACAGTTACTGAAAAAGGAGCCGGAGGTCGGGGTGATGAAGCTATATTCGGCAGTCGCAGCCAGCGGCGAGGCGAGCGAGTCGGTGAGCGCGATCTGCCGGATCCCCTGTCCCGAGGTGAGTTGGGCGGCGGCGACGGTCGCGCGGGTGTAAGGGGCACTGCCGATCAGCACCAGCGCATCCCCCGCGGAGAGCTGAGCCAGTCCATGTGCGACACCCTGCTGCTGGCCATCGAGCAGCGATGCATCTTTGCGCAGCATGCCCAGTGCGTAGCTCATCAGCACCGCGACCGACGCTGACTGGCGCGCACCATAGATGCGCACTCGTGGCGCGTTGGCGATGATTTCCGCGCTTTTCTCTATGGCCTTGGGATCGAGTGCTTGCGACATCCCGGAAATGTTGCGCCGCTCCTCGTCGCAGATGCGTTGAGCGAGCTGGTTCACCGGGTCTTGGTTATCCGCTCTGGCGAGGCGCTCAGCGCGTTCGCTATAGAACCCACCCTGTTCGGACAGGTACTCACGGAACAGTTGTTGCATCTCCGTGAAACCGCTATAGCCGAGGCGCTGGGACAGGCGCGTCAAAGTAGAGGCATTCACCTGGTGGATCTCAGCCAGCCTGCCGATGGGGGAGAGCGCTGTCTGGTGAGGATCCGCCACCATCGCCGCCAGCGTGCGCTGGGCGCGGCCGCCCAGACGGATAGCGGCTTTACCGCTGGTGATCTCCGCAACGACTGCTTTCAATTCGGCCAGACTATCTGGTGTTCTGTGCTGCATGACTTTTTCGGTCATCACGCTCCTCCTGTTTGCACACAGTCTAATGGAAGCGTCGGGAAAAATGCAAACTAATAATGCAAAAAATATTAAATGCAAAAATAATTGCGTTTTCTGCATCTCATACTGTCGAACCTGCTGGAAGCCGGTCGGGTGTTGGAGCAACTGAAAGCGGCTTCTGGTAAGTGCTGCGTTTGGCAGATGCCAGGCGTATGCAGGGAACGTATGGGGTGCGCCGATGAGGCTGCTTCAGATGCTTCAGCAGCCGCGGGGAAGTTGCCAGGTCCAATCGAGGAGTTGCAGAATCTGATAGATCACGCTGTTGGTGCGCGCCAGGAATGCACCGGTCGGCACTCCCGAGAAGCGTGAGATCAGAAAAGTGGAGACAGTATACGGGATTCGAGCTAACTGATCCGCATGAAGCATTGCGTGCAACCAATCAGCAGAACGGCTCAGACTTAGCTGCCTGCCTGGTGACGGCAGCTGCAAACTGTCTCTGCCGGCGACCTGTGTCGTGGAGCGCAGCGGGGTGAATCTTAAAGATTTTGTCGCTGCCGACTATACCCGCCGGATGGAACCATCAGAGACAGTAAACCAAACCCGCAGCGTTTTGATCAGTACCTGGCTGATCACAAATGGGAAAGGGCAGGTTGGGCCGGAGCGGCCCAACCTGCAGTCCGATCAGCACAAGCGGTTGCAATGCAACCGCGAATCCGGATCAGTGCCCGTGACCACGCAGACGATCACCGAACTTCAACCTTCTGCTGGTTTCGAAGATCTCGCGGTCAACCTGACTGGTCAGCTTACCGGTGAGGCCGTCAAATTCCCGCTTCGCCCAGTTGTGGTCGTCGAACAGCTCCAGAATACCTTCGGCCCAAACCAGCTGTTGGCGTGGTTCGGCGAAGCGTTCACGGACGTGGGCATAGAGCTCACGGATACCGTCGGCATCGGCGCTGGTGGTGAGCAGCCGGCCAATCACCTGGCGTACCTGAAGCGGATTGGTACAGGCCGCCAGCGCTTTGCCGAAGAACGCTTTGGCTTGATCACTGTCGCCCAGTCGTCCGGCAAGATCGCCCAGGTGGGCCCAGAAAAAGCGATCACCACCTGCTTCGCCGGCCGACTGCAACAGGCGTCCGGCAACTGCGACATCCGCCGTGTCCTGGTGTACCGCAGCCGCCAGTTTGGTCCAGTCATAGCCACTGGTATCGTCTGCTGCTTTCAGCTGCTCCTCCCATTGCTGATAGTAGGTCGCTGCCAGCGCTTTACCCTCTGCCGGCAAATATTGGATTGCACTCTGAGCGACACTGCGTACCGAAGCAAAGCTGCGACACTGCTTGGCCATTGAAGCGAGCAGCTTTTTACTCCAGTCATTGTCCTTGAGGTGGGTGGCCACCGCTTTGACCAGCGTGGTAGCCCGATTCAGCTCGAAGCCCTGCTCATTCATCATCTTTTCCGCACTGTCGAGCAGCTTGCGGGCATAGTGCACATCGTTCAGTTCAGCCATGACGTCATCGGTGAGTTGCATCAATTTGATGAAGTTGTCCGCGCTGATTTCCCTTTTTTGAAAGGTGGCATACTTGGCTTGATTGGCTTCACGCAGCGCCAGCTTCTCCTGTGCCAGCGCCAGCCACTCACTATCCTCCGGGAAGTGCTCACCAACCGCCTGCAGGACGTTTTTCATCTCGCCCACACTTGTCACCTGAGCTTCGGCAGACTGCAACAAGGGCCGGCACATCTCGGTATCGTTCAGTATCGCCATGACCTGTTTGCACACCTGCAGCAGGTCCGGAGTGCCTGACGCCTGCTCCGCGGCCCGGGCCAGAATTTCACGGCCAAACCCCTTATCGGCGGTGTTGTTCTCCACTTGTTCCAGCAGTTTCAGATATTGTCCGAAATCGTTCAGTTTGGAGAATGCCTTGCGGTAGACTTCGGTGGCTTTGGCCTTCTCATCGAGCTGTTTGGCGAGATCACCGGCAAGCGAGATCAGGTCGTTGGGCTGGTCCATGGTCTCTGAGGCGCGCAGGTAGATATCCGCGGCATAGCTGCGATCGTCTGTTGCTTCAAGCACGGTCTGGGCAAGCTTGCGCAGCTCCACGGTGCCGGAGCTTTTCTGCTCCACTTTGGTGAATATTTTTTTGGCCAGCTCCGCATCGCCGATCTGTTTGGCGATTTTGGTACCAAGTGTGAGCAGCGCGGCTTTGTCGTTCAGATCGGGCAAGGCTTTCTGGAAAGCCTCAAGTGCGGCAGCCTTATCCTGCAGCAGATCCCAGTAGCCATTGCCCAGGTCGAGCTGTTCCTCTCCGGTCATTGCAAAGTCGGCTGCTTGCTGCATCAGGTTTTTCACCTGCGCCTCATCCCCCAGAATCCGTTTGAAACCAGAGGCTAACTGAGCAAAGTCCTTGGGGAACTGACAGCTGCTCTCCGCCTCCTCCAGGATGGATCTAGCCCCATCCTGGTCATCGAACAGCTGCTTGATCTGCTCGGCGTAGTTCAGTGTATCCCCGATACCGTTGAGGTAGCGCTCCGCTTTCCTGAAAAAGCGCTTGGCTGACACTGCGTCTCCAGCATCGATCAGGCTTTTCACGAGTTTGGTGTAGTCGGTCAGGCTCTTGGCATTCGCATCGACCTTGGAGAGCAGTTCAGCGGCGAGGGCGTCATCTTTCAAGTCGTTCCCGGCAAATCCGGAGATAACCAGATACTCCTCAGGCTTGGAGGCGGTCTCTGCAGCGCGCTGCAGCAACTCCTTCGCCTTCTCTTTCTGTGTGGTATTGGCTGCCAGGCTGCGACCGACTGCAGCGAACTCCAGCGCGTCGAAACACATCTCCTCAGCCTGTTCGTAGATTCCCATGGCGTAATCCGGCTCGTCCAGACCCAGCGCCACTTCGGCTACCGCGACATAGTCGGGTGGCATCTGCGCCGCCGTTTCACCCTGGTCCAGCAGATAGCGGGCATACTCCTTGTCTACAGGATCGGTTAGTGCTTCGCTGGCCAGCGCGGCATAGTCCTGGGCCGAGGTGCAGTCTGATTCTCTGGATTCGAGTGTCTCTTTCAATGCCATGGTCTCTCCTCTGCCCTGTCGGCTCGATTCAAATTGGGGGGTGTTCGGCGGGGCTCTGTCGATCACAGGAACGGCACAGCCATAAATTCTGTTGATTTTAGAAAAAGATATTGCTGACGCACAAACAAATTTGGCTGATATCGACCCTAAATTTGGGTTATATCCAATCGCTTACTGATCAGGATCAAACCGCGTGGACATCCAGGGGGCGCTCTGGGGTAGTGGTGGAGTGGTTGTGCGTTGCAGGGGCAGCCTGCTGTTGATGCTGCCCCTGCGGGAATGCAGGGAATTATGCGGTTGCGTAGTGATCGATCAGCAGTGCGGCAAACAGCAGACTCAGATAGAGAATGGAGTACCCAAATGTCTGCATCGCATGCTGCGATCCCTCGCTGCGCCAGAATCTGAACGCATGGTAGACGAACCCTGTGTTGAGAAGCACTGCAACGCCCAGATAGATAAGGCCGCTCATCTTGATCAGGAACGGGGTCAGGGAGACGATGAAGAGCATCAGCGAGTAGATCAACACCTGTAGCTTGGTGAACGCTATACCGTGTGTCACCGGCAGCATCGGTATGCCAGCGCGTGCATACTCCTCCCGGCGATGTACGGCAAGCGGCCAGAAGTGGGGTGGAGTCCAGACAAATATGATCAATAACAGCAGGAGCGCCTCGATACCCACCTCGCCGGTGACTGCAGACCAGCCGAGAAGCGGTGGCGCCGCTCCGGCGATTCCCCCCCAGACGATGTTCTGCGGTGTCCAGCGCTTAAGGAACAGGGAGTAGATGACAGCGTACCCGATCAAAGCCAGGAAGGTCAGTGCTGCGGTCAGCGCGTTGACCTGGCTCCAAAGCAGCAGCATGGACGTGATCGTCAGCAGTACTGCAAACAGGAGCGCGTGTGGCGTATCGATGCGGCCACTGGGAAGCGGGCGGCTTTGGGTGCGATGCATGATGGAGTCGATACGCTGATCGATAATGTGGTTGATCACTGCGCCGGCCGCGGCGGCCATTGCAATACCTGCCAGGGCGAACAGCAACAGGTCCAGGGGAATGGCAGCAGTGGTGGAGAGCAGCATTCCGACCAGCGCGGTGAAAGCAATCAGCAGGACTACCTTCGGTTTGGTCAGATCGTAATATTTACGCCAGGCGAAAGCGCCGGTGCGTGAGGCGGAGAGTTCACTGGCAGACACGTTATTCCCCCTGTACCCAATTAGCTGAGGCTTTCAACAACATTTCCAAATCCTTCAAGATCTCTTTAGGTTTCAGTTGTACCAGGTTGTGTCGCATCATGAGATCCCCTCTGGGGTCGATAATAAACATGTGACTGGAAGCATCCACCTGCTCCAGTTCGAACAGCGCACGCACCGCTTGCAAAGTACCTGGATTGTCGCTTTTCAGCAGCAAAGTTCCTTCGAGACCGGCCATCGGCGGCGGGACGGGAGTGTGATCGGCGGTGTCCGGTAACTGGATGAAAATACGTTCGACTCTTCTGCGATCGGCAGCGAGCGCTTTGCGTAACTGGCGGATATGGATCAACTGAGACAGACACTGTTGGTCGCAATCACCGTTGCTGATCACGGCGAAGACCCATTTATCGCGCAGTTCACTCCAATCCAGAGGTTGTCCAGTCTCGATGAAGGAGAGTTGTAAATCAGAGACTGGTCTGGGTGGATGGATCAGTTCTCCATGGTTGATCGTTGTGCCAGGCAGCCAGTGCGGATTCATGATAAACAGCCAGCCGAGTAGTGGGGGCATGGCGAAGATGGCGACCAGCGCCAGTAGGGTATAGCGGTTTTTCTTGGCTACCTGTGGATCAGCGGTTGTCATGCTCTTCATTTCCATTATCGGTCCGGTTCACCAAAGATAGCCGTAACCATATCAGTGCTACGATCAGTGCAAATGCGAACCACTGTATTGCGTAGCCAACGTGCATACCTGATTCGGGTCTCTGCTGCGGCCAGGCACGGACAAATCCCTGAGTATCGCCCTCTTCCTGTTGCAGCACATACGGCAAGATATCCAAACCTGACCAGCGGGCATAGCGTTCCAGCGTCAGATAAGGCCAGCGCGGATTGTTCTCCTGGAATGCATCAGCCGCTCCCAGGATCAGCGCCGGAGGGGAAGGGATGGTTGCCTGACCAGTCACTTCGACCGGCAAATCCGGGGTCTCCACATCAGGTAGCGAACGGCTTCTACCCGCCGCAACCCAGCCTCGGTTTACCAACAGATAGCGACTGCCCCCCTCGACGCGCAGTGGAGTAATGACATGGAAGCCGTCTCTACCCAGATGTTTGCGGTTTTCAATGAACACACTTTTTGCCGCCAGGAAGATTCCGCTCACTCTGAGTTTGCGGTATTCCAGTCCAGTAGTGTCAGCATCGGCAGTCAGTTGCAACGGTGGCAGATTGCTGCGCGTGCCCAGCAACTCAGCCAGATGGCGTTTCTGGTCAGCCCGCTCCAGCTGCCAAAAGCCCAGTCCGATGAAGAGTGAGATAAGCACAACGGCTGCAATAGTAGCACTTGGTTGTGGTTGAAATTGCAGGTTGCTTGGGCTCATACTTGTTTGCAGTTAACTTAACTGCTCCATCAACAGATTCCAGACAGACTTTACTTGACGTATCGCAAAGGTTATTCAGGCGCATGATAAAACTACCGATCATTCTGGTATTTCTGTTGATCGTTGCATCACTCGTTCAAGGGATGTACTACCTGTCGAAAGACAATGGCAGACAGGACAGGTCAAGACTGGTACGTGCGTTGACGGTACGTATCTCTCTCTCTTTTGTCCTGTTCTTCCTGTTGTTGCTCAGTTATTTCGTTGGCTGGATTCAACCGCACGGCGTTTGAATCCAGCCGCATTTCATAGCCAGTAGACGAAAATAAACAGACCCAGCCACACCACGTCGACGAAGTGCCAGTACCAGGCCACCGCTTCGAATGCAAAGTGATTGTGCAGGGTGAAATGTTTTTTCATGCTGCGCCCCAGAATCGCAATCAGCATGATCGCGCCCATGGTGACGTGAAAACCGTGAAAGCCGGTGAGCATGTAGAAGGTGGAGCCGTAGACGCCGCTGTTCAGCGTCAGATTCAGCTCGCTGTAAGCGTGTCCGTACTCGTATGCTTGCATCAGTACGAAGAGCAGACCGAGTGCAATGGTTGCAATCAGTCCACGTACCAGTTGCTGATTGTTGTTCTCTTTCAATCCCCAATGCGCCCAGGTGATGGTGGCGCCACTGCTCAACAGCAGGAAGGTGTTCAATGCGGGTATTCCCCAGGGCCCCATCGGAGTGAATGCACCCCCCAGCTCACCGGGGCCGTGGCTTGGCCAGGCCATCTGGAACTGCTGGTAAAGGAGATCATGGGTTACCCCGAGATAGCCCTCACCACCCAGCCAGGGGAGGGCGATGGCGCGAATGTAGTAGAGAGACCCGAAAAACGCACCGAAGAAGAAGACTTCGGAGGCGATGAACCACATCATGCCCAAGCGGAATGATCGGCCGACCTGATCGTTGTATCGGTTACTCAGATTCTCCGCGATCACGTCGCGAAACCAGCTATATAGCAGGTAGGCGAATAGGAGTAATCCGGCAATCACCAGAAACTTCCCGATGGAGACACCATTCATGGCCAACGCCGCACCGAACAAGGTGGTCAGCAGTGAGACCATGCCAACGATTGGCCACGGGCTTGGATCGGGAATGAAATACTGTGAACTATGTTCCTGTGCTGACATCTGATTTCCCCTTGGGAGTTGCGCTCTTGACGGCGGTTGCTGAACTGATTGCGTTGGTTCTGTTTGGTGCTGCGTCTTCATCCAGTTTCAGGAAACTGTAGGCCAGAGTCAGGGAGTTGATTCCTTCTGGCAGGTCTGGTGAGACCACGAAGCGCAACGGCATATCGGTGGACTCGCCGCCCTCCAACAGCTGCCGGTTGAAACAGAAGCACTCGAGTTTATTGAAATAGGGTGTAGCTTGCCAGGGGACGATGCTCGGTATCGCTTGTCCCACCACTTGGGAACTGCTGCGGTTTCTGGCCTTGAATATCACTTCATACATCTGTCCGGGCACCACCTGCAAGCGCTGTTGTGTAGCTGCGAACTCCCAGGGCAGATTGGGGTGGACGGAGGTGTCGAATTTGACTACCACCTCACGCGTGTTATCCACAACGGTGCCACCGGTCCGAACGGCACCGGGGCCGCCGTTGCTGCGAACAGCAACGGACTGGAGCCCGGTCGCCTGACAGATCAGGTTATACAGCGGCACCAAGGCAAAGCCAAACGCGAACATACCCACGGCCAATCCTGCCAAAAGCAGTGTGGTCCTGCGTTTGCCCGCATCGACTGGTGACGTCGCTTTCATCTGCTCAGATTACCCGCAACGTTCAACAGGTTCATCCAGAACGGAAATGAAGTCAGCATGAAGAATAGCGCCAACCCGCCCAGAATCCAGGCGAGTCGGATGTTCTTGCGTCTGAGTTCGCTGTTTTGTGTTTCGATTCTCATGGATAGCGCTCTTATTTGATCTGCGGAGCGGTTTCCCAGGTATGGAATGCGGGGGGTGAATCAACCTCCCATTCCAATCCCTTGGCACCTTCCCAGGATTTGGCACCAGATCGCTTCAGGCTCTTTCCACCACGGATCGTCTGGATGACGATATAGAGGAACAGCAGATGGCTCAGGCCGAATATCATTGCGCCGATACTGGATAGCACGTTGAACTCGGTAAACATCACGTTGTAGTCGATGATGCGACGTGGCATGCCGGCAAGTCCTAGGAAATGCTGCGGGAAGAAGGTGATGTTGAATCCGATCACGTTTATCCAGAAAAAGAGCTTACCCAGGCGTTCGTCGTACATGTTGCCAGTCCACTTGGGCAGCCAATAGAAGACACCGGCGAACAGTCCGAATACCGCGCCCGGCATCAGCACATAGTGGAAGTGGGCCACCACGAACATACTATCGTGATACTGCATGTCAGCGGGTACCACCGCCAACATCACACCGCTCAATCCGCCAAAAGTGAACATCAGTATGATGCCGACCGCGAACAGCATCGGTGTCTCGAAGGTCATCGCTCCGCGCCACATGGTGGCGATGAAGTTGAAAACCATCAGGCCAACCGGAATGGAGATCAGAATGGTGCCGACCATGAAGTAGGTGACCGCACCCAGAGACATGCCGATGGTGTACTGATGGTGTGCCCAGACCACCATGCCGATGGTGGCCACTGCGAGCATGGCGCCGACCATCGATCTATAGCCAAACAGCGGTTTGCGCGCAAAGGTGGGGATCACATGTGACAGCACACCGATCGACGGAAGCAGCAGAATATAGACCTCCGGATGACCGAAGAACCAGAACAGGTGCTGGAACAGCACCGGATCACCACCACCGGCTGCGTCGAAGAAACTGGTGCCGAAGTGACGGTCGAACAGTAGCATGGTGACACCACCTGCCAGCACCGGAACGACCAGGATCAGCAGGAAGGCGGTAACCAGCCAGGTCCAGCAGAACATCGGCATCTTCATCAGGGTCATGCCCGGCGCACGCATGTTGAGCAGCGTGACGATGATGTTGATCGAGGCCAACACGGAAGAGACACCGAGCAGGTGAATGGCGAAGATCAGAAAGTCCATCGACATGCCGACCTGTACCGACAGCGGAGGGTAGATGGTCCAGCCGGTGTTGATCTGGGTGCCGCCGCCTGGGAAGAACGGAACCACGAAGGAGAGGATCAGCATGGTCGCCGCAGCCGGAAGAATCCAGAAACTGAGGTTGTTCATGCGTGGCAGCGCCATGTCGGGTGCGCCGATCATCAACGGAATCATCCAGTTCGCCAATCCAGCCGCGGCCGGCATCACCGCACCGAATATCATCAGCAGGGCATGGTTGGTGACCAGGTTGTTGTAGAGGTCGGGATCGATCAGTTGGATACCCGGCATAAACAGTTCGGCGCGGATCATCATCGCGCTGGCACCGCCCAGGAAGAGCATTACCAGTGCAAACAACAGGTAGAGCGTGCCAATATCTTTGTGGTTGGTGCTGTAGAGCCAGCGTTTCCAACCGGTGGGTGCCCCATGATGGTGGGCTTCGTCATGCGTCATAGTGGTTGTTGACATTCCAGTATACCTCCTTATCAACGTGCGCTTTTCACGTCTGCCGGTTGAATGACATCGCCTGTATCGTTACCCCAGGCATTACGCTCGTAAGTGATGATTGCCGCGATCTCCAGGTCGTTGAGCGAACTCCACGACTGCATGGCAGTACCCTCTTTGCCGTTGAGCACGATCTTCAGGTGACCCGCGATCGGGCCGGTGGCAATGGCCGATCCCTTCAGTGGCGGGAAGGCCGGTGGCAAACCGGTACCTGTGATCTGGTGGCAGGCAGCGCACTTGGTGTTGTACAGCTCTTCACCCTTCGCAATCAGCTCGTCCTTGCTCCAGGTCTTGCTGCTGCTCGCCTCCGCTGCGGCTGCAACCTTGATCGCATTCTGCTCATCCACCCATTGGGCGAACCGCTCGGGTGAGACCGACTCCACCACGATCGGCATACGCGAGTGCCAGGTGCCGCACAGCTCCGCGCACTGTCCGCGGAATACCCCTTCACGATCCAACTCGATCCAGGTCTCGGTGACATAACCCGGAATGGCATCCTTCTTAAATGCCAGTTCAGGAACCCAAAAGGCGTGATTGACATCGGCGGATGTATGCAGAAAACGGATTTTTTTACCCGTGGGCAGGACCAATCTGTTGTCCACATCACGCAGGTAGAGGTCACCGGACTGCTCCTTGGTGAGTGCCCGGCTCTCTACCTTCACTCCATGGTCGAGATAGTCGAACTCCCACCACCATTGATGGCCGGTCACCTTAAGATCCATGATGTCCTTCTCCTTGGGGACCTCCCACACTGTCTTCAACACCGTGTTGGCGTTGTTGGCGATGGTGAAGTCGACACCCAGTACCAGCACCGGGACAATGACCCACGACCAGTGTCCGAACCAGGTGTTGTGGAAATTCTGGTCGGCCTGGTATCCGCGGCTCTTGCGGTGGTAGTAGATGGAATAGATGACGATGGCGAACACGATGATCAGCAGTATCGTCGCTATCGACATCGTCAACATATGGATGTCGAAGATATTCTGTGCCAGCTCTCCAGCCGGTTCCGGAAAGTTGACGCCGAATTCCGCGTGAGCGGTTCCCAGCTGCACCATCCCCAAGATTAATAACAGTGGTTTTATTATGTAATTACACTTGAAGCACATACGCTCTCTACTCCAGACATTTTCCAGTCGGGTCTCTGGTTGTGGTTTTTGTTTGCCGGATTGATTTCCGGGTTGGTACTGTCTGCTACTGCAATGTGGATCGCAGCGTTGCTGCCAACCGTTCTCGTTCACTCTCTTCGAGGAATGCGCCTATCTCCACGAACCGTCCGTGTGAACCTATCACCAGTCTTTTCGGATGCCAGTCACAGGGTGCTTTGATCAGTGCGACCTTCAGCCAGCCCCTGGGAAAACTGCTTCTCTCATCGGCATTGCGTCCGATGCTGGTGTAAACACGGGTATCATCTATCTCCACCAGCTGTTGCTGCTTTGACCATTTGCACTGCAGATAGAGGGCGGTCACCAACACGATCGCCTCCAGTCCGGTGAAAGGTATTATCATCCAGGCGCCCTGCATGGAAAAGTAGATGGTCACTCCGAGCAATGCAGCACCGATAACAGCACCGGCCAAGCAGATCTGACCAGATTTCAGACTGCGGTTGGGTTGCAGCAGGTAGGCCACTTCTGCACCCGGGGAATGCAATTCAAGGACTGCCATATGCTCTCTCCCGACAACTTTCCCTCATCCGGCTCTGAACAAAGCCCCGTGATCGGGATTTGTAGTAAAAGACTAATTGCCATGCCGACACTGTGTCATTTGACTCGCCTAATATACCGACAAATTGACATATATCAAATACACAAATGATAAATATTCCCATTAAAAGAGTTTAAGTAAATTCTGATAATCTTCATAAAAAATTCATATACTTCAATCAATCTGGTCCTGCAATTGTACGCAGGACCACGAGGGTGTGCCCCGCTTCTCCAGAAACGCTGGACAAGGGTTGATTTACCTTGCTTTTAATGAGTTGGGAGTTTAAAACACGGTGGATCGTTTCTGGCCGGTGCAGATGGCAGGCCACATCAACATTGATAATCGAAACACAAGGATAATTTATGACACCTACGACCCCAGAAGCTAAAGGTAGCGACGATCCATCGGTGGCGGTGAACACAGTGACACTCGATCATCCCTGGCGCTGGATTGAGGCGGGCTGGTCCGATTTCCGTCGCGCGCCGGCGATCAGTCTGATCTACGGTATGATTTTCGTTCTGATCAGTTACCTGTTGGTGGTCTGGCTCTTCCTGAGTGACCGTTTTTTTCTGGTACCGCCGCTGACCGCCGGCTACTTTCTGGTGACACCCTTTCTTGCATTGGGGTTGTATGACGTCAGTCGGCGACTGGAACGGGACGAGGTACCGGACATTGGTGAGTCATTCACCTCTTGGCGCGTCAATCCGTTCAACCTCTTCTCCATGGGATTGGTGCTGGTGCTGCTACTGCTGTTCTGGATGATGGCAGCCAACTTTGTCTTCGCCATCTTCTATACCGGCATCACCCCCAGGCTCGATCAACTGTTCGATGTGCTGTTTTTGTCCGGGAACAGCCCACTGTTTCTGGCGATGGGGGTTGTCAGTGGCAGCTTTTTTGCGCTGGCCGCTTTCAGCATCAGCGTCGTGGCGGTACCCATGCTGGTCGATCGCAAGATCGATCTGGTCACCGCGATCTCCACCAGCCTCTCTGCGGTGCGCAGCAACTACCGGCCGCTGATGCTCTGGGCAGCACTGATCGTGATGTTTGTGGGTCTCGGGCTGATCACCTTTTTTATCGGCCTGGCGGTGCTGATGCCGGTGGTGGGTTACGCCAGTTGGCACGCCTATCGTGATCTGGTGGCTGCTCACTGAAGCTGAGCGAAAACAGGCTGGTTGGAAGCGCACCACACCGGCGCCAGGGGAGGAAGCCGGTGCCGCATAGCTCCGGGGATGTTCGCATGAACCGCAGAGGCAGAGAGAACGACGATCAAGTGCCTCCTTCGCTGAAAGTTGTCATCGAGATTCCTCGCGGCAGCTTTCTGAAGTGGGGTTCGAGCGGCAGCCTCGATTTCATCTCCCCGGTCCCGTGCCCGTTCAACTACGGATCGGTTGAAGGCTATCTGGGTCTCGAGGGTGATCTGCTTGATGCGGTGGTGCTCGGTCCCCGACTGCCGCGCGGAACCCGTGTCGATGTACAGGCGCTGGCCGCGATAGGTCTGACGGACCGGGGTCTGTACGACGACAAACTGATCTGCAGCAGCAGCGCTTTGAGTCGCTGGCAACGTCTCTTCGTTATTCTCTTCTTTCGTTTCTATGCCCGCTGCAAAGGGCTGCTCAATCTCTTTCGCCGACGCCCCGGTCGTAATGCATGTGAGGGGTGGTGCGCTGCACAGGAGGCGATCTCCCGGGCAACGCCGATCATCGACGGCGTCGAAGTCAATCCAACGGTGCCTTTTTAGGTTCGCTATCTCCTGCCACTTATCACCCACCGCTGGCCCCAAGCCGCTAACCACCTTATACTGTATATATAAACAGTATAAGGTGGTTTCATGTCCAGTACCGACTATGCGGAATTGCACTGCCGTACCAATTTCAGCTTTTTGAGTGCCGCTTCTCATCCGGAAGCGCTGGTGCGGCGCGCATACGAACTGGGCTACAGTGCGTTGGCGATTACCGATGAGTGCTCTCTGGCCGGTGTGGTGCGGGCGCACGTGGAGGCGAAAAGCTGTGGTCTGCCGTTGATCATCGGATCCGAAATCTCTCTGAGCGACGGACCGCGGCTGGTACTGTTGGCAACCAGTCGGGAGGGGTACGGCGATCTCTCCCAGCTGATCACTCGCGGCCGACGGCGGGCGGCAAAGGGGCGCTACCGTCTGGAACGCAGCGATCTGGATTCCGGGATGAGCGACTGTCTGGCGCTGCTGCTGCCAGGAGAGGAACCGGAGCTGTCTCAGGCTGACTGGCTGTGTTCCCGTTTTCCGCAACGGGCCTGGATCGCGGTGGAGCTGCATCGCACCGGTGCCGATCGGGTGCGGCTGGCGGCGCTGGAGTCGCTGGCGCTCGCCAGTGGGCTGCCACTGGTGGCTGCCGGCGGGGTGCTGATACACGATTCGGTGCAGCAGCCACTGCTCGACGCAATGACCGCGATACGGCTGGGGAAGTGCCTGTCGGAGGCGGGATTGGCTTTGCAGTCCAATGCGGAGCGCCATCTGCGCAGCCGCCCGCGGCTGGCACGTTTCTATCCGCAGTCGCTGCTGCAGGAGACATTGCGGATAGCCCGGCGCTGCCGTTTCTCCCTGGACGAACTGCGTTATGAGTATCCCTCCGAACTGGTTCCCGCCGGCGTCACTGCGACCACCCAGCTGCGCCGCCTGACCGAGGCGGGAATAGAGCAACGCTGGTGCGGACAGATTCCGCAGCGGGTGCGCGATCTGGTGGAGCACGAACTGGCGTTGATCGCAGAGCTCAAGTACGAACCCTACTTCCTGACGGTGCATGATATCGTTCGTTTCGCCCGCTCACGCGACATTCTATGCCAGGGGCGGGGGTCCGCCGCCAACTCGGCGGTCTGCTACTGTCTGGGCATCACCGAAGTGGACCCGGCCCGGATGGAGATGCTGTTCGAACGTTTTATCTCCAGGGAGCGGGACGAGCCACCGGATATCGATGTCGATTTCGAGCATCAGCGGCGCGAGGAGGTGTTTCAGTACATTTACAGCAAGTACGGCAGAGAGCGGGCTGCACTGGCGGCGACGGTCATCTGCTATCGTCCCAGGAGTGCCATTCGCGATCTCGGCAAGGCGCTGGGCCTGGACCCGGATCAGGTCGATCGGCTGGCCGCCAATATGAGCTGGTGGGATGGGGAGCGGTTGCCGGAGCGGGTGCGCGAGGCGGGCTTCGATCCGGATAATCCCGGTGTCACCCGACTGTTGAGTCTGATGGGGCAGATCCAGCACACCCCGCGCCACCTCTCCCAGCATGTCGGCGGCTTCGTCATCTCACGCGGACCCCTGTCGCGGCTGGTGCCGATCGAGAATGCCGCGATGCCGGGGCGCAGCGTGATTCAGTGGGACAAGAACGATCTGCAGGCGCTGGGACTGTTGAAGGTGGACTGCCTGGCACTGGGCATGCTGTCGGCCATCCATCGGGCGTTCGATCTGATCAATGGCTGGAACGGCGGAGCCCCGCGGTTGACGATGGAGCGGATTCCGGCGGAGGATCCTGCGGTCTACGCGATGATCCAGCGGGGGGAGACCACGGGCGTGTTCCAGATCGAGTCGCGTGCCCAGATGGCCATGCTGCCGCGGCTGAAGCCGGCCTGCTTCTACGATCTGGTGATCGAGGTGGCCATCGTACGTCCCGGTCCGATTCAGGGTGAGATGGTCCACCCTTACCTGCGTCGGCGTCAGGGGCTGGAGTCGGTGGTCTACCCTTCACCGGAGGTGGAGCAGGTACTCGGGCGCACACTGGGGGTGCCCATCTTTCAGGAGCAGGTGATCAAAGTGGCGATGGTGGCGGCTGGCTTCTCCCCCGGCGAGGCGGATCAGCTGCGCCGTTCGATCGCTGCCTGGCGACGGCGCGGCAGCCTGCAGCAGTTCGAGAACCGATTGGTCGATGGGATGGTGGAGCGCGGCTACCAGGAGTCGTTTGCGCGCCGCATCTACCAGCAGATCCTGGGGTTTGGCGAGTATGGTTTTCCAGAGTCGCACGCCGCCAGCTTCGCGCTGCTGGTCTATGTCTCGGCCTGGCTCAAATGGCACCATCCAGCGGCTTTTTTCGCCGCTCTGTTGAATAGTCAACCGATGGGGTTCTATGCACCGGCCCAGCTGATCCAGGAGGCGCGTCGTCAGAGTGTGGTGGCGGCACCGGTGGATGTCCGTCAAAGCGGCTGGGAGTGTACCCTGGAAGCCACCGACGCTTCGCACCAGCCGCAGCTGCGCCTCGGGCTGTGCATGATC
Source organism: Chromatiaceae bacterium (assembly GCA_024235215.1). Taxonomy (GTDB): domain Bacteria; phylum Pseudomonadota; class Gammaproteobacteria; order Chromatiales; family Chromatiaceae; genus HKST-UBA178. The sequence continues at coordinate 82,170 of JACKMU010000002.1, read as the reverse complement.
AAGGGGCTCTCCCGGTCGGGGGGAGAGCGGATCATGGAGGCCCGCCGGGAGGCCGGTTTTTTATCGCTGCAGGATCTGACCCGGCGCGCCTTCCTGGACAGGGGCGATCTGCAGCGGTTGGCGGCGGCTGGCGCACTCGCCGGGCTGGCGGGTGACCGCCATCAGGCCGCCTGGCAGGTGTTGGGGGTCGAACCCGTGCTGCCATTGCTCGCCAGCGGGGTGGAGGAGGCGGCTCCGCCGCTGCCCGTTCCCAGCGAAGGTCAGAATATCCGTGCCGATTATGCCATGCTGGGGCTGACCCTGGAGCGTCACCCGCTGGCGCTGCTGCGTGTTCAGCTCGGGCGGCGCCGGGTGATCACTGCGGCGGCGCTGCGTGCGCGACAGCACGGTGATCTGATCCATACTGCTGGCATAGTGATCGGCAGACAGCGTCCTGCCTCGGCCAACAGTGTCATCTTTGTCACGCTCGAGGATGAGACCGGGCAGGTCAATCTGGTCGTCTGGAAGCAACTGGCGGAGCGGCAGCGACGCATCCTGCTGCAGGCACGGCTGTTGGGGGTGAACGGAGAGGTGCAGCGCGAGGGGGAGGTGCTGCACGTGATCGCCAGACGGCTGTGGGATTACTCCGCGCTGTTGGGCCGGCTGCTGACTCGGTCGCGCGATTTTCACTAACGATCATGCGGGGGCAGCCGATACCGGGCTATCCCCGCCAATTGTGGCAAGTAGTTGCGGCAAAACAATTTTATATTTGATATATTTTTTGTGGTTATTGGATGTTTTACAGATTCGCAGCAATAACCAGCTTTTTCAATTTTCAGTTTGACGACCACCGGGACGAGAGGGCGCGTTTTTTAGTCACTGGTGAATGGAGGAGCCGCCAATGTCGCAACCGGAACTTGCCCGCCCAGTGCAAAAACTGATTGCTATCATCTTTCTGAGCATGAGCGTCCACTACACGACGACAGTGGTCGCTAACGATTTCAACGGCACTTGGGACGGCTCCTGGTCGAGCTCTTTCGGTGGCTCTGGCGGTGTCATGGTGGTCGCTGAACAAAATGGTTCATCGCTGACCGGTACCATGTCGCTGACACAAACCGACTGCGGATCTTTGTATGGTCTGCCGATGACAGGAACGGCTACCTCGGATCAGGCCGATTTCACTACGTCGACCAACTGTGACGGCGCTTACTCTGAGCTCAGGTTTACCCACGGTATGCTGGCCAATAACCGCATACAGGGCTCGTATGCCGTATATGTGGAAGGGGACTTCTATGATTCCGGCTCCTTTGAGTTGACTCGCAACGTCAACCGGATAACCGCATCAGCCGGTTCCGGTGGTTCGATCTCGCCCAGTGGAAGCCTCAGCGTCTCGGCTGGCAGCAGCAGGACGTTCACTATATCGCCGAGTTCTGGCTTCGTGGTCAGCGACGTGTCGGTCGATGGCACTGCCATAGGCGCGGTGACTTCCCACACCTTTACCGACATTCAGGCGAACCACACGATTTCAGCCGCTTTCGCAACAGCAGCCATCCAGCACACGATTACCGCGACAGCTGGTTCTGGTGGCCAGATTTCACCCAGTGGCGACATTGCCGTGGACGAAGGCGGCAGCCAGTCTTTTGTGATCACACCCCAAACGGGTTATCGAATCACGGCGATTGTTGTTGACGGTGCCATCCTTGCCGCTCAGCCAGGTTACACCTTCAGCAATGTGTCCGCTGCGCATACTATTGCTGCCAGCTTTCAGAGCCTCGCCGCGAGCCTGCCGCCCATCGTGGATCTCTTGTTGAACGATTAGCGCTGATTCAGGAGGTATTTCTACTTACTCATACGGTACCGGCTTCTGCGGCACAGGAGGCCGGCCGGAAGAATGTTCCAGTTCGAACGCGAAAGTCGTAGCGCACCGCATCCCACCGAGCCACAGTTGTTTCTGCATCAATCCGGTCTGCCGCCTCGTCCTGCGTCTGTCTGATTCGTTAAGCCGGGTACTGTCCCAGAATTGCCAGCGAATTAAGTATACTGTCTCTTAACAGGTCGCCGGAGGAGGCACATGGCACATATCGTGATTCTGGGTGCAGGAATAGGCGGCATGCCCTGCGCATACGGGATTCGCGAGATGCTGCCGATCGGGCACAGAGTGACGGTAATCAATGAGCGGGATGACTTTCAGTTCGTCCCCTCCAACCCGTGGATTGCGGTCGGCTGGCGCGACAGGGAGAGTGTCACCTTCGAGTTGCGTCCGCACCTGGAGCCCAAGGGGATCGGCTTTATCGGCCAGCGCTGCGAGCGGATCGATGCGCGCCGCAACCGGCTTGAGCTGGAAGGCGGTAGGCAGATTGAGTATGACTATCTGATCATCGCCACAGGACCGCGTCCAGCGTTCGAAGAGGTCGTGGGCTCGGACCCGGAACTAGGGCATATTCATTCACTCTGTACTGCTGATCACGCCCAGCAGGCTTACACTGCTTACAACCATCTGTTGCAGGAGCCGGGGCGGGTGATTATCGGCGCCATGGCTGGCGCCAGCTGTTTGGGACCGGTGTATGAGCTGGCGTTTATCATGGATGCCGACCTGCGCAGACGGAAAATGCGGGACCGGGTGCCGATCACCTTCGTCACTCCGGAACCTTATGCGGGCGCTCTCGGTCTGGGTGGTGTGGGTGACTCCAGGGAGTGCCTGGAGTCGGCCTTGCGCTCTCGTCAGATCGACTGGATATGCAATGCCAAAGTGACCGGGGTGGGGCCAGGAAGGATGGCGGTCGAGGAGTATGCTAGCGCGGACAGGCCAGGCAGGGTGCATGCGCTGGAGTTCAACTATTCGGTGATGCTGCCTGCTTTCAGTGGGGTGGCAGCGGTGGCCAGTGTTGCAGGGCTGTGCGATGCACGCGGTTGCGTATTGGTGGACAAGCATCAGCGCAGTCCAAACTACCCGAACATCTATTCCGCGGGTGTCGGTATTGCCGTACCTGCGGTGGAGGAGACCCCGGTGCCCACCGGTGCCCCGATCACCGGTTACATGATCGAGGCGATGGTGACCGCGATCGTGCACAATATCGCCGATCAGATTGCCGGTCGTCCGCTGTCCCGCAAAGTGGTATGGAATGCCATCTGCCTGGCGGATATGGGCGAGGGTGGGGCGGCGTTCGTTGCGCTGCCACAGTTTCCTCCGCGCCATGTCGCCTGGTGCAAGCAGGGCAAATGGGTGCACATGGCAAAAATCGCGTTCGAGAAGTACTCTCTGCGCAAGCTGAAGCGGGGCACCAGCGAGGCGATCTACGAGCGATACATTTTGAAAATGCTGGGTATCGAAATTTGAGCTAATCCGGTGGGACAAGGGAGATGATCAGGCGCCCTGAACCACGGCATAGAAATGAGGGAAACAGATGTTGGAAATATCGGTAAACCGCCACCCGACCCAGCGGGTTCTGGTCGGGCATGTGATTCTCGGTGGCGGTGCTCCCGTCGTGGTGCAGTCGATGACCAACACCGATACCGCAGATGTGGCGGCCACGGTGCAGCAGGTGGTTGATCTTGCCCAGGCGGGGTCCGAGCTGGTGCGCATCACCGTCAACACCACCGCCGCTGCTGCCGCAGTGGCGCCTATCCGGGAGGCTTTGGACCGGCAGAATTGTCAGGTGCCGTTGATAGGTGATTTCCATTTCAACGGCCATAAACTGCTGCAGCGCTACCCTGAGTGCGCGCAGGCGTTGGCCAAATACCGTATCAATCCCGGCAATGTCGGTCGAGGCGCCAGTCGTGACGAAAAGTTCGCATCGATGATCGAACTTGCCTGCCGCTACGACAAGGCTGTGCGTATCGGTGTCAACTGGGGGTCGATGGATCAGGAGCTGGTCATGCGCATGATGGACGAGAATGCGGCATCCGCCCGGCCTAGGGAAAATGATCGGCTGATGCGTGAAATCATGGTGGTTTCGGCGCTGGAAAACGCGCGCCGGGCAGAGGAGCTGGGATTGGGACGGGAGCGCATCGTGCTCTCCTGCAAAATGAGCGGTGTGCAGGACTTGATCGGCGTCTATCGCGAGCTCGCCAAACGGAGTGATTATGCGCTGCACCTGGGACTTACCGAAGCGGGCATGGGCTCAAAAGGGATAGTCGCCTCCACTGCTGCGCTGGCGGTACTGCTGCAGGAGGGGGTCGGAGACACCATCCGCATCTCACTGACGCCGGAGCCGGGTGGCAGTCGCACTCAGGAGGTGATCGTCGCCCAGGAGATTCTGCAGACCATGGGGCTGCGTTCATTTACCCCGATGGTGGTCGCCTGTCCTGGGTGCGGCCGCACCAGCAGCAGCTATTTCCAGCAGTTGGCACAGGATATCCAGAATTATCTGCGCGCGCAGATGCCGCTGTGGCGGAGGCGCTATCCCGGGGTGGAGCGGATGTCGGTCGCGGTAATGGGGTGTGTGGTGAACGGGCCGGGCGAGAGCAAGCACGCCAATATCGGCATCAGCCTGCCCGGCACCGGCGAGGTTCCGGTTGCGCCGGTGTACGAGGATGGTGAGAAGACCGTCACACTGAAAGGTGAGACGATCGCACAGGAGTTTCAGATGATCGTACAACGCTACGTGGAGACTCACTATGCACGTAAAGAGGAGACTGACCTGGCTCGATGATGATCAGCCCGGTAGTTTGTCCCACCGGTTTTGTAGGGTGTCGGACAACTGATCGGTGGTGTGCACCAGGCATGTTGCGCTGTTGCGGTCGCGCTTCAGTGGGTGTGCGCCAGCTGTGCCGGCATCTCCCCTAGATGGACCCTGTCTCTGACCATTCTGGCCCAACTCTCCATCGCAACGTTTGCCAACGGCATCGGAGCCTCCATGAAGGTGAGCACGAAGGTCTGCGCCAGCTCCACCACGCCGATCGATCTCGGCCGTAACGCCATCGCCTGAGGATTGGGCAGCGTGATGCCAAAACAGAAGATGATGTTTTTGGCGGCCAGTATCCCTTCTCCTATCTGGCCGAACTCCAGCGCTGCGGTATGGCTGAAGTGATCGAACACCGCGATGAATCTGGCCATGTTGTTTTCATCAATGCGCGCTTTCAGAAATTCGACGATCTGATCGACACTGGTGAAGCTGGTCTCGCGTTTCTCCACCTCCAGTGTGAACAATGGGTAGTTTTCCTGGAACAGGAACTGTTTCATTGCGGTGCTCCCTGGCTACGAGAGGTTTCTCTGCGCTGCGGTGGACTGAATCAACCCGGCGTTGGCAGAGGCTGTTCTATGTGCATACAGTTCGCGGAAGCCTAGGGTAATCAGCGGGCAGGGGCATTGAAAATTCGCAATCCGATGACCGGCACGGACGGGTGTTCGTCTCCCGGAAGCTGGGTATCCCCCGGCTCATTCCGCTGCGATGCGCTCCAGATTGCGTATATCCACCAGGAAGTTGTTGGATCTGGTCTCGACCAGCAGGCTCTGGCGTTTGAACTCTGCAATGGTGCGGCTGGCGGTTTCTGTGGTGATGCCGAGCATGGCGCCCATGTCTTCACGGGAAAAGAGCGTGCATTGACTCGACTGTTCGTCGCGTACCAGACGCAGCAGCAGCCGGGCGACTCGCTGTTTGGCAGAGCCGGTCGACAGTTCGGTCAGCCAGGCATCTGCTTCGACCAGCGCCTTTTGCCAGCGGTTGAGCAGCTCTTTGTGCAGCGCCGGATTGGTCTGGGAGAGTGCCCTCACCACACTGACCGGCAGACTGCAGGTCTGGGTCGCGTGCAGCACCACTGCATCGTGCTGGTAGCTCTGCCCGAGCAGCACCTCAAGCCCAGTGACATCGGTGGCCCGCAGCAGGCGGACGATACGCTGGGTGCCGTCAGGGAGATACTGCACCAATTTCAGTATGCCTGACCGGATGGTGAAGAGCCGGTCACCACGATCTCCCGCCCGGTAGAGTATCGATCCGGGCGGGAGCGTATAGAGGTCGATCGGCTGGTGGATGGTTTCGAAATCCTCCTCCTCCAGACCGGCGAAGAGTACCGAGTTGCGCAATGTGCAGCTCAGGCAATCGGCGTGCCCCTCCCATGCCTCTTTGTCCGTGATCGGCGGTTTCATCAATTCGGGTTGAAATCCACCTGTGGAAGATGCTTCAACGACTCCTGGATCGCCTCTTCCGGGTAGTCGTAATCCTGCAGTTCACCGCTGAAGTAGCGGTCATAGGAGGACATGTCGAAGTGACCGTGGCCGGAAAGGTTGAAGAGCAGGGTTTTCGCCTCGCCGGTTGCAGCGCAGCGTTTCGCCTCACGCACCGCAGCGGCGATGGCGTGAGTGGACTCGGGAGCCGGTACGATACCCTCACAGCGGGCGAACAGAACCCCGGCCTCGAAGGTCTCCAGTTGTGGTACCGCCAGCGCATCCACCAGCCCCTCATAGTGCAGCTGACTGACCAGCGCGGAGTCACCGTGATACCTCAGACCGCCGGCATGGATGCCGGGTGGCATGAAGTCGTGACCCAGAGTGAACATCTTCATCAGCGGAGTAAGGCCGATGGCATCACCGAAATCGTAGGCATAGACCCCTTTGGTCAGGGTGGGGCAGGAGGTGGGTTCCACCGCGACCAGTTGGATATCGCGGCCTGCTGCCTTGTCGGCAAAAAACGGGAAGGCGATGCCACCAAAGTTGGATCCGCCGCCACATGGGGCAAAGATCATATCGGGATAGTCACCGACCATCGCCAGCTGCTTTTTCGCCTCCTCGCCGATGATGGTCTGGTGCAACAGCACATGGTTCAGCACTGAACCGAGTGCGTAGTTGGTGTCGTCCCGGCCGGCCGCCTCTTCTACCGCCTCGGAGATGGCGATACCGAGCGAACCATCGGAATTCGGATCTTTTGCCAGAATGGCACGCCCCGAGTTGGTCATATCGGTCGGGCTGGCGTATACATTTGCGCCCCAGGTCTGCATCATCGAACGTCGATAGGGTTTCTGGTGGTAGCTCACCTTGACCATGAACACGCGTACCTCAAGACCGAACATCTGTCCGGCAAGGGCCAGTGCACAGCCCCACTGACCCGCCCCTGTTTCCGTGGTCAGCCGTTTGATGCCCGCCTGCTTGTTGTAATAGGCCTGGGCTACCGCGGTATTTGGTTTGTGTGAACCTGCCGGGCTCACCGATTCGTTTTTGTAATAGATCTTTGCCGGGGTCTTCAATGCCTGCTCCAGCCGGTGTGCCCGGTAGAGTGGTGATGGCCGCCACAGGCGCAGAATATCCCGAACCGCTTCCGGAATCGGTATCCAGCGCTCCCGGCTGACCTCCTGCTTGATCAGCTCTTCGGGAAAAATCGCCATGAGCGCTTCCGGTCCCACAGGTTGGCCGTCCGGTCCCAGCGGAGGCGTCGGCGGATTTGGCATGTCAGCCACGACGTTATACCAGTGGGTGGGCATCTCGGACTCTTTCAGCAGGATTTTTGTTTTCACTCAAGGTACTCCGTGTTTGTGGGATGCGGACTCAGTGGCCGGAAACCACGTTTGCCGTCGTCTATACCGCAGCAAATCACCGGTGCAGCTCATCTGATCGGCTGATTCTTACATATTTGCCTCTTTCGATCAGCTAAATTCCCGACTCGTATTGATCCAGACTGGTATCATTTCGTCAGACGGTTCTGTATCAGGTGAATTCGATGGCGCTGGTTACGTTAAGAGAGATACAGCTGGGATTCGGTGGGCCACCTTTGCTGGAAAATCTGTCACTCTCCATTGCGGAGGGTGAACGGGTCTGTCTGCTGGGCAGGAACGGCGCCGGCAAGTCCACGCTGATGAAGCTGATCGCGGGGGATCTGCAGCCCGATGCCGGGGAGAGGGTGGTACGCCAGGGGGCCAGGATTGCCCGGCTCACTCAAGAGGTGCCGGAAGATCTGCGCGGGGTGGTTTTCGACGTGGTCGCTTCTGGCCTGGGAGAGCTGAGCGAACTGGTGCGAACCTATCATCGACTCGCGGTCAGACTGGAAACCGAGCCGAGCGAGGCGCTGCTGCAGCGCCTAGCAGAGGTACAGCACCAGCTGGAAGCAGTCGACGGCTGGCAGTCAGAGCAGTTGGTCGAAAGCGTGCTGACACGCTTGCAGCTGGATGCGGAGAGCGAATTCTCGGAGCTGTCGGGAGGATTGAAACGGCGGGTGTTGCTGGCGCGCGCGCTGGTTCGGGCACCGGATCTGCTGCTGCTGGACGAACCGACCAACCATCTCGATATCGCTTCGATCGACTGGCTGGAACAGTTTCTGCTCGGTTACGCAGGGGCACTGCTGTTCGTTACCCACGACCGTGCCTTTCTGCAGCGGCTGGCGACGCGCATCATTGAACTGGACCGGGGCCAAGCCACCGACTGGCCGGGCGATTACGCCAATTTTCTACGCCGCAAAGAGGAGGCGTTAAACGCGGAGGAGCGGGCCAACGAGCGCTTCGATAAACGGTTGGCCGAAGAGGAGGTTTGGATTCGCCAGGGGATCAAGGCGCGGCGCACCCGCAACGAAGGGCGTGTACGGGCGCTGCAGAAAATGCGCGAAGAGCGCCGCCAGCGACGTGAGCAGCAGGGCCAGGTGCGATTATCGCTGCAGCGCACCGAGGTATCGGGCAGGCTGGTGGTGGCGACGGAGGGCATCAGCTACGCCTGGTACGGCGTTCCGGTGGTCAAGGATCTCAGTCTGAACATCATGCGCGGCGACCGCATCGGTGTCATCGGACCCAATGGGGTGGGTAAGAGCACACTGCTCAATCTGCTGTTGGGCCGGCTGCAGCCGGATAGCGGTCGTGTCCGCTTCGGTACCCGCCTGGAGGTGGCTTACTTCGATCAGATGCGTGCTGCGCTGAATGAGTCTGGGTCGGTCAGGGAGAACCTGGCTGATGGCAGCGATACCGTGCAGGTCAATGGCAAGTCCCGACATGTCATCAGCTATCTGCAGGATTTTCTCTTCACTCCGGACCGTGCTCATCAACCGGTGAAGGCGCTTTCCGGCGGTGAGCGTAATCGCCTGCTGCTGGCACGGCTCTTCACCAAACCGGCCAATGTGCTGGTGCTGGACGAACCGACGAATGATCTCGATCTGGAGACGCTGGAACTGCTGGAGGAGATGCTGCTCGACTATCCGGGCACACTGCTGCTGGTCAGCCATGACCGGGCGTTTCTCAACAGCGTGGTGACCAGTACACTGGTGTTTGAAGGCGGGGGAAAGGTGGTGGAGTATGTCGGCGGCTATGATGATTGGCTGCGGCAGCGGCCGGCGGAGAGCCAGCCGGTGGTGGAGAAGAAGATCAGAGAGAAGCGGCCTCCCGGGAAGCCGGCCTCCGTCAGAGCGAACAAATTGAGTTACAAGGATCAACAGGAATTGGCGTCCCTGCCAGCCAGAATCGAAGCGCTGGAGGAGGAGTTGCAGCTGCTCCAGGACGGGATGTCACAGCCGGAGTTCTACCAGCGGGAGAAGGCGGCGATTGCCACGACCATCGCCAGGCTAGCCGAGGTGGAAGGGCGGCTGGCGTGGAGCTATCAGCGCTGGGAGGAGCTGGATGCCGGTTGAGCGCAGCGGTATTCCGAAATGTGGTAAGCGGCGGTGCGCCAGACTGTCGGTACATCGATGCCCTGGCTAAAGCCTGATCCAACTGTTTTCCGCCCTGCTGAATTTACCTTCAGGTCGAAACCGCGATGCGGATGAGTGTCGCCAGCTATCTACCACTCCTTCTGACGCTGCTCTTCGTGACGGGGTGCGCCTTGCCGGAGCGTTGGGTTCCGCTGGAAGAGGGACCGGAGCACCGGGTTCCGACCTACATTTGGGAGCAGGTGGATCAGGCGATCTTCAATGCATCGGTGAGCGCAACTGCACGGGCGGTCGACGTGGCCCGCAGCGCGATGAACGCGTGGGAGGAGCGCACCTGGCGCCGGATCGAAACGGATTTCATCCCCTGGTACGTTGATTACTGGACCCAGGAGTGGCTGTTTATGCACATGATCTGGTACCAGATGCAAGCGCAGGAGAGCGCCCCTGAACGGATGAAAAGTTACCTGCTGGCACAATTTTCTCAACGGGTGTTGCAGCCCGTCTCGCAAGTGACCGATCCGGCGCGTATTGCAGCAACGGCTGCACAGGTCTATCTCGATGAGCTGCGTGCGAGTGTTGCACGCATACAGGATGGTAACCGAATCCCCACCCGCGCCTGGCGCAGGCGCATGGATCGGTTCGCGTTGATCGAATTGCCCGGATCTCCGCCTGAGAGGGCATCGCTTGGAGAGTTGTTGCAACCGGGAGATATGCGTGCGCCAGGCGCGTACTCGAGACTGATCGCATACGCGCGCTCGGCCGAAGCAGAAATTTCCACGACTCCCCCAGGGAGTGAGCTGGATCGACTGATCGATCGCCTGGGAAGCGGATTGGAGGAGCGGGCCGCGCTCAAGGGGGGCGTTGCAGCCGCTGCCACGATTGCCGGTGGTGGGCTGGGCCTGCTGATTTCCGCGGGTGCCGCCTTGTTCGGTTTTCAGGATCACGAAGCCATCAAACCGGATCTGGAAGTGGAGGTGCGCAACGCGCTGAAGTCTCTGCTGCAACGAACTTCGGATAAGCTGATGCATGACCGGCGACATGGTGTGCTGTCACCGATTCAGCATATGCATGCACACCTCGAAGAGCATATCTGGAATGACCTGCTGCATCCGCTGCCGGACTCTCCGGGGGATGCACCCGCAGACCCATCGGACTACGTCTCGCCTTTTTAGATCGCGTCTGACGTTCTCTTGGCAATCACCGCTGCTGTGCCCGGAAAAACAGACGACCGGCCGCTCCTCCTGGCATGCCGTTTGCAATTGGCCGGAGGTGAGTGTCAGCGGTAGGCGGAGTCGAAGAAGTAGTGGTCTCTGAATTCGAAAACGACGCCATCGCTGCGGATCTGGTGCACCTGTAACCCTTCCCGACTGCGCTCGCCTTCTCCCATCCGGTCACCGTTGAGCACGATGAACCGCCGTTCCGGTAAAGCGGAGTAGGCGAGGACGCTGACCTTTCGCTCAGGCAGGATCTGCTGGATCTCACTCGGAAGCGCGCTCCAGGAGGGTGTCACCGTTGCGGGGGGGGTAGCGGTGGCAGTGGCTGATCCAGCCGGGAGCGGTTGTCGCCCATGCGTCTCCACCTGGGGTGGACGATTCGTGGGCGGCGGTTTTGCGCTGTGCTCGATCTGCCGCTTGAGTGCCAGCAACTCTTCGCGCATCTGTTCCAACTCCCGCTGGTCGACGCGCCGCTGCTGAGGTGCTCCGGCTGGCGGTTGTGCTGGTGGCGAAGGCGGCTGCGCCGGGAATAATGGCTGCCCCTCAGGGGGTGATGAAGCTGGCTTGGCAGGTGCTTCGGAGACTGGCTCGCTGCTGATCTCTGGCGCGGGTTCGCTGGCTGTCGGTTGTGGTGGAGGCTGCGTGATCGGATGATTCTGTCGCGATTCATCCCGCTTTGGCGTATTGGTCGACAGTGGAACCTCGATTGCGGTTATCGGAAGCGCCTGAGCCGACACTCGCTGCGACTCGATCGAGCGTTGCACCAGGGGGAAGAGTACCAGTACACCTGGAATGATGATCAGTAGCGCTGCGAATACCCAGACAAGCGTACGACGCGGGAAGCCGGGTGCCGGGTTGGGAGCGGTCAACAGGCTCGGCAAGTCGCCATGTGCTTGCTGCTGGGATCTTTTCAGTGCTTCGAGAATGTAGGACATCGCTTCGCTACTCGGTCTGCTCCAGTCGTGGCGTGCCCGCTACGCTTGCCTGACTATTCAGCGCAATGATGGTCTCCGGGCCCACCAGGCCATCTGTTTGCAACCCTTGCTGCTGCTGGAAGCGGCGGATCACATCCTGCAGTTGGCGGTCGTAACTGGCCGGTGGGTGAAAGCTCACCGCAAAACCGGGAATATGTGCCAAACGTTGCTGTAACCAGGCTGCATAGTTCTGGTTGGCGCCGGGCCCGATCAGTGTGACGCCATCCGGTGGTGGCCTCCAAAGCAGAAGAAAACTCCCACGCCAGTGCGCATCTAGCTCCTCCCGGGGTATTCGGCTGCTGCGATCACCTTGGGTAAGCTTCGCATACCGTGGACCGATGCCGGTGACCAGTGCATAGCGCTGCGCTGGCCGGCTGGTGAGTTCTATCATTGCCGGTCTGTCATAGTGCTGTATCTGCTTCCAGCCGCCGTTGCTCTCGCGACAGCGCACTCCCTGTTGCAGCGCCCAGTCGCACAGGTCCACTCCGCGATAATTCTCTTCAGGCACAAATCCCCAGCGCGCCAGCAACTGCCGCAACCCCTCTCTCCGGTCCATCAGCAGGGTTTCCAACGCAACAGGCTGCACCGACGGCTGCGGCTCGGACTGTACGGTGATCCCGATACCGGCTGGCGACGATCGGTTGTCACCGGGCTGCTCACCTGGTGCGTTTGGCTTGATCACTTCCATCCGATCTTTGCTGTCCGCAGGTTGCGGCCCCGGTGATTCATCGGCTTGGGTTGCGGTAAGAGGCTCCTGCGTGATCGGTGAGCCAACCGCCGCGATCGGAGCGGTGTCGCTGGCATCGTCAACCGGTTGCTGTAGCCTGGTGGGCCGGAGCAGCCGTTCCAGATGCTGCACGATTTTTTCCGGTTGCAGCCAGTACGGGCCTTGGTGGTAGAGGGACAGACCACCAACCAGCAGAAACAGAACGATAGAAACCGCCGCTACCCACCAGCCAGCGCTGCCGGCTGAGTTGGGCAGGTCGAGCAACTCATCTGCTGCCCGATCGATGATGCGCCGATCGACCTTTGTCTTACCCGTGACAAAAGCACCCAGTAGTGCCCGGTCGCACAGCGTGTTGATCAATCGGGGAACTCCACCCGAGAGCTTATGGATCCGGCGTTGTGCGCTGGCGGTGAAGAGTGGTCGCTTGGCCCCGGCAATGGCCAGTCGATGGGTGATGTATGCGGAAGCCTCGCGGCGATTGAGCGGTTTCAGGTGGTAGCGCGCGGTGATGCGCTGGGAGAGCTGGCGCAGTGCCGGGCTTCTCAGCATCTCCCGCAGCTCGGGCTGCCCGACCAGAAAGATCTGCAGCAATTTGTGGGTGTGGGTCTCCAGGTTGGTGAGCAGTCGGATCTGTTCCAGCACTTCTGGCGTTAGGTTTTGCGCTTCGTCGATCAACAACAGTGGTTTCCTATTCGCTCCATGGGCGGCGAGCAGGTAGTCGTTGAGTCTGGCCAGCATCAGCCGGATCGATGGGGTCTCGTCAGGCAATACGATGCGGTATTCATCGCAGATAGCGTGCAGCAGCTCCGCTGCAGTCAATGCCGGATTCAGAATCAGGGCAACATCGACCTGTTCCGGGATCTGTTCCAGAAAGCTGCGGCAGAGCAGGGTTTTTCCCGTGCCAACCTCACCGGTGAGCAGCACGAAACCGCCCCCTTCACCGATACCGTAAAGCAGGTGAGCCAGTGCTTCCCGATGTGCCTCGCTCAGATAGAGGAAGCGCGGATCCGGGGTGATGGAGAAGCCCGGTTCACTCAGTCCAAAGTAACCCGCGTAGATCATGCGCCTCCCGCGCTGCCACCCGAGCAGGCGTAGAGGACGATGCAGCGGCCGCTAAGTTCAATGGTTGCTCCCATCTGTTTCAGCCGATTTCAGCGAGGATGGGTTGCAGCACCGCGCCGCTCAACGCGATTTTCAAACCGCAGATGTCCAGGATACGCTGTAACAGTGTGGCGAAAGGCTCACCATCATTCCCCTGGGGATGAAGTTCGAAGCACTCGAAATAAGCCTCCGCCACCATGCTGATGAAGTGACTCTCGGTCGCACTCAGCCCGGTGCGCTCAGCCACACCCTCCTGCAGTTGCGCACAGACTGTACTGATACGGGTCAACTCGATGACCATAGCGTCGAGGTACGACTTGGTGTGGGGTCGCGCGAATCGGTCCTCTGCGGAGAGCTGCGTCAGCAGCTGCTGTTGCGCCTGCTCCGGCAGCTGCTCCAGCTGCAGGATGACCTGATCCACTTCCCGTGCGAGTGGTTGCAGCGCTGCCACCGGCTGCTCGTTGACCACTGCCTGCGGCGCAACCGTCGGCGCCATCGCGCCGGCCAGTTTTTCATACTCGGCCAGTTCATATTCGAGCGCAATGATAAAAATCCGCAACCCCTCTTCATCCACCAGGTTGAGCTGTCGCACAGCCTGTTCCACGGCAGCCTGCTGTGGCTGGGTGAAGTAACGGGGAGTCATGAAACGGGCCATGAATGAACCTTCCGCTTATCCGGTCAATCATTGAGAAAGCTACCACTATCCGTAGCTCAAGTCTCCTGTCCGGTAGCAGCGATTGTGGTCGGGAGAGCCGCACCGGTAGAGATCCGGGTGGTGCGCCGGTCGGTACACAATGGTAGGGGAGAGAGGGTGGTATACAGAGATTCAGGATTGCTGTCTGGGGGATGAGACCATCCCCCATTGCTCGCGCCGATTGTCGTTGTCGGATTCGTGGGATGTGATGTTGCAGCTTTCTGAATTGGCTTGATGTTACCCGGGCCAGCTCAGGCCCGGTCTGCTTGCACGGCGGTCACGCCCAGCTGTAGATGACCATCCGGTAGGAATCGGGATCGGACTCTTTCAACACCTGCAGGTCCGGTGCGTAATCCTGTTCAGGCAGATGCAGGGCGACCCGCTGACCCTCCGCCATTCCATCGGGAGTGGCCTGCCATCCGTACAGATAGGGTGGCAACGGCTGATCGGAGCTATATTTGACGGCATTGCGGTCTCTCATCTACTCACTCTCCTCGTCGATTAATTTGATTGATGATAGAGCAAGTCCTGTGCCACGAATCAAAATGTGCTGTTAAACAGCCGCTTGCAAAATAGTGTGCGAAAACCTGGAGGAATGATTCTCCCGTGTGTAAAAAAAATGGACAACCCTTTCAGCGTGAGTCGCCAGGTATACCGCCATGCGGCTTCAGTTGCTCCTGCATCACCCGCTCAACGGTGTCGACGATTGCCTGGGTTTGTGGATCGATCTCTATGTTCACCCGGTCACCTGCTTGGCGACTGCCGATATTGGTTCTGGCCAGCGTCTCCGGAATCAGATTGACATTGAATCTGTTGTCAGAGAGCTGCCCAATGGTCAGGCTGATGCCGTCGACGCCGATGTATCCCTTGGTAAAGAGGTAGCGGCTGAATTGTGGCGGCAGCTCAAACTCTAGCTGACGGTTGTGTTCGCTCGCAATCACTTGGGTCACATGGGCGGTACAGAGGATGTGGCCGGACATCTGGTGACCGCCGATCTCATCGCCGAAGCGCGCAGCCCGCTCGAAGTTGACCAGATCCCCTGGTTGCAGTTCGCCCAGGTTGGTTATACTCAAGGTCTCCTGCATCAGGTCGAAAGAAGCAGTGTCGTCGTGAATCGCAGTGACCGTCAGGCAGCAGCCGTTGTGCGCAATTGAAGCACCACACTGGACGCCGGTGAGACTTTGCGCTGGAAAACGCAGGGTATGCGTTCGAAACGCCGGGTGGCTGACGACCTTCAGAATCTCTGCGGTACCCTGAACAATTCCGGTAAACATCGCGGGCTCCTGTAACTATCTGTGTGGCGTCAATGATATCATCCGCCAGCGGCTGGGTTGTCAGCTGTGAAATTTTCTGGTTCAAAGTGAGATTTAGAGAAAAAAACTATGAGAATTACCCGATTCGTCACCCCGGATAATGAAATTGTATATGGAGAGGATGAGGGGGACGGCAGGGCCCTGGTGCTGAGCGGAGATCCCTGGAGTGGATTCGAAACCAGCGGCAAAAGGATGTACATCACTGAGCGTCTGGCCCCGGTGGATCCGGTCAATATCTTCTGCATCGGTCTGAACTATCGGGCGCACGCCGAAGAGACCGGCGCCGCACTGCCGGTGAATCCGGTCATCTTCATGAAACCTACCACGGCGCTCAATCACCCGGACAACGAGATTGTGCTGCCTGCCTGTTGCCGGGATGTTCCGGAGGTGGACTTTGAAGCGGAACTTGCGGTGGTGATTGGCAAGGCGGCGCGCAATGTCAGTGAAGAGGATGCGCTCGACTATGTGCTTGGCTACACCTGCGCCAACGATGTCTCGGCACGCAGATGGCAGAAGCATGGTGGGGGTGGTCAGTGGGTGAAGGGTAAGTCATTCGACAGCTTCTGTCCGCTCGGGCCGGTGCTGGTCACCACGGATGAGATCACCGACCCGCAGACACTGCGAGTCGAGTCGCTGCTCAATGGCAAAGTGATGCAGGATGGCCACACTTCCGACATGATATTTCCGGTCGCCAGGCTGATTCACTTGCTGAGCCAGGATACGACACTGTTGCCGGGCACGGTGATTCTTACCGGGACACCTGCCGGCGTGGGTTTTGCCCGTAAACCACCGGTATTTCTAGCGGAAGGTGACCGTATTGAGGTCCGTATCAATGCGATTGGCGTGCTAGCCAACACTGTGGTACAGGGCTGATTCGCCGCTCAAGCCTGCGTTGCGCGGGTCGTCCGTGGGTCAGGCAACCTGTGGTCAGTTCTGGTGGATCCGTTCAGTGACGATTCCCGAGCGCCGTCGGTCACCTCTGCGGCGCTCGTTGCCCGGCGCCTGATTGTGGTGGTTGAAAGGGTCGCGCCGGTCGCGTTCGTGGGTACGGTGGACATAGCGACGAACGTCCACGGTTTCACCGTCCAATTGGGTGCCATCCAGCTGTTCGATCGCGGTGAGTGCTTTCTTGATGGGTTGAACCAAAAGGAGTCCATGGTATTCCACGCTTTTGGTCGCCGGATGGGAGATGCGCAGAATATCACATTTTTTTATCTCTCCCCGGTTGCGCAATGGTAGGAAAAACCACTTGTCATTCATCCCCCTGCTGACGAATTTTTTCAGGCCGGCATGGTTGGTACCGGCGGGGATTCTGGTTACTATCAGCCACATACGGAAGTTTTCCTCGCAGACCCTTGTTATTGTTACTAGATCCAGTATAGCGAAACCGGTATCTGGCAAGGGTGCTAGGTGTCACGAATTAATACTTGTTTACAATTCCGTGATATCGGGCAGTTCTGCAAAGTAAAAAGGGCGGTCAGGCTAATCCGGTGAGTTGGGTGGATCCAGGTCTTCCAGCCTGCGCGTATTCTGTGGGTCCAGTCGGGTGAGCCAGGATTCGAGAATCGCTACATGTTCGCTCTCTTCCCGGCTGAACTGGGCGGCCAGTTCGCGCACCTCTTCGTCGGGTGAACTGCTCGCCACGGAGGCGTAGAAATCGCGGCCTTGCGTCTCGTTATAGAGGGCGTGCTCCAACGCCTCGCGTTGGTCCATCAGATAGTGCACTCCATCACGGGTACCGCTCTCGGGACCTTCTGGTGTGGACCATTTGAAATTCCAGGGGGCGATATCCGGCAGCACTAGCGCAGCTGCGTGCTGTTCTATCTCGCTGGCGTGCAGCCGGCCGAAATGGGCCAGTTTATGAAACAGTTCCGCCATGCCGGGATTGTTGTGCACCGCCATGCTCTCGGCCAGCTCTTCGTAGCGATCCACTGACTCACGTTCCAACGTGATGGCGTGCAGCAGAAATTCGGGCAGGTTGTCGATAACCGCCGGGTGCGCCTGGTTCATATCTGAAAACCTCGCTCCAGTTGTTCGATCTCGGCGCTGATACTGTTCGGTGGTTGCCAGACCGGCAGGCGGGTCTGATAGATCAGACCGGTCGACAGTCCGTCATCTGCCTGAATACGCTGCGCTGCTTCGATGGGATCGGCAGTGACGTCAGCGTCGAAGGGGCGCACGATTTTTTTCCACTCATTCTGTTCCGGACGGTAGGTGGTACAGGGGCTGAGCGCCTGGATAAATGAGAAGCCCGGATGTTGGATCGCATCCACGATCAATTTTGCCAGATCGTTGGGTTTTCCGGTAAAACCGCGGGCGATGAAAGTGGCACCGGATGCCAGCGCGATCGCTGCCGGGTTGAAGCTGGGTACACCAGGCCCGTGCGGGGTCAACATACTCTTCGCCCAGTCGGGTGAGGTGGTGGGTGAGGCCTGACCTTTGGTCATTCCGTACACCTCGTTGTCCATCACGATATAGGTCAGATTCATATTACGCCGGCAGGCGTGCAGAAAGTGGTTGCCGCCGATGGAGAAACCGTCACCATCACCTCCTGCTACCAGCACGGTGAGATCGGGCCGAGCGGCCTTCAGTCCGGAAGCAACCGCCAGCGCTCTGCCGTGCACACCGTGGAAACCGTAGACCGAAACGTAGGCAGGGAGGCGCGAGGAGCAGCCAATGCCGGAGACCAGCGCGACATTCTGCTGTGGCAGCGCCAGATAGGCGAGTGCCTTTGTGACCGCGCTGAGCACTGAGAAATCACCACATCCAGGGCACCAGACCGGTTTGATCTCGCTTTTGAACTGCTTTGCTGTGACGGGACTTGCTACAGGATTTCCGGACATCTCAGTACTGCTCCAGCATAGTTTGAATGATCTCTCCCGGGCGGATAGGCAACGGACCGGGACGTGCCAGCATCCGTGCCGAATCGGGAAGCAGTCGTAACGCATGCAGATAGTGATACAGTTGACCACCGTGATTTTGCTCTACGGTGAGCACCCGTGTGGCGCCGGCCAGCGCTTCGAAAAGGCGATTTTCCGGCAGCGGACTGAGCAGGCGGATGGCGATCACCCGCGTCGCTCTCCCCAGCCGAGCGAGCCGGTTGGCGGCCTCGAACGCCGCACCTGAAGAGGAGCCCCAGGTGATGATGCAGTTCTCTCCACTGCCGCGAATCTCGGCCCACGACGGTCCGCTGTCGAGATTGACCAACTTGCGCAACCGTTTGTCCAACTGACGCTGATGGTCTCTCGGCATACTGGAAGGGGTACCCCGCTCGTTGTGTTCCAGACCGTCGGCGGTATAGAGACACCCTTCGGTTCCGGGAATCGCCATCGGTGAGATGCCATCCTCAGGATCGAGACGGTAGCGCAGGTAGTCTCCCTCGTTGGCCTGCGCCAGTTTGCGTCCGTGACCTGCCGGTGCTGCTGGAGGGGGATCGATGACGCTGCGTGCCTGACCCTGGGACTGATCGGAAAGCACGATCGCCACCGTCTGCAACTCCTCGCTCAGACGCACCGCCCACTCGGTGGTGAAGGCGCAGTCGCGAATATCGAGCGCACCGAGTACCAGATGCGGTGCGTCGCCGTGAAATCCGTAGAGCGCGATGTTCAGGTCGGACTGTTCGGATTTGGTGGGAATACCAGTGGAGGGACCACCGCGCATCACGTTGGCCACCACCACCGGTGTTTCGCTGGTCACCGCCAGACCCAGCCCCTCCATCATCAGGCTGAGGCCGGGACCGGAAGTGGCGGTCAGCGAGGGGATGCCGCCAAAGGAGCCGCCGATGATCATGTTGATCGAGGCGAGTTCATCTTCGGCCTGCAGCAGCGCACCACCCAGCTTCTCCAGATTCGGCGCCAGCCACTCCAGCATCTCTGTGGCCGGAGTGATCGGATAGGCGGCGACAAATCTTATACCACCGCGCAGCGCGCCAATGCCGCTTGCCTCGTTACCGCTGATGTTCCAGCGGGGGGGTGGTACGCTGATGGTAGGCAGTTTGCTGCGCAGCTGGAGTGATTTTGGTTGGTCGAATCCACTGTTGATGCATTGATGTGCGCTGTCGATCACCCCCGCACCCTTGCGTTTGAGCGCCTTGTCCACGACGGAGAGCATCGTCTGCCGGGGTAGCCCCAGCAGCTCCGCGATCACGCCCAGTGCCACCATGTTGACGCGACCCTCGGTGACTCCTTTGGCCAATGCATTGAGCGGCAGGGCCATCACCCGGGCACCTTGGTGGGCGATCGCCTCGGGTACCGTGCCCGATTCCGGATCGCAGACGATCAGGCTCTCCGGGGTGAGCGGGATCTCCTCAGCGAAGCGGTTCACGTTGAGCCAGTCGAGCGCGATCAGGATGTCGAAATGGTCGTCCAGACAGTCGATCTGGTGGTCACCGGTACGCAGCATCACCGCAGACTCGCCGCCGCGAATCTGCGGTCCCGCAGAGCGCCCCATCAATCCGTAGAGTCCGGCATCAGCCACTGCCATCAGTAGCATCTGCCCGGCGGTGACCACGCCGCTGCCACCGGAACCGGTGATCGCGACTGAGAGGGTGGGGGATGGGTGGTTCGGATCTCTGCTGCTCATTGTTTCTGGCTACCCCGATTTATCCTGCAATTGGAGCAATGCTCTTTCTGACTGGCTCCTCGACTGCCATTGCGGAGCGACCCCGACCCTGGCATGTGACAGGATCGGGTTGCGGCAGAATGATCAATCAGAAATCTGTGTAGACAGTAACCCTTTGTCTATGCAAAGTGAAGTCGATATCCGTTAGAATCTTCCCTCCGGTGGAGTCGGGGTGCGAAAACCGCAGGATTTTCCGACGAGCACCACACGACTGTGGTACCGGCTAGCCTAGCAATCTATAAAAGGATACCGAAGATTACCAATCGAATTGATATTACGACTGCCCAGCAGTGCGTTATCGAGTTGGCGCTATGCAACGAGTAGGCTGCTCCCTGCTATTGCTGTTTCTGCTCCTCAGTTCCGTATGCGGTTTGGCGGCCGGGGTGGATTCTGATGCTGAAGCGATTGCCCGGGTGGTGGAGAGGTATCGGGACAAGGTGGAGAGCAGGCTCCTCCCCCTGTTTCAATTCACCGGGGTCGATTGGCCACCGCAGGAACTGCAACTGGTGGCGATCAAGGAGACCCGTCGTCTGGAGCTGTGGGCCCGCTCCGGGGAGCGTTGGCACTATATTCGAGACTACCGGATCAAGGGGATGAGTGGCCGCCTGGGGCCGAAACTGAAAGAGGGCGACCGCCAGGTTCCAGAGGGGAGCTACCGTGTTACCCGGCTCAACCCCAACAGCAGTTTTCATTTGTCGCTGAAAGTCGATTACCCCAACGCTTTTGATCGCGCGATGGCAAAGCGGGACGGACGTCGTCGGCTGGGCGGCGATATTTTCATCCATGGTGACCAGGTTTCAAGCGGTTGCCTCGCGATCGGCGACCGCGCGATAGAGGAGCTATTCGTGCTCGCTGCGTTACTCGGAACAGAGCACATACGCTTGCTTGTCTCACCGATTGATTTTCGTATCTATTCCGACGAGTCGCTGCTGCGCAACAGACCTGACTGGATCGACGGTCTGTACCGCGATATTTCACAGGAGATGCGCAACTTTCAACGGCGGCAGTAATACCGATGGTTAGAGCGAGCAAAGGTTCGAAAACAGCGCGTACCGCCGGCAGGCAAACCTCCAGACCGGCATCCAAGCGGAGCCCCGCAAAGCGTAAGAACGGCCCAGGAGAACGCGTCGGCTATCGCTGGTCAACGCGGCTGCTGGCGTTGGCTTTTCTCTTCGTATTGGTGCTTGGGGTCTATCTGCTCTATCTCGACAATCTGGTCCGGATGAAGTTCGATGGCAAGCGCTGGGCCGTGCCTGCACGCGTTTACGGCCGCCCGTTGGAGCTGTATGCCGGCGCCAGCATCAGCCCGGAGCAGCTGGTCGCGGAGCTGGACCGTCTGGGCTACCGTAAAGTCCGGCATCCCGATGCGCAAGCCACATGGTCGCGCAACAACAGTCGCTTTCTGATCCGTACACGTCCGTTTCAGTTCTGGGACGGGACTGAACCGGAGCACTATCTCGATCTGCGTTTCGAGGGAGACCGGCTGGCACGGCTCTCCGGTACGGGCGGAGCGCCGCTGGCCCTGGTGAGGCTGGATGCGCCGGAGGTGGGGAGCCTTTACCCCGCGCATAATGAAGACCGGGTTCTGCTCTCCCGGGAACAGCTTCCGGAGTCGCTGGTGAAAGGCGTGCTGGCAGTCGAAGACCGTTCGTTCTACAGCCATCACGGCGTCGATCCAAAAGCGATCCTGCGCGCCGTCTGGGCGAATCTTCGCGCTGGTGGCGTGGTACAGGGGGGGAGCACACTGACCCAACAGTTGATCAAGAACCTCTACCTGAGCCGCAAGCGAACCCTCTGGCGCAAAGTGAACGAGGCGGCGATGGCGTTGCTGCTGGATGCGCGCTATGGCAAGGACGAGATTCTGACCGCTTACGCCAATGAGATCTACCTGGGACAGGATGGAAACCGTGCGATTCACGGCTTCGGACTGGCCAGTCGCTTCTACTTCAACCGGCCACTGGAGGAACTCGACCTGCCGCGTCTGGCGCTTCTGGTGGGTTTGATTCGCGGCCCTTCACTGTACGACCCCAGGCGCCATCCGGAGCGCGCGCAACAACGGCGTGATCTGGTGCTGCAGTTGATGCAGCAGGAGGGGGCGATCAGCGAGCAGCAGCTGCAGCAGGCGGTCAAGGCACCGCTTGGAGTCGGCAAGCCCGGAAGCGGTGGAGAGGCACGCTACCCGACGCTGCTTGCATTGGTGTGGCGCCAGTTGCAGAGCGACTATCGCGAGGAAGATCTGACCTCCGAAGGGCTGCGCATATTCACCACGCTGGACCCCTGGATACAGGAACAGTCGGAAAAAGCGCTCTCCAGCCGCCTTGCTCTACTGGAGAAACGCAACCGGCTTCCGAGTGGAAAGTTGGAGGGGGCGGTAGTGGTGGTTGCAGCCGGCAGCGGTGAAGTGCTGGCGGTGGTGGGTGGGCGCGATCCGGGTTATGCAGGATTCAACCGGGCGCTGGACGCGGTGCGACCCATCGGTTCCCTGATCAAACCGGTAGTCTACCTGGGCGCGCTGATGCAACCGCGGCGTTATACCCTGACCAGCCGCATCGAAGACAAACCGGTCACCATGCGACTGGCTGGCGGTAAACGCTGGACGCCGCAGAATTACGACCACAAGAGCCACGGATCGGTCACTTTACTGCAGTCGTTGAGTCACTCGTACAATCTCGCCACGGTCAACCTGGGCATGGAGCTGGGGGTGGCACGGGTGGCTGGTCTGCTGGAGGATATCGGTATCACGCGTCAGGTCGAGCAGGTGCCTGCGCTGCTGCTGGGTGCACTCTCGCTCTCTCCGCTGGAGGTGGCCCAGATCTACCAGACATTTGCCGCGGGAGGCTTCCACTCACCGCTGCGGGCGATTCGTGAGGTTCAGTCAAAGGGGGGGAGCGTGCTGCAACGATACCCGCTGACCGTGCGGCAGGCGGTGGATCAGGGACCGGTCTACCTGCTGAACAGGAATCTGCAGGAGGTGGTCAGTTCCGGTACTGCCCGCGGTTTGTCCGCATTCCTGCCCGCGTATCTGAATCTGGCCGGCAAGACCGGCACGACCGACGAACTCAGAGACAGCTGGTTTGCCGGTTTTGACAATGACCGGGTGGCTGTGGTCTGGATAGGCCGGGACGACAACTCGCCTGCCGGGCTGAGTGGCGCTCAGGGAGCGATGCAGGTGTGGGGCGATCTGATGCGCCGGTTCAATCCTGATCCGCTCAACCTGCCGGCACCCACCTCGGTGGAGCAGATCTGGGTGGATGCGGAATCGGGTCTGCTGGCGGATGAGCACTGCACCAACGCGGTGCTGCTGCCCTATCTCAGGGGGTCAGCTCCGGTGACCCGCTCATCCTGTATCAATGAGACGGGGCAGGGCATTGGCAACTTTTTTCGAGGTCTGTTCGAATGAGAGATATTCTGGTTGTGGTTTCACTTGGCACTTTGTTGCTGTTGTCTGGATGTTCAACCGCCGTGCGGCGCGGACCACCCGCGCCGGTGGATCGGGGTATTCCGGTAGAGGCGATCGGCGGGGATCGGGGGAAGCCGAGTGCACCGGCTGAGATTTCGACCTATCCAGCGCGGGAAGCGGAGGGTACGGAGCTCTTCGCCTATCCATCCAGCGGCTCCAGTGCACCTGAAGTCGGCGTATCTCCGCGCGATCGATCGGCTTTGCCGCTGCGCTCCGACAACCCGGCGGTGATCGCGCTGCTCTCCAGCGCTGGCAGACAGCAGCAAGGAGGAGATCTCTCCGCAGCCGCGGCAACCCTCGAGCGGGCACTGCGAATCGAGCCGCGCAACGCTCGGTTGTGGCACCAGCTGGCTGCACTGAGGCTGACGCAGCAGCGTTATCAGCTGGCTGCCGACCTGGCGGAAAAGTCGAATTCGCTGGCGCCGGATGATACCCTGCTGCGACGCAACAACTGGCAGCTGATCGCACGCGCGCGTGAAGCGTTGGGTGATCGTGCGGGTGCGCAGCAGGCGGAGCGGTTGGCACGATGATTGTAGTCTGTGCCGCCAGGCTCTAAACTATATAATTTAAACTCCTTGAAGGAGCGCTGATTCCACCAGCAGCTTCTCATGGAACATGGATGTACCGCCTTTTTCGTCAGCGGAATGCGATCGGAATTGGAAAAAATCGAAAATCGCACTTTGCGGATTTCGTTTGCTGGTCATGCCAGGACGGCAATGTTCGGCATCTCTTTAAGTAGGTTACATACCCTTATCGACCGGTTTTCAGGAGTATCGTCCAGGCGTGAGTGTCTATGCCGAAGATAAACTGATCGGCCAGGCACGACGACTGGCGGCCGAGTATCGGCGCACCATGGGCAAGCCGCTTCCCGGTATCAGCAATGAGATCGCGCTGCACGATGCGGTACGGCTGCTTTCCCTGACCCGCGCAGAGGGAAGCGTCAGCGGCATCGATGCGATTGATCCAGCGCGCAAAAACAAGCAGATCCAGATCAAGAGCCGGACCATATTTGACGAAAGCAAATCCGGACAGCGTATCGGTCAGATCAATGTCGATCAGGCGTGGGATTCGGTACTGCTGGTGCTGATGGACGAAGAGTATGAGTCCTACGAGATCTATGAGGCGGAACGGGAAGAACTGCTCGAGTATGTGACGAAGTCGAGCAGCAGCCGGGCCAAACGGGGTGCGCTGTCGGTGGCTCGCTTCAAGATTATCGGGCAGCTGGTCTGGGCGCGCGACGGCGGCCTGAATCCGGAGCTCTGGGACAATCAGTCCTGACTTGATGCGGGTGGCGCGCGCGATCGGGGATGGATGATACTTACGCAATTCTGGGTCCCGACGGCCTGCTCTCCCGTACCATAGAAGGATTTACCAGCCGCCCGCAACAGCAGGAGATGGCACGGCGTATCGCCCGGGTGATGGAGCGGGGCGGGGTGTTGATCTGTGAGGCCGGTACCGGCATCGGTAAGACCTTCGCCTACCTGGTTCCGGCGCTGCTGTCAGGGCAGAAGGTGATTATCTCCACCGGCACGAAAAATCTCCAGGATCAGCTGTTTCACCGTGACCTGCCATTGATCCGCAAAGCGCTGGCACTGCCCACCAATGTGGCGCTGCTCAAGGGGCGCGCCAACTACCTCTGTCCCCATCGGCTGGAGTTGACGCTGGAGGAGGGGCGTCTGCAGTCGCGCGAGATGGTCGATCAGCTGATGCGCATCCAGCGCTGGGCGGGAAAGACCCGGGCGGGTGATATCGCAGAGCTGAGCGTACTGCCGGAGGAGGCGCCGATCTGGCCGCTCGTCACCTCGACCAGCGACAACTGTCTGGGCGCGGACTGTCCCTCGTTCAGCAGCTGTCACTTGCAGGAGGCGCGCAGGCGCGCGCAGGAGGCGGATCTGGTGGTGATCAATCACCATCTTCTATGCGCCGACTTTTCACTCAAAGAGGCCGGTTTCGGCGATCTGCTGCCGCAGGCGGACTGTTTCATTATCGATGAGGCACATCAACTGCCCGAGGTGGCGAGCAATTTTTTCGGCATTTCGGTCAGCGGCCGGCAGCTGCTGGATCTGGCCAAGGATACCGAAGTGGAGTACCTGAGGGAGGCGGGTGATCTCAAAGAGGTGGCGGCACAGTGTGACAAGATGGCGAAGGCGGTGCGTGATCTGCGCCTCACCTTCGGTGTCGATATCCGGCGTGGACCCTGGTCCGAGCTGGCAGGAAACAAACACGTCCTCGCAGCGCTCCAGCAGGTTCGGGGGGCACTGTCAGAGTTGGCCGGACTGCTGCGGGTGATCCAGGGGCGCGGCAAGGGATTGGACAGTTGCCTGGCCCGTTGTCAGCAGCTTGAATCCGATTTGGACGAGCTTACCAAACCGGAATCGGAGGAGGAGATACGCTGGTTCGAGACCCAGCGGCAGAGCTTTCGCCTCAACCTGACACCGATGGAGATCTCCGGCCTCTTTCGGGAACGCATGGAGCGTTACCAGGGTAGCTGGGTGTTTACCTCGGCTACGCTGGCGGTGGGGGAGAGTTTTCGCCATTTCCAGCGACAGCTTGGGCTGGATCAGGCGGAATCGGCGCTCTGGGGCAGTCCGTTTGACTATCCCCAGCAGGCGCTCTGGTACCTCCCCAAGGGGCTACCGGATCCCAGCGCTGCGGATTACACCGCGGCCGTGGTGGAAGAGGCGGTGCCGATCCTCGAGGCGAGCCGCGGCCGCGCATTCATGCTTTTTACCAGTCATCGGGCGTTGCGCCAGGCGGCTGAACTGCTCAAGGGACGCATCCAGTTTCCATTACTGGTGCAGGGCAGTGCACCCAAAGCGGAACTGTTGAACCGCTTTCGGGAACATGGCAATGCGGTCCTGCTCGGGACATCCAGCTTTTGGGAGGGGGTGGATGTGCGCGGGGAGGCACTCTCCTGCGTCATTATCGATAAACTGCCGTTCGCCTCACCGGGTGATCCGGTACTGCAGGCACGCATCAGTGCGCTGCGCAAGCGCGGGGGGAATCCGTTCATGGAGTACCAGGTGCCGCAGGCGGCGATAGCGCTGAAACAGGGGGCTGGACGGTTGATACGCGATGTCAGGGACCGCGGTGTGCTGGTGATCTGTGACCGCCGACTGCTGAAGCGCGGTTATGGTCAGACTTTCCTGGACAGTATGCCGCCGATGGCACGCACCCGCGATCCGGCCGACGTGGTACGTTTTTTTGCCCAGTCGGATGATTGCGAGCCCGGATCGGGACCGACAGCTGAAAAAAATCGGGAGTGAGTGCTGATTCGGCTACAATGCGCGCATGAAAATACTGGCGATTGAGACTGCAACCGAGGCCTGTTCCGCCGCGCTTTACCTCGATGGCGAGGTTTACTTGCGCTTTCGGGTGGAGCCGCGCAGACACAGCGAATTGATTCTTCCGATGATGGCGGAGCTGTTGGCGGAGGCCGGCTTGGGGCTGAGTGCGTTGGACGGGTTGGCGTTTGGCCGTGGGCCCGGCTCATTTACTGGCATTCGCATAGCCACCGGGGTGGTTCAGGGGACCGCGTTCGCTGCAGATCTGCCGGTAGTCCCGGTCTCCACACTGGCGGCGCTGGCACAGCGCCGTTACCGAGAACAGGGCGATAAGAAGCTGCTGCCCGCTTATGATGCGCGTATGCAGGAGCTCTATTTCGGCTGTTATCTGGTCGATGAGAAGGGTCTGGTAGTTGCTCACAGCAATGATCTGGTGGCGCAACCGGCTCGGGTCGAGCTGCCCACCGGAGACGGCTGGGTGGGGGTGGGATCCGGCTGGGCCAGTTACGGCGAACTACTGCGTGGTCGCCTGCAACAGCAGCTTGCTGCGGTCGACGGCGAACTGCTCTGCAGTGCCTGGGATGTCGCCCTGTTAGGGGCAGCCGGTCTGCAGGCGGGGCGGGCGGTATCCGCTGAGCAGGCATTGCCGCTCTATCTGCGCGATAAGGTGGCTGAGAGACCAGGACCGAAGGTTGAGGGCTGAGGGCCAGGAATTTCTTGGCCCTCAGCCCTGGTCACTTAGGCCTGTTGCGACAGCGCCTGCTGCACGGCGCTTAGTGCAACACCGGTGTTGATCTCGGCGCCCAGATCGGACAATACCGCTTCCAGCGCGGCGACGCAGAGGAGTATATTCTCAGCCCGGCTGGCATGGCCCATCAGCCCGATGCGCCACACTTTGCCCGCCAGCGCACCCAGACCTGCACCGATCTCCAGGTTGTATTCATTCAGCAGACGCCCGCGTACCAGTGCATCGTCGACACCTGGTGGTATGGATACCGCATTCAGCTGCGGCAACCGTTCCGCCTGCGGCACGATGAAACTGAGTCCCATCGCCTCCAGCCCGGCCCGTAGCGCCTGGTGATGGTGTTGATGCCGGTTCCAAGCATTCTCCAGACCCTCCTGGCGCAGCATCAACAGCGCCTCGTGCAGCGCATAGAGGGCGTTGACCGGAGCGGTATGATGATAAGTTCGTTTCGCTCCGCTGCCCCAGTATCCCATCACCAGATTGAGATCCATGAACCAGCTCTGCACTTTGCTCCGGCGGTTGCGGATCTTCTCCAGCGCACGTTCGTTGAAGCTGACCGGTGAGATCCCGGGTACACAGGAGAGACATTTTTGTGTACCCGAGTAGATCGCATCAATACCCCAGATATCCACTTTGACCGGTGTTCCGCCCAGTGAGGTGACCGCATCGACTATAGTGAGGCAGTCGTATTTGTGCGCCAGGCCCACCAGCGTTTTGGCATCCGACTGGGCACCGGTCGATGTCTCCGCGTGCACGAAAGCGACGATCTTTGCGTCGGGATGGGCTTTCAATGCATCTTCCAGCTTTTGCGGATCCACCGCTCTGCCCCACTCATCTTCGACCAGTACCGCGACGCCGCCGCAGCGTTCCACATTCTCTTTCATGCGGCCGCCGAAGACACCGTTCTGACAGACGATCACCTTGTCGCCCGACTCCACCAGATTGGCGAAGCAGCTCTCCATACCCGCAGATCCCGGCGCCGACACCGGCATGGTCAGGGCGTTGTCGGTCTGGAATGCGTACTGCAGCAAGGTTTTCACCTCTTCCATCATGCCGACGAAGAGCGGATCGAGGTGTCCGATCGTAGGGCGGGACAGCGCTTCCAATACGCGCGGGTGAACGTCCGATGGACCTGGACCCATCAGGGTACGAACGGGGGGGTTGAAGCTGCGAATGTCCATAGGGCGGGATCCTGCAGTCTGTTCTGCTGACAACTCGTCTGGCAGAGCGTATAGCTGTAACTGGAAAGAGTGGCAGGCGACAGGATGGGAAGTCGACCGGCCATTGGTCGCCAGATTCTACCTGAGCGAAGATTGCCCGTCTCTACCCGGTATCGGCGAATACCCCTGTAAATTTTGAGTAATCCACAGAAAGTCCCATAAATCGGCAGGCGCGGTGGTAGGATGCGGGGCTTTGCTACGGGTGTAGAGGCCGCGCTGCGGATTCCATGACCAAACGTTCGATATCGCCCTATCTGCTGCTGGTGCTGGTGACGCTCTTCTGGGCTGGCAACAGTGTGGTGGCGCGCTATATCCGGTTGGAAATGCCGCCGATCAGCCTCTCGTTCTGGCGCTGGGCGGTGGCTGGCGCGCTGCTGCTCCCGTTTGTCTGGCGTGACATGCGGCGCGACTGGCCACTGGTGAAAGCCAACCAGGGAACAGTGGCGCTGCTCGCGCTGCTGGGGGTGACCAACTACAATACCTTCCTCTATCTCGCACTGCAGACCACCACTGCCTCCAATGCACTGCTGTTGGTCTCCACGATGCCGCTGGTGATCATACTGCTCTCTCGCTTGATTCTGGGTTCGTCGATTCAGCTGCGGCAGTCATTGGGAATTACCGCCTCGATGGCCGGCGTAGCGGTCATCGTGGCGCACGGAGAGCTGAAACGCCTGCTGGAACTGAATCTCTCCAGCGGGGATCTATGGGTGTTGGCGGCGGTCTTTTCCTGGGGTGCCTATTCGGTGCTGCTCAAGCGCAGACCGGTCGGCCTTGATGGGATGTCACTGCTCGGCTACACCGTCGTTATCGGGACAATGTTCATTTTGCCGCTCTACCTTTGGGAGCTTGGGACCGGCCGAACGGTCAACCTGAATCCGCTTACACTGTCGAGCGTGTTCTACGTTGCACTGTTTCCATCGTTGCTTGCTTATCTCTTCTGGAACCACGCGGTGGAGGAGGTGGGGCCGAACCGGGCCGGTCAGTTTGTACACTTGGTTCCAGTGTTTGGCACCCTGATGTCGGTATTTCTGCTCGGGGAGCGGCTCCATGGCTACCACTATGCCGGCATCTCTCTGGTCGCTGTCGGGATCGTTCTGGCAACTGTGGGAAACTCTGTGTCCGTGCAGCGCACCAGCGTGAAACCCGGGACTTGAAACCACCGTCAACTTGCCAAAGCGTGGAACGCGATAGCGGTTCTGACACTGGTTTAAAAGCGCACTGGAGACTGGTTCTTCCAGCTTTTGTCGAGGTTTTCCCGCAACGGGGGCGAGGCGGAAGGCGCATGGCCTGATGAAACTTTTGGTCATCACACCCTGTGGCATATCCAATCCAACGCCCTGCTGGAGAGCAGTCGTTTCAGGTTGCCGAAAAGATAGGTGGGCAGAGTGACATAGTAGCGCGCCTGCGGACGCGGGCTCTCCAGCGCATGTATCACGCGCTTAACCACCGCGTCCGGTGGCAGCGTGAAAGGCACCGCAGCCCCTGGTTTCTCCAGTCTCGCCAGTGTGGTCCGATAGTGCTCCCGGTGCAGGCTGCTCTCGATATCGATATGCTTTTTAACCATTACCAGGCTGTTGGCGCGAAACCGGCTCTCGATCGGACCCGGTTCTATCAGGCAGACATGCACACCGCTGCCATGCAGCTCCAGGCGCAGTGTGTCGCTCAGCCCCTCGAGTGCATACTTGCTGGCGGTGTAGGCCCCACGATAGGGCAACGCTATCAAGCCGAGCACGGAGCTGTTCTGGATGATGCGCCCGGCACCCTGGCGTCGCATCACCGGAATGACGCGTCGGGTCAACTCATGCCAACCGAACAGGTTGGTTTCGAACTGGGCTCTGAGCACCTCCCTGCTCAGATCTTCGACCGCTCCTGGCTGGCCATAAGCGCCGTTGTTGAACAACGCATAGAGCCGTCCCCCGGTCTGCTCGAGGATCAGTGTCAACGCCGATTCGATACTTGCGCTATCGTCCAGATCAAGTTGCAGCGCAGTGAACCCGTCCGCTGACAGCCGGGCGACATCCGCCTCTCTCCTGGCACTGGTGTAAACCTGGTAACCGCGCGCTTTGAGCGCTTTTGCCGCAGCATAGCCGATACCGCTGGAACAACCCGTAATCAATATCGGTTTTTCATCATTTTCAATCATTTGGATTCATTCCAGGATGGCCTGCAATCAGTATCTCACCAAGCTGTACGAAAAATTGCACGATTGAAACAAGAACTAAAGTTTTCTGCCAGCTTTCCGTTATCCACTGCAGATAGAGCATCCGCAGGCTGCTCGGATTGGGCCTTGGATAGCGTTCGCTGGGTCAATAAGAGGTTACACGTGGATATAGCAACACTGATCGGGTTGTTGGGAGGAATCGGCATTATCGTCGGGGCGATTGCCACCGGTGGCGATGTAATGCTGTTTGTGAACTTGCCGTCGATCTTGATCGTGGTCGGCGGTACCTTCATGGTGACGCTGATGCAGGTTTCACTGAAAGATTTTCTCGGCTCCTTCACTATTGCCATGCGTGCCTTCTTCTACAAAACGGATGACGCCAACAAGTTGATCGAAGAGGCAGTGCAGCTGGCGGACATAGCACGTAAAAATGGCCTGCTAGCGCTGGAGGGGCAGGAGATCAGCAACAGTTTTCTGAAGCAGGGGATCAGCCTTTGTGTCGACGGTCACGATCCGGCACTGGTGCAGCGTCTGCTGACCAAAGATATCAACCTGACCATCCAGCGGCATGAAACCGGTCAGAGCATGTTCAAGAATATGGCGATCATGGCACCGGCCATGGGCATGATCGGCACGCTGATTGGATTGGTGCAGATGCTGGCAAACATGGCCGACCCTGCCAGCATCGGACCAGCCATGGCGGTGGCGCTGCTAACCACGCTCTACGGCGCAGTCATCGCCAATGCTTTTGCCCAGCCGCTGGCAGATAAGCTGGCGCGCGCCAGTCAGCTGGAGCAGACCAACAAATCACTCATCCTGGAGACGATCTCCGGTATACAGGAGGGGATGAACCCAAGGGTGCTGGAGCAGATGTTGAGTACCTATCTACCCTCCGGTAAGAGAGCAAAGGCCGACGATAAGGGCTGATCGATGGAAGATGAGTGCCCCAAATGCGCAGCAGGTCTACCGGCATGGCTGGCTACTTTCGCCGACCTGATGTCGCTGCTGATGTGCTTTTTCGTACTGCTGCTCTCATTTGCCGAGATCGATGCGATCCGATTCAAGAAGATGGCCGATTCGATGCGGGATGCATTCGGCGTCCAACGTGAGATTATGGCCGTGGAGATGGTCAAGGGCGTCAGCGTGATCAAGCAGGAGTTCAGCCCTTCGGTCACCCCGGACCCCGCGGTTGTCAATGAGATCCGGCAGAAGACTACCGAAATTGAGAAGCAGAATCTCGATATCAACGACGCGGTAATGGAAGCCGTGGCAGAAAAAATGCGCAAAGAGATTGAGCTGGATGCTGAAGCATTGCGGGAGGCGTTGAAACAGGAGATAGCTGAAGGGTTGGTCAGTGTTGAGACCGAGGAGACCAAGATCATCGTACGCATTCAGGAGAAAGGATCCTTCTCTTCTGGCAGTGCCCAGCTGGACAAGGGTTTTATTGAGGTGATGGAACGTATCGGTAAGGCGGTCGCGAAATCTCCAGGAAACGTGATTGTGGCGGGGCACACTGATAACATTCCGATATCCACCGCCCGTTTCCGCTCCAATTGGGAGCTCTCTTCCGCACGTGCGGTCACCGTGGTGCATGAGTTGTTGAGAAACCGTGATATCGACCCGGCACGGGTCATGATCGAAGGGCACGCCGACTCCAGGCCGCTGGTACCCAACGACAACTCGGCCAACCGTGCGATCAACCGGCGGGTCGAGGTGATCCTGGTACGCGGTAGAGACCAGGAGAGTGGTGATGTGTTGATTATCGAAAAATCGGAAAGCTAAGCGGCGGGCAGGGTAATGACAGACCATCAGGCAGGCGACCAATCACATGAACGGCGTGAGTATTTTCGTATCGATGATACTGTTGCGCTGAGCTTTCAGGCGATTCCCCCCGGCATGCTGCAAAAACGGTTGGAACGGCAGGATAAAGGGCTGGAGAGCGAATTCACCCTCATGAGCAATCTGGCGGTGATCAGCCAGGAGATGTCTGGTGTATTGCGCAAGATCGAAGGGATCTCTCCGGATATAGCTCACTACCTGAAGTCACTGGATCAGAAGATCGACTTGCTGGGCAAAGCCTTCCTCACCTGGACGAATGAGATGGCGGACCAGCCCGCCAGCGCGGTCAATCTCAGTGCTGGTGGCATGGCGTTCAACGCACCGGAGGCCACGGAACCGGGCAGTCTGTTGGAGCTGAAGATACTGCTTCCCTATTTCACTGGACTGATCCTCTATGCTGAAGTGGTAGCTTGCGAAAAGCTGATCTCTGCAGAAGATGGCAGGATCCTTTTCCAGACCCGGGTCAACTTCCGCCATCTGCGCGAGTGCGACCGCGATGTGCTGATCAAACATGTGATTCAGCGCCAGAGCGAGTATTTGCGCAAGCAGCGGGAAGAACGTGAGCGTTAGACAGCATCAGCGGACCGGGTAAATCCCACACGCGACAAGCGCCGGTATGCCGGCTCTGCAAAGATGTGCAGCAGCTTCTGGGTTTTTCCGGGGCTGTGGTAACATTCCCCAATTTCAATTTTTAAACCATTGCCGATCCGCGGTGCGCCGCGGTCGATTGTGGAAGATCGGGGGTTTTGCCATGCCGTTATACGAATACCGTTGTGATGCCTGCGGCCATCAGCTGGAGGTGATCCAGAAGCTGAGTGACGTACCGCTTACCGACTGCCCTGAGTGCGCGGCACCAGCGCTGAGGAAGCTGATCTCTGCGGCCGCTTTCCGGCTCAAGGGGGGAGGCTGGTACGAGACCGACTTCAAAAACTCGAAACAGAAGAACCTGCATGACTCGAGCAAGACGGAGAGCAAAGAAGAGAAGCCCAAGGAGAGTAAAGCGGCGTCGAAGCCAGAGAATTCGGCGAGCGCGGGCTGACCGCGACCATGAGCTTTCTCCGTCGTTATCTGGTCGCCGGGTTGCTGGTTTGGGTGCCGATCGGCGTCACCGTGCTGGTGGTACGCATGTTGGTACGCTGGATGGACAACAGCCTGCTGCTGATACCCGAGGCGTACCGGCCTGACAACCTGATCGGCTTTCATATTCCCGGCCTGGGAGTGGTGCTCTCACTGCTGATCGTGTTTTTCACCGGTGTCTTCGCGGCCAATTTGTTTGGCCGTTCGCTGGTTTCGCTGTGGGAGCACATTCTGGCCAGAATTCCGCTGGTGCGGTCAATCTATTCGGGTGCCAAGCAACTGGCGGAGACTGTATTCAGCGAGAAGGGCAAGTCGTTTCGCAAGGTATTGTTGATAGAGTTTCCCAGGCGTGGGCTCTGGACCATTGCATTTCAGACCGGTGCTGACGTGGGTGAAGCCCAGGCCAAGACCGGTCGCGATGTGATCAATGTGTATGTGCCAACCACTCCCAACCCCACCGGTGGCTACTTTGTGATGATTCCCAGGGACGAGGCGATCGAACTGGATATGAAAGTAGATGACGGACTCAAGATGCTGATGTCGATGGGAGCGGTGGTGCCCGGTGTCACGGCTAACACCAAGGCGCTTGCAGCAAAAGAACCCAAACCTTAACATCTCCCGTTTTTCGGTCGGCTCCGGTCAATTCTCTCAACGGAACAGCTCAAATGCGTACTCTCTATTGTGGACAAGTCAACGCCTCCCATATCGATCAACAGATCGAACTCTGTGGCTGGGTGCATCGCCGGCGCGATCACGGCGGCGTGATCTTCATCGATCTGCGCGATCGCGAGGGGCTGGTGCAGGTGGTTTGCGACCCTGAGCTGCCGCAGGTGTTCGGGATCGCGGAGCAGGTACGCAACGAATACGTGGTACGGTTGAAGGGGCGGGTCAGACCGCGTCCGGCAGGCTCGGCCAATCCGGACATCGCTACTGGCGAGATCGAGATACTCGGCTTGGAGATGGAGGTACTGAACCGGTCGGAAACACCGCCGTTTCAGCTCGACGAGTACGAGAAGGCTTCGGAGGAGGTGCGCCTGCGCTACCGCTATATCGATCTGCGCCGGCCGGAGATGCTGGAGCGGATCAGGATGCGCGCCAAGGTGACCCGGGCGTTGCGCAATTTTCTCGACAACAATGGCTTTCTCGACATCGAAACTCCGATGCTGACCAAGGCGACACCCGAGGGTGCACGTGACTATCTCGTTCCCTCGCGTACCCATCCAGGCAAGTTTTTCGCGCTGCCGCAGTCGCCACAGCTGTTCAAACAGCTGTTGATGATGTCGGGCATGGACCGCTACTACCAGGTGGTGCGCTGCTTTCGTGACGAGGATCTGCGCGCCGACCGCCAGCCGGAGTTTACCCAGCTCGACATCGAGACATCCTTCATGAACGAGGATGAACTGATGACCCTGATGGAGGAGATGATCCGCCAGGTGGTCAAATCGGTTCTCGGTCGGGATCTGCCCAACCCCTTTCCGCGCATGGCGCACGCAGAGGCGATCCAGCGCTATGGTTCCGACCGGCCCGATCTGCGCTGTCCACTGGAGCTGGTGGATGTCGGTGACCTGATGCAGTCGGTGGAGTTCAAAGTCTTCTCTGGAGCGGCCAACGATCCCCAGGGAAGGGTGGCGGCCCTGCGTCTGCCTCAGGGGTGTGAGCTGACCCGCAAGCAGATCGATGGTTATACCCAACTGGTTGCCATCTATGGCGCCAAGGGACTTGCCTACATCAAGGTGAGCGAGCTGGCCAAGGGGCGTGACGGATTGCAGTCGCCGATTCTGAAGTTTCTGCCGGACGAGGTGGTGGAGGCGATCGTGCAGCGCACCGCTGCGGAGGATGGCGATCTGATCTTCTTCGGAGCGGACAAGGCGACAGTCGTCAACGAAGCACTGGGCGCACTGCGTATCCGACTGGGCGAAGACCGCCAGCTGATGGGCTCCGATTGGCAGCCGCTCTGGGTGGTCGACTTTCCGATGTTCGAGTGGGATCAGCAGGCGAACCGCTGGAGTGCGCTGCACCATCCGTTTACCGCGCCGAAGGCAGAACATCAGACACTGTTGACGAGCGCTCCTGGTACTTGTCTGTCACGCGCTTATGACATGGTGCTCAACGGGATGGAGCTGGGCGGTGGCTCGATTCGTATTCACCGGCCGGAACTGCAGGAACAGGTTTTCCGCCTGCTTGGCATAGGCGAAGCGGAGGCACAGGAGAAGTTTGGCTTCCTGCTCTCCGCGCTCAAGTATGGTTGTCCACCGCATGGCGGCCTCGCTTTCGGTCTCGACCGACTGGTGATGCTGATGGCCGGCGCCACGTCCATTCGCGAAGTGATGGCATTCCCCAAAACCCAGACCGCCGCCTGCCTGCTCACCTCCGCCCCTTCAGAGGTCAGCCTGGATCAGCTGCGCGAACTCTCCATCAGGATTCGCCGACCTCAGGCCGAGGAGCGGGGTGACGGCTAGCCGGCAGCGTTTGGGGAAAGCGCTCAGGCGTTATCGCTGTATGCTTTGGAGCATGGGCAGCGGGAGTATCGTGCTCAGCGAACTCGATTTTGTGTCAGACTTGGTACGACGCTTCCCCGATTAGCGAGAGCTGATGGAATACAAACGCCCCGAATCCGTGCTGGTTGTGATCTATACTCAATCGGGTGAGGTTCTCATGCTGCGCCGGACCCGGCCGAAAGATTTCTGGCAATCGGTGACCGGAAGCCTCAAGTGGAACGAGAGTCCACGTCAATGTGCCGAACGGGAGTTGCGTGAGGAGACCGGGCTGGATTATAGCGGGCGTCTGATTGATTTTCGCCATTGTGAACGTTTTGCCATCATCCACCCCTGGCGCAGCCGCTATGCGCCGGGCGTCCACTACAATCTGGAGCACTGGTTCGGGCTCTCTCTACCGGTTCGCCGGACCATCAGTCTCAATCCGGCGGAACATGCTCAGCTGCGCTGGCTGCCATTTGCCCGGGCGGCAGTGTTGGCCAGTTCCTGGAGCAACCGCAGCGCAATATTGCGGATAGCAGCGGCACAGGGTTTTTTGCATACCGGAGTCAGCTATGAAATTTGAAGGCACAGCGCGTTATGTGGCAACGGAAGATCTGCGTCTGGCAGTCAACGCCGCCATCAAGCTGCAACGCCCACTGTTGATCAAAGGGGAGCCCGGCACCGGCAAGACGATGTTGGCCGAGGAGGTTGCAGCCGCACTGGATAAGCCGATTCTCAGCTGGCACATCAAATCGACCACCAAGGCGCATCAGGGGCTGTATGAATACGACGCGGTGTCTCGGCTGCGCGACTCGCAGCTGGGTGATCAGCGCGTGCATGAGATCAGGAACTACATCCGTAAGGGGATGATGTGGCAGGCGTTCGAGGCGGAACAGTCGGTCGTGCTACTGATCGATGAGATTGACAAGGCGGATATCGAGTTTCCCAATGACCTGCTGGTTGAGCTCGACCGGATGGAGTTTTTCGTCTATGAAACCGGGGAGCGGATAGTCGCCCGCCATCGCCCTATCGTGATCATCACCAGCAACAACGAGAAGGAGCTGCCCGACGCTTTTCTGCGCCGCTGTTTCTTCCACTACATTCAGTTTCCTGACAAGCAGACCATGGCGGATATCATCCGAGTGCACTATCCGGATATTCAGAAACGGTTGGTGAATGAAGCGTTGGAGATCTTTTTTCGCGTGCGCGAGGTGAACGGGCTGAAGAAAAAGCCCTCCACGTCGGAGCTGATCGACTGGCTGAAGTTGTTGATGGCGGATGACATACCGGTCGATATTCTGCAGGGCAAGGAGAGCAGCAAGGCGATTCCGCCGCTGTACGGGGCACTGCTGAAAAACGAGCAGGATGTGCACATGCTGGAGCGACTCGCCTTCATGCTGCGGCGGGAGGCGCGTTAGGCTGCGGTCGTGAGACGATGCTGATCGATTTCTTCACCACATTGCGTCAGGCTCAGGTGCCGGTCACTATCAAAGAGCTGCTGACATTGATCGAGGCACTCGACCAGCGGCTGGCATTTGCCAGTCTCGACGATTTCTACCTGCTGGCACGGCTCTGTCTGGTGAAGGATGAGAAATTTTTCGACCGTTTCGACCGTGCCTTCGGCAGCTACTTCCACGGATTGGAGCAGATCCAGAATTTCATGCAGGTGCTGATACCGGAGGAGTGGTTGCGCCACGAGCTGAAACGGAGCTTCAGTGCCGAGGAGATGGCGCAGATCGAGTCGCAGGGTGGACTGGATAAGCTGTTGGAGACGCTGAAAAAACGGCTGGAGGAGCAGCAGGGGCGGCATGCCGGCGGCAGTAAGTGGATTGGCACCGGTGGTACCTCTCCGTTCGGTCACTCCGGCTACAATCCTGAGGGGATCAGGATTGGTGGCGAGAGCCGTCAGCGGCGTGCGCTCAAGGTGTGGGAGAAGCGTCAGTTCCGGGATCTGGACGATGGCGTCGAACTGGGTACCCGCAACATCAAAGTGGCGTTGCGCAAACTGCGCAAGTTCGCTCGCAGTGGTGCGGCCGAAGAGCTGGATCTGGACGATACCATCAGTTCGACTGCCCGCAACGCGGGGATGCTGGATATCAAGATGGTTCCGGAACGGCATAATGCGGTCAAAGTGTTGCTGTTTCTCGATGTTGGCGGCTCGATGGAGCCCTATGTGCGCGAGTGCGAGCAGCTCTTTTCCGCTGCCCGCAGCGAATTCAAACATCTCGAACACTACTATTTTCACAACTGCATCTACGAAAAGGTATGGCGCAGCAATCAGCGCCGCTTCAGCGACACGATACCGACGCCAGAGCTACTGCATACTTATGGTCGTGACTACCGGGTGATTTTTGTGGGGGACGCAGCCATGTCTCCTTACGAACTCTTCGCTGAGAACGGTAGCGTGGAGCATTGGAACCGGGAACCGGGTGTGGTGTGGTTGCAGCGTATTCTCGATACCTGGGAGAAGGTGATCTGGTTCAACCCGAGCGAACCGGAGTTCTGGAAATACAGCGGCACGACCAAGCACATCTATCAACAACTGGGAATGCGTATGTATCCGCTGACGCTGACCGGCCTGGACGAGGGTATAGGAGCGCTCTCGAAATAGGTTTTGCGGTGGATACCCACCGAACGGCGCGATGGCGACTCTGTTCCCGGGTCGGCTAGTCAGGACGCGGGGTTTAGGCTAGATTAGAACGCGTCCGGAAACAGATGTTTCTTTCATCTATCGTCGTCCCGGCGAAGGCTGGGATCAAAAAAATCAGCGACTTACTGGATCCCCGCCTGTGCGGGAATGACCACAGATGGAGTTTCTGACCGGACATCGGATTAGCGAACCAGTGTGCCGTAGTGAGACCCGACCAGCCATGCCCGCCACGAAAGAGTATCTCGATACTGTCAGAGCGCTCTCCGACCGTATTGTCGAAGCACAGAAACCAATTCGGATTCTGGATGCGATCAAGTGGAATCCCCGGATCAAGGATGCGTTCTTCGAGAGTGGCTGCAAGGCGCTGCCGCGAATCGATAGCGATTACTACCGGGATGAGTGCCAGCTCGGGTTCGATGCACAAGTGAAGCGTCGTGAGTTTCACGAAATCGAACGCGATATCAATCGCCAGCTGGGGCAGCTGAGCCCGGTGACCGGGATGATGCGGCGGGTCTGCCGTGAGTATCAGATGGTGGTGCGGTTGCTGGAAGCGCGCGGCTGCCATGAGTTTGGCGATCTGTCGCAGGAGCTCTACGGCTCAGCGTCGGATGTGTTTCACGCGGGCGACCCGACCGTGGCTGAGCTGGGCACCAGCATGGAGGAGACCTTGATCAACCTGCTGCGGCATCGCGATATGCAGGAGGAGCCTAAGACGATCGACGCTGAAGCCGCGGTTGAAGAGCTGAACGGGCGCATGAAGCGGGTGTTTCCCAACGATGGTATCCGTGTAATGATCAGCGACGGTATCACCGCGGATGCCGCGGCCGGCACAGACTATATCAAGATACGCCGGGGGGCGATGCTGAACAGCGAAGATCTCGATGTGCTGGAGGCGCATGAGGGGTGGATCCATTTGGGTACCACGCTGAACGGCATTTCCCAGCCCTACTGCACCTTTCTGGGGAAAGGGCAGCCCTCCACTACGGTCACCCAGGAGGGGCTGGCTGTGCTTACCGAGATTATTACACTGCGCTCCACACCGACACGCCTCTACCGGCTGATCAACCGGGTGCGCGCCGTCACACTGGCCGAAGAGGGCGCCAATTTCATCGAGGTGTACAACTATCTGCGCAACCGGGAGCTGTGCGAGGAGGAGAGTTACACTATCGCCAGCCGGGTGTTCCGCGGCAGTACCCCGGAAGGCAGGCCATTCACCAAAGATATCTCCTATATGCGTGGGTTCGTGCAGACTTACAATTTTATGCGGTTGGCAGTCGCTCAGGGAAAACTGGAGAAGTTGCCGCTGCTCTTTGTCGGCAAGATTCAGCTGGAGGATATCAGGATCATTGATCAACTGATGACCGAGGGGATCATCGTGCCGCCACGCTTCGTGCCTCCTCATTTTGCCGACATCAGGGGGCTCGCCTCCTGGTTCAGCTTCAGCCGCTTCATCGCCACGCTCAATTTTCAGCAGCTGGAATCGGATTATGCGGCGCTGCTCTCGTGATCCGGACACCCGTGGGTGCGGGAAGGCGCATGGATAGATTGCAACTGTTCGTGGCGCAGGCGCCGTGTTTATGGTCAACGGTATCGCAAGCACATCTACGGTTTTCTTCGGCTGCGTGGGTAGGCAGCATCCCCATATAGGAAACAGGGAGTGGGGCTGGTGTACGACTGATTCGCTACAGCGCCACCGAGGAGAAGTCGGCGAGGCGCGATCGCTCTCCCCGCAACAGGTATTGAACAAGCTCAAAACCATCTGCACTGAAAGGAAGCGCGTGGGTATGTGCGTAAGTTTACCCGGCGGATGAATAAATATCGTGGTAAAGAGATATAACGTTCCGCTTACGTGTAAAGAACCTGTATGCAACGGGCAGCGGCCGATGTCCGGTTTTCCACGCCGAGCTTGCGGAATACGGTTTCCAGGTGTTTGCTGACGGTTCTCGGGCTCATCTCCAGTATCTGCGCGATCTCACGATTGGTTTTTCCCTGTGCCAGCCAGTAGGAAACTTCGGCTTCCCGTTCCGTCAGGCCAAATTCCAGCCTGATGGCTTCGATAGCACCGCCCTCGGAGAGGTCGATGATCTGAAACAGGAATTCCGTCGGCGTCGAGCGGGCAAGGAACTGTACCTGCAACGGTATCTCAAGGCCGGTGAATTTCAGAATACTGTTT
Organism: Chromatiaceae bacterium; assembly: GCA_024235215.1. Lineage (GTDB taxonomy): Bacteria > Pseudomonadota > Gammaproteobacteria > Chromatiales > Chromatiaceae > HKST-UBA178. The sequence goes on along the minus strand of JACKMU010000002.1, from coordinate 40,908 downwards.
CTCTCCGGCGAATGCCTCAGCCACTGTCTTATCTGTTCCGCGACCTTTGCACTGCCCCGGGTGTCTTCGCCAAGCGCGGAAAAAATACCGGAGGCGCGCTGTGTAGCCCATATCAGCTTGCCCGAAAGATCGCTGGCGAATGCAGGCTGGCTCACTTCATCCAGGGCCCGGCGTGTACTTCTCGCTATCCTGGAACTATTCAGATGGACCCTGATGCGTGCCAGCAGTTCATCGTGATTGATTGGCTTTTGCAGATAATCGGTACCGCCGGATTGAAACCCGCGGACGATATGCTCAGTTTCACCCAGGCCGGTCATGAAAATAACCGGCACTTCGGCCAACACGGGATCGGACTTGAAGTGCTGACAGGTTACGAACCCGTCCATCACCGGCATGACGGCATCCAGCAGGATGATATCCGGGGTTATCCGCCCGGCTATCCGGATGGCCTGTTCGCCGTCCAGCGCAACCAGCACGGTGTACCCGGCCGACGAGAGTGCCTCGTTATATATCCCAAGGGTCTCCGTGGAATCGTCGACCAGGAGAATGATTTCCTGTAGCTCGTTCATTGTGCGTGGGAAATGATGCGCCTGCAGAGTTCTGTAACCCTGGATATCTGCAGTTCGGACATGTGCCGGCGGACGCATTTCACGAACTCCGGCGCGACACTTCTCGCCTCGATTCTTTGCAGGACCCTCTCCATTCCCGCGATGTAACCAAGTTCGGACATCGAGAGAAGTTCACTGCAATCGTTCATGCATTCCGGGTGACTGAAGTCGAGGCTCACTTCACACTTGCGGATGACCCGTTTGCTCTCCGCATCGTCGTCCATGTATTCCCATTCCAAGTCAAGCGCGGTGGAGACCTTGTCCAGCAGATTGTTATCACGGATGGGTTTCGCAATAAATCCGTCATGCGGTCTGAATTTTGGCTCCGGCCCCATTGCATGCGTCGGCCCGTCTATCGCGTCCGCGGAAACCATCAAGACCGGCTGGCTCACGCCCTCACGTCTCAGCCGCTCCAGTAACTCCCAACCATCCATACCCGGCATGGAAATATCCAGCAGGAACAGGTGAATCCGATGCCGGCCGACTGCTTCAAGGCATTCATAGCCGTCCTTCGCCTCGAGAACTTCGAAACCGACGGGTGACAGAATTTCACTGATCAGGCCACGATGTGACGCATTGTCATCAACGACCATCACCGTGCGCTCTACGCCTTTATAGCCCTTGATGGATCGGGTTGGCTGTGGAAGTTCAGAGACCCGGAAGACGCGCGGCAGCATCAGCGACAGTCGGAATTCACTGCCCTCGCCCGGACTGCTTGTCACCGAAAGATTACCACCCATGATCTCGGTGAGAAAACGGCTGATCGTCAACCCCAGCCCGGTTCCTGGGTTCTGTGGCGTTCCGGGCTTACGGATACGCTCGAACGGGTGAAAGATCGTTTCCAGGTAGTCCGGCTCGATACCGATCCCGGTATCCCTGATGTAAAAATCCGCCACCTCGCTGCGGTAACGCACGGTAAAGGTAATGACGCCCCGCTCCGTGTACTTTATCGCGTTCGACAACAGGTTGATCAGGATCTGCCGCAGGTGTTTTTCATCCGTAGTAATCACTTCCGGCAGTTCAGACAGGCTGACAGTTTCAAAATCCAACCCTTTTGCCGCCGCCTGGACACGCGACATGTCGGTGATTTCTTTCAACAGCGTGCCAAGGGATACCTGGTCGCGGCGCATTTCGAGACGTCCGGCCTCGATACTGGAAAGATCCAGCAGGCCCTCAATCAGGTTAGCCAGGTGATCACTGCTGCGCCGGATCAGGTTGATTTTTTTCTGCTGCGCATCCGAAAGGCTGCCGTCCTTTTCCAGCAACTGCGCATAACCCAGAATGGAATTCAGTGGACTCCTGAGTTCGTGACTGATACCGGTGAGATAGCGACTCTTGGCCTGGTTCGCCGCATCCGCGTTCTCCTTCGCCTTCTGCAGTTTCATGTCGGTGACATGATGCGCCAGTATCTCGTTAGTCAGCAGGTCCGCCTGCTTGGTGGTTTCATCCAACGCCAGTTTCTTGCTTTCCTCGGCCAGCACGAACAACCATACCAGTACGCCGATCAGTATCAGCAACAGCATGTAGACATTGAACAGCGCATTGTTCACCAGTTGGCTCACTTCTGTGTTATCCGAGCCCATCTGCTGCGACACCAGCCAGAACACCGCGGCGACGAACGCGGACAGCACACTCATCAGCGAAAGGAATTGCAGCAGCCGAGCATTGACCCTGCCAATCTGTCCGCCAGGAAACAGGAATCTACCGAACGCGGCCAACTGATCGCTGACCCTGGCGCCGACCTTGCAGCGGTCGTTACAGAGTGAATCAAGCGAACAGCACAAGGAGCAGATATTTCCCTGGTATGAGGGGCAGGTTGTCATATCCTCGGTTTCGAACAGGTTACCGCATACCTCACAGGCTGCCTCCGCGGTGTGCGCGAAATCATTTGTCGGTGGGCGGGCGATGTAATAACGGCCCTTGGTCATCCAGGCGATTGCCGGTGCGGCGAGAAGTGCGATCAGCATGGTGATATAGGATGAGAAAGCCTTGATCGCGGGGCCGAATACCTCTGCGTAGCCGAGAATACCGAACAGCGTGGCAATGCTCATCGCGCCAATACCCACCGGATTGATATCGAAAAGATGTGCGCGCTTGAATTCGATATAGGCTGGGCTGAGCCCCAGCGGCTTGTTGATCAACAGGTCCGCGCTCAGCGAACACACCCAGGCAACGGCGACGATCGAATAGATGCCGAGAATGTTTTCCAGCGCATGATAGATCCCCAGTTTCATCAGCAGCAAGGCGATCACGACGTTAAATACTAGCCAGACGACCCTGCCGGGATGGCTGTGCGTCAGCCGGGAGAAAAAATTGGACCAAGCGATTGAACCGGCGTAGGAATTGGTGACATTGATCTTCAACTGGCACAGGATGACGAAAATACCGGCCAACGCCAGTGCTGCGGTCGGCGACTGGCTGACGTAACTGAACGCCACCAGGTACATATGGATCGGGTCACTGGCGATGGAGGCGGAGATCCCATGGCTGATCGCGAGTACGGCCAGGAAAGATCCGGCAAGGATCTTCAGTGCACCGACGATGATCCAGCCAGGCCCACCCGCAATCATCGACAGCCACCAATAGCACCGATTTTCACGTCTGCCAAGTGGGAGGAATCGCAGGTAATCGACCTGTTCACCGATCTGGGCAATCAACGAAAACAAGACACCGGAGGCAGCGCCAAAGGCCAGCCAGTTGAAACCCTCCCCAGCCACGGGTGCGGACCCGGTGTGGCTGATCCAGGCCTCGAATGTGCTCATATCCTTGTAAAAGATAAAGATGAAGGGCAGCATCTGGAGCAGGATCCAGACCGGTTGCGTCCACAGCTGGAACCGGCTGATCAGCGTGATGCCGTGGATCGACAGCGGGATGATGACCAGCGAACTGAGCAGGTAACCGATACTCAGCGGCAGTCCCGTCAGCAACTCCAATGCCGAGGCCAGGATGGCGGCCTCGAGCGCGAAAAAAATAAACGTGAACGACGCGTAAATCAGCGACGTGATGGTCGAACCGATATAGCCGAACCCGGCACCTCGGCTGAGCAGATCGATATCCACACCGTACCGTGCCGCGTAATAGGCAATCGGAAGACCGGTAAGGAAGATAATGACGCTCACTGCCAATACCGCGATCGCGGTATTGGTGAAGCCGTACTGCACCATAATCGCGCCACCGATCGCTTCCAGTGCAAGAAAGGAAACAGCGCCCAGGGCCGTATTTGCGACACGTGCGAACGACCACCGCCTGGCCTTCTTCGCGGTAAACCGCAGCGCAAAGTCCTCAAGCGTTTGATCTGCAACCCAACTGTTGTAGTCACGCCGCGGTGGAAATACCTGCTGCTTATTCATTTGCCCGTCTAATAACTCACCATACTACTCAACTACACCCCGGTAAAAAGCTGAGACAACCTCGTATAGACTGAAAATACGCAATAACCGGGCCACGCTGTATGCGTCAAATTGCGTAGTCCTCTGCGGTTGTTGGCGAATGGTTGCGACAGGACCCTTTGCGGATACTGGTCGCCGAGAGTTTTCTCTTGGCAATCGACACTTCAGAGGGTCTATCGATGAAAAATTACTGCAGCAAAGAGCGACACGGTTCGATGCGCAGGGCACTTATCAGAAGCCTGGTAAGCCTCCCCCTTGCGCTGGCAGTGTCTACCCAACTCATGGCGGCACCCGCCACAAGCGATGTCAATACAACCGGCCTGGCTGTAACCGACGACACGGTTACGGTCGGCATACTCCACTCGGTGACCGGGACCATGGCGATCAGTGAAACCGGTTCTGTTCAGGCTGAAAAACTGGCCATCGATCAGATCAACGCGATGGGTGGCGTGCTGGGCAGGAAGATTGAATATATCCAGGAGGACGGCGCGAGCGACTGGCCAACCTTCGCGGAAAAAGCCAAGAAGCTGCTGGTCAATGACAAGGTCGCCTCGGTATTCGGTTGCTGGACATCGGCATCAAGAAAAGCCGTCCTGCCGGTCTTTGAACAGTACAACGGCATGCTTTACTACCCGACGTTCTACGAGGGTCTCGAGGAATCTCCGAACGTGATCTACACCGGGCAGGAAGCCACGCAACAGATCATCGCCGGTATCGACTGGGTGGTGAAAAACAAGGGTGCGAAGAAGTTTTTCCTGCTCGGTTCCGACTACATCTGGCCGCGCACCTCGAACAAAATCGCCCGCAAACATATCGAAAAGCTTGGGCTGGAAGTCGTGGGTGAAGAGTATTACCCACTCGGACACACCCAGTTCAATTCGGTGATCAACAAGATCAAGCTGAAGAAGCCGGACGTACTCTATGCGATCGTCGTGGGCGGTTCGAACGTGGCGTTCTACAAGCAGCTCAAGGCTGCGGGCATCGACATGACGAAGGAAAAACCCATCGTCCTGACGATCTCGGTCACTGAAGATGAAATCCTTGGCATCGGTGGCGAGAACATCGTCGGCGCGTACGCGGCGATGAAGTATTTCCAGAGTCTCCCGAACGACAACAACAAGGCGTTCGTCAAGGCCTTCAAGGAAAAATGGGGTAAAGACATCGTCATCGGTGACGTGACCCAGGCCGCCTACCTCGGACCCTGGTTGTGGAAGGCGGCTGTCGAGAAAGCCGGGTCGTTCGACATCGACAAGATCAAGGAATCCTCTCCGGGCATCGAGCTCACCATGGCGCCGGAAGGCTACGTGAAGATTCATCCGAACCACCACCTGTGGTCCAAGACCCGTATCGGTCGGGCGAAGGATGACGGTCAGTACGCTGTCGTGTTCGAAACCAAGGAATTGATCGAACCGGACCCTTTCCCGGAAGGCTATCAATAGGCCATCCACCAGTAGTAGCCGTTGCGGCCTCTTCTCAGGGAGGAGACAGGGGTCGCGACGCCCCATCAATGGCCAATTACGAAACCAGAGTACGAGGTAATCCAAATGTTCCAAGGTTATACAGCGGCGGAATTGACTTCCATTTTCGCGATGCAGGGTTTCGCCGGACTTTCCCTGTTTTCCGTCTTTGTGCTCATGGCACTCGGCCTCGCCATCATTTTCGGGCAGATGGGCGTGATCAACATGGCTCACGGGGAGTTCATGATCCTGGGCGCGTACGTGACCTACCTGACCTCGAACTTCTTCTCCGAACACCTGTCGAGCATGTTCAGCCTGTATTTCTTTGTCGCGATGATCCTCGCATTCATTGCGGCGGCACTACTGGGGGCCCTGGTTGAATGGGTCCTGATAAGACACCTTTATCGCCGTCCGCTGGACACATTGCTGGCCACCTGGGGGTTGAGCCTGATCCTGCAGCAGGGATACCGCACTATCTTCGGCGCCAGGGAAGTTGGCGTCACCCTGCCTGACTGGCTGATGGGTTCGTATGCCATCACGGACATGATCGAGGTCCCGGTCAACGGCCTCTTCGTCATGTGCCTGACTATCCTGATTACCATCGGTGTCTACCTGGTCATGCAGAAATCCCGGCTTGGCAAGCAAACCCGTGCGGTGGTGCAGAATCGCGCGATGGCAGGTGCTGTCGGCATCAACACTGAAAAAGTCGACCGCTTCACCTTCGCGCTCGGCTGCGGCATCGCCGGAATCGCCGGCTCCGCCTTTACGATGATCGGCTCAACCGGACCTACCGCCGGACAGCTGTACATCGTCGACACCTTCCTGGTGGTCGTCTTCGGCGGCGCCTCCAACCTGCTGGGCACGGTGGCGTCGGCATTCACCATTTCGCAGGCCCAGTCCACCATGGAGTTCTTCCTGAGTGGGTCGATGGCCAAGGTCCTGACGCTGCTGACCGTCGTCGGCATCCTCATGCTTCGTCCGCAGGGCCTGTTTACCCTGAAAATCCGCAGTTAGGCGAAGGAGCTATCAAGGTGAAAAAACTTCAAGACTTTACGCGCAATCCGGACGCCGTCTCTTTTGCGGTACTGGCAATCGTGCTGGTTTTTATCCTGCCCACCGTGCTGGAGATATTCCGACTGAACCTGGTGGGCAAGTACCTGACCTACGCGTACGTCGCTATCGGCTTGGTATTGAGCTGGGGACTGGGTGGGATCCTGAGTCTCGGACAGGGCGTATTCTTCGGTCTCGGGGGTTACTGCCTGGCGATGTTCCTGAAGCTGGAAGCATCCTCACCCGAAAACACGGCGATCCAGTCCACGCCCGGTATTCCGGATTTCATGGACTGGAACCAGTTGACCGCACTGCCCTGGTTCTGGGAACCGTTCCACAGTTTCGGGTTCACGCTGTTCGCGGTGATCGCGGTACCGGTAATCTTCGCGCTGATTATCGGCGTGGCTATGTTCAAACGCCGGGTTGGCGGGGTCTATTTCGCCATCATCACGCAGGCGATCGCGGCCATCATGACCATCCTGATCATCGGCCAGCAGGGCTACACCGGTGGTGTCAATGGCATTACCGATCTCCGCACGCTGCACGGATGGGATATCCGCACGGACGAAGCGAAGTACTTCTTCTATTATCTCAACGTCGCCCTGCTGTTCCTGGTCCTGCTCGTTGCCTGTTGGATCACGAAGAGCAAGCTCGGACGAATCCTGGTCGCGATGCGTGAACGGGAGGACCGTGTCCGATTCTCCGGCTACGACGTCTCCAACTTCAAAATCTTCGTATTTTGCGTCGCGGCGGCCTTTTCGGCCATCGGCGGGGCAATGTTCACGCTGCAGGTCGGCTTTATGTCGCCGTCGTTCGTCGGCATCGTGCCCTCGATTGAAATGGTCATCTTCGCCGCGGTCGGTGGACGGCATTCGATCATTGGTGTGGTGTACGGAACACTGCTGGTCAACTGGGCCAAGACCACGTTCTCGGAGAGCTTCCCCGAACTGTGGCTGTTCGCGATGGGTGCGCTGTTCATCGGTGTGGTCATGGCCTTCCCCAACGGCCTGGCCGGTCTTTATACAAGCTATGTGAAGCCACTGATAGGCAGCATCCGTCCGCTGCTGAAAGAGCGGGCCAGGCTCTACGAGACGCCTGACAAAGGTGGCCCCGACATGCTGAACAGAGGTACGGCACAATGATAAATGCCCAGAAAAATTTTGCGCTCAGTATCGAAGGCCTGACGGTTTCCTTCGATGGATTCAAGGCGGTGAACGATTTGTCCCTGTACGTGGAAGAGCAGGAAATCAGAGTCATCATCGGTCCCAACGGCGCTGGCAAGACGACGGTTCTCGACCTGATTTGCGGCAAGACCAGAGCCACCAGCGGGTCAATCAAGTTCAAAGGACATGAATTGACCAGAATGAAAGAGGCGCACATCGTGCAACAGGGCGTCGGCAGGAAATTTCAGAACCCTTCCATTTATGAGGACCTGACGGTTTTCGAAAACCTGGAGATCTCCTATCCAAAGGGACGCAGCGTATTCGGCTCCCTGCTGTTCAGGCGCGACGATGTCGTCAAGGACAAAATCCAGGAGGTTTCCGATGTCATTTTTCTCGGTGACATGCTGGATTCACCGGCCGACCTGCTCAGCCACGGCCAGAAGCAGTGGCTGGAAATCGGCATGCTGCTGATCCAGGACCCGGAACTGCTGATGCTGGACGAACCGGTCGCCGGGATGTCCGTTGCCGAACGCAAGCAGACCGCGGAACTCCTGAACCGGATCACTGAGGACCGCTCGGTGCTGGTGGTTGAGCATGACATGCAGTTCGTCGAGGACATCGCTCACCGGGTCACGGTGATGCACCAGGGCAAAGTTCTGTCGGAGGGTTCGATGGAACACGTCAAGGCCGATGAAAAAGTCATTGAAGTGTACCTCGGACACTGAGGGGGAATCATGCTTGAGCTGTCTGATTACAACGTTTCCTATGGCCAGAGCCGGGTCATATCGGATTTCAATCTCACTGTGCCTGACAACGAAATCGTAGCGATCATGGGACGCAACGGGATGGGCAAGACCACGCTGCTGAAGTCCCTGATCGGCATGATCCCGATGGAAGGCAGCATCCGTCTCAACGGCGTCGAGTTGAGCGGCTGCAAAAGTCACAAGCGCGTCAAGTCCGGGCTCGGCTTCGTTCCGCAGGGGCGGATGATTTTCTCCACCATGACGGTGAAGGAAAACATTGAAACCGGCCTGACCGCAGTCGGCGGCGGCTCCGTTCCCAGTGACCTGTACGACCTGTTCCCTGTGTTGCATGAGATGCGTAAGCGCCGTGGCGGCAATCTCTCGGGTGGCCAGCAACAGCAGCTGGCCATCGCGAGGGCACTGGCGAGCAATCCCAGGGTACTTATCCTGGATGAGCCAACGGAAGGCATTCAGCCGTCCATCATCAAGGACATCGCGAAGACATTGAGGGAGATACGTGATGCGCGAAACCTGACGATCCTGCTTTCAGAGCAGGTGTTGAGCTTTGCGCTGGATATAGCGGACCGGATCCTCGTTATCGAGAAAGGTGAAATCGTACACGATGACCCGAGAGATTCCGTGGATGAAAACAAGGTGGCTTCCTATCTGGCCGTATAACACGCGGCAATGGTTTTTCCAATTCAACGACCGGAGAAAAAACGATGACCGATACCATCATCAAGATCGACCTTAACAAAACGCCCTATGAGAACGAGGGGATCCATAATCGCTGGCACCCGGATATCCCGATGGCTGTCATGGTGAAGCCCGGTGATGACTTCATCGTCCAGACCTACGACTGGACCGGCGGCCAGATCAGCAATGACGATGACGCTGCCGACGTACGCGATGTCGACCTCAGCCAGGTGCATTTTCTCTCCGGTCCGGTCGGCGTGGAAGGTGCCGAGCCCGGCGACCTGCTGGTTGTCGATATCCTCGATATCGGTGCACTGGAAGAGAGCAACTGGGGCTTCAATGGTTTCTTCTCAAAGAAGAACGGTGGTGGTTTCCTCACCGAGCATTTCCCCGAGGCGCAGAAATCCATCTGGGACTTCAACGGCATGTTCACCAAGTCACGCCATGTGCCGGGCGTCGAGTTCGCCGGGCTGATCCACCCCGGGTTGATCGGCTGCCTGCCATCGAAGGAAATGTTGAACGAATGGAACAAGCGTGAAAAGGAACTGTTCGATACGGACCCGGAGCGCACACCGCCGCTGGCCACCCTGCCCTATGGTGATACCGCGCACATGGGCAAGATGGACGCGGAAACCGCAAAGGTCGCCGGCGCGGAGGCTGCGCGGACGGTGCCGCCACGTGAACATGGTGGCAACTGCGATATCAAGGACCTGTCGCGGGGTTCCAAGATTTACTTCCCGGTTTACGTCAAGGATGCCGGCCTCTCGGTCGGTGACCTTCACTTCAGCCAGGGTGACGGCGAAATCACATTCTGCGGCGCGATCGAGATGGCCGGCTGGATCCACATGCGCGTCAGCCTGATCAAGGGCGGTATGGAGAAGTATGCAATCAAGAATCCGATCTTCAAGCCGAGCCCGATCACGCCGCGCTATGACGACTACCTGATCTTCGAAGGTATCTCCGTCGACGAGGACGGCAAGCAGCATTACCTCGACGTGCATATCGCTTATCGCCAGGCATGTCTCAATGCCATCGAATACCTGAAGAAGTTCGGTTACTCGGGGGCGCAGGCCTACGCGATCCTCGGTACCGCGCCGGTGCAGGGACATATCAGTGGCGTGGTCGATATTCCGAACGCCTGTGCGACGCTCTGGCTGCCGACCGACGTGTTCGAGTTTGACGTGAAACCGGGCGCCGACGGTCCCACCAAGGAACTGGATGGCAGCGTCGAAGTCCCGTTGGCACCGGACCTGGACTGAGGGGATCGACATGCCCATCTACGACTACAAGTGCCGTGAGCACGGCGTGTTCCACGAACTCGCCACGTTGGACGAGTTCGAAAAACCGGCGCCCTGCCCAGCCTGCGGGGCTCTTAGCCCACGTGTCATCGTGCTGGCGCCGAGGCTGCTTGACATGCCCGAGGACCGTCGCATCGCGCACAGCCACAACGAGAGAGCCAGGCATGAGCCGATCCATTCAAACCCGGACCAGCGTGCCGAGCACGCGGAGCGCGTCGCGAAAGGCTGTGCCTGTGAACATCATCGTAAACCTTCCAGCCTGTTCTACACAGCCGACGGCAAGAAAATGTTCCTCGGCATGAGACCGTGGATGATCAGTCACTGAGTGTGAGTAGCAGTGGTCGCCCTGCCATGGACTGGTGGGGCATCTGTAATCACGTGTCGTTTTTCAGATCCACATGTTGTTCCTGGATGCTGTGTATGTTGAACGCCCCGACGGCACGCTGTGTTTCCGCTGGGTAAAACGCCGACCAGCGCCGAGATCAATCAGCTGACTCAGACCCTGGCGCAGCTCATTGGCCGTTGACTGGAACCAGTACGACGTTTCCAGACCTCTTTACTTAAAGGCGGAACTCCTTGTTCCACCAATCGCTCTTTCAGGTGGGTAGGCTGGGGGTGAGTTGGTGCAGTAATGTACCGGCTGAACTTGCCTCGACACCTATGGTCAGGTTTTTGTTTCCCGCTAACAGAAAATACTGCTCCATAGCCGAAAACTGATCAGGAGACCGCGCGGTCACACTGGCCGGGGAGGGCGCCAATTTCATCGAGGTGTACCACTATCTGCCAAACCGGGAGTGAGGCTGGGGTACGACTGGTTCGCTAAAGTGCCGCCGAGGCAAAGTCGGCGAGGCGCGATCGCTCTCCCCGCAGCAGCGTGATGTGGCCGCTGTGCCGCCACTGTTTGAAGCGGTCCACCGCGTAAGTGAGCCCAGAGGTGGTTTCGGTCAGATAGGGGGTGTCGATTTGCGCGATGTTGCCGAGACAGACCACCTTGGTGCCCGGCCCGGCGCGGGTGATCAGCGTCTTCATCTGTTTGGGGGTCAGGTTCTGCGCTTCATCCAGAATAACGTACTTGTTCAGAAAGGTGCGTCCACGCATGAAGTTGAGGGAGTGAATGTGGATGCGTGAGCGCAGCAGATCACCGGTGACAGCGCGACCCCATTCACCCCCTTCAGTTTGTGTCAGAACCTCCAGGTTGTCCATCAGTGCCCCCATCCACGGGGTCATCTTCTCCTCTTCGCTGCCGGGGAGAAAACCGATATCCTCACCGACCGGCACCGTCGCGCGGGTCATGATGATATCGCGATAGATATTCCGGTCGAGTGTCTGGGTCAGCCCGGCGGCCAGTGCCAGCAGAGTCTTTCCGGTACCAGCCGTCCCGAGCAGCGTGACGAAATCCAGCTCCGGATCCAGCAGCATGTTGAGTGCGAAATTCTGCTCCCGATTGCGCGCACAGATACCCCAGACCGCGTGTCTCTGGCTGCGGTAATCCTGGGTGAGTTCAATGACGGTCTCATCTCCATCACGCAATCTGACCATCGCCTCGAAACCGCTGTCACCCTCCATGAACAGACACTGGTTGGGGTGCCAGTGTACCTGACCTCTCCCGGTCAAACGGTAAAAGGTACGTCCTTTCTCCTGCCACGAGTCGATCTCTTTGGCGTGGCTCTCCCAAAAATCCGCGGCGAGTGCTTCTTCCCCACTGTAGAGCAGAGTGACATCTTCCAGCGCCTGATCGTTGAAATACTCCTCTGCGCGGATTCCGAGCAGCGCTGCCTTGATGCGCAGATTGATATCTTTCGATACCAGGCTCACTTTGACATGCGGCAGTTTCTGTTGCAGGGCGAGCGCGGTACCCAGGATATTATTGTCCGGTGTATTTCCGGGCAGTGAGTCGGGCAGCAGCTGTGGGAGTGTTTCACTCTGGAAAAAGATGCGTCCGTGGAGAACGGAAGCTGCGGCTGGTCCGTTTCTCGGAGCGGGCAACGGCAAGCCCGCGTCGATCTGTTGCTTACTGGCTTCGGCGATCAATTCATCCAGGAAACGGGATGCTTGGCGGGCATTGCGCGCCACCTCGGACATCCCCTTTTTGCCTCGATCCAGCTCTTCCAGCACCACCATGGGCAGAAAGATGTCATGCTCTTGGAAACGGAAGATCGCGCTGGGATCGTGCATCAGCACGTTGGTGTCGAGGATGAACAGGCGTCTCCCCGGATGGCTGGCTTTCATCCCTTCAGTGCTTTGACCTGGTCCAGTACCTGCTCGACGTGCTCTTTGACCTTGACCTTTCTCCACTCGTATCTGAGCACGCCGTCAGCATCGATGAGGAAGGTGCTGCGTTCGATGCCGCGCACCTGCTTGCCGTACATATTCTTCAGCTTGATGACGCCGAACGCATTGCACAGTGTTTCGCCAGGGTCGGCAACCAGATCGAACGGGAATTCTTGTTTTGCCTTGAAATTCTCTTGGGACTTCAGGGTGTCGCGCGAAGCACCGAGGATCACCGCAGATTGGCGTTTGAAGCGGTTTATCGCTGCCTTGAAATCGAGCCCCTCCTGGGTACAACCGGGTGTGCTTGCCTTGGGATAGAAGTAGAGTACCAGCGGTTTTCCGCGAAAGCCGGAGAGCCGTCTGGTCTGCTCTCCAGTAAGTTGAAGCTCGATGTCGGGAACTGTTTCGCCCACTGTGATCTGCTGCATCAATATGCTCTCCTCGAACAATGTCGCTGGGAAAAGCGGTCACACCTTGATCGGCTCCAGCACCGCATCCAGGTTCATCCGGTCACAGAACTCCATGAATTCGTCGCGCAGCGCGGCGATGTGCGTATCAGCAGGAATACTCACGGTGATGTGCACTGCGAACATGGGCGTACCGGTATGCGTTGCCGCGTAGCTGCTGGTTGCCATATCCTCGATGTTGATCTGCCGCTGAGAGAAGAAGTGTGCAAGATGGTGCACGATGCCGGGATGATCGAGCGCCACCAGGTCGACTTCGTAGGGCAGCAGCTCCAGACCCGATTTACGCCCCTTGGTCTGCTTGGTGATGATTTTCATACCCAGATGCTGTTCCAGCGACGGGCGGTTTGACTCCAATTTGGCCAAAGCGTTCCAGTTGCCTTCGACCAGCATCATCAATGCGAACTCGCTGCCGAGAACCGTCATGCGGCTGTCGTTGATATTGCAACCGAGGTCGAATATCGCCTTGGATAGCTGGTCGACGATTCCTGATCGGTCCTCTCCCAGAGCAGACAGCACCAGATAGGATTTTTTTGCAGGCATACGCAACATCGCTCCAATCGACTAAATTGCATTGCAGTTTATCTTTGTTGGTACGGCTTAGGCTAGGGGCTGTTCACCGATTCCTGGGGTGGGGAAGGCCGCCTGGTGCCAAGCCAGAAGCAACCAGATCAACGGTTGTTTGCTATGGCAGCATTACCGATCGGCCATCGCATGGCTACAGAGTGCGCCAGACAGAATGGGTACGTGCAAACGGATGCTCAGCTGCCTTGTCAGCGTCCAGGTTGACGATTTAGAATGCGCGATCAAGCCTAATTTCCGGGAAAGTAACATGTTTCAAGGCAGTATTGTAGCGCTGGTCACTCCGATGCAGGTGGACGGCCGTGTCGATGAGTCAAGCCTGCGTGCGCTGGTCGACTGGCACGTGGAGCAGGGTACGGATGCGATTGTTGCGGTGGGAACTTCCGGGGAGTCGGCCACCCTGGACGAGGACGAGCACTGCCGGGTGATCAAGCAGGTGATCGAATTTGCCGCGGGACGTATTCCCATCATCGCCGGTACTGGTGCCAACTCCACCAGAGAGGCTGTCGCATTGACCCAGTGTGCGGCACAGGCCGGAGCGGACGCCTGTCTGCTGGTGACACCTTACTACAACAAGCCAACTCAGGAGGGGCTCTATCAGCACCACAAGGCGATCGCCGAGGCGGTGGATATTCCCCAGTTGCTCTACAATGTGCCGGGTCGGACCGCCTGTGACATGCTGCCGGAGACAGTCGCCCGTCTCTCCACCATTCCTCATATTGTCGGTATCAAAGAGGCCACCGGGAATCTGCAGCGCGTGCCGCTGCTGCGCCAGCTGTGCGGAGAGGATTTCGTGCTGCTCAGTGGAGACGACGCCACGACGCGTGAGTTCGTGCTCCGTGGTGGGCAGGGGTGTATTTCCGTAACCGCCAATGTGGCACCCGCCGCCATGCACCAGATGGTTGCCGCTGCACTGCGCGGTGATGCAGCTGAGGCCGAGCGGATCGACCAGGCATTGGCAGCACTGCACAAGGCACTCTTTCTCGAATCCAATCCCATCCCGGTAAAGTGGGCGCTGGAGGAGATGGGTCGTATACCCCCAGGGTTAAGACTGCCTCTGACACGTCTTTCCGGACAATACCATGATGCAGTGAGAGTGGCTCTCTCAAAGGCTGGAATTATCTGAATGAATACACGAAACGGTGCGACAGCTCTATTCCTCTCCCTGCTGGCCTTCATCGTCGCGGGTTGCAGCAGTATACCGGGAATCGATCAGGTGCTCCCCGACAGGAAGGTGGAGTACAAAAAAGGCAAGCAGGCAGAGCGCAACCTGGAGATTCCTCCCGACCTGACCAGCGGTAGCATTCAGGATGAGCTGGTGATACCCGGAGCGGGGGACGTTCCGAGTTCGGCAACCCTCTCCAGGTATGAGCAGAACCAGCCTGTGGTCGGTACCCGGTCGACGCAGCAGCGGGTGTTGCCCACGGTTGCGAATATCGAGGTGAAGCGTGATGGCGACCAGCATTGGCTGCTGATCGAGGGAGTGCCCGAAGATATCTGGTATCGGGTGATCGAGTTCTGGCAGGAGAATGGCATTCTGCTCGAAGAGCAGGATCCGACAGTGGGAATTATGGTCACCGGCTGGCTGGAGAATCTCGCAGATGTCAAGAGCGACATCATCACCGACACTTTTCGCAAATTCGCCGGCGGCCTCTACTCGTCATCCACCCGGGATCAGTTTCGGGTGAGGATTGAAAAAGGATTGCAGCCAGGAACCACAGAATTGTACCTGACCCATCGCGGTATGCAGGAGAAGATAATTCAGGACGGAAGTGGCAACGTGGAGCGTACCGTGTGGAATCCACGCGAGACCGATCACGATCTGGAAGTAGTGATGCTGCGCCGGATGATGGTCTATCTCGGCAGCACGGATCAGGCTGCCGGAGCACAACTGGCGGGTGCCAAGGAACCGATTCGTAAACAACGATCCCGGCTGAACAAGAGTGCTGGCCAAGTATCCTTGACAGTGAGTGAGGAATTCGATCGCACCTGGAGGTTGACCGGTGTCGCACTCGACCGGGTCGGATTTGTGGTGGAAGATCGTGACCGCAATGATGGTGTCTACTATGTCCGTTACAATGACCCAATGCGTACGGCCGAAGAGAAGGGCTGGCTCAGTAAATTGGTGTTCTGGAACGTCGACGAGGCGGAGATCGACAAACAGACGCAGTATCAGATAAAGCTTACCGGCAAGGCGCGGGAGACCGAAATATCGGTGTTGAATGCGCTTGGAGGCCGGGATGATTCGGAAACGGCACTGCGTATTCTTACCCTGATTCAGGAGCAGATCCGTTAGCGCTGTTGGCAACCGCCTTGTAACGGCAGTCTCCTAGGTGCGCTTTGCATCACTGGGAAGTGGCAGCCGCGGAAATGCCACGCTGATCGAGAGTGGCAGCACCCGGCTGCTGCTCGATTGTGGTTTTACCGCACGGGAGCTGGAGCAGCGACTCGCCATGTTGGGTATCGCTGCGGAGAGTCTCCACGGCATACTGGTTACCCACGAGCACCAGGACCATATTCGCGGGGTCGGAGTGCTCGCGCGCAGATTCAGGTTGCCGGTGTGGCTCACGCATGGCACGCTGCGCAGCCAGCGGCTGGGAGAGATACCGGATGTGCGTATTATTCACGGACATCAGGTGGCGATCACAATCGGTGGAGTGCGGGTGACCGCTTATCCGGTTCCGCACGACGCTCACGAGCCGGTCCAGTTTGTTTTTGAAACAGCACAGGCGCGTGTCGGAGTGCTGACCGACGCTGGTACGATTACACCACATATCGTTGAGATGCTCTCCAACTGCAGTGCGTTGCTGCTCGAGTGTAATCATGACCGGGAGATGCTGGTGCAAGGTCCCTATCCGATAGCGCTGCAGCGCCGGATTGCCGGGTCACTGGGGCATCTCAGTAACCATCAGGCGGCCTGCTTTCTGGAGCAGGTCTACCACGCCGGACTGAAGCGGCTGGTCGTCGCTCATATCAGTGAACAAAACAATTCGCCGGAGTTAGCCTGCAAAGCACTCATTACAGCCGTACCAGGGATCGCGGGCAGACTGACTCTGACCTGTCAGGATCGGGTGAGCGAATGGTTCGAGGGGTGATGGATGGATCTGAAGCAGCTGCTTTTCCCGGTAGAATCGCGCTCGTTCGCCGGCCAGCGCTGGGTCAATATTATGCTTCGCACCCTGCATTTGATCGGTGTTGCCGGACTTGGCGGTGGTTTCCTCTATCCCGCAGAGGGGGATCATTGGCAGCGCTTCTTCTTTCTTACCCTCTGGTCGGGCGTTGGCCTGGCAGTGATATCGATCTGGAACAACGGCAACTGGCTGCTGCAACTGCGCGGACAAGCCATTCTGCTAAAACTGCTGCTATTGTTGCTGATACCACTTGTCCCCGTGCTTAAACTGCCTCTGTTTCTGGGGGTTATCGTCATCTCCGGTGTGATGTCGCACGCACCGGCCCGGGTACGTTACTACTCCCTGTTTCATCGGGGGCGAGTTGATTCCCACTGATTCCGGCGTGGGTGTGGAGCGTGAGGATTGAGTGCGGCGGATAAAGATTTACCGCACCAGACGGATGCTTTTACCGGCAGATCGCGCATTCGCTTTCGACTCTATACGCTGTTTACGCTTCTTGTCAGTCTGAGCATCAGCATCTGGGCAGCAGAATGGCTACTTGCCTGGCAACGGCGTGCGATCGAGGAAAGCGATCAGTTACAGCCTGGAATGATCATCTATGATGCCCGATTGGGTTGGCGTCTCAACCCCGGCTGGTTCGGATCCCACCAACACCATGATTTCCATGTCGACTACAGCATCAACCGCTTTGGCTTGCGTGGTCGTGCGCCGCAACCTGGCGCAGAACGCCGTTTCGCCGTGGTAGGAGACAGTTTCACCTTTGGTCAGGGTGTCGACGAAGAGCAAACCTTTGTCCACCTTATAGGTGAAGCGGAGCGGGGGGTTGAGTTCCTCAATTTCGGTGTACCTGGATACAGCACCGATCAGCAGTATCTGTTGATCCGTGATCGGGTGCGCCTGTTCAAGCCGGATGTTGTACTGCTGGTGGTTTATCTCGGTAATGATCTGTTTGACAACCAGCGCCCGTTCCCGCTCCAAGGGGATCATGCCAAGCCCTATTTCAAGCAGCAGAACGATGGCAGCCTGGTGCTGCGGAACAGTCCGGTTCCACTCCTGACACAGTCTGCGGCAGCGCGTGCTGAGAGCCTGACCGAACTGGTGTTGGGAACTTCTCTAGCTCAATCGAACGGACTGGTTCGCTGGCTGGGGAGTCTGGAGACTACCCGGCGACTCGGGTTGTTTCAGGCGCAGCAAAAACTGGATGATACGGTTTTGGAGCAGCGTTTTGCCGGTTATCTGCAGCTGTTTCGGTCGATTCTCCTGCTGATTCTCGAGAGCACCGGAGAGTGGCAGGCAGAGTTGAAGCTGGTACTGCTTCCAGGCCAATCCTTCGTCGAACAGCCTGACAGTCTGTCGGCCGGTTATCAGGATTTTCTGCGGCGCGCGCTGTTGCGGGATCTCGCAACAGTGGAGGGAATCCAGCTTTTCGACTTGGCGAGCGCACTGCGTGAAGCGTGGCAAGCAGGTGGCAGCCGGCTTTATCATCCCAATGAGGGCCACCTGTCGGTCGCTGGACACCGGTTTGTGGCAGGATGGTTGGCTGAACGTCTGCTGATTTCAGACTGATCCGAAGGGGGCTGGAGGAGGGGGGACGTGGTGCTGAACTAACCCGAAGATTTCATAAATTATACTTGATCTCGCTTGTCTCTTGATTCCACGAGAAATCATTCCTCAGTCAGCCGTAGTCACCGATACGCCACACCTTCTGAAATTTCCTTGTGAAACCAATATGCTGCGCGATATTCTTAAACATTCGGGCAAAAAAAGAGCGGTCACTTGACCGCTCTTAGGTTGATGCTGGTGTCGTAACCGGATCAGCTCTCTGCCTGCAGTTGCTTTCTGCGGTAGCCCATGCCGACCAGTCCCATTCCCAACAGTGCGATGACCGCAGGCTCGGGTACCTGGTTACCCGGTGGGTTGGGGGTGTCATTAACGAATGTGCCGTGACCGTTGATCCAGTCGTTGGAGCAGTTCATGCCCCACTGCAGTGCTACGTTGAAGGTATCGTCTCCCTGGCTCCAGCCCAAGCTGGTCAGGGCGATAGCCATTTCGACGACATAGTGCTCACCGCTTTCTGGAGTGAAATCAACCCCGTTGCTGAACCCTGCTTCGGTGTAGACAACCTCTCCGGAGCCCTCTACCGTGCCGGTATTTTCAACCAGGGAGGTGGGCAGTACGGGTGAGCCGCTGCCTCGGCTTCTGGTGAACCAGTCACCGCCGGAGATGACGTTGCGCAGGATACTGTTGTGGCCGGTGTCGCCGTCCAGATCAGAGGAGCCGTCACCAATGTCCAGGGTGCCGGCGCTGTCCCTTTCATCCGGAACCTGCAGTCCGTAGACTTCGGAATTGGTGGCTCTTCCTACACCGTTGCCGTAGTTGACGTTTAAATTGGTCCAGTTGAGATCCGTGCCATTGATGTTCCAGATCTGACTCGCCTGATAGTTGGTACCGGTATAAATGAGCAGGTCACCCGGGCGCCAGCCATCCGCTGAACCTGTATCAACCTGGCTGCTGTAACCGGAGTCCGGTCTGAGCCCGGTGATCACCGCCACATGGAGGGTGTTGGAACTCCAGTCGACCGCAGCCAGCAGCCTTTCGGCATCGTAAGGCTGGCCGCCATAGGTAGAGGAGAGACCGTTCGCATTGACGTCGATACCAATGCCGACATCTGTTCGCGCAGTCCAGCTGTTTTGCGCGACCAACCAATCATTCAGGTAGCCGTCAGTCGTGAAGGCGTGGACGTTGGCGGAGAGTCCCAACGCAGCGATGGCCAAGCCTGTTTTCAGTTTTTCGATACGCATTTAAACCGAACTCCAAATCGTGACGATTGTTACGTCAATGTTTTCTATGGCTCATTAACTAGCAAATAACGAACCAACTAAAAAATTACCTGAATTAACAATAACTAGCGAGCAAGTGCCACGCTGTTTAAAAGAATTAAATTACTATCTGTAAAATAACCTGACAATACGGGTTATCAGTTGCCTGAGGCTTGCTTGTCGCGCGCGATTTTTTCCAATAGGTCGTGCGCGTCTGCAGCACCTGCAAAGGTCTCACTCTGGGCGATGGCCAGCTTGAGTTCCCGTTCGGCTTCGTCATACCTGCTGAGCCCGTACAGTGCCACCCCCAGGTGATAACGTACTTCCGCTCGTGCCGAGGCACGCACCTGCGCCTGACGCAGGTACTCGAGGCCGCTCTGAAACTCTCCAGACTGCACCAGCAGCCAGCCAAGCGTGTCATTGACTGCAGCGTCGTTTGGATCCAGTTCGTAAGCGCGCCGTGCCAGGTCTATGCTCTTGGGCAGCCCCAGTCTGGCATAGACGCTAGCCAAATTGTTGTAGGCAGCGGCTTGATCGGGTTGCAGCTCCAGTACTTTTTCGTAATGGATGCGTGCGCGCTCGTAATCTCCCGCACGGTTATAGAGCGCACCAAGCAGATCGTGGATGCGGGTGTCCTCAGGATGATTCTCTATCCAGCGCGTGAGTAACGACCAGGGTACGGTATTGTTCGCAGCGTACTCGGCGCGGAACTGCAGCATCAATAGCATACTCTCGGGTTCCACGCTGAGTCCGCCAGCATAGGCGTCCGCTGCGGCGCGAAACTCCCCCCTGCTCATCAGGAGGTCGCCCAGCAGGCGGTAGCCCAAAGAGCGGTCGGGATGGTCGTCACGCAGCTGCCGTGCATGGGTGAGTGCCTGTTCGCTCCTGCCCAATTGCTGCTCCAACAGGATTCGGGTACCGCGCGCGGCAATCAGTCCTGGTGCTTTTTGCAACGCATCGTTGACCGCCTTCTCCGCATTGTTCAGATCTCCCGCCTGCATCAGCAGCGCGGCTATGCGCTGCAGTGTCTCAGCGGAGTTGGGGCGGGACTGGTGCATAATCCGGAACTGGTCGGCCGCCGACTCCCGGTTCCCCAATGCCAGGTAGGCGCGTCCCTTCAGGTCGAGCGCGGTCAGTTCACCCGGCTGGAGGTAACCCAGCTCATTGGCCACCTCCAGCGCCAGCTCCGGCCGCCCATTCTCCAGGTAGAGCTCCGCCAACCGGCTCAATACCGCGGGAGAAGGGGTCATGGAATCAGTATTGCGAATCTTCTCCATCCAGGAGATCGCCTCATCTTTCCGGTTTTGGAGTTCGGCGAGCTTCGCCATCCCTTCCATCGCGCGCACATCATCGGGTGTCTGGCGCAGAATTTGATCAAACTGTTCCCTGGCCACCGGGTAGTGTCGATCCGCGGCCTCCACCGCAGCCAGATTGAGCCGTGCCGGGTGGAAATCCGGTGCCAGCTGCAGCGCTCTGCTGAACGCCGCATGCGCCGCTTCGCGCTCTCCCTGGTTGAGGTAGGCCATGCCCATCAGGTTGTGCAGGAGCGGGTTGTCGGGCGATTCTCCGATCAGTAGTTCCAGGGTTTTCAGTGCGTTGGAGAACTGGCCTTTGCGCAATTGAATATTGGCCAGGAGAAGCCCCGCCTTGGCATGATCCCCTTCCAGGCTGAGTACCGCCTCGAGTGCCTGCATCGCACCCTCGGTGTTGCCGGTACCCAGCATGCTCAATGCCTGATTGGTGCGAACTTTCGGTAAATCGGGTTGCCGGGACGCGGCCTTGTCCAGATACTCACTGGCCTCGGTGTAGAGGCCGTCGTTCAGGTAGGCGGTGCCGATCAGGAAGAGCAGATCGGGATTCTCCCCGTGCTGCTGCAGCAACGGTTTCAGTGTCAATACCGCGCCCACGTTGTCACCCAGCTTGATCAGTGTCTTGGCCAGCAGCAGATGTGGCTGCAGGTGTTGCGGATTGAGTTTGACATAACGTTTCAAGCGCGATTTCGCTTTCTCCAGATCGTTCTGCAGATAGTCCAGCGTGCCCATCAGCAGCATGGTAGGTCCGTGGCTGTTGATGAACCCGGGTTTCAGGTTGGAGAGTGTCTGTGATACAACCTGTAGCTCAGCAGATGCCTGCGCATATTTTCCGGCCCGGGCCAGGATCATCGCTTTCAGGTATATCGCCTGTAGATTGTTCGGCGAGTAGGTGAGGATGTAGTCAATATCCTCCTGAGCTGCCTCCTCCTGGTCGCTGGTGATCAGCAGCGCCGCCCGACTCAGACGCGCATCCATCTTCTGCGGATCCAGCTCAATACTGCGGTTGAAATATTGAATTGCGCTATCATTCTCTCCACGCAGCCGCTTGATCTCTCCTTGGGCGAACTGGATCTCCGACTCCTGCGGCTGCCGCTCGCGTGCCAGCGCTACGAATCTTTCTGCCCCCTCCAGATCTCCCTGGCGTATAGCCACCATTGCCAGACCCAGCAGCGGACCAGGATTATCCGGCATCAGCCGGTGAGCACGATTCAGCTCCGCCTCCGCCTTCTCGAGATCCCCGAGGTGAATCTGGGCGTAGGCGCGCAGTACCAGAATCTGTGTTTCGATTTCAGTCGACCTGCCGCCGCTGCGTATCTCATCGAGCAGTGTTTCATATTTACCCTGGATCAGGTAGGCGCTTCCCAGCAGCGTCACCACCAGGGATTCGTCAGCACCGTACTCGCGGGCGATCTTCAGATCTTTCTCTGCGCCTGCCACATCACCGGCATGGATCAGGCTCTTTCCCAGCAGGATTCGCGACGGCAGATGCTGAGGATCGAGCCGCAGCGCGTTTTTCAACAGGATCGAAGCGGTGCGGTACTCCTTGTTTTCGAAGCGTATCACTGCGGCTTCGTAATACTCGGGGGCGGACTCGGCACTGACATTAACTGCGGCTGTCAATAGCACGCTCAAAATGAGCATCCGGATACTGGTGAGATTGATCAATTTACTGGCTCCATGGTGGATTCTCCCAAAATTTTAACTGAACTGGCGTCGAATTTGGGCGGATTGTCCACTGCTGCTGCAGATTTCACCCGGGCCTGATAACAGCGGGATCGATTGAATGTGTCTTACTGGTAAAGCTATCGGCTGCTATGGGCAGATTTTTAAACGGACAAGCCGCTATCGGTCAGAAGGAGTGCGGTTCGGTCAGAGAGCATTATGCGGTCGGTTGCAGTATCATTGGAGGTCTATTTTCAGATGGCCAGAATAGGGTGAATCATGCTCATTCTTCGCGGTGCTCCTGCTTTATCGGAATTTCGAATAAAAAAGCTGGAACAGCGTCTGCGCTTGCTGGCAGCTGCGCCGGTATCAGTCTACGCCGAGTTTATCCACTTTGCGGATCTCGATGAGGCGCTGGATGAGCGAGAACAACAAATCCTGGAGCGGTTATTAAGGTATGGGCCCCGGTTGCCGGAGCAGGCGCCTATGGGTATCCAGGCGCTGGTTGTGCCTCGGCCCGGGACCATCTCTCCCTGGTCAAGCAAGGCAACTGATATCGCGCATCACTGTGGTCTGGGTAAGATCAGAAGGTTGGAGCGCGGCATCGTCTACACGCTCTCTTTGGCAATGGATCCGGACGCCGACCAGATCGATCAGCTCGTGGCGCCGCTGCACGATCGCATGACCGAAGCCGTGCTCTATGACAGCGAAGAGGCCGACGCCCTGTTCGTCCATGCCACGCCGAAGCCTTGTCAGGCTATCGACCTGTTGGGAGCGGGCCGGCCCGCACTGCAACAGGCTAATCAGAACCTGGGACTGGCGCTCTCTGAAGATGAGATCGACTACCTGGTGGAGAGTTTCACTGCGCTCGGACGAAATCCGAATGACATTGAGTTGATGATGTTCGCTCAGGCCAACTCCGAACACTGCCGGCACAAGATTTTCAACGCCAGCTGGGTGATAGACGGCGAACCTCAGGAGAGATCCCTGTTTCAGATGATTCGCAATACCACTCACTGCTCGCCAGAGAATGTGCTCTCCGCATATAAGGATAACGCGGCGGTGATGGTAGGGCCGGAAGGGGAGCGTTTCCTGCCCGACCCGCGCGACCACAGTTACATCTACAATCGTGAATACCTGCATATCCTGATGAAGGTGGAGACACACAATCATCCCACCGCCATTTCACCTTTCCCCGGTGCTGCAACCGGTTCTGGTGGAGAGATCCGGGATGAGGGGGCAACCGGTCGCGGCGCCAAACCGAAGGCCGGATTGACAGGTTTCTCAGTCTCCAATCTGCGTATTCCCGGTATGGAACAGCCCTGGGAGTCGGACAACGGCAAGCCGGAGCGGATTGTCTCCGCGCTGGATATCATGTTGGAGGGACCAATTGGCGGCGCCTCGTTCAACAATGAGTTCGGCCGCCCGAATCTGTGTGGCTATTTTCGCACTTTTGAGCAGTGGGTGGACGGCCCTTCCGGAAGAGAGCTGCGCGGTTACCATAAGCCGATCATGCTGGCAGGTGGGCTGGGCAGCATCAGCGAAGGGATGATCGAAAAGCGTGTCTTTCCCGCCGGCTCACAGCTGGTGGTGCTCGGTGGCCCGGCCATGTTGATTGGTCTGGGCGGAGGAGCTGCCTCCTCGATGGCCAGCGGCACCTCCCAGGAAGATCTCGATTTCGCTTCGGTGCAGCGTTCCAACCCGGAGATGGAGCGTCGTTGCCAGGAGGTGATCGACCGCTGCTGGTCGCTCGCTGAGGAGAACCCGATACTGTTCATTCATGATGTCGGTGCCGGTGGTCTCTCCAATGCGTTGCCGGAGTTGGTGCACGACGCCGGTCGTGGGGGCAGTTTCGAGCTGCGTCAGGTACCCAACGACGAACCCGGCATGTCGCCGCTGGAGATCTGGTGTAATGAGGCGCAGGAGCGCTACGTGCTGGCAATCGATGCCGATCGGCTGGAACTGTTTGAGCGGATCTGTGAACGCGAGCGCTGTCCCTATGCGGTGGTTGGACAGGCCACTGAAGAGGAGTATCTGTGCCTGGGCGACGGCTATTT
The DNA here is from genome assembly GCA_024235215.1 of Chromatiaceae bacterium. GTDB lineage: Bacteria > Pseudomonadota > Gammaproteobacteria > Chromatiales > Chromatiaceae > HKST-UBA178. The sequence goes on along the minus strand of JACKMU010000002.1, from coordinate 16,205 downwards.
CGAGAACCAGCCGATTGATATACCGATGCCACTGCTGTTTGGTAAACCGCCGCAGATGCAGCGTGACGTTAAGCACCGTACCTTCCACAAACCCGAAGCCGATTTCGGTGCGATCAATCTGCGCGAAGCCGCGTTGCGGGTGTTGCGGTTGCCCACGGTGGCGGATAAATCCTTTCTGATCACTATCGGCGACCGTTCCATCACCGGGCAGGTTGCCCGGGATCAGATGGTTGGTCCCTGGCAGGTGCCGGTGGCCGATCTTGCAGTCACCCTCTCTGACTATCTGAGTTACAGCGGTGAAGCGATGGCAATCGGCGAGCGAACTCCTCTGGCGTTGCTCGATGCACCGGCCTCCGGGCGAATGGCTGTCGGGGAAGCGATCACCAATCTGGCCGCGGCTGCGATCGAGCGGATCGGCGATATCAAGCTCTCCGCCAACTGGATGGCACCGGCAGGCCATCCCGGTGAGGACGCAAATCTCTACGATACGGTCAGGGCGGTAGCCATGGAACTCTGCCCTGAGCTGGGTATTGCGATTCCGGTGGGGAAGGATTCCATGTCGATGAAAACGGTGTGGCAGCAGCGGGGTGAAGCGTGTGCGGTGACTGCACCGTTGTCGCTGATTGTGAGCGCATTCACGCCGGTTTCCGATGTGCGCCGTACATTGACACCGCAGCTACGTACCGACCGCGGCGACAGCGACCTGATCCTGGTCGATTTGGGTAAGGGGCGCAACCGGCTCGGTGCGTCCGCGTTGGCACAGGTCTATGGGGAACTGGGTCACCAGGGACCGGACCTGAACGATCCGGCAGCGCTCAAACGCTTCTTCATGCTGATCCAGGAGCTCAATCGGGACGGCTTGCTGCTTGCCTATCACGATCGCTCCGACGGGGGGCTGTTCACGACGCTGTGCGAGATGGCGTTCGCCGGGCGTTGTGGCTTGTCCCTGCAGATAGATGACCTGGGTGAGGATGACCTGGCAATACTGTTCAACGAGGAGTTGGGTGCGGTGGTGCAGGTGCTGCACCCGGATACTGATCAGGTGCTCAAGGCGCTGCACGATGCCGGACTGGGTCACCACAGCCATGTGATCGGTACCGTAAACAGCGATCAGCAGATAGAGATCGAGCGCGGTGGGAGTGCCATTTTCAGCATCAGCCGAGCGCAGCTGCAGCAGGTATGGTCTGAGACCAGCAGCGCGATGCAGGCGTTGCGCGATAATCCGGAATGCGCTTACGAAGAGTTCGCACGGATCGCCGATGAGCGTGATCCGGGCATCCAGGTACGTCTGAGCTTCGATCAGAACGCGAACCCGGCAGCGGCGATGATTGCCCGAAGGGTCCGCCCTCAGGTTGCCATCCTGCGCGAGCAGGGTGTCAATGGTCAGGTGGAGATGGCTAACGCTTTCCATCGTGCCGGATTCGACTGTATCGACGTACACATGTCGGACATCATCGAAGGGCGGGTTACCCTGGATCGCTTCAAGGGCGTTGCTGCCTGCGGTGGATTCTCTTTCGGTGATGTGCTGGGTGCCGGTGAGGGTTGGGCCAAGTCGATCCTGTTCAACTCGCGTGCGCGCGATCAATTTGCGGCCTATTTCCGACGCAGCGACACTTTCACGCTGGGTGTCTGCAATGGCTGCCAGATGCTCTCCAATCTGCATGAGTTGATTCCGGGAGCAGATCATTGGCCACACTTCGTACGCAATCGCTCCGAACAGTTCGAGGCGCGGTTGGTAACCGTCAGCGTGGAGCAGAGCAACTCTGTCCTGCTGCAGGGGATGCAGGGATCGGCGATCCCGATCGTCGTTGCCCATGGTGAGGGGAGGGCAGAGTTTCATGACGAGGTGCAACGGCAGAGCGCAGCTGGGAAAGTGGTGATGCGTTATCTGGAAAATGATGGCAGTTACGCCTTTCGCTACCCCGCCAACCCGAACGGCTCTCCTGATGCGATTGCCGGTCTTACCAGCACGGATGGCCGTGTCACCATCATGATGCCACATCCGGAGCGGGTGATACGCAGCGTACAGCACTCCTGGCATCCGGATGACTGGGGCGAGGCTGCTCCCTGGCTGCGGCTTTTTTACAATGCCAGGGTGTGGGTGGACTGATCCCCGGGAGTGACGACGGAATCACAGAAATTTACATTCGCACGGATCAGCGGATCGCGAAATACTCTATTATTTCTGCGGAGTGAAACTTTGCTGCGCGGTTCGTTGCCAAATAAGCGGGTAGTTGAAAACGGGTCATGAGGAGAAAATCGATGAATTGTTGGTCCAAAGGCATTGTCGCACTGGCAGTGGCGTCCACATTGACGGGTTGTGCCACAGACGATCCCAACCGGCGTGCGAAAACAGGCGCTGCGATTGGTGCCGTGGCAGGTGCGATCATCGGACATCAGATTGATGGTAAATCAGGCAGGTATGTGGGCGCAGCGCTGGGTGCGCTGGCCGGCGGTGGCGCTGGGCACTATATGGACAACCAGCAGCGGGATTTCGAACAGGCGATGCTCGATGAGCAGAGAAATAATCAGCTGGAGATCGAACGCCTGCGCGACGACACGCTCAAACTCAGCCTCGATTCCGAGGTGTCGTTCGACGTGGATCAGTCGGTGATCAAACCGGCTTTCCGGCCCTCGCTGGACAAGCTCGCCGATGTACTGATCAAGTACGACCGTACCGTGGTCCATGTGGTTGGCCACACCGACAGCACCGGTTCGGAAAGCCACAACCAGATGCTATCGGAACGACGCGCGCAAAGCGTCGCCAACTATCTGGAGCAGCGCGGTGTTCCCTATCAGCGGCTGCGCTATGAGGGACGTGGTGAATCAGAACCAAGGGACACCAACGCCACTGCCGCTGGCCGCCAGTTGAACCGGCGCGTAGAGGTCTATGTCAAGCCGATCATCGAGGGTCGTGAACGCGAGGCATTCGACTCCCCTCGTTACCGGAGCTGATGGGTCGCTGCTGCATCGCTCTGTCGTGGACCGTTTCTTAGTCGTCTGCACCGGAACCGGTGCAGACCCTGAGGACAGACCTGGCTGGTTAACTACCCACCCTGACCGCGAGCACGTCGCATTTCGCCTGGTGCAACACGCCATTGGCAGTTGATCCGAGCAACAGCTGTAGCCCATGACGCCCATGGCTGCCGACCACGATCAGGTCGGCAGCACACAGCTCTGCCTTGCGGATGATCTCATGCTTGGGGATGCCGATCTCGACGTACCGTTTGGCGTCGGAAATGCCATTTGCCTGAGCCAGCTTTTCCAACTTCACTACTGCTTGTTCAGCCAGATCCTGGTCCAAATTCAGATCTTCCGGCAAGGGTATCTCTCCTGCATACATTGCGCTGGTGTATTCGACGACGTGCAGCAGATGCAGTGTCGCCTGATTAAGTGCAGCCATCTCCTGTGCTTTTTTGAGTACCCTGCCGGTCTCTTCGGAGAAGTCGACCGCCACCAGAATATTTTGGTAATTAGCCATAACTTTCCCTCCTGCGTGATTACTGACCCTCTTTGTTAATATCGGGTCAGAGCGGTGAATTATCTATGCATAGAGAATAATTACCCACACATTTTGTGTTATCACGAACAAGGAAAAGCACGCCGCAGTACGGTCATTTCTTCTCTTCAGGTAACACTGACGACCCAATCGGTTTCTGTTAATGTGGTTTTCCGCTAACCGCTGGTGAGACGCATGGACCGAATAGTCCTCTGGGTGTTACTGCTACTGCTGCCCGTCCCAGCCGCAAAGGCGCTCGATGCGCAGATCCGCATCGGAGTGCTGAGTCATCGCGGCATCGATGCCACGTTGAAAAACTGGTCTCCGACGGCAGACTACCTGAGTCGGGCGGTGCCTCACTACCAGTTTGTGATTGTGCCGCTTGGTTTCGATGAGGTCGATCCAGCGGTCAAGTATGGACAGATCGATTTCCTGCTGGTGAATTCCGGTATCTACGTCAATATGGAGGTGAAATACCGTGTTTCCCGGATTGCTACGCTGAACAATCTGGTCGGCAGCGTCCCCTACAATGTTTTTGGCGGGGTGGTCTTCGTACGCCAGGATCGGCGTGACATCAACAGCCTGGAAAATCTTCGCGGCCGCAGTCTGATGGCGGTCGACAGGACCTCGCTGGGCGGTTTCCAGATGGCATGGCGTGAGATGCGGCGGGTTGGCCTCCATCCCGACAAAAACCTCTCGCGTCTCGTCTTCGCGGGTACCCATGACCAGGTGGTGATGGCGGTGAAACAGGGCCGGGTCGATGTGGGAACCGTGCGTACCAATATACTGGAACGGATGGCCGAGGAGGGTGAAATAGATCTCAATGAGTTTAAAATCATCAGTCCCAAGGGAGCTTCCGAGTTTCCCTTTGCGCGATCGACCCTGCTCTATCCCGAGTGGCCTTTCAGTAAGCTGCAGCACACTTCTAATGAATTGGCCCAGCAGGTTGCGGTTGCGCTATTGAACATGCCGCGGTTACATCCAGCAGCCAAGGCTGGGGACTACGCCGGCTGGACGGTTCCGCTGGACTACCAGTCGGTGCATGAGCTGTTCCGGGAGCTGGGATTGCCTCCATACCAGGATATCGGAAAGTTCACGCTTGAGGATGCGGTATCGAAATACCGCTATTGGCTGCTCTCGGGGCTCGCTTTTCTGATCACCATGTTCGTGATGACGACTTGGGTGGTGCGGCTGAACCGGGAACTGCAGCGCTCTCAGCTGCATTTGCAGCGACAGCACGATCTGATCCTTAATTCGGTGGCTGACGGCATCTACGGAGTTGATCTGGAGGGTAACTCCACTTTCGCCAATCGGGCGATGTACGAGATTACCGGCTGGAGCGCGCTGGAACTGATCGGACGGAACCAGCACGATCTGCTCCATCACTCCCATAAGGATGGCACCCCCCATCTGCAGCAGGATTGTCCGGTCTATCAGACTTTCAGAGACAATACGCCGCGCTATATCGACGATGATCTGTTCTGGAAGCGTGATGGCAGCGCCTTCCCGGTGGAGTACACCAGTAACCCGATCCGGGATGAAAGAGGGCAAACCGTGGGCAGCGTGGTGGTGTTTCGGGATATCAGCGTACGCAAGCAGGCGGAGGAGGATGAACGTCATCATCAGATGGAACTGGCTCATGTGGCCAGATTGAGTACCATGGGTGAGATGGCATCCGGCATAGCGCATGAGCTCAATCAACCGTTGACTGCCATTGCGACCAATGCGCACGCCTGCATCCGCATGCTGGAGTCGGGTGATGTCGATAGCGAACGGTGCGCTGACGTGATGGAACGGATAGGAGCGCAGGCGGAGAGAGCAGGGGAGATCATTCGCCATCTGAGAAAGTTTGTCAGCAAGGAGCAGCCGGAGCTGGCCCAGGTCGATATCAATGAGTTGGTTGCCGAGGTGCTGGTTCTGATCAGAGCGGAAGCGAACCGCGCGGAAGCGCGCATTCTGACCGACCTGGATCCGGTGCTCAGACCGGTCACCGCACAACGCATCCAGATCGATCAGGTGCTGGTCAATCTGTTACGCAACGCGATAGAGGCGATGGTCGAGGCGAATTCTGCGAAGCGCGAGGTGCGCGTTCGCACACGCCTGAACAGAGCAGCGCAGCAGGTAGTGACCACTATTGCCGATACCGGCCCCGGTCTCAGTGAGGAGATGAAGCTACGGCTCTTCACTCCGTTCGCGACCACCAAGACCAAAGGGATGGGACTCGGACTCTCGATCAGCCTGGGCATCATTGAAGCGCATGGCGGTAACCTGTTTTTGGATACAGAACCGGGTTGCGGGGCGGTATTCCGCTTTTCCTTACCGGTGACCGGGGCAGAGAGCAACAGATGAATGATCAGGCCTGTGTTTTTGTGGTTGATGATGACCGTGAGGTGAGGGACGCACTGCAGTTGTTGCTGGAGTCGGTCGGCCTCCGGGTGGAGTGTTTCGAGTCGGCCGTGGGTTATCTCGATAAGTTCGATCCGGAGAAAACGGGCTGCCTGCTGCTCGATGTACGTATGCCCGGTATGAGCGGACTCGATCTGCAGCTGCGATTGGCACAGGAGCGCATTTGTCCACCGATCATCATCGTGACAGGTCATGGTGACGTTCCGATGGCGGTAAGAGCTGTACAGGCAGGAGCGATGAACTTCATCGAGAAGCCGTTCAATGATCAGCAGTTACTCGACAGTGTGCACAGAGCTATCGAAAAGGACGCACAGCAGCGCGGTGCAGTCTCGCGGCTGGTGGAGATCGAAGCCAGATTGAATCGCTTGACGCCGCGCGAACGGGAAGTGATGGAGTTGGTGGTGGCCGGCAGACGCAACAAGCTGATTGCCGCTGACCTGGGTGTCAGTCAGTCCACTGTGGAGGCGCATCGAGCCAAGGTAATGGAAAAGATGGAAGCGAAGACCCTGTCAGAACTGATGCGCATGATGCTTTCCCTGGAGACTCATTAAGGTTTTCCCCAATAGAGTTAACCGATTCTGGGAGTTTTTCTTTTTTGTTAAATACCCTCTAATTCACTCTGCCATTCACTGTTCGGCTCACCTGCGTGCCACATAATGCACGAGCGCACAGGTTATCCGCAGTACGATAGATATGGCTGATTATTTCCGGCACATCGAAGCTCGCTAACCAAGCGCCGACCCCGATATCAACAACGGGGAGTGACCGGTCAGTTCTTTACATCCAACCGGAGGATAAGATGACGAAACACTTCACAAGTCTGGCCAGCGCGGCCGGTACTTTGACACTGTTGATCAGTGCGCTGCTGGTCACCCAGACCGCCAATGCAGAGGGTGATAGTAACATCGAAAAGGGGAGAGCCATCGCTTTCGGGGGAACCAAGGGCAACTGCCTCGCCTGTCACATGATCGAGGATGGTGAATCCCCGGGTAATCTCGGACCGCCCTTGATCGCGATGAAAGCCCGTTACCCCGACCGGGATAAGCTGCGTGCCCAGATCTGGGATCCGACCGCCGCCAATCCTGAATCGGCGATGGTTCCGTTCGGCAAGTACAAGGTTCTGACTGAACAGGAGATCGATTATCTGACCGACTATATTTGGTCGCTGTGACGGCTGGCTTTCGAGTCGTGGATTCCCTATTCGGAGAAAAAAGATGATGCACAGAGTGCTGAAACAACTAACGATCGCTGCAGTGGTGTATGGCTTCGCTGCTACGATTCAGGCAGGTCCGCAGGAGGATCGCCAGACCTTCATCGATACCTACAAATGGAAGTTCCCGAACGTGCCGATGGAAGAGTACCCCAACGGCGCCTACGCCATCGACCCGATCGGACGGGAGAACTGGGAGGCGATCGAGGAGTTTCCTCCTTACGAAACCTTCATCGACGCCGGCCGCGAGATGTGGGCCAAGCCCTTCGCCAACGGCAAGGGTTACCAAGATTGCTTCCCCGACGGTCCTGTAATTGCCCACCACTATCCCCGCTGGGATAAAACACAGGGGCAGGTGGTGACGTTGCCGCTGGCGATTAACCAGTGCCGTGAAGCCAATGGCGAGAAACCGCTGAAATACAAGAGGGGACCGATCAACGATATTCTCTCCTTTATCGCCTACGAGTCACGGGGACAGGTGACCAATGTGGAGATTCCCGAAGATGATCCGCGTGCGCTGGAGGCGTATGAGAAGGGTAAGAAGTTTTACTTCACCCGCCGCGGCCAGCTGAATTTTTCCTGTGCCACCTGTCATCTGCAGAACACGGGTATGCAGGTTCGAACCGAGATCCTGAGTCCGAGTCTGGGGCACACCACCCATTGGCCAGTGTACCGCTCCAAGTGGGGAACCGTCGGCACCCTGCATCGCCGTTTCTCTGGTTGCAACGAGAATATTCGCGCCAAACCTTTAGAGGCGCAGGGAGAACAGTACCGCAATCTGGAGTATTTTCTCACCTATCTGAGCAACGGTTTGGAACTGAATGGACCGGGTGCCCGCAAGTAGGTTGGACGGAAATCAGAATAACTGGAGTTAAACCATGCATACGAAGAAGAGACTCAGTGCAGTGCTGTTGGCTATTTATGTCAGTGGAGTCGTGTCCGTGCTGAGCGCAGCTGAGGCGGGAAAGGTCGACCCCAAGGTGGCCCAGGCGCAGGCGATGATCGAGATGGCTGAGCAGGCGAGGAAGAAGGCCGCTTCGGTCGATAGTGAGTGGCGCGATACCGCAGATTTCATCAAAAAAGCCGAAGCTGCGCTCAAGGCAGGCAATCTGGACGAGTCGATGCGTCTGGCGAAGCTGGCGGAAGACCAGGGTAATCTGGCGTACGAGCAGGGATTCTCGCAGCAGGAGTTGGTATACCCTTCCTACTTCAAGGTGGTAACGGCGTCTACAGCCGCGGCGGCCACAGTGGTGAGCAGGTTGACGAACGGGCACAAGATCACTCCTGCCCTGGCCAGTGTCGATGTGCTGCATCAGGGTGAGAAGGTCTCGATCAGCAGAACCTCGGACGAAGCGGCGGTGATCCCTAAAGCTTATGCCAACACCGCGCGCGAATGCCCGCCGTTCTGCGTGCAGCCGATGCACATTGGGGAGGGGATCGAGACCATTGGCGAGTTGGAGGTGCTCGACTATCTGCAGCGCATCGCCAATGGTGACCCCACCGTACTGGTCATAGACTCGCGCACACCTGACTGGATGGTGCGGGGTACCATTCCTGGTTCGATAAATGTCCCGTGGAATAGAATCAACATTGATCTGCAGGGTGGTTTTGGTAGTCAGGCCGAAGCCGATTCGTTGAACGCCATTCTGGAGAATCAGTTTCATGCACGCAAAACCAACGGTGAGTGGGATTTTCGCAACGCCAAGACACTGGTGATGTTCTGCAATGGGATCTGGTGTCCGCAGTCGTCAGCGAACATCCGCACACTGATCAAGCTGGGTTATCCGGCGTACAAGCTTAAATGGTACCGTGGTGGCATGCAGAGCTGGGTAAGTGCGGGTCTTACCACGGTGAATAAATAGCAGTGTCGATAAAAATCAATTGAAACAGATTGTTGAGTTGCAAATCTCAACTGCATTCTGATCACGTTGATAACGCGTGAATCACCCATCCAGGAACGACCGGCGTCGTAGTGGCCAGGCGCCGGTCGCTTGCACCGAGATGAACCCGATTGATTACTGAGTCAGACTGAATTTGACCAGTCTGAAGGGATAAAACGCGATGACAATTTCACGAAGAGAGTTCATTCGTCTGTTGGGATTGGCCGGTGCGGCCGGTGTGCTACCGGGCTCTGCTTACGCTGCCATGCGACGACCGGGTGATCTGTATGAGATCCCGAAATTCGGCAATGTCTGCCTGATGCATATGACCGACTGCCACGCCCAGCTCAATCCGATCTATTTCCGTGAGCCTAGCGTCAACCTGGGAGTCGGCGCAGCGCTGGGCAAGGCACCCCACTTGGTGGGGGAGGCGCTGCTGCAGCATTTCAATATTGAGTCCGGTACCCTGGCAGCGCACGCGTTCAGTTACCTGAACTTCGACCAGGCGGCGCAGCAATTCGGCAAGGTCGGTGGATTTGCGCATCTGGCCTCGCTGGTCAAACGCCTGAGAGCGGAGCGGGGTGATGGCAACAGTTTGCTGCTGGACGGGGGCGACACCTGGCAGGGTTCGGGAACCGCCTACTGGACTCGCGGCAAGGATATGGTCGGCGCCTGCAATTTACTGGGTGTCGATGTGATGACCGGCCACTGGGAGTTCACCTATCTGGACAGTGAGATCATCGACAACATCGGCGAGTTCCGGGGGGATTTCGTTGCCCAAAATGTCGGAATCAACGACGCGGCACTGTTTGATTACAAGTTCGCTGATTTCGCCGGGTTTAACGAAGACGAGGGTCTGGCATTCAAGCCTTACACCATTAAGCAGGTCGGTGGGGTGCGCGTCGCCGTGCTCGGTCAGGCTTTCCCCTATACCCCGATCGCCAATCCCCAGCGCTTCATTCCCGACTGGACGTTTGGCATCCAGGAGGAGCGGATGCAGAAGATCATCAACCGGGTGCGTGAACAGGAGCAACCGGACTTGGTGGTGGTGCTTTCCCACAATGGGATGGATGTCGATCTCAAGATGGCTGCCCAGGTCAGTGGTATCGACGTGATCTTCGGCGGGCATACTCACGATGGCGTGCCTGCACCAAGTGTGGTCCCGAATCGTGGGGGCAGAACACTGGTGACCAACGCCGGTTCCAACGGCAAGTTTTTGGGAGTGATGGATCTGGACGTGGGTGAAGGGAAGCTCAGAGATTTCCGCTATCGCCTGGTACCGGTCTTCTCCAATATGCTGCCAGCGGATGCTGAGATGCAGGCCTATATCGATCAGGTCCGTGACCCCTACAGAACAATGTTGGAAGAACAGTTGGCTGTGGCCGGTGAGACACTCTATCGGCGCGGTAACTTCAATGGCACTTTCGATCAGGTGATTTGTGATGCACTGCGCCAGGTGAACGATGCCCAGGTCTCTCTCTCACCTGGATTCCGTTGGGGAACCACGGTACTGCCGGGACAGGCGATCACGATGGATCATGTGATGGATCAGACCTGCATCACCTATCCGGAAACCTACCGCCGGGAGATGAAGGGATCGGAGATCAAAGCGATTCTGGAGGATGTGAGCGACAACCTGTTCAACGTCGATCCCTATTTCCAGCAGGGTGGCGACATGGTTCGGGTCGGGGGGCTCGACTATACGTGCGCACCGAATCAGTCGTTTGGAAAACGTATCAGCGACATGACACTGGATGATGGTACGTTGGTGGAAGCGGATAAGAGTTACATGGTTTCCGGCTGGGCGACAGTAGGCGCGCAATCACCGGGGCGTCCGATCTGGGAGGTGGTCGCTGACTATCTCCGGGACAAGAAAGAGATCAAGCTCGAAAAGCTGAATACACCCCGTTTGGTCGGTGTAGCAGACAATCCCGGCTTGGCAGATTGATCCGCCAGTCTCCTCTCCTCGCATTTAAAGCGCCTGCGGGCGCTTTTTTTTTTCACGAATTTCCCAAAAGTTTACTTAGTTACAAGTTGTACTGTACCCATCAGTCGGTCTTATGAATTGACTCGGACAAGCTCTCTGCGTATTATTCTCCGCTCTTCGCGGTAGGGCGCGAAGCTCGGCAGTCGGGGTATAGCGCAGCCTGGTAGCGCGCCTGCTTTGGGAGCAGGATGTCGGGAGTTCGAATCTCTCTACCCCGACCAATTTAGTGACTGTCCACGCGCCCGTAGCTCATTCGGATAGAGCATCGGCCTTCTAAGCCGAGGGTAGCAGGTTCGAGTCCTGCCGGGCGTACCAGATTTTAAGTTTCGCTCGTTACCGCTTTTGTACTCTGCAATCCCTGCATTATTCACGCTGATCACCGCTTTCATGCTTTACCGCAAAGTCATTCAGCCACCCCGATTGATTTGTGCAATTCGCCTGAAAATTGACTCTAAAGTGTCGGTTTTTCTTACAGTTTAGTCAGCTCAGAACTTCAAGCATAGTACACTCACAGGTAACTGACTGATTATTATGGGTATTGAATCATTGGGTATAAATATTGCTGTTTAAAGGTTTATCTTAGGGTATGTACCGTGTCGAGTTTGGTAGATCGACTGAAGTTTGGGAGTAATACGAGTGATCAGACAGAAATTTGTCAAGCCACAGGCGTTTGCGGCTCTGCTTTGTCTTACCGGTATCGCACCCGCCACAGCCACCACAATCAGCGATTTCAATAATTGGAACCAGTTTCAGCATCCTGCTCATGTGGGTATGACCGGGGTCGTGGACAGTGCCAGCCAGATCACCCTCACCGCTAGTGGCCCGGTGCCGGCAGGTACCGACATCGGCTATCACAGTGTCGATGGCATCACCACTGCCAACTCCACCTCCGGTTTTTACTTCTCCGCCACTCAGGATTTCAGCATTGCGGTCGATTTCAGTGTGGCCTCCGCCAGTTCCATTGGTCTTGCCGCTATCGGTTTTGGTGTTGGAGAGGATGACCAGGGCTCGAATGTGGCAGGGGCTGTCTTAGGTATCTTGAATGGTACGGTCCGCGGTTTTTCTGCTGGCGCCCGGACAAATGGAGTTACAAACATTGCTCTGCCGCCTATTTTCACGCCGAGTCTCTCGAGTGGTCGTCTGTTTGTCAGTTATGAAAGCATCACCGGTGACATCATTGCTGGATTGAGCGGGGTGGTGGGAAGTGCTGCCCCAACTGCTACTGTGACGTTGAGCGGTCAGCAGAACAGCTGGAATGACCAGGACCTATTGGTCTCCCTTTTTCTCAGAAGCGATGGGATCATTTTTCCGCCGTTTAACGTGCCTCCTTTGCAAGCCGGAACTTTGACCACCGTGTTGAGTGATTTCGAGGTGCTTGCCGGAACACCGGTCTCGGCGGTACCGCTTCCGGCTGCGGCCTGGCTGTTCGGCGCTGCACTGATTGGCTTTGCCATATTGACCCGTCGTAGTGACTACGCTGGTTAGAACCGGATGGACGGGCCACATTAGAATCGGCTTGATGCTCTCCGCGACCTACAATTTACAAGCTAAATGTGATAACGAAGTGCGTCGATCGACAACACTTTTGCTTTGCAGTGAAATAATCTTCAGGTACAATCTCCCGCCTTAATGCAGCGGTGACTACCACATTCCTGCATAACAATTTAATCAGGCTGCTGCAGCCTGTCGTTCGCAAGGGTCATGATGCACTTGGCCCTGGTAGAACAACCAGATAACCATTTCGATGGTGGGCGTAGCTCAGTTGGTAGAGTCCCGGATTGTGATTCCGGTTGTCGTGGGTTCGAGCCCCATCGCCCACCCCATTTACTGAAAGTTTGGGCCATTAGCTCAGCTGGTAGAGCAGTGGACTCTTAATCCATTGGTCGAAGGTTCGAATCCTTCATGGCCCACCAATAAAATCAAAGGCTTATGTCGATTTTTAGTGTAGCCTTTTTCCCCCTCGCGGGACTTTTGCGGGACCTAGCCGATATTTAGGCGCCGCAAAACCACCAGTTCAGGCTTTCCCTCGCCCCGATCACACACACTTTCCGCCGCTTCGATCAGCTTCGTCAGCTCTGCTGCCGAGTAGTGTGTGGTCATCCTTCCCGATCGATGTCCGAGCAGGTCCTGCCGGTCCTCGAAGCTCACACCAGCGGCACGTAATCTGCGACCGAAAGTGTGTTTGAGGTCATGGACCCGTACCTGTGGCAATGCAACCCGCACCCTGGCCCGCTTCCATGCACTGGTCAGCATATGGCTAATTGGTCTTCCTCTGAAATGGAACACATGCGTGGGATGCTTTCCACGTTGTGTTTCGACCACGGATTTTGCAACCCGATTTAGAACCACGAGCCGTTCGTCTCCATTCTTTACCAGACTGCCCGGGACCAAAAACACCGAGGTCTTGAGTTGCGGAATGTGCATCTCCCAGTCCCAATGCAAATTACAGATTTCACTGTCCCGGCAGCCGGTGTTCACTGCAAACAATGCCATTTGTGCCAAGTAGTCAGGTAACTCTTTGAACAAAGCTGTCTGTTCGTCCCAACTCAGCGGATAGGGTTGCCGTTTGCATAGGTCGGGCAGCAGCTTGATTTTCGGAGCCGCCTGCAGCCAGGTCATGCCGTATTCATCCATCCATTCCGATGTTGCAAGGTTCAGGATGCGTCGGACAATCTTCAATCCGTGGTTTATGGTGCCCACGGAAACACCCTCCTGCCTGCGATTTTCGATCCAGGGCTGAAGGGTCCCGATATGCAGCTTGCTGAGAGGTGTGTCGCCAATCCAGGGCATCAGCTGTTTTAGTCGTCCGATGTCCTGCTCAATGCTTCTCTTGTGCTGGTTTTCCAGCACGAACTTGGCGGCAGCCTGCTCAAAAGAACGTTCGGGTCTTACACCGTAGATCGCCGCTTGCCGGGATGACTCAATCAATCGGGCGAGGTATTTTTCAGCTTCTTGGAGCTGACTTGTTTCAGTGCTCTGGCAAATTCGCCGTCCATTGATCTGCTTGTCGACGTGCCAGATACCAGCCCTTTTGGTGAGCCCCGGTAATTTTTTGCGTCCCATAGTTGGTCTCCTTTTCGTTGACCGGGACGCCCGTTGCGGGATTTATATTGATCCACCCAGGCATCCAAATCAAGTCGGTCGAAGGCTACCCCCTGTTTTCCAATCGGGATTTCGGTGAGATAGCGACGCACTTCCGCATTGAACCGATTTCTGTCCATACCAAGATAGCGTGGGACATCCCGCAACCGGATCAGCCTCGGGATGAGGTGGGTAGATTTATTTTTCGCGTCATCCATCTAAATTAACGCTCCACCACAATGACCGCAGCGCTTACGCCTGACTCCTCTGGACTTTGGCGACAGCGGCATATTGCAGCGATGGCATCGATACCGGTGATAGAGACGGCAGCCAGGACAGATGGTCTGATTGCTGTCTACCGGTGCCGGGAAGGCCGTGTTGCATAAACAGCAGCGATGTTCGTTCCATAGCCCGGTGGTGAATAACCGAAGAACGAAGGCGGCCCGGGTCAGATCCAGCCTCGGCTCCCGCGTCATCTGGGTATAGAGTTCGAATACATCGATCAGAATACGGGCCGGGCGCAACTCCGGGCGGTTCAGACGTCCATACAGATACCAGATCAGGTTGGCATGAAACTGATTTCGATCGTTTTCCAACAGCCAGGTGTCACTGTAGGGCAGTTGACCGGACGGGGAGGGACTCCCAATGAGCTCTCGATAGAGGCGCTTGAGCGTCTTCTTCTCCAGGCCCGTCAGCTGGCCTGCGAGGCCAATTCGTGCACCCAACCGGATCAGATGGATTGACTCCAGGATCTTCCGGGCATAGTCGCAACGCTCCACGGGGCAGGTATCATCGCGCCGGCTTCCCGGACAAGGCATCAGGTTCGAATCGAACGGGGCAGGGCACAGCCTCCTGTTCATCGGTTCGTTTTCTCCGCGGTTGTAATCAGGATAAGAGAGGCCTGTTCTATTACCGTCTCTATCTCCCCGGGCTGCCCGTCCTGAAGCGCAACCAACAGACGGGACCACCACAGGAGATCCCGATGGGGTGTGATCAGCGGATGATGGATCCGGGTGAGACTCGCCAGCATTTTCGGAGTCAGTTCCAGGAGCAGGCCGGTCAAGGCATCCGGTATCCCCAGTATTGTCCCGGCCCGATGCGGGTCCGCAACGGCAAGGTCGCGCGCTTGAATCAGGTATTCGAGATTGAGTCGGGAGAAGTCACTGTTCACTGCCGGGAAGTTCCGATTTTTTTCATGGCTCCATGCTAACTCGCACAGGTACCCGGAATTCTCGGGAAAGATGACCTCGGGAGGGCATCTTTCCGGACCAATGTGCAACCGGATCCTGTTATGGGTGAGCGTTTTTCATGCAGCGAACACTGCATCAGATACGAAAGGGCAGCTGCAGATGATCGGTGTGAGGGTGGTAATAATTCCGATAACCCAATGTTTAAAAAACATAAAAACAATATAAACGCTAACTATTGGCGTCAGTTTGCCGCTATCCCATGGTATGTCGAGACTGGAACTAAGGAGTACAGTCCATGCAAACCGTGCTGATCATCGATGATCAAGAACTTCCACGGATGATTCTTACCGAATTCATTCGATCCATCGGTCCTGATGTTGAAGGCAAGACATTCGAGACGCCTTCTGCCGCACTTGAATGGGCAAGTGACAATCCCGTAGCCATGGCGTTGGTCAATTATCGGATGCCGGGAATGGACGGCATAGAGTTCACCCGGCGCTTGCACAATTTGCAGGACCGGGGGGAGGTGCCGGTCGTGATGATAACCGCGCTTGATGACAACGACAAAGCGATCCGCTATGCGGCGCTGCAGGCGGGAGTCATCGACTTCTTACCAAAACCTTTGGACTACAAAGAGTGGCAATTCCGTTGCCGCAACATTCTCACTCTGTCACGAAATCAGCAGCAAGATACGATCCGCAAAGATCTGACTCAGGTGCTGTTTGGAATCACCGAATCTGTCAACGGCCGTAACCTCCGGCGGTTGGCGAATATCAGCCGTCACATCGCCGAACGATTGAAATTGTCTCCGCGCGAATGCGACCTGATAGAACAGGCAGCCCCTTTGAATGACCTGGGTAATTTTCTGGTGGCGGGCAACCTGATGTGGCGGCCGTCCACGTTACGTCAGGACGAGCGGGTGACAGTACAGGGACATACGCTGGCTGGATAT
>JACKMU010000001.1 GCA_024235215.1 Chromatiaceae bacterium | reverse complement strand
GTTTTGTAGAGAGTCATCCGGGCGATTTTCACCCCTGTCCACCAGGCTTCAGGCGAAAGGCTGTCCGGTGGAGAGCGATGCCGTAACTGGTCCCAATGAAGGTATCTGTTGTTTATTAGGGGACTGCGCCCGAATGCCTTCGGGATCTCTTCCTGTTTTAAGGAAGTGACGAGTTCATCAAATCTCGGTGGTGATAACGGGAGCCTCATGGCGTACGCTCAACTGCTAATTTAGAATTAATTAGTAATTCGTTAGTAGTTTAGCAGACAAAAATCTTTAACTACTAATATCGCTATAATTAGTAGTAAATTGGTAGTTACTTGGAGGGTCTGCCAATGATCAAGTGATTACTGGGTGCGTGGGCTGGAAATTTGATCTGCTATTGCAATCGCCTTCAAGTGCTGGAGGCGGTAGTGACAAGAAGCGTGGCTGTCGATTGTAGATAATAAAGACAAAGCTGGGAGGCTATGTTTCGGTTTGCCAGGCTCTGGTGCCGGCTTGGTCGGCGCATGACGAATAGCACCCGATTCGGTATGAGATGGAATAGTCTCGCTGGTGCCGTTCCAGCCTGGAATTGGTACGCCCGACAGGATTTGAACCTGTGACCCCCGCCTTCGGAGGGCGGTACTCTATCCCCTGAGCTACGGGCGCAATGGATGTTGACTTTGTCACTGTATTTCGCCGACGGAATCAACTGCTCTTGCAGAGCGCCGGGTGGTACTCACCTCACTGCCAGTGAATACAACGAATGGCGGGCAGGTGTCTTTCCGATTGCTATTCGATGTTCGGCTCGACCACTCTGGCCAACATGCCAATCCGGATAACGAAGAGCGCGTATAGTACCCCCTGCTGAAAAGCGAGTCCATGTGCGGTGTCGATCTTTTTCGGGTTTGTCGTTATACTGCTTCAGTTTAACATTACCATATGCTGATAGATGGAGGGGCTTACAGTGAGCCAAGTGGCAGTTTCTTTAATTAATGCGGCGGTAGTCGGTGCGACTCTCCTGGTTGCCGGCAGTCAGGTACTGGCACAGTCTCGTGCGGAGGTGCTCGAACGTATCGCTCCAGTGGGAACTGTTGCAATAGAGGGGCAGGCGGCTGCAGCGCAACCCGCTGCTCCGGTAGCCGAAACGATGGCTTCGAACGCTCCGGCAACGATGCCGGAAGCTGAGAGTGCGCCTGCTCCAGCGCCGGCAGCAGTGGCCGAACCGACAATGGAAAGTGCGCCTGTGGCTGAACCGGTGGTTGCTAGTGCGCCTGTGGCCGCACCCGCGGGAGGTGGAGCCGGGGCAGAGCTGTATGTTGCCAAGACCTGTGTAGCCTGCCATGGTGCCGATGCCAGATCGCCCATTATGCCCACCTATCCCAGATTGGCCGGGCAGAACGCCCAATATCTGGTACAGCAGTTGAGTGACATAAAATCGGGTGTCCGCGACCACGGTCAGACCATGCTGATGAGGGGAATCATGGCGAACGTATCCGATGACGAGATCAAGGCGATTGCTGACTGGTTGAGCACACTCTAACCACCGTCGCGCGTTCAATCCTCTCCTGATCAACTGCTGTGCCAGCGGCACATCGCTGAATCGGTTCAGAGGTGTGCCGCCCCCTGCTATCGCTACCCGCGGGAGAGCTGACTCAACCGACGCTCTCCTTTATACAAGGCTGTTTTGCTGATTTCGATCGCTGGGATTGCCACAATGGCATGAGTCAGCGTTGGTATGGAAGATTTCAAAGGCGGCTTGCGTATGGCATTTCTGACTGAATGGTGTAATCCTTTTCGATTTTCACAACTCCTGCTGATACTGCTGCTGGTGGGGTGCGCCGCAACCGAAAAAAGGCCGCTGTTTTACTACGGCAGTTACCAGCATCCGGTCAGCAAGGGACAGTCGGATAGAGATACCAATGAGTGTATGGCGCTGGCCCGGCGGGCAGGTGTTGCGGAAAACCGGGATGGAGAGATCGGCCGAAAGGCGGCAACGGGAGCGGTGCTGGGGGGGATCGCCGCAGGCGCCTGGAGTCTGGTGCGTGGCCATGGGGGTGACACGCTGCTGGCCGGTGCGGTAGCTGGTGGTGCAACCGGTGCAGCCAAGGGGGCCATCGATGCTACCGAGCAGAGCCCGATCTTTAGAAAATATGTCGAACGCTGCCTGGCGGAGCGCGGTTATGAGGTGATTGGCTGGCGTTAGCTGCGCGAGGTCAGCTCAGCAGTGAGCGGATAACGGTCAGATGGGCAGTGCCGCGCTGCCGCTTCTCCTCCGTAGAGATCTTCTCTTCACGTCCCTCCCACAGCAGCTCATCCTCTGGAAGTTCGTCCAGAAACCGGCTAGGTTCACAGCGGGTGAGCTCACCGAACTTTTTCCGTTTCCTGGCGTAGCTGATAGTCAGCTTCCGTTGGGCGCGGGTGATGCCGACATAGGCCAGCCGCCGCTCCTCATCGATCGACTCTTCCTCGATGCTGGAGCGGTGAGGCAGAATCTCCTCTTCCATTCCGACCAGAAAGACGTGAGGAAACTCCAGCCCCTTGGCCGAGTGCAGCGTCATCAAATGCACCTGGTCACCGCCGCTTCCATCATTTTGGCGGTCCAGCACATCCTGCAGTGTGATCCGGCTGATCATCTCGGCCAGGCTTTGAGACGTCTCCGACTGTTGTTGCAAGCGCTCCAGCCATCCGACCAGTTCGGTAATATTGGCCCAACAGCGCTCCGCTGCCTGGTCATTACTACTCTTTTCGTACAACCAGCCTGGATAGTCCAGCTCCTGCAGCAGCGCTTTGATGGTGGCTATCGGCTGGTCACCCCGCGCGCGCTGTTGATAGTCGGCAATCCGGCCGGCGAAGGCCCGTAGTCGTCCCAGCGGAGCAGCGCTCAACACCTGTTCCAATCCCAGCTCACTGCATGCACTCAGGAGTGAGATGTGCCGTGCGGTGGCATAGCCAGCAAGTCTCTCCAGCGTGGATGGGCCGATCTCCCGACGTGGAGTGTTGATGATGCGTAGGAAGGCGGCGTCATCATTGGCATTGGAGAGAAGTCTCAGATAGCTCATGACCTCTTTCACTTCGCTGCGGCTGAAAAAGGAGCTCCCGCCGCTGAGGTAGTAGGGTATGTTCTGTTGTCGCAGCGTAGTTTCGAACAGTTTCGCCTGGTGGTTGCTGCGGTAGAGGATGGCATAATCACCGTAACCGGCGCCGCTGGAGAAGCGCTGGTGGATGATCTCGGATACTACCTTCTCTGCTTCGTGTACTTCATTTTTACACGCGACCACTCTGATCGCATCTCCGGGACCAAGTGCACTCCACAACCGTTTTTCGAACACATGGCTGTTGTTGCCGATGAGTTGGTTCGCTGCTTTCAGGATGCGACCGGTCGAACGGTAGTTCTGCTCCAGTTTGATCACTTTGAGGCGGGGAAAGTCGCTACTCAACCGTGCAAGATTCTCCGGTCTGGCACCGCGCCAGCTGTAGATTGACTGGTCGTCGTCTCCCACCACGGTCAGCTGCTGGCGGATGCCGGCCAACTGTTTGACAAGCTGGTACTGACTCAGATTGGTATCCTGATACTCATCCACCAACAAGTGGCGGATGCGGCCCTGCCATTTTTCCAGGGTGACAGGAAATTGGTCAAAAAGCTGTACCGGCAACAGAATGAGATCATCGAAATCGACCGCATTATAGCTGCGCAGTGCACGCTGGTATGCGGTGTAGAGGTGCGCGGCCCTGGCATCCTGTTCGTTCTGCGCGCTTTGCTGCGCCTGCTGGGGAGTGACCAAGGCGTTCTTCCAGGCCGATATACGCCAACGTATCGCTGTCGTTTCGTCTGGTGGAGACGTGCTGCCACAGAGCAGTTCTCTGACCAGATTACCGCTGTCCTGCTCGTCGAACAGGCTGAAACCTTTTTTGAAACCGAGGTTTGCATGACCCTGGCGTAGTATGTTGAGGCCGAGTGTGTGGAAGGTGGAGATGTTAAGACCCCGGCGCTCTCTTCCGCGCAGTAGTTCGTCCGCGCGCGCCTGCATTTCTCTGGCTGCTTTGTTGGTGAAGGTGACCGCGAAGATGTGCTGTGGGGCTACTCCGTTTTTTTCGACCAGATGAACGATTTTGTGCGTGATGACCCGCGTTTTGCCGGATCCTGCTCCGGCCAGCACCAGCAGCGGACCTTCTGTGTAGCGTACGGCCTCGCGCTGAGATGAATTTAATTCAGGCATGAGCGACTCTGTCGATTTTACAGGGTAAAGGTGCCATGTCGAACCGGGGCGTTCCGGATGCCAGCAAAGCGAGGCGGGAAGCTGTTGCAGAGGAGCTCTGGTTCACTTCGGGTTACAGCGTGTAAGTCTGGCGATTCCTGATATTATGAAGGAACAGGCATCGGTTTGCAGTCATTTGCGGAGAGAGATGAAGAATCGCTTCCAGTGGAATAGATACGATCAGGTTACCGAGAGTGGCCAGCTCGATCGGGAGGCGTGGAAGGTATTTCAGATCATGTCTGAGTTCGTGGAGGGATTTGAGCGGCTGGCGCCGATAAAACCCTCGGTCAGCATATTCGGTTCCGCGCGCACGGGGCGTGATGACCCCAATTATCATAAAGCGGAGGAGGTGGCGCGGCTATTGTCGGACAGTGGTTTTGCCGTGGTCAGTGGCGGAGGGCCCGGCATCATGGAGGCTGCGAACAAAGGCGGGTATTTTGGTCGCTCTCCGAGCATTGGGCTGAATATTCAACTACCCAATGAGCAGAGGGCTAACGAGTACCAAGATATATCGCTGAAATTCAAGCATTTTTTCTCTAGGAAAGTGATGTTTGTCAAGTACGCTTCAGCTTATGTGGTACTGCCGGGTGGATTTGGCACACTGGATGAGCTGGCGGAGATGCTGACATTAGTGCAGACCGGCAAGACGCGCGCGATTCCAATTATTCTGATGAACAGTGGATTTTGGCGGGGATTGCTGGATTGGTTCCGGAATACGCTTTGTCGAGTGGGTACGATTAATGAACGGGATCTCAATCTGATCCAGCTCTGCGATGAACCACAGGAGGTCGTCGATGCAATCTTTGCTCACTACGAATCCCGCGGTTTCGAGCCGTCCAGTGAAGAGCGGCAAAAATTGCTGGAGCTTTGAACAGGAGAGGCAGTTGAGAAAGTTGGAACATCCAGAATGGCAGAGCGTCTATTGATTAAGTAACCGTTATCAGCAGTCCCGGAGGGGTTTGTCTCCAGCGTGAGTGAGTGCAGAGGACTGAAGGAGTTGCCGATGAACTATCCAATTTTGTCCATGGTGTTGATGTTGGTGCTGATGCCGCTTCATGCGTATGCCCAGAACGATGCTCAAGAGGAAAAAGAACCTCTTCCCGAGGTCGAGCGTGGCGAGACGATCGAGCCGCAGGTCACCATCATCGAGGAAGAGGGGAGAACGGTTCATGAGTACAGCGTCAATGGCCATGTCTATATGGTGAAGATCGTCCCTGAAGGTGGCTATCCACCCTACTATCTGCTGGATCTGGATGGAGATGGCATGATGGACGTGCGCAGAGACGGCCCGGACGATATTGCGGTGCCTCAATGGGTGCTTTTCCGCTGGTAGAGATGTAGCGAGTCGAGCAAGCACAAGTTGTATTGTCTGTCATCATCTCGTAAACATTCGACAGTGTAATGGAAACATTGTTTTTATGGTTAATTTTCAAATATGACAGCTAAAATTCTCGTGGTGGAAGACGAGCCCGCAGTACGTGACATGATTGTTTTCGTGCTGACGCAGACCGATTATCAGGTGTTGCAGGCGGAAGATGCGCGGGAGGCGCGCGTACGGCTGAAGGAGCACGCTCCCGATCTCATCCTAATGGATTGGATGTTGCCCGGGGCCAGCGGTGTCGAGCTGACACGCGAGCTGAAACAGGATCGTGTCACCAGAGAAATACCGGTTGTTCTGCTCACCGCCCGTGGTGAGGAGGATGACAAGATCCGCGGATTGGAGTGCGGGGCTGAGGACTACATCACCAAGCCGTTCTCACCGCGGGAGCTGGTGGCGCGTATCAAGGTGATCCTGCGTCGTATATCACCGCATGTATCGGATGAAACTGTCGTGGCCGGCTCGCTCTGTCTGGACCCCGCGACGCATCGGGTCAGCGTGGAGGAGGATGTGGTCGATCTCGGACCAACCGAATTCCGGCTGCTCCACTTTTTTCTCACCCATCAGGAAAAGGTCTACAGCCGTTCGCGCTTGCTGGATCAGGTCTGGGGCACCAACGTGTTCATCGAGGAGCGTACGGTCGATGTGCATATCCGTCGGCTGCGCAAAGCGTTGGAGCCCTATGGTGCAGATGGCATGATTCAGACTGTGCGCGGTGCCGGCTACCGTTTCTCCGAGATGGCCCTCTCCTGAGAATGGCCGGTGCCTGGCGCCAGGAACTGCTGATTGTAGTACCGATCGGCCTGGCAGGGTTCCTGTTCAGCGCTTGGACTGAAAGGTCAACCGGTTCGCTGCTGTTTCTGGTGACACTCTATCTCGGGTGGCATCTGCTGCAGATTTATCGTCTCAACGTCTGGCTGACCAAGCCGAAAAGTGCAAGTCTGCCGTTGCCTTACGGAATCTGGAATGCGATAACCCGATCGGTTGTACAGCGCCAGGAGCAGGCGCGTAAACGCAAGCGCAAGCTCGATAGGACAGTCGATGGTTTTCGTGAATCCAGCAACGCGTTGCCGGATGCAACCGTGATTCTCGACGGGAAGGGGTGCGTGCAGTGGTGGAACGACATCGCGACAACGCTGCTCCGGTTGGACCCGAAGCGTGATTGCGGTCGAAGGATTGCCGAGCTGATGCCTGATTCCATCCTCACTGCCTACCTGCTGGAGGGGGAATATAAGCGTCCGCTGAAGATGAAGGCGCCGCATAACGACAATATCGTCCTGGAGGTTCGCATCGTCCCGTACGGAAAGGGTAATCACCTGCTACAGGCACGGGATATTACCCGACTGCAACACCTGGAGATCGTGCGCCGGGATTTTGTTACCAATGTTTCCCATGAGATGCGCACACCGCTGACAGTGATTCACGGTTACCTGGAGACCATTGCTGAGCGTCCGGAGGAGGCACCAGCGGGAAACTGGCAACGAGTTGTGCTGCAGATGATTCAGCAGACCGACCGGATGCAGTGCATCATCAAGGATCTGCTCATGCTGTCGCGCCTGGAATCAGAGGAGCAGACGCTCGGTCAGGCAGTGGTCGACGTAGCTGCATTATTGGAGTCTGTCAGTGCCGAAATATCCCTGCTGAGCAAGGGCCGTCATCGAATTCATTTGCGGGCGGATGCCGACCTGAAACTCTATGGAATAGAGAACGAGTTGGAGAGTGCTTTCTACAATCTGGCTGACAATGCGGTACGTTATACATCAGCGGGCGGATCGATCGCAATGTACTGGTACGAGAACGGGGGAAAGGCCTGCTTTACCATCAAGGATACCGGCATCGGCATTACGCCCGAACACATACCACGCCTGACCGAGCGGTTCTACCGGGTGGATGTAGCGCGTTCCCGTCAAAGCGGTGGCACAGGCCTCGGTCTTGCGATCGTAAAGCATGTACTTACCAGACACGGCAGTGTTTTGGATATTCAGAGCGAGCCAGGGCGGGGCAGCCTGTTCAGCTGTACCTTTCCTGAGTATCGGGTCAGCAGAAAGATCAATGAAGCGATTAATGACCCAATTCATGAACCAAAACATCAGGCGTTAATACACTGACAGAATACAGTGTACCGCAAAAACACAGCATCAATTTGGCGCAAGCAATGGTGTCGGTGGCAGAAAGGAAAAAGGGGACGGAGGGAATTGTAATTATTTCCTCCATCCTTTTTTCGTTTTAGTAGTCGATTCCTGAAACCCTAACCTCTGGAATTCGCGGAGCATTGAGTTCATCCGTGATCTTGGGTGGCATAACGGTAGCTTCACCCAGGGTAACTACTTCTTCATTTTGATTGACGACCTTGCAATCAAGAACCACATATTGACGTTTATCCAGCTTCTCCTTCACCGTGAGTATTGCCGTCAGCGTATCGCCAATGCGTACCGGTCTCTTAAACTTCAGGTCCTGAGAAATATATATACTGCCCGGGCCAGGCATAACAATACCGATAACGGTAGAAATCAAACCAGCTGACCACATGCCATGCGCAATACGTGTTTCAAATAGAGTGGTTGCAGCATACGCTGAGTCAAAGTGAACAGGATTTATATCCCCGCTGGTTTCTCCAAACAGCACGATATCTCTTTCAGTTAACTGCTTTGTAAACCGTCCTTCGGTGCCAATCTCAAGTTGTTCATATGTCAGTGGCTTAAGTTTACTCATCTGTGAAACCTCTTATTGACCGTAAATTGGTGGCCCATTAAATTGCAAAATGCCTGTCAGTACAAACTGATCAGGACCCGGCAGGGAGTGCGATCCGGTCTCTAACCATAGCGTCCTTCAATATAGTCCGCTGTCTCTTTTGTTCTTGGTGTGACGAACAACTGCTCGGTGGCACTGTGTTCAACTACTTTGCCCATCAGCATGAAAATACACTCTTCACTGGCACGGCGTGCCTGCGCCATGTTGTGAGTGACGATCAGGATGGTATATTTTCCGGCCAGTTCCCAGATCAACTCCTCAACCGCTTCGGTGCCCTTTGGATCCAGTGCCGAACAGGGCTCGTCCATCAGCAGGATCTGCGGCTGTACGGGCAGCAGTCGTGCGATGCAGAGTTTCTGCTGCTCTTCCAGAGAGAGTTGGGTGGCCTTTACATGCAATCGATCCTTCACCTTGTCCCATAGCAGCACCTGCGTCAGCGCCTCTTCAACGATTTCGTCCTGCCTGCTGCGTGAACCCAGATGACTTCTGGTGTGTAGTTTGTAGCCGTAGAGAATGTTCTCGCGAATACTCGCGGGCAGGGGATTGGGCCGTTGAAATACCATGCCCACCTGTTTGCGCAGCTGGACCAGTTCCACGTCTTCGTCGTAGATATTCTTGTCGAATACATTGACGGTGCCTTCAATGCGTACATAACCGAGCCGTTCATTGATACGGTTGACGCTGCGCAAAAAGGTCGATTTGCCGCAGCCGGAGGGACCGATCAGTGAGGTTATCATGCCCCGCTTGATCGATAGATTGACCTTGAACAAGGCTTGAAAGGTGCCATACCAAAGGTCGAGCATACTTGTTTGAATCGCAAATCTGGGGGATGCGCTTTCGGGTTGGGTTGCGGTTGCTGTGCTCATTGGTTTTGTACTTTATTTGCAGTTGAATGAATTACATTTCTAGCGCTCACCCAAACCGGCCTTCGATGTAATCGATGGTTTTCTGGTTCGCGACTTTGCCATTGAACATCTCTTCGGTATCGCCAACCTCCATGCACCGTCCATCGAGGAAAAATGCGGTACGTCCGGCCAGGCGTCGCGCCTGCTGTACCAGGTTGGTTACCAGGATGATGGTCATCTCGGTTTTTAACTCCCTGAGCACATCCTCGATGCGCATCGTGGTGACAGGGTCCACCGCAATCGAGAACTCATCCAGCATCAGCAGTTCGGGCTCTTGTGACAGTGCCCGGGCGATGGTCAGTCGCTGTTGCTGTCCGCCGGAGAGCAGACTGCCCAGTGAATTGAGCCGATCCTTGACTTCATCCCAAAGCGCAGCCCGCATCAAACAGCGTTCGACGATAATGTCGAGGTCCGCCCGGTTGTTTAATCCCCTGAGCCGCGGGGAGAGAGCGACATTTTCGTAGATGGTCAGCGGCAGCCCGACCGGCAGTGGGAATACCACACCAATACGGCTGCGTAGTGCGTAGTAGTTGCGCAGGTTGCGCGTGTTCAAGCCATTGAATTCGATATCACCTTCGAAAGACATACTGGGATTGAACGTGTCCATTCGGTTGAGCACTTTCAAAAACGAAGTCTTACCGGCATTAGCCGGGCCGATGATGCCGAATATCTCGTTGGGCATGACGTGCAGATTGATATCTTCGAGTATCCGGGTGCCGCCATAGCTGATGGAGAGCTTGGAGACTTTCAGCTTTGGCATGATCTCCGCTGGTGAAGTCTGTTTGTTTTCCGCAGTCTGGTTCAGGGGCCGGCTGCTGATCTTTGCTGGGTTGCTTACCATTTCTTCTTACCCCTCAGGTACATGCGGAAGGCAATTGAGGTGCTGTTCATCAGCAGTACCATTGCGATCAAAACCAGCGCAACGCCGTAGGGCAGCGCCTCAGGAACATTTGGCACCTGGGTTGCCACGACGAACAGGTGAAGTGACATGGCCATGGTCTGATCGAATACCCCCTGCGGGAGAAAGGGCAGGAAAAAGACCGCACCGGTGAACATGATCGGCGCTGTCTCTCCGGTGGTTCGTGAGACCTCGAGAATGACGCCGGTCAGGATTCCACTCACTGCGTTTGGCAACACGACCCGCCGGATGGTCTGCCAACGGGTGGCACCCATGTTCCAGCAGGCCTCACGAAACGCCTCTGGTACCGCCTGCAGGGATTCACGGGTGGAGACGATCACCACCGGCAGGGTCATGATTGCCAGCGTCAGGCTGGCGGAAAGAATACTGGTGCCGAAACCGAAGAAGATGACGAATGCGCCTACACCGAATAGTGCGTGCACGATCGAGGGTACGCCGGCCAGGTTGATGATGGCCAGGTTGATGGTTCGGGTGAACCAGTTCTCCATAGCGTATTCACTCAGATAGACGGCGGCTGCGATTCCTAACGGTACCGACACCAGCAGTGCGACCGTCACCAGCCAGACGGTCCCGAGCAGGGCGGGGAAGATACCACCGGCAGTCATACCGTCCGTGGGGTGGGTAAAAAGGAAGTCGATCGAGATGACCGGGCTCCCTTTGATCACCAGCATGCCGAGGATGATCAATACAGGTAGGACCAACAGCAGCGTCATCAGCATGAACAGGGTACGAAACAACCCCTCGATCCGCTTGTTTCTGGTGTTCAGAGGGGATTGGGCAAATATTTCCATCGCTTGACTCTCGTTGAAAATTCGTTATCCGTTGGCGGCAACCGATTACTGATTACGCACACCGCGAACCACCAGGTCTGCGCAAAGGTTGATCAGGAAGGTGACCAGAAACAGGAATATGCCAATGGTAAACAGTGCCTGGTAATGGGGGTCGCCTACAGCGGTCTCTCCCAGTTCCGCGGCGATGGTGGCGGTCAGCGCGCGTACCGAATCGAACACGCTGTGCGGAATATTGATTGCATGACCGGTGGCCATGAGTACTGCCATGGTTTCACCGAAACCGCGTCCGACCCCGAGCAGCACGGCCCCCAGCAGACCGTTTTTGGCAGCGGGCAGTACGGTTTTATATATCACCTGCCAGCGGGTGGCGCCCAGCGCCTCCGCCGCTTCACGGTAACGGTCAGGAACCGCCTTCAACGCATCCTCAGCGATCGAGGTCATGATGGGCGCCGCCATGAGTCCCAGAATGATGCCGGCGTTGAGTACATTCAGGCCGACCGGTACATCGAACAGCTCGATGATCAACGGGTTCATGATCGACAGTCCAATGAAACCCCATACCACCGAAGGTATCGCTGCCAGCAGCTCCACCAGTACCTTGAGAAACTCCCGTTTACGCCCGGTGGCGAATTCGGCTATATAGATCGAGGCGCCGAGCGAGAAGGGGATGGCCACCAGCATCGCCAGGCCAGTCACACTGGCAGTGCCGGCCATCAGTGCCAGAATACCGTAGGTCGGTTCGTCTTCGTCCGTCGGTTCCCACCATTGGGATAGAAAAAATTCGGAAAAGCTGAAATCGTTCAGCAGAAAACCGAACCCCTGCGCGGTGACGAAGACGAAGATGCCGATGATGAAGACGATGGCTGAGATGCCTCCGAGAAAAACCAGCGCCTGAACCACCTTGTCGATATACCAGTCCCGGTCACGCTGATCGAAAGAGATAGGGGGAGCGGAAACCAGTGTCTGTCCGTTTGCCATCTCAGTTCGCCTCGTCGCCACGCAGCGTCTGCATCAGATCGTTGATGCGCGGTGCGATCTCCCGGTAGAGGGACTCGAACTCCGTTTCGCTCAAGGTGTCTGATTCGGCACCTGCAATATCCCACTCCAGCGCAGCGGTGTGAAACGGGAGGATAGGGAAATACGCCTTGATCGGTCCTTCCAGACTGACAACCACCGTCTGCTCTGCAAGCTTCTGCTCTGTTATGTCGGTAATGGCTGTGGTGCGGCCCTCGAACCGGTTCAGGCGCATCTCGAGGAACTGGCGCAGCCCGGGGTTAATGTCCTTGGCCGGGTTCTTTCCGGCGCTGCTGTAACAGCCACTCTTCGGGAAATTGTTGCGGGCGATCGCCTCCGCCATCTGGCTCAGTACGCTATTGTTCTTGTCCACGAACAGAATATTGTAAATCTTGGGCGCCTTCTGACTGCCGGTGGCAGCGAATACCGTCTCTTCGCAGATATTTTTGGACTGGTCCGCTGCACGTTTCAGCTGAGTGAAAACGACAAAGGTGGCGAAGGTAT
Organism: Chromatiaceae bacterium; assembly: GCA_024235215.1. Classification (GTDB taxonomy): domain Bacteria; phylum Pseudomonadota; class Gammaproteobacteria; order Chromatiales; family Chromatiaceae; genus HKST-UBA178. Next base: position 813,935 of record JACKMU010000001.1, on the reverse strand, counting down.
CTTTGATCTGGCGGGAATCGTCCTTGGACATCATATGGGCGTACACCAGATCCAGGTTATGCTCCATCTGATCAGAAATCAGCATGGTGCTGCGGGCGATTTCGGCATTGAGTTCGTTGAACGCCCTACATGACTGTTTAAGCATCAAGAAGGTTTCACCAGCCAGACGTTCCACCTCACGCGCCATCTCGCTTCCTGGCAGTGCGGACAGCTGCACCGCCTCGCGTGCGATGGTGACCGCGTAGTCACCGATACGTTCGAGTTCGATACTGACCCGGATCACTGACGAGATCAGCCGTAAATGTCCGGCACTCGGGAGATGGACCGCGATAAAGCTGTGGCACAGCCGGTCGATCATGCGCATATTGCGGTTTACCAGGTGATCCCGGAGCACAGTCGTGTGGGCGAGCTTGTGATTACCGGTCTGGAACGACTGCACCGCATCGCGGAGTGCGGTTTCGACCAGAACAGCCTGCTCAGCCACCTTCGTGCGGATGTTTTCCAGGTCTTTGTTCAGACGTTGTTCAAGGTGGGTCATCGGGGCCTCTTTATTTTTCTGTCGGTAGGGAAGCCTTGGGTACAAGGCACAGCTGAGCCGGGGGCGGGTCCAGCCCCCGGCCAGCGTGGTATCAGTTGCAGTTGACCGCACGTACCGGCGCGTAGCCTTTGCCGAGCAGGATGCACTGGCCGGCGTCACTCAGGATCCAGTCCATGTAACCCTTGATTTCGCCTTGCGGCGTACCGCTGGTGTACATGAACAGCGGCCGGGCGATCGGATAGCTGCGATCGCTCGCAGTCGCCACGCTGGGGCTGACACAGTCACCGCCATTCTCTGTGGCGACACAGATCAGGACGACGTGATCCGTAGCGTAAGCGAGTCCGCTGTAACCAATGGCACACGGAGTCTTCTCGATCAGGTCGACCACATCCTTGGAGCCGTGCATGTCGAGTGTTCCCTGGCGGAACGAGCCCTTGGGTAGCAAATCTTTCTTTGCAGCCTCTTGAAGCACTGCCTCTTTGAAGTAGGCGTAGGTGCCGGAGTTGTTCTGCCGGCTGACGACCACGATCTTGTCACTGCTGCAGTTGGGGACCTTGACCCCCAGGTCGGACCACTTGGTGATCCTGCCCTGACGTCCGAAGATCTGCGCCAGTTGGTCGAGACTGAGTGAAGTGACCGGATTCTCCTTATGCACAAAAACAGCCAGCGCATCGTAACCGACAATGTGTTCGACCGGGTTATGGCCCATGCTCTTGGCCTTCTCGATCTCCTTGTCCTTCATGCTGCGGCTGGCGTTGGCGATATCCACGGTGCCGTTGATCATCGCAGCGATCCCGGTTCCCGAGCCGCCGCCGGATATGGCTACCGATACGTTTGGGTTGACGGCTGGATAGGCTTCGGCCCAAGCCTGGGCGACAGTCAACAGCGTGTCGGATCCTTTGTTCTGTATGATGGTGCGGGTATCCGCAAAACTGTTCTGGCAGGCCAGTACGATGGTAGCGGCGATGGTGGATCCAAGCAGACGCTTAATACTCATTGCTGACTCCTATTGTTTTTCAGTAGTGTAATTGATTGATTTTCATTTCATTTTGGTTTCATGAACCAATATAGACGAGCAATGTGACGCACGAATTTCTCATCAATTACAACTGGATTACCCTTAACCTGAATCTTCCTGGCTCATGTGCATCGATCTATTCCGAACGATACGGGAAAATATAGTGTTACATCATGTGAATCGAAAAGGAGAAGTTGGTATACTTTTCAGGTTATGGTGTTGGTTCAGTTTTTCCGAAAACGCCAAGGTCGATTCCGCTTTAGCACTGACTGAAGGAGACGCGTGATGGAGTCCTTAGCCTCGCTTTATGACGCGATGGGGTTCGGTGCGGTCAACTGGGAACTCGCGCTGCGGATAGTTCTCCAGATAGTCCTGCTCGCTTCATCTGCGGTTTTTTCCGGTTCGGAAACGGCCCTCTTTTCTCTGAGTCGTATCGACCTGCAGAAACTGAGGCAGTCACGCAACAAGTATTCGGAAAGTATTCATGCGATGCTGGATGAGCCGCGCCGGCTGATCATCTCCATTCTGTGCGGAAACGAACTGGTCAATATCGCCTCCGCGGTCAACATGACCGGTATCTTGTTGCTGCTGTTCGGCAACCAGGATGTCGGCTGGATCAATATCCTGGTCATGGTCCCGCTTTTGCTGCTGATCGGCGAGGTAACCCCGAAAACCATTGCGGTCAACTTTCCGGTCAAGTTCTCCACCGGACTGAGCGCGAAGATTCTCCCGCGCTGGATAACGCTGATCACCCCGCTGCGCGAAGGGGTGCGGGTGGTGGCGGACCGTATCACCACCTTCGTCGTCGGAGATGCGGTGAGCCGACAGAACATCCTGCATGCGGACGAACTGAAGACGCTGCTCGAGGAGAGCGAACAGACCGGGGTGATAGACGCCACCGAGCGGGTGCTGATCGACAACGTGCTGGAGGCGTCCGAGACCGATATCTCGCGTATCATGACGCCCAGTCCGCGCATCAACTTCCTCGACGCCAGCCTCTCCGTTCCGGAATTGCTGGAACAGTTTCGCCAGTTCCGACATCCGCGGATTCCCATATTCCAGGGGCACTGGGACAACGTCATCGGTTTCCTTCACTCTGAGGATATGCTGAGGCTGATCCGCGGTGGGGGGGATATCGCAACCACGACGCTGGAGTCGATCATCAAGCCTGCCCATTTTGTACCGCCCACCAAGAAGGTCGACGAGATGTTCGACTATTTCCAGCGCCACAATACCCGGGTGGCAATCGTTTTGGGTGAATATGGTGAAGTGCTGGGCATCGTTACGATGAAAGATGTGGTCAAGTTCATCTTCGGCGAAATTTCCGGGCGAATGGTAGGACAGGAGTATTACAACGTCGCGGATGAGAACAGTTACATCGTACCTGGCGAGATGCGCCTGACCGACTTCTACAATCTGACCAATTTCGATATCGGAGACCCGGTCATGGCGACGATCGGCGGCGTCGCCTTCCGACTATTCGATCGGTTGCCCAAGGTCGGTGACAAGGTGACCCACGACGGCTATGAGTTCATCACCCAGGAGGTGAAGGGGCTGCGCATCAGTAAGGTCCAGGTGCAGAAAATCAGTTCCCGCGATCTCTTTAAGCCGGAAGAGCCGGAACCGGATGGCAGCGGAGCGCAGTTGCCGCAACAGGAGTCAGAGACCGAGGCAGCAGAGCCGCAGCCTGATGAGTCCGTAGGGGAGAGGAACAACCCGGCAGAAAGCGGGGTAGGGCCGGGGGATAATGATAGCCAGACGGTGGAGAGACAGTCCAGCGAGCGGGGTGAGCGGTAATGGAAATGAATCTGGGTTTAGAGCTGTTGCTGATGCTGGTTTTTCTGCTGTTGAAGGGTTTCTTCTCCGGCTCTGAAATCGCAGTGGTGAATTCGGACAAGCTGAAACTGCGCCATCAGGCGAAAAATGGTAATCAGGGCGCGGGTCTGGTGCTGAAAATGTTCAGGAAACCGGATGTGATACTGGGCACCACACTGGTAGGCACCAATATCGCCACAGTCACCGTATCCACGCTCGGGGCGCTGCTGTTCATCGATCTATACGGTAAGAGCGGCGACTTCATCTCGATCTTGGTGCTGACGCCGGTACTGTTGATATTGGGCGAGGTGGTACCCAAGAGCATCTATCAGCAGAAGGCGGATACGCTCGTAAGTTATCTGATCTACGGTCTGCGATTCTTCTCCTATTTGTTCTATCCGGTCATATTTATATTCAGTCGGATTGCCCGCTTTGTTGCGCGAATCGTTGGCGGTGGCTCGATCCCGCAGAACATGTTCATCACCCGGGAGGAGCTGCGGGTACTGCTAGACATCTCGGATTCCACTTCTCACTCTCAGAAAATCGATAAGAAACGCATTCGCAGAATCATCCGCTTCGGCGATACCACAGTGGGCGAGGCGATGATTCCGCTTGCCGATGTGATCGGTTTCAATCAGTCGCGTGACATAAAAGAGGCGATCCGCACCGTAATGAGTTACGGCTACAATCGGCTGCCGGTCTACCAGAGCAATATCACCAATGTGAAAGGGGTGCTCACACTGAGCACTTGGGACTTGATGGTCCCGGACCTGGAGGAGCAACCGCTGGAGAACTACATCAAACCGGCCCTCTATCTCTCTCCCAAGCAGACCATTGACCGCGCGTTGCCACAGCTACAGGCCCGCCCGGATCATATGGCGGTAGTGGTGGACGAATTCGGGTCAGCCATCGGTATTCTCACCATGGAAGATGTATTCGAAGAGGTGGTTGGAGAGATAGATGTGGGCTACGACTTCGACGAGTATCAGCCGAAGCGTCGGATCTATATCGAGCATGAGAATGAAAACTCGCATGTGATGAGTGGCAGAATGCCGATTTCCGAGGTCAACGATACCCTGCACGTCGACTTCCCGGTAACCGAGGCACACACTATCGGCGGATTTGTTGTCAGCCGCTTGCGGCGTATCGCCCGCGCAGGGGACTCTGTCGAAGAGCAGGGGTATCGCATCCATGTGATCGACTCGGACGCTCGTTCGGTGATAAAGGTTCGGGTTGAACGGATCATTTAGCAAAGGCGGTGGGTAATCCAACTTTGCTGATGCAGGGCGGGAGTTCTTTACTGGACCCGGCCTGAATACAGTCGACAAACTTGCAGTGTTAAATTGGTTCGCTTGTGGTGTGAGGTATTGAATTGCTTTTCGCCCCGGGGTGGCGATCTGAGATCGGCCATTCCCGCAGCAGGCAGGTCGATGTCATTTGATCTGACCTCAGCACAATGATAGCAGTGCAGAGGTAAGCAGCTTGGGATCATAAAGGGAAGCGCTGCTGCCCACCAGTTCGGTATCGATCACCCGCACCCGCAGTTTTTTCATCAGTGACGGCGACGGGAGTGATGAGTAGTTGCCGCGTCTGCTGTCGAGCATCACAAAGTTAAGCAGCCGACGACTCGGACAGTTACCGCCCACATCGGCACGAAGATGTTCGAGCAGGGAGAGTATTGCCTGATCCATTGTCATGCCGATCTGTTCCGGATCCACGCCGAGATTAGGTATATAGACTTTGGGACTGCGGTTGGCGGCTACCGCAGCACCCACTCCAGTTGGCAGAAAATGGGCGATCAGGCTGGAATAGAAGCTTCCCGGCGGGTAACAGATGAGCTCCGCCTGTTTGATCAGCTTACGGTTTTTCTTGCGCAGATTAGATCTGACGGGTGTACCGTGCTCGATGTTGTCCACCAGAAAAAGCCGCTTGATCGGAGAATGAAGAGGTGCCACCTCCTTGCCCGTCAATCGATGCTGTCCAAGAATTACACACCCATCTTCCAGTTCGGCCGCCAGGTGGAGATCATCGTTGACCACTGCGCGAACGGTTCCTAACACTCCGACCAGCTTGGAGAAGAGAAAAATAATCGGATCCAGGTGTTTGTGGTTATTGAGATAACCGCCGGTAAGGATGAGGTTGCCGACACTGGCACCCTGAAGTTCGAAATCAGCTGGTTTTGCCTCGAGAAAAAATCCAAGCTGGGTGCGAATCAGTTGTCGCATCGGATTGGGGACCTCTCTGATCATCGGGTCCTTGCCGCGCACCAGTTCGGTGAGACGGTGTGCCAACTCCTGGTCGGATTCTGTATTGGAAAAACGATAGGTAAAGAGTCGGTAGACTTCTGGATTACCGGTTACGCTTTCGTCTGCCAGTGATATCAGCCGGCTGCGTAGATCACCGATCGCCGGCATCCTGAATGCGCGCCGCAGCTTAGCAGAACTTCCGCCTGAATCGAACGGTGTAACCAAGTGAATCGAATTATGTGTATAGCTCTTGAGCAGACGACTCATCTGCCGCAACGCCGAACCGCCGCTGAAGAAAAGAATGCTGGGACCCAGCTCAGGGGCTTTCTGATAGCGACTGATACGCAATTGGTCGAAAAGTTTAACGTCGCGGACGACTTGTATGGGTTTCATCAGTTTGGATGCGGTACCATTGGCGGATGTTCAGACCTGGATAATGCTCTCCGTTGGAATTCGTTGTGAGATAAGCAAATATGCATCTCTCACGACTTAAGGCTGGCCTCACCAGTCGGTCGGCTTCAAGCCCGATATTTTCTCAATTGAACTCGGCTTGAGAAAGACAAAATTTACGAAAACATGCCAGACGCGGGGCTGCATGCTATTCAGTGACTGCGCAATGGCGTACGTTGAGAAATTTCACTCATTGTCATTTCGGCATGCCTGAATCCAGTAAGGTGTTCCGCTCTCCGGATCCTTGCGTTTCTTTGGATGAAGTGCGCAGTTTAAACAACCTGTTGCTGGATGGAGACTCAATAAACACTCTCTATATCGTCATTTTGCCACTTGACTGTAGTGCCTGCAGCTGGATTGCTCCGTCCAACTTCGAATTTACTGCAACGAACAACCGGATTTCCCGAACAGTCATCCTGATCGTGATATACAATTATTTCGCTGTGCAACTCAGCATGGGTGCTCTTTATTCAGAAGCCTATTTAAATACCGGCGATGGTAAGCGATGGGAGAGGGGAAGGGCTGGATGCCAAATTCATGGGTAGAGTCTCGGGAGGCTAGCAATGGCTCGTGAGCTACTGTTGTTAAGAGCGGGAATTGCAGAGCCGAAGTCCAGTCTGGATGATTTTCACCTGCCGTTGGCGGAGCCTGGAAAACGTGCAGCGCAGCGGATTGGGGCTTGGCTGTTGCGGCAGAATCTGCTCCCTGACCGTGTGCTCAGTTCACCCGCTGAGCGCACCACGGTTACCGCGGAAAAGACGGTGCACACGCTGGGGATGGCGGCAACCTGGGTGATCAGTGAGGACACCCTCTACCGTGCCAGCCTGGGTGATCTGATTGAGTTACTGAAAACCACCCCAGCAGCGACGCGGCGCCTGCTGTTGGTGGCGCACAATCCGGGATTGGAGCGGCTGGTACACCATCTGGCGGATCAAGTGGTTGAGAATTCTCAGGATGGAAGCGTGTTGCCCCCTACGGCACTGGCAAGACTGACCCTCGATGTTCCATGGGAAAGGATCAGCGCCGGTTGTAGCGAGCTTGGACAAATTATCCGGCCGGCTTCTTTGCCGGATAGATTTCCGTTTCCCACTCCGGGTGGTGAAGAGTTCAGGGAGCGCCCGGCTTATTGCTTTACTCAGTCAGCGGTTATTCCGTACCGCTTTGAGTCAGGCGGGCTGGAGATTCTGTTGATCTCTTCGAAGAGCGGAAAACATCCACAGGTGCCGAAAGGGGTGGTCGAGCCGGGCTTGACCCCACAGCGGTCAGCTGCCAGGGAGGCTTGGGAGGAGGCTGGCGTTGAGGGGAGTGTAAGGGCAGAACCGCTAGGATCTTACGACTACAAAAAGTGGGGCGGGGTTTGCCATGTAACCGTCTTTGCGATGGAGGTGACGCGGGTGCTGTCGGAACAGGAGTGGCGGGAGAGTCATCGTAGTCGGAGCTGGGTTTCGGCAGACCAGGCAGCGGACGTTTTGAAACATCGTGGACTGGTGCCGATGATTGAGCAACTGGTGGTGCTGTTGGCAGTGGAAGATCAAAATTACTCAGTACACTCGAATCGTTCCTGATCTGTTGGCAGGGGAGACATATCAGGTCATCCTTGACCTGAAACGCATTTGTTGACTGATGTCGCCCGCAGATTAAAGCCTGGGCTCGCCCAGAAGCTGCTTGTGAACCTCTTTCCAGAGTTTTTCGTATGCGCGGGCAGGGACACTGTCAGAGGCGAAACTGCCTACCGGTGCGCGTTGCACACCCATCAGCTCCACACTCTTACAGTAGGGTATGGGGGTATGGAGTATTTCGTTGAACTCTGCTGGCAGGTTGGCCATGATCTCACGATGAAGTACTCTGCGTTTGTCGTACATCGAAAAAAATGGGAGTAATTTCAGATGTTTCGAGGGTACCTTGTCGAAATAATTCAACATCTGGTTGTAGGTTCGCACTGAGAATGGGGTGGGTATCAGTGGTACCAGCAGCGCATCGGCAGCATAGAAGATGTTTTCTGAAACCAGGGAGATAGCCGGAGCGCAGTCGATGAACAGCAAATCGTACTCTCTGGAGATGGGAAAGAGCAGCTTCATGAGCTGTTTGGTCGGCTTTCTCGAGTCACTGAAAACCTGATCGAAGTTTCTAAACGAGAAATCGGCCGGAATCAGATCCAGACCAGCAAAATCTGTTGCCTTGACCACATCGTCCAGGGTTCTCCTGTGTGACCGAAGCGCATCGATGCCACCTTTTATTTTTGGTTTTACCCGGAAACAGAAGCTGGCCGCCCCTTGGGGATCAAGGTCCCAAAGTAGTGTGCGATACCCGTCCCTGGCTGCCAGATAGGCCATATTGACTGCTGTGGAGGTCTTGCCGACCCCACCTTTGAGATTGTAGGTTGCGATGATTTTCATTGATAACTGCGTTATGTCTCACTGTGGGGAGAAGAGTTTCTGAAATTTTTTCTGCATTTTTCGGCAGGCGAGCTGATCATAGCGCCTGGCGAAATCCGCCTGCCTTTTATGCTCCTCTTTCTCGCGATCTGCAGCCAAAAGCGCAATCGCCTCCAACCAGACCGGCATGGTCCGCATCTGTTGCTGCATTTTCCTACTGTAATCCAGCAGTGATCCATGTTGTAGATGGAGGTTCTGAAATGAGTTTAGATTGTTCTGCAGTTGACGCAATGCAGCAATCAGCGGCGTGATTTGATCTTTGGGATAAAGACTGCGGAAGGTCTCCATCTGATAACCCAGTCGTTTTTCGATTATCTGTAACTCGAGCAGCGCATCGGGGTCATCCCCACTTACGCCGCTGCCTTTTTCGACCAGTTCTTGATAGAGGTTGTAGATACCTCTGGATGCAATCTCCAGGATCGGCTTTGTTGCGTCATCTGGCAGATCCTCGGGGAGGGAGTTCGCGTTCAGGATTTTTTCCCATCTCTCCATGGTGCGCCGGTAACGCGGGCTCTCCAGTGGGACCCGCATCAGCTCATGTTCCTTCTGTTTCTCGGCCTGGAGAAAGTGTTTGAGCGGTTCCAGTGCCGTCTGGTGGCCAGCGTCTACCCGGGTTACAAATTCATCGAACAGTCCCAGATAGATATCCAGACTACGCACTGGCGCGGTTATCTCTTCCACCCACTCGAAATCCTGCCGGATGAGGTGGATGAGGTGGGATGGGAACACCGCGTGATAATGACGCAGCAAGCATTTCGAACGTCTCGCCGCGTGTAGAAAGTCGTGCAGGAACTCCGGATCTCTGCCCTCACAGGCACCGGCGATATTCTGTTCCATGATGCATCGGTGACGGTTCAGAACCGTGCATAGTGCCTCATAAGCCGTCTGTTTCGGGTTGAATTCGAATTCCAGATTGTTGGAGAAACTTTTTGGATCGACTTGCAGCGCGTTCAGGGCGGTGAGAAACGGATCCTGAAGAGCGGCTTTCAGTCTGCCTTTGCGGGTGATAAGTTTGACACTTTTCTCATAGGCGTCATCGAACCCTCTCAGCGGTGACAGATATACGACAGCTGGCAGCATCAGGTTTTTCGTACTCTCAGGTGGAACCACGCGGTCCTGGCGTAATTCGAACCGCATCAGGGTTTTGCGATCGTTGTTGATTACGCGTAACTCGCTGGTGCGGCTCTTGAGCTTTAGCTTCGGAATCAGCGATCGTCCTCCAAGTGCTTTCTCCAGTCGCGTACGCAAACCGGGAGCAACCAGATCATGGGCAAACTCCGGAATCCGTCTGATGGAGAGTTGTTCCAGTACTCCTCCTCCCCCTAGTTCGCGCCAGGTGAGAAGGTAGCCTGGTCGTTGTGAAGAGATTTCCAGAACGCTTCCGGAGTTGAACAGTCGCCAATCGAAAGTGTCGTAATAAATTCTTTGGATCTCGGTCGGAGGCTGCTCTTCGACAGGTCGTCGCTCTGAAAACCATTTTTTCAGGTCGTTCAGGGAAAAATTTTCAGGTGTGTCAAAAATGAACAGCTGTTCGGGCACAAACCTCTCCTCATAAAGATTAACAAACTGCTGAACCCTCTTCTGGGTAGTCGCGGATTCACCGGTCAGGTTCAGCAGACACCTTGAACCGTTCCAATCTCTTTTACAGTGGAGGCTTAACAGGCGTGGCAGTAAGCGTCCGGTAGTCCGGCTAACCGACAGGCGTGCTTGCAACCCCCTTTCGGAAAAATCAGATCGAGATCCTTTCTACTGCAGCCATTTTCAGAAATCTGATTACCCACCGCTTTGAGCAGTATCCGCGGAGAGGGGGGAACCTCAAATTTTCTGTAAAAATCCCGCAGAAAATTGATTGCGATCCAGTGACATCTGGTCAGATTCATCTGATCCTGTGAGGCCAGCGCTTCGGCAACGCTTTGGTCCCAGTCTTCAAAATTTGCCAGGTAGCCCTTGTCGTTCAGTCGGATCTCTCGCCCATTCAATTGAATGCTTGCCATCGAACTCCTCCCAGTCTATCTGTCAGATTGCTGTTGCAGCAGGTACCAAACAACCAACTGTAACGGCGGGGTAATAGGGTGAGTCCTTACAGAATCGCAATAACGAATCACTGTGATTGGCAACCGGAACTGATTCAGGGACTGCCCCGTAAGGCGCCGACCGATATACAACTCAAAAAAATTAATTAAAACGAACGCCAGCGAGCTTTGGCCGACGCGGTAGTGGCGTAGTATTCTTAACGTTTTATCCAGACATGATCTGATTCTTTAGGCAAGAAAACAACACCCATATTTCTAATTGATTAACGACTGTTATACTGAGGTCACATTTTCTTAAAATTTACCTTGATACTAGCATAGGATTGACAGATTGGGGAGATCCCCGAACTGTTTCAGGTATAGGGTGCAGAGAGTTTCAGGCCAGCTGCTGCAGCTGCTATGAGCGGATTCGATTTGAGGATCGGTTGATAACGCCGAAGAATCTTAAAGCGTCAGTGCGGACGGGGAGATTAATGGTGGATAAAGAGAGAGATAAGCCCATTTTGGTTCCGGTTGATTTTTCTTCACATTCAGAAGCCGCTCTGCTCAAAGCCTGCGAATTGGGTGATTGTATGAAGCGTCCGATTCTTGTGCTGCATGTGGTTCATGACCCCGGAGAGATGCCGGGCTATTATCAGCGTATTGCCAAGAAAAAGCAGTTACTGCGCATTGAAGATATTGCCGAGGAGATGCTCAACGATTTTCTGGCCCGTCTGATCAAAAAATACCCTCGAGAAAAACAGCTCAAACAGATCGAAAAGCGCCTGGTCATCGGATTGCCCGTGACCAGGATATTGGAGGTGGCGCAGAAGAGCGGTGCATACATGGTGGTCATGGGCAGTCAGGGGCGTACCGGTTTGAATCATCTTCTGCTGGGATCGAAAGCTGAGCAGGTGGTTCGACTCTGTCCGGTGCCGGTGACCATCGTAAAGTCAGACTGAGCAGTCTGGTCAGACGTCGACCGGCAGTCGGAAGTGAACAGTCAAAAAATCCGGCGCAAAGATGGCAGCACAGTGCTTCAAATGGTTGGCCAGCGTCAGCTGACGGGTTTACAAGTGTCTTACTTGAAGAGATAACCTCAGTAAAATCAAGGAGATTGGTATGACAAAATCATACCTGCTATCAGCAGGTGATCTCAAGAACAGAATGCTGATTCTGCTGATGACAACTGTTGCCGCAACATTGGCCGTGTTTCCCGCACTTGCTGCAACTCCCGAACAGAATATGGCCTGGGGTGAGATGGGTATGAAGCTGTTTGGCGGCCTGGCGCTGTTCCTGTTCGGAATGGAGCAGATGTCCGAATCATTGAAGGCGGTTGCGGGTGAGCGGATGAAGACGATTCTGGCAAAGCTCACTTCCAATCGCTTTATCGGTGCTGCTACCGGAGCATTTGTCACCGCGATTATTCAATCCTCATCGGTGACGACAGTACTTGTGGTCGGATTCATCACTGCTGGGTTGATGTCTCTCTCTCAATCTGTGGGCATCATCATGGGTGCCAATATCGGTACGACCATTACCGCACAAATTGTCGCTTTCAAGGTGACCAAAGCCGCGCTGTTGATGGTCGGAGTCGGTTTTACCATGCTGTTCGCATCCAAGAATGAGCGGGTCAAGCAATACGGCACGATGTTGATGGGGCTGGGTCTGGTCTTCTTCGGTATGAGTGTGATGAGCGATGCGATGAAACCGCTACGCAGTTACCAGCCGTTTCTTGATCTGATGATTCAGATGGAGAATCCGTTGATTGGTATTCTGATTGCCGCGGGCTTTACCGGTCTCATACAGTCCTCCTCGGCGACTACAGGCATAGTGATCGTGATGGCGAGTCAGGGGTTCATCACTCTACCTGCGGGCATTGCACTCGCATTCGGGGCGAATATCGGCACTTGTGTCACCGCCATGTTGGCGTCGATCGGCAAACCCAGGGAAGCGGTAAGGGCGGCAACCGTGCACGTGCTGTTCAATGTAGCTGGGGTGGTTATCTGGTTTTTCTTTATTCCTCAGCTTGCCGAAATGGTCGCTTGGATCTCCCCTGCCCATCCGGAATTAAGCGGTGTTGAACGCCTGGCCGCGGAGACACCGCGCCAGGTCGCTAATGCGCATACAGTGTTCAATGTGGCAAACACGTTGATATTTATCGGATTTACTTCGCAGTTGGCGCGCTTGGTCGAATTTATGATTCCGGATCGGGAGCTGGAAGATGGGGTGATAGGTATCAGTGCCAAGTATCTGGATCGGGAGCTGCTGAGTACGCCTTCACTGGCAATCGATCGCGTTCGCCTGGAAGTGTTGCATATGGGTGAAATTGTTCAGGATATGCTGAAACAGATCATGCCGGCGATTCTTACTGGAAATCGTGAAACTTTGAGGCAGATCCGGGATATGGATGACCAGGTGGATCTGCTCTATGCGCAGATCGTCGATTATATGGGGTTGATCAGCAAGCGCAGTCTCACAGAGCAGCAGACCGAAGAGTTTCTTGGATTGATGGAGGCGATCGGTGCGCTGGAGAATATTGGAGACACCATCGAAACCAACCTGGTGGTTTTGGGCAATGAGCGCATCGATGCAGGCGTGTCGATCAGTAAACCGACCCGCAAGGTATTGAGCGATTTCCATCTGGTGATTGAGCGTGCCCTGGGGTCAGCAATCCAGGCAGTCTCCCAGAGTAATCAGGAGGTGGCCAGGCTCGTGATCAACATGAAAGATGAGATTTCGAATCTGGCGGATTCAGCCGCTACCCATCAGGCAAGGCGTTTGGTAGCAGAGGAGCCGAACCGGATTCCGGCTTATACCATTGAGATCGACATAATTGAAAAACAGAAGCGAATCTATTACTTTGCTAAACGCATGGCCAAGAGTGTATTTGCCTCCCACATGGACCCGGAAAAGGCCGCCTGATCAGCTGTTCTGATTTTCACCTGAAAAAGTCTCATCCCCGATGGGGAAGAAGGCGCTTCTGGTTGCCAATCAACTGAAACTCTGTTTAACAGAGTCATTATTAACGTAAAGCTAACGTGAGCGATGGGGGTATGAAACATGGGGATTGAGAAATTATTGGATAATTTGAAGGATTATCTGGACAAGGGAGAGAAGAAGAAAAAAGCACACTGTGATCGAATTGATGAGTTGCTTGCCAAACTGGCAGAAAAAGAGGAGAAGCTGAGAACAAAGGCAGAGGCGGAAACAAATATCAGTAAAAGAAAACGGTTAAATACCGAACTGAAGATCATTGAGGTTCAGCGCAAGAAGGGTATCGCACGTCGTGAAGAGTTGAGTGGTAAGTGTATTTAGCTACCACGGCACAGATATTTTAGTTATATCAATAGGTCAAGATTTTTTCTGTGATCAGCCGGTGGTGGTGGTTTAAGGTGTCTAGTGAACCTATTATTGAACGGACTGCGGCCAAATACCGTTGTGGATTTTCCAATTTTGGTTGATGGTCGCGCCTCATTAACAAAATCGAGACTGATTTTTTAGAATGAAATAACCCAATCCAGGCTGATGAATCTACGCTGATTTGGTTATGGATAACGGCTGGTTGAATTATCCAGGCCGCCAATTAAGGCGTATACACTTACTCAAGTGTATACGCCTTTTTAGTGTCAGGTTTTATCTCTTGCCAATCTATTGCCAGGTGATTTTTATCTCCTGTACCGCCTGCTCGGTACTGCGGTGTACGGTCAGAGTGATATCACCCTCTTTAATGACGGTGCCCGTGGAAGGGATTGAGTGAAGTTTTGCCAGGATGAACCCAGACAGTGTGACGTAATTACCACGGGGAAGGTAGATTCCCAGCACATTACACAGGTCATCCATCTCGATGCGCGCACCGACCATATACTCGTTGTCCGCAATCCGCTGAATCAGATTGTGTCGCTGCTTGCCGCTGATATCATACTCATCCTCCAGATTCTCAACCACCTCCTCCATGATATCTTCGATGGTGACAATACCTTCGGCCCCCCCGAACTCATCCACGACGATCGCGACCACAGTACTCTCTGCGCGTAGTTGAATCATCAACTCCTTGATGCTCTTGCCGCCGGGCACGTACACCGCAGGTCGGATATACTCGGTTATTGGTTGTTCAGGATCCAGATTGAGAAGATCCAGGGTGTGAAGTATGCCGATTATCCGGTCAACTCGCTGATCGTAGACGGGCAGCCTCACATGGGATTTGCTGGCGGATATCCTGCGCGCATCCCCACAGCTGATACCTTTCTCCACAGCGGTCACTTCGATCAGAGGCAGCATCACATCGTGTACCGTGGTTTCGTTGAAATTGAACATTCTTTTGATCATGTTCTTTTCAACCGGATGAATATCCCCTCCCGATGCTGCCGGCATCTGCAGCATGGTGACAATCTCTTCGCGCAGTGTGAACGGATTTCTGGATTCACCACCGGTGAGTTTAGTCAACAGATTGGTGAGAAAGCTGAAAACAAACAGAATCGGATAGAAAAGCAGGGAGAAGAAGCGGAGAACGAAGATGATGATTGGTGTGACGCTATCTGCACGCTGCTGGAAGACACTTTTTGGCACGATCTCGCCGAAAATCCAGATCAACGGGGCGACCAGTACCACCGCGAGCCAGCTGCCATATTCGCCAAACAGATGAATCATCAGCGCGGTTGCCATTGTCGTATTGGTGACGACCGCAATGTTGGTTCCCACAAGCGTGGTGGATAATAGCCATTCCGGCTTTTCCAGCATTTTAAGCGCCAGTTTCGCCCCTTTGGAGCCTTTTGCAGCTTTATGGCGCAGTTTGATCTGATCGGCACTGATAACACCGATTTCAGAGCCCGAGAAGAAACCCTCAAGCAGCAGGCAGAGAACCATAATCAGAATCGTGAGGACAATATCCATCTAGTTCTCTCCCGCTTCAGAAGATTCGTCGTCGTTTTCGCTGGATTCCGCTTCCTGTACAACCTTATTGGCAGGTTTTTCAACCTGCAAGCGGACAATTCTGTTCTGTGCCACGACCTCAGCGGTAAATGTGATACCGTCCAACTCGATCGTCTCCCCCTCCTGGGGGAGTTCCCCGAATGCGTGTAGCACCAGACCTCCAATCGTCTCTATTTCATCAGACGATAAAATTGCACCCGTCTGAGCATTGAATTCATTCAGTGGCATGACGCCATCGACGGAGAACTTGTTGTCGTCGATCATTTCCAGTGTGAACTGCTCCACCAGATCCGACGGGCTGGGAATGTCTCCAAAGATACACTCTAGCAGATCCTCCATCGTGACCAGGCCTGTGACTCCGCCATACTCATCCACGGTCAGAGTAAAAGAGCGTTTGGTATCGCGAAAGTTGTCCAGCATTTCGAGCGCCGGTTTGGTTTCAGGAACGAAATAGGGTTTTCTCAGCAATGCGATAAACTTCTCCTGATTGAGTTCATCCAGGTTGATATCGAGCAGATCCCGGGCATGGAGTATTCCCAGAATATTGTCCCGGTGTTCTTCATACACTGGAAAGCGGGACTGGCGGGTCTCCTGGATCACTGTCAGGAGTTCCGGAATCGGGATGTCAGCAGAGATAAAGTTGATCTCCGCTCTGGGGGTCAGAATATCGTCCAACGTTTTACTGCCCAGTTCGAATATCTGATCGATGAACTGGGCCTCGGTCGAATGCAATACGCCTTCACCCACGGCTTCATGCGCCAGCGTTCGTACCATATCCTCAGTGATGATGTTGCCGGGGGAGCGCTCTTTACCGACTATCAGCGTGGTGATCCACTCCGACACGTTTCTTACTGCCCAGCGAATGGGGGTGATGAGCCGGGCAAACAGGGATATTGGCCCGGCTTCGGCGCTGGCAAACGCAACATTATTGCGAATTGCCAGCGTTTTAGGGGTGATCTCACCGAATACCAGCAGGATTGGCACCATAATGAAAAGATTGAAGAGCTTGTTTTCTTCTCCTGCCAGCTGAATCACCATCGCGGCGGAGATTACCGAAGCGGCGACATTGACAAACTCATTGCCAATCAGAATGGTGACGATCAGTCGTCTTGGCTCGCTCAGCATACGCTCGATCAGGGGTAGACTGGGATTTCCACTCTGCCGCATCTGCTCCAATTGAACGCTGTTCAGTGAGAACATTGACGTTTCGGAACTGGAGAAGAAGCCCGATAAAAGCATTAAAAATATAAATAGTATGAGTTCCAGCCAAAATGCGAGATCCATTGGATTTTTCTCTTAAATTCAGTCAGAAATCGAGTTGATTTATTATTTGTTGCTGGCGTAACAACTGTCGGGGATAGATTAATTCTATAACCTGTCGCAATCGATATACAGTGCTATCAAATCCTGGTCTTTCCCAGGGTTAGATCCGTCTGTTGACTTTCTCTCGTAACAAAGAGCGGGTATTGTGATAAAAATCCCTAATCAGTTTTAAAACGGGTCAGAGGCGGAGTTTATCTTATTCATAACCTGTTCAACAGGGAATTTGAACGGATAGATCGTGTCGCCAATTTGAACCATCGCGCCTACCTGGTTGGTATCGCTGGAATAGATAATGTGGTGATTCTGGATATCCCCCACATTCTCCCATATCGTTTCATCGTTCGAGAGCGGGGTGTGCCCGACGATGAACGGGGCGTCAGGTCTGATCCCCAGGCTTTTTCTGAGTCTTATGACATCACCTTTGGCATAGCCTGCCGGACGATTGGGGCGTTTCAATCGGTTGTTGATCAGTTCATTAATCAATTTTGGTTGTTGTTTGATGTTAATGATGTCCTCAGGTGTGATGCTGGTCGTGGGGGCGGCTGCATGGCAACTGACGAAGTTGCTCGAATAGACCAGGTAGGGGAGCAGGTCATAGAGGCGCAGCATTTCTGATCGATAGTCATCACCCCGCTTTTCGATCAGCTCTTTCTCCCAAAGCAGCCCCTGGGGTATTCCGCCTTTGGCAATCTCTTGGGAAAAGCTGTCGTGGTTTCCACGTAGATAGAAAAACTGGCTGGGAAAGCTCAATTTCAGTTTCAAGATGAGATCCATGATCAGCATCGAACTTTCCATCTCATCCAGTGCCACCTCGCCTTCGGGATGGACTGCGTCTCCGATGATGACGAGATAGGCGCTCTGCGCTTCCAGTGCTTCCAGATAGCTGTTCTGACTCAATACAGTCAGCAGGTTGTCCGGTTTTGCGTGCAGATCTCCCAGAATGATTACCGGTGAGTCGTCCGGCAGATGCACCAAGCCACCTGGCTCACCCTGTGCATTGAGGGGGCGGTGCGCTTCAGCAGCCAAAATCCGGTTTACTTCACGGATCAGTGTGAGTGCAGCATGGTTGGAAAGCGGTTCAATCGGTCCACCGAAAATTTCCCGTATTCTGGCCAGCTTGTTTAGTCGCCAGTTGAACAGCTGGTTGACCTTTTTGTCTTTCAGCAGCGGTGCAATGCAGGATTGGGGGTTGTTAACCAGGCTCTTGAATACAAGCTCACCATCATCGTTGGCAATGCTCAACTTGCGCGCAGGGAGCTCCTTGGGGATGTTGAGGAATGCGCGTTGTTCCAGATCTTTCCCGCCGAGGATGATCTTATCCCCGGCATTCAGCCGGTAGAATCCACTGACGCCTGAGTAGTAGCGTTCTGGATCGAATAAAATAAAGCTTTTACTACTGGCCTGCTTATCATTTTCATCGAGGGTTGGTTCCGGGTAGATATGCAGTGGCTTGCCATCCGGGTATAAGTTGATCTGGAAAGGTTGCTCTTTGATCTGTACCTTAACTTTTTTTGTGGTCAGTCGGTAGGCTTCCTTGACGTCCACCACCTCGCAATCCACCATGTCGGAAAAGGCACTCCGGAGTACTTTGAGCAGACTTTTTTTCTCTTTGGAATTAAGTGGTGTCATCTCAGTCTGGCTTGTCGTTATCCAATGCGACGATGCGAAGCAGATCGCCCTCTGTGCCTTCACGAATATAAACGATCAACCCCTGTCGATGTAGATAATGTGCGGCTAACCGATAGATAGTCAATTGGTTTCTCACCTGCTCAATGGTTATCGATTCGTCGACTGGGTGAGTACCGAACCGGGCGCGGTTTGCCCGCTGATCGAACAGCGCTTCCGCACGTGGTATCAGAAACTCGAATGCATAGCGATCGCGCCAGTTGATGGAGAAGACAAAGCGCTTCATCGGCGGTATACGGATTCGCGTCAGGTCCAGTTCCGGGGGAGTAAGTGAGCGAACCCACTCGTCATCGAATACCGCCAGTGCGTCTTTGAAGCCAGTACAGGGAAATCCGAGGTGTATCTCCCTTGGCCGCAAAGAGAGCGCCTGCGCGGTCCACCACTTGTTCAGGGAGAGATCTACATAACCTTCTTCAGACCAACCACCCAGCTTACGGATGAGTGTACTTTTCCCAGCGCCGGGTGGCCCGGTGATCAACAGTTGCCGGAAACCGATATGCGCAGGAAAACGTACTCCTTTGATGGTCTGGGAATCGGTAATGAGTTCTGTTCGGAATTCCAAGGGTCGACCTACCTATATCATTAACCTCTTAAATATTAACAGCCTGGCAAAAAAAAAGCCCCCCTGGGATGAGGGGGGCGTTGCGCTGTGGGCGATTGTTATCCGAATATCCCTTTGAACATGAAGAAGAGTATCGCTGCCACGATACCTCCCGCCGGAAGCGTGACGATCCAGGACACCACAATATTACCGATAACCCTCAAATCGAGTGCGCCCACACCGCGTGCGAGTCCGACTCCCATGACGGCACCGACAGCGATATGGGTGGTGGAGACCGGCAGTCCGGTTTTGGACGCGATCACGACGGTGACAGCGGCAGCGAGCGTTGCACAGTAACCACGGGTCGGTGTCAGCTCGGTGATCTTGGTGCCGATGGTCTGCATCACCTTATAGCCCATGGTCGCCAGTCCAATCACGATTCCGACACCGCCGAGCAGTAGAATCCATAACGGTAGCGCCGCTTTCTGTCCTACCTGGCCGCCGCTTTCGACGATGGAGACGACCGCTGCCATTGGACCGATACCATTGGCCACATCATTGGATCCATGGGCAAACGCCATCGCGCAGGCGGTGAAAATCATCAGCGGAGTGAAGACTTTTTCCACGCTGGCATGGTGGAAATCCTTGTCTGCGGCGGTATCGACCTTGACTCTGTTGATCATCAACTTGCCAATGAAGGCGACGATGATGCCGATGACCGTGGCCACGATAAAGCTCTCTATACCGGTGAGTTCCAGTTTCAGATGCTTGAGGCCCTTGAACATGGTGACCAGCGATACGATCCAGCCAACCAAAAAGACGTACACCGGGGCCCAGGTTTTGGCTCGTTCGAAAGGATTGTCTGCATTGAGTATCAGTTTACGGATACTGATCATCAGCAGCAGCGCGATAGTGCCACCGACCAGCGGAGATACCAGCCAGCTCGCTACGATCGAGCCGATTTTTGCCCATTTCACCGCATCCATTCCGATGCCGGCCATGGCAAAGCCGACGATGGCGCCCACGATAGTATGCGTGGTGGAAACCGGCCAACCGCGGGTGGAGGCGATCATCAGCCATACCGCGGCCGCCAGCAGTGCCGCCAGCATACCGTAGACCAACAGTTCCGGTTGGCCGACAATCGCACTCGGATCGATGATCCCCTTGCGGATCGTCGCGGTGACCTGTCCGCCTGCGAGAAAAGCACCGGCAAACTCGAAGACAGCGGCGATGATGATCGCCTGTTTAACGGTAATCGCACCCGAACCAACCGAGGTGCCCATGGCATTGGCAACGTCGTTGGCACCGATGCCCCAAGTCATGTAAAAGCCAAAAATAACGGCCAGTACGAGGAATACTGTTCCCCATTCAGTAATGATTTCCATAGTGGAATCCCTAATTCAGTTATCGATGTTTATGTTTTTGCAGACTGGTTAACCCGGGTGTCGACCCAAATTGATCAGCACCAGCAAGCGAGCTCTTAGCACATCATTTGGCGATAAACAGGCGCATGCGATCGCCTACTTTTTCGGCAAAGTCCGCCAGATCTCCGATCCACTGGATCAGTTGGTACCAGAACATTACCGATACCGGCTTCATCTCATCCTCTTTGGCAAACAGCATGCGGGTCAGCTCAATACCCAGCTTGTCAGTTTCATCTTCGACAGCATTCAACTCCTGCGCCATCGACTCCACCTTGCTGGCCTCCTTCCCTTTGAATCCCATCTCGATCAGCTCATCCAGCTCTTCGATGATTTTTGCGGCGAGGTCGTTGGTGTCTACGCAGCGTCTGACCAGGTTACTGAGTGGCTCAGCCATCCCTGCGGGTACCGACATGTCCCGTTCCATCAACAGTCCGGCGATATCCTGGGCGGTGTTGGCGATAGTATCCTGCAGTTCCAGCACCTCAAGCAGGTCGCGGCGATCAACCGGCATGAAAAGACTCTTGGGAAGATGTGCACGAAGATCGTTTTTGAGATCGTCCGCAGCATGCTCTTTTTCAAATATCCGGTCGGTGTGAGCCTTCAGCTCCTCTTTGTTTTCTGCAATGAGCGCGTCGAACAAGCCGGGAACTTCTGACACACACTCTTTGACGATTCGCATGTGTGCCTGCATGGGCTTGAATGGCGAGCTCCCTAGCAGGGCGGCTATGGGATTTGTGGTTCGCATCGGTTTCTCCATCAGCTGAGTAGTAAAAAAACGAGGCGGAGATAGCAACTGCTAAAGTGAAGGTTTGCACGTATATCTTTCCGGACTTCCCACTATGCAGGAGGCTGCTTAGTACGTAGTCAAAACTATTGAACCCTTCTCCAGGTCTTCTAGGCGGATGATTGACAGATTAACCAATGCCTCGCAGTGTTGTTATGTCCACCCCAAACTGCAGTCATCATTGGACTGCTGATTTCGATTGAACGAAATTGGAAACTTCCTTGTTAATATTATTGAAATCTAAATTTGTGACCTTGACCCCAGTCACTTGAACGGCTCCGTGGAAACTAAAATCTGTAATAATTCAGCACTGTCTGCTGTGTTATGACAAAACTCAATCGAACCAAACCATCTGTGCAGTCAGGAGGACCGATCACAGCGTGTCGATGAACAATTACAGGGAAATTACATTTTATTTACGGATTATTACCAATTTATTACATATTCAAGGGTTTATGAAAAAACTTAAATGACAACGTTTGAATAGGTGGCAGTTGGGCCGTTTGAACACGCATTGTGTTTCAGGTGTGGGAGGCGTTCGATTAGTGGGTGTTTTGTGTGGTCCTTAACGATTCGGCCAGCAATTATGGCTTTAAATCACTGACCTTTCGCTGCAGCGCATACTGAAAGAACCAACCCGGATAGGCTTGATCAAGACACGTTTTGCAGCAACGAGCGGAGCGGTATCTCACTGCCAGAGAGGGTAGGTTAACCGTTCAATCTTTGGTTATTTGCAGAGGAAGGACGGGGCAGGCGAGTCAGTAGGTGTGGTTGGAATAAAACAGGGATTCGCCGGGTTTATACTTATGCATGAAACCCATGGCGTCCAGCATACTGCAAAGAAATCCGGTGGCTGAAATCCGCCCAAGTCCGCCGCCAGCACAATGAGATTCTCCAAACTGAGTACACAGATCGCGCCTGCCCAACGGATTGAATAGCAGAGAGGGCACAGGGTCACCGGTATGGTCGCCGGTATTGCTGTTGGTAGAGTGGTCGCCAGTTACCGCAATTACCAGGTTCTGGTTCGTCAGCTCAGCAAGTTGTCGATCGAACGCCTCCAGTAGCTTTTTTTTCTCTTCCGGGTTCTTGTCATGGGCGCATATATCCGGACCTTTCACATGCAGAAAAACGATGTCATTCTCCTCCAGTGCTGCCCGGGTGGCGGCAACTTTTCTGTTCAGGTCAGTATTCGGTAGCGAGGTGAAGCCTGGCTCGGAAACTACTTGAAATTTCAGCATCTTGGCCAAGCCGACGACGGTACTCTCACCAGCGATGACGCACCCTTTCAGGCCAAGGCGTTTTACCAGGCTGGTCGGCTGAGTATTTTTCCCGGCACTGCGGCAGAGAATACCATTGGCGGCCAGCAGCCCGTTCTTTCGTCGTAACCTGTTCACGGGATGGTTATCGAGGTGCGAGTGAGCCAGATAGGTGAACCGGTTCAGTGCGTGCGCAGTGCGAGCTGCAGCTGTTCCCGCTTCCTGAGGAGCGGAGCGGATCGCCCCTCGATCTTGAAAAGCGCTGCCCGGATCGGTATCCGATATCGCGGCGGAGAGCTCCTCGCCACTGAGTCTCAGTACGGCTCGATGCTGGGTGGCAGGATAGAGTGTGGCGGATATGCCGTCTCCCACGTCGACATCGACCAGCTCGCGCACCAGTTCCAGGGTGTCCTCTGCGATACGGCCGGCACGGCGATCGATAATGCGAAAGGAGTCACCCCACTCCTCCAGTGTGGCGAAATTGCAGCGAATCAGTATATCGCCCCATTCACTCGTCAGGCCGATACCGGCGGCTTCCACCGGACCACGGGTCAGATGAGCGATATCCTTCGGCGGAATGCCGAGCAGAATACCGGTGCCGGTATGGGTGCCAACGGGTACACCCTGATGCAGGGGGTCGATCAAGGCAGCCATTCCTTCCCTGACCAGCCGGTCCATCACCGGTGTATGTGCCGCTTCCAGTGGGGTTTTGCCCTGAAAACCGGCGATACCGCCATCTCCCAGACCATCCAGGATCACCATCAAGCCCTTGAATTTACTTGTCATGACTGAATACGGTGCTTGGGGTACCGGAAAATTTCTCTTCCATTGCGTCAATAATTGCTTTCATCACATGAGCCGAGGCTTTTTCCTTGTCATCATTGGCGATGATCGGGATGCGGTTGCGATCTGCCTCGGAGAGCAGAAACGACTGCAGCGCCCAGATGTGGTTGAAGTTGGTGAGATGTTTTTCGCTGTCTCTCTCTGGCGCTGTCTGGCCGCGCCCGCGCAACCGTTTCTGCAGGTTGTCCTGTTTCAGCACGGCCAGCATGATGGGAATGATGATGGCGTCCTCGCGTCGGTCGATATAGTTGAGCAGCGCCGGATGAACATGAATACCCTCAAGTATCAGTGCCACACGCTCTTTGAGAGCGCGTTGGATCACAGCTTCACAGGGCACTGAAAGCAGTTCCATCTGCGCGCGGTAGCCGTCTGCGATGCGCTCCTCCGCATCCGCCTGGTTGGCGAATTTATCAGGCAATGAGCGCCAGGCATCAAATGAGGAGGTGTGCAGCACCGGTGCGAGTCGCTTCGGTATCATCATGCGCATTACTTCACGCAGCATATCCGTCGACTGAGTCCGCACTATCCCCAGCCGGTGTGCCACTTCAGTCGCGATGGTGCTTTTACCGCACCCGGTGGTACCGCCGAGCAGCAACACGAGTGGGCGACCGCTATGAGTAAAGTCGACCCAAACCATGTAGCGCCTCGCCACCTCTTTGCCGAGATTGGCGCGCAGGCAGACATAGGTAAGGTACCCCAGTTCCGCCGAACTGATTTCAGTTACCTCTTTTTCCAGCAGATGTTGGTAGATGTGCTTGCTGGCCAGTTTCGCTTCTGTTGCAGAGAGACCGCAGGATTCCAGGCAGTGTGAGTGCTGGGCTCTGGAAAAGGCGGTCGACTGGCCATCACGGTCGATGACCATGATCGGGTCGGGTAGATGTCCGGAAGAGAGATAATTATCGACAACTTTCTGGTCAAACGATGTCTGCAACAGCTCGACGGTGGTCTCTTTCAGTCTATTCGTGGTGATCTCGTCGACGTCGGACAGGCTCTGGCGAACGCTGGATGCCAGTTTGTAAGCAACATCGAAATTCAGTCCAGCATCTACCAGAGAGCGGGTAAGGATTCCCCTGAGGAAGGGAACTTTAGTTCCGTCAGATGAGTTGATTACCAGTGTTTTCGCCATGGCCACTTACCGAGATACAGATGAGCGCTACTCCCCGTATGTAGGGTGATCGTCCTTTTGTAAAATTACTGTAACATAGAATTTTTCAGGGTAATGTGAATAAGCGTGTCAAAGCCAATGGCCGGGGCCAGCTTGAAATCGTTCATAGCAAACCACTCCCAAGAAGAGTTTATCGTTTGCTGCCAGTCGGGGGGCCGACGAACACTCGGTAGATCCGTGGTAATAACTGACCGGTCACCAGTTGAGGGGGAGATGAACGCAGACGAAGAAAGTTTAGACCAATAGGTGGGGGGAATACAGACCGGCATTGCTTGAGAATAGTGTGGAATGAAGAGGATGCGGTATTACCCCTGCCTCAGGCGCTTGTCTATTGTACCCGTGCAGGATCGGAGGAGATCTGTGGGGAGGTGGCAGGATGGGCAGTGGTTCCAGAAAGCCAACTCACGGCATCTCTGCTGCTCAACGAGTCGATTTGCAGAACAGGACAAGAGGTCCGCGCAGTCACCGAATCGGTAATAGATGAATGGCTTAGCTTACCCAGCAACTCTCCGCGCCGACTCTTGCGCATGACGATGCAGCAGGTTTGCCACTTCTCCGCGATCTGGACGATGCGCGAAGCGGGCAGTCCTCGGACGATACAGAGTATCGGGTTTTGCAGGGATTTAAACTCGGGGTGTTCGGCCTGCAATGCCTCGATCCGGCGTTTGCAGATATTTAGCGCGAGATCGCTCATCGGATACTGAATCCCCTGCGGATCGAGTCGGCGATACAGGCCCGGATTGTCGCCAGGTTCATGTACTGCGTGTACTATGAACAGATTGCGTCCGGTTTTGTCTGCCAGTTGTGCGCCGTAATACATTGCGTCAGTATCGTACGATTTACTCTCTACCGAGATGGGTACCATTATCGAGCCGGCTAATACTGGTGCATCACACTCCAGAAGCTGTATTCCCATCTCCTGCTCCCAGGAAGCCAGCGGGAAGAAGCCCGCCACTGCTTCGATTCATGCGGATGAAAAAGCGATTTCGGGATGAGATGATAATCTCCGTGGTTTTCTTTTTGATTACATTTTTGTAACCGCAAGAAGTTGGCGCTGTTACTTCAATCAGTCTATTCACCTGCGTTTACAGCGGTGGTGTTGCTGATTGGTGCAGCGGGGATGGCTGCGGTGGGTCAGTAGTCGGAGTTTGAATGTGCCGCTCTGGGGTGCAGTTGCGTCAATTGCGTTGCTTTCACGGATTGGAAACCGCGTGTAGCCTGAGCTTTTACATGATCCGCTGCACTTTTGAACAGCTCAGGCTGCGGCATTCTGAATATGGTCCCCAACCCGTCTCCGTCCTGGCGCACCACCAGTCCGTCTATCTGCCATTGGGTATCATTCAGTGAGAACTCCAACCCGATCAGGGTGCCCGAGGGGATTTTGAGCGCCGAGGTTTCGATGAACATCCCGCCGATGGAGAGGTTCCTTGTTCTGGCATGAACGCATCGGCCGCGGTGGATGATTTCAACGGGGATCCTGATATGGGTTCTGGCTTGATAGCGTGTGTCTACGGTCATCTTTTGATTCCAGGATTAGTGAGTTGTGCTGACCGAGGCTAATTGTTCTCGATGACAAAATTATGTCTTATATATGAAAAATTTATCATTCGATCGACCAATAGCACTGGTTTGAGACGAACTGGATGCAGGGGGAGGAGAGGATTCCAAGAGAATTGACTGATTTCTGTTCGATATGCCCCCGGCTTATGCGGGCTACTCGGTACCTAAGCGCGACCGATACAGTGGCGGCTGGCTGATCAATCCGACGACTCCGGGAGAAAGCCGGCAGGCTCTCAGTCGGAGAGAGCAGCCAACAGTAAACGCAATGCTTGACCTCGGTGGCTCATCCGGTTCTTTTCAGCGGGGCTGAGCTGCGCTGAGCTGCAGCCGGCCTCCGCTACCCAAAAGAGCGGGTCGTAGCCAAAACCATTCTCTCCCTGGGGTGCGGTCAGGATGCTTCCCTCCCAGCTGCCCTGGCAAATGATCGGAGTGGGGTCGAATTCGTGGCGCAGGTAAACCATGAGGCAGAGAAAGCGGGCGGTCCGTTGCGCCTGCGGGACACCCGCGAGCGCAGCCAGCAGTTTCTGGTTATTCTCCTCGTCGGTGCAGCCATCACCTGCATAGCGAGCCGAACGTATACCCGGCGCACCCATCAGGTAGTCGACTTCTATGCCTGAGTCATCGGCGATCGCGGGGAGTCCGCTATGGTGCGCTGCGTTGCGCGCTTTAAGTATCGCATTCTCGACGAAGGTTAGTCCTGTCTCATCCACCTCCGCGATGTCAAATGCGCTCTGAGGAACTACCTCGATCTTTTGCTCTGTCAGTAACTGATTGATTTCACGTACTTTACCCGCGTTATTGCTGGCAAGCACGATGCGCTCGCCCAGATGGGATGAAGGCATGGTTTTATTTCCGTTGCTCGATCGATAATGTGATTTTTGCCGCAGACCGGATATTAAACCCCTTTTACGCAATACAAAGAAAGTTTCCAATCCGCACTGCCTGGATCGTACCGCTATGACCAGTTCCAAAAACCTGAGTTCGGTAATTTAAAAACACACCGCCGACTGTGTACAATTAACCCTTTTTGGCCAAGCAGCAGGAGTCATAGATGCTGGATGTGGTGGAACTGGAGTGTGTACGCGGTGATCGGCGACTGTTCACTGGGCTCAGTTTCACCCTGCAACTCGGTGAACTACTGCACTTGCACGGTCACAACGGCAGCGGTAAGACGACACTGATGCGCACTATCTGCGGACTGATTAGACCGAGTGGCGGTGAGGTGTTGTGGAACGGAGAGAGCTGCAGAAAACTGGGCGAGGAGTTTACTGCGGAACTGACCTATATCGGCCATAGAAACGGAATCAAGGAGGATCTGAACGGTATTGAAAATTTGCGCTTGCACTGCCGGCTGGCGGGTG
The DNA here is from genome assembly GCA_024235215.1 of Chromatiaceae bacterium. Classification (GTDB taxonomy): domain Bacteria; phylum Pseudomonadota; class Gammaproteobacteria; order Chromatiales; family Chromatiaceae; genus HKST-UBA178. The sequence continues at coordinate 786,546 of JACKMU010000001.1, read as the reverse complement.
CGCCTATTACACGGGAACACGCTTGGGAGGTTCTGGAGCGGGTGGGACTGCGCGGTCATGAGGATCTTCCGGCGCGCGTGTTGTCACAAGGGCAGAAACGCCGAGTGACGCTGGCAAGGTTGCTACTGAGTGAGGCGCCTTTGTGGATACTCGATGAACCGTTCACCGCGCTGGACATGGCGGCAGTCGAATTCCTTCAGTCGATCATTGCACAGCACGTCGAGCGGGGTGGCATGGTGATCCTTACCACACATCAGCAGGTGAGCCTTACTCGCGGGCAGGTGCGGCAGCTGCGGCTCGGCTGGAAGGCAGATGGCAATGTTTGACGCATTTCGCGCCATCGTGCTGCGGGATCTGGTGCTGGCGATGCGCCGCAAGACCGATGTTTTTTCTACACTGTTTTTTTTCGTCATCGTGGTCAGCCTGTTTCCGTTGGGTATCGGACCGGAGATGAATACGCTACGTCTGATCGCTCCCGGCGTGGTCTGGGTAGCTGCACTGCTTGCCTCCATGCTGGCCTTGGAGCGGCTGTTTGCCACAGATCACGAGGATGGTACGCTTGAACAGATGATCCTGGCACCGCAGCCGTTGTTTGTGCTGGTGCTGGGTAAAGTGGCCGCGCACTGGCTGGCAACCGGACTGCCACTGGTAGCGATGGCGCCACTGCTTGGTCTGCAGTATGACCTCTCTGTCCCTGCATTGGAGATTCTGCTCTATTCGCTGCTGTTGGGGACCCCGGCGCTGAGTCTGATCGGTGCTATCGGAGCAGCGCTCACCATCGGTCTGCGCGGCGGTGGTGTACTGATTTCACTTTTAGTGCTCCCGCTCTGTATTCCGATCCTGATCTTCGGTGCTGGTGCAGTGGAGGCCAACGTCTCCGGACTGGGAGAGCAGGGGCACCTTTTCATGCTGGCTGCACTGTTGGTGCTGGCACTGTTGCTGGCGCCATTGGCTACTGCAGCTGCACTGCGCGTTTCGGCCGAGTAGAGGGTGCATCGATCAGGCTGTATATAATAAAATGGTGATTTCGCACTTGACTGGAACAACGGGCGTTATTTGGACTCCAACTAGCGGGTTGGTGATATTCGGTCTCATATCGACTGTTGCATAGCCTGGCGATTGGGCATGGGGATTGGAAATTTGCTTAGTGAAAATTGCTTAAGAGTCGGCAGCTTGCCCCGTTCAGCGGTTGACGGGGATGGTCGGTGGATAGCAGGTGTCGGCAGATGAGTGCACGTTCGATCAGCTGGTTCAGATTTTCATCACCCGCCACCTTCTACCACCTTGCAGGAAAGATGGTCCCCTGGTTCAGTGCGATCGCGGTGATCCTGATCGGCGTCGGGCTCTATATGAGCCTGTTCGTGGCACCGACCGACTACAAACAGGGAGAGGGGTACCGAATTATCTTCGTCCACGTACCAGCGGCCTGGATGTCCATGTTCATCTACGTGGTGATGGCGCTCTGGTCAGGGATCGGGTTGGTCTTTAACACCCGGTTGTCGGCGATGATGGCCCAGGCATTGGCTCCGACCGGCGCCATGTTCACCTTCCTTGCATTATGGACCGGCGCCCTCTGGGGCAAACCGATGTGGGGTACCTGGTGGGTTTGGGATGCAAGACTTACCTCGGAGCTGATCCTACTGTTCCTCTATATCGGCTTTATAGCGCTCCAGGGGGCGATCGACGATAATCGTCGGGCTGATCGGGCCGGGGCTATTCTCGCATTGGTAGGAGTAGTCAATGTACCGATCATTTACTACTCGGTGACCTGGTGGAACACGCTGCACCAGGGTGCTTCGGTCTCCATCAGTAAAGGCTCCAGCATGGGTGAGGTGATGCTGATCACTATGTTGATCATGACCTTCGGATTCTGGGCTTATGCCATCGCGGTCTCACTCTCTCGGGTTCGCTCCATCATTCTGGAGCGCGACCGGGAGACCACCTGGGTGAGTGAACTTCCGGAGATGCAGGTGCAATGAGTGTGTCCGAATTCTTAGACATGGGCGGATATGCCCTCTATGTTTGGGGCTCATTTGGTCTTACCGCGCTGCTCATGGTACTTGAGCCGATGCTTCTCAGGAGTCGCCGTAACGCAACCTTGCGGCGGATTGGGCGCATCATTCGACTCAACAGAGAGGTTAGAAATGAAAGCTAGACAAAAACGCTTCGGATTCCTGTTGGTCGGTCTGGCGGGACTGGGCCTGGCAGCCTGGTTGCTGCTGAGCGCGTTGGATAGCAATCTATCCTATTTCTTTTCCCCAAGCGAAGTGGCTGAGAACAAGGCGCCAGTCGATCATGTCTATCGCCTGGGAGGTCTGGTGGAGAGTGGCAGCCTGCAGCGTGGCCAGGAGTTGACGGTTCGCTTCGTGATCACTGACAACGCCCACAAGGTGGACGTGGCTTATACAGGAATTCTGCCGGACCTGTTTCAGGAAGGAAGAGGGGTGATTGCACAGGGTCGCATGGGGTCCGATGGGGTATTTGTCGCCGACCAGGTGCTGGCAAAGCATGATGAAAACTACATGCCGCCCGAGGTGGCTGAGGCTTTACAGAAATCGCATGTCGAGGGCATCTCTGCGATGCAGAAACTATGATACCCGAAATCGGACATATGGCGCTGATTCTCGCGCTGGCCATGGCGGTGATTCAGGCGCTGTTCCCAGTGGTTGGCGCACACCGCGGTATTCACTCCTGGGTGGCACTGGCGAAGCCGGTTGCCCGCACCCAATTGTTGTTTATGCTGATCGCCTATGGCTGCCTCACCTACGCCTTTTTGACCAACGACTTTTCGGTACGCTATGTGGCCACCAACTCCAACACACAGCTACCGACCCTCTACCTGGTCTCTGGCGTCTGGGGTGCCCATGAAGGATCGCTGCTGCTGTGGGCACTGATACTGTCCCTGTGGACCGGTGCGGTGACCCTGTTCAGCCGCAGTGTGCCTGAGGTGATGCTGGCACGGGTGATCGGGGTAATGGGGATGGTCAGTATCGGCTTCATCCTGTTCATGCTGCTGACCTCGAACCCGTTCGACAGGCTCCTCAACGCACCGGTGGAGGGGCGGGACCTCAATCCGTTACTGCAGGACCCGGGACTGGCATTGCATCCACCAATGCTCTATATGGGCTATGTTGGTTTCTCTGTGGCGTTTGCGTTCGCGATCGCCGCGATGCTGGGTGGCCGTTTGGATGCCGCCTGGGCACGCTGGTCGCGCCCCTGGACCAACATCGCCTGGGTCTTTCTGACACTGGGCATCATGCTTGGCAGTTGGTGGGCATATTATGAGCTGGGCTGGGGCGGCTGGTGGTTCTGGGATCCGGTGGAGAACGCCTCATTCATGCCCTGGTTGGTCGGGACCGCGCTGATCCATTCGCTGGCGGTGACGGAGAAGCGCGCAGCGTTCAAGGCGTGGACGGTGCTGTTGGCGATTTTTGCTTTTTCTCTCAGCTTGCTGGGTACCTTCCTGGTGCGCTCCGGCGTGCTCACTTCGGTACACGCCTTTGCCACTGATCCCGGACGCGGTATGTTCATTCTGCTGTTCCTGGCCGTGGTGATTGGCGGTTCGCTGCTGCTTTACTCCTGGCGTGCCTCGCAGATCCGCAGCAGCGTCAAATTCAGCCTGGTTTCGCGCGAGACCGGGCTGCTGCTGAATAATGTCTTTCTGGTGGTGGCCTGCGCCAGCGTGCTGCTGGGGACGCTCTATCCGCTGGTGATCGATGCGCTGGGTATCGGCAAGATCTCGGTTGGACCACCCTACTTCAACAGCGTCTTCATCCCGTTGACGCTGCCGTTGGCGCTGCTGGTCGGGGTCGGTGCACTGGCGCGCTGGAAGGAGGACTCCGTGGCACGGCTTGCTGGCAAGCTGGGAATTTCAGTCGCGGTCAGCCTGGCTTTGGGCCTGGGTCTGGCGCTGCTGTTGGCACCGCAATTCAGCTGGGGTGCTGCACTGGCATTGGTGCTGGCGATCTGGGTGCTGCTCACGACACTTCACTGGTTGATTGATCGGGCAGGTGGAGGGCGCAGTTTCTGGCGTACGCTGGTGACTCTTCCGCGTGGTGGCTGGGGGATGGTATTTGGCCATCTGGGGATCGCGGTATTTATCGTCGGTGTTGCGCTGACTTCTATCTACAGTACCGAAAAGGATATTCGCCTGGAACCCGGCCAGAGCTACAACCTGGGCGGATACGACTTCCTTTTCAAAGGTGCCGCACGAGTGAGTGGTCCCAACTATCTGGCGCATGAAGGGAAAGTCGAGGTAAGTCGCGACGGTGCTGCCGTGACCGTACTCTATCCGCAGAAGCGCAACTACCAGAGCGGGCAACCGATGACCGAGGCTGGGATTGATGCGGGGCTGACGCGTGATCTGTTCGTTGCGCTGGGCGAACCTCTGGGTGACCAGGGCGCCTGGAGTCTGCGCATCTACCACAAGCCGTTCATCCGTTGGATCTGGCTCGGGTTCATCTGCATGGCGCTGGGCGGTGGGTTGGCGGCAACCGACCGGCGTTATTTCCAGCTCGCGCGTAAAGCGCGTTCGGTGGCGGCCGGTGGGGCTGTGGTGGGTCGCGCATGAAAGCGCGTTTTTTGATTCCACTGGGGGTTTTTCTGGGCTTGGTTGTGCTACTGGGGGTGGGCCTAACCCTGGATCCTCGCGATGTGCCATCAGTGCTGATCGACAAGAAGGCGTCGGAGTTCTCGCTTCCCGACCTGTTCGATTCGGGGAAACGGGTGGACTCAGCCACAATGAAGGGACAGGTCTGGCTGGTCAATGTCTGGGGTACCTGGTGCCCTGAGTGCTGGCGGGAACACGACTTCCTGCTATACCTGGCGAAGCAGGAGAAGGTACCCATCATTGGGATAGATTGGCGTGACGAGGATGCCGAGGCAATTAATTTTCTACGTGAAAAAGGGAATCCATTCCTCGCGGTCGGGATCGATCCTGAGAGTAAAGCAGTGATGGACCTTGGCGTTTATGGTGCGCCGGAGACATTTTTGATAGATAAACAGGGGGTCATCCGCAAGAAGCATAAGGGTGCGATGACCCCACAGGTATGGCGAGAAGAATTCAAGCCACTGATAGAGAAGCTGGAGAAGAGCTGATGAGGCCGCTCGGTTGGTTACTGCTACTGCTCTTTCCAGTGTTGCTGATGGCACGGGTCGAGGTTTACCAGTTCGATGACCCAGCCAAGGAAGCGCGCTATAAACGGTTGATTGAGGAACTGCGCTGTCTGGTTTGTCAGAACCAGAATCTGGCCGACTCCAATGCCGAACTGGCTGAAGATATGCGGCGTATCACCTACGAGATGATCGTTCGCGGCGAAACAGATGAGCAGGTAATCACCTTCATGGTGGAGCGCTACGGTGAGTTTGTGCTCTATCGTCCTCCGTTTCAGCGATCAACGCTGATGCTTTGGTTCGGTCCTTTTATCATTCTCGGCATTACCGTGCTGATACTCTTACTTTTCATCCGGCGGCGTGCGGCAGAGCGAGCCGAGTCTCTAACTGCAGCGGATCACGAACGCGCCCGGAAGCTGCTCGACGATCAACAGACATGATGCTTTTCTGGATAATCACAGCGGCCATGATTTTGGTCGCCTTGGCGTTGCTTGCGCCATCATTGCTGCGTAATCGCCAGTCGAATACGCTCGACCGGGATCAACAGAACGTGGTCATTGCCCGGGAGCGGCTGGTGGAACTCGAATCCGAGCGAGATCGGGGTTCATTGAGTCAGGAGCAGTTCGAGCAGGCACGAAATGAGTTGGAGCGCTCACTGCTGCAGGATCTGGATCAGACCGTCGAGGAGCACGCAGTTGCTGCACCTTCCGGCAAGGGGGGGGCGATGGCTATGATAGTAGTCGCGCTCTTTGTGCCTGCCCTGACGCTGGGACTTTACACCTTCCTGGGTACGCCCGAATTGGTGGCGCCGAGAAACCCCGCGCTGAGCAGTGCGCATGGAGAACAAGGTCTCCCTTCAGTTGAGCAGATGATGGGCAAACTGGTCGAGCGCCTGAAGCAGAATCCGGATGATAGCGAGGGGTGGTATCTGCTCGGACGCACCAGCATGGCGCTAAAGGATTATGCCGGTGCCGCTACAGCATTTCAAAATGTGCACAAGCTGGTTGGGGATGAGCCGGCGGTGTTGCTTGCGTGGGCCGACGCGCTGGCGATGCACGCTCAGGGGAATATGCTTGGCAAACCCGCTGAGTTGATCAGAAAGGCGGTCCAGTTGGTACCGCAGGATACCACTGCGCTTTGGTTGGCAGGCATGGTTGAGGAGCAACATGAAAATTTCCCACTGGCGATCTCATATTGGGAGCGGTTGGCGCCGCTGATAGCGGATGACGCACAGGCCAGTGAGCGCATCGCGCTATTAATCTCCAGAGCCAGAGAGCGTGTTCGATTGGACTCGCCGGGAGTGACGGCGGTGGCAACCGCGACATCGGTTGAACAGTCGGCGGCACCCGCCAGGGGTGTCTCCGTCAGGGTGGCGCTCGCGCCCGAATTGAGCGAGCGGGTGACACCTGATGACACGGTATTCATCTATGCCAGGGCGCTACAGGGCCCCAAAATGCCGCTGGCGGCGGCCCGCCATCAGGTCAAGGAGCTGCCGTTGGAGCTGGTTTTGGACGACTCTGGAGCGATGCTGCCGAATATGAAAATCTCCAATTTCGAGCAGGTTCTGGTGGGCGCCCGGGTGTCACGTGCGGGTGGCCCGATACCCCAGAGTGGAGATCTCCAGGGGGAGGTTGCACCAGTCAATGTCACTGCCCAGACGGTTGTCGATATCGTGATCAATAAGATCGTTCCCTGAACTGCGCACCGGAGCGCAGCCCAAAACCTGTTTCGTCGAAATTTCCACTCCCTGAGATACGGCTGGCGATCACACTTTTGGTCTGCCGAAGAATTAGCTACGCGCTACCATCTCCGCTGGCGGAAAGCCGTTGGCTCACGGCCGGCTTGTGCCATATCAGCGCTGCAACGCCTCCCGCTGGCAGGCCATGATCTCCCGGATACCCTGCTCTGCGAGTGTCAGCATCTGCTGCAGTTCATGCAGGTGGAAGGCGTGCCCTTCGGCGGTCCCCTGAACCTCGATGAAGGCCCCGGCCTCATTCATTACAATGTTCATGTCGGTCTCCGCGTTGGAGTCCTCGGCATAGTCCAGGTCAAGTACGGGTACGCCGTTGTAAATACCCACGGATACCGAAGCGATCTGGCCATGCAGCGGATTGCGCGCGATGCGGCCATCAGCCAAGAGCCGGTCGATCGCATCAGATAGCGCAATGTAAGCGCCGGATATGGATGCGGTGCGTGTGCCGCCGTCAGCCTGGATCACGTCACAATCGAGCGTAAGCGTGCGCTCACCCAGTGCATCCAGATCGATTGCAGCACGTAGTGCACGGCCAATAAGCCGCTGTATCTCAAGCGTGCGTCCTCCCTGTTTTCCGCGGGCCGCCTCACGCCCCATGCGCTCACTCGTGGAACGGGGCAGCATGCCGTACTCTGCCGTAACCCAGCCGCGGCCCATCCCCTTGAGAAAGCGAGGTACTCGCTCCTCGATACTGGCGTTACAAATTATCCTGGTGTTACCACAGCTAACCAGCACTGAACCTTCTGCGTGCATGGTGTAATTTCGGGTGAAGCTCAGGTCTCGCATCTGGTCGGGATTACGTCCGCTGGGTCTCATGACTGCTCCTGTTCTGCTGCGTTGACGAAGGTGCGATGAAATGTCGGGTCACGGTGTAGCCCCGAATTTCGAGGCACCACCAATCTATCACCGGGAGCGTCGCATCATATATGTTTCCGGGAGCTTGCTCTACCGACTGCTAGCCATACATTTCAACTTGCCGTTCCGTTGAGCGGAGGCGTGCCGATCTCCCGGTTGGAGCGATCTGATGTTGCGGAATACCTCGCGATCAGTTGTGTCGGATCGTTCTTGAGCTCAAGGATCAGGTAGTGCTACTGTCAGTCAACGGGCGGCCTTCCCCCTGGAGAAGTGCTTCCCGCAACTCAGCGGCACCCTGAGGGCGCAGTAGTGGATCGACTTCCATCGCCCAATCAACGATCTCGAGCAGATATTTTGGGTAGTGGCGCTTAAACTCGAGGACTGCTGGTCGCATTCTGTCATTGGCATGCCGCTCGATCGCAGAAGGCGGTGACTTACCATCGATACAGGCGCGCATCGTGGCGCCAATCGCATAGACGTCGCTCCAGGGTCCGACATAACCGGATGAGTAGTATTGCTCCACTGGCGAGAAACCGGGTGTAATCACCTGTGCCAACGTTCCTCTTCGGCTGGTTGCCTGTTGATGAATGGCGCCGAAATCGAGCAACAGTGGCCTGCCACCTGAACGTAAATGGATGTTGCTGGGCTTGATATCCAGGTGAATCTGATTCTCAGCATGGACCAGACTGAGCGCATCCAGAATTGCCGGGAAGATGGTCAGAAGCAGCTTCAGGCTCAGTCTGCCATTGTGACGTTTGATGTAACTCGCCAGATTTCGTCCCTGTTCGTAATCCATCACCAGGTAAGCGGTGTTGTTGGCGAGAAAAAAAGTACGCACGTTGACGATGTTGGGATGGTGCAGGCTGGCGAGCGCTTTGGCCTCCTGGAAGAAGAGTTTGCGACCGCGTTCGAACTGCTCCCGGGTGGCTGAGGCGGCGACCTCAACACGCATTGAGCCGGATCTTTGCGCCAGGGTTCTGGGCAGGTACTCCTTCAGGATCACCCGCTCCTGATTATCTTCATCCTCAGCCAGGTAAATCAGGCTGAAACCACCGCTTCCGACCCGTTTGATGATCGAGTAACAGTCGACAGTGGTACCCGGCGGCAGGCTTTCTCGGGTTTCCCGCATAATCGATTAATTGCCCGGTATTAGGTGCAAGGTGATGTTGAGCGCATTATGATACACAGATTGAATGGTTCCATTGGAACCGGGTCCGCAGAATTTGCAGGTGCTTCAGTTATGACCTCCAGTATGACCGCATTTGCGCGCGTTCAGGATGTAGAGAACGACGGTGAGTTGACTTGGGAGATCCGCTCGGTCAACCATCGTTTCCTCGAAATATCGGTGCGTCTTCCCGAAGAGTTGCGGGTACTGGAACCGATGGTACGCGAGTCGTTGGCGAAACGGCTCGCACGTGGAAAAGTGGACTGTTCGCTGCGTTACAAACCGGCTGGCGATGCGGTGGCGGATGTGAGGGTGAATCTGCGGCTGGCGCGTCGGATTATCGATTCCGCCGCTGATGTGGGCAAGATGCTGCACGACTCCACATCGGTGGGATCGATGGATATTCTGCGCTGGCCGGGGGTGCTGGAACTCGAGGAGCGGGATCTGACGCCGCTGCAGAAGCGTGCCACCAACACTCTTGAACAGGCGATCAAGGCCCTGGTCGATGCGCGTAAACGTGAGGGCGCTCAATTGGCGGAGTTGATTATCCAGCGCTGCACCGCGTTGCGTCAGCAGGTGACGAGAGTCACCCAACTCATGCCGGTCATTCTGGAGTCGGTACGTGACCGTCTGCGTGCCCGCTTGAACGAGCTGCTTGCAGAGCTGGATCCCATCCGTCTGGAGCAGGAGATTGCACTGCTGGCGCAGAAACTGGATGTGGATGAGGAGATGGACCGGCTGAATGCGCATATCGCCGAGGTCGAAGCGGTGGTTAAGCGGAGTGGGCCGATTGGCCGGCGTCTCGATTTTCTGATGCAGGAACTCAACCGAGAGGCGAACACGCTGACATCCAAGTCCAACGATGTCGAGATCACCCGCGCCGGGGTGGAGATGAAAGTGCTGATCGAACAGATGCGCGAGCAGATTCAGAATATCGAGTAGCGTACCGCTCCCGGCCGAGATCTTTATTGCCCGTAAGTAAAGTCGCCTGCTGCCGGCAGAGCAAAGCTGAACCTGTGGCAGCTCACTCAAACTGTCAGTTTTCCGGCAGCTTCTCCTCTCGCCCCATGTTGGTGTCAGTTGCGTTATTGACGAGCGACTGACCATTAATCCTGCCAACTATCCGTGCATCAGAGAGGGGTTTGTGCGGATCATTGAATTCAGGTTCAGGCAGAGAGAGGCCTGATCCATATTGCCGTGTGCTGGTACGCTCAATCTCCACCATGCCAAAGGGTTGAATCCCTTATCAGGTGCTTACCGACAGAACGCACGTTCTCCGCCCTCCTCCGGATTCGCAGCGCATCCGCTTTGGGGAATATAATATAACTTATTGATATAAAAAAAATAATTATGAATGCAGAGAACTTTTTTTGAGCTGCAAAAAATATTTTTCCGCTGTCACGATGTTGTAACAAAGGTGAAATCTAATGCTACTTAGTCCTCCTATCGAAGGGGTTTTATACCCTTAGTGCAAAGGATACCGGTGCCCTGGAAATGACCAAGGGGTGCCAAAATCTGAGCCGCAATGGCGCGGATCGAGGACATCTCTAAGCCGCAGGGCGAGTTTGTGTATTTGAACCTTTTGGCCCCAGGTTGCTGGAGATTTCAATGGTATCTAAGAACCCCATTTCCGCACTGTTCGGAAAATCACCGTTCAAAGCGATGCAGGAGCACATGCGCATCGTGAATCAATGCGTAGCTGAGGTGCCAGGCCTGTTTCAGGCGCTGGTAGATAATCAGTCCGACGCGCTAGAAGCACAAAAACAGAAGATCTTCGCCAAAGAGGAAGAGGCCGATCAACTCAAGAACTCACTGCGACATCACCTGCCGAAAAGTTTCTTCCTGCCGGTCGATCGGCGCGATCTGTTGGAACTGCTGAACCTTCAGGACTCGGTCGCCGATACCGCCCAGGATATTGCCGGCCTGTTGGTTGAGCGTCCGATGGAGGTGCCCGCGGGGATGGCCGAACCGCTGCTGGCATTGGTCGCGCGTTGTCAGGACACCAATGCACATGCATTGAAGCTGATCGAGGAGCTGGACGAACTGGTGGCGGTCGGTTTTATTGGCCGCGAGGTGGATCAGGTAGAGGCGATGGTAGCAACCCTGAGTGAGATCGAGCAGGAGACCGACAGTATGGGGATGAGTCTTACCCGCAAGCTGTTTGCCCAGGAGGGGAGTATGAGCCCGGTATCGGTCATGCTCTGGTATCAGCTGATTCAGTGGATCGGTGACCTGGCGGATTATTCCGAAAAGGTGGGCAATCGTCTGTTGCTGCTCGTCGCCCGATGATTCTGGAAGCATGGCCTTCGGTTCAACTCTAATAACTAGGTAATTCAGATGGAAATTATTGCTCAAAACGGCACAGTTTTTCTCTTTTTAGCCATCGTATTCGGTCTCTATATGACCTGGGGTATTGGCGCCAACGATGTGGCCAACGCGATGGGCACTTCGGTGGGTTCTGGTGCGATCACCGTGAAACAGGCGATCATCGTCGCCGCGGTGATGGAGTTTTGTGGTGCCTATCTGGCCGGCGGCGGCGTCGCCTCCACCATCTCCAAGGGCATTATCGACGGCAAACTGTTCGAGCCGGTACCCGAACTGCTGGTGATGGGTATGTTGGGGGCGCTGTTGGCGGCGGGCATCTGGCTCATGGTCGCCACGGCACGAGGATGGCCGGTATCGACCACCCACACCATTGTCGGTGCCGTTGTCGGTATCGGTGTAGCAGCGATGGGTGTGGACGCGGTGAAGTGGGACAAGCTGGGCGAGATCGTCGCCAGTTGGTTCGTCTCGCCGGTGTTGGGAGGCATCATCGGTCTGCTGCTCATGATCAGTATTCAGAAGCTGATCCTGAATGCCGAGAAGCCGATCGATCAGGCCAAGAAATGGGGTCCCGCCTATGCCTTTCTGGTGGGTTGGATCGTGGCGCTGGTGACGCTGACCAAGGGACTGAAACACGTCGGTCTGCATCTCTCCACGCTGGAGGGCAATATACTGGCGGTGATTGTCGGTGTGATTCTGGCCGTTGTCGGTAAGATGATGATGAACAAAGTCAAAATCGACACCAGCAAGGATAAGGATTTTCGCTTTGGCAGCGTCGAGAAGTTGTTTGTTCCGATGATGATCTTCACTGGTGCCGCGATGGCATTTGCGCATGGTTCCAACGACGTCGCCAATGGTATCGGTCCGATGGCGGCGGTGATCAACCTGATCAACAGCGGCGGCGTGGTTGCTGCCAAATCGCCGGTGGCCCCCTGGATGCTGTTCCTGGGTGGTATCGGCATCGTGATCGGTTTGGCCACCTATGGCTATAAGGTGATGCAGACCATCGGCACCAAGATTACCGAACTGACACCGACCAGAGGCTATGCGGCAACGCTCTCCGCAGCATCTGTGGTGGTGTTGGCATCTGGTCTGGGACTGCCGGTGTCTACCACCCATATCGCAGTAGGTGCAGTGATGGGCGTCGGCTTTGCGCGTGGCCTTGGTGCCATCGACATGAAGGTGATCGGCGGTATCGTGCTCTCCTGGTTCATTACCGTGCCGGTGGGAGCGGTGCTTGCTGCGATCTTTTACTATGTCCTGAGAGGTATCTTTCTGTAAGGGTCTCACTGGGCACCTCGGCGGTTTCGAGGTGCCCGTTTCCTGGAAAAAATAATTGGTACCAACAACTTAGCGATTAACGGCAGATCCCGCTCCGGTACATCGGCAACAGGGTGGCAGTGAAGGGGGCCGGTTCCTTCAGAGGCAGCAGGCGGTCGGGGTGGTCGCGAGCAGTCAGGATTGCTCCTCCTTCCCGGTCAACATTTCCCAAGTTGAACTGATAAATTTCCCCAGCTGTCTGAACTCATCCGCTCTGGCGCTGCCTTGACGCCAGGCCAAAGCAATCTGCCGGTATCCCTCCCCCTCCAATGGAACAGTGATCACTCCGGTACCGGTCAGCATGGGTGACCCCATGGCGATCTCCGGCAGGAAGGTGATTCCCAGATCGGCATCGACCATCTCGATCAGCGTCAGCAGACTGCTGGCGGAAAAACGGCTCACTTTGTCGAGTCCGCGGATGCGGCAGGCTGATAGGGCGTGATCGCGCAGACAGTGACCATCCTCCAGCAATAGAATGGTTTCACTGTTCAGATCCTCGTGGCGGTAGTGGTACGGGTCGATCAATCGGGTGGATCGGTGACAGGCGAGCCGAAAGCGGTCGTGGAAGAGAGTCATGCTCTCGATATTTCTCAGCTCGTAGGGCAGTGCCAGCAGAATCAGATCTAACTCACCATCCATCAGCTTTTGATAGATGCGATGCGTAGTCTCCTCGCGCAGATAGAGTTCCATTGCTGGGAAGCACTGGCGTAGCGTCGGCAGTACCTTCGGCAACAAGAACGGTGCGATGGTTGGAATCACACCGAGCTGCAGTTTTCCTGAGAGTGGAGCCCGGTTTCCCCGGGCAATCTCTGTCAGCGTCTCCAGATCCTTCAGTACCAGTCTGGCCTGTGCCGCCACTTCCCGCCCTACTGCGGTGATGGTGACATTGCGGTTGGTGCGATCCACCAACTGGGTTTCGACCAGCGTTTCAAGTTCACGAATGGCAACGCTAAATGCGGACTGGGAGACGAAACAAGTCTCGGCTGCGCGACCAAAGTGTTCCTTCTCCTCCAGTGCCACATAGTAGCGGAGCTGTTTGACTGTGGGTAAGTTCATCTCTCCTGGTTCCAGTTAATCTGCCGTATATTGATCTATAAAAACGAATGTAGTTTTCTAATTATTCTATTTTATCTAAATTATATTTACCCTTAATATTTTCTCAAGGTCGGCAATGAGCAGGCGCCGAAAAAGCGACCTAGTCTGCTGTAAGCAATCGATTTAATAGTATGTTACGAACATTTTGATAGAGGAAATAGTCATGGTTTCAAAAGAAGGCAGTCGGGTTCCCCAGGTCGTTTTTCATCTGCGCGAGGGCCACGAGTGGGTCAACATCGACAGCGAGCTGCTGTTTGCCGGCAAGCGGGTGATCCTGTTTTCACTTCCCGGGGCGTTTACCCCAACCTGTTCATCATCGCATGTACCGCGCTACAACCAGTTGGCTCCGGTATTCAAGAAACTAGGCGTGGACGAGATCATCTGCATGTCGGTGAATGACACCTTCGTGATGAATCAGTGGAAGGAAGAACAGCGCGCCGACGCTATTACCTTTATCCCGGACGGTAACGGAGAATTCACCGCAGGCATGGGTATGCTGGTGGACAAGGGCGATCTCGGTTTTGGTAAACGCTCCTGGCGTTACTCCATGCTGGTGCAGGATGGGGTGGTGGAGAAGATGTTCATTGAAGCGGAAGTGCCCGGTGATCCGTTTGACGTTTCGGATGCGGATACATTGCTCCGCTATCTGGCCCCGGAGGCGGAGATGCCAAAGGATATCACCGTTTTTTCCCGACCCGGATGTCCGTTCTGTGCCAAAGCGAAACAGATGCTGGAAGAAGCGGGTCTGGCATTTGAGGAGCTGGTGCTCAACCGTGACTACACTGACCGCACCCTGCGAGCGGTGGCTGCAGCGGAGACGGTGCCGCAGATCTATATCAACGGTGAGCGTATCGGCGGTTCCGAAGATCTGCAGCAGTGGTTGGAGTGCTCTCACGCTTGAATGCATTGGGCAATTGCCGGCGCTGGTTGGCCGCCGCAGCACCTGCTCCATCGTCCTTGAATCAATCATCCCAGCAGGAGTAACAGCAATGCAGACAAATTCATCTACTTTCGATCTGGTCGTCATCGGCGGTGGTAGCGGTGGTCTGGCTGTGGCCGAAAAAGCAGCTGGCTATGGCCGCAATGTCGCACTGATCGATCCGAACCCATTGGGAGGTACTTGCGTCAATCAGGGGTGTGTACCCAAAAAGGTGATGTGGTACGGCGCCCATCTGGCGCACGCTGTAACCGATGCGGTCGGTTATGGGATCCGTGCAGAGCTCAGGGCGGTCGATTGGCCGCTGCTGGTGGAGCGGCGTCAACGCTACGTGGAATCAATCAACGACTACTGGCAATCCTATGTCGAAGGCTTGGGAGTGACCCATATCAAGGGCCAGGCCAGATTCGTCGATGCCCACACCGTGGTGGTGGATGACATCGAGTACAGCGCGGATCACATTGTCGTTGCCACGGGTGCACGGCCGGAGATCCCGGCACTGCCAGGGGCCGATCTAGGGATAGATTCCGATGGTTTCTTCACACTGGCTCGACTCCCGGGCAGCGTTGCCGTGATAGGCAGTGGTTATGTCGGAGTGGAACTCGCGGGGATGTTGCGTGCGTTCGGTGCGCGGGTCACTCTGATCGCACGCAGTGACCGGCTGCTGCGTGGATTCGATGAATTGATCGGCGATACCGTCGCAGAGAATCTCCGCCAGCAGGGTGTGGATCTGCAGATGGAGTTTCGGGTGAGCGGATTGGCTGAGGCCGCAGGTGGTATCAATGTACTGGAGTCAAGCGGCGCGCAGCTGACAGGATTTGATCAGGTGGTCTGGGCGATCGGTCGACGTCCCAACACAGAACAGCTCAATCTGTCCGCAACTGGTGTCGAGCGGATGCGCGGCGGTGTGATACCCACCGATGAATTTCAGAACACCCATGTCACCGGTATCTACGCACTGGGTGACGTCACCGGGCGGGCGTCCCTGACCCCGGTGGCGATCGCCGCCGGTCGTAAACTGGCGGACCGTCTCTTCGGCGGTCAGGTGGCATCCCGGCTGGATTACAACGATATCCCAAGCGTGATATTCACCCACCCTCCGGCCGGGTCCGTCGGGCTCAGCGAACGTGTCGCGCAACAGCAGTACACAGACGTCATCGTCTACGAGACCCGTTTTAAACCGATGCGGTATGCGCTCAACACGAGCGGTCCCGCAACAGCCATGAAACTGGTCTGTGTTGGTCAGGAAGAGCGCGTGGTCGGTATCCACCTGGTGGGAGACGGTGTGGATGAGATGCTCCAGGGATTTGCGGTGGCGTTGAAGATGGGTGCCACCAAAGCGGATTTCGACCGCACGGTGGCAATTCATCCGACCAGTGCAGAAGAGCTGGTTACCATGAAGGAACCGACTCGCAGGCATACGCTGGAAGCGGTTGCTTGAAACCGTGTTGTCACTATCCTGGTTACTGAATTTGGCTGCCTTGACCGGAGATGGGATCCTTCTGCTGTAGCCTGGTGCCAGTCATGTCTCTCCCTGGTGAGGATGCAGCGGTGTGTGCACTGGTGCTCTGGTTTGCCTTTACTCCCGGGATTGTCTGGCGATGTAATCGAACAGCGCAGAAATGCGCATCAATCCTCGATTGTTCGCCACCATTCTGCCATCCGGTCTGTAGACCAGAAACGTGGGTGTTCCCAACAGTTGTTCACCGGTCTCACGCTGGTAGTAGCTTGCGAATGGGCTGAGATCGGCGAACAGTGTGGGAAAACGTATGTTCCACTGCTGCATGGTCTGTTGGATAGTCCCTTGCTGTGCATACCCGTCCAGAGATACACCGGGTACCTTGATGCCCCGCGCTTTTTGCTGGGCATGAAAATCACTGTAGCGCGGCACTTCACGTGCGCAGATCGCACAGGTGACCGACCATAGCATCACTATCAACCATTAGCTGTCACCGGCATATCTATCCAGGATGGCAGTGTTTCCGGCCCAGTCGAACAAACCGCTGTCCAGTTGCTCAGCAGCGAACAGATGGTTATTCGGCTGCGGTTTTAGCAGAAGCAGTAGTATGGCAGTCGTGGCGGTGATCTTCACATGAACCTCGAACCACAGGCTGATTGGAAGAGAAGACGAAGCGGATCATCCGCTCCTGGTCACGTGGTATCAGAACATAACGATCATGCCTTCGTATGGCGATTATCTTTTGGTGCGCGGCACTATTTTTTACTTGACAATATGACGTTCAGGAACAAACTTTGGTCCGATGCAATGAATAAAAAACTGCCATTAAGCAGGCTGGGGCGCCCCTGCGGCGCTCATCGTTCTATGTTAATCCATCAAAGGCAATCAGCAAACGGAGTTAAAAAATGTTCAAAGACTACAAGGAGATATTCAAGAACCTGCGTGAAGCGCAAGAGCAGCTGTGGAACGACTCCATGGCCAGTTTTTCCGGCAACGCATTTCAGCAGAATCTGCAGGAGTGGCAGCAAAAGACGCTTGAAGGAGTCAATGAGATAGTGGGGCAAGCGATCAGTCAGTCGCTGGAACTACAGCAGCAGTGGCTGGATCAATGGGCTGAACGGATCGGCAGTAAGAAGCTCAGTGCTAAACTTTTTTCTGAGCTGAGCGCAGAGGCGCGGGATATTACCCAGCGTTGGCTGGAGAGCCAGAATCAGTTGAGAGATCAGTGGTTGCGCCTTATCAGAGAGAGCGGATCCAGCATACAGCCGGGATTTACTGAGTGGGAGGGGGTAGTGCAGCAATCCATAGAGCGTCAGATGGATCTGTTGAACGATTGGTCGAAGAAGGCCGATTTTAAAGAGCTGTCGGGTAAAGAGATCAACAAGCTCTCTGAGCAGATCGTCAAATCGATGCAGAAATCGATCGAGACACATCAGCAGCTATGGAGTCCGTGGTTCAAGCAGCTAGGTACATTGGGCGAGCCATCCGCAGAGACGAAAAAGGAAGAGGAAAAATCGAAAACCAACGCTTCTGCAACCGATCAGGCCGAAGATGATCTGAAACGGATTGCCGGCATTGGTGCGGGCCTGGAGAAGAAACTCAAGGCCAGGGGAATTACCACCATTCGCCAAATAGCTGAGCTGAGTGATGCGGATGTCGCCGATTTGGAAAGGGAGATCATCCGCTTCTCCGGGCGCATCAAACGTGAGCAGTGGGTGGAGCAGGCGAAGCAATTGGTGGGGTGATTGTGTTGCCGGGCGGTCCCCTCTGGTAAGGTAGTGGGTGACGCTGATATTCGGCTGGTACGGTTATGCAGCTTCAGCTTGACTCTCTTGCTGCTGCTGTCCAGTTTGATCAGGCGTCTCCCACTTACCCGCACGAGTGCACGAAACAATAGCGGAAAATCCCTGTTCACGCTCCACCTTAAAATGCTGAAAGGAACATCGCGGAAGGTATCCATATTGTCACCCGGGGAGCT
The DNA here is from genome assembly GCA_024235215.1 of Chromatiaceae bacterium. Lineage (GTDB taxonomy): Bacteria > Pseudomonadota > Gammaproteobacteria > Chromatiales > Chromatiaceae > HKST-UBA178. Next base: position 768,550 of record JACKMU010000001.1, on the reverse strand, counting down.
GATGTGAGAACTGCGAGAGTTTCGTACCCAGCTTCTCCAGCTTGGCGAGTGGCGGTGCCATATTCAGGGTCAACTCGTGCGTAAACTTCCCTGGTGCTCTCAAACGGACCATCTTATCTTTAGTTTCCGGCGTCTCATTTATCCGCTGGTTTCAAGAGCATAATCTTGATTTCATACAGATGGAGTACGGCTCAACTATGTCCGCACACTACTTTGCACTGCCCGGGAAAATTTACTGAGGGTACAAAGTGTCTGCTGCACCAATATGGTAATTCGACACGTTATTCAATCGGGGCTAGCGTATAATAAAGCACTTATTCGGTAGGAGTAGTTCCGAATTAAGGGTTCCGGGCGATTGGAGTGCGAGTCGTTCAAGCTAGATCAATGGATTGGTGTTTTGGCAACAAACACCAGTGTCCGTTCAGAAAGAGATTGCTGCAATAGAGCGCACATCCTGGTGGATGGCAGATTCCAATATGTTGAAAGCTTTACTCGCTTCAGGTTTGCACCAGATTGTCGGTGTATGATATTTCCGGATACACGATAGCTAAGACGTTCCCTTTGGATATTCGAAGAGTACTGTACGATGAAAATACTGGTGTTAGGTGGTGATGGCTTTTGTGGATGGCCTACAGCGTTGCATCTATCAAAAATCGGTCATGATGTGGTAATCGTGGACAATCTTTCACGGCGTAAGATTGATCTGGAATTGGAGGTGGAGTCACTCACCCCTATTTCTCATATGTCTACGCGACTGGAGGCCTGGGGAGAACTGACTGGTAAAAGAATCGGTTTCCATAATATCGACGTGTCACACCAGTATCAGCGTCTCCTTGACCTGATTACCAATGAGCAGGTGGATGCAATTATCCATTTTGCTGAGCAGCGGGCAGCACCTTACTCAATGAAAGGCTCCAAGGGAAAGCGCTACACCGTTGATAACAATTTGAATGCCACCAACAACGTTTTATGTGCAATCGTCGATTCCGGTAGAGACATACATCTGGTGCACTTGGGAACGATGGGGGTATATGGATACGGCACCTCGGGTATGAAAATTCCCGAGGGTTATCTGAATGTTCAAATTCAGACTGATAGCGGTTCGGTCATCAATCAGGAAATTCTCTACCCGGCAAATCCGGGCAGCATCTATCACATGACGAAGACGCAGGATGCACTCTGCTTTGCGTTCTACAACAAAAACGATGGCTTGAGAATAACCGATCTGCATCAGGGTATTGTTTGGGGCACCTATACCGAGGAAACACAGCTGGATGAGCGCCTGATCAACCGTTTCGACTACGATGGCGACTATGGTACGGTCCTTAATCGGTTTCTTATGCAGGCGGCCATTGGGCATCCGCTGACGGTACACGGTACTGGTGGCCAAACCCGCGCGTTCATACACATTCGTGATACGGTCAGGTGTATTGAGATAGCCTTGTCCAATCCGCCCAAACATGGCGAAAAAGTTAAAATTTTCAATCAGATGACTGAGACTCACCGGGTGCGTGAACTGGCGCAACTGATCGCCAGACTGACGGGTGCGGAGATTGCCTACCTACCGAATCCACGCAAAGAGGATGATGAGAACGAACTACACGTCGAAAACAAGTGCTTTTTGGAACTGGGTTTGAATCCCACGACGCTGGAGGATGGCTTGCTGCTTGAAGTGAAGGAGATAGCAGAAAAGTATGCTGGGCGTTGCGATCGTTCCAAAATCTTATGCAAGTCTTATTGGACGGAAATTCAGCACCAAAAAAGTGAAGATGCAACTATTTTTCATACGATTGACCGATCGGATAAGCGAGCTACCGGCCACACTGATCGTTACGAAGTGGTGAGCGGGGAGGTCTGATGCCAAGGATTCTTATCACAGGGGGCTGTGGTTTTATCGGCGCAAATCTGGCGTCAATGCTGCGGGAACAAGGACACGAGATTACCATCCTGGATAATATGAGTCGTGGGAGAAAGGATTTTCTTGATGACGCGATGTCCTATCAGGTGATAAATGCCGATATCCGCGATGAAAATCTGGTTTATGATGTTGCAAGGCGTCAGAATGCAATCGTTCACTTAGCGGCATTCGGCTCGGTGGTCGAGTCGGTTGAACATCCGGAGGAGAATTTTTCGATTAATGTCGAAGGGACGTTCAGGGTATTGAATGCCGCTCGGCGCGCTGGTATTGGACAGGTGATCTTTTCCTCAACGGGCGGTGCGCTGATAGGCAATGCGATACCGCCAGTCGATGAAAAATCAGTACCACGCCCCATTTCGCCTTATGGCGCAAGTAAGCTAGCAGGCGAGGGATACTGCTGTGCCTTTGCAAACGCCTACGATATGTCAATCACGGCATTGCGGTTTGCGAATGTAGTAGGTCCCATCAGTTGGCACAAGAAAGGCGCGGTAACGGCTTTCTTTAAAGCTATTATCAATAATCAGCCGATCCGTATCTATGGAGACGGTAGCGCAACCCGTGACTTTCTCTATGTAGAAGATTTGTGTCGCGGGATTATCTCTGCGCTTGAGGCGCGTTTGCCCGGATTCAATGCCATACACCTTGCCAGCGGGCGCGAAGTATCTGTTAGAAGTCTTGCAAAAATAGCTTGTGACGTTGCTTCATCTCCGGATCATCCGATTCATTTCGACCCAAAACGGAAAGGTGAAGTCGAGCGCAACTTCGCTACATACGATTTGGCTAAAAAAGAGTTAGGATTTTTACCGGCCGTGAGTATAGAAGAAGCGATGCAGTTGACTTGGGAATGGTTTCGAGGCTATGAAGGGGGCGGCTCAGGATAGAGTTTTAGTGGTGGGATTTGGCTGTTCCAGACCTCAACCTGTCGCAATCGTTCGGATCAAATCCGCACATTATTTTTCCGATAACAGACGTGTACCTTCTTAATGGTTTCTGTGCCGTCTGCAATTTGAACACTTGGTATGGAAGATCTAGGTGCTTTGTATCTAGTTACTATCCCATGTGCACCATTCTTTAGTGGTGTCAGTATCGACGCACATTATTTCGATACTTTGCAACACATACCGTATACACATTGATATTTTTCTGCTTGGTGAGTTGGCCTCAGCTTTTTATGCGAGTACCGCTATGTATTCAACAATTCACAATACAACCTCTCAAATACCCTCAAGGAATCAGGCTGCAATATTGGGAAAATATCTTACCTATCCAGACACTACAGGTGGTCGTGTTGAGCATGGTGGTTTGCGCACTACAGGTTGTTACAAGCACTCCCTACCCGGAATGCCACTCGTCACAGTTGTTACTGTCTGTTTGAATGCTGCCAGGAATATCGAGAATTGTCTTTCTTCGGTATTCAGACAAACTTACCGAAATATTGAGTTTATCATTATCGACGGGGTATCGACTGACGGTACTTTGGATTTGATAAAAGAACATGCGCAGGCCATCGACTATTTCGTCTCAGAGCCTGATCGTGGCTTATACCATGCGATGAACAAGGGACTGGAGTTGGCCAGCGGTGATTATATTCTTGTCCTAAACTCTGACGATTATTATTCAGAAGACTGCGTCGAATCATTGGTAAATGCACAGATTCGCAGTGGGGCAAGTTTTACTTCCGCGCTGGCACAGGTGATCGATGATTCAGGTAATTCGAAGCATGTTATAAGAAGTATGCCGTTCGATGAAAGTGTCCGAATAAGGATGCCTCTGCGACATGAAACAATGCTGCTTTCAGCGGCGATCTACAACGATATAGGGTACTATGACGAAGCTTTTGGAATTACAGCGGATTTTAAACACACCATCCGCTTGTTCGAAAAGGGTTACACACTGTATGAAATTCCCCGTCCTCTTTTATTCTTTCGTAACTCCGGTGTTTCAAGTACCAGAACTGGTGAGTTGTTAAAAGAACGAGAAAATCTACTTAAGGAGCAGTTCCCTTTCCTGGATGGTCCGGAAGTTTCGCTTCTAGCTGACAGAACAGGACATACCGCAGAACAACTCCGCGACCTGGCAAATAAATATCGAGCTCACAGCAGCCTGATTGAATCTTTGGATCTATATATCCAAGACAATGCCAGGAATTCGCAACTGCAGAACTGGGCGTCTGAAAAGGAAAGGTTGTTAGTCTCATCTGCTGAGAGCAATAGGCCAAAAATCAGTGTAATCCTGGCGGTTTATAATGCGGAAGCAACCCTCCGACAGTGTATCGACAGTATCCTTGCGCAGACGTTTAGCGACTTTGAACTCATCTGCATCAATGATGTGAGTTCTGACCGCTCACAGGAAATCATTGAAAGCTATAGAGCAATAGATAACCGAGTCGTCTCTCTTATCAACAATGAGAATAAGGGATGTGGAGCGACAAGAAACAGAGGTGTGCGTCAGGCGAAAGGGGCATATGTATTTCACATTGACCCCGATGACACCATCCCACAAGGGGCGTTACAGGCACTGTATTCGCATGCAGAGGAGCATGGCAGCGATATGGTAAAAGGCGCCTATTTTAGAGAGCAGTTGATACATGGGAAAAAGCCGACAAAACCGGAGCGAGTTTCTCTCTGTGCAGATTCAGAGTCCATTATCAACACCACATTACGGCAAACGCCCAAGCTGCTGCGTACCACAGAAGGTCACTGGTCTTATTTATATAAAAGTGAATTAGCAAAAAAGGTGTTCTACCCGATAGATCTGAAAATGGGCCAGGATAGTATTTTTATCGTAACCGCTTTGGCAGCGGCGGAAAGGATCACTGTTATTGATAAGGTTGTGTATCACTATCAGGTAAATCCTTTTTCTGCGATGAACACATTCAATTTTCGTAAGTTCATGGATGCGCTGGAATGGCGACGGCGTGCTTGGCACGTACTTGACAACGTGGATTTGAGGGAGATAGGCGACCGATTGTTGAGTGAATACTGGGGTGAAACGTTTTTTGCTAACTTTGCCAAGTCTGCATCAATAGAACAGATCCAACTTTTTTTTGATAGCTTTCGAAGGGCTTTCGCTGAGGCCGGAATTCCCCCCCTGAGATGTAGAGCGCCCGATTTTCTTGAAACACTTTTTCGGATCATCCGGAGTGGAAAATATGCTCATGCAAAAGCGTTTATGGGTTCCCACGGCAAGAGAGAACAATCTGGTGAGGTTGGAACGGAGGTAGGAGTCCAAGACCATATTCAGGCAAATGACAAACCATTTGTCAAAGCCAAAGGTAAGCAGTTAAAGATCGCGACATTTTGTTCAATGGATCATGGGGGGGCTGGAACAGGCACACAAAGGCGGGTAGCTGCACTACGTGGTCGCGGAGTCGATGCGCGAATATTTTCTCTTGTCGTTAAATCTTCGCATCCCTACGTTAAAAGAATCGTTCCGGAGTTGTCAGGTGTCGATAATTCGCAACAATTGGCGGTCTGGCAAGTTGTTCGCCAAAGGGCGATTCTGCGAGCAAAGCAGACCCCCGGATTCTGTGCAAACGAATTGTTCTCACTTACCGACTCTGTTGTGGATTTTCGGAAAATAAAAAATATTATTAACGAGTTCGATATCATCCATCTGCATTGGGTGGTGGGTATGTTCGATTATCCTCATGCAGGTGACTGCCTGGCCGAAAAGCCGGTCGTCTGGACATTAGCAGACATGAATGCCTTTACTGGCGGGTGTCACTATTCAGAGGGATGTGGAGAGTATGAAAAGGAGTGCCGCAAGTGTCCTTTGCTTGGCGGTAAAAGTAACTTGGCCCATGAAACCTGGAAAATAAAAAATACAGCCTATCGTCAATTACGCAATCTTCAGATTATTTGTCCATCTCAATGGTTGGCGGAACGAGCCAGAAACAGCACACTGTTCGGGAGTAGGCCAGTGCATTATATCCCCAATGCTTTGTCACTGGATCAATGGAAAATGACAAATAAGACGGTTGCCCGTATTCGCCTTGGTTTGCCACTCAATAAAAAACTCTTGCTGTTTGGTGCCGATAGACTGGACGTAAAGCGCAAAGGAGGTGATTTACTGAAAAAGGCGCTCGACACTGTCATCAGGAGAACTCCAAAAACAGAGGTTGAGATTTTGGTGTTCGGCAACAATTCAATCGATCTACCACTCCCAGTTAACCACCTGAAATATATTTCTGACTCAGATCGAATGGCGGAAGTCTACTCAGCGTCCGACGCCTTTTTATTTCCTTCACGTGAGGACAATGCACCGCTTATGGTAGGTGAATCGCTCATTTGCGGTACGCCGGTAGTCTCCTTTCCGGTTGGACATGTGCCGGATATTATTGAGCATGGTAAAAATGGCTACATAGCGAAATATCTGGATACGGACGATTTTGCAGACGGTATTATCTGGGCTTTGAATATAGATAAAAAGACAAGCATGAGAATGGCCCTGCACTGCAGGATTAGCGCCAGTTCGTTTCATGATTCAAATCTGGCCGTTGAAAGGCATCTAAAGGTTTATCAAGAAGCAATAGGCAAATTGACGGACTCAGCTGCTCCGCAAGTAAAAGGAGTCTGAGAAGGGGTACTATTCTCCCACCGTGAAACCAATCGGATGCGGCGAATGTTATGGATTGCCGGGCGTGAGAGAAGGTTATCGCCTTCCCTATTTCAACAACTTGAATACGATCTAACGATCTGAAATTTCCGCTTGGGAAAAATTAGCAGAGAAAACGGTTTTGATGTAACGGTGGAGCAACTCAGTGTAGCAGGTTTCTGATTGTACGATTCCGAATAACGCTAAATCAAAAACAGATCAGTCTCCATCGCTGGGGAGGATAGTGCGGCAGTTTCTGGCTGCCGCACATTTGGTGTCTGAAACAGTCGCGATGGTATAGGTGATACTCAGATCGAAAAACCTCTCCAACTGAGAGGTCCAGTGATCAATCAATTGGCCAGATGTGCTGGACTGGCAGTCGGGCTATTGCACGAAGTCACGAAGCTGAATACTGACCGCCTGCGGTCTGGCGCTGTCTCCAGTGCCAACACAGCCGCTGACCCAGAACCGGGCTTCCAGCGTGGTTCCCATGGCTTTTGCCATCAGAACGCTGGCAAGAATGTTTTTCAGGGCCGGGTTATCAGGCCTGATTGCGTACAAGTCAGTTTTAGCACAGCCATCCGGGTTGAATAGTGCTGTTTCATCTGTGTCTATCAGAATACCCGAGGCAGAAGTATTGACCTGTACAACGCTTGCCCATTGACTCTGTCCTCCCGCAGTGGATGCATTGCTACATACCAGCAGTATCGAACCAATAAGAAGTGATTTCTGAAGAGATTTTTTTATCATGCCCATAACTCCTTGATGTAACAGCACTTATTTGAGGGGCCTGGCTATTGGGTGTGAAGCCGTGCCCTAAATGCTCACTAAGTAAAGATACAATGCTTGAGTTATCTAGAAAAATCAATCCCATTGCTTATTTCGGCAACTTGATTCTCGGAACTCTCAGCATCTGGCAGTTGGGTTGTCCGCTAGTGTTTCATAGGCGAAAGGCAAAAACCATACCCACTCATTCGGAAACCGATTTTTAACCGTAAAGTTTACCTGATTATAGTGGAGAAATTTGTAGTTATGAACACGAACCCGGATCTAAGTTTGATTCGGTTTTTCCATACATGGAACCGTAGTGCGGGTTATTTCACCTGACACCGGCAAACCGCTCTTTACAGGTGATCAATTCAAGTAAAAGTGCCCGACACTGCAGGCATTGCAGTTCCTCCAGTATCCTGGAAAGGTTGGATTTGTTCGATCCAAACCGAATATGAGGGAGGAGGTCGTCTTTTGTTCCGTTTAACCTGGCATACAAACCAAAAAGTTTTTGACTGGAAGTTGAGCTATTAATAAATTTAGGAGTGGTATAAATATTTTCTAACTCTATGATTGAGTTATCCGTCACACCCAATTCCCGGGCAAGAATCTCTCTCGCCATTGTGTTTATCGGTACTCCTTGCCGCACTCTTCCACCGGGGAAGTCCAAAGTCATCTGTCCCACACCTGGTCTGAAAATCTTGTTGGGAAAAATAAAGTCCCCGGATTGTTCAGGAATGATGATCAACGAGTCATCTGTGGTCGTTCGCCAATAGTCAAGCAGTTGACCTTTGTCGTCCTGCCAGTGTTCCCCGATCAACTCTATCCACGGGGTTTTGAATGAACAGATACGCGAGAGCAGTTTCCAATCCATGTGTGTACCGTCAGATGCTCACCGGGTTTGTATTTACAGCCGACAAAACGGATGCACTCAATCGTTTAGTAATATGCTGTTGATGATGACTGTACTCGTAAACGGGTTTAACAGAGGATCGGTGCCAGCCGCCACTTCGTCGCCATCGCTGACTCTGTCACCGTCGCTGTCGGCTCGACGCGGATCGGTGCCGTACTGGCTGATCTCGTCGATATCGCTCAGGCCATCATTGTCATCATCAGGATCGCAAACATCTCCCAGCTCATCTTGATCATTGTTCGCCTGGTTGCTGTTGGAGATCTCCGGACAGTTGTCCTGGCCGTTTGGCACACCATCCGAGTCATTGTCGCCTTCCGAAGATGCACATCCGGTTCCATCAACCTGTTCCCCACCGGGGGAGGCTGGACAGGCGTCAACACAGTCGCTTACGCCATCTCCATCAGAATCCGGTAGATCGTAACTGACCTGAAGTTGTGCCCCGCTGTAGCTATCGAAGCCTTCCAGTACGATATACCACATACCCGTTTGCGGTACCGAAGCAACCGTTTCGTTATTGCTGAAGTCGTTGGAAGCGTAATAGGTGAAATTGGGTGCGCCGTACGCTACGTGCAGATCGAGATCACCAGTGCCGCCACTGGTTTGTACCCGAAAATTGGCGGCACAGACTGGCAACTGCAGCTGGTAACAGCGAATACTTCCTTCGCCGCCGGATAAGTTGCCGATCATCGTATCGGGTGAGTTTAGCGTGGTACATGACTGTTTGTTGAAATTGAAGGACCCCGTTCCAACATGGTGCGTTCCCTCAAAAGAGAATTCGAAGTTGTAGTGACCAGAGAGGTGTGTCGAGTTGGGGAACCCAGCGCTGATGGAGGTGATACTAACGTCGACTCCGAACAATGCCGCATCTATCGCCTGCGGTAGTATCCAGGTGCTTCCCTGTCTCTGCATCTGCGAGGCGTTCAACTGGTCAAGATTGTTGAAATCAACCCGAGCCAGGTAGAGAGTATTCGGCCCGTCTTGATAAATTAGCGTCCAACTCTCTCCGCTCTCCGTGCCAAATCCATCTACTGTCGCACTCTCCGTACCGGCCCACACCCCGTCATATATCCCGGCAGCATAAACAGGGTGCAGCAGTGCGTATAAACAGACTCCGACCCATCCGCAAAGCTTGACTGAAATGTTCATGCCACCTTTCCTGCTAATTAATAAAACTGGTGCCTCAAGTTACCACGAATCCACATTGTTTTTCGCAGCGCCTGGCAGCAATCCCGCGCATTATCTTCGGTTGTTGTTTCACTGTCAGGCAGGGTTGCACCCGGATATACACCCCGATCAGCTATTCACTCAACAGCAGTTCAAGCCAGGGCATGATCTTCAGCCAGGGCTTTTGTTCGCCCGGCATACCGGGATAGGATTCAGGATCCTGCGGATCGGTATTGGCATCGTGTTCTCTCAGATTCGATACTCCGTCATTGTCGCTATCCAAAACTGCATCAGACGGATTGTCAGGATCCAGATTGTGGTTCAGCTCCCAAAGGTCGAACATCAGATCCTGGTCATTGTCAGTGGTCGGATCAAGCGCCTTCACGACCTTGCCCGGCCCCCACTCCATGCCAGCAAATGCTGGCCATGGCAGGCCGCGCACCTGGAGCAGATAGTCGCGTTCCGCAGTGGGGGTAAAAACAAAACTGGAACTGCCGTTGAGCACGCTGATACTGGTATCGTTGATAACTCTGGTTGCAACAAACTCGATATCGTCCAGGTACCAGCCGATTCCGGCGGAGGTTCCGGAGTAGTAGGAACCCTGGTCGAAATAATATACGAAGCGAAATCTGGCGCTTTTTCCAGCAAATTCCGCCAGATCGATTACGCGTTGGACGAAGCCGGACTCGCCACTGTTGTTGCTTCCGGCCTGTTGGTAAAGCGTTTGCCAGGCGACTCCGCCATTCAAAGAGATCTCCACCCGTGCCAATTGATGCTCAGTTGCCGTGGCAAGCCGGCTCGCAAAGATCAGTTGGCTGTCAGCACTGAGCAGGAACTCCTGGTCGATGACCAGCGCTTGCGACTGAGCATTTGGATGGGCCAGGTGATATGCCCAGTTGCCGCTCTTTACGATCTGGTTCTGGATTAGCGGGTAGTCAACGTCGGTCAGGTCCTGGATTAGTGGGTCGACGGTTTCAGCGTTCAGTTGTGTTGCCGAATCAGTCAGAGTTGAGACTGCCAGGTGGTGTGCGTCGCTAAAGGAGATCGGAGTGAATTGGAATTGGCTGGCAAGGGTGACCGGGATCGCCCTGTCACCTGAGATGACAGGTTGCTCTTCGTCCGCACCAGGTGTGTCCGGAGAGAAAACAGTAACTTCATACTGAAACGCTCTCGTTTCACCGTTAATCAGCACGCCTGTAATATTGACCAGATAGGTGGTGTCCTCCTCTGGCGCGGGCCAGGCGGTGGATTGACTCGCTGGGTCCAGTCCGTCCGGGACCCAGACGATGCTGTTTTCACCATAGCCGGGCTGAATGGGGTGTACACTCAGGGGCACTTGATTACCATTCTGACTCATACGGACTTGGGCGTTACTGAAGTCGGCATCAGGGTGGGAAAATGACCAGCGTGGATACACGGTCTGATAAGGAACGAATCCAGGTGGCGGCCAGGCAACGAACTCGTCGCGAACGTTTGGACGGACGTCCCAGGTATGCGAGTCAATCACCCACAACGCATTGCTTGCTATGCCTGAGGTCGTTGGTGGGACGACATCCCCGGTGCCCATCTCCTGTGTTTGTGGGTAGAGGATCCACCGTCTATGGCCAACGGCCTGGTTGTTGTTGCCACGGTCTTGGACGTACCCCTGGATAGCATCCGGCCCTGCTGAACCAAGCGAAAGGTTGGACTTTCCGGCAGCTGTGTTACCATCCGCGCTCCAGCAGTTCCAGGTAGTTGGGGGTGTATGGGATAAAGCACTGTTGGCGGACATGATCAAAGCAGCTGCCTGGGATTTGCCACTAAAGTCCGGGTTCAGCTGGATGTCCGCGGGCACTCCCGCGACAGCCCGGTAGTAGTTGATGCGATCCATGACGCGCTGTTTATAGGCGCTCGCGGTGTCGCCGGCTACACATGTGGCCACATCACCGGACCAGTCGGCTGCAATTGTGCTGCTGCCCAAAAAGACGCTGTTGTAAAAGGCACGTGCTTGTTGGCGATTGTTGATGTCGACAACGAGCCCGGTGCGATTCTGCACAGCAGACAGCTGCATCGGAGCAGAGGGCTCAGCTGGCTTTTTCAGTTTCGGTGGATCGCCCAGAGCGGGAAGAGCGCTAACCGGCAGAGACTCCAGAGCCCGGCATGCGAGGGGCAGGGCAAGCAGCGGAACGAATGCTCCAGCAAGAAGGTGGCGAAGAATTGGCATTTGCTTCCGTAGGTTTGATCAGGACCCTTTCAGCGTTCAGACCGGGAACCGGATGCTGCGTTGCTCCGGATTCGACAACGAAAAATTCCCAGGTGATTTTCGTTTCACAGACAGTGTGCAGATGTTAACCCGTGGTGTCCAGATGTTGGGTGGCTGACTTGGTTCCGGCTCCAGTAGCTATCGATGCTTTGCATCGCTCATTCCGATTCCGATCCATCCGGCAGTAAAATGTCAACCTGACTCTGGAGGTATCGCGTAGCGGTGATTCGATTGGCTGGGTCCGCTGACATTCATCAGAGCGACCGACAGCAGGATAAGTTTAACAGACACGATTGGCTCACTATGCAGAAAATCAAACAGTTGAGCGACTTGGCGAAGCCAACCAGCGAACGGTTGCTCAATGCGGGGAAATGCTCTTTACAGGCTGCCGGTAAACCTATCCAGAAGATCTTGCGCCAGGTCATTGGCACTCGTTTGTGCAATCTGGACGACTCATGAAGCAGGTATATACCGCTTTGTTATATCTTTCTATTCCGGTAATGCTACTGCGTCTGCTTTGGCGCAGCCTCAAATTACCTGCCTACCGTCATCGCATCGGAGAGCGTTTTGGGTGGTTGAGGGTAGCGGCCGTCAAGAAGAGTGTGTGGATACATGCAGTTTCCGTGGGAGAGGTGCAGGCCGCGGAGCCGCTGATCAGGTGGCTGCTTGACCAGTATCCGACACTGACACTGGTGGTGACTACGACTACGCCCACCGGTTCGGAGCGTGTCCGCAAGCTATTTTCAGATAATCTGATTCACCTCTATTTTCCCTATGATCTGCCTTTCGCCATCAACGGCTTTCTAAAACGGCTGCACCCCTCTCTGCTGGTGATGATAGAGACTGAAATTTGGCCTAATCTGCTGGCGATCTGCGAACGCCAGGGTATCACAACGATTCTGGCCAACGGTCGTATGTCGGAGAGATCCGCCCGTGGTTATCACAGGGTGGGTGCTTTCACCAGAGCGACTTTCGCACGAATTGCGCTGGTGGCGGCACAGACAAGAGCCGATGCGGACCGGTTTGTCGCACTGGGTGTGGCTCGTGATTCGGTCCAGGTGACAGGCAGTATCAAGTTCGATATCCGGTTACCAGCCAGCCTGTTCGAACAGGCGGCCGTGGTACGCCGTAGCTGGGGCGACCGCCCGGTGTGGTTGGCTGCGAGCACCCACGAGGGGGAAGAGGAGTTGGTACTTGCTGCGCACCGGCGGGTTCTGCGTGATCACAGCAATGCGTTGCTGGTGTTGGTGCCGCGTCATCCCGAAAGGTTTGAGCGTGTGGCTTTACTCTGCCGTAGAGAGGAGATAGGGTTGGCCAGACGTTCCAGCGGAAAGCGCGCAGCCGGGAGTGATGCGGTTTTCCTCGTGGATACCATGGGTGAGTTGACACTGTTCATTGCAGCGACCGATGTCACCTTCGTTGGCGGGAGCCTGATTCCCGTGGGGGGGCACAATGTGCTGGAACCGGCAGCGCTCGGTGTGCCGATACTCTTTGGTCCACACATGTTCAATTTTCTGTTGATCAGCGAGATGTTGCTACAAGCCGGCGCCGCGATTCAGGTGGCAGGCAGCGAGCAGCTCGCCGACAAGGTGAGTAACTGGTTCGCTGATGCCAGCGCGCGGACCGAAGCCGGTGAGCGGGGACGGCGACTGGTGGCGGAAAACCGGGGAGCGCTGGATAGGCTGAGCGCGTTGATAACGCACTATCTGCCGCCTGCAGTGTGATCTGCCGGCGGCACTTGTAAGCTTTGCTCTAAAAGGTGAATTTGTTGCGTGCAGGCGCATTCTCGAGTGGCATCAGCTCTGTTTCAAACAACGCTTCGCTGTGCCAGCTGTTCTCACCGGTCCGCGTGATCAATGTGGCTTCCATTGCTGGCGCCTCATCGCACACGACAAACAACCGGCCGCCGATGGTCAACAGCTTTTTCCACTCTTCAGGCGCTTCTGCAAGGGAGCCGGTTACCGCGATTACGTCGAACGGGCCTCCCGCTATCGTTTCGGCCAGTGCGTCGGCGCAGCGCAGTTCCACCTTATCGAAGCCCTGTGAGGCAAGTGCGGCTTTCGCGGAATCGACGAAATCCTGGTGAATATCGAGACTCACCACTGCTCCACCTAGGTGTGATAGACAGGCAGTCAGGTAGCCGCTTCCAGTACCGATCTCAAGGATCTTCTCCCCCGGTTGAACATTCAACGCCTGCAGCAGACGGCCCTCAACCTTTGGGAACATCATCTTCTGTCCGTGCGCCAGCGGTATCTCGATGTCGGCATAGGCGAGACCTTTGTAGGCCTGCGGTACGAAAACCTCCCGCGCTAGTGCCCCAAGCGTCTCAAGTACGCGCTGATCCAGCACCTCCCAAGGGCGTATCTGTTGTTGCACCATATTGAAGCGGGCATGTTCAAAGCGATCGGTGGTCATCATAGGATTTTGCTCGATTCTGGGTTAAGTCGTTTCGCTGCAGCATGTCTGTCGACGTTAGTGTAACATCCGTAAACGAAGTGCGTAAAAAGTTCACCGCAGCGCTCAAGTTTTGAGTTGCGTTATAACGCGCCGCCAAGCGATTCAGATTATATACCCGATGATGCAATGGTCCAGGCTCCTTTCGCGCAAGCGCCTCGGTAGTGCGCAACCTCCTGCCGAGTCAACCCTGCGCACCGATTTTCAGCGAGATATGGACCGCATCATATTCAGCTCCGCCTTTCGTCGCATGCAGGACAAGACCCAGGTCTTCCCGCTTTCGCGGGTCGATTATGTGCGCACCCGACTCACCCACAGCCTGGAAGCCTCCAGTATCGGCCGTTCGCTCGGCACGCTCGTGGGGGAGCAGGCGATCGCTCGCCACGGATTGGCGGGGTTTGAGGCATCTGATTTCGGAGACATCGTGGCGGCGGCCTGTCTGGCCCATGACATCGGAAATCCGCCATTTGGCCACTCCGGTGAGGATGCTTTCCGCCATTGGGCGCATGAGGCGCCATACGGGCAGCGTCGGGTCGGGGTGCTGCGGGGTAGCGAACGCGAGGATTTTCTCTCATTTGAAGGTAATGCGCAGGGATTTCGCATCATTGCGCGGCTGCAGAATCCTGACAATCCGGGCGGACTGCAGCTCACCTGTGCCACGCTGGCAGCTTTTACCAAGTATCCCCGTGAGTCCTGGCTGGGTGGTGGTCGCTTCACCGGAGTGGCGGCTAAAAAGTTCGGTTTTGTAGCCGAGGATCGGGAGCTGTTCGAAGCGGTCGCCGACAGTGTCGGGTTGATTCGGCGTGACCCCAACCACGCTATCTGGTGCCGCCATCCGTTGGCGTTTCTGGTGGAGGCTGCGGACGATATCAGCTACCGGGTGATCGATATCGAGGATGGTTTTCGTCTTGGCTATTTATCCCTGTCGGAAGTTGAGCAGCTACTGCTGGCAGTGGTGGGGAGCGAACAGGCGTTGCGCGAGCGGCTGCAGCGACTCAGTGACACCAAGGGGAAGGTCGAATTTCTCCGTGCCAAGGCGATAAATACAGTGGTCACTCAGGCAGTCAGCTGCTTTCTGGATAATGAAGCGACCATTTTGCGGGGAGAGCTCGAGGTGCCTCTGATGGCGATGATTCCGGCACGCGAGGCGATGGATCGCCTCGTTGAAGTGGCTCGCGAGCGGATCTACTGTGCGCAAGAGGTGGTGGAGATTCAAGCTGCAGGATTTCAGGTAATCGGTGATCTGCTGGAGTCTTTTATCATGGCACTCGATGACCTGGCTGAACAGGGCGGCAGCGCCAAACCCAAGAGCCAGATGTTGAGTCAGCTGGTACCGCAACAGTTCAAGGGTGGACAGAGGGGAATCTCGGCTGGGCTCTATTCCCGGCTGCTGTCCCTGACTGATTTTGTCGCCGGCATGACCGACTCTTACGCGGTATCACTCTATAAAAAGGTGACCGGGATCTCTCTGCCCGGCCGGTGAGTAGGTAGGGCTCAGGACCGGGGAAAAACAGCTTCCATCCACCCTCGGCCCTGTTCACAGTGCCACAATCAGATGAATCGCATCCAGCCGCAAATGGCTCGATGACAGATGATCGTTCAGCGCCATCTGCTGAGTTTGCACGGCTGCAATTTCCTCATCTGTCACATTGGGGTTGACCCGAGCCAACGCATTCAATCGCGCCAGTTCACCGGCAAAGCAGTTGTGCATATCCTCCGTCGCCTCGGTCGTGATCACCTGGAGATGGTCAACGGCCAGCGCTTCTCCTCGGTTGAGCATGACTTGGATTGGATGCCGCAGCTTCTCAACCAGTCGTTTGGCCACTGCCGGCTGCAGCGCTATGCGCGCCGTACTCAGCATACGCCGGGAGAATCTGTCGCCACACTCATTCAACTGCTGATCCAGCAGCAGCCGAATCAGCGTGGGGGGCAGGAAACGTGACGCCTGAAGTCGACGTGGTGCCGGACACTCGATCACGAACAGCAACTCCAGCAGCAGGCTCCCGCTGTTAATCTCAGGATGGCGAATCGCGCTGCAACAGCAGCTGCCGTATCTGCCTTCCGCGATCAGCTCGATGGCTCCGGTCACCAACGGGTGCTCCCAGGTGAGGAATTGGTGATCTTCATGGGTCAGGGCAATGTTGCGGTCGAAGGTGCAACTCATGCCCTCTCTGGAGAGACCGGGAAAACTCTCCTCCAACATGTGTGGACCAGGGTGCAGAAGCACGCAGCCGTCAGATTGCGCATCACTCTCCACACCGAAGTCAGCCAGCACCTCTTCCAGATAACCGGGAAGTCTGTTCTTCTCTTCAGCGATTTTGAGCGATTGTTTCAGGTTCTCCGCTTCCGGTTCCCGACAGGAGTTCAGCTCCAGTAGTTGATCGCGTCCACGGCGCAGTGTCTCCCTGGCCTCCATGCGCATTCTGCTTGCCGAATGAATCAGATCGTCGGTCGCATCGCTACTGCTGTTCATCTGCTCCAGCGCCTCGAGCAGGCGTGGCAGCAGTTGACTGTAGATACTGTGGCCGGCTGGGCAGGTGTGGCTGAATGCGTTCAGACCTTCGTGGTACCAGCGCACCATCACCGCCTGCGCGCTCTGGTCAAAGTAGGGCACATGAATATGAATGGTCGCATGTTGGCCGATGCGGTCGAGGCGGCCGATGCGCTGCTCGAGCAGGTCGGGATCCAGCGGCAGATCAAACAGCACCAGATGACGGGCGAACTGGAAGTTACGTCCTTCGCTGCCGATCTCTGAGCAGATCAGCAGTTGCGCCCCCTCATCCGGATCGGCGAACCAAGCGGCTGCTCTGTCCCGCTCGAGCATGCTGATCTGTTCATGAAACAGGGCGGCTTGGATGCCTGCACGGTTGCGAAGTACATATTCTATATCGAGTGCGGTCTGCGATCGGGCGCAGATCAGCAGCAGCTTCTCCCGTTTGAGCTGGCGCAATCTGGTGATCAGCCACTCCAGTCGTGGATCGAATTGCCACCAGGGCTGCGCTCCCTCTCCCCGGTCGACTGCCTCCGGTGTCAGCCCGGTTGCCGCAGGGAGGGTTCCGGACTGCATTGTGGTGCCGTATTGGAATGGTAGTGGCAGCGGACAGCGGTGCACTACCCGCTCGGGAAATCCCTTGATGCGAGTGCGGCTGTTGCGGAACAGCACGCGGCTGGTGCCGTGCCTGTCCAGTAACCGGTCGATCAGTGCCGCTCTGGCGCTGGTGTGAGCTGTTGCGGAATCGTCCGCGACAGCCCACAGCAATGGGTCTGCTTCTGCGGCGCCGAGTGTTTTCCGCACCAGCGCTATGGTGGATGATGAGAGCGGCTCTTTTCCCAGCAGTTGTTCTGCCATCTTGGCGATCGGTTCGAAGCGCTGCTCCTCCGCCTGAAATGCGTTCAGGTCGTGAAAGCGGTTTGGATCGAGCAGACGCAGTCGGGCGAAATGGCCGCTGCGGCCCAGCTGTTCCGGGGTGGCGGTCAACAGCAGGATCCCGGGAGTCTGCTGTGCCAACTCCTCCACCAGGCGATAGTCGTCGCTGACTCGCTGTTTGCTCCATTGCAGGTGGTGCGCTTCGTCGACGATGAGCAGATCCCAGCCTGCTGACGTCAGCTGCTGCCAGCGTGTCGCATGGTCGATACAGAGGCTGGCGCTGCACAGGATCAGCTGCTCCGCCAGGAACGGGTTGCTGTGCTGGTCAGACTCCTCGACAGCCTGGCAGCGTTCCTCGTCGAACAGGCTGAAGCAGAGGTTGAAGCGGCGTCGCAGCTCCACCAGCCACTGATTGAGCAGCGCCGGTGGCACCAGGATGAGCACACGTGTGGCCTGGCCGGTCAGCAGCAGCCGGTGCAGTATCAGACAGGCCTCAATAGTCTTGCCCAGTCCCACTTCGTCTGCCAGCAAGGCCCGTGGGAAAGCGCGGCGGCTTACTTCATGGGCAATATAGAGCTGGTGTGGCAGCAGCGCAGTGCGCGCCCCGCCCAGTCCCTTGAGCGACGAGTGCTCCAGCCGTTGACGGTGGGCCAGCGTGGTGTAACGCAGGTCAAAACGGTGTGGCATATCCAACTGGCCCGAGAAAAGCCGATCCTGAGGGCGGTTGAACTGCATCGAACTGTTCAACTCCACTTCTTCCAGACTGGCTTGGCAGCCATCTTCCCAGGTACCGAAGTAGACGATCAGGCCCTGCCGCTCCTGCACCGACGCGATCCTGAACAGAGCTCCAGAACGGCTCTCTACCCAGTCCCCCGAGGCGAATCGGACCCGGGTCAACGGCGCGTTGCCGACGGCATAGGTGCGCTGTTCGGAGCTGGCTGGAAAACTCAAGGTGACATGGCGGTTGTCACTGCTGAGAAGGGTGCCCAGTCCAAGACCCGGCTCCGTATCACTGATCCAGCGTTGACCTGGGGAGAACTGCTCGTCAACCATTGTGTTGTCGTCTCGTGCAATCAGGAATCTGAGTCAGCAAGCGATCGTAGGATGTCACAGTTGTTTCAATTGGCATGGCGCCGAACAGTGCCAATGATCGGATTGGTGCTGACCGAAAAGCCCCGACCCTGCGCTGCTGCGAAAAAAGATGACTAGAGTAACGGAAAAAGCGATAAAGACTAAACGTATCGGTAATCTCAGGAAATGTTCGGGTTGCATACATGCTGGTTGATTGCACCTGCTGAGGTAAGCAGAAATTGCAGTGGTCAGTGTTCAGAATCCGATGCTATTATCATATACTCCAATGGATGTACCCTCCGGCTCGCCTGTTGCTGCCGGGTCTGTTAAAAATAGTGAGGATTTCTATGAAGATCAAAGTAGTAGCTACGATTGCAGGGGCCACCCTGCTGGCCTTGGGCGCCATCGGAACCGCAGTCGCCGCGAGCGGTGAAGATCTGTATAAGCAGAAAGCCTGCTTCTCCTGCCACGGTGCGGATGCCAAAACCCCGATCATGCCCCTCTATCCCAAGTTGGCCGGCCAAAATGCGCAGTATGCATTGAATCAGATGCTGGACATCAAGAGCGGCAAGCGCGCCAACGGCCAGGCTGCAGTGATGAAAGGGATCGTCGCTGGTGTATCCGACGACGACCTGAAAGCAATTGCCGAGTGGCTGTCAACCCTGTAAGCCGAGCGCCTCGCACTGCTGCACCGGAGCCCCTTCGCCAATACCTGTAATGGGGGGTTCCGGTCGTCTCCCCTCTGATTCCATTCAGCATCGTTACTTGCTCTGCCGTAAGTAGGGCGGTCTTTTCCCTATTGCAAACCGCGCGATCCGGGTAAGCCATGCCACCCGATAAAAATGTGTCATATCCCCTGTTTTTATCGTCAATTGCCGCACCCGTTTGATGCACATCAATGAGGATTCGCACCATAGATAGCAATATCGCAAATGCTATTTTCGAGTTTGTTCGGGAATTAACCGTCGGACAGTCCAGATGGAGACGAGTCTCATGAAATTCTATAAAAAACGTACGCTGCCACTGCTGATAGGCCTGACTCTGGGTTTGGGAGCCGCGTCGAGCGCCTATTCACAGGAGTCGCTGCAGGATGTGATGAAAGCCCGCGGCCTGACTCAGAAAGATTTGTTGGCGGCAGCCAAGACCTATACTCCCACCGGTGGCCGCGATGAGTACATCGCCTTCAGTTCGGGTGGCCAGAGCGGGCAGGTCATCGTCTACGGCATCCCCTCGATGCGCATCCTGAAATATCTGGCCGTGTTTACCCCCGAGCCATGGCAGGGCTACGGCTTTGATGACGAATCGAAAGCGGTGCTTGCCCAAGGTCGCATCCAAGGTAAGGATATCCTCTACGGCGATACCCACCACCCGGCATTTTCCGAGACCAACGGCGAATATGACGGCCGTTATCTGTTCATCAATGACAAAGCCAACCCGCGTGTCGCGGTGATCGATCTGCACGACTTCGAAACCAAGCAGATCGTGGTCAACCCCTTCTTCAAGTCGGAGCACGGCGGTGCTTTCGTCACCGGCAACACCGAGTATGTGATGGAGGCGACCCAGTATGCCGCACCTTTCAGCGAAGAGTTCGTGCCGCTGGAGGAGTTCAACGAAAAATACCGGGGTGGTTTGACCTACTGGAAGTTCGACAACCAGAAAGGCCGTATCGATATGGCCAACTCCTTCACTTTCGAGTTGCCGCCTTACAGCCAGGATCTCTCCGATGCCGGTAAAGGGCCGTCGGAAGGTTGGGGCTTTACCAACTCCTTCTGTACCGAACGTTATGTGGGTGGTATAGAGCGGGGTCGTCCTCCTTTCGAGGCGGGCTGCTCGCAGAAGGATACCGACTTCCTGCACGTGACCAACTGGAAGAAAGCCGAAGAGCTGGTCAAGGCCGGTAAGGTCAAGCAGGAGAAGGGGATGTATCTGATCCCGTTGGAGCAGGCGGTTGCCGAGAGTCTGGTCTATCTGATCCCGGAACCGAAGAGCCCGCATGGTGTCGACGTCTCTCCGGATGGCACCAAGATCATCGTCTCCGGAAAGCTGGACACCCATACTTCGGTCTACAGCTTCGAGAAGATTCAGAAGGCGATCGCAGAGAAAAATTTTGAGGGTACCGACCCCTACGGTATTCCGATCATCAATATGAAAGCTGCACTGCACAAACAGGTACAGTTGGGTCTTGGTCCGCTACATACTCAGTACGACAGCAAAGCGTGCGTTGCCTATACCTCACTTTATGTCGACTCGATGGTAGCCAAGTGGGATTACTGTGAGGGCAAGATTCTGGACAAGCTCTCCATTCATTACAACATTGGCCATCTGGTCTCGATGGAGGGTGATTCCGTTTCTCCTGACGGCAAGTATCTGGTTTCGCTGAACAAGCTGGCAATCGACCGTTTCAACCCAGTGGGTCCGCTGCATCCGCAGAACCATCAACTGATCGATATCAGCGGTGACCAGATGCAGCTGCTCTACGATATGCCGTTGCCGCTGGGCGAGCCGCACTATGTAGTTGCAATCAAGGCCGACAAGCTGAAACCGGTAGTGCGCTATCAGTCCGGCTGGGACAGCCGCTCAGACAGCCGTTCACCCTACAGAACACGCGCCGGTCGTGAAAAGATCGAAAAAGAGGGCGATACTGTACATGTCTACGGAACGCTGATTCGTTCCCACATCACACCTGAGATTATCGAAGTGGAGGAGGGCGACACCGTCTCACTGCACTTTACCAATCTTGAGCGAGCCGAGGATGAGACGCACGGATTTGCGCTCTATGGCCAGAATGTGAACCTCTCGGTCGAGCCGGGCAAGACCGTATCCGCCACCTTCAAAGCGGAAAAAGCAGGTGTCTATCCGTACTACTGCACCGAATTCTGCTCCGCTCTCCACCTGGAGATGCAGGGTTACCTGCTGGTCAAGCCAAAAGGCTATCAGGTGGCAGCGAGTGGCATGCAGGAAGGCCAAGCCTACACCAAGGCCGACTACGAGAAGCAGGTCAAGACCAACGTCGACACGCAGGCGGTCATAGACTCCGTGGTCGCGTACATCACCAGCCACAACTACAAGGACTTTTCTGAAGTGGTTGCGCTGGTGGAAGATGCCACTGATCAGCTCGGGTTCGCCAGTGAGGCGAAGAAGAAGGCTGAGGAGTTTGCGGCCAAGGAAGATTACCAGAATGCCACCCTTTGGGCTGGTCAGCACTGGCAGTATCAGGTCAAAACCGCAGACCTCGGTCTGCGCGCCAAGACCTTCCTGGAAGAGCACGGTGCAACCAAGATCAAGTAAGTTTGCTGTAAACGGTTGCGCTTGAAAATGGGGGAGGGGGCTTGCAAAGGCTCCCTTCTCTTTTGAGCGGGGTTATAAACCTGAATCAATAAAAGGTTTTTGTTAGTCTTCTCAATTGATAGCTCTTACTGCGGCCACGCTTGTCAAATGGGAATCCAACGCTCCGCTCCAAGCCGTTTTGGATTAAACTATGAGCGGTATACCTGAATCGAGGAATAGCCAATGTTGAAGCTGAAAACCCTTTCTCTTTCCGTTGCTTGCGTGATGTTTGGCTTAAGCTTTGCGAATGGAGTCGTGGCGGCGGACGGAGCCGAGCTTTTCAAGACCAAGACCTGCTGGTCCTGCCATGGTAAGGATGCCAAGACACCGATCATGCCGATGTATCCCAAACTCGCGGGTCAGAGTGCCGATTACGCCTACAATCAGATGGTGGATATCAAATCCGGCGCCCGCAACAATGGACAGACTGCTGCGATGAAAGGGGTGATGGGACTGGTGTCTGAAGAGGAGATGAAGGCGATCGCCCAGTGGCTGAGCAGCCTGCCAAAGTGATCCCTAGACTTATCCTTTATTGATGGTAGAGGGCGGTTCACGGCGTGGTGTATCGGGTGGCACCGGTTGATGGACATCAAAGATGGGTGAACGCTGCTGTGGCATGCTGCAGCGCCTGAAAGCCTGTACTTTTCCTGATAATCGGGCCGCTTGACATCTCAACGGCACAGTTCATTGGACAACTACTCCTCGCGGATACGGGGAGGGGAGATACATCAAATGGGTTTTTCATCCGTTATAAAAACCGTGGTTGCTCTGATCGGACTGGCGATCTGCAGTGGCAGTTTCGCTGGCGAGGGCGAACCTCAGGTAACCGACGTCAAAGACTGGAACAAGGAAGGCGGCGAGAAGAGTGAAGCCATGCTGCTGGTACCCGACCGGGAACGTGGCATTGCGGTGTATGAGGTCTGTTCCGCCTGCCATCTGCTGGAGGGGTGGGGCTTGGAAGATGGTACGTTTCCGCAGTTGGCCGGTCAGCATCGTAATGTGCTGATCAAGCAGCTCACCGATATTCGCGCCAAGAATCGCGACAACCCGACCATGTATCCGTTCGCACTGGACGAACAGATCATGGCGGTAGCCGGTTACCATGAGGGCGAGATCAATCCCGCTCAACTGGTGGCGGATGTGACCGATTACATCTCGAAGCTGCCGATGAATCCCCAGCCGGGAGTGGGCCCCTGGGAAAAGAACACACCGGAGTTCGAGCAGGGCAAGAAGCTCTACATGGATAACTGTACCCAGTGTCATGGTGATGATGGTGAGGGGAGCAACGAGAAGTTCTACCCACGTATTCAAGGGCAGCACTACAACTATATGCTGCGTCAGTTCGAATGGATCCGTGATGGCAAACGCCGCAACGCCAATCCGGATATGGTCAGTCAGATCAAGGGGTTCACCGACAAAGATATGCAGATGGTGATCAACTACACCTCCCGACATATGCCGCCGGCCAAAGATCTGGCCCCATCCGTAGATTATCAGAACCCGGACTACGATTGATCCTGCAGTTTTGATACGAGCTACGACCGTCTCCAATCAGAGGCGGTCGTAAACGGCTTCTACGGGCTACTCAGATGCGCCGTGGCAACCGCCTCCAACATCGCAACAGACGTCGACAGATCATTGTCGATCCAAAATACCCATCATGAACGCAGCATCTCAATCCAAGCAGACGATTCAGGTCGCGACACTCACCCTTTTGGCGCTGGGACTCTTGGCGGTTATCTTCTACTCCCCGATCTGGTGGGTATCGCTGACCGCACCCAACTATCCTGCGGAGGCATTTCCCGACGGCGTAAAGATCCATTTTCATCTCAACGGCGTGTTCAACGGCTGCTCCAAGATCGACAGCGGCGAGATCACCGAGCAGATCGCGCTCGACTGTGTGCATGAGATGGATACCATCAACCATTACGTGGGGATGTATCCGATCGCTGCGGGCGGTCCGGTGGAGCGCGGCTTCGGTCAGTTTTTGATGGTTTTTCTGGGGGTCATGCTGCTTGGTTTTATCTGCATCAAGCCAAAGATCCGCATGCTGATCCTGGGTGTCGGGTTTGCCGCCATCACTGTCTGGATGTACCTCTCGCTCTATACCCAGGGTGGTTTCGATCTGCAGAACAGCGGTTATGTCGAGGCGTTGGTAACTTCGCTCGACCAGGAAGCCAGCGACGATTCCGAAGAGGGCGGTGGCATGAGTGGTATTGTGGGCATGCTGCGCGATTCACTGGCAGAGTCCGGAGTACGCGTAATCCTCCCCAGCGAGGCAGCGAAAGCATCTGCAGAGAGCTCCAGCAAAGCGCATCTGATCGGGCAACTGCGGCTCAACTACGAAAAAGACCTGGAGCACCGACGGGTTGAACAACCCTGGGATGGCAGCGCTTTTCAGGTAATCGCCTGGCACTATGGCAAGAGCCTGGGACGCTACTTCAACAACCAGGGGGAGATCATCCCAATGGTCGAGAACCTGAAGCTGGCCATCCATGTCGTTTTCGTTGGGCTGATCGGTGCCATGGTGCTGCTCGTTTTCGGCGCGCGCAAGAACTCGGGGTTGCTCTACTGGCTGCTGGTGCTGGTTCCGGCGGCGCTACCGCTCTTTTTTGTGATCGACTATGCCGCCTGGCTCTGGTGGTACGGCCACACCTTGAATGACATGGGTGCATTCACGGTCAAGCCATTTATGCCGACTGTGTTTGGCCAGGGTAAGGTCGCACAGTTCGCCACTCACTCCTATCCTGCGATCGGATTTGGCTTGATGCTGGCTATGTCGCTGATTCTGGCAGTGGCTGCATTGATCCGTGAGCGGCAATTCAAAGGCGGATGAAACAGGATTTGTGACCCGCAAGTGTGCCGTGTGGGGCAGATGGGAGCTGCGGCTATCTGTGTGGCATTCCCTGGGGTGCGTCTACTGCCCACTGAGGCACTCCTCTAGATCGCCGGTTGCTCTGAGATATATGCCTGCTGCATTGCAAACTCTTCTGATTATGGTGCTGCTGTCACCGTTTTCGACTGCGGTCCGGGGCGAAGCGGAATACCCATCCTTTCAGAAGCTGGTGGACGCAACCGCGGCGGGTGGGCTGCTCAGTCCACCCGCTGGCACCTATGCCGGTCCGGTGATAGTGACAGACCCCATCATCATCGACGGCCGGGGAGAGGTGACGATCGATGCCGGAGGTCGCGGTTCGGTGATGTCGCTGGAAACCGATGGTGCCACCATCAAGAACATGCGCCTGACCAACTCCGGCGAATCCCACAATGACGTGGACTCCGGCGTACTGGTGAAGGGCAACTTCAACGTCATCAGGGATAACGTCATCGACGACACGCTGTTCGGCATCGACCTCTCTCAGTCGGAAAATAACATCGTGCGCGGCAACCGGATCTCATCGAAAGCGCTGCCCCTCGGTGTGCGCGGCGACGCCATCCGGCTCTGGTACAGCTTTAATAACAAGATTACCGACAATATCATCCGAGATTCGCGTGACACGGTGGTCTGGTATTCGAAAGACAATCTGATTGCCCGTAACGATGCCCGCGGTGGACGTTACTCGCTGCACTTCATGTACTCCCAGTACAACGAGGTATTGGACAACCATTACGAGGACAATTCGGTGGGCATCTTTCTGATGTACAGCGACGGCGTGGTGGTGAGGGGCAATACCATCGCCTACTCCAGCGGTACCACCGGGATGGGGATCGGCTTCAAAGAGACCTCCGACGTGGAGGTGAGCGGGAATCGGATCCTCTATTGTGCTACCGGTCTCTACCTCGATGTCTCCCCTTTTCAGCCGGAAACGACCAACCGGATCGAAGACAATCTTATCGCTTACAGCGGTATCGGCGTGCTGTTCCTGAACGACTGGCAGGGCAATCGGATCCGGGGTAACCGGTTCAAAGGGAATATCACCCAGGTAGCGGTGACCGGCGCCAGAACCGCCAAAAGGAACGATTGGGAGGCCAATTACTGGGAGGATTACCAAGGGTTCGACTTGGATCGTGACGGTGTCGGGGACGGCCCCTATGAGTATTACAATTATGCCGACAGGATCTGGATGGATGTGCCGGCTGCGCGCTTCTTCAAAGGATCGCCGGTGTTGGAGGTGCTCGATTTTCTGGAGCGGCTGGCACCCTTTACTGATCCGGAGATGGTGCTCAGAGACAGCCGGCCAATGATGTCAGCGGAGTTGGCTCATCAGCAGATCATGCGGGAAGATACGGCGCAAGCGCATGTCAGCCAGGAGGCCGGTGAAACCCAGCCATTCGACGCGCTCAAGGCGCTGCGTGACTCGATGGCGCAATGACCGGAACAGCTGCTTCCGGAGGTGACGGGTAATGAAAGAGAAGACGACAGTGGCCAAAAGGGTCAAAAAGCCCCTTTCCGCCAAACGCAAAGCGCAGTCGCGCCGGGAGTTTCTGCGCACCTCGGTGCTGGCCGTCGGCATGACTGGTTTTTCACTACTCGGCTTTTTACCGGTGGTGCAGGGGACGTCGCTGCGGCTGCGCCCTCCGGGCGCGCTGAAGCGCACCGATGATGAAAAGGAGTTCCTCTCCTCCTGCATCAAGTGTGGACAGTGCGTGCAGGTTTGTCCGGTGCAGGCGATCAAACTTGCCGACCTGGAGGAGGGTTTTGGCGTAGGCACACCTTATATCGATGCACGCGAGCAGGCGTGCGACTTCTCCTGCGACGGACTCCAGTGCGTACTTGCCTGTCCCACGGGATCGTTGAACCATGCGCTGAACTTTCCGGCCGACACGCGCATGGGCTTCGCCAGGCTCTCCCGGCCGAGTGCCTGCCTGGCGATTCAGGGTAAGGGTTTCCAGGGACAGGCGCGCGGCCCGCAGTTCCCGGGTTTGCTGCGTTACGACGAAGTCGACCGCTGGAATCCGATTCCGGTGGCCGACCACCCCTACGACCTGGAGTTGTGCGATCTGTGTGTGCGCCAGTGCCCGATCGAGATACGTATCACTCAGTGTGCGGAGAAAAAAGTCCAGGCCAGCGGCGAGAAGGTGGCACGGGTGGCGGAGCAGGTCGGCAACGAGTGCCCGCCGGTACACGCGATCGCGCTGGAACGGGTGGAGATGCCCAACGGTGAGCTGCGTATGTCGCCGGTGATCAAGGAGGGGTGCGTCGGTTGTGGTGTGTGCGAAATGATCTGTCCGCCGGAACCGCCGGCGATCGTGATCGATATCCACAAGATCACCGATCTGACATGAGGGGTGCGAAAGTGGTACTAACAGAATCATTGCCCTGCTTCGGGCATCTGTGAGAGGAGCAGCGATGGGTTATATCATTGAATCACTTCGGCAGATCGCCGGTGCCGAACCTTCCCGGCCGGAAAAGGATAGGATCTCCGCGCGGGCGCTGGAGGTGCATCTGCATAAAAAGGCGAACCCGTTCTCCAAAGCGGAGTTCGAAGAGATCTACGCGGTGCATGGCAAGGGCCGCACCAAGTGGCGTAACCGCCGCTGGGCAACGCTGCTGGCGGTCAATCTGCTGTTCGTGGTCTCCTACTTCTTCGATATACAGATCCTGGAAGGTGCACTCACCGCCTCCCGCTTCGTCGGTTTCCATATGGCCGATCTCAATTCAGCGCTGCAGGTGATGTTGGCCTACAAGCACCTGGTGCTCAACCTGGTGATCGGCACAGTGACTGTATTCATCATCTGGGTGTTGCTGGGTGGCCGTACCTTCTGCGCCTGGGTCTGCCCTTACCATCTGATTTCGGAGCTGACCGAAAAGCTGCATCTGTGGCTGACGGAGCGGAAACTGGTCAGTGACCACCGCTTCGACCGCCGTGCGCGTACCCTCTTCTATCTGCTCTTCGCGCTGTTGGCGCTCGGCACCGGATATACCGTGTTCGAGACCATCTCCCCTACCGGCATACTCAGCCGGGCGCTGATCTACGGTCCCGGTATCGCGTTGCTCTGGGTCGGGCTTGTGTTGCTGATAGAGATCTTTTACTCTCGCCGCGCCTGGTGCCGTTATGTCTGTCCGATCGGTGTCACCTATGGGGTGGTAGGCACGCTCTCGCCGATTCGGGTCAAGTACAATGTGAAGCATTGCCACCATGAAGGGGATTGCCGCAAGGTATGCCTGGTCCCCCATGTGCTGAGTATGACCATCAAGGGGCGCGCGACCAATTTTGATATGGACATCGGTGCCGACTGCACACGCTGCGGCATGTGCGTGGACATCTGTCCGACCGACTCCCTCGATTTCGTGTTGGGGTACGGCAAAAAGTCGCAATAGGTGGCATGCCAGATTGCAACGCCGCTCTGCGCGCCAATGCAGGGCGACCACACAGGTGACTCAAGGTCGACCGATGATTCAGTTCGAAAACCTCGTTAAACGGTTTCGGCGCAACCAGGTGTTGCGCGGGGTCGATCTCACCATCGAACGTGGCGACCGGGTGGCGCTGGTCGGATCCAATGGTGCCGGCAAGACCACGCTGATCCGTTGTCTGCTGGGTGAGTACACCTGCGAGGGGAGGGTGAGCGTGGATGGTATGGATCCGCGCCAGCAGCGGCGCGCTGTGCTGGCCAAGGTCGGGTTCGTGCCGCAACTGCCGCCACCGCTGAAGATGCCGGTGCGCCAGTTGGTGCGGTTTGCTGCCAGTCTGTGTGCCGCCGACCCACTGCGCATGGAGGCGGTGGCCAAACGACTCGGACTGGATGTGGAGCGCTTTCGCAGCCAGCCGTTCGTCAAGCTTTCTGGCGGTCAGAAGCAGAAGCTGTTGATCGCAATCGCGCTGGGACGGGACAGTGAGCTGCTGGTGCTGGATGAACCCGCCGCCAATCTGGATCCGGAGGCGCGGCACATCTTCTTTCAGCTGCTGGCGGAGAAACGGGAGACAGCTGCGATGTTGATCTCCAGCCACCGTCTGGATGAGGTGGCCGCGCTGGTCAATCGGGTGGTGGAGATGGATCAGGGTAGCGTGGTGCTCGATGACCGGGTCGCGGATCTGGTCGATCTCTCCTCGCGCCTGCGCTGCCGTATCAGGCTCAACCAGCGCGAGGGGGCGTTCGCCAACGCGATCGGCGATTGGAGCTTTCGCGGATCGGAAGATGGGCTGCTCTGGGAAGGAGAGGTGGCAGGGCCGGACCGGCTTCGTTTCCTGGGCCTGTTGACGCGCTATGCGGCGCTGCTGGCAGCCATCGAACTGCACGAGGCCGAGAAGCCCAACCGCAGCGGGTCGCCGGCTGATGGCTGATCTGCACCGGCCAGCAATTGGGTTGCTGGTGGTCATGCTGTTGGGCGCCTGCGGCAGTGACCCCGATAGCGGACCGGCCGAGGTGAAATGGGATCGGAGTGCGTGCGAGCGCTGTCGTATGGTGTTGAGCGATCACCGCTTTGCTGCCCAGGTGCGCTTCCTGCCAGAGGGTAAAAAGCGCAGCAGTGTGGCGCAGTTCGATGACATCGGCTGTGCCATCCTCTGGCTGCAGGATAAACCATGGCGGGATGATCCGCAGACGCAGATCTGGGTGGCCGACCACCTGACCGGTGACTGGATCGACGCGCGCACCGCCAACTATGTCAGAGGGCAATTGACACCGATGGAGTACGGGCTGGGAGCGCAGCGTGACCCGTACCCGGAGGCGCTCGATTTCGCCCGGGCTGCAGCGCATGTTCTTGAAGTTGAGCAGCGCTTCAATCTCCATGGGGTGCATCTGCTGGAACGGCTGAAGCAGCAGGCGGCGAAACGCGAAGCTGCGCGGCAGGAGTAGTGGACCATCAGGATAGCGGCGGGAGAGGCGGGTTGCGGCGCGCTGCCTGTAAGCTGCCCTGCGTTTGACTCTCCTTCCAGAGGAGGGGGAGTCTTTTTGCAACTATGGCAAGAAAATCGAAATATGAAACATCTCTGGCTCAATGCCTACGCTGATATCGTCGAGTCGCTGCGTGCCCGCTGGTTTATTATCTATACGGCGATATTCGGCGGTCTGGTGGTGTTGTTGTTCGCCTACGGCCTGGCGGAATCACGTATCATGGGTTTCACCGGCCTCTCCCGTCTGTTGCTCACCTACATTCAATTGACCATGGCGATCCTGCCGATATTCGTGCTGATCACCACAGTCCGTTCGGTCGCGGGAGACCGTGAGGCAGGGGTATTCGAATACCTGCTCGCGCTGCCGACCACCCTCTCCGCCTGGTACTGGGGCAAGATGCTGGGCCGTTTCCTGATGGTTTTCATGCCGGTTTTTCTGGCGATGGTCGGCGCCATCATCTGGGGTGTGATCAAAGGAGCGGAGATGCCCTGGCGCATGATGGTCTACTACACCGGGCTGTTGATGGTGCTGGCGTGGTGTTTTCTCGGCATCGGTATGCTCATCTCCACGCTGGCGCGTTCCTCAGATGTAGCCCAGGGAGCGGCGTTCGTAGTCTGGCTGACGCTGCTGCTGTTTCTCGACCTGATACTGCTCGGCATCATGATTCAGGAGCAGTTGCCAGCCGGGTCGGCGGTGGCGATCGCGCTGGCCAACCCGATGCAGGTGTTCCGCACCGCCAGCATGATGCTGTTCGATCCTCAACTGGTGCTGCTCGGACCGTCAGCCTACGTGATCCTGGATAACTTCGGGCAGGCTGGTTACATCCTCTATGCGTTGCTCTATCCGCTGCTGCTGGGAACCCTGTGTGCCTTCGGCGGTTACCAGGTTTTCCGGCGTACCGATCTCCCGTGATCCGCACCAACCCGCTAAAACTGGGTGATATCACTCACTGAATTTGCCAGATGCCCTGCTTTGTGCCCCAGCCAGCCCTGCCAGCATGTGCCGCTATCTGTTTTATAACGGGATCAATTGCCAACGTGTGGGATGAGGCTAGTATGCCGTTGATCGTCGAGAGGTGATGCGTGAAAAGATTATGGTTTGCCGTCATTTTGCTGCTCTTCGCTGTGGCGGGAGTGGCACTCTACAAAGGTTGGCCGTTGCTCTACCCATCACTGAGACAGGTCGCCCCACTCGACCCGGAGTGTGATCTGCGTGCCGGACCCTGCAGCGGAGTGCTGCCTGAGGGCGGTCGTATCACCTTTGCGATCAAGCCGGAGAGTATCCCTTTGGTGACTCCGCTTGCGTTCGAGGTCAGACTGGAGGGGCTGAACGCCTCTGCTGTTGAGATCGATTTCCAGGGTGTTGGGATGAACATGGGTTTCAACCGTCCTAAACTGGTGGCGGGTGATGGCGGCGGCTACTACGGCAATGGGATGTTGCCGGTCTGCGTCAGCGATGCGATGGAGTGGGAGGCGAAGGTGCTGGTATACACCGGTGACGGCATCATTGCTGCGCCATTCCGCTTTATCACCGTGAAGCCGGGGGCGGAGCTGCCGACGAAATGAGCGGTTGGATGCAAAGAACGCTACTGGCCAGCCTGATCCTGCTGCTCTCCGGGCTACTGCTCTGGGTGCTCTATTTTTGGGCGCCGGAAGGGGACGGATCACATCAGCAACTGACCATACAACCAGCGCCGGTCGGCGGGGATTTTCAGTTTAACTCTCATCGGGGGCCGGTTTCACTGCACGCGTTGCACGGAAAGGTGGTAGCGCTCTATTTCGGCTATACCCAGTGTCCGGACATCTGCCCGACCAGCCTCGGTTACCTCAGCTTGGCGTTGGGTCAGCTCAACGCGGAGGAACTGGCTGATTTTCAGGGGCTTTTTATCAGCGTCGACCCAAAACGCGATTCGCTGCAGCGGCTCAAGGAGTATGGTGAGTTCTTCCATCCCTCCATTCTCGGGGCAACCGGGTCGGTGGCGCAGATTGATGCAGCGGTTCGGCGCTACGGCGCTGCTTACCGTATCAGCGATACCGGTTCGGAGATGGGCTATATCGTCGACCATTCAGCGGACACCTACCTGATCGATCGTAACGGAAAGCTGAGTGCGGTGCTGCCGCACGGCACGGCGCCGGAGACGGTACTCGCCGAGTTGAGAAGATTGTTGCGGGCAGGCTAGCGTTTACGTTTTCAGGTATCAGAGCTTGTTTATCAGATTCAAGATCGGAAAGGACAGTAAAAATGAAACCAGTACTTCTCTCTCTGCTTACACTCGCCTCGCTACTGGTCAGTACGCCGCAGTTCGCCGGCACTGCCGCCGAAGCGGTGATGGTCAGCGACGGATATACCCGCGCAGTTCCTCCGGGGCAGCCCAACAGCGCCTCCTTCATGCTGTTGTCGAACAGTTCGGCAACACCGCATGCGTTGGTGGCGGCGGCGAGTTCAGTATCCAAAGTGACTGAGCTGCACACCCACACCATGGCGGAGGGGATGATGCAGATGCGCCGGGTGGAACAGATCGAGATTCCGGCCAACGGTACGACCCGGTTGCAGCCGGGCGGCCTGCATCTGATGCTGATCGGACTGACGCAGCAGCTGAAACCGGGCGACGAGGTGGCGTTGACCCTCAGCTTCGAGGATGGCAGCGAGCTGAAGACAACGCTGCCGGTGCGCATGCTGCAGATGCAGATGATGCAACCCGGCCAGGGTGGCATGATGCATGGCAAAATGATGCACTGACGACTGACGTCAGCGTGGCGGCGGCGAACACGAGATCGCCACCGCGCTGCGCTTTCCCGCTAGCGCGGATGCCGGTTACCATGGGCGCCAAACTTCACCCCGACAGGAGATCGTGACCCCGTTGGACCCATCCACTGCACTGTTGCCGGAGCTGTTTATCGCGCGACTGCAGGAGATGCTACCGCCTGCATCGCGGGAGCCCTGCCTGCAGAGTTTCTCCTGCCATCGCCACACCTGTTTCCGGATCAATACGCTGAAGAGTAGTGAAGCGGAGTTGGTAGCCACACTGCGCGCCGAGGGTTTTCGGTTGCAGCCGATCGACTGGTGTTCGGGAATCTACAGCATCCCGCCGGCACAGCGGCGTGCGCTGACCGAGTCGAGCGCATTCAACCAGGGGCTGATCTACATCCAGGATCTCTCCTCCATGCTGGCACCGATGCTGCTCGACCCACAGCCCGGTGAATGTGTGCTCGATCTGGCCGCTGCACCCGGTGGAAAGACGCTGCAGCTGGCTGCGATGATGCAGAATAGCGGTCAGCTCTCCGCGGTAGAGTCGGTCAAGGGGCGGTTCTACCGGCTGAAAGCCAACCTGGAACGGGGCGGCGCCAGCATGGTCAGGTGCTACCTGAAGGATGGCCGCTCTGTCGGAGCCAAGGTGCCCGGGCGTTTCGACCGGGTGCTGTTGGATGCGCCCTGCTCCTCGGAAGCGAGATTCGACACCGCCAATCCCGAGAGTTGGGCGCACTGGAGCCTGAAGAAGGTGCAGGAGTCGGCACGCAAGCAGCAGCGATTGCTCGATTCGGCGATACGTGCGTTGAAGCCGGGTGGCACGCTGGTCTATTGCACCTGTTCGTTCTCCCCGGAGGAGAATGAACAGGTGGTCGACGCTCAGCTCCGTCGTTACCGTGATCAGATCACGCTTTTACCCATCGTTCTGCCGTTGTCCAATCTACAACCGGGTCTGCTGCAGTGGGGCAAACGGCGCTATGACGATCGCTTGCGTCTCGCGGTGCGGGTATTGCCCAACGACAGGATGCGTGGTTTCTTTCTTTGTCGACTTACCCGGTCAGGTTAGCCGGATGTTGCTGGGCGGAGGACGCGAACTGTACCGGGTGTCATGCACCCTGCAAGTGAACGTCTGATTTGATGGCACCCCATTTCTCTTCAGCCTTATACCCTCGGAATGGAGAGGTCCACTGAGGAATCTGGGTTCAAGCCGGGTGCCAACTGTGTATCTGCTGGTTTTACTGATAGGGTAGCGCACTAATTATAAGAATCGCTTATAAACCAGATCATAAATATTGAATTTTCTTAATTAGTAATTGCGATTAACATCTTTTTTCGAATCGATAGCGCGCCTGCTGGCGCGGTCGAACCGGACTCCGGTACAGCACTCCGGAAGGGTGGCCCGAAAGGTGGGCGACCAAACTAACACTCAATACTTAGGAGAAGATGATGGCAGTGAAGAGCTATAGCGCGGGCGTAAAAGAGTACCGCGAAACCTACTGGATGCCCGACTATTCGCCGAAGGAAACCGATCTTCTGGCATGTTTCAAGATCACTCCGCAGCCGGGTGTTCCGCGCGAGGAGGCTGCTGCCGCGGTCGCTGCCGAATCTTCTACTGGAACCTGGACCACCGTCTGGACCGACCTGCTGACCGACCTGGACTACTACAAAGGGCGTGCCTACGCGATCGAGGATGTCCCCGGCGACGACACCTGCTTCTATGCCTTCATCGCCTACCCGATCGATCTGTTCGAAGAGGGTTCGGTGGTCAACGTATTCACCTCACTGGTGGGAAATGTGTTTGGTTTCAAGGCGGTGCGTGCGCTGCGCCTTGAGGATGTTCGCTTCCCGATCGCCTACGTGATGACCTGCAACGGTCCGCCACACGGCATTCAGGTAGAACGCGACATCATGAACAAGTATGGCCGTCCGCTGCTCGGCTGCACCATCAAGCCGAAGCTGGGCTTATCGGCCAAGAATTATGGCCGCGCGTGCTACGAAGGTCTGCGCGGCGGTCTCGACTTCACCAAGGACGACGAAAACGTCAACTCGCAACCGTTCATGCGTTGGCGCCAGCGCTTCGATTTCGTGATGGAAGCCATTCATAAGGCAGAGCAGGAAACCGGTGAGCGCAAGGGTCACTATCTGAACGTCACCGCACCGACCCCGGAAGAGATGTACAAACGGGCCGAGTATGCCAAGGAGATCGGCGCCCCGATCATCATGCACGACTACATCACCGGGGGCTTCTGTGCCAATACCGGCCTGGCGCAGTGGTGTCGCGACAATGGCCTGTTGCTGCACATCCACCGCGCCATGCATGCGGTGCTCGACCGCAACCCGCACCACGGCATCCACTTCCGCGTGCTGACCAAGATCCTGCGTCTCTCCGGTGGCGACCATCTGCACACCGGCACGGTGGTTGGTAAGCTCGAAGGCGACCGGGAAGCCACGTTGGGTTGGATCGATCTGCTGCGCGACTCCTACATCAAGGAGGACCGCTCACGCGGTATCTTCTTCGATCAGGATTGGGGCTCGATGCCCGGTGCTTTCGCGGTGGCTTCAGGCGGTATTCATGTCTGGCACATGCCTGCGCTGGTCACCATTTTTGGTGACGATGCGGTGCTGCAGTTTGGTGGTGGCACCCTGGGTCATCCCTGGGGCAACGCTGCCGGAGCCTGCGCCAACCGGGTTGCGGTCGAAGCCTGCGTCGAGGCACGCAATCAGGGGCGTGTCCTGGAGAAGGAGGGTAAGGATATTCTGACTCAGGCAGCCAAGTCGAGTCCGGAGCTGGCAGCGGCGATGGATACCTGGAAAGAGATCAAGTTCGAATTCGACACCGTGGACAAGCTGGACGTTTCACACAAATAGGGGCTAGGAACTAGGCGCTAGGTACTAGGCGAGTCTCCTAGCACCTAGCACCTAGTACCTAGTATCTAGTATCTAGTACCTAATTTTGGAGTACCACCGATGAGTGATGTACAAGACTACAAATCAAGTTTGAGCAGCACCGAGAGCCGTAAATTCGAAACCTTCTCCTATCTGCCGGCGATGAACGACGGGCAGATCCGCAAGCAGATCGAGTATATCGTTAGCAAGGGGTGGAATCCGGGCATAGAGCATTGCGAACCGGAGAATGCGTTCCAGAACTACTGGTACATGTGGAAGCTGCCGATGTTTGGTGAATCCGATGTTGACGCCATCCTGGCCGAGTGCGAGGCTTGCCATAAGGCGCACCCGAACAACCACGTGCGTCTGCTCGGCTTCGACAACTATGCACAGTCAGCAGGTGCGTCGATGGTGATCTACCGCGGTCAACCGAAGTAGAGCGCGGCGGATCAGCAGCCTTCAACCAGCCAGCCCCTGCCCGATTGGCATCGGCCGGGGGCTTTTTTGTGACGACACAAGAGCACTATGGCGAAAACACAACTCTATGTCGGCGTCGACCAGGACGTCTTCGGCGGTATGACCGTCATCGGCAAGACCATCCGTGATGCCTGGGTGTTCGGGTTGCTTCACGAGAGCGAGACCTGCGCGGGGTGGAACATGGCTGGGATCCAAAACCTGTTGCAAAAGGTCAATGACGAGTGGGACAAGTATGGCTGTATGGTCAGCCGGCTGCCCACGGAGCTGCGTGAACGCCACCAGAGAATACACGCTGCTGCGATCGAGCAGGCGCGTGCCGCCGGCTGGAGCGGTGAGATCGAAACCAACGACGAGGATTGACGGTTGCGCGCCGGCCGCGTCACTCACACAGTAGTAGAGCCTGATAGGTGACCCATGTCTGCAGTGGATATTGAACAGTACAAAATCAAACAGCAACCTTACTATCGCGCGGTCGGCAACGAAGTTGCGCTGTATGAAGCGGCTTACAGCGCACGTATGCCAATGATGCTCAAAGGGCCGACCGGCTGCGGCAAATCCCGCTTCGTCGAGTATATGGCCTGGAAGCTGCAGCGGCCGCTGATCACCGTCGCCTGCAACGAGGATATGACCGCCTCCGATCTGGTCGGTCGTTTTCTGCTCGACAAGGAGGGGACCAAGTGGCAGGACGGCCCGCTCACCACAGCCGCGCGTCTGGGTGCGATCTGCTATCTGGACGAGGTGGTGGAAGCGCGCCAGGATACCACCGTGGTCATTCATCCGCTGACCGATCATCGGCGCACCCTGCCGCTGGACAAAAAGGGTGAACTGATCGCAGCGCACCCCGATTTTCAATTGGTGATCTCCTACAACCCCGGTTACCAGAGTCTGATGAAGGATCTGAAACAGTCGACCAAGCAGCGTTTCGGCGGACTCGATTTCGACTATCCCGCAGCGGCGCTGGAGAGTGAAATAGTCGCCACGGAGTCTGGTGTGGACGGTAAAACCGCGCACAAGCTGGTGCAGATAGCGCACCGGGCGCGCAACCTCAAGGGGCACGGTCTGGATGAGGGGATCTCCACCCGGCTGCTGGTCTATTCCGGGCAGCTGATTCAAAAAGGCGTGGATCCGATTGCCGCCTGCTCGATGACCATGGTCACGCCTTTGACCGACGACCCGGACATGCGCGACACCCTGAACGCCGCGGTACAGACCTTTTTCGGTTGAGATCACGCCGCGGGTCGCATCGCGATTCGACGCGCCTCCGGCAGGCGAGGTGCGGTGGAACTGAACTATGTCGATAAAACTCGAAGATTACCAGGCTTATCTGCAGGATACCGCACCAGAGATCCGTGCCGTGCTGGAGGGTACTTTTTCCGAGGCGGCGCATGTGATGTCTCCCGCCGGGCTGCAGAACTATCTGGAGGGAGCGAAGGGACTCTTCAATCTACGGCGCGGCAAGGAGCTGGTGATCTCCTACCTGGAGGTGATGCCGCTGGTGGTCAGGGAGTGTGGTGAGGATATCATCACCGACTGTATCGGGGCGGCGATGAAGCTTTCGTCGATGACTTCCGGTGAGGTGATCGCACTGCTGTTCAACAGCCTGCCGACCGCAGCGCGGCGTCTCGGCGACGCGGAGCTGCTGCGTGGCTACCTGACGCTGATTCACCAGCTTTCGGCGACCGCCGCACGTGGTTTGCGGCCGATGCTCGGCCACATCGATGAACTGCTCTCCAAGCTGACGCTGAGCGGCCTGCGTCGCTGGGCCAACTTCGGCGCCCAGGCATATCGCCGGGATTTTCAGAATCTCACCGCCTACTTCAATCTGGAGTCACGCGACAGCCTGGCGGTGCTGCAGAAGGAGCGTCGCGGGACGCTCTTTATCGACACCCAGCGCAAGCTCAATTTCTATCTGCGCGCGCTCTGGGGGCGGGACTTTTTCCTGCGCCCGACCGGTGCCGATCTCGCCGACTTCAAGCCCTACATCGACAGCCAGATCGTGCATATGCCCGACGCGGTCGACGCGGTCGCGGAGATATCCGGCCTTGAGCTCTACCGGGCGACAGCGGCGCACATGGCGGCGCACATCAGCTACACTCGCAGGCGTCTGTCGGCGGAGCAGCTCAGTCCGGCACAGATGTTCTTCATCGGCCTGACGGAGGATGCGCGTATCGAGTATCAGGCGATCAATGCGTTTCCGGGACTGAAAAAGCTGTGGCGGTCACTGCTGCTGGCCGAACATGCCGAGCCGGCGGAGCACCCCACCATGGCGTTGCTGGAGCGTTTTGCGTTGATGCTGCTGGATGCGACGGAACACTCGGAGGATGCGGAGCTGAACGCGTTATCCGCGCGGTTTCACGCTGAGATAGCACAGCACCAGCGTGACAACCGCTTCTCCTGGAAGCTCGGGTTGGAACTGTTCGATCTGCTGGCAGCGCGCAAGGAGGTGCCAAGCCTGCGCATACTCGAGCGCATCCGCATCCCCTATCGCGACGACAACCGCTTCATCTGGGAGTTCGAAGAGTTCGACTGGAGTCGTCGGATCGACACTCTGTCTGCCGGTCAGCGCCAGGTCCGGCGCAGGGTCAACGTGATGGAGATGATCAACGAGGTCGACTGTGAACTGGCGGGCGACGACGCTCAGGAGATCTGGACCCTGGATGGCGAACTCTTCCCCTACGAGGATGAGGGCGTCAGCTACAACCAGATGTGGGGCAAGGAGCCGGTCTCCGAACCCTACCACTATCAGGAGTGGGACTATCAGATTCAACTGCACCGCCCCGATTGGGTGACACTTTATGAACGCCGCCAGTCCAAGGGCGATCCTGCACTGATCAACCAGATTATCAGCGAACACAAGCCGGTGGCGCATCGCATCAAACAGATCATCGACCTGTTGACTCCGGAAGGTGTGCAGCGCGTGCGCAACATGGAGGATGGCGACGAGATCGATATCAATGCGGCCATCGATGCGATGGTCGCGATCCGCATGGGCGAACAGCCCAGCACCCGTATCACCATGCGTAATGTGCTGAAAAACCGCGATCTGGCGGTGGTGGTGCTGATGGATCTCTCCGAGTCGACCAACGAGCGCCTGACCGGGTCCGACAAGACGGTGTTGCAGCTGACGCGCGAAGCGGTGGCATTGGTGGCCACCGCGATCAACGGTATCGGTGATCCGTTCGCACTGCACGGCTTTGCTTCGGACGGGCGCCATGACGTGCAGTACTTCCGTTTCAAGGATTTCATTCAGCCATTCGATGATGAGGTCAAAGGTCGCCTGGCCGGGATGAAAGGTGGGCTCTCCACGCGGATGGGCACCGCGATACGCCATGCCGGACAGCATCTGCTGCGCCAACCGGAACGGCGCAAGCTGCTGCTGATCGTGACCGATGGTGAACCCGCCGATATCGACGAGCGCGATCCGCAGCACCTGCGTCACGACACCAAAAAAGCGGTGGAAGAGCTCTACACCAGCGGGATACTCAGCTACTGTCTGACCCTGGATGCCTATGCCGACAGCTACGTCAAGCGCATCTTCGGCAGCAATAACTACACCATCATCGACAACGTGCAAAAGTTGCCGGAGAAGCTGCCGGTGCTGTTCGCGACCCTGACCTCGTAGTGCCGCAATCCACTCATGATCGTTGTAAATCGCGCCCAGCGCGAGCCAGCCTTTCCCTCCGCAGGAGAAGCGGCAGGAGACCGGTGGCGATCAGGAGCAGAGGCGCAGGCGCCGGCACCTTCATCACGAAAGCGCCGCCTCCTGTCGTATCGATGATCTGGGCGATGTCACCGGAGAAGCCGGAAGAGACGGTCAGCATGAAACCGTTCAGATCTACCTGGCTCACGACATCCAGGATCAGGGTTGCGACATCGAGATTCTGAGTGAGGATCAGATCGATTCCATCCAGGATCAGGGTATCCAGCACTGCACCCAGTCCCAGCAGGAAACCATTCGACTCGTCGTCGGCCAGTCCCCGCATGGTGAGGGTGGTCGATCCCAGATTGATCAAGCCAGAAGCGAGCTGGTCTACCAGAAAGTCATCACCCACCGAGATCGATGCGGCCCCGGTGAAGCCAATGCTGCCAGTGGCCCCAACGATGAGATCACTACCGATATTGAGTATGGGATGGGTTCCCGTGAGGGAGCCGTCGAGAATCAGGTCGCCCGCCTCGTTTAAGGTTCCGCCGTCCAGTATCATGGTGCTGCCACCGGAGACCGTCGTGGTATTGCCGGTAATGTTGATAATCGCATCCACCTCTGACCAGAGCGCATCGTTCAGGATGTCGAGGGTCTCGGCGGTCAGCGTGCTTTGGTGAATCAGTGCACTGGTGCCGCTGCCTTCTGCGATAAAAGCCTTGGTCTGCACCTGACTGGAAGCAGTGATGTCCAAGCTTCCACCGTTATTGACGATGACGCCCGCACTGTTTTGCGTGGCGAGGTCGACGCCGGTGAGGCTGGCGTTCGAGGCGTTGACCTCGAATCTGCCGCCGGTGGTGATCGAGCCGCCACTCTGCTCGAAAGTGGCGTTGTTGTGGATTACACCTGCGTCACCGCTGTCGAGTACCACACCGGTCAGCGTCATCGCCGAGCCACCATAGACATCCCAGCCGGTATCGATGCTGAGGCTGCCGCCGGTCTGCACATAGCCGGAGCCGCCGCTGGCACCATCCGTCACCGTCATGTTCTGGCCCACCGTGACGTCGACATCGGTCAGTCCCGCGGTCGAGCCGTCACGCACCTCAAAGGAGCTGAACGAGTTGAGCGAGCCGGAAGCCTGGGTGTAGGTCGCGTTGTCGGTCAGGTAGACACGGTTACCCGTGGTGGTCAGCGCGCCGTCTGTAATGCTGAGGCTGCTGCCCGGGTGCTCCAGGGTGACGCTCTCCGCAGTGACGTCCAGTTGGTTCAGGGAGGCTTCGGCACCTCCGGTGACCCGCAACTGGCCGCCGACGTTGAGCGTAGTGCCGGCACCGGTCTCGGCTTGGGTGTAGGCTGCCCCGTCGGATACCTGGAGATCCGAAGCCAGGATCACTTGGGTGTCGGTCAGGTTGGCGGTCGTGGCTGCACCTTTCACCTCGAGCTTCGCGCCTGAAATCAGGTTCCCTCCGGTCTGGTCAAAATCGGTTCCATTGACGAGATGGATTCCCCATCCTGTGCCGGTCGACAGGTTCACTCCCGACGCCAGGAGTGCTGTTGATGCATTGACCTCGAATCTGCCGCCGGTGGTGATTGAGCCGCCACTCTGCTCGAAAGTGGCGTTGTTGTGGATCACACCTGCGTCACCGCTGTCGAGTGCCACACCGGTCAGCGTCATCGCCGAGCCGCCGTAGACATCCCAGCCGGTACCGATGCTGAGGCTGCCGCCGGTCTGCACATAGCCGGAACCGCCGCTGGCACCATCCGTCACCGTCATGTTCTGGCCTACCGTGACGTCGACATCGGTCAGTCCCGCGGTCGAGCCGTCACGAACCTCAAGCGAGTTGAACGAGTGGAGCGAGCCACCACTCTGCTGGAAAGTTGCGTTATTGTGAATCACACCCGCGTCGCCGCTGTCGAGCACCACACCGGTCAGCGTCATCGCCGAGCCGCCATAGACATCCCAGCCGGTACCGATGCTTAGGCTGCCGCTGGTCTGCACATAGCTGGAGCCGCCGCTGGCACCATCCGTCACCGTCATGTTCTGGCCTACCGTGACGTCGACATCGGTCAGTTCCGCGGTCGAGCCGTCACGCACCTCAAGCGAGCTGAACGAGTTGAGCATACCGGAAGCATGAGTATAGGCCGCGTTGTCGGTCAGGTAGACGCGGTTGCCCGTGGTGGTCAGCGAACCGTCTGCGATACTGAGCCTGCTGCCCGGGTGCTCCAGTGTGGCGCTCTCTGCAGTGACGTCCAGTTGATTAAGGGAAGCTTCGGCACCTCCGGTGACGCGGAGTTGGCCGCTGGCGGTGAGTGAGCCGCCTGTGTGTGAAAATCGGGTTCCCGCGTCCCGGATCTTGACGCTTCCGTTGACCGTAATGGAACTGGCGTTGGAATCGACACTACTGCCACCGGAGACGTCGAACGTTCCCGGCCCTGTGTCACTGCGGCCCTGGACCTGGACAATGTCCGCGTTGAGCTTCATCTGACCGTTGTTTTCCAGCACCAGCGCTGGGCCGACGTTCAGCGTGCCGGTGGACACATTGCTGCCGTCGAGCAGGCCACCGCTCCGGATGGTCAAGTTGCCAGCTGCGGTCAA
Source organism: Chromatiaceae bacterium (assembly GCA_024235215.1). GTDB lineage: Bacteria > Pseudomonadota > Gammaproteobacteria > Chromatiales > Chromatiaceae > HKST-UBA178. The sequence goes on along the minus strand of JACKMU010000001.1, from coordinate 726,607 downwards.
GGGCTCGACACCAACGTTCGCCGTCCCGTTGGTCAGGTTGCCAATGCCGCCATTCTGGATGGTGACAAAGTCATCATTCAGACCATCCAGTGCCAACGGGGAGATGCCCCCCGGGTCGATGACGGTACCTGCCTGGAGTGCCGCGTTCTTCAGCAGAAATGCTGTCAATATGAACACTAAACGGGATTGAAACGCTCTGCGACGAGAAACTCTGCGGGTTCCCAGTATGATCACCGTACTCTCCTCCATTGATCCATCCATCGGCGCTGTCAGAGAAAATGCAAAAAAAGTACCATAATTATTATGGTAAATTAAAAACAGAATATAATTCATACTGTTATGTCTTACTTGGCCGTTGCGGACGAGATTGAAACAGGTCCAAACTTGGCGCCACTGTAAAAAATACTGATATAAAAAATAGGGTTATGCGGAGAGAAAAATTGAAACTTTCTGTTTTTGTTCAGATTTTTTTACAATGTGAGACGCTAAATACTGTCAAAAAATCTCTATGAGATGGGTTGAACGATATAATTAACAATATAATCAATAAGTTAGTGGTTCACGTTCACCAAATACTCATCCGCAATAAATCCGCGCAGGGTGGAATATGACAGCGGTTACACGAGTAGACTGGAATCGGAAAGCCGGATTGCCATTGCGGTGTCTCCAGGTACAATCCTGGTGGCAGCGACATCGATGGCAGGGCGGATCTGCTGGGTACCCGTGTATTCTCATACAATGCAGACCTTTGTGGGTAAAGCGCACTCCCGGAAATGAGCAGCGGGAAAGGATGGATACCTGTGTATAAGATTCCGAAACGGGCAGGCTAGTGGATATCAGCTTCAAACGAGGTCCCGAGATCAGCCGTGAGACGCGCGCCCTGCCTGCGGATCACTACCGTCTGATTCGGCTGCTGTTCCATCGAAACAAGCGCGACAGCCTGTTCGTGCCGATCCGCAGCATGCAGTATCTGGGCATCATCGACCGGGAGGAGGTGGTCTTTGTCGATGGCCTGGGGATAAGGGTGATCGAGCTTGCCTGGCGCGATTTCAAGCCGGGTGAGCGCGACGATCTGCAGGTGCCGGTGAGCTACACCTGCATCCACTATCGATCCGGAAGGCGTGAGATCCTGCCGCGGTTGCAGAGCGAATTCTTCAAGGCGCTGAAACTCCTGGAGCAGCGTCAGCCCAGCACCGGCGGTGGCTCGGTGACGCATCTGCGACATTTGGGGTCAGAGTAAAAACTGGATCTCCAGTTTTTACTCTGACCCCAAATTTTTTGGCCAGATCGACTCCGCACAGTGCAACGGACGACCGGTATCGCGCTTCTCCCGCTCGGGTAGCACGTCCAGGCTTGGCCAGAGACCACTGAGAAGTGTGCGGTCGTAGCCACCGGTCAGACCTGCAGCGACCATTTTCCGTGCTGCGACCGATACGTCGTAGCTTAGGCGGTGGTGGCTGATGCGCAATCGGCCCGCACCGGCGCACTGCAACAGGCTGTACCAGGTCTGGCTGCTGCCGTCGTTGGCCGGCATGCCGATTACCCCGGCATTGTGCCACAGGCGCTCATCCACCAGCCGAGTGTAGGGGATACCGCAGTGTCCGGCGAGCACACCGTCGACATTAAGCAAATCCAACTCCTGCAGAAAATCGGTCGCAGGCTGCGAGGCGAACAGAAAGCGGTTTATCCGTGTCGCTCCGCCATGCACCACCGCCAGTCTGAGCCCGTTGAGGGTGAACCCCAGGCGCCGTGGCAACTGCGCCATCCACTGGCGGGTCTCAGTGCCGACTCGTGCGTTGGCGTAGCGGAACCACTGTCCGGAGAGCAGGTCACAGCTGCTCCCCGCTTCGAACCCGCAACCGCAATCCTCCGCGTTGTAGGCCAGCGACTCCTCGCAGTTACCCATCACCAGATGCACTCCCCAGTCTCGAATCTCCTCCACGGTAGCGACCGGATCGGCACAGTAGGCGATCAGATCACCGGTGCAGATGCACTGCTGCGCGGGGATGCCCTGTTTCGCGGCAACATGGCGCATCGCCCGGGTCGCCTCCAGGTTGGAGTAGGGGCCGCCGAATACCAGCAGGGGGGGGTGAAGTACGCCCAGCTCCAACGCTGCGGGCAGATCCTGTTGGCTCATGCCATCTCCTCGCCCGGCCGCAGTTCGACGCTGCGCAGGCCCAACGCAAAGGCGGTGCTCCCAACTGCCAGCACCCCAACGCAAAGGATCAGCAGTTTGGCGTATTTATGGCTGACGCCGAAGAGTGGCTCCATCAGTGCGATGACACCGCCCGCTTCGAGCATATAGACCGCTCCAGCGACCATGGCACAGCAGAATGTCAGTGCATAGGCCCAGCGCGCCACACGGCGCTTTCCGAGAATGCAGAAAAATACCACCGGTGCCAGAAACATCGAGGCGGTGCCACTCACCGCCACCGCCGCGAAGAGGTCTTCGCTGCCGAGGAACAGAAACAGCAATCCGCCGATCAGAAAAAGCGCCATTGCGATGCGGCCGTTGTTGGGGTGCTGGGCGGCGAGCCGCATGTCGACGACGGCCAGTTTGGAGGCGCTGGAGAAGGTGGAATCCAGCGTGGAGAGCGCGGAGACCACCAGCGCCGCATTGAACAGCAGCATGGTCGGCTCCCCGAACAGCCGGGTCAGGGTGGCAACCAGTGCCTCCCCCTCCGCTTTGAACAGACCGGCATGAACCCCCAGCAGACCGAAGATGAGGATACCGATGATCGAGATCCAGGTAGCGTGCAGAAAGCTGCGCCGAGTAGTGGCGCGGTCGGCCAGGAAACCGCGATCCATCATCACTGGATCGTGCATCGGGTAGCTCCAGATCTGCAGCATGGCCACGGCCAGCAGCACCCAGCCGGGGCTGGTCGGGTCCGGGCTGGAGCCGAGCACCGCAGCGAAAGAGAACTCCGCTCCGGTCAACGTCTGCAGCAGCAGGAGCAACAGTACGGCGAAGAGCACCACTGTCTGGAACACATCGGTACGCAGCGAGGCGCGCAACCCCCCCAGCATCGAGTAACCGAGGGTAAGCAACGCGATGCCGATCACACCCAGGGTGTAGGCGTTGGAGCCAGCGGTACCGAAGAGCACGCCAATCACCAGCAGGTTGGCAAACACCTCGCTCAACAACCGTACCGCAACCACGATATTGTAGGTGCCGGTGCCGAGACGCCCAAAATGATTGCGCAGGAAATCCTGAATGCTGGTGCAGCCATGCTCGAAGCGGATGCGGTCGATGATCATACCGCCGGTAAGAAAACTGAGGTAGTAGGCGGCGTAGGCGAGCGCGCCGACAACACCGTAGTAGTAGCCCAGGATCGCTGCGTTCATCAGTGAACGGGCGAAGATCCAGGTGGTTACCTGGGAGAGTATCAGTGTCCACAGCGACGGAGGTGCTCCGTTGTCGGAGAATCCTTTGAAAAAGCCATCGGCACTGCGGGTGCGCGGTGACAACAGAAAGCTGATCAGCACCAGCACCCCGATAAACAGAATCAGATTCATTATCATTCCCAGGTAAAAGTCGTTTGGCGCAACCGGAGGCATCGGATTTACCGGGTCCGGGCAGTTTGTAAAAGGTGCTGTGTTGTCTCCCAAAGGTGCGTAGAGATGCGTCACCCCTTGCCCAAGCGCTGACGACGGTCACACTTGGTTCAAAGCGGATCGGCATTATTATCGTTGGCGCTTCTGTGCGCAAAATGCAAGCGCCATGGCATTGAACTGACGACAGGAGGAAAACGGGTTTCCGTTTACCGCTTAGTACCAGGACCGGCAGCCAGAGAAATTTCTTTCAGATGAAGGAGCTGTGCCGCATCTGTTGGGCAGGCGTGGAAATGTTTATTTGAAGAGCTTCGACGGCAATGTCGCGCTGAAGAGTTTCCAGCAGGCGGTGGAATCCACATCTCCTCCGCCTGCTTCTGGCACCTCACATCCAGCGAGTGGAAACAGGCTCAGGCCCATTCATTCAGTACGTTTCACCGATGAAATAGCCGAGAAATCCGCCCAGCAACAGACCGTTGATGAAATCGTGGTCATGCCGTTGCCGCAGCCGTTCATAGCGGTGGTGGCTATGATTGCCGGGGGGCCGGTAGCCATCCCAGTGCCGGGGTGGGGTGCGGTGGGCGTGCTTAGGTTGATGCAAATCGGGTCGGGGACGATAGTCAGGGTGGTAACGATAGTCCGTTTTCACAAAGTCTGTGCTGTCCAGGGAATGCTGTCCCGGCAGTGAATGGATGCCCCGAGTCTGGTCCGCGCTTGCGGGAGAGACTGTGGCGAGACAGAGCAGACAACTCCATCCGATGGCAAACAGGGTGCGACGATCGAACATGGTGATTCCTCCGCGGGTCAATATCTGTCACGCAGTGTAGCGGCAGTTGGCTGAACCGTGGCTGAACGGTTGATCTTGTTATGGCGCCGCTGATATGACTCTGTTGGACGACTGAGAGGCGCGCGCCGATCTGATCGTGTTCAACTTCCCTGTTCAATGACGAATACTGCAAAAACCATCAGAAACGCGACCAGTTCCGCCAGGGTAATCCACAGGATCCAGCGCGTGATTCTGCGTGCCGAGGGTTTCATCCCCAGCCATACCCGGGACATGTACCAGCGCCAGGGGGGTAGCCATGACCAGCGGTGCCAGGCCATCAGGTAGCGGTGTAGATCCTGCCCCCAACAAAGCAGGCTTCGGTCCACCTCATCCAGACGCGCTTCGCGTTCCGCTGTTGGGATAGCGGAATAGTCGTCAGTAATTCTGAGCAGGCCGGAGAGCGCTTTTCCTGCTTCAATCCGGATGTAGGTGGCGCGTTTCAGCTGGCCCTGGTAACGGATGTCCAGGCCGTTCTCGAGCCGGGTAACGAACAATTCGCACTCCAACGCGCTTCCGTTGCTCAGGTTGATCGCCCGCAGCTGGATGCGTCCCTCCCCGACCTCTTCCCAGCTGTAGATCTCCAATAGTGAGTTGATGCGGAACAGCCGCTCCAGTTCGTTGACAAACTCCAGCAGCCAGCGCGGAGGAAAGGGCGCCTCTATGCTGATCCAGGCGGCGTCTTGATCCTGCGCTGCACTCATACGGTCGGATAAGGAATGACCAGCAATGGGGCACTCAACCCTCGCACCAGGGTCTCCATTTCCATGCGCGAGCGCAACCCCGGCATCCCCTTGGGGCGGGGCGAACCGATGATCACCAGATCCGGCTGCTCGCGCAGGCAGGCCGCGAGTAAGCAGTCGGCAGGTTTGCCCAGCCGGGTCTCAAAGCTGAATTCTGCCGCACGCTGCTGCACCGATTCACCCAGCCGGTCCACCACCGCCGCCACTTCGCGATCCAGTTGGCTCTCCAGGTATTTGCCGTAACGATCCCGGGTTGCGGCGTTGTTGAGCCAGTCATCCCCCATCATCCCTTTCCACAGATCGGGTACCACCATCAGGTGATGAAACAGGCACCCCTGACCGCACAAGGCCAGTGCCGCCTCCTCGGCGACACGGGCACCGTCGGTGCCATGGCTGGCACAAAGAATTTTCCTGGGGTTCATAAGCAACGGCAGTGCGGCCCGGCCCCTCGCAGGTGCCGGGCCATGATGGATCAGACAAAAAAATAGACGCCCAGCGCGATCAGTAGGGCCAGTATCAAGGCCACCAAATCCTCACGCCGGTCGCTGGTGAAGATAGAGAGGGCCGAGCCGCGATGGAATTTGGCCCCCGCCTCTTGTTGCAGGTCAATGTCCTGGCTGTGTTGGTTGGTCATGGCGCACTCCCCCGTTTAAATGGTTTCACGTACGAACAGCAGGATCACCAGCAGTGACAGCACCGCCTTGGCGGTACCCACCACGCCGCCGATCACCAGCGGTTGCCCGCCTGCCTGTCTGATCGAGGCCATGGTGATCTGCATGCCCAGGCCGGTGAGGCCAAAGGCGAACAGCAAGGTGATCCACTGGCGGAACTTTTTTATCTTCGCCGCTGTGTGGCGCACCGCTTGGTGGGCGCCCTTGAGAATGGCATTGGCCTCCTTGGAGAGGATCTTGGCGTTGACCAGGCCACGCAGTACCGCATCGTCGTCGATGCTCATCACTTTACGATTCCCGGTCAACCGCTGCAGCGCTTCGCGGCGGTCCACCCGCTGCACTTTTCCACTCTCCGCCTGTAAGAGGGAGACTTGATCGGGTTTGAGCAACTTCTCCTCTGTGATGTTGTTGTCGAAGTACTTGCCCTGGTAGTGGTTGGCCGGGGCGAAGATGCCGGTGGAGGAGAGGGCGAACATCAGGATGAAGCCGACCACGAACATCGGGAATTTCTCGAACACCACCCTGCCCACACTGACCGTCTGTGCCCCTTCCTCACTGCGCACGTACCAGAGTGCCAGCCACAACACGATGATGGGCAGGAACAGCACCCGGGTGATGTTGAATATCTCCGCCACCTTCAGCGTCTCGATGCCGTCCGGCTGGTAGGCCAAGGCGGCGCCTGCCACCTGGGCGGAATTGAGAATGCCGGTGCCGGCCCAGGCACCGAACTGGATGTGACCCAGCCCCAGGAGTTGACCAATGACCGGGAACAGGAACATGCAACCCACACCCCACAGCAGGATGGTACCGATGGTGTACGCGATTTCGACCGATTTGGCCTGCACCACCGGGGCCGCCGCTACCGTGGCGGACACCCCGCAGACACCCATGCCGGCGGAGAGCACTCCCCCCATGGAGTTGGGGATCCTGCGGCGACGCGACAGCCACAACACCAGACCGACCGAGCCCAATACAAAGAAACCGATCAACACCACCGAAAGCCGGCCCAGGTGAACCAGTTCCGCAAGACTGTACAGGGTGCCCAGCAGGATGACGCCGGTCTTCAGCCCCAATCGGGACAAGCGCACGCCGTTATCGGCCCATTCAGGGATCCTGAATACGTTGACGGTGATGATGCCCGCAAGGATACCCAGCACCACATAGTTGAGCCCAAATACATCGTGCAGGTACTTGTCTCCCATCACCGGTCCCATCTCCTTGCTCAGCACAGCGACCAAGGGAGCCACGTACCAACGGATAGACATGGCGATGAGAAGGATGAATAAAGCGCCTGCTACCGTGGAGAGGTAATAGTCCAGATTTCCTTCCTTATGGGTACCAAGCAAATTCCAGACGCCCACCAGCACTCCGATGATGCCAGCGGTATAGGCCAGTCCTGTCATCTCCCCGAGGTAACTTTTCAGGTTCAGGTAGGTGATCAGCCCGTCCTGCAGACCGAACTGAGTGCTCATGCCGATAATGAGAAACAGTGCTCCCATGATGAGTAAGGCCGGGTGTTTTTTGGTGTAGACCATGGGTAATACCCCCTATCCTGTTAATCTGCTTGACCAACATCGTTTTGCACAGCGGTTCGACACTCCCGTCAGGTTTGGGCAGCAACCGAGACGATCAATTTCAAATTATAGACTTACATTTGCAGTGGATGAATGGGTGTGAATGCGTGGTGGCGCCTCTCTGTTCGTTGGCTGCAACAATCGATCCATTGCCACTTGGATCGGTTTGCAGTGGGTTATCTCTTGTCGCGGTGGCCGGGAGTGGGCGCCCCCAAATGCCTGAAATACGGGAGTGGGCATCCCTGCCGACCTCGTTCTAAAATGGGTCGTCGGGAGGAGCATTGGCGATACAAATATTAAGAATTGAAATAAATGGGGTGCTGAATAGCGCGCTGCTTTATTAGACTTGTCCCACACCTTAAATATTATCACATAGTTATATTCTGATTGGCCGAGGGACCAGTGCCGGAGAGTTCAGGCGATGGCAGAGTGGGGGAGTATTGCTGTTTCGGTAGGTTTTATGGCCGGACTCGGGCTGTTGCTGGCCTTTCTGCTCGTCATCGCGAACAAGCGCCTGATGGTTTACGAGGATCCGCGCATAGATGACGTGGAAGAGCTGCTGCCGCGGGCCAATTGCGGTGCCTGCGGCAGCCCCGGATGCAGGCCATTTGCGGAGGGCCTGGTAGCAGGCAGGTTCGAACCCTCCCAATGCACCGTCAACCCTAAAGAGACCAACAAAATCATCGCCGATTTTCTCGGTGTCGAGTTGACGTATCGCGAGAAGCGGGTGGCGCGACTGGCCTGTGCAGGCGGCAGACACGTTGCCTACATTCGCGCCAGTTACGCAGGCTTGGACCATTGTCGTGCGGCAGTGCTGGTCGCGGGCGGTGGCAAAGGGTGCGCCTGGGGCTGTCTCGGCATGGGCGACTGTGCCGTTGCCTGCGATTTCGATGCCATCAAGATGGACAAATTCGGACTGCCGCTGGTCAACGAGGAGCTTTGCACAGCCTGTGGCGATTGCGTGGATGCCTGCCCAAAAGATCTGTTTGCGCTTCATCCGGTCAGCCACCAGTTGTTTGTCGCCTGCAGGAATCTGGAGAAAGGGGAAGATGCGGAGGCGGAGTGTGAAGTGATCTGCACCGCCTGCGAGCGTTGTGCCATCGACTCGCCGGAGGGGCTGATAAAGATACAGAATAACCTGGCCGTTATCGATTATGACAAGAACGGTCTGGCTTCCAGGGTGGCGATCGAACGCTGTCCCACAGGTGCAATCGTCTGGTTCAACAAGCAAGGCGGCTACCAGGTGGGCAGGGATGCAAAAAAAATAATCAGAAAACAGGCGCTGCCGGTCGAGCGGCAGGCGCGACATTCAGGTGAAAAACGAATATAGAGAATACTTCAATGTTCGGAAAAAAAGAGCAGAAGTTGCAGGTCAAGTACCCGGGAATCCGCATGGCAATGGATGGCAACACTGCGGTCATCATGTGCGAACGGGAAGCGTCGGACGCAGCCGGGGCCTATCCCATCACCCCCTCCACCCAGATGGGGGAGTTCTGGGCCGAGGAGGTTGCCAAGGGACATGTGAACACCAGTGGACGACCGCTGGTGTTCGTCGAACCGGAATCCGAACATGCTGCTGCTGCGGTAACCGCAGGGATGGCGATGTCCGGTCTGCGCGCCACCAACTTCTCCTCCGCCCAGGGCGTCGCGTTCATGCACGAGTCCCTCTATGCCGCGGTGGGTAAACGCCTTCCCTACGTGCTCAATATCGGCACCCGGGCGATCACCAAGGCTTCGCTCAATGTGCATTGCGGACACGATGACTACCATTGCATCGATGACACCGGTTTCTTCCAGGTATTCGGCAAGAACGCTCAGGAGGCGGCGGATCTGAACCTGATCGGACGCAAGATCGCCGAACTGAGCCTGACTCCTGCCGCGGTGGCACAGGACGGCTTTCTCACCACTCACCTGATCGAGCCGGTGCGGGTGCCGGAACGCCAATTGATCGCCGAGTTCTGCGGCAGACCCGATGATCTGATCGACTGCCCGACCCCGGCGCAACGGATGATCTTTGGTGAAAAGCGCCGGCGTGTGCCGGAACTCTGGAGCGTGGACAACCCGGTCTTGTCCGGTTCGGTGCAGAATCAGGATGCCTACATGCAGGCGGTTGCTGCGCAACGTCCCTATTTTTTCAACCATATCAGCGCCATAGCCGATCAGGTAATGGACGAATATTTTCAATTGACCGGCCGCAGATACCACCGGGTCTCCGGCTACCTAGTGGAGGACGCGGAGTATCTGATCGTTGGACAGGGCTCCATGGTGGTGCAGGCGGAGGCGGTGGTCGACTATCTGCGTGCCGAGCGCAAGCTGAAGGCCGGCGTCGTCAACCTGACCATGTACCGGCCATTCCCAGGTGACCTGATCGGCAGGATGCTGCGCGGGAAACGGGGCGTGGCGGTGTTGGAGCGGACCGATCAGCCGCTGGCGGAGGATCTGCCGATGATACGGGAGATTCGCGCCGCGTTGGCCAAATGCCAGGAGAATGGCGCGGAGAGATCCGGCAGCGAGCCCTATCCGGGCTACAGCCGATACAAGCCCGAGGAGATGCCGACGCTCTATTCGGGCTGTTATGGTATGGGCTCCAGGGATCTGCAACCGGAAGGGCTGATTGCCGCATTCGAGAACATGTTGCCCGAGGGAGGCAGGCGCAGATTTTACTATCTCGGCATCGATTTCGTGCGTGAGCCCAGAGATCCCAAGGCTGAAATACGCCAGAACGATCTGCTCGAGGCCTATCCAGATATCGCCGGCCTGGCCTTGAAGGGGAGCGAAAACCCCGATCTGCTGCCAAAGGGGGCGATCACCGTCCGCATGCATTCCGTCGGTGGCTGGGGCGCCATCACCACCGGCAAGAATCTGGCGATGACCCTGTTCGAACTGCTGGGCTTCGAGATCCGCGCCAATCCCAAATACGGCTCGGAAAAGAAGGGGCAGCCGACCACCTACTATCTGTCCGCGGCGCCGGAGCCGATCCGCCTCAACTGCGAGTACCACCATGTGGATGTGGTGCTCTCGCCGGACCCCAATGTCTTTCTGCACTCCAACCCGCTGTATGGATTGAAGAAGGGCGGTTCGTTCATCATCCAGAGCAGTCTCGGCAGTCCCGATCGGGTCTGGGCTGAGATCCCGGTCAACTCTCAGCGCTACATCGTGGATCAGCAGATCCGGGTCTTTTTCGTCGACGGCTTCAAGATCGCCAGAGAGGAGGCCACCGATGCGGAGTTGCAGTTTCGTATGCAGGGCAACGCTTTCCAGGGCGCCTTTTTCGCCGCCTCTCCGCTGATGGAACGGGCCAATCTGGATGAGCAAGCACTGTTTGCGGCGATCGAAGCGCAGCTGCGCGAGAAGTTCGGCGGCAAGGGCGAGCGTGTGGTCGTGGACAACCTGCGGGTGGTGCGCCGCGGCTTTGACGAAATCGTGGAGATCACCGACAAGCAGGTGGGCGTACGGCGTGAGGAGGTGAAGAAGCGCATCGGTCTGCCGGTGATGTTGCAGGCGCTGCCACAGGGAAACGGCCAGGTCTCCGACGTGCACCGCTTCTGGGAGCAGACCGGATCCTTCTATATGAGTGGCAAGGGCTCGGACAACCTGGTCGATCCGCTCATGGCGACCAGCCTGATTCCGGCCGCGACCGGCATCTACCGGGATATGACCCAGATTCGCTTCGAATACCCGAAATTCGTCACCGAGAACTGCACCGCCTGCGGTGAATGCTATACGGTCTGCCCGGACAGCGCCATTCCCGGACTGGTCACCACCATCAGCCAGCTCTGCCAGACCGCCATCGAGCGCATCGAAACCAAGGGTACTCCAACGCTCCATCTGCGCCGGGAGTCGCGCCAACTGGAGAAGCGGCTGCGCACGCTGATCGATCAGGAGGGCGAGGGGGCCGTGGTCTCGCAACTGATCGACCGGGCGGTACTGGAACTGCTGGCGGATTCCACTCTGGAGATCGAGAAGAAGAGTGCGCTGGAGCGTGAATTCAGCCTCTTCATGGAGGCGATCGGCGGGTTCGAGTTCTCTATCACCAAACCCTACTATGCGAACCGGGAGAAGAAGAGCAAAGGCAGCGGAGGGCTCTTTTCGATCACCGTCAACCCCTACACCTGCAAAGGCTGTATGGAGTGCGTCGTGGTGTGCGGGGATGGTGCGCTGGTGGCCGAAGCGCAGACTGCGGAAGCCATCAAAAAGCTGCAGCAGGACTGGCGCTTCTGGATGGACCTGCCCACTACCCCGCCCGATTTCATCCGCATCGATGATCTGAACGAGAAGATCGGTGCGCTGGAGACGCTGTTACTGGACAAGGAGAACTACCTGTCGATGCGCTCCGGTGATGGCGCCTGTCTTGGCTGCGGTGAAAAAACCGCCATCCATCTGTTCACCGCAACGGTGACCGCGTTGATGCAGCCACGGGTGAAGCGGCACGTCGCAGCGCTGGACGGTCTGATCGAGCGGCTGGAGCGGCATATTCGCCTCAAGCTGGCGGAGCACATGGATATCTCCAACGTGGCGGCGGTGGATGCGACGGTGGAGAGCCATAAAGAGAGGGACCTCACCCTCTCCGAGCTCTCCGCCAGTCTGGTTGCCCACGAACGTCCGGTGGATCAGCAGTGGCTCAGATGGGTCACTCAACTGCTGGATAAGCTGCGCCATCTGCGCTGGTGCTACACTGAAGGCGTGACCAAACAGGGACGGGCGAACCTGGGATTTATCAATGCCACGGGTTGCACCTCGGTGTGGGGATCCACTTTTCCGTTCAATCCCTATCCGTTCCCCTGGACCAGCCATCTGTTTCAGGACAGCCCGTCCGTCGCGTTGGGAGTATTCGAAGGTCACATGGCCAAGATGGCGGAGGGTTTCAAGCTGATCCGTCAAGCCAATATCGAGCTGGCGGGCGGTTACCGGGAGCGGGAGCACAAGGAGTTCTTCACCTTCTTCGGCTGGAGGCAGTTCACCGATGAGGAGTGGTTGCTCTGTCCGCCGGTGGTCTCCGTCGGCGGTGATGGTGCCATGTACGACATCGGGTTCCAGAATCTCTCCCGGGCGATGGCATCCGGTGTACCGGTCAAGGTGCTGATACTCGATACCCAGGTCTACTCCAATACCGGCGGCCAGGCCTGCACCTCCGGTTTTATCGGCCAGGTAGCGGATATGAGTCCGTACGGCAGAGCCTGGAAAGGGAAGAGTGAAGCGCGCAAGGAGATGGGACTCATTGGTATGGCGCACCGCACCAGCTACGTGTTGCAGAGCGCACAATCCAATGTCACCCACCTGCTGGAAGGCTATATCGACGGACTGAACAGCCGCCGTCCGGCGATATTCAACATCTATACCACCTGCCAGCCCGAGCATGGCGTTGCCGACTATGCCACCGACACGCAGACCAGACTGGCGGTGGAGTCCCGCGCTTATCCGCTGTTCAAATTCAACCCGGATGCGGGCACCACCTTCAAGGAGTGCTGCAGTATCGATGGCAATCCGGCCATCGATGCCGATTGGGTGAGCCACAGAATCAGTTATCAGGATGAGGAGGACGGCGAAGCCAGGCTGGAGGTGCCGCTGACCTTCGCCGATTTCGCCTTCACCGAGGGGCGCTTCCGCAAACATTTCCGCCATGTGCCGCAGGATGCCTGGAACGACAACATGGCTCCGCTGCACGAATTTCTGGCACTGGAAGCCGACGATCGGGAGGGGCGCTATCCCTACATCTGGGCGGTCAACAAGCGTAATCGCCTCATCCGAGTGCTGGTTTCTCAGGAGATCGTCAACTCGTGTGAAGAGCGGCTCCTATTCTGGCGCCAGTTGCGCTCACTGGTGGGCATCGGAGAGGCGGTGGATGAAGCGGCGATCGCCAGTCAGGCCAGAGCCGAGATGGCGCGCAAGCTGACCGCCGGCCTGCTGGCGCTGGCGAACGGCGATGGCGCCGATACGCTGGCAGACTTCACCGTCAAGCCCGGCAATGGGACCGGCCGTGTTGCAGCACCCGATGCCGTCGCCGCAGCGGTGGATTTCGAACCGGCCTGGATCGAGACGCCGGAGTGTACCACCTGTGACGAGTGCGTGGAGATCAACCCGAATATCTTTGCCTACAACGACCATCGCCAGGCGGTCATCATCGATCCGAAAGGCGGGCCGTTCAAGGATATCGTCAAGGCGGCAGAGAAGTGCACCGCCGGTTGCGTGCATCCGGGAACGCCATTCAATCCCAATGAAAAGGATCTCGACAAGTTGCTCAAGCGCGCCGAGAAGTACCAGTGAAGCGGTGCAGGCGGATGACGCCGCTCTCCCGCGTTCGGCGTCGGCAATCACAGTGGACTGGAGCGGACGTATAAGCGATGGACGTACACAAGTTCTTCAGTCGGGTGAAAACCTTCTCCCACGGAATCCATCCCGATGCCCACAAGGAGGAGACTGCCCACAAGACGATTCGGCGCACCCCTTTCTCCCCGGAGATCTATGTGCTGCTCTCGCAGCACCGGGGCGCCCCCGCCAGGGTGATCGTGAAACCCGGCCAGGAGGTGGTACGCGGCGAGCCCATCGCCGAGGCTGGTGGCCACGTGTCGGTTCCGATGCACGCGCCGGTGACCGGTGTGGTCAGAGCGATCGACATGCTGGTGCCCACCGTCGAAGGGCCGAAAGCCGAGGCGATCGCGATAGAGACCTATGCCGCGGCGACGCAGGAGGTTCTGTACGGTGAGCAGCGGGATATCTCGCAGATGACGCCGGAGGAGCTGGTGCAGGCGGTCCAGGCGTCCGGTATGGTGGGGCTCGGCGGTGCCGCGTTTCCCAGCCACGTCAAGCTGCTGCCGCCGGAGGGCAGGCGCATCGAGACGCTGATCATCAACGGTTGTGAGTGCGAACCCTATCTCACCTGCGACCATCGGGTCATGCTTGAACAGACCGACAGGCTGATCGTTGGCATCCGCCTGCTGCTGCGCGCCACCGGTGCCACCAATGCGATCATCGGCATTGAAGACAACAAGATGGATGCGGTGGCGGCGCTCAACGCGGCGCTGGTGGGTGAGCGGCGTATCCGCTGCGAAGTGGTGGAGACCAAATATCCGCACGGTGCGGAGAAGATGCTGATCACCACACTGCTGAACCGAGAGGTTCCCTCCGGCGGAATACCCGCCGATATCGGGCTGGCGGTCTACAATGTCGGCACCGTGGCTCAGCTCGGCGACCTCATTCCGCAGGGGCGTGGGCTGATCGAGCGGGTGGTGACGATCTCCGGTCCGGGGGTGAAGAAACCGGGCAACTATCTGGTCCCGATCGGCACGCCGCTGCACTTCCTGATGCAGCACGTCGGCTCCAGTATGCAGGCGAGCGAAGTGATCGTCGGTGGGCCCATGATGGGCATGACGGTGGCATCGCTCGATGTGCCGATCACCAAGGGGGTCTCCGGCATCGTCGTGCTGGAAAAGGTGAAGTCGAACGGCGGCCGACAGCAGGTCTATCCCTGCATCAAATGCGGTGAATGCCTGAGCGCCTGTCCGCTGCACCTCAATCCGTCGATGCTGGGACAGCTCGCCGGGATCCGGGAGTATCAGGTCATGGCCGAGCAATACAACCTCGACGACTGTTTCGAGTGTGGTTGCTGCAGCTACGTCTGTCCTTCGAATATTCCGTTGACGCAATACTTCCGGATTGCCAAATCCATCGTCAGGGAAGCGAGGATGGCTTCGTGAGGGAGCGCGGCACAACAGGCTGTCCGAGCCAACAACCGGTGTCACTGAGTTATGCCGATACGCGATAAAACCGTCGAGATAAAAACCTCACCGCATCTGAAAAAGACCGTCTCGGTCGATCAGATCATGCGCAACGTCGTGGGTGCGCTGCTGCCGGTCTGCTGCTGGTCGGTCTATCAGTTTGGGATCAGTGTGCTACTGCTGCTGCTGGTGACCACACTCTCCTGCATCCTGACCGAGTCGCTCTTCTGCCGCCTGTCACAGCGGCCAAACAGCATCGGCGATTTCAGCGTGATCATCACCGGACTGCTGCTGGCGCTGACGCTGCCGCCGGGTTTTCCATTGTGGATGGCCGCGTTGGCCGGCTTCATCGGCGTCGGGCTGGGCAAATCACTGTTCGGCGGTCTGGGTTACAACGTGATGAACCCGGCGCTGGTCGGGCGGGCATTCGTCCAGGCGGCATTTCCGGTGGCGATCACCACCTGGACGCCGGCTTTCGCACCCGGGCGTTTCAGCGAATTCATCCCCTCCAGCCTGGCGCTGCCGTTCATGTCTCCGGTAGATACCGCTGACTGGGTGCGGGAGCGGGCGGTGGATGGCTTCACCGGCGCCACTCCACTGGCGCTGCAGAAATTTCACCATATCGCCGCAGACAGCATGGACCTGCTGACCGGCGCGGTGGCCGGCTCGGCGGGTGAGACCTCGGCGATCCTCATCCTGGTTTGCGGACTCTATCTGGTGTTCCGCAAGATGATGAGCTGGCGTATTCCGGCCGGGATTTTTCTCGGCGCGGGGATGACCAGCCTGCCCTTTTATCTGCTCTCACCGGAGATCTATCCCTCCCCGCTGTTCGTACTGCTCTCCGGTGGTTTGATGCTGGGAGCGGTCTTCATGGCCACCGATATGGTTGCCTCGCCAATGACTCCCGCGGGACTCTGGCTCTACGGACTGTTCATCGGTTTTCTCACCGTGGTCATCCGACTGTTCGGTGGTCTCGCCGAGGGAGTCATGTATGCGATCCTGATCGCCAATGTGGTCTCGCCGATGATCGCCGATGTCACCCAATCGCGCGTTTATGGCGCATCGGCGAAGCGGCGGCGCTCATGAACAGGGTGCAACCGACCGCGCCGTTACCCGAAACCCCGACCTTTGCCATGCTGCGCACGCTGGCCGGCATTGCGATGCTGGCGGGACTGCTGGTGGTGCTGGTGTTTCAGTGGACCCGGCCCATCATCGAGGAGAACAAGCGCATCGCCATCGAACATGCGGTCTCCAAAGTGGTGCCCGGCGCGGTGACGAAGCGCGATTTCATACTGGGTCCGGACGGGCTTCACGCGGTCGATGGCGGCACCGCTCCGCCCGGCGAGCGGATCTATCTGGCGTACGACGGCAGCGGCAGGTTTATCGGCGTGGCGCTGGAAGCCGCCGCCGCCGGTTATCAGGATGTGATCCGTATCCTCTATGGCTACGACCCGGTCTGCCAGTGCGTCACCGGGATCAAGGTGCTGAAGATGGCGGAGACGCCCGGGTTGGGTGACAAGATCGCATTCGATCCCGCTTTTCTGAAAAACTTCGCGGCGCTGGACGGCACCGTGGACCCACAGGGCGGCACATTGCAAAACGCGATAGTGACCGTCAAACATGGCACCAAGCACCAACCCTGGCAGATCGATGCGATATCCGGCGCCACCATCTCGTCCAATGCGATCGGTCGCATGATCAACGCCAGCGCACAGCGCATGTTTCCGTTGATCATTCGCTATCTCGATGAGTTGAAACGGGGATCGGTGCCGGCGGACAAGCCGGATGGAGGAGGAAGATGAACCGGAACAGTCTCCAGACAGGTCATCGCCGCGTGCAATATGTCGTGCGACAGCCTGGAAAAAGGAGTAGCACCCGATGACGGGACAACTCATACGCCAGGAGCAGGTCACGCCCGACACCTTTCTGCGCGGGCTCTGGGAAGAGAATCCGGTATTCGTGATGATGCTCGGCCTCTGCCCGGTGCTGGCCGTGACCAACTCCACCATCAATGCCCTCGCAATGGGGCTCGCCACCACCTTCGTGCTGGTCAGCTCGGGAGCACTCATCTCTCTGCTCAGAAATCTGATACCCAAGCAGGTGCGAATCGCCACCTACATCGTCATCATCGCCACCTTTGTCACCATCGTGGACTACCTGATTCAGGCGATCAGCCTCGATCTCTACAACGCACTGGGTGCCTTCATCCAGTTGATCGTCGTCAACTGCGTCATTCTGGGGCGGGCGGAGGCCTATGCCTCCAAACAGAAGCTCCCCGCAGCTGTCGTCAACGCGCTCGGGATGGGGGCCGGTTTTACACTTGCGCTGCTCTGTCTGGGAACGGTGCGCGAACTGTTGGGTGCCGGCAGCATCCTCGGATTTCACCTCTTCAGCGCCAATTTCGAGCCCTGGGTGGTGATGGTCCTGCCCCCCGGCGGCTTTTTCGTACTGGGATCCTGGCTGCTACTGTTCGAGTACCTGAAACAGCGGCGAGCCCGTAAGGCTGAAGCAGCGGCGGAGGTGATGGCTCATGGCTCCTGATTCCCTGACCTTTATTTTTCTCAATGCAGCGCTCATCAACAACTTCGTGCTGGCGCTGTTTCTCGGTTTGTGTCCGTTTCTCGGTGTCTCCGCCAAGAAGGAGACTGCCTGGAACATGGGGCTCGCCACCATGTTCGTGATGCTGGTCAGTTCGGTCTCCGCCTATGGCATCAACTGGCTGCTGACACTGCTGAAGATCGAGTTCCTGCGGCTGATCTGCTATATCGCGGTGATCGCATCGGCGGTGCAGCTGGTCGAAATGGTACTGAAGCGGTTCAGTCCGATCCTGTTCCGGGCGCTGGGCATCTTTCTACCGCTGATAACCACCAACTGCGCAATTCTCGGGCTGGCACTGTTTCAGACCAACCGCGAGTACGATTTTCTGCAGAGCATCGCCTTCTGCATTGGTGCCGGTGTTGGCTTCACTCTGGCACTGATGTTGATGGCGAGCCTGCGCGAAAAGCTGGCACTGGCGAAAGTGCCCACTGTCGCACAGGGTGCCGCCCTGAGCCTGATGCTGGCGGGTCTGCTGTCGCTGGCATTCATGGGTTTTGCCGGGCTGGGGGGGTCCCATGCGTGAATTTCTGCTGGCCAGCGGCGTGATCATGCTGGTGCTGACGGGATGGATCCTGGTCCAGCAGATGGCCAGGAGATTCGCGTTGCGCCACCCTGAGTTCGGACCCTATCGCGAAAGAGGAAGTTGCGGCGGCGATTGCACGTGCACCGCAGGTGGTGACTGCCGACGCAAATGACCACACCTTAAATATGCTGGCGACCGGCAGCGAGCAGCACCGCACACTGGAGTTTCCGCCAGGGAAGTGAGTCGCCACTGTTGCTCGCAGCTGTTCCTTAGGGACGAAGTTTCCAGGAAAGTACACCCAGCTCCGGAACAGGCAGGCGGCCAGCGGAGACAAATCTGCTCTCCCCGGTATTGTCAGAACTGAATCAAGAGAAGGATCTGTATAGCACGGAAAGCTCGCTTGAATTGCCCCGCTTCAACCGTCTTATTTCCAGCTATTTGGGTGAAGTCCTGTCGGGTAATCTCCTCCGGTGTGTTACGTGAGAGTGTGTCGAAATACATTTGGGCAGGTCTAAAACACCGCTTTTGACTCTCCGGCTCGAAGTGAAAGTTATCCAGTGATTTCGAGAGAATATCCTGCAAGCAGGGAGTATCACCGGAGCGCGGATGCTTAAGTCCACACCTGATATTGAGTTTCCCGATGCCGTGAGATAGCCTTGTGATCAGTAGTGATTTGTGCCGGAGAGGCAAAGGAAATAGTCAGATGCAGAAAATATTGGCTACACGGATTACGGCTTTTGACTATTGGCCCGCTCGGGCTAAATAACTGTTATGTGAGTACAGAACGCATGCTACATACATACTTTTAGCGATGGCTTAGCCTATCCGAATTTCGAATCATTTGGGGATAGTAATGAAATACACGGTATATTGGGATGATGCTGGCGACGAACGAACTGGTTCGCCATTCGCAATCGAGGCCGACTCACCAAGAGAGGCATTCTACCGCGCATGTGCTCAGATATTGTCGTACGGTGGAGCCACGGCAAAACTGTTTATCCCGTCTCATATTGAATGGCTTGAAAACGAATCTGGCGAGAGACATCGCCCCCAGCAGTTTCTCTCGGAAGAAAATGCCGGATTGGATCTGGGGAGCACCAACATGGCTCGTGAGGCAGAGATAAAAACTATTCAGGCGCTTGGAAAAGCGAATTGGTACGCGCTCGAGCAGACAATTGTCAGCCCTGGCAAGACATACCCGAAGAATTCCGTGGAACTACCGGAATGTCGACAAAGGGCGGTCGCCGCGTTAGCCGCTCTTCGTGAACAAGGCTTCGACATTCGAAACATGTAGTTTTCGCAACTTCCAGTAAACACGCAACTTTTCACATAACATGCGCATCAAGCCGAGCGCATTCTGCGCCGTTGAGTTCCGGAGTTTTGTTAAAGGTACGGTCAAGGCGCAGTATGCGCCGGCTTATGCTTGACGTTAGCCTCGGCTCCTAGATCAAGACTACGACTTTTATCAAATTATGGTTTGAAGAAATACGGAATCTGCCGGGACAGAGAGCAACAATAAATCCTGTGGTACCGGAAAGCATGGATGAAAGAATATTGGCTAAAACTCTTTTCGAAGGAAAGAGCATTTTCAACAAGGCCAGAGCAGCGATCGGGGCAACGCTCAAATAGTCTGCAAAACAGCAAAGTCAGTGGTCGCGGGAAATATTTTAGGCCGCTGATGGGGGAACTGTTTGAAGGAAATCATAGGAAACACGGTTTCTCATGGCCGTACATGATCGAAGGAGAGGTGTCATGAACAAGCTACGGAGAAAGGCTAACAAATCGCTCATCGTGTCGAGTTAAATTCAGATCTTCGGGATCGAAAAGGAGTTTGTGAAATTAGATGAAGTTACCCAGTGGGTGAGCGAGCGAAAGCGAACAAGTCCCACCAGTCGGGCATAGCCACCCTGACTGAAATGAACCGGTATGCATCGCCAAGAGGTGATGTGTAGAGCCCGGTGTAGTGAGTGCGTAGGCCGCGTGACTGATCTCCGAAAATTGTATAGTTGTGGTCCATAGGGAAAGCATGGATAACCCATTGTGGTAATGGGGAAAGCCGACAGGTTTGAGCTTCTGGAAGGCATGCGTCCAGCCCGTGACATGGCAAACGGCAGGACACCACCGGAGACTGCGAGCGGGGCATGTGTACAAAGGGGAAGCCTGGGAACTCGAGAGGACCGTCAACTCCTCGTGACAAAGCATCCGAGAGCAGCAATCGGAATAGAAGAAGGCTGGGCGTACTGAGGAGGTCTCCATCGGCAGTACGAGAGACGAACCCTGGGAGACAGGCGAGGTACCGGGAAGCGAGCGCGGAGCGAAGCGACCCGGGAAGGTGAAGCGGTAGTCTTAGCGGATCGTAGTACCGAAGGCCCAAGTAGTAGGAGAGTGGCCGGGAAGGTGGGGAAGCGAGACCCAAGCGACCCACTGAAGGGAAGGAGAAGCTGGGCATAACGTTGAGTTGGAAAGCAAGATGAGAGAGACACAGAACTCACCAATCATATCAACAGACCTCCGACTCATTGCAGAGCAAGCGAAGAGAGACCCGGCCAAGGTATTTGTCTCCTTGGCTCACCGAATGGACGTAGACTTTCTGTATAAGGCCTATCGTCGAGTAAGGAAGGACGGAGCTCCGGGAGTGAGCGGAAGGACGGCAAAGGACTATGCGAAGAACCTGACGGAAAGCCTGACTGATCTGCACGGAAGATTGAAAGCGTGTCGATACGAAGCGCCGAAGATCAAACGGGTATGGATCGATAAGGACGGGGGGAAGAAGAAAAGGCCAATCGGACTGACGGAGTTTGAAGACAAAATAGTCCAGAAAGCGGTGTCGATGCTATTGGGAGCGGTATATGAACAGGACTTCTACCCATTCTCCCACGGATTTCGAGACGGACACAGTGCCCACCAAGCGCTGAAGGAGATTCGGGAGCAATGCATGTTCCATGGTATCAATTGGTTGATCGACGCGGACATCAGTGGATTTTTCGACAACATTGACAGGGTACAGCTGAAGGAGATTATCAAACAGCGAGTCAATGACGGAGGCCTGCTGCGGCTGATAGGGAAATGGCTCAACGCGGGAGTAGTGGAAGGAGATGTAATCAGCTACAGCGATAAAGGAACGCCACAGGGTGGGGTGATCAGTCCTCAGTTGGCGAATATCTACCTTCACGAAGTATTGGATGGATGGTTTGAAAAGGAAGTCAAGCCACGGATGAAAGGTTATTGTTTTCTCGTCAGATTTGCCGACGATTTCATCATTGGCTGCGAGGACGAAGGAGACGCCCGGCGGATCATGGAAGTCCTGCCCAAGCGGTTCAATCGCTATGGGCTGAACATCCATCCGGAAAAGAGCAAGCGGATCGAGTTCAGGAGGCCTTCGCCAACGAGGGTGGAAGGTAAGGGAGAAGCCACCTTTGATTTTCTTGGCTTCACCCATTACTGGGCAAGATCGCGCAAGGGAAACTGGGTAATCAAGCGGAAGACAGCGAAAAAGGGAGTCAGGAGGGCGATCGTGGAGATGCGGACATGGTGCCGGAACAACCGGCACAAACCGCTGGTATGGCAACACAAGATGTTGTCATTGAAACTGCGCGGACACTTTCAGTACTTTGGAATACGCTGCAATATGCGAGCGATGGAAGCGGTTAAGCATCTGGTGATTAGCGGCTGGAAATATTGGTTGAGCCGAAGGAGCCACAAGAGCGCGATACCGTGGTATGACTTCCGGGACTACCTGGAAGTGAACCCTTTGCCATCACCCAGGATAATTCACAATGTCTGACAGCTTGCGGGGTAGCAAAGTTATGCGTCAGGGTGACTCCCTGATTACCGAAGAACCGTATGACCGAATTGGTCACGTACGGATCTGTGGGGGGGATGGCCAGTAATGGCTATCTCTACCCGGAACACCGTTCGCTACGCTCACTCAGACGCTCCGCAGCTGCGCTGCTCCGCGCTGGTTAGCACGGCGTTAGGCGGGAAAAACTGCCTGATCAACATCCATACTTTTGTGAAGAACACGGATCACTAAAATATGGTTATCGGAAAGAAGATCGTAAAAAATTACGTGACTTTGAAAAGGGTACTTACGCAAACCTGGGTCAATTTGATCGCAGGGATTACCAAGTTTCGGAGAATCGGCCAGCATTCCAAAGGCATCGTCCAAGCCTTTCAGGTAATGCCGCCGTTGTACTCTTCCCCAACGTTCTTCGGTAAAACGGGCTATACCGCGCAAGTCATTCTTAGCAGCGCGAGTAAGGGAAAATGTACCCATTAACTCAAATCGTTATCGAGTTCAGCCATAAAAGTTTCGTAGCTGTACTCAGCGGTTCCGCTGGCTCTGCCTTCTGCAATCAAATGGCGCAATGTTTCAAGTTTCTGCTCTTCGTTCTCGAGCAGGCGCAATCCTGCTCTAACAACCTCTGTAGCAGAACCGTAGCGCCCTTTCGAAAGTTGGGTGGCAATAAACTGGTCGAAATGTTCTCCCAAACTCACACTGGTGTTTTTTGCCATTGGGGAAAATCCTCAGAAAGTACCAATAATTACCAAATATTACCAAAAGCGCCTAACAATGCAATCAAGTCGTTCGCTGCGCTCACTCGGACATTTGACAGCGCCGCGCCTTTGCTGCCGCAAAGTCACGGCACCGTCAAATGCCGCTTATTGCGGCGTTATCGCGCTGGGCGAAGCCCGGCGTATCTTACGGGGTGAAAGTCCCCTTCGGGAAAGGGTTAGCCCCCCACCCGTATCGCGTGTTGATCTCATTGCGGAGCCGGTAACGGCGAACAAAGAAATGAGGTAAGCGTACACAGAGAATCTTGCAGGCCGCAGGGGAGGTCGCGCTCCCTGAAGTGCTGGTACAGCTTCGACATAGTCAGTCCCGGATGCCGAGGGTTTTAACGCACACCGAAGGCAACACAGAAGCACCCGATAAGAAAGAGGGCCAGGGTGTGGAGATCCGGCGGAGTCCTCAGGCCGTGGCATGCAGGAAGAGATACGTCGAGGAACCCAGGAAGCCCCGAAGGCTCCTGATACGAGGTGAACAGATGAAACGGGCGGAGTTGGGACACGTAAAGGTGAAGAACCTGGAAACGGGGTAGTGTCAATAATCTTTCGCACTTTGGTTGGCGGCGGTCCGCTGGTTAAGCTGTAATTTGTTTCTCCAAAGGTTGTTTTTCTAACGCTTCCATCGAGAGATATCGACGGGTTCCCCATTTTGTTCCAGCGATATGCCGGAGGCGCGCCGCAACCAGCATCAACGCGGAATTACCATCTGGAAATGCTCCGACTACGCGAGTCCGTCTTCTGATCTCTCGCATGATTCGCTCCAGTGGATTATTGGTTTTTATTCGCAGCCAGTGAGTCTGAGGATATCGGTAGTAGCAGAGTGTTTCATTGATGTTGACTTCAACCAGATCCGCCGCCTTCCTCAGTCTCATGGTTCTGAGTTCATCAACAATTCGGCCCGCCTTCTCTTGCGCTGCTGCCAGGCTCTCCTGAGCATGGATTGCTTTCAGCATCAGCGCCACATGCTTTACCTTGTCACTCGGCACATGACTGAATACATTGCGGTAGAAGTGCACCACACAACGTTGCCAGTCTGCTTCCGGATAATATTCCGCTACAGACTCCACCAGTCCGAGACAGGCATCGGAAATTACCAGCCGGACACCCTTGAGACCGCGTTGCTTCATATGAGCAAGAAAGCTACTCCAACCAGACTTGTCCTCCTTATGCCCTTCCTGTACTCCCAGAACCTGCCTGTAGCCGTCTGAGCCTACGCCAATCGCTACCAGGACAGAGACATTCTTTACCTCACCGGCCCAGCTGCGCTTGAGCACGATACCATCCAGATAGACGTAAGGATGCTCCCCTTCGATCGGCCGGTTGCGCCAGGCCTCAATGTGCTTGTAGACCTTTTTGTTAAGATTGCTGACCGTGCCTGAGCTGACTCGCGTGCCCCACAGCGCCTCGGTAATGTCTTCTACCCGGCGGACTGAAACTCCGGCCAGGTACATCTCGATCAGCGCCTCTTCGATCGATGCCTCACGCCGACGGTAGCGTTCGATAATCGCTGTCTCAAAGGTCTGGCGGCGAAGCTTTGGAACCTTCAGATTCACTTCACCGGCTTTGGTCTGGAGCTTCCGTTCATAGCTGCCAGCTCGGGTATCGATACGATCCGGACTGCGCTCATAACGCTGTGCTCCACATAGTGCATCGGCCTCCGCATCCAGCATCGTATTCAGCGTCTCCTCCACAGTCCCTCTAACCAGTTCACCCAGGTGATCCTGGATACGCCGGTCATCTATTTGCACAACCTTGTTTAGGGTTCTGGTATCTTTATCCATGGTGGTGGTCTCCGATTGTGGTCGTTGAAATGTCGCTATTCCAACTTAACCACAGAGGCCACCGCCTCTCAAAATGTGCGAAAGTAATTTTACGTTATCGGAAACGGCGTGGGCTCGGGTGGAATCTGGGAGCAGGGAGCGATCAGGTAGGTTTGCGAGAACCAATGTCGAGGGGTGTCTTATGGGGCATAGTAGTCAGAGGTTGGGAAAGCCAGCCACAAGGCGAAGGACCCCACGGAAGCACGCAGCTCTCAAAGGAAACTCGTGCCGGACACTGTCGGGCTGGAATCACACGAGCAAACCTCACTGAGAGGAATAGCAATTGGGCCTTGGAACGGGTAACTGTGAAGGTCCGCGCGGAAGCGAGTGCAACCGAGGAACCGGATGCGGGAAAACTGCACGTCCGGGGAAGTGCGGGGGGCGCCCGGTAACGGGCGTCCCTACCGCAGATGTGCTCAATACTCGTAGTGATAACGCAGCTGGGCAATAAAAATATGGTCGTTGGAAACTTTATAAACAAGCCTATGCTCATCGTTGATACGACGGGACCAGTATCCAGACAAACCGTGCTTCAGTGGCTCGGGTTTGCCAATACCTTCATAAGGCTCGCGCTGAATATCCTTAATCAAAGTATTAATCCGTTTAAGCATGGCTTTATCTGTTTGTTGCCAATACAGATAGTTTTCCCATGCTTTGCTAGAAAAAGTGAGTTTCATTCAAGTAACTCACGTTCGGTACCTTTCCCAGTTTCAAGTTCAGCAATCGATTCTAGGAGGTGTCTAGCATTTGCGGGAGAACGAAGTAAATACGCTGTTTCCTCCATGGACTGGAAGTCCTCCAAGGAAATCATTACCACTGGAGATTCTCTTTTCCGGGTAATAATTACCGGATCGTGGTCATTACAAACTTTTTCCATAGTTTTCGCTAGGTTGGCGCGTGCTGCGGTGTAGCTGATGGCATCCATAGGAACCTCTCAAATATCATAATGTACATTATATTGTACATGTATTATAGAGGCACATAACAATGCAATCAAGTCGTTCGCTACGCTCACTCGGACGCTGCGCAGCGTTGCTGCTCCGCGCCGCTTATTGCGGCGTTGTCGCGCTGGGCAAAGCCCGGCGTATCTTACGGGGTGTAAGTCCCCGTCGGGAAAGGGTTAGCCCCCCACCCGTATCGTGTGTTGATCTCATTGCGGAGCCGGTAACGGTGAACAAAGAAATGAGGTAAGCGTACACAGAGAATCTTGCAGGCCGCAGGGGAGGTCGCGCTCCCTGAAGTGCTGGTACAGCTTCGACATAGTCAGTCCCGGATGCCGAGGGTTTTAACGCACACCGAAGGCAACACA
Source organism: Chromatiaceae bacterium (assembly GCA_024235215.1). Classification (GTDB taxonomy): domain Bacteria; phylum Pseudomonadota; class Gammaproteobacteria; order Chromatiales; family Chromatiaceae; genus HKST-UBA178. The sequence goes on along the minus strand of JACKMU010000001.1, from coordinate 700,710 downwards.
GAAGCACCCGATAAGAAAGAGGGCCAGGGCGTGGAGATCCGGCGGAGTCATCAGGCCGTGGCATGCAGGAAGAGATACGTCGAGGAACCCAGGAATCCCCAAAGGCTCCGGACGAAGGAAACCGCAGCACCTGTCAGCGTTGGGACACAGCAAGGGTGAAGAGCCCGGACACGGCGTGGGCGCGGGGGAAAACGGTGGACGGGAGTGATTCGGTAGGCGCAAGCCACAAGCCGATGGGGTGTCTTATCAAGCATAGTACTCAGAGACGGGGAAAGCCCGTTACAAGGGGAAGGACTTGACGGAAGTACGCAGCTCGCAAAGGAAACTCGTGCCGGACACTGTCGGGCTGGAGCAACACGAGCCAACCTCACTGCGGGGAATAGCTAAGCGGGCGAAGGCCTGTCCGTCGCGACAGCGAGTACAACCGAGGTACCGGATGCGGAAAAACCGCACGCCGGGATCTGTGCAAGAGGTGTCGGGTAATTGGTATGTCTACTGCTACTGCATAAGAAAGCAGCTGGAGAACAAAATGCAAGATACATGGCAATCGGGTGATCCGTATGAATTCTACATGGGGAGATGGAGCAAACTGGTGGCTGAGCAATTCGTTGATTGGCTTTCACCAGAACCTGGGCGCCATTGGCTGGATGTCGGATGCGGTTCAGGCGCCTTGAGTGCAGCTGTGATTGATAGGCATGCTCCAAAAATGGTCACAGCCATTGATCAATCGGATGGCTTCGTAAACACGACTCAGCAGCGTCTTGGTAGCAACGCCAGCTGCAAAGTGGGTAATGCTCTGTCATTGCCTCTAGACAATGCATCAATGGATATCGCGGTATCCGGACTGGTGCTGAATTTCATTCCTGAACCAGAAAAAGCACTAAAAGAAATGCAGCGGGTAACTCGTAGTGGCGGCACAGTCGCGATATACGTATGGGATTACGCGGGAAAAATGGATTTTCTTAATCATTTTTGGGATGCGGTTGTGGAAATCAACCCGCACGCGTCTGACCTCCACGAAGGTCAACGTTTCCCGGATTGCACTGCGGAAAAACTGCTTGATGTATTTAACCGTGTAGGATTCTCACAAGTTGAAGTAGCTCCGATTGAAATCTTTACCCACTTCAAAGACTTTGATGATTATTGGAGGCCGTTTCTCGGGGGGCAGGGGCCAGCACCAACATATGTTTCGGAATTAAGCGGCACGGAAAGAGACCAACTTAGGAAGGCGTTGGTTCAGCGGATACCTGTCGACGAAGACGGCTCTATCATCTTATCGGCGCGAGCCTGGGCATCGAAAGGATTTGTGTGATTGACCGCCCAAAATGACATCCGTCGGAATTTCCCATGCTGGGTTGCTGATGTATCGCGGGTGCGCCAGGTATGGCACGAAGCAGGAGAGGTGGAAGTCCTCTGGCCAGGTATCTGCAGAGCAGACGATCAGAAGAGGGGAAAGGAGGAAATCGTGAGGTGGGGTCTTGAGGAAATTCAGTTCAAACTTGTGTGATGATGCACAGGAACAAGATCTGAAGTGTGATACATATAAAAAGTCGGAACGTGAAAACGAATTCCTCCATCTGAGATTGGGATGTGCTTTATATACGCGGCGTCTACGCAAGGAAAGTTTGTTCGCTTTAGATAGAAATGCTTTTCGTTTATTCAGCTCACTTTACCCCGACTGGCCTGACCGGGAATACGACAATGTCGGTATGTGTTCCCGGGCGTTCGAGCAGAAGACCGGCTTTTAGTTGCGGAATGCCTGCTGCGTATGCAAGTGGTTTGGGTTTACCGTATTTCGCGGTTGGTAACAATTTACTCAATCAACTGAAGCGCTGTGATACGTGATCCATCTACCCGGTGGTGTGGGGGAAGAGAGTTCGTGGGACTGCTTCCGATCATGATTGGCAGTAGAGAAAACCAGGATTAACGTTATTAGGTTGTAACACTTCATTTTGGGCCTTGAGGTGAATGCTGTGAGCAGAATGTAAGAAAGGTCAGCAATTTACTTTTAAACAGAAATCCGCCACGCGATGCGGATCAAGGCAGCAAATATACACTGGTGTGTGATTGGGGTGATTAACGATGCTATTCGGTTGGTCCGGCGGGAAGATCAAGAAGATTTAAGCGCATTCGAAGAGCGTACTGTTGTGCTCACGTTGAGCTATTAGGTCGTGCTAAAAAATCTAAAATCACTTCGCAAGCGATGAACTTGTACTCAAAAAATTCACCTCGAAAGAACTGTGGAGCATTTTAAAAATTGATGTTGCGTGTACCTTGAAAATAATTGAAGCATTATGCAATGGTCAACGAAGAGACGTACGAGATAATTGATATAACCATGCATTGCCACACACCGGATTACGGACGCTGATTTACTGGAGCTTTTGCTCAATCAGGCTTTTGCATGGATAAGCCGGTCTTGCAAGTTATCGACCCACATGTTTCGCGTTGGATTGGAAATATCATTATTCCGGTGAATTAAGCAGACGGTTGCTATCGCATCTACTCGGCTGAAAGCTGAAATTCGCGTCATGAAGGACGCATTGTTGAAAAAGGAGATCAGTATGAAACTAACAGGAACAAACACCGCAGCTCTTTTCGTGCTTTATGCAGTAGCAATCACAGCCAATGCTACAATTATTTCCGGAGATGTAACTTCGGGAAACGGAACATTTATTAAACTTGGTATTCCATTCACTGAATCAGACCCGGATAATACCGTCGGAAATGACACATTTCAGAACCCAAATTTATATGGGTTTGATGAAGGTCAGAATATTGTAATCAGTGTTGATCTTGACGTAGATAATATTGCAGATGGATTCGGTGGAGGTATTGGCGCTGGAATCCTACCAAGTGGAACTGTTGTGGCAAGCCACTATGTTTTTTTCGATCCCGCGGGGAGCTCAAGCCAAGAAGGTTTTGTTACGTTTGACTCAGATGTTCTAGCGATAGTTAGTAGTACCGGCAACTTGGCTGCGAGTGATTTTCTGATCAATACGGGTGTGAACTATCTGAACCCATCGGCACGTGGTTTAGAGGCTGGTGACGTTGTTTCAATTGCCGGCCTTCAACGGGTAAACGTTGATTGGACTGCGAGCACCCCTGGAGATTTCATTCGCGTTTTAACGAAATTCTCTCCATCAGCGGATGTGCCAGAGCCTTCGGTGTTCGCGCTTGTATCTGTTGGGTTGGCCTGTTTTGGATTTGCAAGAAAGCGCAGGCCCGATATACGCTAACAAACGCATGCGCACGATTCACAATAATCACCGCTCATATCGTCACTGTGCTTTTGGGTTGGTTATGCGTGTTGTCAGTGCGTAATGCAAAGCGTGCCTTGCATGATCGAGTGAAGGTTCCGGCGTGGTAAGGATTAATCAACCACCGGTACCGAGTATTGCATCTCTGGCGGGGACGTGGTTGCGGTAGGGAAGCGCGGTCACCGGATATCAAATGAGGTGAAGCGTGCACAGCGAGTGTTATAGGTTGGATTAGGACGCAGTCCTATTGATCTGGCATACCCTCGCAAAGGCGTTCCGGATTGATCAGTGTTGTAATGAGCGTGGACTGAGACGAGCCTGGCATATTGGTGAGCCTGGGGAGGGTCGGTGGATTTCTCAACCTATGGCATGCAACAAGCGATGCGTCATCAACGGGGAAGACCCTCGTAGCTTCTGCGCGGGGATGGCGGGCATTGATGCCAAACAGCAACTGATGCGCCTGGAAGAAATCAGGAAACAGGACCACGCTGGAGCTAAATGGGTCCGATACGCCGGGACCGGGTGGACGCACCGAACCCCTCCAGAGGGAGAATCAGCTGAAGGTTGCAAGCGCGTCGGATCACCTCAGGGTACTCAGAAACAGTAGAGCCGTTCGATTCCGATGGCACGAGGCTTTGTGTATCCGGTTGCCATGTCCAGCAAAATCCGAACACTGCTTTCCAACCGAACCCTTTTCCAATCAGGCGCACCTGGGATCTCCCTCGTTTGTTAGATGCTGTGATAAGATTCGCTCCTCACTACCTTGAGGAACACCTGGGCTACCAAAAATGAAAGAATGGAAAGCGACGATTGAGCAACCCACCTACCTGAATCTCAAACGTATTGGTTCTAACAATTGGGAGGAGTTTGTGGCCCAGGGGGAGCGAATATCGAAGTCTATCTATGAGGAGATGGCGACTTTCTACCCGGATGGCATGAAAGCCAAAAGGATTTTGGACTTCGGATGCGGCGTGGGCAGGGTAATTTTGCCCCTGCACTTCAATTATGATTTGGATATACACGGGTGCGATATAGACCGCACCGCAATCGAGTACCTCTCCAAAGTCGTTCCGGGTTCGGATATATATGTAAACAACTTCGAGCCTCCGCTGAAATATGCTGATGGATACTTTGATGTAGTTTATTCAGTGTCAATTTGGACCCACTTGAATCCGCGGCTCCAGGCAATTTGGTTAAATGAAATCCAGCGAGTCACCAAGCCGGGTGGGTTGGTGCTTATTAGTACTGCAGGTTTCAATTCGCTCCGAATTCGGCATGAGAAGAAGTGGGAATTATGGCAGGGGCTGAGTAAGAATGAGTTGAAATCGAAAGGTATTGTCTACTACGAGTACCCATGGCTGCATAGTAGATCAAATGACTTTCCCGGTGTTACCGAATCATACGGTGGTTCAATGCATACGCCACAGTACATCAGGAAGGAGTGGTCAAAATACTTCAATGTCGTTGCAACCAAAGAAGCTTGCATCAGTAATTCTCAAGACCTAACGATAATGACAAATATGCGCAAAACTCCCGATGCTGCTAACAGCCAGAAAAATGTATCGCCAGCAGCTGCAAATCGTAATGTCGATATCGGGTATGTCAAGCGGCGAATAAAGGAGTTGGCGCCTTGGTATCACAAGATTGATTTGGGAAATGGGATTGTTACACCAGGGAGGAGCTACGATCGTTTGTGGCAAAACATAAGTTCAGTCATGGATAAGTTGGATTACAAGGGAAAGAATGTTCTGGATATTGCCTCATGGGATGGCAAGTGGGCGTTTGATGCGGAAAGAAGAGGGGCCAGGCAAGTCGTATCTACGGATATCAGAATGGATGGCTTCAATAATTTGTTGTTTGCCAGAGAAATTTTACAGTCAAACGTGGTGCCTTTGTGTAATGTTCCCGTTCAAGAATTGCAGAAAAGGTTAGAGGTTGTCCGTCTTGACGCCAATTTTGATATCGTCCATCACTTGGGACTGTTTTATCATCTGCGTGATCCATTACTATCACTATCCCAGGCGAGGTCGGTAATGAAAGTGGGTGGATTGTTGGTACTTGAGACAGCATTTATTGACGATGACGAGAATTCATACATGGCTTTTGCCGGTGTCGAAGGCAATTACCACTTCTATGGCGTATCCGATACTTGGGCACCCACTAAGCTTTGCTTGAAAGAGGTTCTGATCAGATCTCTTTTTGAACCCATTTTGGAGAAAAGCTGGAAAAGCATGCCTCAGCCGCAGTTAGTGCATAAAGGAACGAACCTTAAACTAGGCAGAATCACCATGATTGCGAAGGCGGTCGCGGAGAACAGTCTGAAGGAAGTGGAGTTGAGAAAGATTACTGGAAAGCAATAACAGGGAAAGGTGACTTTAACTGCACATTTGTCTAACCGGTAACGCGGCTGAGAGTCGTCCCTCCGCTACTGCCTGGTCCGGGTAGTCAGGCAACAGCAGTGAATAGGGAAGGGTCGCCTTATTCCTGAGCTGCGGCATGGGTGAAGATGATGACGAAGATTGCGTATCATTTTCCGTTTCCGAAAGAAGATTTCTAATGCAAGACCAACAGGAGAAAATACCCAATGGCCATCATAACCTCTCGCGGTGAAACGATAACCACCAGTGGTGAACTTCCAGCTGTCGGTCATGCTGCGCCGGATTTCGCGTTGCACAAAGCGGATCTGAGCCGGGTAACACTGGCCGATTATGGCGGCTCACGCTTGGTGCTGAATATTTTTCCCAGTATCGATACCCCGACCTGCGCAAAGTCCGTGCGGCAATTCAACGAGCGGGCCTCGGCGATGCCGAATACTCATGTGCTGTGTGTATCAGCCGATCTTCCTTTCGCGCTGAGCCGATTTTGCGGCGCCGAGGGTATTGAAAAAGTCGATACTGCCTCTGTCTACCGCTCCCCGGAGTTCGGACTGGACTACGGTGTGTTTATGGCAGAAGGGCGGCTTGGCGGTCTGCTGGCAAGAGCGATAGTCGTTGTTGACGAGAACGGCACGGTGATACACACCGAGCTGGTTCCGGAGATCGCCCAGGAACCGGATTATGATGCGGTGATCGCTTCATTGTAGCGACAGGTGCGCGCTCCGATCGGGAAACTGGGAGGGGTTGGCAGGGAGTGAAGACAAATAGTACCTCTGTCGACTCAGGGCAGATCTGTCACCTGATCAAACAGTTGCCGGTAGTGCATGTCAAGCTCCTGTAACATACCCCCCTTTTTTGCTTTGCTGCAGCCCCCCTTGAGGCTCAGTTTCTGCAGCAGTTCCTGTTCAATGGCGGCTCTCTCAGCCCGGTCATCCCGTCCCATGAAGGTGTTGATTACCTGGTTGACAGTGAGCCGGTATTTGAACAATAGGAGGCGGTTGCTCTCCTCGGTGTTGGTCGATGCCCGATTGCCCCGGCAGCGTGCATTGAAATAGTCGTACTCGAGGGATGCCCGCACAAGCTCTGCGAGAATTTTGCCGGTTTCGTTGTCTACCGGTGGATTAGCTGAGAGGGCGCCCAAGCTTGCTACGAGGAGACAGATCAGGGCGCTGCTTTGTAAAAACGGCTTCATAGGACTGAGCGTGTCAACACCTGCATTGAAATAGCATATCAATCTTGCCACAAGCTTGTCCCGATCTGTAACCGGTTCGTGAAAATATCCCGGCCAGCTCATCTTATCTTATTCAGCTGTGTTTTACCTGTGCTGCCAAATATTGCAGAATGAGGTTACTAGGGGCTTTATGGTGCGAATCCTTACGCACCGAACATCGGCCGCATGCGTCAGGATTTTCGTTGACCGGGTGCCAGGGAGGTGGCGGGATTCTGAAGGGGGTTACCTGACGGGGAAGCGCTGGAGCCTGGTTTTAAGATCCATCGAATCAGGCACGAAGGTTAATAGCGGTGAGCTGCGCTAACCGACTGCGATTCTGTGTGGCCTCACTCTGTGGGAGATGCGAAGTTATGATGCAATTGACACTCTGTCAGGATGGCAAGGCACAGGAGGGCGGGCAGGAACTGCTCGCGCAGTGGCGTTCCCAGCAGGATTCCTGGCTGTGGCTCGATCTGCAGGACGAACCGTCCGATGCCGAAGCACAGCTGCTCTGCAACGAGTTCGGCCTGGATGAACACGCCGTTGCCGAAGCACAGCGGCCGCGGCATCCGCCCAGTTTCGAAGCCTTCCCCGATCACCTCTATCTGCTGCTGAAGCCGCTCACTTCGGAAACCGAAGACCTGGAGTTTGCCACCCAGCAGATGGCAGTATTCGTCGGCGAGCGGCTGCTCGTCACCCGCCATAGTCAGGATTCCCGTTTTCTGAAGCTGCAGCACCAGCGGCTGCGGGAGCAGGGCTGCGCTGATGATTCACCTCTGGGTATGCTGGCCAGGATCAGCCGCCGGGTCACTGACCGCTACGGAAGGATTCTGCTCGATCTCGAACATCGCCTGGATGAGGTCGAGGATCTGCTGTTCGAGGATGAGACGGATGGCCTGATGGAGGAGCTGGTTGGTTACAATACCGCGCTGCGCAAAGTGCGCCGGATTCTTGCCTACCATACCAACGCATTTCTGGGTTTGCGCAACTATTTCAACACCGAAGCGATGGCCGACTGGCACGACGAATTCAGTGATATTCACGAAGTGATGGAGCGCTTTCACTCGCTGTCGGATCTCTACCAGAATGTGATCAGCGATCTGATCGATGGCTACATCAGTCTCAACGGACACCATCTGAATCAGATCATGAAGGTGCTCACCATCGTCACCGTGATTTTTGTGCCGCTGACGCTGCTGGTCGGGATCTATGGAATGAACTTCGAATATATTCCGGAGCTTAAATCCCCCAACGGTTATTTCATCCTCCTCGGCGTGATGGTGGGAATCGCTGTGGTCTTGATGGCGTTGTTCCGGCGGGTACGCTGGTTGTAGCGCAGAGGATCGGAGTCTAACGGGAGGCCGGGATGGGAGAAGTAGCCAACGGCCGACTGGGTTAGGCTCGCTAAAAGGTCATTGCCGTTCAAGCCTGGAGGGGTCGCTAGACGAAGGCTGCGACCCCACCAGGCAGCGTGTTTAAGTACCGCGGACGCGGAATCAGGCAAGTCCTTGGTGTGGTGTTGAGACCGCTCACCAAAGCGGACGGATCTTATCCGGTCTGATTTTTTGAGAGGCTTGACCAATAACGGAGCTGCACCTGATGCCCGTCCTGAGCAACAACAATCGGCGCCGTCATTCTCAAAGAGTCTGGATCTCGCTGTGCGTGGCACCCATGCTATTCTCCTGCTCCACTGCTCCCCCGAAGAACAGCGACAATCTCTGCTCGGTGTTCAGGGAAAAGGCGGAATGGTACACGGATGCCCGTGCCGCAGCCGAGCGCTGGGGCACGCCGATCCATGTGCAGATGGCAATTATCCGGCACGAGTCCAGCTATGGCGAGGATGCACGCCCGCCGCGCGACTATCTGCTGGGTGTGATCCCCTGGTTCCGTCCCTCGTCCGCGTATGGCTACGCGCAAGCCAAAGAGAACACTTGGGAGTGGTATATCGAACAGACCGGAAATCACGGTGCCGACCGAGACGAATTCGAGGATGCAGTCGATTTCGTTGCCTGGTACACCAGTCTGAGCCACAGGATGCTGGGCATTTCGAAGTGGGATGCGTATAAGCAGTATCTCGCCTATCATGAAGGTCAAGGTGGTTATCGGAAAGGCAGTTATCGCAAGAAAAAGTGGTTGCTGCGATACGCCAAAAGGGTCGAACAGACGGCCAAGCAGTATGCGAAACAGTTGAGCGGCTGCCGGGAGTCACTGGAGCGGGAATCATCCTGGTGGCCTTTTTGAGGGGCGTGCCGGCGGATGTTTGTGCAACAGTTAAGGAGCGAATGCGATGAAAAGGGTATCCCTGACACTGGTACTGCTGGGGACGCTTTTGGGTTTTTCCGGAGCAGCTGCGGCTGAGCCAGGGTGTATTCCCACCCGTGGAGACTATCTGGGCCCGTTCTATATTTCAGGCACCACGGAGGGTGAGGAGTTGAACCGGCGGGGAAGGCCGGGTGAACCGCTGTTGGTGACCGGCAGGGTGCTCTCCGCCGCGGCTGGTCACAGCGCGCTGGCCGGAGCCAGGGTGGAAGTCTGGCAAACAGACGGGGCCGGCAATTACTATCCCGAGGGGTCCGGCGACGCGGCCGACTATGCCCCGGAAGAGCTGGATCTGCGTGGCACGCTGACCACGGATGGCTCAGGGCGTTACCGTTTCAATACCGTGGTGCCAGGCAGCTATTTCCCGCGTCCGCGCCATTTTCACTTTCGCCTCAGTGCAGTGGACCACAAGCCGCTGGTTACTCAACTCTACATCACAGGAGACGGCTCGCTGCAGCAGCCGGGAGGCAATTGCCGTCACGCGCCGTTGATCAAAACCGCTGACGGTTATCTGTATGAGTCGCCCGATATCTACCTGCAGCCGGTTGAATAGGCGTTATGTCTGCTGGCTGACGACATAGTCGGTTCACGTCTGCTGTTCACTGCCAAGAGTTCCACGGTGAGGATGACACCATCAGCAGCGCAGCGTACTGCTTCGCTTTCGACATCAACAGTCGCCGCCGCCATCACAGCCGCCACCGTCTCCTCCCAGTCCTCCATCCCCACCAAAGGTTCCATCACCAGTATGCGGATGGATAGGTTCGATCGGGAGTTCAGCCAGCCAAAAGCCGAGTCCAACCAGTGTCAGGGGGATGGTCAGCAGCATGTCGATGCTGTTGCGACCGGCCAGCAGCAGGCAGCCGCATGCGATCGCGCACCAACCGATCCAGTTCCTGCGGTCGGGATGATATCCGGGATAGACGGAGGTCAGGCAGGCTGCGAAGAGTCCAGTGGCGATACTTCCGGCGGTAGAGAAACCGATCGGTTCATTGATATGGTGATAGCCGACCAGAATCAACAGCAGGCAGCCGAGCATTCTCGCCGGGGTCATGGATCCACCCGATACAGGTTTGAATTCAATTCAGTCACTTGGCGGCTGTAGGAAAATAGCGTTTTATGTCAGAGTATTGCCGGGTCAGGTGTTCCTCATCGCTGGATAGTGCGAACCGCATTGCCAACGTATACCCACTCTATAGCGTCAGGGCTGCAGACTACTGGAGCGGTGGGGTTTGTCAAGCCGTGCCCCGGTCATTGTTGGACTAACCAGCAGCGGGCCGACGGCTAGACGATGGTTTGTCTGAGTGGCCGGAGAGGCTGGCGTAGATCGCTGCACCAACAGGAGTCAGCATTGATGACATTGCTGTTTTACGCTTTCGTGGTAGCGGCGGTGGTGGCTGTAGTATGGCTTGCTTTACGCAACAGCGGAGCGGACGATGCGGTGTCATCGTCAGCCCGGGAGGAGGGCGACAGTGATCTCAAGGATGAGGCGGGTCGTCCGCGGAATGGGCCGCAGCTCGATACCCACGGAAAACCGTATGCCGATGACCATTGATCGCAAGCGCCTGATATCACCTCAAGTAGGCGGCTGGCTGGCGGTTTTCTGCTCGGCGATCTGTTTCTACCTGGCCACGGCCATTATTCGCTGGGCAGAATCTTCGGTGACCATAGCCACACCCTTTTTCGTATTTGCCCGGTTTTTTCTCGGCTTCATCGTTGTCTGTCTGACCCTGCTCCTCACCGGACGTAGGCTGCAGCCACGTCGCTACCATCTGCTGCTCGGACGTACCCTGATGAACACCATTGCGGTTTTCTGTTTCTACAAGGCGGTAGAGGTGGGTTCTCTGGCGGAAGCCAATATCCTGAACATGACCTACCCGTTGTTCGTGGCACTGTTCGCCTGGTTTTTCATCCGCGAGCAGCGGGATGCTGCCGTGTTGTTGATCGTTGCAGTCGCCCTGCTGGGCATCTGGCTGATCCTTGCGCCGGGCGAGATTGGTGTCAAATGGGAAAATCTCTGGGGGCTCAGCTCAGGTATCACTGCCTCGCTGGCAATGATCTATCTCAACCTGAGCAGAAGGCACCATGACTCGCAGACGATCCTCTTCTATATGTTCGGGCTGGGTGCGCTGTCGATTTTCATGCTGTTCAATGAGACCATTTTCTGGCCGAATGGGCACGAACTGCTCTTTCTGTTCAGTTGCTCCGCGCTGGGTGTGCTCGGCCAGTATCTGCTCACTTACGGTTTTCTCTTCGTGACCGCGGTGGAGGGTTCGATCATCTCTTCCAGCCGCATCATCATGGCGGCATTGCTGGGTCCGTTGCTGGTAGGGGATCCAGCGCTGACCCTCTCTGGGTGGTGCGGGGCGCTGCTGATATTCGGTGCCAACTCGGTGCTCGCCTATCGCAGATCGCTGGCATGACGCTTCGGCTGGCGCGGCGTGCACGATTGCACCGATACTACACAGGCATCATCGGCTCAGGGTGCAACTCCACAACTCAACCAGCGGCCGCTCATGCACAGGCGGGCCCAGCCATTCGCTCAGTTCATGGCATTTTCGGTCGCTGCACAATTGGTAATCTCCAGCCTCCGGTGTACGCCCCAGACGCAGCAATGACAGCTGGGCCAGCCCCGGCTGGTAGTGCCAGCTGCCATCGCGCAGCACTGCGGTCTCGGGAATCTCCATGCCTGCGCCAGATCCTTTGATTCGCGCCTGTTCCAGCGCCAGCCCCTGATAGGTGACACGGTAATCTTCCTCCCAACGCACCTTCTCCACACTGTGTTGCCAGGCAAGGGTGAACTGGTTAAGGGGAAGTTCGGCCCACACTGCGCCGGCCACTCCCAGACAGAGACCGAGCATCTGGCGGTCAGGGATGGGCGGCGCTGAGCCGGTGCCCGCGCCAGAGATGGAGCCCAACCAGCAGCGCCCCCAGAACGAATCCCAATGAATCGGTAAACGGCAGCGCCAGAATCAGTGAGACGCCCGCGGTCAACGCCAGCAGCCGTTCCCACCAGGCGAGGCGCTGCTGAAAATAGCCTATGGAGGCGGCGCCCCAGAGGCCGATCGCGAAGGCTGCCTTGCCCACCAGATAGGCGCTCATCAGCAGGCTCTCCCCCTGCAGCATCAGCGATGGGTTGTATACCGCCATGAAGGGTACCACGAAGCCAGCCAGCGCGATGCGGATAGCCCACAGACTGATCTTCAGCCCCCTCTCCCCGGCGATCGGTGCCGCGGCAAAGCAGGCCAGCGCCACCGGCGGGGTCAGGTCGGCGAGGATGCCGAAGTAGAAGACGAACATATGGGAGACGATCAGCGGTACGCCCAGATCGAGCAGCGCCGGGGCGGCGATGGAACTGGTGATGATGTAGTTGGGGATGGTCGGTATGCCCATGCCCAGCACCAGGCAGGTGAGCATCGTCAGTACCAGCGAGAGGAACAGGTTGTCCTGACCGATGGCGAGGATGAATCCGGCAAAGGTCGAGGCCACTCCGGTCAGTGAGACCACGCCGATGATCACGCCGACCAGCGCGCAGGCGATACCGACCGGCAGCGCATGGCGTGGTCCCTCGGCGAGTGCGTGGACGCAGATGCGCAGCGTTTCGCGTCCACCCTTGACGAACCAGCAGACGACTACCAGGGCGCCGATCACGCCGAAGATCACGCCGATGCCGAGCTGGAAAAAGCCGGCGCAGAGCACGCCCAGCGCAATCCAGAATGCAACCCGCAAGCCGAAGGAGGAGATGCGCAGGATGATTGCCGAGCCGAGAATGACGATGGCGGTGAGAGCAAGTCCTACGGTACCCGAGAAGAGCGGTGTGCGCCCGGAGAAGAGCAGCCAGATCAGTACACCCAGCGGGATCAGCAGAAACCAGCGCTTGCGCACCGCGTTCCATGGGTCCGGGCACTGATCCTTGGGCAGCCCCTCCAGGCCGGCGCGCTTCGCCTCCAGATGGACCATCCAGAAGACCGAAGCGAAATAGAGCAGCGCCGGCAGCACGGCTGCCTTGGCGATCTCCGCAAAAGGCACGTCGATGGTCTCGGCCATGATGAACGCGACCGCCCCCATCACCGGCGGCATAAGCTGACTGCCCATGCTCGAGGTGGACTCCACCCCGCCGGCAAAAGCCGGAGTGTAACCGAAGCGCTTCATCAACGGGATGGTGAACTGGCCGGTGGTGACCACATTGGCTACGCCGGAACCGGTGATGGTACCCATCAGCGCGGAAGAGACCACCGACACCTTGGCCGGGCCGCCGCGCTTGTGTCCGAAATAGCCCATCGCGAAATCGGTGAAGAGCCGGATCATGCCGGCCTGCTCGAGGAAGGCACCAAACAGAATGAACAGGAAGATATAAGTGGCAGAGACGTAGGTCGGCGTACCGTAGAGCCCTTCGGTTCCGAACGCGAGCTGGTTGATCACCTGGTCGAAGCCGTAGCCACGGTGCGCCAGATCACCCGGCAGGTGCTGTCCGAACATCGCGTAAAAGAAAAAGAGTCCGCAGATCAACGGCAGCGCAGGTCCCATCACCCGCCGCGCGGCCTCGAACACCAACAGTGCCAGCAGCACGCCGATGAACATGTCACCGTCGGTCAGCTCGCCGGAGCGCTGGATCAGTTCAGCCTCGAAACTCCATTGATATGCGGCAGTGCTGATGCCAGCCAGGCCCAGCAGCCAGGCCAGCGGCTGCCAGGGTCTGCGTTTGCCGGTCCCAGGGTAGACAAGGAAGATCAGCAATAACAGAAAGGCGACATGCACCGCGCGCAGAATCTGCGTGGAGACCGGATGGAACGCCGCGGTCACGATCTGAAACGTGGAGAAAGCCAGTGCGATGGCGAACACCATCCGGGGCCAGTCGGCCGGGCTGGCGGCCAGGGTAGGTTGATGTTCGCTCATGACTGATACCTGAAATTCCGGTGCCGGACCCCGGCCTACTGGCGAAAGCCTGCACCGGTTTGCTGTATGTCGGTTAGCTACAGCCGTAATGGCGCGAGTGAATATACCATTCGTGGCGGAATCGGCCGCGACAGCGGCCGGCGCCTTGCGAGCGGTAGTGGGCGGCTACTCCAGTACGCCGGCTTCGCGGTAAAAGCGCTCGGCCCCAGGGTGCAGCGGAATGGGCAGATGTTTGGCTGCGCTCTCCAGTCTGATACCTTTCGCGGCAGCGTGCGCCGCAGTGAGGCTGTCCAGATTTTCGAACATCAGCCTGGTCATCTGGTAGACCAGCTCGTCCGACACCTCGGAGTGAGTGACGAAGATGTTGGTGATCGCCGCAGTAGGCACATCCTCGCTCTGTCCCTCGTAGGTGTTGGCAGGTATCTTAGACGGCTGGTAGGCGGCGCTGTCGATCCTGGCCACCACCTCGGCCGGGATCGGGATGAAGCGGACCGGCATGGTTGCGGCCAGATCACGGTAAGCTGCCATGCCCAGACCTGACGACTGCAGGGTGGCGTCCAGCTGGCGGTTCTTGATCAGCTCCACCGAATCGGCATAAGGCAGATACTCCACCCTGCTCATGTCCGCATAGCTCAATCCAGCCGCCTTGAACACCGCGCGCGAATTCAGTTCGGTGCCCGACTTGGGCGCTCCGACAGAGATGCTTTTTCCCTTGAGGTCGTTCAGCGTCTTGATGCCGGAGTCGGCGCTGGCGACGATCTGGATATAGTTTGAGTAAGCGCCACCCACCGCCCGCAGCTTATTCAGCGGCTTTTTGTAGCCGGCATCCTCCACCCCGTTCCAGGCATCGGCAACCGCGTCACCCAGCGCCAGCGCCAGTTCGCCGCGCCCGGCCTGTAACAGATTGAGGTTCTCCACAGAGGCCTTGGTCGATTGTACCGACGCTTTGGATCCCTCGATCTTTGCGCCGTAGAGCTGCGACAGCGCCACGCCGATGGGGTAGTAGACCCCGCTGGTGCCACCGGTCAATATATTGATGAAGACCGGGGCGGCGAGCACCGTACCGGCGGTGGTAAGGGTGGCGGCTATGACGAGCAGAGCCAGGTGGTTACGCAACTTCATTTTCATCCTCCTTCCGTTTGTTCTTGGTCAACTGGAAAATCGCGGCGCCTCGTCCAACCTTTGGGCTGTGGATGCGGTCTGCTGTGTGACGTTCATCTGCTCCAGCCGGAGACTCAGCGGGTATGGTAATGCTTCTCGTCATCCAAAGAGTGCACGCTAAAGCTTGGTATATACCCCAACTGACCGGATTTTGGTAGAGATCGGCCGGTGCAGTGCCCGTTTTCCGGCTGTCGACGGCCTGCTGCCGCAGACGGAAACGGGTGTGAGCTGGCGTGTCGCTCCGATGATTGCGTTATCTCAGCATTAGAGACACTCTTATCCCTCCACAGAAGCCGGGGAGAGGCAATGACCAGGAAGACAGCATTGTTGCTAGCGTTGAGCGTACTCGCTATTTTAGATGCGCTCATCCCGTTCGTGCCGCTGCTGGCACTGCTGCTCCTGTATGTGGTGATGGAGCGACCGGCATGGTTCCTGGCGTTGGTGCGCGAGGTCTACGGATCGGAATGAAATCGATTCCGTCACTGCGAACATTGGTCGCAGGGTGTCAGCTGCAATTGAAAGCGGTTTGCAACAGATTCGAAGGGTACTCTATTATGCGTTCTCATATCAGGTCGATCTGGCGGCTGGTGCCGCTGCTGGGCGCTGCTCTGATCGCTCATTCTCTGTTGGCCGCCGGCAGCGTCCGCATCATTGAATTGAACGATGGCAGCAGGCTCTCCGCCGCCATCATCGGCTACACGGACGGTGTTTATACCGTCGAGTCGGCAACGCTCGGCCGGCTACAGTTGCCGGATACGAATATCCGTTCGATACATTCACCAGATGGCTCCGCGCAGATCAGTGGTGGCGGTGTCGCGGCGGAGGCAGGCAATCAGCTTGAGCGGATCCAGCAGCGGATCATGGTCAATCCCGGAGTGGTTGCGCTGGTGCTCTCCATGCGGCAAGATCCGGCTGTTGTCGAAATTCTCAACGACCCCGAGCTGATGCAGGCGATTGCATCGGGTGAACTGGAACGCCTGCAGAGTGACCCGAGGATCCTCAGGCTGGAAAATCATCCGACCATCCGGGAGATCATTCGGACACTCGGCGAGTAGCTGGTGTGGAGGGGGCGATGATTCCACTCTGCAATTGGATCTGAAGTAAGCGGCATGAGTAATAGGAAAGATCGGGCTAAGGTCAAATTCCGTGGCGAGAAGGTTCAGCTGGCTTCACTGTTTGCCCGTATCGAGCAACTGGAGCGAGAGAACGCCCGTCTCAAGGGGGTGCACGATAAGGCACTCAACCACTACCGCAAACAGAAGCAGCTGAAGCCTTACGAGGCCGAGCTGATCAAGCTGCAGGAGCAGTTGGAGCGGGATAACCGGCGCATGATCATCCTGTTCGAGGGGCGCGATGCGGCCGGTAAGGGTGGCGCGATACAGCGCATCACCTTTTATATGAACTCTCGTCACTACCGCGTGGTTGCGCTCGGTAAACCCAGCGAAGAGCAGCGCAGCCAGTGGTACTTCCAGAAGTACGTGTCGCATTTTCCACGCGGCGGCGAGATTGTCATTTTCGACCGCAGCTGGTACAACCGCGCTCTGGTGGAGCCGGTGTTCAGTTTCTGCAGTGAGCAGGAGCATCAGCATTTCATGCAGGGTGTGGTGGGATTCGAACAGGATCTGGTGCGCCAGGGCACGCTGCTGATCAAGGTGTACTTCAGCGTCAGTAAGGCGAGACAGGCGCAACGCTTCGAGGTGCGCAAGGTCAATCCACTGAAGCAGTGGAAGTTGAGTGAGATCGACCTGCAGGTGCAGGAGCGCTGGGACGACTTCTCACGGGTGAAGTACGAGATGCTCAAGCGTACTCATACCCGGGAGACACCCTGGACCATCATCCGCGCCGACAACCGGCAGCGTGCACGGCTCAATGCGATCAAGGTGATACTCAACTCGGTCGATTATGCGGGACGTAACCGGTCGCTGGACTACCAGGTGGATGAGAAACTGGTCTGCTCGGGTGCATTGGAGCTGGAAAAGATGTCCGCCGATCTGCTGTCGAAGGGCCGGTTCATCGAATAGTACACCGCGCGAACCTTGCAGACGGGAGGTGCCCCCAGGCGGGAGCGCGTCAGTGTAGCAATTGGCTTCCCACTGTTGAGATAAGCGGGATGACATTATTGGAAGTCCGCCGGTAAGTCGTGGAAATGTTGATGAGAAGATGTGCTTTTCTGCTCTGTTGTCTACTGCTCCCGCTGAGCGCTCCGGGGGCGGATCGGATCGCTGATCTGCGTCCCGGCGTTGCCTGCGAACGGATTCCGGGGATCGAACAGAGTCTGGGCTCGGTCGCGCTGGGCGACCGCGGGGAAGGGAGCGAACTGAGCTACCGAGGGATACAGGGAGCGCGCACGGCTATGATCAGTTACCACTGTGTCGCGGGAGCGTTGGTCGAACAGCGGATTCTGGTTGCAGTCGACAGTCGCGAGGAGGCGCTGGGCTATGCCGATGCGCAACGGCGGGAGCTGGTCAGGCGGTTGGGCGATCCGATTCATGACGGCCTGCGACTCCCCACCTGGCGTAAACTGTTATACGGTTTTCTGGGAGCGGATCTGGACTACCTGACGGCGGTGGTGATCTGGGGCAATCGGGATGAAGATCCGATGCTGCGGCTGAGCCAGACGGATGCACAACAGTGGCAGGTATCCATCTCTCAGGGCGGCTCCAAACTGGAGTACATCATCAACTCCTAGCCGGCAAGCAACGCATCCCGGAACACGGACCGGGATGCACGCGGGCCAGGAGCGTCAGGCGCAATCGTTCAGCTGCAGTAAGCTCATGAGATGATGCCACGCTCCAGCAGATATGCCTCCAGCTGCGCGACGATCGACTCCACACTATCGATGTCGGTCTCCACCACCACTTCCGCATTTTCCGGCTCTTCATAGGGCGAGTCGATACCGGTGAACTCCTTGATCTCTCCGGCCTCCGCCCTGCGGTACAGTCCCTTGGGATCGCGCCGCTTGCACACGCTCAAGTCGCACTTGATGTAGACCTCGTGGAAAGCGCCCTGCGGCAGGATCGAACGGACGAAACCCCGGTCGTCGTGGAACGGTGAGATGAAGGTGCAGATGACGATGTTGCCCTGCTCGTAGAAGAGACGCGCGGTCTCACCCACGCGCCGGATGTTCTCCGAACGGTCCTGGTCGCTGAAGCCGAGATCGCCGCACAAGCCATGGCGCACGTTATCTCCGTCGAGCATCATCACCTGACATTGGCGCGCGAACAATGCGCTGATCAGCCCCTTGGCAACGGTCGATTTTCCCGCACCCGACAGTCCGGTGCACCAGATCACGGCTGCCTTATGACCATTGCGCTGCTCCCAACTCTGCCGCGAGATCATGCCCCCCTCCCAGTGCACGTTAGCCGAGCGCAGGCTCTCGGCGTGCCGGGTATGGGTGACGCTCTTAACATCGCGCGGCTGTCCGCGAATCATACCGGCGGCGACCGTGTGGTTGCTCAACGGATCGATCAGAATGAAACTTCCGGTACCTTGGTTTACCCGGTAGCTGTCGAAAAAGAGCGGGCGGGAGCTCTTGATGGTGACGCGCCCGATCTCGTTTAGTGCAAAGTGGTCGGTGGTCTCACGGTGCAGTGTATTGACGTTGATCCGGTAATGGATGCCAGAGATGTACGCTTTCACCTTCTGCGTGGTGTGCTTGAGCAGATAGTGCGTGCGTGGGTTCATCGGCTGCTCATCCAGCCAGCAGAGATTGACATCGAACTCGTTGCCTACGTGGGGCAGGTTGTTGCGGCGCACGATCATGTCGCCACGGCTGATATCTATCTCATCCTCGAGTGTCAGTGTCACCGCCTGGCCGGCAAACGCCTCCTCCAGTTCGCCGTCGTAGGTGACGATCGATTTGATGCGCGAGATCTTGCCCGAAGGCAGTGTGGCAATCTCTTCGCCCACCCGGATGGTGCCCGAGGTGACGTTGCCGCTGAAGCCGCGAAAGTCCAGGTTCGGGCGCAGCACGTTCTGCACCGGAAAGCGGAAATCGACATAATTTTTGTCGGCGGAGACCTGTACGTTCTCCAGCATGTGCAGCAGCGTATGCCCGTCGTACCAGGGCATATTCGGACTGCGCGTGGTGACATTGTCGCCATCCAGCGCACTGATCGGGATGAAACTGATGTCGTGGATATCCAGCTTCTGGGAAAATTCGGTGTAATCCTCGACGATTCTGCGGAACGCTGCTTCGCTGTAATCCACCAGGTCCATCTTGTTGACCGCGACCACCAGGTGCGGAATCTGCAGCAGCGAGATCAGAAACCCATGGCGCCGGCTCTGGGTAACCACGCCATGCCGCGCATCGATCAGAATGATCGCCAGTTGACTGGTGGAGGCGCCGGTGACCATGTTGCGGGTATACTGTTCGTGCCCGGGTGTATCTGCGATGATGAATTTGCGTTTGGCCGTGGTGAAGTAGCGGTAGGCCACATCGATGGTGATCCCCTGCTCACGTTCAGCCGCCAGCCCGTCCAGCAGCAGTGCCAGATCCACGCGCTTGTCACCGCGCCGCTGACTGGTCCGTTCGACTGCGGCGAACTGATCTTCGAAGATGCAGTTGGTCTCGTACAGCAGACGTCCGATCAGCGTGCTCTTGCCGTCGTCTACACTGCCACTGGTGGTGAAACGCAGCAGGCTCTTGTTCTCATAGGCGGTCAGTTCCGTTTTACTGCTCATCAGAAATACCCCTCACGCTTCTTCTGCTCCATCGAGGAGTCACTGGTCAGGTCGATGATGCGATTCTCCCGCTCGCTGCGCCGTGCATCGATCACCTCCTGAATAATGTCATCGATCGTCTGCGCGTCTGACACGACCGCGCCGGTGCAGGGAATGCAGCCGAGACTGCGGAAGCGGCAGCCCACCTGTTTTGTCTCTGCGTCACTCAGCCCCAGCTTCCGCTCCGGGTCGACCAGATTGGCGTATTCGAACGGGATGGTGATGCCGTTCAGTTCGATTACCTGCCGTGACTGCGAGAAGTAGAGCGGTACCAGCGGGATATTCTCCAGCTTGATGTACTGCCACACATCCAGTTCGGTCCAGTTGCTGAGCGGGAAGATGCGTACGCTCTCGCGCTCGCCAATGTCGGCGTTATACAGGTTCCACAGTTCGGGGCGCTGGTTCTTCGGATCCCACTGACCGAACTCATCGCGCACTGAAAAGAAGCGCTCTTTGGCGCGCGACTTCTCTTCGTCACGTCGTGCGCCGCCAAAAGCTGCGTCGAAGCGGTGCTTGGCGATCGCATCCAACAGCGCGCGTGTCTTCAGTTGCTGACAGCATTTGTCATTGCCGAGCTGTGCCGGGTGGGTGCCGCGCTCCACTGCCTGGGTGTTGGATTCGACGATGAGTCTCGCCCCGATACGCTCCACCAGGCTGTCGCGGAACCGGTACATTTCGGGGAACTTGTAGCCGGTATCGACATGCATCAACGGGAACGGGAACCTGCCCGGATGGAATGCTTTCTGTGCCAGCCGGATCATCACCGCCGAATCTTTGCCCACGGAGTAGAGCATTACCGGATTGCGGAACTCGGCCACCACTTCACGGATGATGTGGATGCTCTCCTGTTCCAGCTGTTTCAGGTGGGTCATGGTGTAGTAACTCAAGCCAGCTCTCCAAATCGAGTAAAAGGTCAATGAGGTTAACGCGGTGAATGCCTATTGTTTTCGTCAAAGACAGGACGGACTTGAATTTACTTCGGAGGGAGGAGCAACCACCATCCGGAGGGTAATACTGCGGGTGTACCTGGGTGCTCAGGGAAAGCCTGCGATATGGCTCAGCGTGTCGAGTCGTGCATGGTTTGTCCTTCAGCCTGTAGCATTCCGTGAAAGAAAACATACAATACCATGCCAATTAGTCTGGTCTCATACCCCCAGTCACAGAGTAGCAAAAGTAAATTGATAAACCGTGCCGGCCTTCTGATTACCGTTCTAATGGGTGGTCTCACATTTCTGTTGTGGGCTTTCCTCAATCGACCTGATATGGAACCTCCCTGGCCGAGCACGATCCAGGGCTTCTGCTTCTCGCCGATGCGCGGTGCGCAGACGCCGATGCAGGGGGATTTCCCCTCGATAGCGGAGATCGACGAAGATCTGGCGTTGCTCTCCGGCGAGGCCTATGCGGTGCGCACCTACACCGTGGAGTCCACCTTGGCCGACGTGGCGCAGCTGGCCGGTGCACATCAGCTCAATGTCATGCTCGGTGCCTGGATCAATCAGGACAAGGAGGCCAACAAGAAGGAGATAGAGAAACTCATCCGGATCTTTCGGGAGAACCACGACCATGTGGTGCGCGTGATCGTCGGTAACGAGACTCTGCTGCGCGGGGAGCAGACGGTGGAGCAGATGATCGCTCATCTCAAGCGGGTACGGAAAAGCGTCTGGGCGCCTGTCAGTCTGGCCGAGCCCTGGCATATCTGGTTGCAATATCCGGAACTGGTCAAGGAGGTCGATTTCATCGCGGTACATATCCTGCCCTACTGGGAGGGGATCAGCGTCGACAAGGCGGTCGACTACGTGGTGTTCCGTTATGAACAGCTGAAAGCCGCTTACCCGGACAAGCGCATCGTGATTGCCGAAGTCGGCTGGCCCAGTAACGGGCGCACCCGCAAGGAGGCGCGGGCCACGCTGGCCAGCCAGGCCAAATTCCTGCGCCGGTTTCTCGCCTTGGCGGAGCGTGAAGGTTACACCTACTACGTGATGGAGGCGTTCGACCAGCTCTGGAAGAGAAAGCTCGAAGGGGAGGCTGGAACCAACTGGGGGGTGTACAACATTGATCGGGAGCCCAAGTTCGCCTTTACCGCCCCGGTCGTCAGAATACCTGGCTGGCAGGGATTGGTGGCGATCAGTATCGGACTGACGGTGTTGTTGCTGGCGGTGATGTTCCGTGACAGCAGCGGGCTGATGGCGCGTGGCCGGGGCTTCCTCGCGTTGGTAGCTTACGCCATAACCACTTTTGCGGTCTGGATGGTCTGGGAGTACTCCCGTCAATACCTGACGCCGGCGACGCTGGCCGTGGGAGTGATGCTGTTCATCGCCGCGCTGGGTGTGATCATCGTGCTGCTGGCGGAAGCGCATGAACTGGCCGAGGCGGCATGGATGCACCCCTGGCGCAATCGATCACGCCCGGTAGCGGTGCCCGGGGGGCAGCTGCCCATGGTCTCGGTGCATGTGCCTGCCTACAATGAACCGCCGGAGATGATGATTCAGACGCTCGATGCGTTGGCGGCGTTGCGCTATCCGCGTTTTGAGGTGCTGGTGATCGACAACAACACCAAGGATGAGGCGGTTTGGCGGCCGGTGCAGGCACACTGCGAGAAGCTGGGCGCTCATTTTCGTTTCTTTCACGTCGATCCGCTCTCCGGATTCAAAGCCGGCGCGCTCAATTTCGCGCTGCGGCAGATCGATCCATCCGCCGAGATCGTCGCGGTGATCGACAGCGATTACCTGGTCAACCCCGACTGGCTGCGTGACATGGTCCCGTATTTTAGTGATCCGGAGATGGGGATAGTCCAGGCCCCGCAGGACTATCGGGATGCGGGTCAGAGTGCGTTCAAAGCGATGTGCATGGCAGAGTACCGTGGTTTTTTCCATATTGGGATGATCACCCGCAATGAGCGCAATGCGATAATTCAGCACGGTACCATGACGTTGGTACGGCATCGGGTGCTGACCGAAGTGGGTGGCTGGGGCGAGTGGTGCATTACCGAGGACGCCGAACTGGGTCTGCGCATTTTTGAGCAGGGGCACAAGGCAACCTATATTCCCCAGAGCTACGGCAAGGGGTTGATGCCGGACAATTTCGCGGACTTCAAGAAACAGCGTTTCCGCTGGGCCTACGGAGCGGTGCTCATCCTGCGGCAGCACCTGACGCTGCTATTGGGCCTGGAGCCGAGCCGGCTGACCTGGGGGCAGCGTTATCACTTCATCGCCGGTTGGCTCCCCTGGCTCGCCGATGGCTTCAATCTGGTATTCAATCTGGGGGCGCTGATCTGGTCCGTGAGTATGCTGCTGTGGCCGCAGTGGGTGGCGCCGCCGAACATCCTGTTCGCGCTGCTGCCGCTCTCGCTGTTTTTGTTCAAAGTGCTGAAGATGCTGTTTCTCTATCGGCGACGGGTGGCGGCCACGCTGCGCCAGAGCCTGGCCGCTGGTCTTGCCGGACTCTCGTTGTCACATACCATCGCGCGTGCGATGCTGACCGGATTCGTCACCCGGCGGATCGGCTTTTTCCGCACACCGAAACATGCCAGCAGCAGTGCGTTGTTAAGATCGCTTTTGGATGCGCGTGAGGAGTTGCTGATGCTGATCGCACTCTCGCTGGCCATCGCCGGCCTCTACCTGGTCCGTGAAGACAGCGATATGCTGGATATCCAGGTGTGGAGCTGGGTGCTCGTGGTGCAGGGTATACCGTATGCCGCGGCGGTGCTGGTGGCACTGATCAGCGCATTGCCAAAGCTGCCCGCCAGGGTGGTGGGCGCGATGCGCTGAATCCGATTCCGGATTGGGTGGGACTGTTCACAGCGGCTATCCGGGAGGTGCTGCCCTTCGTCCTGGCTGCACAGCGGGTTGCGACGGTTTCACGACCGCGGCGCAACCGGTTGCACCACCATCTGTGTGGCGCTGTTTGCCGGAGAGGCGGTGGGTGTCATGCCGCCGTCGTTCAACGCACTCTGCGTATTCTCTGCGTCCGTTTCCAGCTGTATGAGGTTCTGGAACCCACCGAACAGGTCCTGGGTCAGGGTGATCATGGCGCGCACCCAGCGTGCCGATCTGTCACAACGGGCATCGTTCTCTCTCCCCTCGCGACAGGCCAGCGCTTCTCCCCCGGCGTTCAGATAGTGCATTCCCGGCAGTGGTCGCAGCGATGCGGCAGGCGCCCCCGAGGCGAGCTTCAGCAGCGCAGGCCGCCGGTCATCGAGCAGGTCGAGTATGACTCCGGGGAGCTGATACATCGGCACTTCGCCCAACTGGAGCGGTCCGCGTGCCCCATCGATGACCACCAGCGGTGTCGCTACCAGGGTCTTGAACATGCGATCCTGGAAATTGCCGCGTCTGTCAGCCAGCAGGCCGGAGTCTGTGAAACCGCCGTGGTTGGGTCCAAGAAACGGGGGATGGTCGCCAAACAGCAGGATCAGGCTCTCCGGATCCATTTGCCGCAGCTGTTTCAGAAACGCCATCAACTCGCGCGACTTGTAGTAGATGGTGTTGGCATAGTCGCGTACCAGCCTGTTGCCGTCGGTGGTCCCGATCAATGCCGGGCGCCGTTCATTGAGCGGGTAGTCGAGGTGGCCGAAGATGGTGAGCATGTAATTGAAAATCGGCGTCCCTCCATGCAGCATCGGGCCGATTTTTTCCAGCATCTGACGATAGTACGAGGCGTCGCCGAGAAACTCCTCGTTCATGTCATCCTGTTGGAAGTCTGCGATGGACCAGTAGTGATCGAAGCCGATGCGGCGGTAGGCGTTCACCCGGTTCCAGAAGCTGGCGACGTTCGGATGGGAGGCGACGCTCTGATAACCGATCCCTTTCAAGTGACGGGGTAGGCAGGGAACGTCGTGCCGCAGCCAACCTTCGAAGAAGACCGCATCCTCGGTGACCGGAAAGCCGCACAGTGTTTCGAACTCGGCGTTGGCGGTGTAGCCACCGAAAACGGGCGAGAGCGCCAGTGAGTGGCCGGTCTCTGCCCAGAGCGCTCGAAACTCCGGGTCCACCGGGTCGGCGGATAGGCCGGATGCGGTGAGCAACATCGGGTCCCAGAACGACTCCAGCAGGATCAGGTGTACATTGCGCGACGGCACACCGGATGACGGGGAAGCGGAGGTTGGTCGCATCTCGCTCTGTCGGAGCGCTTGCAGTGCCTCCGCCACTGCGGCCTGGCTCGGCGGATTGGCGCCTCGCGCAAGGTAACGGGCAGACTCCTGGACCAGATGGATGAGCAGGCCGCGCCCGGCAAAATTACCCGGCTGGTCCCAGATGGTGTCGCCAAACCAGCTGTCCATGGAGCGGGAGATCGCTGCCGGCGCCTGTGTCAGTCCCCAGCCAGCGGCCGCCAGCAGTACCAGGGTCAGCCAGGTCGAGGGTGAGCGCCAGGCGCAGGCCAATACCAGCAGTGTGGTTGGTACCAGCACCACTGCAATCACACCCACCAGCTGCCAACCGTTCAACAGCAGGAACAGGTTGCCTACGGTCAGCAGGTCGTCCGGCATGATGGGTCCGCCGAGCACCACCAGCTTTCCGGCGTTGGTCAGATGCAACGCCGCCATCAGTAGTGCAATCGTGGGCAGATACCAGGCGAGACTGCGCGAGAGCAGGTAGATGATCGCTCCGAGCAGCAGATTTGCGGCCAAGTCGCGTGGTACAGCGCGCCAGTGGGGTGCGACATCGAAGACCCAGGCGGCGAAACCCTGCAGCAGCGCATACCAGAGGAGAACGAAACCCAGTGCCAGCGCCCAGTTTTTGGCTTGGCCGTGAATGCTATTTAACCTGTTCAGCTGCATGCTCCCGATCAATCGTGATCTCCGTGGGATCCATCGTGTCGTTGTAAGCCTGAGACCGGTAGCTGGAGACCTGCTTCATGGCACTCAACCAGTGCGCCGACGAGTAGACACTCAGTTGTACAGCCGAGACGTCACCTGGCAATGGGTTACTGAATTCGGCTCGCCAGATGATGCTATCCGCCTCGGGGAAGGAGTGTGACGCGAGTTTTGCATCGAACAGGCGCTCCAGAACACTGCTTTCGTCCATTCCATCGGCGATTACGCGAGCGACAAATGCTGCTTCCGGTGGGCAGGAGAGTAGTTTAATGGCGTCTGTTGTCAATCCCCTGAGCTGCAGTGTCAAGTGCAGAATGTCCGGTCGTGGGAAAATCTTGGGAAATGCCTGCCGCAGCAGCATGGCGGATGCGAATATCCCGGCATGCAGTTTGATATCTGCTGCCTCCTCCCAGGGCCGTTGATCCTTGAGCAGGTCCCGGACGATATTCTGCCTGACTCCGGGTTTTGCGCGCTGCTGCAGTTTGCTGGCGAGTACCGCATCAGCCGCATCTTCCGGTTCCCGGTCCTGTAGTGCCATCAGCACGATCTCCTGCAGATCGCTGCCAGCGATGTCGTCCAGATCGTCCAACTCGAGTTGCTCGAGCAGCACACGGAAATCCTGGTCGCGCCAGGATCCGGGCATAGCGGCGACGCTCTCCAGTCCGGTAACGGAAACGTCAAACAGCATGGCCATGAAAACCTCCAGAAAAGATGTCGCATGTGAGACAGAAGTGAGGCCCGGACGTTCCATCCGGAAAGCGGAAAATGTTGCGTATCTCTGCGTTTTCGACTGTTCGGGAAGCGGTATGCGCTCCACCTCGTTGCGAAGTTCTGACGCTGGGTTGAATCCAACTGGTATGGCATCACATTAATGCTACAATTGCGCACCATTTTGTGGAGTGGGTTGACGAAGGCATGGCAGCTGCATCTCTCAGATCAAGAATTCGAGGTAAAAATCCCATAAACGCCTATGCTCGACGCAAGTTCAGTGAGCTGCGCCTGCGGACCGGTATCTATCGTGCTCGGATAGACGCTTATCTGGCCTTCTCCCGGGAGCTTCTCACAGACCCGCGTGATGTTGGTGCGGTATGCCCCAGTTCGCCCTATCTGGCTCAGGCGATGGCAGCCGAATTGCGCAATGTCGGTGACGGACTGGTCGTGGAACTTGGCGCTGGCACCGGCAGTATCACCCGCGCGCTGCTGCAGCAGGGAGTGGCCCCGGAACGGCTGATCCTGATCGAACGCTCGGCGAAGCTGGCAGTACATCTGCGTAAGCAGTTTCCTTTCGTGCGCGTGATCGAAGGGGATGCGCGAGAACTCAACAAGCTGCTGGGCAGCGATGCGAAAGAGGTAAAGGCTGTGGTTTCGGGGCTGCCGCTGCGCTCGATGAGTGCGGGAGTGGTGTCGGAGATAGTGCAGCAGCTGAAGCAGCTGCTGACGGGAGGCGGTATCCTGATACAGTTCACCTACGATCTGCGTCCCTGGTCGGTCTGCATGGATACGACAATGCGCAGAGAGCGCACCCGGCTGGTCTGGAAAAATCTACCACCTGCGCGAGTGAACACTTTTGTGCGCGCAACGGAAGCTGTGCAGCCGGTGGTGTGAACAGTCAACTGCGCGCCTTGAACCAACCGGTGATGCTGAGGCGGTTACGCCGGGCGGGCAGCACTTCATGGGCAAAACGACCGCTGAGAAAGCAGACCAGGCGACCGTCGAGCGGCAGGATATCCCGGTAACAACCCGCATCGGAAGGGTCGCAATAGATGCGCAGCGCTCCTCCGTCCGTCGCTTCCCAATCCCGGTTGAGGTAGAGGACGCAAGTCAGGGTGCGCTGCTCTGTTCCCTGAAACCGATCCAGATGCTTACTGTAGTGGCTGCCCGGTGGATAGATGGCGAGATGCCCCTCGTATTCGAACAGTCCAAGTTGCAGCTCACGGTTCAGGGTAAGACGCAGCTCCTCCATCCAAGCGAGGAGGCGCTGCTGGCCGGGAGTGGGCTGCTGCGGGTCGAGCCACCTGACCCAGTCTGAGCGCTGCTGTGTGTTGATGTGGAAGTTCGCGCCGCGGCCAATACCCGCAGGGCGGAAGTCGCCGCTTTGCCACAGCGCCAGCATCTCGTCGCCGAGTTCAGCAGCCAGCTCGGGCGAAACGACACCATCAGCAATGCACCAACCCACTCGCTCCAGTCCGTAGGCGATCGTCTCGCGAATATCCAGCCGGGTGCTTTCTCTATACGCAGTCCCCTGTTCCAGCATGCTGGCGTCCTCACCGCGGAAAAGGCGCCAATATGGGTGAGCACAATCAGTGTTGTCGAATCGGATCAGTGATCGTGACGATCAACATTACTCATCGATGTCGCGCTGGTCGGTCGCTACTTGCCAGGTGCTGGCGAGTGGGGAAACCGGCTGCAGCTTCCAGATATCCCGGTTGTACTCCCGGATGGTGCGGTCCGAGGAGAAGTAGCCGCAGTGGGCAGTGTTGGCGATACTCAGACGAGCCCAGCGGTCACGGTCCCGATAGGTGTCGGATACGCAGTTTTGCGCGTCGATATAGCTGCGAAAGTCGGCGGCGACCATCCAAGGATCGTACGGGCTCTTGATGCTGTTGGTGATGGCGTCGAAAAGTCCCGGTTCGAACTGGTTGAAGTGGCCGCTCTCCAACAGCGCAAAGACGCGGTGCAGCGCTTCGTCCTGTGCGATCAGCAGTTGGGGATTGTAACCGCCACGCAGTCCGGCAAGCTGCTCTGCTGTGTATCCGAACAGGAAGAAATTGTCCGTGCCCACCTGGTCGCGTATCTCAATATTGGCACCATCCAGTGTGCCGATGGTTACCGCGCCGTTGAAGATCAGCTTCATGTTGCCGGTGCCGGAGGCCTCGGTTCCTGCGGTGGATATCTGTTGTGACAGATCCGTGCCAGGCGCGATCGTCTCCATTGCCGAGACACTGTAGTCGGGCAGAAAAGCGACCTTGAGCAGTTCATTCACACTCTCGTCTTCATTGATCACCCGGGCCAGGTTGCCGATCAGTTTGATGATGCGCTTGGCCATCCAGTAACCCGGTGCAGCCTTACCGGCGAAGAGTACGCAGCGTGCTACCATGCCATCGGTATCTCCGCGTTTGATGCGGTCGTAGAGATGGATCACATGCAGCGCGTTGAGCGTCTGGCGTTTGTATTCGTGGATACGCTTGACTTGTACATCGAACAGTGCGACGGGATCGAAGCGTACGCCGCACTGGGTTTGAACGAGCGCCGCCAGCCGCTCTTTATTCTGCTTTTTTGCCGTCAGCCAGCGCTGCCGAAACTCCGCATCTTCCGCGCATGGCTGAATGTCGCTCAGCCCGGTCAGGTCGGTCATCCAGCCGGTGCCGATCTTCTCACTGATCAGTTCCCTTACTCCCCGGTTGCATTGTGCCAGAAAACGGCGTGGTGTGATCCCGTTGGTTTTGTTGTTGAACCGCTCCGGCCAGAGTTGGTAGAAGTCGCTGAAAATACCCTGCTGCAGCAGCTGCGTATGCAGTTTCGCCACGCCGTTGATCGAGAATGACCCGACCACTGCCAGATGAGCCATCCGGATCTGTTTCTGCTCACCCTCTTCAATGATCGACATGCGTCTCTGCCTTCCGGTATCGCCGGGCCAGCGTTTGGCGACGTCGGAAAGGAAGCGGGCGTTGATCTCATAGATGATATCGAGCAGTCTGGGCAGCATCTCACCGAATACCGCGATCGGCCATCTCTCCAGCGCCTCTGGCAACAGTGTGTGGTTGGTGTAGGCCATGCAACGGTGGGTGATCCGCCAGGCTGCGTCCCAGCCCAATCCGTGCCGGTCCATCAACAGACGCATCAGTTCCGCCACCGCGATCGCCGGGTGCGTGTCGTTGAGCTGGAAACAGCTGTGGTCGGCAAAGCGGGTGAAATCATCGCCAAAGTCCCGCACCCAGCGTCTCATCACATCCTGCAGTGCGGCCGACGCGAGAAAATATTGTTGGCGCAGGCGCAGCACTTTGCCCTGCTCGGTGGCGTCATTCGGATAGAGTACCTTGGTGATGTTTTCTGCGTTGGTCTTTTCGGCTACCGCTTCCGGGTAGAGACCGGCGCTGAACTTGTTCAGATCGAACTCTTCGGTAGGAACCGCGCGCCACAGCCGCACGGTGTTGACGGTGCCGTTCTGAAAGCCGGGCACCGGCAGGTCGTAGGGAATGGCGTGGACATCGTCGGTGTCCACCCAGCGTACCTGCAGTCCCCGTTCCGTGCTCTGCGCATACTCCACCCGGCCGCCGAATTTTATTCGCTGGCCGAACTCCGGTCGCTCCAACTCCCAGGGATTACCGTGAACCAGCCAGTGGTCCGGCTCCTCTACCTGATTGCCATCCTTGATGGTTTGACGGAATATCCCGTATTCGTAACGGATTCCATGCCCCATCACCGGGAGCTGCAAGGTCGCACAGCTGTCAACGAAGCAGGCTGCCAGCCGGCCCAGACCGCCGTTGCCCAGGCCCGCGTCCCGCTCGAAGTTGATCACCTCTTCAAGGTTCAGATCCAGGCTGCGCAGTGCCTCGGCCGTTGCTTCGGTAACGCCCAGATTGAGCATCGCATTGGCCAGGCTGCGCCCCATCAGCCACTCCATCGACAGGTAATAGGTGCGTTTGCATTTCTGCTGCTGATAGGAGTAATGGGTGCGTTTCCAGCGCTCCATCAGACGGTCCCGCAGCGCAATGACCACTGCCTGATAGACATGGTGTGCCGAAATGGAGTGTTTGTCGCAGCCGAGGGTATGGTTGAAATGGCGGCGGATATCTGCCGCCAGGCTGGCTGCATTCATACCCAGGTCGTCAATGTCGTCCAGCAGCGGCTGTGGCAGGTTGGTACTCGGATCTTCTGGTGGCACAGTGCTCTCCTTCACTCTGCTCGGGCAATGGTGGGGCGTTCGTGGCAGCGCCGCCCCGTTCTCTTGGAAAAGCTGGATATGGGCATCCTGCCATTTTCGTTGAACGAATATCGAAAAGTGCGCTTTTTTAATTTTCTATCGCATTTCACGATTGTAAATGGCAGCACCTTTTTGCACCGTTGGACGTGCCGATTACATCAGCGCTTCCTTATCGGTTCGTTTTGGCGCAACCGGTTAGTGCAAGTGTAGACACTATTCTGGCAACAGAATATTACAGAAGAAATACACCGATCCCGGTGCAGAGGCTCGCTTACATCTGGTGAACGTAACTGCCCGGTGCGTCACAGATTGGCGGGAAGCCGGCTTTCGGAGCACCGCAATCGGGGGGTGCCACCTGATCCCCCGATCGCCGTGCCAGCCAATGCTGCCAGGCTGGCCACCAGGAGCCCTGGACGGGAGGGGTCTGTCGCTGCCAGCTCTCCGGATCGGTATAGATGCGCTGTTTCGGCAGCGAAGTGATCCGATAGTGGCGATGCGGATGGCCGGGCTCGCTGATGATGCCGGCGTTGTGTCCGCCGGAGGTGAGCAGGAAGCTGACCTGTTGGTTGCTGGCCAGCAGACAAATCTTGTAGACCGACAACCAGGGCGCCACATGATCCGTTTCGGTGCCGACCGCAAATATCGGTGCGTGGATATCGCTGATTGCCACAGGTCGGCCCGACACCTGATAACGTCCGGCGGCCAGGTCGTTGTTGAGAAACAGTTTACGCAGATATTCCGAATGCATGCGGTAGGGCATACGCGTCTGATCTTCGTTCCAGGCCATCATGTCGCTCAACGGTTGCCGTCTGCCGAGCAGATAGTCACGTACCATGCGTGACCAGATCAGGTCGTTGGAGCGCAGCAGTTGGAACGCCCCGGACATCTGGCGGCTGTCGAGCACACCGCGGTCCCACATCATGCTCTCCAGAAAACTCACCTGGGTCTCGTTGACAAAGAGCATCAACTCGCCCGCCTCGCTGAAGTCGGTCTGCGCTGCCAGCAGCGTGAGTGTTTTCAGCCGCCGGTCACCGGCACGTCCCATCGCTGCAGCGGCGATTGCCAGCAAGGTGCCGCCGAGACAGTAGCCGACGCCATGTATCGGTTGCCCGGAACAGATCTGTGTCACTGCATCAAACGCCGCCATCACACCTTTGTGCAGATAGTCGTCCATTCCCAGGTCGCGGTCTTCGCTGGTTGGGTTGCGCCAGGAGAGGATGAACACACTGTGCCCCTGCTGCACCAGATAGCTGACCAGCGAATTGTGCGGTGATAGGTCGAGAATGTAGTACTTCATGATCCAGGCAGGAACGATCAGCACCGGTTCCGGATAGACGCTGGCGGTTGCCGGAGCATACTGTATCAGTTCGACCAGGTGGTTGCGGAATACCACCTTTCCCGGTGTGATCGCGACCTGTTCACCAGGACGGAAGTTTTCACTGCCCGGTGGCTTGCCACCCTGCAGCAACCGCATCCAGTCTTCCCAGAAGTTTTTTTGACCGCGTACCAGGTTGAGGCCGCCTTCGTTCAGGATTGCCTCACTCACTTCCGGGTTGGTGAACGGAAAATTGGAGGGAGAGAAGAGGTCGAGCAGTTGACGCGTTACGAAAGTGACCACCGCTTTCTGATTTCCAGAGAGCGCCGGCACGCCGGTGGTGGCATTGGCCCACCACTGCTGGGTGAGCAGAAACGACTGACTGAACAGGTTATAGGGCCACTTCTGCCAGCCGGGGTAGCGGAACCGCTGGTCCTGTGGCAGCGGCTCGATTGCCGGTGGGGTGTTCTCCGGCTGCACCAGCGATTGTGCCGCGTAGAGCGCGAAGCGTACCATTTTTCGTGCCGCCTTTTCGGTCAGCCGGGCATGGGTTCCCGGTGACCAGGCCAGTTTCACCCACCACTCCAGCAGCGCAAGCGGCACCACCCGGGGGTCGGTACCACCGGTGTATCCAGCAATCCATGCATTGAATATCCGATCCAGAGTCACCGCGACCTGCGGACTGAAGTAGGAGGGGGGCAGGATATCGACTGACCGGCAGGGTGCGGAACTCTTTCGCCGGGTTGGTTCGGGTGCATAGCGCTGTGGCAGCTTGAGGGGAGGGTTGACAGGCATGGCTCGACTCCGTTTACTCAGGTCGTGAACTACCGTCAGGTGTTAGTCTAATCAATGCTGAGTGTGGCGTAATTGATCCACGCCATCGGAACGTCAGTTCCTACGGGAAAGCGCGCCACCATCGGGGAGAGTGAGTTCCAGAGGGTGCGATGGCACCATGGGTCGGTTTGATGAAGAGTGAGATGAGGAGGCACAGTGAATCCTGGTGACACAACAGACACGAGTTCAGATCCCGACAGATCGTTGCAGTACCGGAAGGTGAATTCACCAGCATTTGATTCAGATGTCATGATGCGACAGCCCGGTATCGCACTGCTGCTCAATGGTTGTCTGCTGGCGTTGGCGCTATCAGGAGCGACAGGGCACTGTTTCGCTGCAAGTGAAACCAACACCAGCAGCATGAGCCCGGTGGAGGAGAGGCAGCGATTCGGCGATGAGACGCTGACTGATACAGCTGGTTGGAGTGATCTGTTGAACACTGTTGTCGGGAGGGTACCAGCGCGTAGTGGAGTTGCTGTGGATAAGATCCGTAAAATCAGAGTGAAAAGTCCGGGCTCCATCCCCGCCGGATCAGTCGAGGCTTCGGGCCTGGTCTGGGATACGTTTACCCACTCCTACTGGCTGGTCAGTGACGAGAGTGGCGCTCTCTTTGAGATGAGCGCCGAGGGGGAGTTACTGCAAGCGCTGGAGATCGACGGCTTGGAGATGGATGATGCCGAGAGCATCAGCATCGACCAGCAGCGTCTCTTTATCGCCGGCTCGGTGTCGGTCAACAAGTCGGGTGTGTTGAAAGAGAGCAGACGGAAACTGTTTCAGTGCGCCAGAGCGGGCAGGGGTTGGCGCCTGGAGCGGGAACTCGATTTGCATCGGTTGCTAGTCGATCTCTCACAGACGAAATCGGTCGACATGCAGACACGCAGCTATCTGACTGCGGCGTTGCGGCAGCAGGCGATCGATATCGAAGCGCATCAGGTGCGGGGAGACTCTCTCTATCTGGGCTTCAAGGCGCCACTGAACAGTCTTGGCCAAGTGGTTGTTCTCAAGGTCGACGGCTTGGAGGCGCTCTTCTCCGGCGGGCCGTTACAGGCATCGATCTGGCGAAGTTTTAAGCTGCACTTTAACGGGGGAGCTGGAACGATGGCGCTGTCGGACATGTTTTTTCTGGATGACCGGATCTATCTCACCGGAGTCAATCGCGGGCGTACCAATCCGGCCAGCGGATTGTGGCAGATGGAGTACGCCCGGAACCGTATAACTTCCATCAGGTTGTTTGCCGAATACAAAGCGGAGGGTGTCGCCATCGGACCCGTCATCGGAGAGCTCACCATCGTGTTCGATGGAGGAGGTAAAACCGAGTCGCGCTATGTGCGTATCCCGTTTAACTGAAGCGGCCGTTGTCATTTCCGGACATCTGGCTCCAGTTGTGCACCGGATACGGCAGGGCTGTCCTGCAAGCAATCCATTAGATTGCTACCACGGTGGTCGACTCATTCAAGTGCAACTTGTCAGATTATTGCGAGGGCGGAGAAATACTGCTGTGTAGATTAGATGTTGGCACTGCGGGGAAACCTGACGACAGCCGTGAGAGCAACTGATGTCGGGGCAGGATGGAAGAAGCCAGTCCCGGCGTTGGACCCCCCACTTCGAGGTTCGCATTGGATCAGCAGGTTGCCACTGTTCCCACTAATCGGGTGAAAAATAGACAATGAGGAACTCACATGCAAAAAAAAGGTGTTGTATCGGTGTTTTGTGTTGGCCTTTTACTGGGCGGTATGACTTTGGCAGGAGAGGATTCGCGACAATGGGTAAAGCTACCGGAAATGATGCAGCAACACATGATGTCAAATATGCGGGATCATTTGGTTGCAATAAACGAAATTCTTGCAAATATGTCGAATGGTGAATTGGATAAGGCAGCAGAGGTGGCAGAGTCCCGTTTGGGCATGAGTTCATTGGAGTCTCATGGTGCTGAGCACATGGCGAAATTTATGCCTGAGGGTATGCGTAATGCCGGAACAGGCATGCACCAAGCTGCAAGCCGATTTGCGCTTAAAGCCCAGGAAGGAGATGCTTTGCCAGCATATAAATTGCTCGCTGAAGTAACTTCCGCCTGTGTGGCATGTCACGCGGGTTACCGAATCAGATGACTGAAGGCCGGTGAATTCACGCATTCAAGGGGTGTCCCATTTTACCAGTTGTGCCCCCGAGTATGGGTATTTTCATCGATTGGTGACATAGGCCATTGTCAGTAGCGTCCATCAGCCTGACGTCGGTAACTGACCCGGTTGGCGTGATAACAAGCCGATGCGTTTGAGTGGTACCGGTATGGGATGGAGTCATCTGCAGCAGGGGCGCCCCAGAGCTGTGACCTGATGTTACTGTTTCCCGGATCTTGATAATGCCTGGTCTGTGTTAATCTCTGCGTCGTACTTGGTATTGCCGCCATGTCAATGCCATTGGCACTTTCCCCATTTGAGGCATCGAGAAAAGCGCCACTCTTAAACATAACACTAGTGAGAACGAAATAATGGCTGCGAAAGAATCAAAGAGTCCGCTGCAAGTAGCGAGAACCCTATTGGAAACGGCAAAAGCTCAAATCGAAGTGACACGTGCGCAGGAGAAGATCGTGACCGCGCAGGCTGAGGCGCAGGCGGAGACGGCCAAAGCGAAGGCGGAAGCGACCCAGGCAAAAGCAGAGGCGGTCGAAATCAAGGCCAAGGCGCAGGCGCAAGCGGCACAAGCACAAGAAAAAGTGATGCAGATGGAGCAGGAATTGGCTGAAAAACAGTCGAAAATAAAGGCATTGGAGGAGCGGATAGTAACCATCAATGAGGAAAACGCAGAGGCTCTGGATAAGCTTCAGCGACTCTCCACTGCGGAAATCGAAAATATCAGAAAGCAGTCTCAGCATGAGATCGATAATGTCAATAAAGCGGCGCAGTCTGAGATAGAGCGGGTAAGGGAGGAGGCGCACGCTGAGATCGCCGAGGCACGGGGTGAACTCCAGGCGGAGGCGCAGGCACAAGCCGAGACTGCAAAGGCTCAGGCGGAAACTGCGAAATCTCAGGCAAGAACGGCGGAAGTACAGGCTAGGACAGCGGAAGCGCAGGCACGGGCGAAGGCAAAAATAACGGAAGCCGAAGCGAGACTGAAGAAGGGCGAAAAGTGAACGCTACCGGATCGGTATGAATTCCAGCAGACGCTATACCGATCCGGACTTGAGCCGAATTCTACACACATTATGAATGCGGGAGTTGCGCTGGAAGTCAGGGGGCAGGGTGGATCGACTGATATCCTCTACCAGTAGATTGCTCAGGCGTTCACGCTGCATGCGAAAGCTGCGTAGATTGTTGGAGAAGATCATGATCCCATCTGGCTGCAGAAGCGCCGCTGTATTGTGGATCAGCTCAACATGATCGCGCTGCAGATCGAGTGTGGCTGACATTCGCTTGGAGGTTGAAAAGCTCGGAGGATCGAGAAATATCAACCCATACTTTCTGCCATCACCACCCTGCCGAAGCCACTCGACACAGTCAGCACGAATGAAGCGGTGCTCGGCTGAATCGAAACCATTCAGCGCCATGTTCCGCTGAGCCCATTGAAGGTAGGTGTTGGACATGTCGATCGTCGTAGTCGTGGGCGCCCCGCCTTTGGCGGCATACACCGAGGCGGTGCCGGTGTAGGCGAACAGGTTGAGAAAATCTCTGCCAGAAGCCAGCTCTTCCAGTATTCTGCGGGTCAGGCGGTGGTCAAGAAACAGACCGGTATCCAGATAGTCATCGAAATTGACCAGAAAACGGCACTCCCCCTCCTCCACTGCATAATACTTTCCGCTGCTGCCGAGTTTTTCATACTGGGCAACTCCTTTTTGCTGTTTGCGCACCTTGAAGTGGAGTTGCTCCTGCGCGATCTCCAGTGTATCCAGAATAACGCCCAGGGCTTCGCGCAGCCGTAGCCGCGCCCGACGCGGATCGATGTTTGCTGGCGCCTGATACTCCTGTACATGAATTTGCCGCGGTATCGCTTCGTAACAATCGATCGCCAGAGCGTATTCTGGAAGGTCAGCATCATAAAGCCGAAAACAGGTGACTCGCTCCCTTTTCAACCAGCGGCTCAGATGTTTCATGTTCTTCTGCAGCCGGTTGGCCAGTGCATTGGCACCCTCGCTGCGTGATGCGGCAGGCAGCGGGGTCGGGAATCTGCGCTCGTTGACAAACCACTCAGGTGCTACCTCGAAGCAGAGCAGATTGCACTCCATGGCGCCGTTGAACAGACTGTAGATTTTGCGCGCCCGCAATCCGAGGCTTTTGCCCAGTTCCGGTTTGCCGGTAAAAACCGCCGCTCGCCAGCCGCGCAAGTGCTGTTTCAGCTCACTACCCAACTGTTGGTAGAGTGCAGGCAGGTCCGCTGTGTGCCCGAGGCGCTCGCCATAAGGCGGATTGGTCACCAGCAGGCCGTAGGAGCGATTGATCTGCGACACTGACACGGAGAGATCCCGCTGTTCTATTTGCAGCCTGCCGCTCAGACCGGCCCGATCCAGATTGGCCCGTGCCGCACGTACCGCCTTCGGATCGTGATCACAACCGATAATCACCGGCAACTGCGCCAAGCCCGATTCACGCCGCTCCCGAGCTGCGATGAGCATGCTGTTCCAGAGCGGCTGATCATGTTGTTTCCAGTGCAGAAAGCCCCAGTGACTACGCAGCAGGCCAGGTGCAATATCGGCGGCAAGCAACGCTGCCTCGATGGGCAGCGTACCGGAACCGCACATCGGATCGATCAGGGCGCCCCCGTTTGCTGCGATCTCCGGCCATCCCGCGCGCAGCAATATTGCTGCGGCCAGATTCTCTTTCAGCGGTGCACTCATTCCCTCTTCACGGTATCCGCGCCGGTGCAACGACTCTCCGGAGAGGTCCAGGCTCAACGTTGCATGGTCCTGAAATAGATAGAGATTGATCTGGATATCCGGCTGTTCAAGCCTAATAGAGGGGCGCGCGTCCTGCCGTTCGCGGAATTGATCGACAATCGCATCCTTGATTTTGAGTGCCGCGAAATGGCTGTGGCTGATTTGAGACCTGGAGCTGTTGCACGCTACCGCGAAACTGTTGCTGACATCGAAGTGCTGTGCCCAGTCGACCTGCTGCGCTCCCAGATAGAGCTCCTCCGGAGTTGCAGCGGGATAATTGGCCAGTGGGAGCAGGATCCGGTTGGCGAGACGGGACCAGAGGCAGGCGCGATAGCCTGTCTCGATTGGCCCGCGGAAGGATGCACCGGTGCGTGTCTCGATCACTTCAAGGGCGCCCATATTGCGGAGCTCTTCGGCGAGAAGTTGTTCCATACGCATGGGCGCTGTGGCGATGAAAGCGTAAATTTTCATGGTCCGGGTTAGGTGCGGGTGGCGTGATAAGATCTCTTTACCGCTCTTGGGTTGGAACAGATGGCACTGACGGCTGTAACACCAGCAGTGAGATCGGTCAGCAGAGCGAGGAGTAAACGGATCTACGGGGGCATCCTAACGAAATACCGCTTCCCGGTAAAATATAGTCTCCATTCGTTGTCGGGTTTACCGGTTTGTCTACGCATATGTTCAGGGAGGACAGTGAGGAAGCCTGCACAACGATAAGCTCGTTCTGGGGTGTGCATAGTCACGCTGCAAACACATCTCTTCCAGTTGAGTTGTTATCTTGTCACTATGAAGAGCTTTTTCACTATTCCGCTCGGGGTTATAGGAAAGTTACAATGGCGCGGTAGTGTTATCTGGAGAAGAGCTTGTGAAAGATCTGGTTTGGGACAAATTGTTGAGTGTGCAGGTCGGTGAGATAGATGATGATCATCGCCGGCTTGTGGATCTGTTCAATATGCTCTGCCATGCTGTGGCGGACGAAGAAGAGCGCCTTTACATCGAGGCGGTATTGGACGAATTGATAAGCTGCACCGTCTGGCACTTCCGCCATGAGGAGCGGCTGATGCTTAAATATGGCTACTCAGATTTTTGGGAGCACAGGAATGAGCATCAGGAGCTGATCGAGAGCGCCAAAGCGCTGCAGCAAGCGTTTGTGCAGCAGGGCAAGTCGCTGACCGACGAAGAGATCGAGTTTCTGGAACACTGGTTGACCGGACACATTCTTACGTCAGACATGCAGTTAGGTGTCTTTCTCTGTATGAAGATGTAGCCGTACTACGCAGGCCGCTATGCCTCATCCTGGTCACTGTTACAGGGTGCTGCAGCGTAAGATGATCACTCCGCAACGCAAACCAGGCCCCGCTTTGGCGCTCGTCGATCTCAGACCGGGAATTTTCATTGTCGAAACGATATAAGGCGGTTATCGTTTGCGCCGATGGACATTGCGCTGTTTAAAACTTTTCTCTGCGTCGCACGGGTACGCCATTTCGGCAAAGCCGCGGACAGCCTCTTTGTCACCCAAGCCGCAGTCAGTGCCAGGATAAAACAACTTGAGAACACGCTGGGTGTACAGCTGTTCAAACGCGAGCGGAATAATATTCAGCTCACTCCAGCGGGAGAACGGTTGCGCCGCAACGCGGAGATCATCGTTTCCGGCTGGGAGCGTGCCCGGCTCGATGTGGCACTTGAATCACAATACGCGCGGTCGCTCGCAGTGGGCACCACCGGTGATCTTTGGGAGATCGCAGTCAGGGGATGGACGGAACGTCTCCATTCCACGCATGCGGAGCTGGCGTTGCGCCTGGAGGTGGACCGGGCGGAGCGGTTGGTAGCCCGGGTCGTGGAGAGTCTGCTCGATCTGGTCTTTGTCTACGAGCCGCCGGCGGCGTTGGAACTGGTGGCCAGACCATTGATTGGCGTCCCGCTCGTGCTGGTGAGTACACGCGCTGCGATCACTCCGGAAGAGGCGCTGAGCAGCAACTACCTGCTGGTCGACTGGGGCAGCAGTTTTGCGATAGCGCATGCGGCTTTCGCCGGTGATCGCTGCCTGCCCAGGGTGCATTGCAACTACGGCAGTGCAGCACTCGACCTGCTGCTCTCCCAGGGTGGCTCCTGTTATCTTGCACAGCAGATGATCCAGTCGCATCTGGACGAGGGTGCGCTGCATCTGGTCGCGGAGGCGCCGATTATCGAACGCTACTGTTATGCGGTATTCCGGGCGGGAGATGAGCGTGATCTCCTGCTACAGGAGGTGTTGGCCAAAGCGGTGTTATGATAAACGTTGTTTTTTATCATGATAAAAATTATTTGTTTTGTTCTGTGCTTTTCCGGGATATAGATTGGCGTCCCATTTGCAATATCGCAGGGTTTTGCTCAACAGGAGAGAAGAGTGCCCAAATGGCTTTACCATGATTCCGATGATGATGTCGCCGAATCAGATTTGATAAAAAATCACCGCAACAAAAACTCAAGAAGACCCACTCATGTTGCTGAAGAGGAGGTGCACCGTCGGTCGGTGCGCAGAAGGAGTAGTTCCCACCAGGATAGTTACGTGCAGAGTTGGGGCGCCGCAGCGGCAGGGAAACAGAAAAAAAACACTCCAGCACGATAAGATCCGGTCGCTGCTGGCGGCATGAACGGGGTCTGCAACGGACCCGCAACGAGCAACGCCATACAGGAGAGCCGACCGGATGGTTTGCTCTCCTGGAACTTCACCAGCGTAAGGTGGAAATCTCCGTCAATTGCAAAGCGGAGATGATTGACGCCATCCGGATACCTGGGTGGTTGAAACCTGCATTATCCTGCCAGGACCAGCAATTTTTGGTGATCAACGGATACTGGTGACGGGTCCATTCTGAGGCTGCTGTGAGTATTGCGGGAGGGTGCCTGTGTCCAGTGCGATTGTTGTCACCTGCTACGCAGGGCTGCGCACAGTTGGTCGATAATAGGTGACTCACGATCGAGTGGGTGTTTGAGCGTGATTTGCGGGATGATTGAGCACTATTCCGGGATTCAGTGTTGCTCTCATCACCAACCTGCTGCCGGCATGTTCCACACCAATCACCCGTGCATGCTTGAAAAGAGCTGCTTCGCCCATACAATGAGCATTTATTATCCCGAGGTAACTTATTGAGTGGACGAAGTAAATGACTGAATCCAATGTTGTGTTCGAGGTTGACGAATCCAATTTTCAGACGCTGGTGATAGAGGGTTCGAAAAGCCGGCCGGTGCTGGTGGATTTCTGGGCTGAGTGGTGTGCTCCCTGCCGGTCGCTGATGCCGGTGCTGGCGACCTTGGCGCAGAGCTATCAGGGCAAGTTCATCCTCGCCAAAGTCAATTCGGATGAGAACCAGACACTTGCTGCGCAATATGGTGTGCGCAGTCTGCCGACCGTCAAGATGTTCAAGGGCGGCTTACCGGTCGATGAGTTCATGGGTGCATTGCCGGAGAGTGCGATACGTCAATTCCTGGAACGCCACGTCGAACATGAATCAGACCGGCTTCACGCGCGCGGGATGCAGGCTTATCGGCAGGGGAGCACAGATGTTGCTGTCGAACTGCTGCAACAGGCTCATGCGCTCGAGCCGGACAAGCTGCGCATCAGAGCCGATCTGGCTGCGTTGCTGGCTGAGAGCGGTGATCTTAAACAGGCTCAGGAGTTGTTGGACGCGTTGCCGGAGTATGAGCGCAATCAAGGTGAGGTGGCTTCCCTGCTCGCCCGGATAGAGTTCGAGCGTGCCGCTGCCACCCTGCCCTCGGAGGGGAGTCTTGCCTCCGGTGTAGCAGGTGGAGAGTTGAACGCCCTCTATCAGATGGCGCTGTTGCGCATCAGTCAAAGCGAATTTGCCGATGCGATGGAGCTGTTGCTGTCTATCATTCGCAAGGATCGCGGCTACCAGGATGATCTGGGCCGTAAAACACTGTTAAAGCTCTTTGCCATGCTTGGTGATGACCCGTTGGTTGAAGTTTATCGCAGGAAGATGACGAACCTGCTTTTCTAACGGGATGATGCAGAGCAACCTTCCCAGGATCTGCAGCGTAATTTGCGAAAAGATTAAATTTCGATTCGCGTAGTGAATCGCCTGACAGCCAAGTTTGCGCATGCGGTTCAGCGCTGTACTGTGGAGAGCATGGTAAATTCAGTGTGTCCGATCAGCAGCGCTGTTTCATTCCCCGCTGTAACGAGCAATTGCGGATCGCGCTGCAGCGATCAGTGCTGCACCATCTATGCTCAGTGCTGTGCGTTCGTCTCTCCATCGTGCTACCACTGTAGCCAAACGCGAGCGCGCCTGTTCGAGTTCTGCTCCCTGCAGCAGATTTATCCGGTTACCACGCCTTTCAGCAGCCGCAATCGCGGTATCCCCAGCCTGCCGGTAGACGTCGCCGATCTCGCGTGCGAACTCAGGGCCGGAGTGACGTTCGATCACGCTGCGCAGGTCGGCAGGAAGTGCCCGGAAGCGCGCATCGTTCATCACGAAGAGAAACAGGCTGGTGCCGAAAAACTCCTTTTGATCCAGCAGGGTATGGGATTGTGACGCTTCTATCACCCCCATCGACTCAGCCAGGGTGAACGTCATCAGTGCACCGTCCAGCTCTCCCTGGCGCATCGCCTTTGGCAGTTTCGGGTGACGCTTTTTGGTATTTTCTGCTCCCAGCGCGGTTATTGTCCAACTGCCAATTCCTTTTCCCGGCGGGCGCAGCGTCAGTCCGCCAAACTGCGCGACGCGGGCTACCGACCGGTTCGAGAGATGGAACGCGTGGCCCTGATCCACATGTATCAGCAACGGCTTCAGGCCGACAAAGTCCGGGGCCAACTCACGCTGGATCAGTTGCATGATCGCCAGATTGGTCGCCACCGGATTGCCGGTGTGAACCAACGGCAGCGCGAACACTTCGCTGCGTGGGAAGCGGCCCGGCGTATAGGCGGCTGCAGTCCAGACGATATCCACTGTTCCCTGTTGTACCTGATCGATCAGTTCAGGCGCTGTGCCGCCCAAGGTCATTGCCGGGTGGATCTCGATCCTTAACCGGCCTGCTGAATCCCCTTCGACTCTGCGCACCCACGGCTCGATCAGCGTGCGATGGGGGAGTGAGTCGGTTCCGAGAAAGTGCTGTACTCTGAGTGTCACCGGTTCTGCCAGAGCGGCAGGTACCAGCATCCAGAACAGGAGCAGTGCCGCATAGGGTACGCTTCGGCTAGCGGATGAAAAGGCGATTTTCGATCTCATGGGCAGCTGTTCCGAAGGATGGACTCCCGCTAGTCGAGCACAGCGTCCATGATAGCGCAACCGCTGAGCGGAAATCGCCCTCGGCGAGATGTCGGGTCGCTGGAGGTTTCTCAGGTGATGCCGCAGAGTGTGCGCTGACCCGCTG
Organism: Chromatiaceae bacterium; assembly: GCA_024235215.1. GTDB lineage: Bacteria > Pseudomonadota > Gammaproteobacteria > Chromatiales > Chromatiaceae > HKST-UBA178. The sequence goes on along the minus strand of JACKMU010000001.1, from coordinate 657,648 downwards.
TTTTTTTGCCTGCATGCTGCCGGTAAGGGTTGCCGGCTGTGTCTTCAAGGAGCCAGCCGCTCTATCAGCCAGGTGCTGTCCGGCTGCCGGCGGTAGATGAAACGGTCGTGCAGCCGGTTGACGCGCCCTTGCCAGAACTCGATGGAGAACGGCTCTATCCGGTAGCCGCCCCAGAAAGAGGGGAGCGGAATCTCACCGTCAGCGAATTTCCGTTTTATCTCCTCGAACTTCTCTTCCAGTACCGCGCGGGAGGAGATCACACTGCTCTGGGCTGAAACCCAGGCCCCCAGCCGGCTCTCCCGTGGTCGGGTGAGAAAGTACTTGAGCGATTCGCCGGCAGAGACCTTGGCGGCGTTGCCGGTGATGATGATCTGTCGGTCGAATTCACGCCAGTAGAAGAGCAGCGCCACCTTGGGGTTGTGCGAGATTTCCTGCGCCTTTCTGCTCTCCTGGTTGGTGTAGAAGACGAATCCGGTACTGTCGAAGAACTTGAGTAGCACTGTGCGCAGACTGGGTTGGCCATCGCTGGAAACCGTCGCCAGGCTCATCGCAGTGGCATCGCGCAGCCGTTGTGTCAGCGCTTGGTTCAGCCAGACATCGAACTGAGCGATGGGGTCGGGGTCCAGGTCGCGATGGGAGAGACCCGCATACTGATATTCGCGCCGATCTTGGTCTATGGGAGATTTCACTTATACTCGCAGGATAATCTTTCGGAAAAAGCAGCCGGGGATTCTAAAGAGATATCTCCCTGGAGGCCAGTCAAATACGTACAGGAGGAGTGCTGAATCATGCCATTCTGGTCGCTTTAGCGGACAGAATCGCAACGTGCTGTTTGCTATTGCTTGCATGTTCAGCCGGATGTATCGATCAAAAATGGCCCTGCATCCATCCATTGCCGGAAGCGTCAGATAAAATCGGTGGCTTCAGCACCGTGTGCGCTTCAGAGTCGGCAGAATGGTGTTGTGGTCAGATTCATTAGAGTGGCAGGGGGTGAAGATGCGTCAGATTCTGGTCTATTCCGACTCACTGACTTGGGGCATCATACCCAACACACGCCAGCGTCTTGCTTTCGATGCGCGCTGGCCAGGGGTGATGGAGAACCGGCTCAACGCGAATGGCGCCGTTGTCCGGGTGATAGAAAACTGTCTCAATGGTAGACGCACAGTCTGGGATGACCCCTTCAAGCCGGGACGTAACGGCCTCGTTGGGTTGGCGCAGTGCATTGAGATCCACTCACCGCTTGCACTGGTGATCCTGATGCTGGGGACCAACGATTTTCAGTCGATGCACCCGCACAATGCCTGGCATGCGAGTCAGGGAATGGCGGCATTGATCGGCGCGGTGCGTCAGGCACCGATTGAACCGGGCATGCCGGTGCCACCGATTATGGTGGTCGCGCCGCCTCAGATCGAGACCCCCAAAGGGTCAATCGCCCCCAAGTTCCGCGGTGCCGAACAGAAGTGCGTGGGGTTGGCTGAAGCCTACCGGTCGTTGACGCAGGAGCTGTGTTGTCATTTTCTGGAGGCTGGCTCCATCACTTCGGCAAGCCGGGTGGATGGGATACATCTCGATGCTGATCAGCACCTGTTGCTGGGCGAGGCAATCGCCGTCCGGGTGGCGGACATCCTGGCTCGAACCGCCGAATAGCCCTTGTCACCGATCATTTTGTTGGCACGTGGCTTCCGTTAGCTTGCACGCACAGTTGCATGCTCCCTGCTTCAGCAGTTGCGTCTGAAACTCATGGCTGTTAGGCGCGCGGCTGAGTTTTGTCTGCAGTTCCCTCTTGGGTCCGGTTTTCCTCCAGGCGTGTTTGTGCCATTCGGGTTTGAATAGGTGGGCGGATGAGCCACGGGCAGCATGGTTGTCTGTACAATCCGGGTGAGCCGCTGTAGCGATGGTTTCTCAGGCCAGCCTGGTCTAACGGCTATAATTCTAATCGGACGGGTCGGGAACGTGGAGTGTGCCTATGACGAGTGAACGGAGGAGGGAAGACGGGTCGAAGGGCTGGTTGAGTGGCTGCCGCTACTCGGGTATGGCGCTGGCGGCAGTCGTAGGATCATCAGCTTCCGCAGTGTTGGCAGACGAGAGCGTGCTCGAACGTTATCTGGGAAATTGGGAGATGCGTGTGAGAACGCTGCAGCCGGCGAAACCCGATATCGTCTACAAAGAAGTGTACCAGTGGGTGCTGGACAGACGGTTTATTCAGGGACACACCGACCGTAAGCCCGATGGAACGGAAGATCTGATCTATGGTACTTACGATGCGGGTTCGGGAGGCTATCCTTTCTGGATATTCTCATCCTCGGGTAGCTACACCTATCTGCCGCCGGCACATTGGGACGAGGGCAAACGGACGATGGAGTGGAAAAACCCGAGCGGTTGGGATATCAACTACTTTGGGCGCTGTCAATTTCCGAATGCCAACAAGCGACACTGCAGTTTGATCATGAAAGACTGGAAGGGCAAGGTATTGCTGCAGCAGGAGTGGAGCGCCACCCGTCTGAATCGCTGAATCCGGTCTCAGTCGTGCAGCGACGAGGTTTGTCACTCTGGACGTTCGATAGCTCAGAACGGTGCTTCATGAGTCGCCATGATTGAGGAGTTGACGCCCCAGGTAATGATGGTTCTGATGCTGCTGATCATCGTCAGCAGCACCATTCTCACTGCGACCCTGTCGTTGCTGTTGTTGTCACGTTATCGGCGCTCGGTCATGCGCCTGATGATGTCGCAGGGACGATATGGAGCGCAGCTGGCGGAGACTTCGATCCCGGTCGGAATGCCAGCTGCAGCCATCGGCGGGGGTGAGGCGCTTTATCGGCGAGCCGTGACTGCTCCGCGGCGCAGCGCTGTGACGCTGTTGTTCCCTGTGCTGCTGTTTGCCCTGGTATTGGCGTTGGCCGCGCTTGTCGTTTACCCGTCAGGACTGGGGTTGCCAGGTTTTCTGATCGCGGTGTGGGTCTATCTGTGGCCCGGTGTGTTGGCGCTGCAGCTGGTGCTGCCAGGCGCATTCAAACAGCGAATCATTCCACCATTTCTCTACTTTATCGGGTTTGTGCTGCTCGGTGTGCTGGCGGCGACCACGGTCACCAACCTGCCGGAGTACCACTTCGGCGGGTTTCATCTGTCGGCGCGATCGACGGTTACCCCGTGGGGAATGGTCAGGCTCTGGTTACTGGTCAATGCGGCCCCCACGATCCTTGTCTGGCTCTGTTTCAACCATCGGATCCGGGCAGTGGCGCCAATGATGCTGGCACTGAGCACCACGCTGGTCAGTGGGCTGCTGGCGCTCTGGCTGGCGATCTTTTCCATGCAAGGGGTGGATCTGTTCGTGGCGCTGTCGGCTGCGCTCGATCTGCATGTGGTCTGGTTGCTGAGTGTGGCGCTGTTGTTGGCACTGCTCGTGTTCGGTGCGCTTGGCTGGGTCCTGATCCGCGCCATTGCGCAACTCTACCAGCGCGGGGGGGCGAGTGACCGGTCACTGCAGCTGGATGCGTTGCTGCTGCTGTTTGCCAACAGTTATGGCATGTGGCTGGTGAGTGGAGGCGTCCTCTGGTATGCGGTCGTACCCGGTGCATTTCTTGCCTACCGCCTGTCACTGGCCTGGATGACACACCGGTTGATGCGGGGTCCGACAGCACCACAGGGGCTGACCTTCCTGCGTGTCTTTGCGCTCGGTCAGCGCAGCGAAGCGTTGCTCAACGAGATTGCAGGTTATTGGAGATATCTGGGCAGCCTGCAGGTGATTACCGGACCCGACCTGGCGCGAAGCACGCTCCAGCCACACCAGTTTCTCGATTTTCTGGGCGGCCGACTGGAAAGCCATTTTGTGCAGGATTCGGCTTCACTGCACCGTAGTCTGGCGCAGCGAAAGCACCATCCGGACCCGGATGGCCGCTACCGAATCAACAATTTTTTCTGCCGCGATGACTCCTGGCAGGCGGTGCTGACGCAGCTCGTGCAGGCGGGTGACATCGTGTTGATGGATCTGCGCAGCTTCACCGCTGCCAATGCAGGATGCATTGCTGAATTGCGCCTGCTGGTTGGCACGGTCCCATTTGACCGTTGTCTGCTGCTGGTGGACGCATCCACCGATCAGGATTTCCTTCGCTCCACGCTTAAGGAGAGCTGGGAGCAACTGCCACCGGATGCGGTCAATCACCACACACCGCTTGATGAGCTGGGAACGTTCGATTGCAAATACGGGGAGGTGCCGGTGCAACCGTTGATTGCGCGCCTCTGTCAGGCTGTTTCCGGGTGAAAGGAGCCGAACTCAAACCTGGGGCGCCCCCACCTGTAACCAGGTGGGGGCGGTTCGATTACTGGCGGATTCCCTCCACGTCCAGAATCAACTCCACTTGTGCCGAAGCGGGTCCCAGGTTTTTGGTGATGCCGAAATCGGTAAGTAGCAGCTTGGTGCTGCCGGAAAAACCGCGGCGGTAGCCACCCCAAGGGTCTTTCCCGGCGCCTATATGCGTCACCGCTATGCTGATCGGTCGGGTAACGCCATGCAGCGTCAGGTCGCCATTCAGGATCCCATTGCCGCCTTCCTGGTTCTCAAAGCTGGTGCTGACGAAACTGGCTGTTGGAAATTTGTCTACGTCGAGGAAATCGCCGCTACGCAGATGTTTGTCCCGCTCGGCGTGATTTGAATCGACGCTGGCGGTATCTATCTCCACCGATGCACTGGCTGCGGATGGGTTGTTCTCGTCGTAGCTGAAACCACCTTTGAAGGTGTTGAAACTGCCGTAGAGCCAGCTGTAGCCGAGGTGCGATATCTTGAACTTGATTGAGGCGTGTGCCCCTTTGGTGTCTATCTGATACTCCTCGGCTGTGGCCGGGTTGGCCGCGATCAAAACTAAAGCGGTAAATATTGCCGTGGCGGTTCTTCTGAACATGGTGACTCCTCTTGGTGGTGTAACTAATCGCTAGTTTTCTGGAAAAAGCATGCGGTTAAGGGTTTTATCCCGATCGATGAAATGATGTTTCAGCGCGCCGGCAGCATGTATGGCGACGATGCTCATCATGGTTAGTGCAAGATACCAGTGAATGGTTCCTGCTATCTCCTCCTGCTGATTGATGCCCAGTGGATAGGCGGGCAGATCGAACCAGCCGAACACTTCGATGGGGCGCCCGTCGGCGGTGGAGATCAGATAGCCACTGATGACGATTGAGAACAGCAGCAGGTAAAGCAGCAGATGAACCGCATGTGCGAGATGTCGCTCCCAGGCAAGGTGACTTGGCAACGATGCCGGATTGGTGTTGATCAGTCGCCAGAGCAGCCGCAACAGCAGTATTCCCAGCAGCACCACTCCGGTACTCTTGTGCAGATCCGGTGCCTGTTTGTACCAGGTGTGGTAGTAGTCGAGACGGGTCATCCATATTCCCAATCCAAACAGTCCGAATACAAAGATCGCGACCAGCCAATGAAAAGCGATACTCAGAATGCCCCAGCTCTGTCGGGTATTGCCAATCTGCATTGTTACTCCTGTCTGATGGGTGAATTGGGCTGCAGTGACTCCCTTTGCGAGTGCCGCCGGCTCGCTCGCAGATATTGGGGTGAGTTTAGAGTAGTGAATTGAGTGGGACTAGGTGGTGTAAATAGAAATCACTTTTCCAACAGTGGAACGCTGCCGTTCACAGAATGAGTTTGCATTGACTGCTCAGAAAGTCGATAAAACTTTGCACCTTGGGCGTCAAATGGTGTGGAGACGGGTAGACCGCATAGATCCCCTCCGCCGGTAGCTTCCACTGCTTGAGCAGAAGTACCAGTCTCCCTGTCGCGACATCGTCGCAGGTGTGACTCTCCGGCAGCAGGGTGATGCCGTAGCCGGTTTTAACCAGGTCACGTAGCACTGTCAGGCTGTTGGCACAGTGTTGCGCTTCCAGTTGGACGCTGACTCGGCCATGCGGTCCGCTGAAGCTGAAGCGTTGCTTTTGCAGACCATCCTGATAGAGTGCCAGCCGATGGTTGGTCAGTTCCTCCGGCTTGATGGGCGTACCATTTTTGCGCAGATAATCAGGACTGGCGCAGACCACCAGACGGCTGGAGCCCAGGCGGCGTGCCACCAGGGTCGAATCCTCCAGTCGACCTGCCCGAATGGCCAGATCGTATCCTTCATCGATCAGGTCGACGAATCGGTTAGACAGATCCATCACGATGCGCACTTCCGGATAACAGTTCGAGTACTCCGCGATCAATGTCCCAAGCCGGGACACACCGGTCTCCACTGGTGCGCTGATGCGCAGTATGCCGCGCGGCGTCTCCTGGCCAAGACTGACCAGACGCTCCGCTTCCTCTGCTTCGGCCTGCACTTTTTTACAGCGCTCGTAAAAAGTGGCGCCCAACTCGGTCAGTCTGAGTGAACGGGTGGTTCGCTGCAGCAGTCTGACGCCCAGCTCCTCTTCCAGCTGCTGCACACGTCGGCTGATGGTCGATTTGGGTTGACCCAGTTCCCGGGCGGCTCCAGAGATGGTACCGTTATCCACCACACTGGCGAAAACGATCATGTCGTTGAGATCGATCATGGTGACGTTTCAGAGAAGTACTTACAGTACTGCAACTTTCAGTTACTCCACGGGGTGACTCATGAAAATGCGGATCGAAGCACCGATTGATGATCCAACTTGTGGTCTCTCTCCAATTTAACATGATTCCAGTGAATTGCCCTCTTTGCTGCGGGATCCGACAGGAGCGGCTACGGAAAACACCAGCGTGCAGTGGCATATCCCTTCGGTACGGGTATGAAGCGGCAGGGAATGGGCATACTTGTCCTAAAAAAATCAGGGTTTCCCCTTAGGGAGAATCTGCTACTGTATTCTTCTGGTTTGGCAACAGAGCGCAGCTCTGTCGAGAGGACCCAGTGATAACAACCGATGATCCCCTGTTAGCTCTGATTGTTCGTTTTGTGATCAGCGAGGAGCGCGACAAACGCATCGATGAAGAGTTTATCCAGCGCCAGCTCGCCACAATGAGAGAATATCTGGAGAGGTTTCCCACTGCAGAAAAGCAATCACGGGCGATGGAGTGGATAGAGCGGCACGCCGCAAACTATCGCCAAGAGTGGCAGAAGCAGGTGCTACCACGGCAGGCTGCGGAGAAGCGCTGCAGCGATTGTCCGCTTGCTGCAACGGGCGGAGAGCAGCACTGCGACATTCACAGGGAGTGGATCCAACTGCTGCAGAACTACCTAAAGAATCAGATCGATTCCCGTGTGTATGTGCAGGAGGCGTTGGAACTCCTGCGGCGACACAAGGATCAATTGCGATTCCGGCAGGTCAATCGGGTGCGCGAAAACTGCGGTGATCTCAACTGTCACGTATCGCCTGAACGTGCCGGTTGAAGGTCTCCTCATCGATATCTCCAGCGGCAAATTTTTGCTCAAGCTCTTTGATCCGCTCTTCCGCCCATTTCTCGGGTGAGCCCGTTTTCCTGGTCAGGTACCAACGCAGGAGAAAAATCGCCGGGATGATCATGGCTAACCCGGTAGCCGCTTTGTGGAGTTGTTCGTCAAGCATCGTGCAACTTCGCATCATGTTCGGTGGAACGATTCCCCGGATTGTAAGCGTTCAAGGCGCTTCATCACAACTTACACTTAGCCGTCCGCTGTCACGTTTGGCTGCAGATGATGCTCCTGGGGTGGCTGTTGTGACCTGCCATTTTCGAGGTTAAACTGCTGCGGATGATGTGGCATCGAAATACGGGGAACAATACTCATGCGCCGAGTGATATTCAATCAGAAGGGGGGTGTGGGTAAATCCACCATCACCTGCAATCTGGCTGCGATCAGTGCCTCCAACGGCCACAGAACACTGGTGGTGGATCTCGATCCCCAAGGCAATTCGACCCGTTATCTGCTGGGGGAGAATCCGATCGATCCACAGGCGACGCTGGCGGGGTTCTTCAAGGATATTCTGAGCTACAGCTTTCACAATAAAGAGGTCTCGGGTTACATTCATCCGACCCGGTTCGAAAATCTCGCACTGATGCCCGCCCACCGGGAGCTGGACGACCAGCAGAGCAAGCTGGAGTCACGCTACAAGATGTTCAAGTTGCGTGATTCACTGCAGGAGTTACAGGACTACGATGAGATCTATATAGATACCCCCCCGGCGCTCAACTTTTTCACCCGTTCTGCGCTGATTGCCGCTGATACCTGTTTGATCCCGTTTGACTGTGATGATTTTTCGCGCCAGGCACTCTACACGCTGTTGGATAATGTGCGCGAGATCAGGCAGGACCACAATGCACAGTTGCAGGTCGAAGGTATCGTGGTCAATCAGTTTCAGTCGCGGGCACGCCTGCCAAAAGCGCTGGTAGAGGAGTTGATCGCTGAGGGTCTGCCGATTCTCGACGCCTATCTCTCGCCGTCGATCCGCATCAGGGAGTCCCACCAGAATGCCAGTCCGATGGTACATTTCGACCCGGCCCACAAGCTTACAGGAGAGTTCAAAGCACTCTATCGCGAGATTGCCGAACGGCTACCGGCCAGGTATCTCTGATTTAGGGAGACTGTACACGCAGCAGGTGCTGTGCGGTAAGGCACTCCTGCTTGGGCTGCCGCCAGCACCGGGATTTCCTTTATGAAGTACAACCAGACCAATTACCCTAGCTTAACCGGCCATGAGGGAGAGTGACGACAATGGCAGCAACAATTCTGGATGGTAAGAAGTTATCCGCAGTGATAGAGACTGAGGTAAAGGCGCGGGTCCAGGTGCTCAGGTCGGCAGGCCATACCCCGATTCTGGCGACGATTCTGGTGGGTAGTGATCCCGCCTCTGCCACCTACGTGCGCATGAAGGGAAACGCCTGTCAGCGGGTGGGGATGGAGTCACTCAGGATCGAACTGCCGACTGAGACCACTACCGTCCAGCTGCTGGACAAGATAGCCGAATTAAATGCTAATCCGGACGTTCACGGTATCCTGCTGCAGCATCCGGTTCCAGAACAGATCGATGAGCGTCTCTGTTTCGATACGATCGATCTGGCCAAGGATGTGGACGGGGTTACCTGTCTCGGTTTTGGCCGAATGAGCATGGGTGAATCGGCTTATGGTTCGGCTACGCCGGCGGGTATCATGACGCTGCTGCAACGCTACGATATTCCGCTAAAGGGGAAACATGCTGTGGTGGTTGGACGCAGTCCGATTCTCGGAAAACCGATGGCGATGATGCTGCTTAATGCTCATGCCACTGTTACCATTTGCCACTCCCGCACCCAGGGGCTGGAGCGTATGGTCGCACAGGGTGATATCGTTGTGGGCGCGGTAGGCCAGCCGGAGCTGATCAAAGGGGCGTGGATCAAACCGGGTGCGGTGGTGGTGGATGCCGGCTATCATCCGGGTGGTATCGGTGATATCGAGCTGGCGGCGGCGGTGGACCACTGTTCAGCCTATACGCCGGTTCCCGGTGGGGTCGGTCCGATGACCATTGCTACGCTGATCGAGCAATGTGTCACTGCCGCCGAGAGGTATTACTCCGTCTGAAGCCGATACCAGAGTGGCGGTGCGCTATTTGAACACGATCGTTTTGTTGCGGTGGACCATCACCCGATCTTCCAGGTGGTCACGCAGACCTCGTGCAAGCACCACTTTTTCGACATCTTTTCCCAGCCGTACCAGGTCTTCCACCCGGTCGCTGTGACTGACGCGTATCACATCCTGGTCGATGATCGGCCCCTCATCCAGGTTGGTCGTAACGTAATGGCAAGTGGCGCCGATCAGCTTCACACCGCGCGCGGAAGCCTGGTGATAGGGCCGTGCGCCAATGAACGACGGCAGAAAGCTGTGGTGGATATTGAGTATGCGGTTGGGATAACGGTCACACATTGATGCAGGCAGAATCTGCATGAAGCGGGCCAGCACGATGGTGTCAGCGCGATATCCTTCGATCATTTCGATTATCTGATCGAACGCTTCAGGTTTATTCTCCCGGGTGACCGGCACATGGTGGAAGGGAATGCCGTACCACTCCACCAGTCCGCGCAGATCTTGATGGTTGGAGACGACGCAGGGAATTTCACAGGCGATATCTCTGCTGCGCCAGCGATCCAGTAGATCTGAAAGGCAGTGAGACTCTCTGCTCACCAGCAATGCCACGCGCTTCGGCACACTCTGGTCGACGATGCGCCAGTTCATTTTGAACTCTTTGGCAATGGTGGTGAACTCACTGCGAAACTTGTCGATACCGAATGGCAGCGAGTTCGCATCCACTACTATTCTTGAGAAGAACCAGTTGGTCTCCTCTTCGGAATGGTGTGATGCTTCCAGGATCCAGCCGTTGTGGCGGGTGATGAATTCGGCGGCGCAAGTGACGATGCCGACCCTGTCAGGGCAGTCCAGGATGAGCCGGTAACTCGCTTTCATCTCTTTCGCCTGTCGCTCACTGTTGGCATTTTTCGGAGTAGAGCCGGGTCAAAATCTTGAATGCGCGGTCGGCATTCTCTGACGCGCGCAGCAAAGTGCGTCCGACCTTATTGGCATCGCCGTGGGGTATCTCCTGGGTACGTTCCAAGAGCAGTCCCGCCATGCCGTTGATCACCGCCAGTGCAGCGTGAAAGTCGTCGACCGGATCTGCGCACTGCGGCGGGGCGGCCAGTTTGTCGCTCTTACTCCTGCCGTGCAGCAGTTGTGCTTCATCCACGCGTAACAGGGCGAGAAGGTTGGTCAAATTTTTTCCATTTGGCCTTGATTTTCCATTGTACCACTGCTTCACCGTCTGTTCCTGAACGTCCAGCAGTCGGGCCAGTTCTCTTGCAGAGTAGATGCCGGCCTCGCCCATCGCCTCCTTCAGGCGCAGCGCGTACTCTTTCGGATCGGTTGTTGCCGCTGTGCTCAATGGTCCCTCTTTGCGACTGGTATGCTTAAATCAGAGGATTATACAACTATGCGTCCTAATGGGGTGTAAAAAAATCACAATGATCGACATGAGTGTCAGAAAAACATGAACAGCTACTTTCTTCCAACAGGTCTGCTGCTCGCGTTTGCCGTCGCCTGGTTGCTGCCCGAACCCGGGCAGGTGCTGGATCAATGGGGTCTGATTCCCTGGATGGTAGTGATTATCTTCCTGATCAATGGCTACCAGACAAGGATGAGTCAGATACCAAAGAACAGGAGTCTGATTCTGACGGCTTTTCTGGCGATTGTGATCAATCTTCTGATCAGTCCCTTCATCGGGATGTTTCTGGTCACGCTAACGAGCTTGTCCCACGGAGCGGCAGTGGGATTGGTAGTGATGTCTGCGGTTCCCGCTACACTCTCTTCCGGCATAGTGATGACGCAGTTGGCCGGTGGTGATGGCGTCAAAGCGCTGGCGTTTACCATCCTGTTGAATCTATGTGGGGTTTTCATTGTGCCGTTGACGCTCAAAGCGACACTCGGTTTCGCTGGAATCGTGGAGCTCTCCCCAATGTCCATGCTGCTGCAACTGATCCAAATCGTGTTGCTGCCATTCTTTTTTGGCATGCTTTTGCGCCGCACAGAGAAACTGCGCCTCAATCCCCAACTGCTGAGATACGCCCCCTCGTTGTGCGTGATTACAACGGTTTGGATGTCAGCCTCCTCTTCGACCAGTGCATTGAGGGAGATCAGTGCAGTGTCCCTTGTACTGATCCTACTCTGTGCCGGCGCTGTTCACGGGATCCTGCAGTTACTCTGCTGGGGCTCCCGGTACTGCTATCGGGTTGATCGGTCTGAATCGCTAGCGATGTTGTTTACCGCCTCGCAGAAGACGCTGCCGGTGGCGATCGGGGTGCTGGCCGTGATGGACACTCCAGCCGGTCCAGCGCTCGTCGCCTGCATCCTGTTTCACTTTCTGCAACTATTCTGGGATGCGCTGCTGGCCGCCCGTATGGCGCGGGGAGGTTCACTCAGTGACAACGGGGATGGACTGGGTGGGAAGAGCAGCGGCACCAGTTGAACCCCAAGTGTACCGGCGAGGATCAGGCCAGCGCCAATCAGCTGCTGTTGCAGGAGCCTTTCTCCCAGAAACAAAAAACCGGCGATGGCCGCAAATAGCGTCTCGGAACTGAGAATGATGGCAGCATCGGCCGGGTGAGTGAAGCGCTGGCCGACCACCTGCAGGGTGAAGCCTATGCCCACCGAAAGGATGCCGGCGTAGAGAATGCCATGAAACGCACTGGCAAAGTCAGCCGGTGTCGGACCCTCGAACAGCAGACTTGCCAGCAGACCGAGCAGGCCACAGGTGAGGAACTGAGCCGCGGCGACCACCAGTGGAGCATGAGTGCGCACCGCCAGGTAGGCCACGAGCAGTACATGTATCGCCCAGAAGAGTGCACTGGCAATCACCCACAGGTCACCAGTCCCGAGTATCAGCGCATCGGTACCACTCAGCAGGTAGGTGCCGCCAAGCGAGGCGAGTGCGGCCGGCCAGGTTGACCAGTGCACCTGGTGTTGCAGCAATACCAGACCGATCAAGGGGACCAGGGGTACATAGAGTGCGGTGAGAAATCCTGCATTGGTGACTTGAGTGTGCAAAATCCCCACCTGTTGCAGCAGCGCTGCAGTGAACAGCACGCAGCCGGTCACCAGCAGCAAGAGCCAGTCGTTCCACTGTAGTGGTCTGATGGTGCGGGACACACTGCGAAGCTGACGCAGTGCCAGCGGGAGAATCACCAGCGCTCCCAACAGGAAGCGGGCTGCGGTAAATGCAATGGGTCCAAGCGTACCGAGCCATGCCTGTTGCACAACGAAGGTGGTGCCCCAGATGATGGCGGTTGCCACCAGCAACAGATTGGCTCGCAGGCGTGTCATAGAACTGCCGTGTCAGTGCGAGGGTCGCCGGTTGGGGATTGATTATTCGATCAATATGGTTTGGTCGTAGATTCGGTTTGCTACTCCTTCAATTTCAGCTTGAGTCTTCCCTCTTCAACCTCAATCGCAGCGATGCCATCAGCAAAGGCCTTCCAGAAGCCGTCGTCATTGCCAAATTCCTCAATCAGATCGATGTTCTTCAGTCCCCCGAGCCAAGCGTTGGGGAGAGGTACACCCATGATGCTCACGCCTTTGAGTCTAACCACCGGTCGTTCGTTGCGGAAAGCGAATTCGATACCGGTTCGGGCACGCAGCGTCTGGCCGCCGAATAGGGGGAAATCCTCATCCATCGGTACCAGTATCCTGGCGCTGATCAGGCCGTCCGCAAGATCTATCGCCACTCTTTTCGCCAAGTCGGTATTGTTCGCCAGCAAAGAGTTGAGCTCGCGCTCGCTGAAGTTGATCTCGCGGGATGCACCAGCCTCGCTGTATGCCTCGGGTGTGAGTGGTTCACCGGGTTTAACTGCGGTGCGATCAGTAGGACCCCACGGTTTGTCCAGGCTCTCCAGCTTGGCCGATAATACAGATTGTTCCCGTTCGCTGAGCGAGACAGGTGTGAACTCCGATGGAAACAAGAAAGACTTCACCAGCCAGAAAGTGCCGGCTGCGGTGGCCAGCATAGCCAAAATCACGATAGCTGATATCTGTAGCCATCCCAGATGTTTCGGTTCCCGGGTGCTTGAATCTGTCGACTCCATCTCTCCACCATTACCAGTCTGCTGACAGGGCGGGCGCCAGCGGCACTTTTTTTGCTGCGCGTATAGTTATGAAGCGGTACATAATCCAGTCGGGTCAGTTGTCAAATACCCCAATTTTCACCAGTACAGGAAGCTGCACTGCATCGTCTAATCATACTTTGGTGTGCCGTTTCTCCACTCGCTTGCAGCCATAACGACGCGCTCTTCAACCCCAGATTGACTACTGCCGATTATGCACCTATTTTCGTTCTCAGGCGAACCTCGGGCGCCTGTCATATCGCTTCGCTGCCTACCGCAACGGCGCCAGTTGGGAGCTGTCATACTGCCGAATCGGAACCCTTCATCCATCGTAACTGAATGCTGATATCACCGTTACTCCAAGCGAGATGGCGCTTTGGGTGAGTGAGCTTCCCCGGGTGCTGTGTTGAGAGCGCTCATTTCGAGACCATTATCCGGGATGTGTGACTGCCTGTTTGTGAATATTTGTGGCTGATATGTGCTGGAATTGCCGTGAGCTGGAGATCCGGTTATTCTCGTCCTACCCGGGGTTTTTCCCGAGTATGAGAGTGAGTTGACAGACACTGAAAAGCTAGAGAACAGACAAATCTAAGGAGCAAGAAGATGCAGGTGGTGTTAAAGCAGAGTCAGGCTGAGGAGCCCTACAGCTTCACGTTCGTCAATGACCAAGGTCAGTCAGTAGTGAAGAGTGAAAATTACAAAGCAAAAAAAAGCGCGCTTGGTGGGATCGAGTCGGTGAAAAAGAACTGCACCAACGATGACCGTTATGAGATGAAGGAGTCGAAAAACGGAAAGTTTTTTTTCAATATCAAGGCGTCCAATGGACAGGTTGTGGGTACCAGTGCGTTGTTTGCCAGTGCAACCGAACGAGGCAAAGCTATCGAAGAGTTGAAAAGCAGCGCCCCTGGGGCCGCAGTAACAGAGCAGAGCAGTTGAGTTTGCGGGAGGCGGTTGGCGGTTGACAGGAGCCGATGGTGGATTTGTCTCCTGTCGCTGTTACCGCTTCACCTACACTCAACGGGTTTGGTGTTCGGTATTTGCCAGTGAATTCGAAGAGTGGTTGAACTTGAGGAGTGGAAATATGCCCAAGCCTGAAATCGCAGCCACCACGCCAAAGTCTGTTCCGCTCAAAGCGGGGGATGCGGTATGGTGGTGCAGTTGTGGGAAGTCAAAGGACCAGCCATTCTGCGATGGATCGCATCGGATTACCGAATTCGAGCCAGTCGCATTCAACGCACAAAAGGAGGGCAACTATCTGCTTTGCCAGTGCAAAATGACCAGAACACCGCCATTTTGCGACGGAAGTCATAAACAATTGTAGTGCCTCCTGGGCGGATCCTATCCGGATTACCTGTCAGGCATCGTGGGCTTTTTTTGGTCATTCAGCGACCAGTCGTAATCGTATCCCGCGATATCCTCTATCAAATCGAGATTATTGCGCAGCTCCGGCGCAGCGTAGATTCTCAGATGTGAGATGACATCCCGCTCATTGTTGCCAAAATCTCGCTGGAACCATTCATAGATCCTTGAGACTTGCAGTTTGCCGTCTGTCAGCCTCACTCCGCGCGGATGGTTGATATATTCCATCGCAGCGGATTCCAGCAGATGCTCCGAATTGTCTGCTGTGAAGGCCCGAGGCTGAAGATTGGGACAACCGATTGATGCACAGTTGAGCGCGTAGTGAAGCCGGTTGTCTTTCCAGATCGGCCGCAGGATTCTATGCTCGATATCATCCAGGCTCAGCTGCAATCCTTCAATGGTCAGAAATTTATTTCCCCAAGGGCCATCTGAGAACAGGCCGGGTGAAATATCGATATCCCTTATGCTTGCTACCGGATAGTGATCGAGAACGATTGCTACCGTTGCTGCATTGTAGAGATTGATCCAGAATGCTCGTTGCTGTGGGCGGGTCAGCCTGGATACCGGAACATTTTGCAGATAGTTCAGATACTGTTTCAGTCCCGCTTTTTCTGATGTGGCCCCCGCATAGTCAACGAGGTTGATCCCAGCGGAACTTCGGGTGACGCGATGCTGTAGAAATTGTTCCCAAAAAGCGTGGTCCGGTCGCAATGTTACTTTCTCGGCTGAGGTCAGCCACACCGGCCAGAGTTCTGCTTTAGGGGCAGCCAGCAAGAGTGGCTGATAGAGCAGGACGCAGAGCGTGATGATGGTGATTGGATGCATCATGACAGTAATACCTTTTTGTACCGGGTGAATTGATCCTGGTTGTGTTGACTTGCTTGTATTCCCTGGAAAGGGACCGGAGGGGCAGCCGCACTATTTCATCGTTCACAGCTCCGGAGATGGGAGAGATCAGGCAGAGGTGTGACCGGTGTCGATTTTTTATGCGATTTAACAATTTCTCTGGTCCGGAACCCTGGCAGTATGGAAAAAAAACGTCTAGGATTTCCAAGTGTCGAGTACAAACAGCACTTGGCACATTAGATTTGAGGACGGTGTTATGGACAACCATTATATGGAGAAGCTCAGATTCCAGCTCATGGAGGAGATCAGCAATATCACAGTCCGGGTAACGGCTCTGGGTATACCCAGGGACACCCTTGAACGGTCACTTGTTGCGCGTTACGGAAAGCTGTTGTTTCTCAGTCAGCAGCTACTGGATACACTACCGAAACTTCAGCTGGTTGCCGATCGGCAGCTCTTGGAGGATCGTTGTAAAAACGACATAGGTGCTGTGATCCCTGAGCCCAAACGGGAAGCGATCAGGCGTCTATTTGGACTGGTTTGACAGTTCGGTTTCGTCCGAGCCGTTTGGCTTCGTAAAGCGCCGCATCGGCATCGTGGAGGAGTGTTTTAGCCGGCTCCTCACCACCTCTGGCGTTCAGACTGCTGATACCTATTGAAACGCTTATCGTCAGTTCTGTACCCTGTTCCAATGAAACCGGTTCTCTTGCCACGCGGGTGCGGATGCGCTCGGCGATTTTGAACGCCTCGCCGGGATCGGTCTGCGGCAACAGCAGCGCGAACTCTTCTCCGCCATAGCGGGTGGCGACATCGGATGCGCGCAGACACTCGCCGATCCTGAGGGAGGTCTCCCTCAGGACCAGATCGCCGATGGCATGACCATGCAGATCGTTGACCCGCTTGAAGTGATCCGCATCGATAAACAGACAGCAGAGCGGCTGGTTATAACGCCGACTGCGAGCGATCTCTTCACTCAACCTCTTCTCCAGATAGCGCCGGTTGTGCATCCCGGTCAGCGCATCTGTTAGACCGCTTATCACCAAATGCTCCCGGTTGGCTGCGCTCTCCAGGCAGACTGCGCCAATGGTGGCCAGTCGATCAAGAAAATCGGTGGCGTGATGGCGGGTAAAGCGGTTTGGGTCCTGACTGCCGAGATTGAGGATGCCAACCAGTTGATTGTGACGGGTCATCGGCAGCATCGCGACACTGCGGATCAGATCCCTGCCAGGAAAAAGCCTGCCATGCTCTTCACCAAGATACGGGCCAAGCCGGGAGCGCCGCAGGCTTCCATAGATAGGGCTGAAGTCTGTCGGATGATCACAGAAAAAGAGTTGGTCGCTGTCGCATGGAAAATTGCCGGAGTTGGCCAGCAAATGGCGCAGTTCATGATTCGGGTCCGGTAGCACCAGGCTGATAGCGGTCAGTCGAAAAGATCTCTGCAGGCCAACGGTCAGTGCCTGCAGCAGCTGAGGCAGATCTTCGGCTCCCATGAGTAACAGTTCGCGTTGGTGGCAGCGCCTGAAGGTCTCTTCGCTCTGTCGTGCCTCCTCTGTCAGTTCCGCCAGTTTTTGCCGTAGCCGCCTATTCTCGAAGTCGAGACTCTGGGTCTGGTTGTCGGGTTGAGGAGTTGGCATAATTCAATCTATCGGCCAGTGCAGACAGGCCTTTAATTCGTCTGCGACGGATACCCAAGGACTGGGTATTGACGATTAGACAGGGAGGTTGCTCATGCGGAAGTTCATTTCCGCCCGGTATTTGCGGGCAGTTACAATCGGATTCGCGTCATTGCTTTCCAGTGTTGCGGCTATGTCCACCTATGCCGAAAGCCGTGTATTCAAATGCACCGGTGTCAATGGCCAGGTCTCCTTCAATCAGACTGGATGCGTGCAGGGACGCAGAGAACCGCTGAAGATAGAGAGTCGAAACATCGGTTGGATCGACTTGGAAACAGCGGTTGAGAAATTCAAGGTGAAAAAGGAGCGCAGCGCAAAGGAGACACCCAAGCGGAAAAAATCCGCCCCGACCAGCGCTGAGCGCAAGCATAAAAAGAGTTGCTGGCAGGCGCGAAAAAAGGTGGAGCGGATCACCGATGAGTTGCGGCATGGTTATAAATTGAGCCGTGGTGAGCGACTGCGTAAGCAGCGGGCGGAGCAGGAGGAGTACCTGACGCTATTTTGCCAGGATCCGCCAGACTGAACGGCGAGAGTACAGCTGCGTTGTCGTCTGGAGAGTGGATGCCGATCAAACGCGCTCAGCGTTGAGTAGCGTGGTCATGCCTCGCAGCTGACTGTCTCCTTCGGAGTGTGGCTGGTTTTTTTACGGTGCGGTCAGATAGATTTGCGCTTACTCATCAGAGCGGCTGCGGCGGATAGTCAGGGTGCACCGTTGACTCGCCATAACTGGTAGTCCGGTTGGGTGAGATATCCGCCGCTCAAGACATAGCGCAGTACGTTGCGCAGCCGATAAAACTGTACGACCGAGTCGACTCGGATGATCTCTTTTCCATGGTGATCGAAAAAGATCAGTGAGGGGGTATAGAAAAGACCCAGCTTGCGCGCCCACTCTTTCGCACTGAGCCTCTCCCCTCCCGGGGTGATGACCGGCGTATCGGCGTGCATATCCAGCTGCACGTTTTCAAATTGTTCGAATAGGTCGATGATCTCAGGCTCGCTGAGCGGCTGAGCATGGAGCACATTGCAGGCATGGCAGTCACCCTGTTCGAAAAAAAGTGCCAAAGGGCGTTCTGCCGGGAATCGGCTGCGATCGAGTGCATAGGGAGGGGGAGTAAAGAAGTCCTGGTCATTCAGTTCACCCGGTTCGAATGCCAGTGCACCCGACCCACGCTCCAAGAAACTGCTGAAGCTCTCTTTACGGAAATGTGCGTCAGCCACATACTCCAGCGCGGCACGGAATTTATAGGGTGGATAGTAGCCACGCAGACGCAGCGCCTCTGCACCCGATTTGTCGTAGAAGATCAGGGATGGCGTGAAGTTGGTTTTCTCACGCAGGGCAAATTCACGTTCTGTCAGCAGAGTGCCGTTGATGTCGGTAACTTCGTCCACTCCCCAGATATCTATCGGGATGACATCAAAATTCTGCCGCGTGTAGATGGCGGTCTCCGGTTGACCAAAATTCACCGTCATCAACAGTTTGCAATAGGCGCAGCGCTGCTGTCCGAAATAGACGATAATTCCCGCTTTGTCGGCTGCATCTGCTTCCCGTAAATCCTCACGTAGATCGAGAAAACTCTGTTTAAACCATGCGGGGTGTTCCAGAGGCTGCTGTAGCGGGAAGTCACTGAACTCAAATGCTTCGTCCGGCTCCTCCTCGGGGGCGGCCTGGACAGCAGCTTGAAAGAGCCCAAGCAGTATCAGCACGGCGATGCTGATGCTGAGGTGTGTGCCAATCACCGGGAAGGGCTGCAGGAGCGCGCTGTTATTTTCGATTTTCACTTGCCAGTAACTCTTTGACCAGATGGAATGCCGCGATCGAACGGGCCTCAGTGAAGTCATCCCGCTTTAAAAGAGAGTCTAGTTGATCCAGTTTCCAGGGCACCACTTCAATCGGTTCGGGCTCGTCTCCTGGCAGAGGTTTGGGGTAGAGGTCGCGTGCCAGCACGATATGGGTCTGGTGAAAAAGATATCCCGGGGCCAGGGTGACAGACTTGACCCACTCCAACCGTTTGGCGGCATAACCGGTCTCTTCCTGCATCTCTCGAACAGCTGCATCGAGCGGCTCCTCTCCGTTCTCGATGCGCCCTTTCACAAAGCCGAGTTCGTACTGATCCATCCCGGCGCAGTATTCACGAATCAATAACAATGTCTCATGATCAAGTAGCGGCACCACCATGACCGCACCCTGGGGGGAACCCAGCAGGCGTTGATAACGGCGGGTGTTGCCGTTATCAAACTCCAGGTCGATCTCTTCAATACGAAAGATTCCGGTATCATTAATCTTGCGGCGGGATCGGATGATCGGTTTATTTGGCATAATAATTGATGAAAACCTACAAATTGTTGGTGCAACAGGGGCTTGGTTGGCAACCAGTTCCGGTAACCTGCCACTCTCTGGAGTGGCGCGGCTAAGGCTTATGGCTGACAACTTTAAACCGATGATCGAGTGGAGCCAAATCGAGCTGGTACTGCTGGATATGGACGGCACGCTGCTCGATCTCTATTTTGACAACCATTTCTGGCTGGAACACCTGCCGCAATGCTATGCGCAGCTGCACGGTCTTTCTGCACGGGAGGCGCAGCAGGAGCTCTCTGCTCGTTATCAGCGCGTAGAAGGGAAGCTTGAGTGGTACTGTATTGACCATTGGAGTCGTGAGTTGGGGCTTGATGTTGCACTGCTCAAAATGGAAGTGGCACACCTGATTTCATTACACCCCTGGGTTGTGGAGTTCCTTGAGCTGATGGGCGAACAAGGGAGGCGCAAGGTGCTGGTTACCAACGCTCACCGGAAATCACTGGCATTGAAGTTGGAGCGTACCCAGCTTGGTGGGCATCTTGACCGGATTGTCTGTGCTCACGACCTCGGTTTGCCGAAAGAGGCACCGCAGTTCTGGGATCGGTTGCAGCAAATCGAACCCTTCGATCCGGACAAGACGCTGTTTGTGGATGATAGCCCACCGGTGCTCGCATCCGCTCGGGAATATGGAATCCGCTGGCTGGTACGCGTGCTCAAACCCGATACCAAAGCATCACCGCGGGCGCCCGAGGGTTATCCTTCGATCCACGACTTCTCGGAGTTGCTGTTGGCGTGCAGAGAAGACTCCTGACCTGCAAGAAAGTTGAAATACACCACCCTTGGGCTTGTGGTGATATGAGTGGCTGCATCAGACGGGCTAGCGGCCCCAGGATTTGAACCGCTTTTTACAGTAGTGCAGCAGTTCATCGTAATTACGAAAATGCAGCAGAAAGCCTTTCTCTGCCGGTTCATCGTACTCGCACCACCGGTTGTCGTAGTCACGGCATATCTGGGGGCGGCTTTGGTAGATCCCACAGCCACCGTCAATGCGCAGGTGGGAGCAGGTAGCCTCAATCAGCAGATACCAGCCACTCCTGTCTTTGTAGAGACTGACTCCCTGATGTGACACCTGCCAAAGCAGGTGTTCGAAATCTGCTTTTGATCGGGGTGTGGCACCCAGCGCTTCGGTGATGTAGGTGCAGCATTTCGATCCCGGGCAGCGGCTGCATTTGTTGTCGAGTGTCAGACTGATTGCCACCAGGAGGAGTGTCTGGTCTATTGTGGTGCACGCGGAATGCGTTTTCTGGTTCGGTTGCTGCGACCATGTCCGCCCGCACTTCTGGGCCCTCTTCGGTCGTTTCTTTTTACATGACTGACGCGGACGCGACTGTCGGGGGTTATTTCGGCCAGCAGCTCTGTCAGTACGGGTTCCATGGGCAGTTTATGGCCGATGTAGTCCTCTATATCCGGCAGCGAGAAGGCATGGGTTTCACAAACGAAGCTGATGGCATTGCCGCTCTCCCCGGCGCGTGCGGTACGTCCGATGCGATGAACGTAGTCTTCTGCATCGTCTGGCAGATCGAAGTTGAAAACATGGGTCACGCTGGGGATATGCAACCCACGTGCAGCCACATCGGTGGCAACCAGGACCGGTAGCTCTCCCTGCTGAAAGCGGTTCAACAGCGACAGGCGCTTCTTCTGTGGAACGTCACCGGATAGTACCGCTGATCTGATACCGTTACCCTCGAGGAAGCCCCAAACTTGATCGGCACCCCGTTTGGTGTTGACGAAGATGATGGCACGGTAGTTGTCCAGGCTGCGCAGCAGCCCGATGAGAAGTGGGATTTTCTCCTCATTGGCTGTCATGTAGCAGATCTGTTTGACATTGTCTGCGGTGACCTTGTTGCCTTCGATGGTGACCGATTCCGGATTGTTCATGTGTTCGTACGCAAGTTCCTTGACGCGGAACGAGAGCGTTGCGGAGAAGAGCAGTCCGAGACGTTTCGATGGTGGTGGACAGCGCCGCAGCATATAGCGAATATCCTTGATGAAGCCCAGATCGAACATGCGGTCGGCTTCGTCCAGTACCACCACCTGGATTGAATCGAGGTTATAAACATGCTGTTTTAGGTAGTCGATCAACCGACCCGGGGTGCCGATCAGAATGTCCACCCCCTCTTCCAACTGTCGTCGTTGCTGTTCGTAGCCGGTGCCGCCGAAGACCAGGCCCAGCTTGAATCCGGTGTGGCGCCCCAGCAGTTCGGCATCCTTGTGGATTTGCACTGCCAGTTCCCGGGTCGGCGCCAACACCAGCGCTCGTGGTTGTTTGTGGTCGCTGTGCTCATCGACAGGGTTACGCAGCAGACGCTGGAAGATGGCCAGTAGAAAAGCCGCTGTCTTTCCGGTACCGGTCTGCGCTTGGCCCGCCACGTCCTGATTATCAAGCGCAATGGGCAGGGTCTCAGCCTGGATTGGCGTGCAAAATTCGAAACCCGCATCGACCACTCCCTGGAGAATTTCAGGACGAAGTCCAAAGCTGTCGAATCGGGTGTCGGTGAGATGGTTATTTGTCATGGCTGACTAGGATACCTTAATTCTGACCTTCGGACTTGCAAAAATGGGGCGATTGCTATGAAATAGCTCACTGCTGGTCAAATTGCCGGGAAACAACGTTGTTGGGCATTCCCTAACTTAGTGATAACTTTACAGAAGCGCCGGTGCGGATCCGCACTTCCCGGTGGCCTTCCCTGAAAATTAAGCAAACTGGAGAAGCTCTAGTGAGTGGACAGATTGTTCATCTTAGCGATGATACTTTTGAGGCAGAAGTACTGCAATCGAACGTACCCGTTCTGGTCGATTACTGGGCCGAATGGTGCGGGCCATGCAAGATGATTGCCCCGGTACTGGACGAGATTGCAGCGGAGTATGCCGGCAAGATCAAGTTGGCTAAACTGAATATAGACGAAAATCCGAATACGCCTCCGCGCTACGGGATCCGGGGTATTCCAACACTGATGATGTTCAAGGATGGGGAAGTGGAGGCGACCAAAGTAGGTGCCGTGTCCAAATCCCAGTTGACTGCGTTCATTGACAGTAACCTTTGAGCTGTTATGTAATTACCCGGGTGGCGGCCGGATGAGATTCATCCGGAGGCTGACGCCGCTCAAAAACAGCCCAAAGACCGTTAATTAAATAAACCATCTTTAATTAATCCAACACCCACTCCGACGGGCATTCTCTGCCTGTTTTCAAACCTTTTTTAAACGAAAAAAAGCTCATGAATCTCACTGAACTGAAGAAAATGCCGGTTACCGAACTGGTGGAACTCGCCCGGACCATGCAGATTGAAGGTATGGCGCGATCACGCAAGCAGGATCTGATCTTCGCTATTCTCAAATCTCATGCCAAGCAAGGCGAAGACATCTACGGTGACGGGGTGCTGGAGATACTTCAGGACGGGTTCGGTTTTCTGCGCGCAGCCGACAGTTCCTACCTTGCCGGACCTGACGACATTTATGTTTCGCCCAGCCAGATCCGCAGGTTCAGCTTGCGTACTGGTGACACCATATCCGGCAAAATCCGGCCCCCCAAGGAGAGCGAGCGATATTTCGCGCTCTTAAAGGTGTCAGAGATCAATTTTGACAAGCCGGAGGATGCCAAGAGCAAGATTCTGTTCGAGAACTTCACACCGCTGTTTGCCAACGACAAGTTCACGCTGGAATTGGGGAACGGGAGTACCGAAGATATCACCGCGCGCACCATCGAACTGTGCGCGCCGATTGGCAAAGGGCAGCGCGGGTTGATCGTCTCACCCCCCAAAGCCGGTAAGACGATGCTGATGCAGAACATCGCGCAGTCCATCGGCCTGAACCATCCTGAGTGCTATCTGATCGTGTTGTTGATCGATGAGCGACCGGAAGAGGTGACCGAGATGAAACGCTCGGTGCGGGGGGAGGTGATTTCGTCAACCTTCGATGAACCTGCGGCACGTCATGTGCAGGTGGCCGAGATGGTGATCGAGAAGGCAAAGCGACTGGTGGAGCACAAGTTGGATGTGGTGATTCTGCTCGACTCGATTACACGCCTGGCGCGGGCTTACAACACGGTGATCCCTTCATCTGGAAAGGTATTGACCGGTGGTGTGGACGCCAACGCGCTGCATCGTCCAAAGCGCTTTTTCGGTGCTGCCCGCAATGTCGAGGAGGGCGGCAGCCTGACCATCATCGCCACCGCGCTGGTAGAAACCGGATCACGGATGGATGATGTGATCTACGAAGAGTTCAAGGGCACCGGTAATATGGAGATTCACCTGGATCGGCGTATTGCTGAGAAGCGCATCTTTCCCGCGATCAACATCAACCGTTCGGGTACCCGCCGCGAAGACCTGCTGATGAAACCGGCTGATCTACAAAAGATGTGGATTCTCAGAAAGATACTCCATCCGATGGATGAGCTGGCGGCAATGGAGTTCCTCTACGACAAGCTCAAGACAACCAAAACAAACATGGAATTCTTCGATTCCATGAAACGCTGACCGAACTGACAGTGGCTTATGAAAAGCCGGGAGAAACCGGAGACCGCAATGATTCTGGCGGCCGGCAGAGGTATCCGTATGCGACCGCTGACAGATCACCTTCCAAAGCCACTGCTCAAAGTCGGGGGTGTACCGCTGATTCATTACCACCTGCATGCGCTGGCACGCTACGGTTTCAGGCGGGTGGTGATCAACCACTCCTACCTGGGCGGGATGATCGAAACCGAACTGGGCGACGGCAGCCGTTGGGGTATCGAGATTGCCTATTCACGAGAGCCGCCACAGGCGTTTGAAACAGGCGGGGGCATATTTCATGCCTTTCCGCTCCTGGGTGAAGAACCCTTCCTGGTAATCAACGGCGATGTCTGGTGTGATTTCAACTATGCCAACGTCGTCTGTCCACCTGAAAGCCTGGCGCATTTGGTGCTGGTGGACAACCCTACTCACCATTCCACGGGTGATTTTGAGCTTGTCGACGGGCGGGTGTACGGCTCCGGTAAGTCGATGCTCACGTTCAGCGGTATCGGTCTCTACCGACGTGCGTTGTTTAGCGGTTGCAGTCACACCGCTTTTGCGCTGGCGCCACTGTTGCGCAGCGCGATGGAGCGTGGCCGGGTAAGCGGCGAGTATTTCCCGGGTAGTTGGGTCGACGTGGGCACACCGGAACGTCTGCAGCAGTTGGATGAGCGGCTCACGCGTGCTGATGGGAATCCAAACAGCTGTACCTTCCCATGAGTCCGCCCATCAGTGCCGACCCCGGCCGCTGTAAGTTCAATCTTTCCTGGAAGTGGCTATTGTAAGCTGCGCTGCGCTGCTGCAGGATATCCGTTGACTCTCTTCGGGAAATGCTGAACAGCGCCCTCGTGGGACTGTCAGCGGTGTATTTCCGTACCAAGGGAGGTGTCGGTTGGATCGACGCCTCCCCATCGTATTGGTCATCATGAAGCGCGCGCTGAGGGGGCATGGATGGGACAGGAGATCTCCGACAGCCATTTTCAGGCAGAAGATTTTGAAGCATTCTGGTTGCGCCTGCAGCAGGAGACCCGGTTGCTGGAGCAGTGGCTGGAGGAGGGGTACTTCTCTCGCGGGGAGCAACTCGTCGGGTTTGAGCTGGAGGCCTGGATCGTAGACGAACATCGCCGGCCCGCTCCGCTGAATCAGCAGCTGCTGGAACGTCTGAACGACCCCCTTGTGGTACCTGAACTGGCCAGGTTCAACCTGGAGTTCAATGGTACCCCACAGCGGTTGACCGGCTCGGCATTCAGTCGACTGGCGGATGAGCTGCAGCGGACCTGGAGTCGCTGTAACCAGGCAGCGGGAGAATTGAACACACGGCTGGCGATGATCGGTATTCTGCCGACGGTGCTCGCACGCGACCTGAATCGCGGGAACATGTCCTCTATGCAACGCTACTACGCGCTCGATGAGCAGTTGGCGCAGCTGCGCGGCGGTACCCCGATATGGATAGATATACAAGGTCGTGACCGGCTCTGTTTCTCCCACAGAGATGTGATGCTGGAATCGGCTACCACCTCTTTTCAGATCCATCTCAAGGTGGATGCTGACTGCGCAGGCCGCTACTATAATGCCGCCAAGCTGGTCTCTGCACTGATGGTCAGTGTCTGCGCCAACTCCCCCTACCTGTTTGGTGCCGAGCTTTGGGAAGAGACCCGCGTTCCGCTGTTCGAACAGGCCGTTCAGGTGATTGGCGGTGAGGCATCCAGACGGGTCACGCTGGGTACTGGTTATGTGGTTTCGATCATGGATTGCTTCCGGGCCAATCTGGACAACTATCCGGTTCTGCTGCCCCAGGTGATTGATGAGCCGGAGCAGCAGTTGGCGCATTTGCGTCTGCATAACGGTACGATCTGGCGCTGGAACCGGCCTTTGGTCGGTTTCGATGAGGGAGGCAGGCCGCACATCCGCATCGAGCACCGGGTGGTTCCGGCGGGACCGAGTGTGTTGGACTCCGTTGCCAATACCGCATTTTTCGTCGGATTGGTCTGCGCCTTGGCCAATCAGCCGATAGCGCCGGAGAAACGCCTCACTTTTCAACAGACAAAGGATAATTTTTATCGGGCGGCACGTGAGGGGCTGCGTGCCGAGATCAGCTGGCTCAATGGACGCGGCGTGCGACTGCGCGAACTGATTCTGAACCAGGCGCTCGGGTTTGCGGAGAAGGGGCTTGGGAGTCTGGGCGTCGAGCCAGAGGAGTCGCAGCACTGGCTGGGAATTATTGCCCGACGGGTTGAATCCGGTCAAAATGGTGCTACTTGGCAGCGTGGCTGGGTAGAACGCCATGGTGCCGATATGGCGGGTTTGACCGAAGCTTATCTCGAATGTCAGGAATCGATGCGCCCTGTGCACGAATGGGCGTTATAATCTGCAGGGTCATTATGCCGGCTGATATCAGGCGCTCTCGTTTATCGCGGTACAGATGTTAAAACAGCTCGATCATATTCCCTCAGGTCTCCTCGATTTACCCGCTACCCAGCTTGAGGCGGTGTTGGGAGGGCCGACCCTGATTCACCTCGATGGACGCCGCCCGGAGCCGCTGCTCGTCAGCGTGCTGATGCATGGCAACGAGACCACCGGCTGGGAGGCGGTGCGCAGACTGCTGCCGCACTACCTCACCGGAGAGGCGGAGCTGCCGCGCGCACTGAGTCTGTTTATCGGCAACGTTTCGGCTGCGGCGGTCGGTCTGCGCCGGTTGGACGGACAGCCGGATTACAATCGGATCTGGCCCGGGTGCGAGGACGCGGGTACCCCGGAGCACACGCTGATGCGTCAAGTGCTTGAGACGATGCAGGCGCGCCGTGTGTTTGCCAGTGTTGACGTGCACAACAACACCGGAATCAATCCGCATTATGCCTGTGTCAACCGCATCGATAACCGTTTCCTGCATCTGGCCACCATGTTCGGGCGCACCGTGGTCTATTTTATCCGTCCCTGCGGTGTGCAATCGCTGGCGATGGCAAAAATCTGTCCGTCGGTCACACTGGAGTGTGGCAAGCCGGGACAACTGAACGGCGTGGAGCATGCACGTGACTATCTGGACGCGTGCCTGCATCTGTCGGAGCACTCTGAACACCCGGTCGCACCGCACGACATCGATCTTTTTCATACGGTTGCAACGGTTAAGATCCCTCCGGAGATCAGCTTCGGTTTTGCCGAGGAGAGTGTGGACATCCGTTTTGAGGCCGATTTGGAGTACCTCAATTTTCGCGAACTGGCGCGTGGCACGCGGTTTGGCAGGCTGCGACCGGGTGACAGCTTCAGGCTGGATGTGATCGATGAGCAGGGCAATGACGTGATGCAGCGCTATTTCTGCACCGATGATGAGGAGTTGACACTGCGGGTTCCCGTGATGCCGTCGATGCTTACCCGCGATCACCGGGTGGTGCGTCAGGACTGTCTCTGTTATTTGATGGAGCGCTATGACGATCATCTGCTCTGAGTCGACAGCGTCCGATCTAGCTGCTGTTTTTTTCTGATATTTTTCCACTCTCTCCCTTGACTATCGTGAAAGCGACCCTATCATTAGCACTCAGCCGGGATGAGTGCTAACAGTTCGTCCCCAAGATAATGTAACTAGCCAATTTTTTCACTTGTATATACCAGGAGAGATCGGTTGATGAATATCCGTCCGCTGCAAGATCGTGTGGTCATTCGTCGTATGGAAGAGGAGCGCACCAGCGCTGGTGGCATCGTTTTGCCGGACAGTGCGACAGAGAAGCCCGTACAGGGTGAGGTGGTGGCTGTTGGAAACGGCAAGGTACTGGATAGTGGCGAATCGCGCCCACTGGATGTCAAGGTCGGCGACCGTGTGCTGTTCGGTAAATACTCCGGTACCGAAGTGAAGATCGGCGATGAAGACCTGCTGGTAATGCGCGAAGACGACATCATGGGTGTCATCGAGGGCTGAGGTCCACTACCTACTCTTAATCCACAGATGAATTTTTAAGGAACAGATCAACATGAGTGCTAAAGAAGTGAGATTCGGCGACGATGCCCGTCAGAGAATGCTGGCTGGTGTCAATATCCTGGCAAACGCTGTCAAGGTGACCCTGGGCCCGAAGGGACGCAACGTGGTGTTGGAGAAGAGTTTCGGTGCTCCCACTATCACCAAGGACGGCGTCTCCGTTGCCAAGGAGATCGAACTCTCCGACAAATTTGAGAATATGGGCGCGCAAATGGTGAAAGAGGTCGCCTCCCACACCTCCGATATCGCTGGTGACGGCACCACCACTGCCACCGTGCTGGCTCAGGCGATGGTGCGTGAAGGCCTCAAGGCGGTTGCCGCCGGTATGAATCCGATGGATCTGAAGCGCGGTATCGACAAAGCGGTTGAGGTCGCGGTCAACAGCATGCAGGAGATGTCCAAACCTTGCAGCGGTGACAAGGAGATCGCCCAGGTGGGCGCCATCTCCGCCAACTCCGACACCAGCATCGGCGATATCATCGCCGAAGCGATGCAGAAGGTGGGCAAAGAGGGCGTCATCACCGTGGAAGAGGGCACTGCGCTGAACAACGAGCTGGATGTGGTTGAAGGCATGCAGTTCGACCGCGGTTATCTCTCTCCCTACTTCGTCAACAATCAGCAGAGCATGTCCGTCGATCTCGATGATCCCTTCATACTGCTGCATGACAAGAAGATCTCCAACATCCGTGAACTGCTGCCGGTGCTGGAAGGTGTTGCCAAGTCGGGCAAACCGCTCCTGATCGTCGCCGAGGATGTGGAAGGTGAAGCATTGGCGACTCTGGTGGTCAACACCATCCGCGGCATAGTGAAAGTCTGTGCAGTCAAGGCGCCCGGCTTCGGTGATCGGCGCAAGGCGATGCTGCAGGATCTTGCTATCCTGACCGGTGGCACCGTGATCGCGGAAGAGGTCGGTCTGACTCTGGAGAAGGCAACGCTGAACGAACTGGGTACTGCCAAAAAAATCCAGGTCACCAAGGACGAGACCACCGTTATCGATGGCGCCGGCAACCAGGGCGACATCAAGGCCCGGGTCGAGCAGATCCGTGCGCAGATTGAAGAGACCAGCTCCGACTACGATCGTGAGAAGCTGCAGGAGCGCGTAGCCAAACTCGCTGGTGGTGTGGCTGTAATCAAGGTGGGTGCCGCTACCGAAGTGGAGATGAAAGAGAAGAAGGCGCGTGTGGAAGATGCGCTGCACGCAACCCGTGCTGCAGTTGAAGAGGGCATCGTTCCCGGCGGTGGCGTTGCACTGATTCGTGCGCTCTCTTCTCTGGCTGATCTGAAAGGTGACAACCACGATCAGGATGTCGGCATCAGCATTGCTGCCCGTGCCTTGGAAGAGCCAATGCGTCAGATCGTCTCCAATGCCGGCGGCGAAGCTTCCGTCGTCGTCAACAAGGTGAAGGCCGGTGAGGGTAACTTCGGTTTCAACGCGGCCAACGACGAATACGGTGATATGGTGGCCATGGGTATTCTCGATCCGACCAAGGTGACTCGCACCGCGCTGCAGAATGCAGCCTCCGTGGCAGGGCTGATGATCACCACGGAAGCGATGGTGGCGGAAGAGCCGAAGGAAGAGTCGGGTGGCGGCGCTGGTATGCCTGATATGGGAGGCATGGGTGGTATGGGCGGCATGATGTAGCCGCTCTCAGTCAATCGATCGAAAAAAAGCCCCGCTCCAGCGGGGCTTTTTTTTGCTGGCGTCGGGCGGTCCGCCCGATCACCGCAGAATCCGCTCAACATTGGTGGAGATTCGGGTTAGGCTAACTCTGCCGAGACCCAGGCAGACAGCGACTTATGCAATCACTCGAAACAGCAAAGCGAATGGATCCGATCGAACAGTTACAGCACGAGAATGCTGACCGTTGGCAGGAGTGGCAGCGCCTGGCCGGTGAGCAGGGTCTTGAGTTCTCTCCGCAGGGTGCCGTTGCCGTGCAGCTCAGACGGGTCTGGGAAGGGAGCGATTATGTTGCTCAGAGCTGCATACGTTTCCCTTCACTGCTGCAGGAGTTGATCGAAGGAGGCGATCTGCAACGTTCTTACCGGACGGATGAGATGTCCGGTCGGCTGCAGGCAAAGCTGGCCGGAGTGGCGCTCGAAGCGGATCTGCAGCAGCGGCTGCGGCACTTTCGCCGGCGGGAGATGGTGCGCATCATCTGGCGGGATCTGGCCGGAAATGCGGCGCTGGAGGAGACGCTGGAGGACCTCTCCGCGCTGGCGGATGCAGCGGTACAGCAGACACTGCACCATCTCTACGACTGGGCCACGGACAAGCAGGGAGTGCCGCGCAACGCCGCCGGCCAGCCGCAGGAACTGCTGGTGTTGGGCATGGGTAAGCTTGGTGCCCGTGAACTCAATCTCTCTTCGGATATCGATCTGATCTTCGCTTATCCCGAGCCGGGTCAGGTTGACGGAGCACGTGCATTTTCCAACGAGCAGTTTTTCGTCCGTCTCTGCCAGCAGTTGATCAAGACGTTGAGCGTTCAGACCGCAGATGGTTTCGTGTTCCGGGTGGATGCCCGGCTGCGCCCATTTGGCGACTCCGGTACGCTGGCCCTGAGTTTTGGCGCGATGGAGGACTATTACGAGACCCATGCCCGGGAATGGGAACGTTATGCCATGATCAAGGCGCGTGTGGTGGCCGGCGATGTAGAGGCAGGCGCACGTCTGATGGCAATGCTCAGGCCATTTGTCTATCGCCGCTATCTCGACTTCGGCGCGATCGAGTCGATCCGTAAGATGAAGCGCTTGATTGGTCGGGAACTACTGCGCAAGGGGATATCCGACAACATCAAGCTGGGGGCTGGCGGCATTCGGGAGATCGAATTCATCGGGCAGGCCTATCAGCTGATTCGTGGGGGGCACGACCCGGAGTTGCAGATCAGGCCGATCGTTCAGGTGCTGAAGATGCTGGCGGCTCGGCAGCTGCTTCCGGAAAGCGATGTGCGGATGCTGATCGCCGCCTACCGGTTTTTACGGCTGGTCGAGAATCGGCTGCAGGCCTGGCAGGATCGCCAGACCCACACGCTGCCGGAGGGTGAACTGGCCCGTCTGCGGTTGGCCCGCACCATGGACTTCCCCGATTGGAGTTCATTTTTTCACCAGCTGGAGCAGCATCGTGTGCGGGTGCAACAGAGTTTCGAACTGGTTTTTGCCGCCCCGCATACCGAAGAGGAGCAGTTGGATCAACGCCTGCAGGCGGTATGGGAGTGTCAGGTGGTTGAGGAGCAGGCGGTGGAGTTTCTCCAGGAGGCCGGCTTCAACGACGGTGCGGGAGCGTTGGGCCAGCTGGAGAGTTTTCGCGGCTCCTACGCATTCCGTGCACTGGGTATACGCGGCAGGGAGCGGCTGGAACAGTTGATGCCCCTGCTGCTGGCCGCGGTCGCCAACGCGCCTGGTTCGAACTTGACCCTGGAGCGGTTGCTGAAACTGCTGGAGGCAATTGCCAGGAGAACAGCCTATCTGGCATTGCTGGTCGAGAGCCCGATGGCACTCTCCCAGCTGGTGCGCCTGGCCGGGATCAGCCCTTGGATAGCGCAGTTGATCATTCAGTTTCCGTTGCTGCTGGATGAGATGCTGGACCCACGCCGGCTCTATTCACCACTGACCGGGAACGAACTGCGGCGTGAATTGGATACGTTGTTGTCGGCGGCCGATCCCGATGATCCCGAGCAGCAGCTGGAACGGATGCGTCAGTTTGCCAACAGCAACAAGCTGCGCGTAGCGGCAGCGGACATTACCGGAATCATCCCGCTGATGGTGGTCAGCGACTACCTGACCGACATAGCGGAGACTTTGCTCAGAAAAGTCCTGGAGCAGACCTGGCGTGATCTGAGCGCAAAGCATGGTCTCCCCGGGGGTCTGGTAGTGGGCGACAAAGGGTTTGCAGTGATCGGCTATGGTAAGCTCGGAGGAATCGAGCTGGGCTATGGATCCGATCTGGACCTGGTGTTTCTGCACGGCAGTCGGGGCAGCAGCGCAGTCACGTCCGGTCCGCGTCAGATTGCCAATGATCTGTTCTATGTCCGGCTTGGACAGCGCATGATTCACATGCTTACTGCCCGCACCTCCTCAGGCCTGCTCTATGAAATCGATATGCGACTGCGGCCCAATGGCAACTCAGGGATGCTGGTCAGCTCTATGGAAGCATTCGAGCGCTATCAGCGGGAGAGCGCCTGGACCTGGGAGCATCAGGCGTTATTGCGCGCGCGCTTCGTGGCCGGGGATGCCAAGGTGGGAGAGCAGTTTCAACACATCCGGCGTGAGGTGCTCGGGCGCAGCAGGGATCCGCAGAAACTGCGTACCGAGGTCTGTACGATGCGTGAAAAGATGCGCACAACGCTGGACAAGAGCAACGCCCAGCGATTCGATGTCAAACAGGGATTCGGTGGTATCACCGATATCGAATTTATGGTTCAATACTTGGTCCTTCGCTGGGCGTTTGAGCATCCTGATCTGTTGCGCTGGACGGACAATATCCGTCTCATTGAGTCGCTCTGCACACACCGCTTGCTGGCAGCGGAAGTCGCACAGCAGTTGTCCGACGCCTACCGCAGTCTGCGATCGGTGATCCATCGCAATGTGCTGTCGGAACTGCCCGGAGTGATCGGTGCAGAGGAGATGTTGGATGAACGCCGCCTGGTGGCACAGCAGTGGCGACTGGTGATGCTCGATGGTGTAGGTTAACGCCAACCCAAACCGGCAATTGCGTTCAGACAAAGAAGGTCGTTTCGCGGAGGGAAACTCCGCAGAGACAATTTGGCGGGGCGCCCGCGTTCACGCCGGCAATTTTCGCAAGCGCAGGCGTTTTTCGGATTCGGTCTCCTCGGGAGATGATTTTTTGCTGATGTTTGGAGAAGAGAGATGGCGAGTTTCGCGGATCGTGACGGGTGGATCTGGTTTGATGGCGAGATGGTTCCCTGGCGCGATGCGAAGATACATGTGCTGACCCATACCCTGCACTACGGATTAGGGGTGTTCGAAGGTGTCCGCGCCTATGCCACCGATCGTGGACCGGCTATCTTCCGGTTGGAAGATCATACGCGCCGACTCCTGGATTCCGCCCGGATTCTGGGAATGAAAGTGCGCTTTGATGCTGCGACGCTGAATGCGGCCCAGATTGAAGCAGTGCGGATCAACCAACTCTCTTCTGCGTACATCCGGCCAATCTGCTTTTTTGGTTCGGAGGGGATGGGATTGCGTGCCGACAACCTCCAGGTGCACACCGCCATTGCCGCGTGGGAGTGGGGCGCCTATCTGGGAGAGGAGAACCTGAAGCGGGGAATCCGCATCCGCACCTCCTCCTATACCCGCCACCATGTCAATGTCACCATGTGTCGAGCCAAGTCCACCGGCAACTACACCAACTCGATGCTGGCACTGCAGGAAGCGCTGGTAGACGGCTATGATGAGGCACTGCTGCTCGACACGCAGGGTTATGTGATGGAAGGATCAGGAGAGAACTTCTTCATCGTTCGTGATGGTGCCATCTACACGCCGGATCTGACCTCTGCACTGGATGGCATCACACGCAAGACCATCATGCGACTGGCCAAAGAGGAGCTGGGGCTGGATGTCATCGAAAAGCGCATTACCCGGGATGAGGTCTATATCGCGGACGAAGCCTTTTTTACCGGTTCCGCAGCCGAGGTGACGCCGATTCGTGAATTGGACAACCGCTCCATCGGTAACGGCGGTCGCGGACCGATCACCGAGCAGTTGCAAACCCTCTACTTCGACCAGGTGAAGGGTCGTCGCAAAGAGCATCCGGAGTGGTTGACCTACGTTTGAGTGACTGGAGTGAGAGATGAGTGAAGCAACTGCGACCAAAGCGGCCTTCCATGTGATCCCGGTGAGCCGCAAGCAACTCCCGTTGAGTTGCCCCAATGCGGGTACCAATCCTGCGGAACTGCATCCGCGTGTGTTCATTGCGCTGAAAAAGTCGGGAGACCGGTTCAGTTGCCCCTACTGTGGTGCGGAGTACGAACTGAAGGATTGATGGGAGTCCTGCTGGACCGGTAGCCCGGTCCCGACCCATCCGCTGCTGCTCAGGGCTCGAAACGATAGTCCAGCGCAGAGATATCGCGCGCAAAGTAGTCACCCACCAGACTGGCCAGTTCATCCGAATAGTAGCTGCGGTAGTCCCTCTTGCGATCCTGCGCCTCCCGCTTGTGCGGCAGGCGCAGTGGTTTCAGCGCCAGTCTGTCGCAGACCTGTTGAAAATCCTGTTGCAGGTTCTCGTAACGACCGATGAAGTCGACCAGAATTCTGCCTTGCAGGTCGATGAGATAGTCGAGTTGCGACTGAATCGAAGTATCGACATGGAACTGATAGGGGCGCTCCGGATCCAGCTTCCAGCGAATGAACTGTTCGAAATCATCGATATGGTGGATCAGGTGCGGGCGTTCGCGCCGGATATGGTGATAGGAGCTCACCTGTAGATCCCAGGGATTGCGCACAAAGGCGAATTTGAACAGCTGCTGGAAAAACGCCTCGGGCAGCATCTCTTGTGCGGCAATGATGCGCGCATGACGCGGAAACTTGCTGCCGATGCGGTGGCCGCTGGCATGGCTCAGGCGCGAGCAGAGGAACTGGGCGTAGTACCAGGGGTCGCGCCAGCGCAGCGGCTGCAGTGCGGCGCGTACGCTGGTGCCGCCGGTCTTGGCGATGTGAACGAATAGAAAATTGTACTTACGGGAAAGCAGCATGCCAGGGTTCGGTCTGGAACGACCACAAGAAACGGCTGGAATCGATGTCGGATATTATAACCTCATCAGACGGCAGATCTAACCACAACGCCGTCGTTTATTCAGCAGGATCCCGGGGAGCGCTGTTCAGCGCTCATTTGGAATGAAGTGATGCGCAACGGCAGCAGAATCCTGATTATCCGACTCAGCGCGATCGGTGACGTCGTATTCGCATCACCGCTCATTGCGGCGCTGAAGCGGAGCTATCCACAGAGCCGGTTGAGTTGGCTGGTGGAGCCAGCGGCGGCGCCCCTGCTCAAGCACAATCCCACGCTTGATGAAGTGATAGTCTGGCCCAAGGCGGAGTGGAAGCGGCTCTGGAAGGAGAGGCAATTCAGTGTGCTCTGGCGTGAAGTGCGCGATTTCCGCCGGCAACTGCGGGAGCGCGGTTTTGACACGGTGCTCGATCTGCAGGGGTTAATGAAGAGCGCACTGTTGGGCTGGTTGTCCGGCGCGCGTGAGCGGATCGGACTGGGCTCGCGTGAAGGGAGTGGCTGGTTGATGTCGCGGGTGGTGGCACGCGCCGGCGATCCGGACCGCATCGGCTCGGAATATCTCTATCTCGCGCAGCAGTTGGAGTTGCAGACCGGTCACTTCGAAATGCAGTTGTCGCTCGCGGAGGCAGACTGCAACTTCGTGCAGCGGCTGGTTCAATCAGAGCGACTGGAAGCCGGCTATCTGGTGCTGTGCCCGTTCACCACCCGCCCACAAAAACACTGGTTTGAGCAGCGCTGGTCAGCACTGATCGCGCGCCTGCAGCAGCAATTTGCGCTGCCGCTGGTGGTGCTCGGCGGTCCCGGTGATCGGGAGGCTTCCGAGCGGATCTGTTCGGCGCTGGACCGAGCGGTCATCAATTTGACCGGAAAAACCGGTTTGACCGAGGCTGCCGCGCTGATCAGCCAGGCGCAACTGTTGATCGGCGTGGATACCGGGCTGACCCATATGGGTCTCGCTTTTGCCACCCCCACGGTGGCGCTGTTCGGCTCTACCTGCCCCTACCTGGAGACCACGCGCACAAACGCGCTGGTGCTCTACCACAAGCTGGAGTGCTCACCCTGCCGCCGTTCACCGACCTGCCACGGCGCATTCAGCTGTATGGCGGAGATCAGTGTCGAAGAGGTGGTTGCCAGCGCTTTGCAGGTAACCCACGTTATTTGATGGAGGTTTTCTGATTCTGTGCGGCCGGCCTGGCGACTCCGGCGCCTGGTCTCTCGATTCAGCCCGTTGCGGTAAGTGGATTGGTGAAGATTTCTGCCCGATTCATGCGTAGGGATCCGATAGCATGGTGTCCGATCTGCTACCCAGCGCGAAAATGTCAGAGAGCGCGACGCTTCCAGGGTGGCAGGCCGAGCAGCTCCAGATAGCTGGAGGCGCTGCGCTCCAGCTCGTACTCCTGCACCGCAGCCCGCATCGCCCCGGATGGGGGTGGACGTTGCAGCATCTGCGCCATCGCGGCAGCGAGCGCCTCGGGATTGCCCATCGGCACCAGCGGGGCGATCCGACCTCCATCCAGGAGCTCGTTCGGACCACTTGGGCAGTCGGTGGCGACCACCGGTCGGTCCAGTGCCATCGCCTCGGTGAGTACGTTGGGGGAGCCCTCCCATCGGCTCGAGAGCACGAACAGATCCGCCGCAGCCATGTAGGCGTAGGGATTGGGAGCAAAACCGGGGAGATCCACTTTGCCGCCGAGCTGCAGCTGCTCCACCAGCTGCAGCAACAGCTGGCGCTGTTCGCCCTCACCCAGAATGATCAACCGGGCCTCCCGGCTTCTGCTCAACAGGGCGAACGCGCGGATCAGGGTGACAAAATCCTTCTGCCGGGTCAGCCTGCCGGCAGCGATGATCAGCGGGCAGCGCTTCTGCTGCAGCCAGGGGTGGGCAACGGGCTCAGCAGCGAGCTGCATCAGGCGCGGTGTGATCACCGGGTTTCTCACCACGCTGATCTTGTCACGCGCCACGCCGGAGAGCTTCCAGGTATCTTCGGCCACCCCGTTCGAGACGGCGATGATCCGGTCTATGCTCGGGTAGAGCCGGCGTATGGGGCGCAGCCGCAGCCATCTCCGGAATGCGTTCCGGTTGCTCAGCGCGGCTGACAGATTGGTGCCGAGTCGGACCACCAGACGGGTCTCCACCCCGGCCAGGCGGCGTGCTTTGACCGCCAGTCGACCGGCCCTGTCTTTGGCCACCAGCAGTCGTGCCGGCTTCCGTTGTTGCAGATAGGCTGTCAGCGGAAGCAGGCTGGTACCGGTGTGGCGACGTCCGAGATCGAGCCGGCGCACCTGCGGATGGATCTCATCGAGATGTTTGCTGTCCGCTCTGATCAACAACAGATCCACCAGATAACCGCGTGCGGCAAACGCGTTCACCAGATTCAGCAACATGCGCTCGACGCCCCCTTCACCGGAAAAAGAGGCGAGCACTGCAATGTCGGGGGGTTCGGAATCACTATGCATTGGGATAAAATTTTCAGCCAGCCATGAGCGCGGTTGGTTGCGACGGGGACCGATAATAACAAACCGGATCAGCTGTTGAACAATCGGCCGCATACAGGACTGCCCAGACGGTGGACCCGTGGCAGGCAGCACTGCTCGCTGGCTTTGTTCCCGCTCAGAGACCAAGAGAACCGACTGAAAATAGCGCAATGAAAATACTCCATGTGGAAGCGGGGATGCACCTCTACGGCGGTGCGCGCCAGGTGCTCTATCTGCTGGAAGGTCTGGCGGAACGGGGTGTGGAGAATCTGCTGGTGGTGCCAACCGGCAGTGCGGTGGGGGCAAAGGCAGGCAGCGGGACGGCCCGGGTGGAGTATATCCGCATGGCGGGGGATCTGGATCTGGGTGTGATTCTTCGGTTGTACCGGATCATACGACGGGAAAGCCCCGACCTGGTGCATCTGCACAGCCGCCGGGGCGCCGATCTTCTTGGCGGGGTTGCCGCCCGGCTGGCCGGGGTGCCAGCGCTGTTGACGCGTCGTGTCGACAATCCGGAATCTCGATGGTTGGTGGGAGCCAAATATCGGCTGTACAGGGGGGTGATCACCATCTCCGAGGGGATTCGTCAGGTGCTGCTGCGACAGGGGGTTCCCGCGGAGAAGCTGAGCTGCGTGCGCAGCGCGGTCGAGGCGGCCAACTACACCAGAGATTGTGACCGTGACTGGTTTCTTCACGAGTTCGGCTTGGAGCCGGAAGCCCGGGCAATCGGCGTCGTGGCGCAGCTGATTCCGCGCAAAGGGCACCGGTTTCTGCTGCAGGCGATGGTGCGGTTGGTGGAGCTGCATCCTGAACTGCATCTGCTGTTGTTCGGCAAAGGTCCGTTGGAAGCGGAGCTGGGCAGGCTGATCGAGTCGCTCGGCCTGGCGCAGCGGGTGACATTGGCAGGATTCCGCGACGACCTTGCCAAGCTGTTTCCCTGTCTCGAGCTGTTGGTGCATCCGGCGCTGATCGAGGGGCTGGGTGTGGCGCTGCTGCAGGCCGCCAGCGCTGGCGTGCCGATCGTCGCCAGCCATACCGGCGGGATACCGGAGGCGGTGCGGGATGGTGTCAATGGCCTGCTGGTGCCCCCGGGTCAGCCAGAGGCGCTGGTGGACGCGCTCGATCGGCTGTTGCAGGATCGCGCGTTGGCGCGGCGCCTGGGGGATGCCGGACGGGAGCTGATGCAGCGGGAGTTCTCGGTTGCGGGGATGGTGGAGGGTAATCTGGCGCTCTACCAGACGCTCCTCAATAAGGATTAGGTAATCCGCGCCGCCGCTTGAAGCGGCGGTGGGACCAGAGGTACTGCTCCGGGGCGATGCGCGCCGCCTTTTCGATCTCCAGATTGACTCGCGCGGTGTCGCTCTCCACCGACTCTCCGGGAAATTCCTGCAACGGCGGTTGTGCCTCGAACAGATAGCC
Source organism: Chromatiaceae bacterium (assembly GCA_024235215.1). Classification (GTDB taxonomy): domain Bacteria; phylum Pseudomonadota; class Gammaproteobacteria; order Chromatiales; family Chromatiaceae; genus HKST-UBA178. The sequence goes on along the minus strand of JACKMU010000001.1, from coordinate 618,780 downwards.
CTGATTCCCAGGCAGGCGATAACCGAATCCGAGCAGCACCGGTGCGCCACTGAGCCGCGCGATTCTGGAGATGATGGTCGTGGTGGCAGCCGGCACGCCGAAGAAGGGTGCCAGCAGGGAGTGTTTCCCGCGCATCGCCTGGTCAGGGGCGATCCAGACGATCTGATTCTGTTTGAGTGCACGCAGCACCGCGCGCACATCCTCTCTGGGAATCGCCCGGGAGAAGTGCTTGGTGCGGTAGTGGCTGAACGCGTATTCGATCACCGGGTTCTCATGTTTCCGGTAGACTACCGCAAAGGGGTGGTGACGCCGCAGAATACGGCCGACCAGATCCAGGTCGATGAAGTGCATACCCAGCATCAGCACACCTTTCCCCTGTTGTAAGCTGCGATCCAGGTGTTCCAGTCCAGTGACATGAGAGAGGGGTTGCAGCTTCTTATCACTGGCCCACCAGCTGAACCCCAGCATCAGCAGACCGATACCGATCGACTCGAAATGTTGCCTGACCAGTTCGCTCTGCTCCGCGGGGGTGAGATTGGGGAAGCAGAGTGAGATGTTGACCTCGGTGATATGCCTGCGCCTCGCGGCCACACGGTAACCGATCCGGCCGAGTTGACGGCCGATCCCCAGCGCGACGCGGTAGGAGGCGAGTTTGCTGACCAACCAGAGTAGGGCCAGCAGTAACCAGGTGGGCCAGGTTCGAGGTGAGAAGCGGGTGAAACGGGCGCTGTCGGCCATGATCGATCGGTTCTATTTTCCGCGTTGCGGCTTGTCCCCGGCGCGGGGAAAAACCTATTATATGCGGTTTACCGGCCAGGTGGTTCCCCGAAACCGATGCAGATCCAACTTCCGGATTTTTCCCAAGGGCACGTGCTTGTCGTGGGCGATGTCATGCTGGATCGCTACTGGCAGGGGGCAACGGCAAGAATCTCACCGGAGGCGCCCGTGCCGGTGGTGCGTGTCGACCAGATCGAAGAGCGGCCTGGCGGTGCGGCCAATGTGGCGTTCAATCTCGCCACCCTGGGGAGCCGGGTCGCGCTGGCCGGCGCAGTCGGTGGAGACGAAGCAGGTGTCATCCTGGAGAGAACGCTGGGTCAGCACGGCATCGAGTCGCTGCTGCAACGGGTGGGAGCGGTTCCAACGATCACCAAGCTGCGGGTGATCAGTCGTCATCAGCAGTTGATACGGCTCGATTTCGAGCAGAACTTCGGCGCGGTCGATCTCTCGGCACTGGAGGCGCGCTGTCTGGAGCGCCTATCCGGATGCCAGGTGCTGCTGCTGTCGGACTATGCCAAAGGGACGTTGCAGCATCCTCAGCCACTGATCAAAGCCGCCCGCGCTGCCGGAATACCCGTGCTGATCGATCCCAAGGGGCAGGATTTCGAGCGTTACTCGGGGGCTACGTTGTTGACACCTAATTTAGCCGAGTTCGAAGCGGTCGTCGGGCACTGTGCATCGGATCGGGTATTGGTGGAGCGCGGCGAGCAACTGCGCGACCGGTTGCAGCTGGATGCGCTGCTCATCACCCTGGGTGAGCGCGGCATGCTGTTGTTGTCCCATGACGAGCAAGCGGTGCACCTGCCGACCCACGCGCGTGAAGTGTTCGATGTGACCGGGGCGGGAGATACCGTCATTGCGGTGCTGGCCGCCGCGATTACAACGGGCATGGCACTGGTGGATGCGGCCGGATTGGCCAATCTGGCTGCTGGCGTGGTGGTGGCGAAGCTAGGCGCAGGCAGTGTCACTCCCGCCGAATTGCGTCGTCTGCTGCGCCGACAGGAGAGTTGGAGCCCGGTGATAAACCGGGAGCAGCTGCGGGTGCTGCTGGAGGAGGCGAGAAGCTGCGGCGAACGTATCGTGATGACCAATGGTTGTTTCGATATCCTGCATGAGGGGCATGTCGCCTACCTGCAGGAGGCACGCAGTCTCGGCGATCGCTTGTTGGTGGCGGTCAATGATGACGACTCGGTGCGCCGACTGAAAGGGGAGGGCCGCCCGATCAATGCGCTGCGGCAGCGCATGGCGGTACTGGCGGGACTGGCTTCGGTGGATTGGGTAGTTCCTTTCTCCGAGGATACCCCCGAGCGTCTCATCTGCGACGTCAAACCGGATCTGCTGGTCAAAGGGGGAGACTATCGTCCGGATCAGATTGCCGGTTATGCGTGCGTCACGGCGAACGGCGGCGAGGTACGGGTCCTCTCCTATCTGGATGGCCAATCCACCAGCCGGATAGTGCAGAGCATTCGTGCCGGGCAGGAAGGCGAATGACCGGCAAGGAGCTCTACTTCCGTCTGCTCACATACGTCAAACCCTACTGGCGGCAGTTTGCGGTGGCGATCGGTGCCATGGCGATCCTCGCCGCCACCGAGCCGGCCATTCCGGCGTTGCTGAAACCGATGCTGGACGGAACCTTCGTTGACAAGGATCCGCAACTCATCCGCTGGACGCCGGTGGCGCTGATCGTGCTCTTCCTCATCCGGGGCAGCATGAGTTTTATCAGCAGCGTCATCTTTGAGTGGGTCGCGGGCAAGGTGGTGATGGATCTGCGGCTGCAGCTGTTCGAGCGCATCCTGATGCTGCCCACCGCCTTTTTCGATGCCAATTCGACCGGCAACCTGATCAACCGGGTCACCTTCAACGTAAATCAGGTGGCCAAGGCTTCGACCAATGTGCTGACCATCATCGTCAAGGACAGCATTATCGTCATCGGCCTGCTGGTCTACATGCTCTATCTGAGCTGGCTGCTGACGCTGATCATGTTCGTGCTGCTGCCGATCATCGGCCTGATCATCACCTTCGTGGCGCGCCGGTTGCGGCGCCTCAGCCGCAGTCTGCAGAACACGATGGGTGATATGACCCACCTGCTGGAGGAGGCGGTACGCGGTCATAAGGTGATCAAGGTCTTCTCCGGACAGGCTTACGAAAGGCGGCGTTTCAAGCAGGTTGCCAACTGGGTACGGCGCTACAACATGAAGTCGGAGGTTGCCGGCTCGGTGCATGTACCAGTGGTTGAACTTGCCGCTGCGGTGATGCTGGCACTGTTGATCTCTGCAGGAATCAGCAACAGTTATGCGGGGGAGCTGACGGTCGGTGGATTCGTCTCTCTGATCGCGGCGGTGGGGCTCATCTTCTCGCCGATCAAGCGTCTCACCAGCATCAATCATGCGCTGCAGAAGGGACTCGCCGCCGCCGAAAGTCTGTTCGATCTGATCGACCAGGCGCCGGAAGAGGATACCGGTTCGCTGCATCTGGATCGGGTTGAGGGGCATTTGGAGATGCAGCAGGTCTGGTTCGGCTATCCCGGAAAATCACCGGATACGCTGAAGGGGATAAGTCTGAATGCGGCGCCGGGAGAGACCATTGCGTTGGTCGGACGTTCCGGTGGTGGCAAGACCACGATTGCCGCGCTGATACCCCGTTTCTATGTGCCGCACAGCGGCCGTATCCTGCTGGACGGTGTCGATATCCAGCAACTGACGCTGCAAAGCCTGCGCGGAAATCTCTCTTATGTCGGTCAGGAGTCGGTGCTGTTCGATGATACCGTGGCCGCCAATATCGCTTATGGCGCGGGTCGGGAAGTGAGCCGGGAAGAGATAGAGCGGGCGGCTCGTGATGCGTTTGCATACGATTTCATTGAACGCCTGCCTGAGCGCTTTGAGACCCGTATCGGTGAAGATGGAGTACGTCTTTCCGGCGGCCAGAGGCAGCGCCTCTCAATCGCTCGCGCGTTGATCAAAAATGCCCCGTTGTTGCTGCTGGACGAGGCCACTTCAGCGCTGGATACGGAGTCCGAACGCATGGTACAGCAGGCGCTGCAACGGCTTACCGAAAACCGGACGACACTGGTGATCGCGCACCGGCTCTCGACGGTCAAGCATGCTGACCGGATACTGGTGATCTCCGAGGGAGAGGTGGTGGAGCAGGGCAGTCACGATGAGTTGCTGGCGCACGGGGGTGAGTATGCCGATCTGTGTCGCCTGCAATTTGGTGAGTAGCCGCCAGCGTCCCGATGGCTCTCCGCAGCGTACTCCCGGTTTAGAGGCGGGTTTCCTTACGTGTTAAGATCCGCGTTTTCTTGTCGCTGTTACTACTTTCAGATAACGCAATCATCAATCCGAGAATACTATGAAAGTGACCATATTTGGATCCGGGTACGTGGGCCTGGTATCGGGTGCCTGCCTGGCCGATGTCGGCAATGAGGTGGTTTGTGTGGATATCGACCAGGCCAAAGTCGATAGGTTGAAACGCGGCGAAATTCCGATTTATGAACCGGGCCTGGAGCAGCTCGTGCGCACTAACCAGGCGGCCGGCCGGCTCTCCTTCACCACCGATGTGGTGGAAGGGGTGGCACATGGTCTGTTCCAGTTTATCGCGGTAGGCACCCCTCCGGACGAGGATGGCTCGGCCGACCTGCAGTACGTGCTGGCGGTGGCCTCCAGCATTGGCGAACAGATGAATGACTACAAGGTGATCGTCGACAAGTCGACCGTGCCGGTGGGTACCGCCGATAAGGTACGCGCGCGCATCGCTGAGGTGCTGCAGCGGCGGGGCGAATCCGAGATCGAGTTCGACGTGGTCTCCAATCCGGAGTTTCTCAAGGAGGGCGCCGCGATCGATGATTTCATGAAACCGGACCGGATCATCGTCGGTACCGACAACCCGCGCACCAGTGAACTGCTGCGTGCGCTCTACGCACCGTTCAACCGTAATCATGACCGCGTCATTGCGATGGACATCCGCTCCGCAGAGCTGACCAAGTATGCAGCCAACGCCATGCTGGCCACTAAAATCAGCTTTATGAACGAGTTGGCCAATATCGCAGAACTGGTCGGGGCGGATATAGAACAGGTGAGAATTGGCATCGGCTCGGATCCGCGCATCGGCTATAGCTTCATCTACCCGGGTATCGGCTATGGCGGCTCCTGCTTCCCCAAGGATGTCCAGGCGCTGGAGCGTTCAGCCCGGGAATTGGGCTACCAGGCCAGAATTCTGGAGTCGGTGGAGCAGGTCAACTATCGCCAGAAAGCGGTGCTCTTCGACAAGATCAAGCGCCACTTCAATGGTGATCTCGCGGGTAAAGTGATCGCTCTCTGGGGATTGGCTTTCAAACCCAATACCGATGATATGCGCGAAGCCCCCAGCCGGGTGTTGATGGAGGCGTTATGGCAAGCGGGAGCGCGGGTGCAGGCGTACGATCCCGAGGCGATGGACGAGGTGAGACGCATCTATCCGTCGCGCGCTGATCTGCAGCTGAGCAATTCGCCGGAAGAGGCGTTGGCAGGTGCCGATGCACTGGCTGTTGTCACCGAGTGGAAGCTGTTCCGCAGTCCCAATTTCGACGCGATCGCAGCCGCACTGTCCGCTCCGGTTATTTTCGACGGGCGCAATATCTACGATCCCAAGTTTATGAAGAATAGAGGGTTTACCTACTATGCAATTGGACGCGGGAGTGTCTGAACAGCGCGCTGTCATTGCTTCAGGGTCGGTTGCTCATGGCTGACGTTGAATTTCCCGGCTTAGCGCATCATGGTGCGGTCGAAGGGGTGACGGGCTCCTGCCATGAGCTGCGCCTGAGTCCGGAAAGCTCGCTGCTGATCGATTGCGGACTCTTTCAGGGTGCAGAAAAGTCGCAGGATGGATCCAGTGCTGCGCAGCTGGCGATAAATTTTCCCGTCGACCGGGTGCGGGCGCTGCTGGTCACTCACTGCCATATCGACCATGTCGGCCGCATTCCCTATCTGTTGGCGGCCGGTTTTGCCGGACCGATCTACTGCACCGAACCCACCGCGGTGCTGCTTCCCCTGGTGCTGGAGGATGCCGTAAAGATTGGTTTTACCCGCGACCAGCGGTTGCTCGAACGTTTTGTCGGCGTGCTGCGCAAGCGGCTGATCGCGGTGCCGTATAAACGCTGGACCAGTCTGGATATCCCTGACACCACCGGCGTACGGATCAGATTCAGCCCGGCCGGGCATATCCTCGGCTCCGCCTATGTGGAGTGCGAAACGAGAACCGGTGACAAGACGACCCGGGTGCTTTTCTCCGGCGATCTGGGTGCGCCACACTCCCCGCTGCTGGCAGCGCCAAAACCGCCCTATGGAACAGATATTCTGGTGCTGGAGAGCACTTATGGTGACCAGGTGCATGAGGGGCGCCGGCAGCGCCGGGAGCGGCTGCGGGAGATCGTCGAGCGCTGTTTCAGGGATCGTGGGGTGGTGCTCATTCCAGCCTTCAGCATTGGTAGAACTCAGGAGCTACTTTACGAACTGGAGGAGATCATTCACCGCTTCAGCACGCAACGGATCGCCACTGAGGGGGATGCCGATCTCGCCTGGGACGCTGTCGAGATCATCGTCGACTCGCCGCTTGCCAGCCAGTTCACCGAGTGTTATCGGGTACTCTGGCGGTTTTGGGATGCCGAAGCGAAGCGTCGTCTGCAGCGTGGACGGCATCCCCTCTCTTTCGAACAGCTGACGACGGTGGATGATCACCAGGCACACCTCAACACGGTTGCCTATCTGAAAAAACATGCCAGACCCTGCATCGTGCTGGCGGCCAGCGGTATGTGCAGCGGTGGCCGCATCATGAACTATCTGAAGGCGTTGATCGGAGATGCTCGCAGCGACATTCTGTTCGTCGGTTATCAGGCGGATGGAACCCCGGGCCGGGATATTCAGAAGTATGGACCGAGCGGGGGATATGTTGAGTTGGATGGGGTGCGTTACCCGATCAAGGCAGGCGTCTATACACTCTCGGGGTACTCTGCCCATGCCGGCCAGGACAATCTGTTGGGATTCGTGCGGCGCATGCGCAACAAGCCGCGAGAAATCCGGCTGGTGCATGGGGATAGCGATGCCAAAATCACACTGCAGAAACTGTTGCAGCGTGAGTTCGCCGCAACCGAGGTGATCGTGCCTTGAACTGCATTCAACCAATCAACCTGGAACAAGACAGCAATCCGGATGGATCAGATGAGCAGATTTGATGAGTTAAAACAGCATCTCCGCACCCATCAGTACACCTGGCTGATCACGGGTGTCGCGGGTTTCATAGGCTCCAATCTTCTGGAATCACTGTTGCAGCTCAATCAGAAGGTTGTCGGGCTGGACAACTTCGCCACCGGGTATCAACACAATATCGATCAGGCACTGACCGATGCCGGGCGCGATCCCGGGGACGGCGATTTCCGCTTCATCGAAGGCGACATCTGTGATCCGGAGACCTGCCGCCAGACCTGCTCCGGGATTGACTATGTGCTGCATCAGGCAGCGCTGGGTTCGGTACCACGTTCAATCGAGGATCCGCTGCGCACTCATCGGGCCAATATCGATGGTTTTCTCAATATGCTGCTGGCAGCCAGGGATGCCGGGGTGCGCCGTTTCGTCTATGCCGCTTCCAGTTCCACTTATGGCGACCACCCGGATCTGCCCAAGGTGGAAGAGAACATCGGTCAACCGCTCAGTCCCTATGCGGTGACCAAACTGGTTAACGAACTCTATGCCAGTGTGTTCGCACGCACCTACGGTTTCAAAACCATCGGACTACGCTATTTCAATATCTTCGGTAAGCGTCAGGATCCGGATGGCGCCTATGCAGCAGTCATTCCGAAGTGGATAGCCAGCCTGATCGCCCGTCAGACGGTCTATATCAACGGAGATGGAGAGACCAGCCGGGACTTCTGTTATATCGACAATACGATTCAGATGAACCTGCTCTCTGCGATGGCCGAAGATCCAGCGGCATTGGATCAGGTCTACAATGTGGCGCTGAACGATCGCACCAGCCTGACACGCCTGTTTGAGATGATACAGGAGCGGCTGCTGGAGCGAATGCCGGGGCTGGAACGGGTGGAGCCGGTCTATCGCGATTTTCGCGCTGGTGATGTGCGCCACTCGCAGGCGGATATCGGGAAAGCGCAACGACTGTTGGGATACGCACCAAGCCATCGCATCGGAGAGGGTCTGGATGCAGCAATGGATTGGTATGTTTCCGTGCTGAGCTGATGATTGATCAGGTGATTCCGCTCCGTCCTGTGCCTCTCAACAGTTGGAAGATCGATCTCTCTGTCAGTAAAACGCTGGCGCTGGGGTAATCCGTCTACGCCAACAGGGCGACAATTCGATCCTGATCCTCTTCCGATAGATAAGGGTGCATCGGCAGGCTGAAAACCCTTCCAGCCAGAATCTCGGCGATGCCGAGATCGAACTCCTCTGTAAAGAGCGCGGGTTGCCGGTTGAGCGGTAGAGGGTAGTGAATCGCGGTCGGTACTCCCGCTTTATGCAGCTTTTCCAACAGCAGCTCGCGTTCGGTTGAAGCGAGGGTGTATTGCGCATAAACGCTCGTATTGCCCTCGGCGATTACCGGGGTGGCGATGGGAAGTCCCTTGCTGTTGATCAACTCACTGTAGCGGTCACCCAGTCGCTGACGCGCAGCCACCTCCTCCGGAAATATCTCCAGCTTTGCCAGAAGGATGGCTGCCTGCAACGTATCCATGCGGGCATTGAGCCCGATTCTGGGATGGTGGTAACGTCTGTCCTGGCCATGATTACGGATCTCCCTGATCAGCGTCGCAACCTTATCATCGTTGGTGAAACAGGCGCCGCTGTCGCCGTAGCCCCCCAATGGCTTGGAGGGAAAAAAGCTGGTGCAGCCGATCGTGGAGAGCGCACAGGATTGACGGCCTCTGTAGGTCGCGCCCAGGCTCTGGGCGCCATCCTCGATTACCGGCAATCCGTATTCGCCGGCGAGCCGATTGATAGGATCGAAATCGGCGCATTGACCATACAGGCTGACCGGAATGATCGCTTTGGTTCTGGAAGTGACTGCCGCCCGGATCTTGTTCGGATCGATGTTGTAGGTAACCGGGTCTATGTCGACAAAAACCGGTTTCGCGCCCAGCAGCGCTATCGTCTCGCCTGTCGCGATGAAGGTAAACGGGGTGGTGATCACCTCGTCTCCGGGAGCGATGCCGAGCGCCATCATGGCCACCAGAAGCGCATCGGTGCCGGATGAGAGAGCGATGCAGTGTTTTACCCCGACAAAATCCGCAAGTCGGCTCTCCAGCTCCTCGATCTCTGGTCCCATGATGTACTGGCCATGGTTGAGAACTTGCTGGATGCGTTGGTTGATCGTGACTTCGATGCGGGCATACTGTGCGTTAAGGTCGACAAATTTCATTGGAGATAATCCTTCAACGGGGTGTTTACTGCAGAGTTCGGCCCATCTCCCGCGCGTGTCCTGAGGCCTTCCTGTCAAAATTTTTCCGGAACATGGTGAGGCGAGAAATTCTACTTTGGCTGCAACGATAGGGCATGCTGCTGGTCCGTGGCTTCTGCTTCATTGATTGTCTGGAGCGTGTCGCGGATGGCTGAGGACGATGTCATGAAGTCTGACCTGGGGGGGATCATCGCCAGCAGTTCATCCAGTGGCGAGCGCGTCATCTCCAGGCGCCGGCAACAGTTGGCCACGCCCAGCTCGATTCCTGCCCGACTGTAGAACCCCCCGTTGACCTGGGTGGTATGAATCACCGTGTTCCTGAAGCAGCTGAACAGCGTCCTGTCCGGTTTCTCCAGCTGGGTCCAGAACCTGTCCAGCGTACCTTGAAAAGTCAGGCCGGGGATATCGTAGATCGCTTTGCCCAGCGCAATGGTGGGACAACCATGAATCAGTGCCGAAGTTCCCACTGAGCTGTTGACCGTAACCACTCCCCGTGTCTGTTCCAGCAGCGTCGGCAGATGACCACTCTCCAGATAGAGGATGCGACCGTCCAATTTGAGCCGGCGCTGCAGTCGCTGAATCCAGGCGGCGTAATCTATGAAACCGGTGTCCAGAGGATGGTTCTTGATGACCAGATGGGTATTGACAGGCGCATGTCTGAAGAAAGATTCGACCACCTTCTTGACAATGAAAGGTATGCCCCGTGAGTTGCCATGCTCCCTGATCTGACTGTCGCTGTTCAGCTGCAGCGGTAGCAGGTAGAAAGGTTCCCCCGTGCGCAGAAGGTGTTGAATTGCCAGGTTGTCCCGGTGCTGAAAATAGGGCATTTTGGCGAATCTGCGGCTCCAGCCGTAAAATTCCACTGCGGATATGTTCGGGCGGTGGGTGCGGTAACCTTTGAACAGCAGCGGGTTGAGCAGATTGGGCAGATGGTAACCGATTTCGTACAGCGCTAGCAGGCGTAATGGGTTGTGGACTGGCTCACCCTGACCATAATCGGGCAGTGACCTGCTGACTTCCCGGTACCAGTCAGGGTCCCGTGGCAGACGTGAGTAGCCATTGATTCCCCCCTCCTCCAGGGTGAGCCAGTTGGGCCGCAGGTAACCCTCTTCCAGGATATGCAGGCGTGCTTCGTGGCGGATGGCCACCGGGATTGCCTGACGATGTACCGGCCGGGTGTCTCCCAGCATGATGAGATCACTGAAGCCGATCGTAGTGAACTTTTTTTCCAGAAAATCGGCGAGTTCCTCAACCGGTTGAGAAAAATTCCATGCAGGCTGCCAACCCCAGTAGCAGGCGTCGCCGGCATTGAAGTTGATACGATAGACGCTGTGTCCGCTGTTTCTGAGGGCTGCGCCGAGATGGGCAAAAAAGGGGCTGGTACACCCTTGCAGGAACAGGAAACTACGCTGACTCCCTGTCCGGTATGGTATGCTATGACTCATTATTTGATTTTAAATCTTTCCCATGTCGCACGCTATGTGGGGTATTAAATAGTGTGGCCTTCGACATGGAAAACAGCCGTAGCCCAATGCGATCACTGCTCCTTTGCAGGCGCATACATCTGATGCGCAGATTTACCGGTAGGGGATCATCAACTCTCAAAGCACTGACCGGGAAGGGACGTGGCCCGAAGGAGCGGAGAGGGGCGACTGACAAGTCTCCTGTTCCGGGACCGGTCGGGCGGCCAGCGTAACGTGAAGCGGGATTTGATCCGCTCTCGGTTGCGGCTCAGGGCGACGCTTTTCCGGAGAAAACGAGTCTGATGCCGCGTGCTGACAGGGTGCTGATTACCGGTGCTACCGGTGCGATAGGCGGGGCATTGGCGCGCGTATATGCCGCATCCGGAACGCATCTTATCCTGCATGGCCGCAATGCAGAGCGACTGCGACAGTTGGCGGCGGAGTGCGAAAAACTGGGGGCGAACGTGGAGATTGTCACCCTCGATCTGCGGGATCTACCCCAGCTGTTCGCATGGATCGAACGGATGTGCGACGACGCGCTGCCCGATCTGGTGTTTGCCAATGCGGGTGTGAATATCCATATTGGAGAAGATCGCAGTGGCGAAAGCTGGCATGAGGTCGAGGCGCTGCTCGACATCAATATCAGGGCGACTTTCCTGTTGGTCAATCGTCTGGCAGGGATGATGCGTCAGAGAGGTGCCGGGCAGTTGGTATTGATCAGCTCTCTGGCGGCTTGGTTCGGCCTGCCGATCACTCCCAGCTATTGCGCCAGCAAGGCGGCGCTCAAAGCCTATGGTGAATCTCTGCGCGGCTGGTTGGCGGATTCCGGTGTGGGGGTCACTGTGGTCATGCCGGGTTTCGTCTCCTCTCGTATGTGTCACCAGATGCCCGGACCCAAACCGTTTCTGTGGAGGCCTGAGCAGGCTGCCAGGGTGATACAGCGTGGGGTGGCGCGCAACAGAGCCAGGATCAGTTTTCCCTTCCCGCTGAATTTCGGTTGCTGGTGGCTGGCGGTGTTGCCAGCCGGGTTATCGCAGAGAATCTTACGTTGGCTGAAGTTCGCAGGTTGAGTGGTTGATCACTTTGGCCATGATCTATCTGCCGCTATTGGTCGGTCTGATTCTCTCGCTGGTGCTCGAATCGCTGACCGCACCCGCAGTCGCGGCACTCGCGCAGCGTCCCTGGCGGAGCTGGCTCGCACACATCGGAATCCTGTTCTCTCTCTACGCGATGCTGTTGCTGCTGCTGCAGCGGCCGCTCTTTGCCATCGCCGGAATCAGTGCGCTGCAACTGTTGCTGTTGCTGGTGAACAATGCAAAGTACAGCTCGCTACGTGAGCCCTTCGTGTTCCATGATTTCGAGTACTTTAGCGACGCCCTTCGCCATCCCCGGCTCTATCTGCCATTTTTCGGGATGGTGCGATCTCTCCTTGCGATACTGGCTGCTCTCCTGGCGATCGGGTATGGGCTCTGGTTCGAGGTGCCACTGTCGGCGCAGATTCCTCTTCTCAGTTGGCTACCGCAGGTGTTGTTGCTTCTCCTGGCCGGTGTGGTGATGTGTGGTTTGTCCTGCCGCTATCCACCCCAGGTGACACTCGATCCACAGGATGATCTGGCGCGAGTGGGGTTCATTGCCAGCCTCTGGGCCTACGGCTGTCTGGCACGGGTTCCGTTGCAGTTGAACGAGTGCGACTCGCTTTTGGCACGCCCTTTGGCGCGTTCGGTATCACCCAACGCGACGTTGCCGCAGATAGTTGTGGTTCAGAGTGAGTCGTTCTTTGACCCGCGCCGGGCATTCCCCTTTATCCGAGGTGATCTGCTGAAGCGTTTCGACCTCCTCCGGTATCGGGCGATACGCTCGGGGGCACTCGACGTACCTGTCTGGGGGGCCAACACGGTACGCACGGAGAGCGCTTTCCTGACCGGACTCAGTGACAGTGTGCTTGGCGTCCATCGTTTCAACCCCTATCGCCAACTTTCGCGGCTCCAGGTCCCGAATCTGGTACGATGGCTGGGACGACAGGGTTACCGCACGGTCTGTATCCACCCCTACCCAGCCAGTTTCTATCTGCGTGATCGGGTCTTTCCCCGTTTGGGATTCGAACAATTCATCGATATCGGTGCGTTCGATCCTGCGGAGCGCTGCGGTCACTTCATCGGCGATCTCGCATTGGCGGAGCGGGTCGAGGCGTTACTGGAAAAAGCTGACTCACGGCCACTGTTTCTGTTTGTGATTACCATGGAGAATCACGGCCCTTTGCATCTGGAGAAGCCGCGACCCGAGGATGAGGAGAGGTACTATACCGATCGTGCACCGCCGCATTGTGCGGATCTGACGGTTTACCTCCGCCATCTTGCCCACGCGGACGAGATGCTGGCGCGTGTCACTGCTGCACTGGCGGCGGGTGAGCGTGAAGGGGTGCTCTGCTGGTACGGTGATCATGTTCCGATCATGCCTGGAGTCTACGCCCATTACGGCGAGCCGGCGGGTGAAACGGAGTATTTGCTCTGGAGCAGTCGCTGTGTCGCTGCTCCCCGGGTAGAGCGCCTGAGTGTGACGCGGTTAGCGGAACATCTGCTGGACTATATTGCAGAGAGATAAGGTTTCCGCGAGGCGCGAGCGAGTGGGGCGAATCACTGCTACAGAGCGGCTTGCGCTGCTTGCAACACTGCCAAAGTCTGGTCGATCTGTTCCTGGTTATGGTCAGTCGACAGAAAGAAACGTAATCGGGCGCTCTTCTCGGGCACCGCGGGATAGAGGATCGGTTGGACGTTGATCCCCTGTTCAAACAGGTACAAAGATAAGCGTGTCGCGTTCAGAGAACTGCCAGTGATGATCGGTACCACAGCCAAACCGACGCTTGAACCGGTATCGAATCCGGCGCGTTTGGCCTGCTGTAGAAAGTAGGTCGAGATGTGCTGCAGACGTGCCACCCGCTCCGGCTCTTGCAGCATCAGATTGAGCGCTGCCAGTGCTGGCGCGGCAGCCTGTGCCGGCAGGCCAACACTGTACAGGAAGCCGGGTGCGAGATGGCGTAGTATCTCGATCAGCGCGCTGCAACCGGCGATGTAGCCACCGCAGGCAGCCAGCGTCTTGCTCAGCGTTCCCATCCAGATATCCACTGCGTTGCCCGGTAAGCCAAAGTGCTCTCTGATGCCAAGTCCGTGGCTACCCATGACTCCGAGAGAGTGGGCCTCGTCAACCATCAACCAGGCGTTGAACTGCTGTTTGAGTTCAATGAAACGTGGCAGTTCGGGGTAGTCACCATCCATGCTATAGATCCCTTCGAGCACGATCAGTACGCGCTCGAACTGATTTCGCTGCTGCTGCAGAATGCGGGCCAGTGCCGCGGGGTCGTTATGCGCGAAAGCGATGCGGCGCGCCCCGGAGAGCTTGGCTCCCTCGAGGGTGCTGTTATGGATAAACTCGTCGTGGAGTATCAGGTCCCTGGAACCAAGCAGGTAACCGATCGATGACACGTTGGTGGCGTGGCCACTGACGAAAACAACGGCATCATCCACCTCGTATGCCTGCGCCAGTGCGGATTCCAGCCGCTGATGGATCGGCCGTTCTCCGGATACCATGCGGCTCGCCGAGACTGACGTGCCATAGCGCTCTATGGCCTCTTTTGCCGCTTGGTTCACCACCGGATGACCGGAAAGTCCAAGGTAATTGTAGCTGGCAAAGTTGAGATATGACTTTCCGCCAATGATCGTTGTCGCACCTGCGCACCCTTCGTGCAGACGGAAAAAAGGATTGGCTACGCCGAGCTTTGCCGCCCCGTCACGGATGATCCTGATCTGCTGATAGCCTGGATGATGGGTGAAATCGATCAACCCGTTTTGTTTTTTCTCCCGAGTGGGTACAGTTGCATGAAACGGGTTTTGTCTCTCTTCCGCTGAGTTTATCTTCAGTTTACGTCGTAGCGACTGTTGTATCAGCTTCTGTTTCAGCTCTCCTGGCAGGTTGGAGTGTTTCATGACTCCTCCAGATGATCCATCTCGACTCCATGCAGCGCAGCCATCTGTTGTTCGGTAATGGCGGACGCCTGATCATCCGACTCAACGCCCTGTAGCCGCGCGAGCAGTTTTTCCGCCAGGCGTCGCAAGGTTGGGACTTCGCTCAATACCATCACTGGCAGCTGAATATTGAAGCGCGACTCGATCGCGGTGATCAGTTCAACGCCCATCAGCGAATCGACACCCATTTCGAACACTGAGCGGTCAATGTCGATCTTCTCCTCGGGTATCAAAAGAATCGTGCTCAGATCACTGCGCAGCATCTCGGCGACTGCCTGCAGCAGCTCTTCTGGAGAGAGTGTGCGGAGCATCTCTTCGAGTTCAGCGCGGGAATCCCCGGCAAATTCCACCTCGTCTGATAAAGCAGCAATCTCGTTGAATTTGGGGGAGGCCGCCGTTGGCAGAAAGCGGCTCAGCACCGACCACTCCAACTCCATCACGCCAAGTACGGGTGATCCACTGATCAGTATCTGCTCCAGCAGATTCAGTGCCTCCGATGAGTGTAGCGCGGATCCTCCCATTCTTCCTTGCAAGGACTCCTTGATGTTTTTGTTGCGTGCCAGGAACCCGACATCATCGATCGGTCCCCAGCGGACGCAGGTGGCAGGCTCTCCCCGCTGATAACGATACATCGCGAGTGCCTCCAGCCAATGGTTTGCCGCAACATAGCTGCTCTGCCCCGGATTGCCAAACAGTGTCGTGGCGGAGGAGAAGAGCACGAACAGATCGAGATCGCGGGTCAGCTCATGCAGGTTGAGCGCACCGGTTATTTTTGGCTCCAGCACACGACGAATCTGCCCGGCCGACAGATTCACCGCCAGCCCGTCATCGATCACCGTCGCGGCGTGAAAAATGCCGCGCAGTCGCGGAAGCTGTTCAGCGCATTCATCGAGCAGTGCGCCCAACGCTGCGCGGTCGGTTACATCACAGGCTCTGGCCAGCACAGTCACTCCCCCGGCGGTAAACTGCTCGATCGCCAGTTGCGCCTCCGTATTTGTTGGGCCGCTGCGGCTGATCAACACCAGATGGCGGGCGCCTTTTTCCACCAGCCATTCAGCGGTGCGCAGACCGAAGCCACCCAATCCTCCGGTGATCAGATAGGTCGCATCAGCTGGCAACGAGAGAGTTCTATGTTGAACAATTTCCTGGAGTGGCGGCCGAGGGGGCGGCTGATAGCCGATGACCACTTTCCCGATCTGCCGTGCCTGCTGCATGAAGCGGAAAGCCTCGATAGCCTGGTCCGCACAGAAGCGTGTATAGGGAAGCGGATAGAGTTCTCCAGAGGCGAAAAGATCCATCATTTCATGGAAGAGCTGCTGTGTCAGCGCCGGGCGCTCTTGCATCAACTGGTCTGAATCTATGCCAAAGTAACTGATGTTGTTACGAAACGGTCGCAAGCCAATCGCGGTATTCTCGTAGAAGTCCCGTTTGCCGAGTTCCATGAAACGGCCGAATGGCTTCAGCACCCTCAGGTTCTGGTTGATCGCCTCTCCGGCGAGCGAGTTCAACACGACGTCGACACCCCGGTGATCCGGGGTATTGGCCAGCAGCTCTTCTGCATAGGTCAAAGAGCGTGAATCATATACACGGGTGATTCCCAGCAGTTGCAGGAAATCACGTTTCTCCCGCGAGCCGACGGTGGCATGAATCTCCGCTCCCAGCCATCTGGCAACCTGGATCGCCGCTATTCCCACTCCGCCGGCCGCACCATGAATCAAAATTCGTTCTCCCGGTTCCAGGCGTGCCAGGTGCTTGAGCGCGTAATAGACGGTGAAGAAGGTGGTCGGTATGGTGGCTGCCGCTTCGAAGCTGACACCCTGAGGAATCTTGGCGAGGGTGGAGACGGAAGCAAGCAGGCGGGTGCTGAAGCTGGAGGGACCAAAGCCGACAACTTCGTCGCCGACGGAGTATCCGGTGACTCCCTCACCTATTTCGACAATGCGTCCGGCGAACTCGAGACCCAGAGTGGGTCCGGCAAATCCATTCTCAACCGCTTCATCAGAAAGCAGGCCCAGTGTGTACATGACATCACGGAAATTGAGCCCGGTGGCCTTCACCTCGACGGCGACCTGTTGTGCAGCCGGTCGACTCTGCGTGACGGGGTCCCAGCGGAGATTGCGCAGCTGACCCGGCAGTTGGAATTTGAGCGCCAGCGATCGATTCTCTCCCGGCGTCTGTAGCAGCAGATTCGGCGGCCTGTCGAATCTGAGCCTAGTTGCCCGCCGGATTCCATCAGCGCTGATCGCTATCTCCTGTTCATCATCAGCAGAGAGCAGTGTGTCGACGATCAGCTGCAGTGGCAAATGGTGACTGCTGAGTGTGGGGAGGTCCAGCAACCGCAGCGTTGGCACAGAAAACTCATTCATCAACGTGCGGGCGAAACCCCAGAGGACTGCATCCGGCGTGGGTGGCAGACTGGAGTCTTCGGTTTGCAAAGATGATGAACGATCAAACATGCAGGCGACGTTTTGTGTGAACAGCCAGCACTGCGCCTTGTTTCCTGTCTTTTCGCATGCGCTGAGTAGTGCTGCGGCCAGTTCACAACGCGGCAGCTGGTCAGCGACGGGGGAGACCCCCTCCAGCCCTTGCAGCATCAATATTCGGTCAATCCGACCAAGCGTTTTTTCGGCTGCCGCCAGCTGAGCAGCGATCTCATCGGTTGAAGCGTGGAGGTAGAGAACTTTTTCGCCTCTTGCCTGCAGTTGTTCACCGATCTGTCGAGCTACGCGTTGTTCCAGCTCAGCATCGCCCCTCAGGAGCAGACTGGCCGCATCTGAAGGGTTGGTACGACTGTTGTCACTGCGGGTTTCCGGTACTTCACAATACAGCAGCACGCTGCCACTCGTATCGTTTCTCTGCAGATTCAGTCGATGAATGTTCTGATACCCCAAATCGCTTAGCAGCGCCTGCAGTTGCGCTATGCCCACCAGATGGAGACTACCCTGATCTGAATGTTCGTTCTGTCGAAGCGTCAATATCCGCTCTATCCAATAAGCAGGATGTTGACCGAGCAGCACTATCTTGGCACCTCGCGGCAATCTGTCGTGCATCAGCGCGAGCAGCTGCTGAAGATCGTTCAGGCGCAGAAAATCGAGATGGATCAGTGTCAGTTGAGCGAACTCTATTCGGGTGGTTTTTACGGCAGACGAATTGTCCAGAGTCAGTGCTTCCACCCGTGCCAGAGGAAAATGCTCCAACAGGATGCCGGCTTCGCTAAGTGCTTCGGGATAGGGGGACGCAAAAGTGTAATCGGAGACGTTGAAATCCAGCTGCTGGCATAGCTGACTGCCGAACAGAGGTTGATCAGCCGCAATCTCCAAGACCGATAAACGCTGACCAGTTGCCAGCCGGTCGAACAGCCAATGGACCGTCTCTGCCAACCAGTCCTCGATCAGACTGAGCCGGGCTGCGCCAATCTGTGCCTTCAGTAACTGGGAAAAATCTCTCTGATCCAGACTGAACTCATCACACCCCTTCGGACTGACAACCAATTTTTCCAGATGCAGTCCGAAGCGTCCGGCCAGTTGCAGCAATGCAAAATAATCTTGGTGCTCTCGCAGCAGCAAGTTCCAGATAGTCTCCGGTTCAACTTCGTTCCTGCTTTTGAGAAGCATGGATCCGGTCTCTTCCAGCTGCACCAGATCATCTTCTGCTGCCGATTTCAGCAGTTGATCCATCGCCGCCGTGTTGGGGAGGTGCGACAGGAGCCCCGCTTCATCGGCATAGTTCTCCAGCAGTCGGAGAACGAAGCTGTGTATCAGACTGTCGAGTAACGGTTCCACTTCATCTGTGTAGCCATTCTCTGGTTCATCCTGACAGCGTTGCCGCAGGGAGTGCAATCGTTCCGTCAGATTCAGGTCGGGTGTGATCTGCTGATCAGGCAGAGGCCATGGTGTCAGATGGTAGTCGAGAAAGCTGATGCGGTGCTCGCGCTTTCTGCGCAGCGGTACTGCTTTGAAGCGCACCTCCTGCAGAACGCAAAGTGTCTCCCCGTCGGTATCGTAGAGTTCCACCTCAGCAAGCAGTGAATGTGGAGAGCGGCGGCATTGCCGGATATGAGCCAGCGCCGGCACCTTTCCGGCCTGCGCGCTGTTGAGCTGGATGCGGCCTATTTGCGTTGGAATGAAGGCGATGCCCTGGTGCTGTTGCAGTTCACTGCGGAGCAATTGGATAAACAGCTGGAACGCACTGTCGAGCACACCAGGGTGTAACAGATAGTGTGGTAGCACCTGGTTGATTGGTTCGGAAAGTGTGTAAATGCCGATCACACTGTCCGCGTCTATCCATCCGTGGCTGATCGCCTGAAAAGCGGGGCCGTACTCCAGTCCGATCTCTGCGGCCATTTCAATGTGCTGCTGAAGGGTGAAGTCCGGCGCTCTGTCGGGCGGTGTTGGCGCCCTGCGCCGCAAAGACAGACCTGCACTTTCGCGTATCACCCGCCCGCGCAGATGTTGTGTCCACTCATCCGCGGCGGAGATCTCCCGGCTGGTCACCTTGAGTAGTCCATTTTCCGCCGCGATCGAGAGACGCAGAAGTTTGCTCGGCTGGTCTGAGAGCAGCAGCGGTGAGAGGATCTCGAGCTGCTCCAGATCGATTGTTTCTGTAGGCACCCAGGAGGCTGCCGCTGCCAGTGCCAGCTCCACGAAACCGGCACCGGGAAATACGACGCCGTCACCGACCAGATGATCGGCGAGCCAGGGATGGCGCTGGGTATCCAGTTCGCTTTCCCAGGTCAGCTGCTGCTGTCGTAAACGATAGCCCAACAACGGGTGTTCGTAGTGACGCGCCAGCAGGCCCTGCGACTGGCTGCTTACCGGATGCCAATAGGCTTCGCGCTGCCAGGGATAGGTTGGCAGTGGTACGAATTTGCCTGCGCTGGGAAACCAGCGGCGATAATCCAGCGGTGCACCGGTGAGCAGCACACGAGCAGCGGCACCGTCTACCATGAAACGATCGTCCTTTCCCCGTTCCAGCGTACCGATGATCGCTCCCGACACCTGGTGATCGCGCAGACTATCGTTGAGATAGCCGCGCAGGACCGGGTGTGCGCCTATCTCTACAAAGGTATTGATCCCGTTCTCGATTAATCGATCCACGGCGCATTTGAAGCGTACCCGTTTGCGGACGTTACGCCACCAATAGTCAGCTGTTAGCTCACTTCCAGGCAACGACTTTCCGCTGACGGTTGATATAAATGGAATCTTCTCCGCTTGTGGTTTGATTCCGGCCAGTTTGCTGATCAGCCCTTCCTTGATCGGATCCATGGACGGGCTGTGGAAAGCGTAATTGAGACGGAGTCGTTTGAAAGTGATGCTGCGGCGCTCCAGCAACATTTCAACCCTCGTCAGACGATCGGCTGGCCCAGCCAGCGTGACGCCGCGCGAACTGTTGCTGCCGGCCAGGCAGACCTGATCGAACTCCGGCTGCTGCAGCAGTTGCAGCATCTCAGGGGTACCGAGATTGACCGCGGTCATTTCACCCTGGCCTGCCGTCCGGCCTTGAAATTGGCTGCGGAAGTAGATCACCTCGACCGCATCGGCAAGCGACAGTGCACCACAAGCCCAGGCTGCAGCCACCTCGCCGACGCTGTGACCGACTACAGCAGCAGCCTCCACTCCCCGTTCACGCAGCATCATCGTTATGCCAACCTGCAGCGCAAACAGTGCCGGCTGTGCAATCTCGGTGGCAGCGAAGCGATCAGGACCGTTCGCGCCCGTGAGCTCTTTCAGCAGCGAATAGTCGGAAAAATGCGCAAACAGCCGATCAATGACTGTTATCGTCTGGCGGAAGGTCTCTGATTCAGCCAGCAGGCGTTTGCCCATTCTTTCCCACTGACATCCGTTACCAGAGTAGACAAAGGCCGGCAGTGAGGCTCCCTTTATCCGGTCACCTAAGTATACTTCCCGGGCTTCACCCGTTTTGGCGAAGCGTGTCAGTGCCTGCACCGCCTCTTTTCGGGATCGGGCATAGATCAGCAGCCCCCGTGAGTGCTGCTCACGGCGGTAGTGGGCGCTCCAGGCGGTAGCGTAGAAATCGGGTTCGGTTTGGGTCAGAAAATCGGCAAAACCAGCGGCCACGCTCCTTAGTGCGGCATCACTCCGTGCCGAGAGATGCAGCGGAATCGCCTGTTGCGGTGCCGGGTGGGTCGCGGCTTGCAGTGCCTCCGACTCTGGGGGGCTTTCGAGAATCACATGGGCGTTGGCGCCACCGAAGCCGAAAGAGTTGACGCCGATTATGATGCGTCCACTCTGCGGCAGCGAACGGGTATCCGTTACCACCTCGATATTCCACTCTTCGAAATGGATGTGAGGATTGAGCCTTGTGATACCGATGGTGGCTGGTAGTGCACGGTGCTGAATCGAGTACAGCGCCTTGGCCAGACCGGCCACACCGGATGCCGTCTCCAGATGGCCCAGATTGCTTTTGACTGAACCGATTGGCAGCGGTGATTCACGTCGTTTACCCAGGGCCTCCCCAATAGCCCGTGCCTCAATCGGATCACCGACGGCGGTACCGGTTCCATGTGCCTCGATGTAGTCGATTTGATCCGGTGAAATACCGGCCTGGTCGTAGGTCCGGCGCATCAGCGAGATTTGTGCGTGCACATTGGGAACCGTCAACCCGGATTTACTGCCGTCGGTATTGACAGCGCTGTTGGCAACTACGGCCAGAATAGGATCGCCATCTGCCAGCGCTTGATGGTACTCCTTCAGCAAGAAAACACCGCCACCTTCAGAGCGGACGTAGCCGTCACCTGATTCATCGAAGACCCGGCAGCGACCTTTACGCGAAAGCATGTTGGCCTTGGAGAAGACGATGAAACCGATCGGGTGCAGATGCAGGCTGATACCACCGGTAAGTGCCATCTCTGTTTCGCCGCTCAAAATCGAGCGGCAAGCCTGATGGAAGGCGACCAGTGATGACGAGCAGGCAGTGTCCATGGAGATGCTGGGGCCATGCAGGTCAAAAAAGTAAGAGATACGATTGGACGCGATGCTCGGAGCAGTGCCGGTTCCTGTCGAAGTATCGATTGCGCTCAGGTCGTCGGCGAGACGGTAACCGTAATCCACACTGGCTATGCCAATAAATACACCGCAGTGACTGCCGCGCAGCGAAGATGGCGGTATACCGGCACTTTCCATCGACTCCCAACTCATCTCCAGCAACAGGCGCTGCTGCGGGTCCATCTGTGACACTTCACGCGGAGAGAGGCCGAAAAAACCCGCATCGAAAAGGGAGAGATCGCCGAGACTGCCCGCAGCAAAGGTATAGCTGCTGCCTGGGTGCTCCTTTGCTGGGTGCAGATAGTGCTCTACACTCCATCGCGTCGGGTCCACTTCGGTAACCAAGTCCCGCTTGTCGATCAAGTCCTGCCAGAAGGAACTGGTACTGCTCCCTGGGATTCGCAGGGAGCAGCCGATAATCGCTACACGTCTTCTCATTACGGGTACAACTTCCGGATCAAGATCCCGATGGAAGTAACTGAGCCGCACGCTCCAGTTGCGGTTTCCGGGCTGTACTCACCGAACCATTGATCACACATAATCTACGAGACGCATACTTAAGTGATTGTTAATTTAGCTTCCGATTTCAATTATGCCCATTCCATGAGCACCTGCATAGTTGGGGTGGCAGGGACGTGTGAATCGCGGCGAGTACGGAATGGCTACCTCTTTCTGATAAAAATTCAATCAGTTATAAAATAATAAATGAGCCCAGGCGCAGTATGGTGTAGTGGCATCAATTACGATAGCGAAGTATTCTCTGGAAAATATCGGCGATTATACGCCAGAAATGGCAAGTTTCTGCCAACGGCTCGGTAGTTTGAAAGAAAGCAGAGGCCGCCCCCATGCGTGCCCCTGCTTCGTAAGCTATTTTGTTTTCAATAGTAAGCTTCATCATAGTATTATGCGCGGTTTGAAGAGTTACCGGGAGGAGTTGGGGTCAGAATTTGTACCGAATTCAGCCGCAGTGTGCTGGATAGCAGTGCCCAGTCTGTGTGTTTGAAAAGATCTGCGTCGCACTTTCACTCATTTTATACAGGGAATCTAAGCGGAAGGGGTATAATTCAAAACATGCGATTCAACAAATTCTCATGGGTAAACCCACTGCTCTCTCTGTTGCTGGTTCTCTCATTGGTAGGGTGCAGCGCGGTTCGATTGAATAGTTCCCGGACTTCCGTTCCAGGTGATGCCTCAACACTGAAAACAGCAGACCCAGCGGTTTCCCAACAGACGCTGGCTCATTTCCTCAGTTCAGCGTCACCTCTGCTTTCCGCCCGTTTTAGCAACACACCCTGGGGTGAGAATGTCAGTCTGCAGGCAGAGGCGCCTTACTACGCTGCCAGTGGCCGTTACTGTCGCAGACTTCTGGTGCAGGCGGATACCGGAGTCTCTTCCCGGCAGCTTGCTTGTGACACAGGTCAAGGTGATTGGACAGCAGTTCGTCCAGTAACAGAATTGCTTGGTACAGCGCAAGCGAGATAGACAAGACGAAACAATTCATACCTGGTTGATAACATGGAAAAATGTGCGGAAAAAGTCTCTGCAAGCGGCAAATCACTCCGGCTGTGGTGGGTTGCTGCATTGCTTGGATACGCATCCAGTGGCTTCGCTCTGGGAATATCGGCCGGGGGTAATTTGCCGGGGGACAAGCAGGCTGAGAGTCTGCCTGAGACCGTGGACGAACAGCAGCGCACCGATTGGCGGACAGGTAGTTATGGGGTCATCAACGGCAATAAAGTGGTACCCGACGATGGGGAGATCAGGCCGTTCGGTGCGCATCTGTTCAACGGCGGCTTCAGTGGTGTACGTGCAGATGGGTTGAATCCGGATTATCGACTTGTTCCCGGTGATCAGGTGACGTTGCGCATCTGGGGCGCAGTCGAGATCGAGAGAATTCTTCCGATAGATGCCCAAGGCAACATATTTGTTCCGTCAATTGGACCGGTCAAGGTTCAGGGGCTGAGTAACCAGGAGTTGAATGGCCGGGTGCGTGCTGCTGTGCAGAAGGTATACCCGGAAAATGTGCATGTGTACACCAATCTCCAGGGGGTCCAGCCGGTTGCGCTCTTTGTCACTGGTTACGTCAACAATCCGGGACGTTACGCAGGAACGCCGGATAACTCACTGCTCTATTTCATCGCACAGGCAGGTGGTATCGACGACTTACTCGGTAGCTATCGGCATATCCGGGTCCTGCGTAACGGTAAGTCAATCGCTAGAGCGGATCTGTACGATTTCATCTCCGAGGGTAAGTTGGTCAGGCCGCAGTTGCGTGATGGTGATACCATCATGGTGGAGAAGCGTGGTCCGGATGTGATTGTAACCGGTGATGTCGAACGGGCGTATCGATTTGAACTGACGCCCAGTGAGATGACCGGTGCCGTCCTATTGGAGTTGGCACGACTCAAACCGGACGTGTCTCATGTACTCCTGCGTGGTAACCGGGAGACGGGTCCCGTCTCATATTACCTGTCCGTCGAAGAGTTTCAACAGCAGAGGCTGCAGCATGGTGATGAGGTCCTGTTCAGCGCTGATCAGCGCGACGAGAGCATTGTTGTGCAGCTTGAAGGAAGCTTTTACGGTCCTTCCCGTTTTGCCTTGCCGAGAGATGTACATCTGCGCGAGTTTTTGGACTCTATTCCGGTACCGCCCGAACTGACAGCGATAGAAAATGTATCAATGCGCCGGGTGAGTGTGGCCGAGCGTCAGAAGCAGGCGTTGAGAGAGAGTTTTCGCCGGCTGCAAGCGACCTATCTCGGTGTTTCGTCGGAGACGCCGGACGAGGCGAAGATACGGATACAGGAAGCGGAGTTGATCAATCAGTTTGTAGCCCGGGCAGAGCGGGTCGTACCAAACGGGCGACTGGTGGTGGCAGTCAACGATCAGATCAGCGATATCCGGTTGCAGGATGGTGACGTGATCACGCTACCGGAAAAGAGCGATTCAATACTGATCAGTGGTGAGGTATTGGTACCGCAATCGGTTGTTTATAAAGCGGATACCTCAGCGCTTGAATATATTGAAGGAGCCGGTGGTTTCACGGAACACGCGAACCCGGATCAGGTATTGGTTGTGCGACAGAATGGTGAAGTACGCAACGTGAAAGATGTCGTTCTACGTTCGGGAGACGAAATTCTGGTGCTGCCAAAGGCTCCGACAAAGAATCTTCAGCTGGCAACCAGTATCAGTCAGATACTCTATCAAATCGCTGTTGCCACCAAGGTCGTCCTGGGTCTTTGAAGAACCTGCGGATCGATTTGACGGAATCTGTCGAAATGCTGGAAAAGCGCCGCACATCATGGCAGGTGACGCGCGCCGTATGGCATGCCATGTTTCTACATGAAGTATTGGCAAGAACGACAGCGGATCGATTTGCCTGGTTCTGGATGCTGGTCGAACCTATTGCGATGGTTGCCATCATGGCGGCACTGCGCGGTGTATTCTTGAGCGGCAGGCATATTGCAGGAGCGGACTTTATCCCTTGGCTCATCACCGGATTGCTCGGTTTTTATCTGTTTAGGGAGAATCTGCAGCGCTCCCTGAAGGCGATAGACGCCAACAAGGGGCTATTCGCCTATCGTCAGGTTCAGCCCGTTGACCCGGTACTGGTACGTTGCTTTCTGGAAGGTATGTTGAAGTCGCTGATACTCGTCCTGTTCGTCGCCGCCGGAGAGTTGCTCGGGATAGAGATGATGCCGTCGGATGTATTGGCTGCGCTGTATCACTGGTGGGCGCTTTGGTGTCTGGGATTGGGTGCAGCGCTCACCGCATCGGCCTTGGCGGTACTGATAGCGGAAGTTGCCCATATCGTGCAGATAGCCATCGTTCCGTTGTTTTTCATTTCGGGTGTGATTCTGCCGTTGAATTTCCTGCCGCACTGGGTGCAAAAGTATCTGCTCTGGAACCCGATCGTGCACGGAATAGAAAGTTTACGAGCGAGTTTTTTTTCCAGTTACAGAATGGTTGACGGTGTGGACATGTTCTATTTCTGGTGCTGGACTTTGAGCTTCGTAGCGCTCGGGTTGATGCTGCACACCGCATTTGCACGCAGGCTGAAAGCGCAATGATCAGCATCAATGGTCTCTACAAGCGCTACCATAATCACCACGGTAGCCAGTGGGTGCTGAAGGATATCAATCTGGAGATACCGACCCATGTCAATATCGGACTGGTTGGGCGAAATGGTGCGGGAAAGTCCACATTGTTGCGCCTGATCGGGGGTATGGATACGCCCGATCAGGGAGCAATCGTGCGAAATTGCAGCGTATCCTGGCCTATTGGTTTGGCGGGGGGATTTCAGGGGTCGATGACCGGGCGACAGAATGTGAAGTTCGTTACAAGAATTCACAATGCAGAGAATAAACTGGACGAGGTGATTGCACGGGTTGAGGAGTTTGCCGAGATTGGAGCAGCGTTCGATGATCCGGTAAAGACCTATTCAAGTGGTATGCGGGCGCGATTACTGTTCGGACTTTCTTTAGCTTTCGATTTTGATGTCTACCTGTCGGATGAAGCAACAGCGGTGGGTGATCAGATATTCCGCAAGAAGGCCACCCGAGTATTCAAAGAGCGGGTTGGGCGCTCCAGTCTGATCATGGTGTCGCATGCTGAGGCTATTCTGAGAGATCTCTGTCAGTCGGGGATCTTGTTGCAGGGAGGAAAGGCATTCTGGTTCGATGATATCAAAGATGCGTTGACTGCCTATCATGAGCTTAATTTTGGATGAAGCATTCTGCTGTCTGCCAGCGTAAGCAGAACTGGGTGTTGGTATGTGGTGAGCATCTGACACAAAGTTTGGGAAAGATGTTTTGGATATGATCAGACTGACAAAGTACCCTGTTTGGTTCGTCTGTGTATTGGCTATCCTCTCTGTTTCCGGATATTGGTCATTTTGGGCCAGCGATCTCTATGTCTCCGAGGCGAATGTCGTACTGGAGAGCCCGCAGGTCAGTGTGCAGGCCTTCAGCGTCTCCTCACTATTCAATGGAGGGGCGGGAAGTGGTCGGGCGGACACACTGTTATTGCGAGACTATCTGTTGTCGGTCGATATGCTGCGTAAGATAGATAACGCAGTTGATTTCCGACGCCATTACGCGGATAAATCGATCGATTTTTTCTCGCGGCTCTATGATGAGAATGAACCGATCGAAGAACTCCATAAATACTACCTGAAAAGAGTGCTGGTTGAGCTGGATGAATATGCTCAGGTTCTGCGTATCAGCGTGCAGGGGTTTGTACCGAAAACTGCGTATCAGATCACGGCTATGCTACTTGAGGAGGGTGAAGCCCACATGAATGCGCTTGGGCAGCGGTTGGCTGAAGAGCAGGTGAGGTTTTTGGAGAGGCAGGTCGCTGAACTGGCGGAAAATTTCAATCGTGCCAGAATTGAGTTGATCAATTATCAAAATGAGTACGGTTTGGTTTCACCGACCGGCACGGTAGAGAGTTTGAACGCAGTAGTTGCTGACCTCGAGGCGCAGCTCGCCAATCTCAAAGCGAAACAGAGGGTGTTGATCAGTTACCAAAGCGCAAGTTCACCTGAGATGGTTAAGATCAACAGTGAAATAGAGGCGCTGAACCAGCAGATAGATCAGGAGAGGGCGCGATTGGCTCAGGCTTCGGGTGGTGCATTGAACACGCTCTCATCGGAATATCAGACACTTGAATTGAAACTGCAGTTCGCCAAAGAGAGCTATTCAGGCGCCTTGGCCGCTTTGGAGAGCACTCGGATAGAGGCCGCACGAAAGCTCAAGCAGGTTTCTATATTGCAGAATCCGACTTTTCCGGAATACCCGGTTAAACCAGAGCGGCTCTACAACTCCGTCGCTTTTGCGATTATCGTTCTGTTTTTAGGATTGATTGCGCAAATGTTGATTCTTATTGTCAAAGACCACCGTGATTGAGCAAAAACTATTGCGAAGGGATGAAGTGGATTGAACTTTGATAGAATCGCCACGCTAGATATGGATAACGCTGCGGATATTGTTGTACCTTTCGATGAGTTTGACGATAGTCTGAGCTTGTTGGAGAAATGCGAGCAGGGTCGGGTACACGGATTGCTATCTCCCGTGGCAATGCCATTCCAACTGCCGACGCCTATCTATGGCGCGATGCTTGCTGTCTGGCATCTTCGCCCCATTTTGCAACGGCGTTTCCCGTTGCATAAAGGGAGACAGCGGGATTACATAAGATTCATCTCCTGGTGTGCCATTGAAGGACGACGACAGTTTGCCATCTTCCGATCGATACCAGATTGGGATGATGCACTGACGCATCCTGTTTCACTCCCTTTGCTCAAGGGCGATCTCTGGTCCGGTGGTTTTTCAGTGGCGATGTTTCTCTATGGAGTTGCCCGGTACCGTTTTTTTCTCGGGCCCATGCTGAAGGATGCCAAGGTCCGGAATCGAATTGCTGGCGAATTTTGGAGTGGCGAACGCAATAAGTATATGTTTCCATCGCCGGCCGCCTGGCAGCTGAAATTTCTGGATGACAGGTTCGCCAATTTTCGCTCATTTATCGGGTCTCTCCAAAATACCCCCAGTACAACTGATAGCAGTGATGCACAACTGGCTGAGAAGTTTGGACTGGTTGATATTCTCGATTTTTTCAATCTCAGCAAGGAATGTCTCTCGCTTACCTGCAGCAGCCCGTTGGCTGTACCCTCTTTCGCCAAAGCTAACCCGCAAGGTAATCTAAATCGCAGTGTGATACAGGGTATTACGCCGACGAATGGTTTTTGCAGGTCTTTAATGAAAAGCTCGAGAAATACCCTGTTTACAGATCTGGCAAGTAAATTCTACTTTCCACTTCCGATACCATTTCTTCGTGAAGCACTTTGGCTGAGTGATCGTTTAAAACGTCGACCAAATCAATTTCAGTTGGCCAGTGTGATCAAGCATATTCCTACGATTCGACCCGATACCATCCGTTTTCCGTATCCCTTCGGTGTCAATCTTTTCGGTTATGCCCAAGGAGAGATTGGTATTGGTGAGGACGTCAGGCTCATTGCGTCGGCCTTAAAATCCCAGAATATTCCCTTCTGTATAGTCAACGTTAAGCCGGGTGATCATGTGTCACAGAAAGATAACAGTGTGGATCACTGGATCGTCCAACGGCCGCGTTACGCAATCAACATATTCTGCATTACCGGCATTGAACAGGTTCGTTTTGCTTGTACAGAGGGCCTGGAACTGATGCAGGGTCGCTACAATATCGGATTCTGGCCGTGGGAGTTGCCGGAGTGGCCGGCAAGTTGCTCACATGCTTTCAGTCTGGTGGATGAGTTGTGGGGTATCAGCAGCTATACCGCAGATGCGTACCGCAGATCAGAGCTGCCGGTATACCCCATGTCACTGCCCGTCAGTATTGGAGACATCGCTCCTCTTGGAAGGAAGGATTTTGGGTTACCGGAAGGGGACTATCTGTTCGTCTTCTCGTTTGATTTCAACTCGACACTGGTACGCAAAAATCCAGAGGCGGTTATTCACGCGTTCAAACGAGCTTTCGATAAGAATAGCGGGGAAAAAGTTGGTCTGGTGCTTAAAGCCAGCCACGTGACTGAAAAGAACAAGGAGTGGCAGCGGGTCAGACGACTTATTGAAGCTGATTCGCGTATCTACGTAATTGATCAGACTTTACGTCGTGCCCAGGTAATGGCGCTGTATAAGTGTTGTGATTGCTATGTCTCCCTGCATCGTGCCGAGGGTTTTGGACGGGGAATGGCTGAGGCTCTGATGCTCGATCTGCAGTTGATTGCAACCGCGTTCTCCGGAAATCTCGATTTCTGTACCGATGAGCGTGTCGGTTTGGTGCGTTTTGAACATCGTAATGTGCGTCGAATGGAGTACTTTCATGCCGATGGGCAGGATTGGGCGGATCCGGATGTCGACCACGCGGCAGAGTTGATGCAAAGCATACGTTCCAATCCGAGGAGCATAATGCCGAAGAATTTTGATTTCAGTCCGGAAAAAATGGGTATTCGCTATGCTCAGCGCCTGAATGAAATAAGAGAGCAATACAGTATTAAGGAATCATATCGACGTTGAAATTGGTCTGCACAGTTTCAGATCGATTGAAATGGTTGTATTGGATCTATTGCCAAGCGAGATGTTTATGCAAGCTCGACAATCCATTGGAAATGAAGATTCTGACGTGGCTTTGGTGATCACAGCGGGTTGCCCGTATAGTGGATGGGAGGCGTTGCTGCCCGGATTGATTGAGTCTGGGTTCAATTCCTCAGATGAGCCTTTTTCCGACTGGCTTGATGAGATTTACGCAGCTGCAGGCGTAACAGATTGGGTTAACCCGGTGCAATCTCTTAAACCCAATGATGTTATAGAAAGAAAAGCAACCGCGCTTTTCAAGCGAAGGTACAACGCGCCGTTGTTGTGGGCTGATAACAGAAATCTGTGGCTGCTGGATTTTCTGGCGAGTTTCATTCCTGATGCAAGGTTTCTGCTGTTCAATGCGCGGGCAGAGTATGCGTTAGGGTGTGCGATTGAACGAGAACTGGATCCGAATCAATACATCGAGTCCTGGTGTAAAGCCAGTACCGTATTGACAGGATTCTATCGACGCAATCGTCACCGCACACTGCTACTCGACGTCGAGCAGTCGTTAAATGCTCCACAAGCCCTGAGCAATGCTTGTCAGCGTATCGGAGTGGCACTTAAGAGTAATACTTCGTTCGTTTCAGTGGCTCCTGAATCATTGGTACTGGAAAGAATGTTGGCACAACGGTTTCTGTCCGGGAACCAAGTGGTGCGGTCACTGCAAATGGAACTTGATGCGAGCACCTATCCGTTAGGTGAACCGGTGATAGAGGCTTTGCCGCAGCCCACCGACCTATATAGGAGCTATCTTCAGCTCAAGAATGTCATTCAGAAATTGACGAGAGAGTGTGCTGGACAGGAGGAACTGGCGGAAAAAAATCAGCTTCTATACAAAGAAAGTCAACGGTTCCGTTACCAGGCAGATTCAGAGATCAAAGAGATTAGGCGGGAAAATGAAAATCTTGTTATACAGTTGGATCAGATGCAGGAGGAACTTAAAGCATCTTTTCTGACGATTCAGGAAATGGAACAGATCGGGAAGGAAGGCATTGAGGAAAAGCAGAAACTTCAATCCAGGATTGAGCATCTCGACAAGGAGTTGGATGATAGGGCGAAGTTGCTGAAGAAGCGTGACTTGGAACAGCAACAACTGCAGTCCAGGATTGAGCATCTCGACAAGGAGTTGGGTGACAGCGCTGAATTGCTTGCGGAGCGCGCTATTGATCAGCAGCAGCTCCAAGTCAAGATGAGCGCCCTGGAACAAAAGTTGGATGAGCAAGCCAAGTTGATCGATGGTGACCGGGTTCAGGAGGAGACAAACAGACAGTCGAAGCAGCAGGAAAACGCAGATGTCAGGCGATTGGAAAAAGAGAGAGAACTATTGCTACAGCAACTGCAGAAAATGGAGGAAGAGTTGGAGCACTACTTTCTGCAATACACGGAACTGGTAAAGGAAAATGAAGCAAAACAACAGGAGAAGCAAGAACCTGATCCGGAGAGTGCCCAGGTTAGTGCAGCAGTTGTCAGTAAGGAGGCTCCCACAAGAAAATTTACCAATCCATTCGGCCGGACAAACAAATTACAGAAGCGGGAAAATGCACAGATCGAATTGCTGAAAAAGTCCGGTTTATTCGATGAAGCCTGGTATCTGTCGCAGTATTCTGATGTAAAGGCGGCGGGAATCGATCCCGTAAGGCATTACTTGCGTTATGGTTCGTCGGAAGGGCGGAACCCTTCTCGAGAGTTCGATACCAAATTCTATCTGGAAAGAAATTCGGATGTTGCTATGGCAGGTATCAATCCGTTGCTTCACTATATCCGTTTTGGTCGTGATGAAGGGCGACTTCCTTCGAAAAGATGACCCACTGCAGCCGAATCCCAAGTGAATAAGCACTAGTGGTTCCGGTTATGTTGTCGATAATTTATCGCAATGCCTGATGACGTAACACCTGAATCCACTTCCACCGGGAAACCATCCGTTTCGGTGGTGATGCCATCTTT
The DNA here is from genome assembly GCA_024235215.1 of Chromatiaceae bacterium. Classification (GTDB taxonomy): domain Bacteria; phylum Pseudomonadota; class Gammaproteobacteria; order Chromatiales; family Chromatiaceae; genus HKST-UBA178. Next base: position 587,029 of record JACKMU010000001.1, on the reverse strand, counting down.
CAATCAGGTGCTATTTCTGGAAAGGTCGATCCGCAGTGTTCTGGAACAATCGGTTTCTTCTCTTGAGTTACTGGTTATGGATGGTGGCTCGACAGATGGCACCCAAGCTCTCTTAGCCCGAATGTCCCAACAAGCCGGTGGTCGTTTGCGTTGGTGGTCAGAAGCGGATCACGGTCCTGCTCATGCGGTGAACAAAGCTATGGAGATAGCAAGAGGTGATGTAATCGGCTGGTTGAACGCAGACGACCTCTATACTTCAGGTGCAATAGCGCGCGCGCTGGATACTTTTGATCATCATCCAGATTGCTTAATGATTTATGGACATGGGCAACATATTGACGAATGCGACCGTACCATCGGTGACTATCCGACCCAACGTCCGGATACACCCATATCGAGATTCGCTGATGGGTGTTTTATCTGTCAGCCGACTGTGTTTATAACCAAGAAACTACTGAAAGAACTGGGGGGATTGGATGAAAGCCTGGAGACAGCGTTCGATTTTGACTGGTGGTTTCGCATTTTCAAGCGTCATCAGGGAGAGATTGGTTTTGTAGATGAAGTGCAGGCGCAGTCACGCCTGCATAGCAACTGTATTACTTTGAGACGGCGAGAGACGGTGATACGCGAAGGAATGCTTGTCATTGCGCGATATCTTGGAAGTTGTCCTCGGCATTGGTTCAATACTTATGCCGATGAAATGCTGTCAACATATCCACTTGGACGACAGGTTAGTAGTATTGCAGTACATTTGAACGAGTTCGCCAAATCTGTTTCCGAACACCTAACAAGAGCAGACAGGAGGAAGTTGCGCAAACAGTTAAAAACAGACCAGCGCATTACTCTTGCCAAACACGACGCTTATTTGGATATCGATCCCGACGGATTACTACTGAAAAGATCGCTATTACGGGTGCGTTGCCTTAGGTGGCGCTGGCGATGGGTGGAAATACGGGGTCGATATTTGGCTAACAGTGGTGGTTCGTTCAAGTTGAAGGTGATTTCTCCGAATGGTGAAATCCTAACACAGCACGTAGACTTAGAGAAAACCTTCAAATTGAAAATTCCGTTGCATCCACCAAGCAAGCGGCCAGCGTACTGGGTATTTACTATTGACGCCGAAGAGGAGTTGCATTCAGAAGAAGTTAAATTGGGAGCGACAGAAAGAGAAAAGATAGCCTGTCGGATTGACGCGATACGCTTGCGACTATTCTGATTGTAATTCGTATAGGCGATAAAGATACGGTGAAACATTGACGGTAGGCACAAAAACTCAAATGATGCAGAGAGAGAAAGAATCATCCTATATTGACGGTCCTGACTCACTGGATACCGTTGTGCACCTGGGTGCGGGCCGGTGTAGTGAACTCAGTTACTATCTAGCCTGCAGACCAAATCGCATACTGCTGGTGGAAGGTAATCCCGATTTGGCGGAGGCTTTGCGAGAAAAAGTCGCCGGCTTAGCGCAGGTAGATGTCGATAGCCGTATTATTGCTGCACAACCAGGGAGTGCTCGATTTATTCGTTACAATTTGGCCGATGCCAGCGGTCTTTACAACGCAACTGGTCTGCTGGAACTCTATCCAGGACTCAAGATTGTTGGTGAATCTTCGGTTGACGCATTAGATCCTATCACTCTCGTAAACTCACTGGATATTAAACCCGAACAGAATAACCTTTTGGTTATCGACTTGCCGGGTGAAGAGCTTCCTGCGATCAAAGTTCTGCAGCAATCTGAAAAATTGTATCTGTTCAGGTACTTATTTGTGTATTGTGGGCGCAAACCATTGTATGAGGGAAGTGTTCCAGCAAAGGAGATCGTTCATTGGCTGGAAGATCGTGGGTACAACCTTCAAAAAGAGGATGATGCGCAGGACCCTGAACGCCCTCTCTGGTTCCTCAAACGCAATGATCTGCAACTAAGCTACTCTGCACTGCAAAGGCAACTGTCTGAACTAAACAGCACTAGATCGACGTTGGAGCGACAACTCGGCGAGCATGCCGCTAGATCGGAACAGTTTGCCAAGGAGTTGGAAGCGCAGAGAAAACTGGCCGCTGAGTATAAGGCACAACTGGAGAAAGAGAGCCACGCTAGAGAGTCGCAGGAGAGGACGGTGGACGATCTGCGGGCGGGAATCGATAGACTCACCGTCGAGCGGGAAGAGCAGGCGAAACAGCTTGACGGTTATAAGGCAGAACTGGAGAGGGCGAATCATGCCAGGGAAGTGCAGGAGAGGGTGGCGGACGATCTACGGGCGGGAATCGATAGACTAACCGGCGAGCGGGAGGAGCAGGCGAAACAGCTCGATGGTTATAAGGCAGAACTGGAGAGGGTGAATCATGCCAGGGAAGTGCAGGAGAGGGTGGCGGAAGATCTGCGGGTGGGAATCGATAATCTTTCCAGCGAGCGGGAGGAGCAGGCGAAACGGCTCGATGGGTATAAGGCAGAACTGGAGAGAGTGAATCATGCCAGGGAAGTGCAGGAGAGGGTGGCGGACGATCTGCGGGCAGAAATCGATAACCTTACCAAAGAGCGGGAGGAGCAGGCGAAACAGATTGACGGTTATAAAGCCGAGCTGGAGGGGGTGAATCAAGCGAGGGAAGCGCAGGAGAAAGTGGTGACGGAGCTAAAAACCAGAATTACCAGGCTGGCAAGCAAACGTGATGAGCAGGCGAATCAGGCGGCTGAATATCAAGCGCAACTGGAGAAGTTGGGCGAGGCCAGGGCAGTCCAGGAGAAAGCGTCGGCGGAACTGAAGAGCAGAATCGGCAAGCTGACAAGTGAGCGGGACGAGCAGGCGAATCAGGCGGCTGAATATCAAGCGCAACTGGAGAAGTTGGGCGAGGCCAGGGCAGTCCAGGAGAAAGCGTCGGCGGAACTGAAGAGCAGAATCGGCAAGCTGACAAGTGAGCGGGACGAGCAGGCGAATCAGGCGGCTGAATATCAAGCGCAACTGGAGAAGTTGGGCGAGGCCAGGGCAGTCCAGGAGAAAGCGTCGGCGGAACTGAAGAGCAGAATCGGCAAGCTGACAAGTGAGCGGGACGAGCAGGCGAATCAGGCGGCTGAATATCAAGCGCAACTGGAGAAGTTGGGCGAGGCCAGGGCAGTCCAGGAGAAAGCGTCGGCGGAACTGAAGAGCAGAATCGGCAAGCTGACAAGTGAGCGGGACGAGCAGGCGAATCAGGCGGCTGAATATCAAGCGCAACTGGAGAAGTTGGGCGAGGCCAGGGCAGTCCAGGAGAAAGCGTCGGCGGAACTGAAGAGCAGAATCGGCAAGCTGACAAGTGAGCGGGACGAACAGGCGAATCAGGCGGCTGAATATCAAGCGCAACTGGAGAAGTTGGGCGAGGCCAGGGCAGTCCAGGAGAAAGCGTCGGCGGAACTGAAGAGCAGAATCGACAAGCTGATAAGCGAGCGGGATGAACAGAGAAAGCTTGCGGAAACACGACTACAGCAATCCAATAAAGAAAAACTACGGGCAGATAATTTCCAAGCTGAGCTGGAACAGAAGAGGGCTGATTTGGAGCGGTCGGAGCAGCAGTTGGCAGAACTCAACCGAAGACTGCCCAAGCTGGATGACGAGTTTGTCAAAGTGGAAGCACAGATTGAACTAATAAAGGACATTCTGATTCGTGAGAAAGCATTCTAAATAAAGATGATAGATTGTCTGAAGGAGGTTCGAAGAGTAATAAATCGAGCAACTTCCACCGTAGCTTTCGGCAGGAAAGAGGCTACGCCGGCTCGTCACAACGGTCGTTGCGGGAGAGGGTAAATTAGGCTCTTTTAAGCGGAGATTCTAAACAAGAAAGAGAGTGGTAGGGGCATCTGTAGTGACGGCAACAATAAATCGACTCGATGGGAAAGTGGCGCTGGTCACTGGGGGTGCTCAACGTATAGGCGCAGAAATTGTGCGTTCTCTACACCGACATGGCATGGATATTCTGCTGCACTTCCGTAGTTCCGGCGCGCAAGCCGAAAATCTCAGCTGTGAACTCAACTCAATAAGAGCAGATTCGTCCACAATTGTGCAGGCGGATCTGCTGGAGCCAGGAACTCCCGAGAAACTGTTGCGATGTGTACAACAGTGGCGTGGTCGCTTGGATCTGTTGGTCAACAATGCTTCCAGCTTTTTTCCGACACCGATCGGCAATGTCAGCTTAGCACAGTGGGATGAGCTGATGGGAAGCAATCTGAAGGCACCTTTCTTTTTAGCCCAGGCAGCAGCTCCACTGTTGCGTGCAAATTCGGGGAGCATCATCAATCTGGTGGATATACATGCCGAGCGACCATTGGCCGGTTACTCGATATATAGTATTGCCAAGGCGGGTAATGCCATGTTGATTAAAAGCCTGGCCCGGGAACTGGGACCGGAGATAAGAGTGAACGGAGTAGCGCCTGGCGCAATACTCTGGCATGATGGGGAGAAATCGGAGGCTGTCAAGTCTGAAATTCTCTCCCGTACCACGCTGAAACGAGCGGGTACACCCGCCGATATAGCCAGTGCCGTACTTTTTCTAACACTGAATGGTGACTACATCAGCGGTCAAATTATCACCGTGGATGGGGGGCGCAGCGTCCAGCAATGAACTGCCAGCGGTGAGTGGTCAGTCAAACCGAAGTTCCACCTCCCGCAGACTTTGCCGGGATTTGTCGAATGCCTGCCATAGTGCGGCATAACTGACCCCCGAAACCGGATGCAGTTCATTACCTGCCACTTTAGCGAGCGGCTGCAATACGAATGCATAGCGTGTTATCTCCTTCCGGGGCAGGTCGATACCCGGCGCATGTAACACCTGATGGCCATAGGTGAGCAGGTCGATATCCAGAGTGCGTGCGCTGAACTTTTCACCACTTCTTTCTCGGCCGTGGCTATGTTCGATGGAACGGAGTAGGGCTACCAACTGCTGCGGAGTCCAATCGGTCTCTACTCCGACCACCAAATTTAAGAAAGGGTCTCCGGTAAATCCCACTGCATCACTTTCGTAGACCGGGGAGATGATGAGCCTGCCGAATACCTTTTCCAGTGCTGTGATGGCGGAGCGGATATTGTACTCCCTGTCCATGTTACTACCAAGGCTGAGCCAAACTCTGACCCTCATCGCTCCCCGCGCTCAATGATCACTCCAACATCCCGGGCCGCACTTACTGCACCAATTTTGTTGAGACTCAAACGTACCCATTTGACACCGAATTCCTCTCGTACAATGTTGGCACATCGCTCGGCGAGCGTCTCGACCAATTGGAACTCACTCTGCTCGACGAATGCTATCAGTCGTTTGGCCACAGACTTATAGTCCAATGCATCCTCAATGCGCTCACTGGCAGCGGCACGGCGCACGTCAGTGCTCATCTCCAGGTCGAGAATAACTGTTTGGCGGATGTTGCGCTCCCAATCATAGATACCTATTACAGTATCTATTTTAAGGTTGCGTAGAAAGACAATATCCATTTTTACCTGCACTTGATGTGAAGAAAAGAAACGAGGACATGTTAATCCAGTGGGGCAGGATAACAAACTCTCTTGACCCTTCCCCTGTCTAAACTGGACAATCTCAACATAAAGAATTTGGTTCGGAACCATGGAATAAATGTTGTCTCCTCTGGTGGCGCGCGTTATTGTGCCACCCCAATTGGTAAATCCGATGATCACATAGCTGTAGCTGGCAATTCAGACCCATGATCGACTATCTCTTCGTTCCTATCGCCTACCTGGCCGGTTCCATATCCAGCGCGATTATCGTATGTCGGGTGATGGGACTGCCCGATCCACGCACTTTGGGCTCAAATAATCCGGGAGCGACCAATGTGCTGCGTATCGGAGGTAAAAAGGCGGCTGCGCTGACACTGTTCGGCGATATGTTGAAGGGGTTGCTTCCGGTTCTGGCTGCACACCTTTTCGGCGTCGAAACTGCAATACTTGCAGCCACTTCGATCGCTGCATTTCTCGGACATCTCTACCCAATTTTCTTTGGATTCAAAGGTGGCAAGGGGGTCGCTACCGCACTCGGTGTTCAGTTTGGATTGGGTTGGGAAATTGGCGCCAGTGTCGCACTGATCTGGATCTTTGTCGCCAAGGTGCTCAACATCTCGTCACTGGCAGCTTTGGTAAGTATGGGGGTGGCGCCACTGGTAGTCTGGTTTTTCTGGCCATCGCCAGAACTGATCATCGCCCAGACCTTCATCAGCATCGTCCTCTTCTGGCGCCATCGCAACAATATTCTCAATCTGCTCTCTGGTTCGGAAGATAAGATTGGCAGTTGAGTGCTCTGCGCAACTCTTGCATGTAATCGGCGTTACAGCGCTGGCAGCTCCTCCATTGGCCAGCGCGGGCGGGCACCAAACTGCATGGTCTCCGACTGGCCTGCCTGCAGCCGCTGCCAGCCGGCATAGGCAATCATTGCGCCATTATCGGTGCAAAGTTCGGGACGTGGATACCAGGCGCGCCCCCCTTCCTCCTCCATCACTTTTCTGATGCGCTCACGCAAACGCCGGTTGGCGCTGACGCCGCCAGCTAGTATCAGGTTTTTATTGCCAGTTTGACGAACTGCCCGCCGGCACTTGATCACCAGCGTATCCACTACGGCATCCTCGAAAGCTCTGGCGATATCTGCTTTCAATCGCGCCACCCCTTCTGCATCCTGTTCCTGCTGTAAGCCGCTGTGCAAGGTATTGAGTGCAAAGGTCTTCAGTCCGCTGAAACTGAAGTCGAGCCCCGGCCTGTCGGTCATCGGGCGCGGAAACTGAAAGCGTTGTGGATCGCCCTGCTCAGCCAGTTTCGCCAGTGCAGGACCCCCTGGATAGGCGAGTCCCATGAGCTTCGCGGTCTTATCGAATGCTTCTCCCGCTGCATCATCCAACGATTCACCCAGTAGTCGGTAATGACCAATATGCTCCACCGCAACCAGTTGGGTATGACCGCCGGATACCAGCAGTGCGATAAACGGAAACGTAGGTGCTTCTCCCTCCAGCAATGGAGCCAGCAGATGCCCCTCCATATGGTGCACCGCGATCGCCGGGACCTGCCAAGCCCATGCCAGCGATCGGCCGATAGCAGCCCCCACCAGTAGTGCACCTACCAGTCCGGGGCCGCTGGTATAGGCAACTCCGTCGATATCACTACCGGTGAGCCCAGACTCTCCCAGCACGGCGCTAATCAGCGGCAGGGTTTTGCGTATATGATCACGCGAGGCCAGCTCCGGCACCACACCGCCATATCCTGCATGTAACGTAATCTGACTGTGTACCCTGTGTGCCAGTAGACCGCGGCCCCCATGATAGATTGCGATACCTGTCTCATCGCAAGAGGTTTCTATGCCTAGCACGTTCATTGCTTTATTCACTCATACAGCCCAGTTTGCGGGAGTGGATGCAAAGCATCGCGGAATGATTCACGCGGTCTTTGCAAACCAGACGAACTACCGGTAGAATTCCACCTCTTTAGTCTAGCTAAAGTACAAAATCTACCAGAATTTTTGAGGTTGCTAATGCCCAACGTACGTGTGAAAGAGAACGAGCCCTTCGAAATTGCTCTGCGCCGTTTCAAACGCTCCTGTGAAAAGGCTGGAATTCTGGCCGAAGTCCGTAAACGTGAATTCTACGAAAAACCGACCGCTGAGCGTAAGAGAAAAGCAGCCGCTGCAGTCAAGCGTCACCTGAAAAAAGTTTCGCGTGACAATCGCCGCTGGGAGCGTCAGTACTAGCTCGAATCTTTCGCGCCAGATGTCAGAACCCCATTCACCAGTTGGTACCTCGGGCCGGATTTTCTCTGTGGGTCACAACCTCACTTTCTTGCACAAGCCTTGTAAAATCAATATTCTGACGTGGCATCGAACCACGCCAATGGTGCCTTGCGATTTGTTTGGCAATGATACATCTTCTTCTTGAATCTCAGCAGGAAATCTGAACGTATGTTGAAGAACCGCGTTAAGGATGAGATGGTGGCCGCAATGAAAGGGGGCGACAAGCGTCGTCTGGGGGCCATTCGTCTGCTTCTCGCGGCAATCAAACAGCGCGAGGTGGATGAGCGGATCGAACTGGACGATACACAGGTACTGGTGGTGCTTGACAAGATGGTGAAGCAGCGCCGGGACTCGATTGAGCAGTACGAAAAAGCGGGCCGTACCGAGTTGGCGGAGCAGGAGGCGTTTGAAATTTCACTCCTGCAGGAGTTTCTTCCGGCAGCGCTGAGCGATGCTGAGATCAATGTCCTGATAGATCAGGCGATCGTTAGTACCGGCGCCACTTCGATCAAGGACATGGGCAGAGTGATGGGAAAGATCAAACCCCAAGCTCAGGGGCGTGCGGACTTGGGAGAAGTAAGCGTCAGGGTCAAGGCCAGACTCTCTGGCTGATCTACCTGGATATCAGCAACAACGCTGCTTCTGACACCGCTGAGTGATGCCGCCAGAGTTCTCTACAGTGGTGGCTTCGACTTTTACCGGAGAGTAGTCTGTTCCGGGAGATCTCAATCCAGGCAGAATCGCGTAGCGCGCTATGGTTGGACGAATACCTGCCTCTTTCATTGATGAGCTGCTGAATCGGGTCGATATAGTGGACCTGATTAGCAGTCGCGTGCCATTGAGGAAAGGGGGTAAGGATTTTCAGGCATGCTGCCCTTTTCACGACGAAAAGAGCCCCTCATTTACGGTCAGCCGGGAAAAACAGTTTTACCACTGCTTTGGATGTGGTGCCCACGGCAGCGCGATCGGCTTCCTCATGGAGTACGATCATATGGATTTCGTGGAGGCGGTCGAAGAGCTGGCCGCCCGTGAGGGGCTGCAGGTGCCTCGCGAGGCGGGTCAACGCCAAGGACCCGATCTGCGTCCGCTCTACACTTCATTGGCCAGAGTCAGTCAGTTTTATCAAGTCCAACTGCGCCACCATCCAGCTGCTGCGAGTGCGGTCGAGTATCTGAAGAGGCGCGGGTTGAGCAGAGAGATCACCACTGAATTTTCTATCGGTTTTGCGCCGCCCGGGTTTCAAAATCTGTTGGATACTGCCAGAGGAGACAGTGATGAGCTGAAGCGCTTATGGGTTACCGGCATGATCGCGGAATCTGAAGATGGGAAGCGTTATGACCGATTCCGAGAGCGGATCATGTTTCCGATCCGGAATCATCGGGGTGAGGTGATCGGCTTTGGAGGGCGAACTCTTGGTGAGGGTAAACCCAAATACCTCAACTCACCGGAAACGCCGCTCTTTCATAAGGGACGGGCGCTCTACGGGCTCTTCGAAGCGCGCAAAGCGACACGCCATCTGGAGCGCCTACTGGTGGTTGAAGGCTACATGGACGTGGTGGCTCTGGCTCAGTTCGGCATCCGTAATGTAGTGGCAACCCTGGGTACCGCAACCACACCTGCTCATTTGCAGTTGTTGCTTCGGGCTGTACGGGAGGTGGTCTTCTGTTTCGACGGCGACCAGGCCGGGCGTGATGCCGGGTGGAAGGCACTGGAAATCACGCTTCCGCAGATGCGTGACGGCTGTGAGGTACGCTTTCTGTTTCTCCCATCTGGAGAAGATCCGGACAGTCTGATCCGAAAAGAGGGCGCTGAAGCGTTCAACCGGCGCATCGCAGAAGCGACCCCTCTCTCTCATTTTCTCTTCGATCATTTGGCAAGTCAGTGTGATACCGGCTCAGCCGAGGGTCGGGTCCAGCTGACAGAGCGGGTAAAACCGCTGTTGACGCAGTTACCGCAAGGACTGTTCCGCCAAATGATGTACCAACAGCTCTCCGAGCGCGTTGGTTTTGGGCTCCGGGGACCGATTGATGGGCAGTCCGACAAGAGAACGCCGCTACGACTCAAAGCTTCTCTCCACACGATGCCTCCGGTGAGGCGGGCAATTGCGCTGTTGGCCAGTAATCCTGAATTCGCACAGGATACAAAGCTGCCTGGTGGTTGGGAGAACCTGGAACTCCCAGGCATTCCTCTTTTGCAGGAGTTGCTTGAATTACTGCGTATGCAACCTAACATTACCACTGGTGGTCTACTGGAACGGTGGCGTGATCGTCCCGAGGGAAGGCATTTAGCGAAACTGATCCATAGTCTGCCGCCTCTCTCTGCCGAGGGGCAGGCACGTGAGTTCAGAGACACACTTGTCCGCCTGTCATCGCAGTCGATTCAAATGGAGTGGGAAGCGCTGGTAGCCAAGGCGGCAGGAGAAGGCCTCGAAGAGGTAGAGAAGCAGCGCTTGAACCAGCTATCCAAAGAGAAGGCAAATCTTGATGTGTTGAGAACCTAATCTAGGAAATGGTGCATCGCTCTGTTACTATGGACCGTTCGGTTTCTAATCGGTTTCTCAATTTCTGCATATTTGTAGGGTAGGAAATGGACCAGCAGCAACAGCAGCAATCCCAGCTTAAGCAACTGATTTCAAAAGGGAAAGAGCAAGGTTTTCTGACCTACGGTGAGGTCAATGACCATTTGCCCGATGGGATTGTGGAGCCAGAGCAGATCGAAGATATTATCCGTATGATCAATGACATGGGTATCCAGGTGTACGAAGAGGCACCGGATATCGACGATCAGTCGATCAACGACAATGCGGTCAATACGGATGAAGATGCTGCAGAGGCGGCTGCGGCTGCGCTGGCAAGTGTCGACAGCGAATTTGGAAGAACCACGGATCCGGTACGTATGTACATGCGGGAGATGGGTACGGTCGAACTGCTGACCAGGGAGGGTGAACTAACTATCGCCAAGCGCATCGAAGAGGGTCTCAATCAGGTCCTGGCCGCGCTGGCGACCTATCCGGATACCGTGGCAAAAGTACTGGAGATGTTCGATAGGGTTGAGACAGAGGAGATTCGCCTGACCGACGTTATCAATGGCTTCACCGATCCCAACGAGTCGGACGAGATCGAAAAACCGCTGCAGGTGAAACGCACCGCAGAAAAAGAGCGGGAACAGACACAGAAACGTCGTGTGGATGATGAAGCTGATGACGAAGATAGCGAAGATGAGGATGAAGAGCGCGAAGACGTCATCGATAGCGGTCCTGACCCAGAAGAAGCGAAAATCAAGATCGCACTGTTACGTAAACAGTATAAATCACTGCTAAACAACCTGAGTAAGCACGGTCGGGATCATAACAAAACACATAAGGCTCAAGAGAGGATCTCTGCCACTTTTCTTGAGTTCAAGTACCTCCCTGCTGTTTTTCAGGAGATGGTGGAAAACCTGCGTAAGGCCATTGCATTCATCCGCAATCAGGAGCGGATTATCATGGGCTACTGTGTCAATGACGCGGCAATGCCTCGCAAGGAGTTCATTGCGACCTTTCCGGACAACGAGACCAATCTCAATTGGCTGGAGAATCAGATCGACTCGGGGAGACCCTACTCCGCGGCTCTTGTCGAGGTAAGACCAGAAATACTGCGCGCACAGAAAAAACTTCTGCAGCTGGAGCAGCATAGCCAACTGAGTATTAGCGAGATCAAGGAAATTAATCGCAATATGTCTATCGGTGAAGCCAAGGCTCGCCGGGCCAAGAAGGAGATGGTTGAGGCAAATTTGCGCTTGGTGATATCGATCGCGAAGAAATATACCAATCGCGGTTTGCAGTTTCTGGACTTGATCCAGGAGGGCAATATTGGTTTGATGAAAGCGGTAGACAAGTTCGAGTACCGTCGTGGGTATAAATTTTCCACCTATGCCACTTGGTGGATTCGTCAGGCGATCACCCGCTCAATCGCAGATCAGGCTCGTACTATTCGCATTCCGGTGCACATGATCGAGACCATCAACAAGCTCAACCGTATCTCACGTCAGATGCTTCAGGAGATGGGGCGCGAGGCCACTCCCGAAGAGCTGTCGGAGCGCATGGAGATGCCGGAAGACAAGGTGCGCAAGGTGCTCAAGATTGCCAAAGAGCCAATCTCAATGGAGACCCCGATCGGCGATGATGAGGATTCCCACTTGGGCGATTTTATCGAAGATTCCGGCGTCGTTTCTCCAGTCGATTCCGCGACTGTAGAAGGGTTGCGGGAGGCTACGCAGAATATGCTCAGCGGCCTGACTTCGCGCGAAGCCAAGGTTCTGCGCATGCGTTTCGGCATCGATATGAACACCGATCACACACTGGAAGAGGTGGGCAAACAGTTCGATGTTACCCGTGAACGCATTCGCCAGATCGAAGCCAAAGCACTACGCAAACTACGTCATCCGTCACGATCAGAGCAGCTGCGCAGCTTTCTGGACAATGATTGACCACAACGGGCGAGGAGAAGGCCGGGACTCGTCGGAAAAGCCAGTTTATGTATAATCCAGCCACGCCAATGGCGCAGCGGACCGAACGCGCAGCCAGGATGGCTGAGCTGGATCAATCATCCAGGGATGGATTTCAACAGCGGTAACAATTTATTGGGCCTATAGCTCAGTTGGGTGAGGGCCGACCGTTATGCCGGTGGCATAACGCAGCGGACCGAACGCGCAGCCAGGATGGCTGAGCTGGATCAATCATCCAGGGATGGATTTCAACAGCGGTAACAATTTATTGGGCCTATAGCTCAGTTGGGTGAGGGCCGACCGTTATGCCGGTGGCATAACGCAGCGGACCGAACGCGCAGCCAGGATGGCTGAGCTGGATCAATCATCCAGGGATGGATTTCAACAGCGGTAACAATTTATTGGGCCTATAGCTCAGTTGGTTAGAGCAGGGGACTCATAATCCCTTGGTCCCAGGTTCGAGTCCTGGTGGGCCCACCAATCAAAACAATAAGTTACTACATTTGGTTTGATGATCAGCAGCTCGATCCAGTGGAAGCTGCTTCCATGGAGATGGGCTGGAATCTTACCCTCGCAGCAGACGAGAAGACCTCGATCAAAATGTTATTGGAAACTGTCCAATCGACCAACAGGTTTTCTGTTGCGGAGTGGGCTGGGGATACGGTCACCCAGCGCTACCCCACGGGATCCCTCCCAGTCGTTCCACTGATTCATGCGTCGTGGAGTTTTTCCGCCGCTTGTTGTTTAGTGCCGCTCCTCTCGGATTGGACGGCATTTTTCGGTGCAGGCGGTGTACTCCCTGAGAACGCCTTTCAGCCACCCTTTGTGCGTAGTGGCGAACGCCGCCGCGCAGCGGCAGCGCTTTTTATAAACACAGCAACTCCTTGGCGTACTCACCGTTGAAACACTTCAGCCTTTCATTCGCATTCACCCTCACTTTTCTGCTTGCCTCCTGTGGTGAGGCGCCTCCGGAGCCAGATCATAGGCCGCTTGCCAAACCGTCCGCACCGAGGGCCCGGATCGTACCAGATCCTGCTATGGAGAAGCTGAAGAAGCAGGGACCACAGGATCCGGGGGAGCCGGTGGCAGTGACCAAATCGGAGGTGGAACCCGATGAGTTTACCGTCGATATTGAGGCGGAACGGGTCTTTCTCCCGGAAAAGGGCTGGATTAACGCAGTGGATTTCTGGGATATCTACTACAACCGTCCACAGGAACTCCCGGGTAACATCGATCATGAGGCACTGCAACGCCTGCACAGGAAGAGAGCAGGGCAATAGTGGTCAGGAAGGGGCCGTAGGTGTGTTGATCGATATCGGATATGGTGATCTTGCAAGGGTTCCCAGCCGGCTTTTCCATTCGCGAGGTCTCGATTCTTGTTCCGATCCGATAGGATGTCAAATAGATTACCAGCTGTCCGGTTTTTTTACACTTGTCGTTGGTCCAGTCGCAGTCTGGAAAATAAAATCCAACCAATACAATTGGATGAAAATATTGCATGAAATATGCATCAGCGAATAGGCAGGGCCGGTAAATGGTCTGCATGGCAAGAAAGTGATACCTTGAACCCGCTATTCCAATGGTCGTTTCCTCTGATGACTGGCCAAAAGAAAGGGATCAGGTTAAGTTAGAGAAGACCAAGCTAACAGGTCTTGATTTTCAGTAGATCTGGAGAGCCTATCTTGACTGGATACGGCATGCCCATGAAAAAGATAAGAGGGTTGGGCTGGGGAACCGCTCAGAAAACTCTCAGGTGCGACCGAAAGCGCTTGCGGGGTCTCTTCTCTCTCTCCCACTGTGTAATTGCCGCCCTCTCATTTCTGCTGCCGGCATCTCCTGCCGAATCCGCTTTCAGCGATCGTTCCGCTACCAAGCTTCCCGCCGATTCAGCTGTTAGTTACAACATTGTCGACAGCGACATCAACGGCGATGGCGCCCCCGATCTTTTCGTCTCCAATCGCGGTAAGAATCTACTCCTGATCAACGATGGCAGCGGCACCTTCACGGATGAATCCGAGGTGAGGCTTCCTTCCGCGCTCTCCACCACCGTCGACGCCCGTTTTGTCGATGTCGATAATGACGGTGACCAGGATCTGCTGCTCGCCAACTCGCCTGACACCAACAGCCTGTGGCTGAATGATGGTGCAGGCAATTACACGGATGCCTCCAACGGCCGACTGCCGGCCCAGGTCGGGGAAAGCATGGCGCTGGGCATAGCAGATATCGATGCCGATGGTGATCTGGATGTGGTGGTGGCGAACCGGGACGGCCTGAACCTGCTGCTCATCAATGATGGTTCCGGCGTATTCAGTGATGAGACTGGAGCCAGGGGAGTGACAGGGATCGATCCCACCTTTGCTCTCTCACTGGTGGATGTGGATGGTGACGGTTCCGACGATATCTTCTTTGCCAATCGTGGTGCGCCAAACCGGTTACTGATCAACAACGGCCTTGGCTGGTTCACTGACGAAAGCAACACCCGGTTACCTGTGGGGACCGGGCAGAGCAACGGAACCGCTTTTTCCGACATCGATGGTGACGGGGATCAGGATATTCTCGTGGCGGACGGGGCGAATGGATTGCGTCTGTTGCTGAATGACGGTGTCGGACATTTTACCGATGAAACCGTGGGCAGGCTGCCAATCTATGCCGGTTTCAGCGTAAAGGTGGGCATCATCGATGTGGAACCGGACGGTGTACCCGATCTCCTGGTCCTCTTCGGTGACAGCACCCGGCTATACGTTAACGACGGTACCGGTACGTTTTCCGATGAGACCATCAGCCTGGTACCAGCCAACAGCCAGCGTGGTTTCGGATTGGCGGTGCTGGACCTGGACAACGATCTGGACCAGGATTTCCTGGTCGCCGCGCCCGGGACCCAGAACCGGCTTCTGCAAAACGGAACTGACCTGCCGCGTATTCAGCTGAGTGTTTCACCGGATTACATCGAGGTCGGCGATACGGCCATATTCGGGGTGCGGGTCTTTGATGAAGAGGGGGTGGCGGTCACCACCGTGACCGTGCGCAAGCCCGATACCTCGGAGGTCGTGGTTCCTCTGGTGGGGGAGAGTGCCAGTTATTCTGCCGATGCGGTTGGCCTCCATCTGGTCACCGTGGTAGCCCAGGACAATGGTGGTGCCAGCGCAAATCGCAGCCAGGTTTTTAGCGTTCAGCCACCGGATTCGGTTGCCCCCTCGGTGTCTGTTGCCCTGAGTACGGTTTCCCCCTTGCTGGGTGAAAGCGTCGCGATCGATGTGAGTGCGACGGATGGCGCAAGCGGTGTCGAATCGGTCTTGTTGTTGATCAATGGGCTGCCGGTACCCGTCGACAACCGGGGTCATGTGGATTTTATGACCGAGACTCTCGGCCTTCACTCGGTCGAAGCAGCTGCCACCGATCGGGCAGGTAACACGGGTTCCGCGACGCCAGTCCAATTCGATGTGCAACCGGACTTGGTGGCGCCGACAGTCGTCGATATGACGGTTACGCCTGATCCGGTCGATCTGAATACCGATGCGACCATCACCATTTCCGCCACAGACAATGTCGCGGTTGCGTTGTTGGGTGCGATGATCACCGGTCCCGACACACCACCTGGTGGCGTAACGCTCCCGCTCACTCTGAGCGGTGGTCCCGTAAGCCGTACAGGTATGGGTGAATACCGGCCGATGCTGCCCGGAACCTACACCCTGGAGACGACTGTCAGGGATCCATCCGGCAATGAAACTACAGCGTCCACCACATTCGAGGCAGTCGGCAGTCCTGACAATGAACCGCCGGCTATCACTTTGGCGGTCGTGCCCCATTCGGTGGCCATTGGTGGCAGTATCGATCTCCACGTCGCTGCCACAGACAATATCGGTGTCATCACTACCGTCCTGGAGATCAATGGTTCGCCGGTGACGTTGGATGTGGCAGGCAACGCGGTTTACACACCACCCGTCGTGGGTAGCTACAGCGTGGTGGCCCGTGCCTATGATGCGTGGGGTAACGAAGGTACGGCCGTCGATACCTTGCGTGCGGTGAATCTGGCCGATGATGTCTCACCACCCCAGGTGGAGATTCATACTCCGATCGAGAACGCAGAGCTCCTGGGTCGGGTCGAAATCCACGGTACCGTCACCGATGAGACCCTCGTCTCTTACCGCATGGAGTACGCTCCGGTGGGTGGCGGTTTCACCGAGTTCGCCAGTGGCAGCGTTGAGGTAATCGACGGCTTGTTGGGTATCCTGGACACCAGTGGTTTCAGCGAGGGCTACTACGAGGTGCGGCTTACCGCGCAGGACGGCAACGACGAGACAGCATCGATTTCCCGCTACTACCTCTACGTGGACGCAGTGCAGCTCGGTCGTTTCACCCTGGATTATCAGGATCTGACACTCCCTGCCATGGGGCTTCCCATAGAAGTACGGCGCAGCTACGACAGTGCCAGTGACCGGGCGGGTGACTTCGGTCCGGGCTGGCGCCTCTCACTGCTCGACAGTGACCTGCGCGAGGATGCCCAGGGCAATGTTTTCGTCACCTTACCGAACGGGAGGCGCACCGCGTTTGCATTCCGTCCGAGAATGCCTTCGCCCTTCTTCCCGATCTACCTGCCCGAGTATCAGGCACCGCCGGGTATCTACGACAAACTGGAAACCACGGACTGTTCCACGCTGATCTATTCCGGCGGGCAATGGTTCTGTGATCTGGTGGGTGGTCCGTTCGATCCGGAGAACTACCGCATCACCACCAAGGAGGGATTTGTCTACGATATCAACCAGACCCGGGGTGTCACTCGGATCGAGGACCGTAGCGGCAACTATCTGGAAGTTGGCGAAGAGGGCATCTCCAGCCACGACAGCAGCGGTGCCTTAGTGAAAGAGGTGGTATTCAACCGCGATGTCAACGGGCTCATCGCCTCGGTGGTCGACCCGCTCGGCAATACCTTCAACTATCATTACGACAGCAGTGGCCGCTTGATCCAGACCGTCGACCAGCAGGGGAACGAGACCGACTACACCTATTACGGTGCTACCCATCTGCTGGATGATGTGATGACCTCCGGTGGCTGTTTCCCGATCAAGAACATCTACGATGCCGGTGGCAACCTGGTAGAGCGCCAGGATTCAGCGGGCAACAGCACCACCTATGCTTATGACCAGGACGCACGTACCGAAACGGTTGCCAATGCCCGGGGATTTACCACCACCTACCATTACGATACCGCTGGGCGGGTGGTACAGGTGGATGATGCCCTTGGCACCAGTACCTTCAATGAGTATGACGACAACGGCAACCGGGTCCGGGTGGTCGATCCCGCCGGTAAGGTGACTCGCTACACCTTCGACGACAGAGGCAATGAGCTGACGCGCACCTTCGAGCCCGAGCCAGGTACACTGCTGACATTCGTCACTGAATACAACACCTACGGTCAGGTGACCCGTTATGTCAATCCTGAAGGCGACTATACGGAGAAGAGCTATGACGCCGACGGCAACCTGCTGCGCAGGGAACTGTTCGATGCGACGGGTGCTTCTATCGGGCTGGAAAACTTCACCTACGACACTCACGGCAACCGCCTCAGCTGGACCGATGCTGCTGGCAAGACAACGAGCTATGGTTACAACACCTTTGGTGACCGGACTGAGGAGACAGATCCCACCGGGGTAACCAGCCACTACGAGTTCGATATCAATGGTAACCGCACCGCCTTTATCGACGGTCTGGGCAATCGCAGTGAGTTCACCTTCAACGGTCTCAACAAGCTGACGAGCATGATCCATGCCGGGGAAAGCCTGCCCAGGTATGTCATCACTTACACTGCTGAAGGAGAGATGGAGACGCTTACCGATGCCAACGGCGATACCACCACCTTCCACTATGGCTGCACGGGCAATCTGGTACAGGTGGAGGATGCTCATGGCCAGATTACCGATTTCGGTATCGATCCGGTGGGTAACCTGAGTGATATCACGCTTACCGACGGCAATAATATTTCGTATGAGTATGATGGCGGCAACCGGTTGACCGGGCGCATCGGGCCGGATGGCGGTGTCTGGGGCTATGGGTGGTCGCCGGACGGACTGATTCAACGCCTCACCAATCCGGACGCGCGTGTGGTAGTCCACGAGCTGGACAACATGGATAGAATGGTGCGTCGTACCGAGCCTGAGCGCACCATCGATTTTCTGCTCGACGGCAACAGCCGGATGACCTCGGTAATAGAGCATGAGGGTGGTTCCGACCATGTCACCACCTACGACTACAACGCCAATGGTCTGGTTACCGAGGTGACCGACCGTTATGGGCGCTTCATCGATTACGACTGGAATGCCCGTGGTGACATCACCAGCCTGACCAGTAGTGACGGCCTGAATACTACCTATACCTACGATGACGCGGGACGGGTCAAACGGGTCACCACCGGTGCCCATTGGGCAGAGTACAGTTACGACGGCGCCGGTCGGCGCAGCCGGATCGACTACAGCAACGGCAGTGCCGCCGAATACGGCTACGATACTCTGGGTGAATTGTCCAACCTTGTCCTTCGCGATGGTGGCGGTAATGTCATTTCCTCCTATGACTACACCCTCGACGGCAACAATCAGCGTATTGCCATCACCACCCATGACGGCAGTATCAGTTACGATTACGATGCCCTGTACCGCTTGGTGAGGGAAGACGTAAACACAGCCGGACTGGGCACCTTCATCAATAATTATGCGTACGATACGGTAGGTAATCGCCTGGATAGCGGTGCGACCTTCGGTGCGGATGGCCGGTTGCTCACCGTAGGCGGCAGCACTTATAGCTATGATGACAATGGCAACCTCTCGGCTCGGAATAGTGAGAGTTTCAGCTACGACTCCAGCCAGCGATTGGCCGCCTACAGCGACACTACCACCAACGCTGAATATTCCTATGACTATCTGGGGCGCCGTATCAAACGGACCGTGAACGGGGCAGCCACCGAGTACCTCTACCACGACCAGGATGTCCTGGCGGAATACGATACTGCCGGCAATCGTCTCGTCAGCTACACCTATGCACCCGGTATGGATCAACTGCTGATGATGGAGCGGGGCGGCGAGACTTGGTTCTACCATACCGACGGCCTCGGCAGCGTGGTGGCGATCACTGATGCATCCGGTAACCTCGTACAGCGTTACGGCTATGACGCCTGGGGCAACATCCTCCTCAGTGACGGTCCCTTCTCCCTCGGTGGCAGTGGTGGCCAGATCAATACCCGAACCTTTACCGGGCGTGAGTACGATGCGGAGAGCGGGCTCTACCATTATCGTGCCAGGACCTACGATCCACGGTTGGGACGCTTCCTGCAAAAGGATCCGGATCAGGGCATCCGTAAGGTTCCCCAAACCCTGCACCCTTATGCCTACGTCCGCAACAATCCGGTCAACTTCATCGATCCGACAGGACGGGTCGCGCTGATTCAATACACTTTCCTGTTGACCTATCCGAATGGACGGGAGGCTGTGGCGGCGATGATCGGATGGCTGCAGGGTTTCGGTCTGACCAATATCGCCTTCGTCGGTGAGGTGATCGGATTGGCGAGCATCTATCCGGGAGATATCGGTGCCATCTGGGCCGAGGCGACGGCGCGTACCAAAGTGATCATGGATAACGCAAAGAAAGCATTGGACTGGGCTGGAAAAGGCGCCGAACTCGCAGGTGTTGCCGGAATACCGGGTGCATTTGCGGGTGGTATCTCCATTGAGATCGGTATCGAGATCAAGCTGTTCACCGGTGACTCCCTCGGCAAGGCCAGTATCAAGGCGGAGGGGGGTGGATTCAGTAATGGTGTCGATGCAGGGTTCGCGTACTTGAATTCGTTGGCGCCTAAATAGAGACGAAAGGGCATGTTCAGGCGGATGAAGAAAAGGGTAACAAAGCGGCCACACTACTCTGCAGTGCAGGGAATGGTGGCGTTCGTCTGCCTCAGCCTGCTCTCACCCATGGTCGCCTTTGCAGTCGATCGCAACATCGGTGGTGCCGATGGTGGCTTCGAGAACGGTTTTACCGGCATGTTCACCGAGGGCGATGCGCAGATCGTCACTGGTCATGGACCGCTGCTGCCGACTCAGGGGAGCCAGGCGGCGCTGCTCACCAACCAGCCCGATGCCGGCCCCGCGCTGGCGGATGTAGATGAGAGCCGGATCAGGATCGTGGATTTCACGATTCCTGCCGGTATCACCGAATTGAGGCTCGACTACAACTTCCTCAGCAACGAACCCAACCCCTCCTATATGATCGATCGCTTTACCGTGCGCCTTCTGGCGCCCGGCGGTGAGGAGATCCTGTTACAGGAACAGACCTTCGAACCGGCATTTCCATCGGTCTGGACCGGCTATGAGCGCCAGACCGGATTTCGGCTAATGCGGGCGGATGTCTCAGCGCATGCCGGTGGTAGTGACCCCCTCACCCTGGAGATCGAGCTGACTGACGATGGTGATGGGCGTGTGGATAGTGCGGTCCTCCTGGACAACCTGCATTTTGCCGACGCGGATGATCCGACAGCGGATGCCGGCATCGATTTTCTGTCTGTCGAACCTGGAGTGACCTTTCCCCTCAATGCCGCTGCTTCCACGGATAACGGCATCATCGTCAGTTATGAATGGGATATGGGCAACGGTGACATCCTGGTCGGTCCGGCACCGGTCTACGCCTATGATCGCAGCGGGCTCTACCAGGTGACCCTGACCGTTACCGACGACGGCGGCAATCGGGCCACCGATACGCTGTTGATCGTTGCCGGTGACCTGGGTCCGACCATTACCTCCTCTCCGTTGCGCTCTGCTTATGAGGGAGTCGAGTACCACTACCAGGTGAAGGTAGCGGATCCGGAGGTACCTTTCGGCGATCTGTTGACCTATTCGTTAACACAAGCACCGGCAGGCATGACTATAGACGCGTCCAGCGGGCTGATTAGCTGGTTGCCGACCGGTTCCGACCCGCGCACGTCCGCGGTCGAAGTGAGAGTGGAGGATAGCCGGGGGCTGAGCGACGGCCAGTCCTTCGATGTCACGATCGGACCCGAGGTTTATGTCATCGCTACGCGGGATGACGGCCGGATCTACTACTCCCGCAGTAATGGTGACGGCACCTTCACTTCCCCAGGTCTCATCTATGACACCGGGCAAAATACACGTGGAGCAGCCATTGCCGATTTCGACCATGACGGTGATTTCGATCTGATTACCGGCCACGGCAACGATGCGCCCATGATTCACCTCTACTACTACGAAAAGGAGGGGGGTGATTTCGAAGCACCGGTCTATCTCGGGTCTGTTGGTGATAGCAGCCATTCCGCCGCTTCCTGGCTGATGGATATGGCCGCGGGGGATTTCAACAATGATGGTGAGATGGACTTCGCGGTCAACGGTGACAGCAGCAGTAGCTGGCTCTTTACCAATCATGGTGAACTTGTCTTCGATGTGGTGAACTTTTTCCGCACCGATTTTGCAGCCGGCGACGATGGTTGGGGCGGAGCTCAGTGCAGCACTGCCATGGCAAGGGACGATTCAACCGCAACTAGCGGCGCATGGTCGATGCGTGTATACGCCACTGGGAACAACTCCTGCCTGTCCACCGATATCAATCCGAGCGGCTGGTCGCTGGCCAATGGATCGATGGTGACTTTTGATTACCGGATTCCAGCTGGCGTACCGGTCGGTCTGCTGTTCAATGTCAGTGGGCATGGTTGGATCTATCTGGGTGGTAGCCCCGCCGCTTCAGGCGGGAGCTACGATTTTACCGATGTACCCAAGGTCGAGTTGATCGCGGATGATCAGTGGCACACCGCCACCTTCGACATCTATAAAGCGATCAAGCGTCATTGGCCCGATGCGGTCACCATTACGGAATTCCAGTGGTGGACCGACAGCGGCACGGCTCCCGCCAGTACGGGTCAGGCATTCTGGTTCGATGACTTCAGGATATCCCGCCGGAACTATCTCTCCGGTTTTGCTATCAGCCTGTTGCCGGATACCGGTGCTCAAGGTCGTGGATTGGATGCTGGCGACGCCGATGGCGACGGTAACAGGGATTTGGTAAGAGGTCGTTATTCGAGCGGATATCTCCATCTCTACCTGGGCGACGGCGATGGCGATTTCACCACCAGTCAGATCGGCGACGTGGGCAACGATCCCTATGGTGTGGTCTTGGGCGATTTCGACAACGATGGTTTGGATGACGTAATCGCCGAGGCTGGCAGTAATGGAGATCCGTATTTCTACAAAGGCAATGGCAACGGAACCTTTCAGACAGCTGTGTACATCGCCTCGCTGGACACCGGCAATCACACTTCCTACGGCGACTACGACCTGAACAACGACGGCAATCTCGATATCGTGGCCGTCGACTACAGCAACCGTGATGTCTGGTTCTACCCGGGCAATGGCGATGCCACCTTCGCCACCCGAATTCACATCGGGGATATCGGAGGCAATACCCTGGGTGTTGCTGTACCGGCGGGTCGGGTTTTCGGACAGCCAATCGCTCTGGCGACTCAGAGTGCCGATGCGATCGATGCAGGTGGGTCAGTCGACTTCGATGCTGGCAGTTCGTATGACGACGGAACCATTGTCAATTATCTCTGGGATTTCGGTGACGGCTCCACGGCAATGGGTGTTGACGTCAGCCATTCATTCGTGGCCGAAGGCATCTATACCGTTGTCCTCACTGTTACAGATGATGAGGGTTTCCGGGATCGGATCAGTCTGTCGGTCACGGTGACCGGCAATCCACCGGTGGCAGATCCCGGTGGTCCTTATCTGGTGGGGGAGGATGCCGCCTCCAATGAGCGCTGGGTTCAGCTTTTCGACGGCAGCGGCTCCTCCGATCCCGATTCCTCGGTGACCGCCTATGAGTGGACCTTCGGCGACGGTCTTGTCGATGACTTCGATGATGGTGACATCAGCGACTGGACCCTAGTGAGCGGAACTTGGGAGGCAGGTAGTGGTGCCTTCCTTCAGACCGACGAGACGCTTTCGCGTGCGATTGCGATAAACGGTGATGTGGTCTCCGGGGACTTCGACCTGGAGACCGATCTGAGGATGGTGAGCGGTACCGGCGTGGAGGGCATGCTGGTGCTGATGGCGGACGAGGATGGCGGCAACCGTTACGAAGTCATCCTGCGTGGCCGTGGTAACAACGATGTGCTCTTCTACCGCTATGTCGATGGCAGTGGTTCTCAGCGCGTGGATCACAACCTGTCGTTCACCGTCGGTACCGGTGTGGACTACCACCTCAAGGTGGAGCGCCGCGGAACAACTTTCCACGTTTATCTCGATGGTGACTACCTCTTTTCGTACACCGACGCCACCCATCTATCGGGCCGTGCCGGTGTGGCCACTTATTTGAGTCATGCCCATTTCGATAACATCGATTTGACCACGGTGGGATCGGGGATCAATCCACCGCATGTCTACCACGGGCAAGGTAGCTACGACGTCACCCTGACGGTATTCGATGAAGTCGGTCTTTCTCATACGGCCACCACCACCGCCACGGTGACCGCCGGCGATCCGCCGCTGGCCGCCATAACGGGTCCGGTCAGTGTGGATGAGACTGCAGCCTCTCACGGGAAATGGGTGGTCGGTGTAGACCTCAGCGGTTCCAGCGACGACCATGGCATCACGCAGTACCTCGTCGACTGGGGAGATGGCAGCCCAGTCGAGACTATCCACTCCCTGCGGGACGATTTCGAGGACGGTGACTACAACGTCAATCCGACCTGGACCGTCAATGGGGGCTCCTGGAGTGTGCAGGATGGCCAGTTGCGCCAGACCGATACCAGCAGCGGATGGAAGTGGCTGCAGGATCTCACTGCCAGTTACCGTGATTTCGAACTGGAAGTCGACTTCAAGGGACTGAGCGGCACAGACGGCTACCTGGGTATCGTCTTCCGCAATGCCAACGGTTCGGGCAGCACCGACAGTTATCTGATGTACTCGCTCAACAGTTGGGATCAGTGGCGTTTCTACGACTGGAGAACCGATACGGTATTGTTGGACAGCGCCCCAGGCACCGGCTGGAATGCGGAGATCTGGTATCACCTGCGGTTGCGGGTGGAGAATGGTACCATGCAGCTCTTCGTCACGCCGGCAGGAGAGGCGGAGAGTCTGCAGCTGCAACTGCCCGTGGCGCGTCATCCCTCCGGTGGCATCGGTCTGCTGGCCCATACCCAAAGCCTGATCTATGACAATGTCCGAGTCACCCCGATCGGTGATTCACTGCGGCCGATGCACCTGTACACTTCCGCCGGCAGCTACGACATCACCCTGACGGTGATGGATCATGCCGGGCAGGCCTCATCAATGGTGCACACGGTCAGTGTCGAAACCAACAGTCCGCCGCTGGCCGATGCCGGTGGCCCTTACCTGCTGGATGAGCTGGATGCATGGGACGGCAAATGGGATCTCATCCTGGATGCCGGAGCCTCCAGCGATGACCATCAGGTTCAGTATTTCAGCATCGATTTCGGAGATGGCCAACGCTACGACACCGGATTCGACAATGGCTTCCAGGGAAGCTATTTCGTCACGGGTACCGACCTCTATGGCTACGATATCCCGAGTGGCCGGCTGGGTCGTATCGTTGCAACCCAGGATGGCACAGAGATCGAGATAATCAACCTGGATGATTATTCGGTCATTGCATCCAACACGCTGGACCAATATGGCGTGTGGGATATGTCTCCAGGGGATGGCATCCACTTCAAGGTACAGGCCAGCAAGCCGGTAACGGCTTATCTGACGGATTTCGGTAACCATTCAGCGTTCATGCCGATGTCGGGTGGTGATCCGGTAGGTCGCCGGTCGGTGTTCCACCGCGATGCCAACCAGGGCTTCTACGTGTTCGCCTACGAGGATGCGATAGTCAATTTCTATGACGCCAGTGATGTTCTGCGGGCCACTCAACGGTTGAATGCAGGAACCTATTGGGAACCTGCCGGTCTCTCGGAAACCGTCTATCGCGTCGTTTCCAGCGGTGATATCGCTATTCAGACAGTCGGCGCAAATGGCTATACCACTGTGCCTGCGGAGACCGGCAGCGCGGTGGGCCGGCTTTTCTATGCCGCGATCTTCAACCAAACCTCTGCTTCGGTGGCGGTATTTGCCTATGAAACAGCGGATGTGGAGATCTTCGACATGGATACCGGGGAGTCTCTCCACAGCCAAACGTTGGCGGCAGGAGAGATGTGGTACCAGGATGCATTGGGTACGCGCCGTCTACGTATAGCGAGCAGCGGAGACGTGGAGGTCTGGGCCGGATCCACCGAGGGTGGTTCGGGGATCTCGTACCTGGGTGACGATATATCCGTGACTGGAGGGCGGGAAGGGATCGAATTCCATCTCCACCAGTTGATGGATGGCATAGTCATCTTCGCCCCCAATGATGGCACAGATATCGATATCAACGGCGGCGCCATGACCAGCACCCTGGACAAGGATGGGTATTGGCATCTGGAAGCGTCTGAGATCCTTGGTGGTGTGAATGGCGTACACCACATTACGGCCAGCAAGCCGGTGATCATTCAGACTCTGGGACGGGCTAACGCCTACAATGATGTGGGGACTTGGCTGGGGGGCGTCTCTACCCGCCACCGCTATCTGGCACCGGATACCTATACCGTCACCGTGACCGCTGTGGACAGGGCGGGGCAGATCCACAGTGCGATGACCAGCGTCGAGGTGACCCAGGGAGATCCGCCGGTTGCGGTACTGGTTGCGCCCGATGCGGTGGACGAGGGTGCAGCAAGCGGCGGTGGCTGGAGCGTTGATTTTGACGCCAGTGGCTCCAGCGACGACGTGGAGATCATCCGCTACGAGTGGGATTTCGGTGACGGCACGACAACCACCGGTATCGCGCCCTCTCATGTCTACACGGCCACCGGTACCTACACGGTGACGCTCACCGCAATCGATCGCGCGGGTCAGCGGACCGCAGTCACCCATACTATCGAGGTGCGGGCCAATGCTGGACCGACGGCCGATGTCGGTGGTCCTTACGAGTTCGGTGAGCAGTATGCAAGTTACGGAGTCTGGCACACCATACTGGATGCCAGCGGCTCCACGGATGACTTCGGCATCCACGACTATCTCTGGACTTTCGATCCCGATCTCACTGACGACTTCACGGGTACCCTACTGGATGTCGGGAAATGGCGGGCCAGCCCAGCAGGTGTGAGCCAGGATGGAAAGCTGAGCATCGTTGGCACGGGCAGTACCTGGGGTGAGCGGTATCTCTTCAATGAGCAGTTGTTCCAGCGCAACGAGGGAATGAGTTTGCAGGCCAGGATAAAGGTGGTTGATGCCAGCGGTGCCGAGCACGCGATGTGGGGCTTCAAAAACGACACCGATACCTTTCACTATGCGCAGATGCCCTATGCGCTCTATTTTCATGACAATCGCTGGATCTATGTTTACGAAAACGGGCAGAACCGGGGCAACAAGGTCACTTATACCAAGGGTGTCGAATACGACGTCCGCATCACACTGAAAAAGCGTGGTGCCCGGTACGAAATCAAAGAGGCCGGAACCGGCAATTGGACGCTGATCTATGACTCCTCTTACTCCTATGAAGGTGGTTTGCGGATCGGAGCCGATGTCTATGGCAATGTGTTGGAGATGGATGACATCAGGCTGCAGATGTTCCGTGAGGGCCCGGTGATCAGTGTCGACTATCGGCGACCCCAGGTACGCGAGGTCACCTTGCGGGTGAGGGATCA
This sequence comes from Chromatiaceae bacterium, assembly GCA_024235215.1. Classification (GTDB taxonomy): domain Bacteria; phylum Pseudomonadota; class Gammaproteobacteria; order Chromatiales; family Chromatiaceae; genus HKST-UBA178. The sequence continues at coordinate 560,073 of JACKMU010000001.1, read as the reverse complement.
TGCACTGCAGGAGAGTTTTGCCAGCACGACGGTCACCATAAACGATGACGGGCCTCCAGTGGCCACCATCGGCGGACCCTACCAAGCCGAGGTTGGCAGTCTCATCACCTTCGACGGCAGCGGTTCCAGCGACGCTACCGGAATTCAGTTCTACGACTGGACCTTTGGTGACACCACAGGTGGACCGGACGACACCGGAAACCGCAGTGCCAATCTGCCATATATTGGCAAAGGTGCCCGACCGCAACACTTCTACCAGTCCACCGGGACCTATGATGTCACCTTGACCGTCACCGACCATGCCGGCAACAGCGACACAGCTACGACGACCGTCGATGTCGTGGTTGGGGATCCACCCGTGGCTGACGCAGGTGGACCCTACGAGGCCGGAGCGGGCGGACCTCCGGCTTACTTCGACGGTCGCAACTCCAGTGACGACTTCGGTATTGTGGAGTACCGCTGGGATTTTGATGCCGGCGTGGACAGCGATGGTGACGGGAATTTTGTCAACGACATTGATGCTGTCGGTGCCAGGCCCTTCCATACCTTTAACGGCACCGGTACCTTCTTCAGCGAGACCTTCACCGGGACCCTCATCGACAGTAACCGCTGGTTGACGGTTGGTGCTGTCCAGGATGACAAGATTACCCTGACCGGCGGGGGGGTCTGGGGAACCCAGTATCTGTTCAGCCATGAAAACTTCCGACGCGGTGGTTCCAGCTTCCGCGGCCAGATTCGGCCGGTGAATACCAGCGGCGATCAATTCATGATGTGGGGTCTGAAGAATACCTCGACCAATTACGGCTATACCCAGATGCCGCACGCGATCTATTTCCGTAATGGCGACATCCGGATCTACGAGAACGGCAACTATCGGGGGCAGTTCGCCAACTACACCCGGGGTGACTGGTATGAGGTCCGTATCGACATGAAGGAAGATGCGGGCGCCACTTACTACTATCGTACACTCGGTGCTTCCGACTGGATTCAAATCTATGATTCCACCTACGACGCGACGGAGACGCTCAAGGTGGGGGTCACCCTGGGTGGAGCGGGTACCTTCGAATTCGATAATTTCATCGCTCTGGGTCAGGCGGATGCCTATGTGGTGACGCTAACGGTGGAGGACGGCGCCGGTCAGACCAGTACCGATACCACCACCGTTACTGCACCCGGCAATGCCCCTCCCGATGTGATCACGGTGCCTTGGGTAGCGCACGATCCCATCACACCGCATGAGACCTATAACGGCAAGCAGATCCATCTCAAAGGCATCGTACGCGACCTGGATGCAGAGACCTTCCAGTGGGATTTCGGCGACGGCACTTCATCGGCGGTGATGACTGTCAGCGATAGTTACGACCTGTCGGTGACGCATACCTATCCCGATGTGCCCGAGGGCACACCCTTTGTCGCAACCCTCAGGGTATGGGATACCCTCGGACAGATGGGGCAGGACACATACAACGTTGTGGTCAAGCCGAAGAATCTCACCACTGAGATCAATGTCGCCATCGATGAGGGATTGTGGTTCCTGCATCAACGTCAGACTCGTACCACCACCAACGGCTACCCATCCGGTTGGTGGAAGAGCTACACCTACAGTGGTTATTACGCGTCCGCCGTCGCTGCAGCAATCCAGTCGTTCGAGATCAATGGCCATTTCGAATACGGTGATCACAGCAGCAATCCTTATGTGGAGACGGTGGATCGCGGTTTGAAATATCTGTTCTCGCAGTTGACCAAGTACGATATCGCCACCCAGACGTATGGTGAACCGGACACCAATGGCAACGGTATCGGGCTGAGTGTCAACAGTGGCCGGCCGATCTATGAGGGTGGTCCGGTGATGGACGCCATCGCTTCCAGCCGCAGTCTGCTCTACCGGACGGTAACCGGGGGTGATCAGGTCAATCGGCGCAGTTACTTCGACGTGTTGACCGACATGGCGGATCAGTTCCATTGGGGACAGGATGACGACTCCCGGGCCGGTGGTTGGCGCTATGGCTGGAATGATTTTCCGGACAATTCAGCGGCTCAGTGGGGTGCCATCGGACTCAAGGCAGCTCAGGACATCTTCGGCATTCCGGTTCCCGGCTGGGTGAAGGAGCGCAACAATGTCTGGCTCAACTACAGTTATGACGGTACCGGATTCGGGTATACGGGGAGCGGCAACGGCCGAGCCACCACGCCGTCGGGTATGGTGCAACTCGCCTTCAACGATTTTGATTCCACTGATTCCCGTTGGGCGACGGCCGAGGACTACATCGGGAGTGTCTGGTCCGAGGATGACTCCAACAGCATCCTATACGGCTGGAATTGCAGTGTCCCCAGCGTCGGTACCGAGCAGTGCCGTGACTACTACGCCATGTACGCCTTCACCAAGGCGATGCGCCTGGCCAACCCGGAGCAGGTGATCAAACTGGCTGCCAACGGCCATGACTGGTTCGAGCATCCGGATGCCGGCATCGCCCGCATTCTGATCGACGATCAGACCGCCAGCGGGCGCTTTCAGGGCAGTAATCGCGCCAGTTGGGACATGCGTTCAGCCTGGGCGGTGATCATGCTCAGCCGCACGCTGTTCGTGCAGCCACCGGTGGCAGATGCTGGGCGCGACCGGGTATGGGCGGTGAATCTGCCGCTGGAGTTCGATGGTTCGGGTTCCTATCATCTGGATCCTTTCCGCAGCCTGGTGCGTTACGAGTGGGATTTTGACGGAGATGGCGTATACGACAGTGTCGGCGTCGATCCCGTGACCACGCACACCTATCCGGGTGCCCTCTATCCGGAGTCGAGCCTGCCGCAGACCATCACCGCCACCCTGCGGGTGACGGATAACAACGTGCCGCCGTTGACGGCGACGGATACGGTAACGATTACCATCGCCGTTCCGCCGCATCCTCCGGTGGCGGATGCCAACGGACCCTACACCTGCACCGCCGGGCTGCCCTGTACCCTCGACGGCTCGGGTTCCTTCGACATTGACCCCACCGATTTCATCGCTCGCTACGAGTGGGAGCTCGATGCGCTCTTCCCCTATGATTTTGGCGAGGCCAGCGGTGCCACACCGAGCTATGTCTGGGCTTCCCCCGGCACCTACAACATCGGCTTGCGGGTATGGGACAACGGCGTGTTGAATGACCTCGACGGTGATGGTGAGATGGATGAGGAGGAGCGTCTGTCCGATCAGGAGTTTGTCCAGGTGCGGGTAGAGGTCAACGAGCCGCCGATTGCCGATGCTGGTGGCCCTTACACGGTGGATGAGGGAGGAGCGGTCACCCTGGATGGTAGCGGTTCCAGTGATACCAACGGAGATCCGTTGATCTATGGTTGGGACTTTGACAACGACGGCGCTCATGATGATGGGAGTGGTGTGTCGCCGCTCTACCTCGGTGCGGACGACGGCAGTTATCCGCTCGAACTGCAGGTCAGTGACGGGCTACTCATCGCTACCGCCGGCACCCTGGTGACGGTCAACAATGTTGCACCGACGGTCGACGCGGGTCCGGACCAGGGTGTGGAAGAAGGGTCCACGGTGAACTTCGCCGGCGGTTTCAGTGATCCGGGTATTCTTGACAGTCATGTTGTCGAGTGGGATTTCGGCGATGGTTCCGTAGTGGTGAGCGGCACGCTCACGCCAAGCCATGTTTTCGTGGAGGATGGCAGTTATACGGTGACCCTGGTCGTGACGGACGATGATGGTGGTGCAGGTAGTGACACCCTGATCGTGACGGTGGGGAATCTGGCACCGGTGGTGACGGTGCCTGGCAACCAGAACGTGACCGAGGGTGACAGCGTCGTGCTGGCGGCAGCCGGTTTCACGGATGCGGGTACGACAGACACGCATACCGCTACGGTTGATTGGGGTGATGGCGTAGTGGAGAGCGCAGCGGTGACTGGGTCTGCAGGCGGTGGCAGTGTGGCCCTGGGCAGTCATGTTTATCCGGAGAATGGTGTTTACACGGTGGCGGTGACGGTCACTGATGATGAGGGTGCGTTCGGCCGTGACACGCTCGAGGTCACGGTAAACAATGCCCCGCCGGTGGTGGAGGCGGGTGCCGACCAGGGTGGCATCGTAGGTAACGCTTTTGTGCTTGATCCGGCGACCTTTACCGATGTTGGGGTGGAGGACACTCATACGGCGACCATAGACTGGGGTGACGGTACGACCGAATCCGGTGTGGTGACCGAAGGTGCCGGCAGTGGCGTTGTGGCGGGCAGCCATGTCTACCTGGGGGAAGGCACTTACCGGGTGACAGTGACGGTGACCGATGATGAAGGGGCATCCGCTGGTGACGATTTGCAGATCGTTGTGACCAGTGGCAATGTGGCTCCCACAGCAGAGGCGGGAGGACCCTACCTGGTTGACGAAGGATCGGCCGTAATCCTGGACGGCAGTGGTTCGAACGATCTGGATGGTGGCCCGCAAGCGCTGAGCTATGCCTGGGATCTGGATGGGGACGGCCAGTTCGATGATGCCACGGGTGTCAGCGTGACGCTGCCGCTGCAGCCGGATGACACCAGTTTCACCGTGGGTCTGCAGGTGAGTGATGGGGCTCTCACTGACACGGACACGGCCAGCGTGACGGTGAACAATGTCGCACCGGTGGCGGACGCCGGCACCGACCGGACCATCGACGAGGGCGATGCGGTGAATTTCACCGGTGATTTCACTGATCCCGGTGGTCAGGACACCCACACCATCGAGTGGGATTTCGGCGATGGGTCCACCGCTGGTGGCACTCTGACGCCGAATCATCTCTATCCAGACGATGGTCTCTATACGGTGACCCTGACAGTGACCGACAAGGACGGTGGTGTGGGTAGCGATATCCTGAAGGTGACGGTGAACGACTTGGGTCCGACCGCTGTATTGACGGGTGACGGACTATTGAGTGTGGGACAAGTGGGTAGCTACGATGCCGGCGGTTCCAGCTCACATCCGGATGTCATCTTCGCCTACGAGTGGGATTGGAGTTATGACGGAGTCACATTCTCTCCATCGGGGGAGACCGGCGTGGTCCAGAGTCACACCTGGAGCAGTGCGGGCGACTACCTGGTGGCGGTGCGTGTGATCGACGAAGATGGCAGCTCGGATGTGGCCAGTCTGTCTGTCAGGGTGGAGGCTGCTGCGGCACAGACCATCTTCGACCTGTCGGCGCGTCCGAAGCCGGGAGAGGTGTTCCTGATGTGGACACCGGTGGCCGGTGCGGAGAGTTATAATATCTACCGCAGCAGCGGTTCGAGTGCGACCTATATACTGATCGCCAGCGGACACACCTGTGACTACTGTGCTTACCAGGATATGGGCCTGAGCAACGGAGTCACCTACCACTATGTGGTCACCTCGGTGCAAGGGGGTGTCGAGTCGCTCTACTCCAACGAGGCCAGCGCGACACCTGTGGCGAGGAGTAGCAGAACACGCTGATCGATATGCGGGATGGGTGGTTCCAATAGCGCGAGCACCGTATCCTGATTCACGATAGCTGAACTTAGCAGATTCGCTCAGAATTTCAGCGAATCCGGTTTCTCCGAATAATTCAACGCCCGACTTTGTGGATAACTCCCAAAACCGCTGTAGTGAAAACTTTGCTTGTTTTCAACAGTAGCGGTAGGCGGATAATGGGTGAGCATGTTTCTGCGTGCGACTATCCGCAAGAAAAATGGCAAGATGCACCAGTTACTGAAGCATCGTCAAGAACCACCGCTTGCCCGATGCTCGAGTTTCGCAGCGGCATGTGCTCTATCTGGGGGAAGTTAACTCTTCGCAGATGCGGGTGTGGTGTAAGTCAATCGAAGTCTTCAACGAGCACACCGGGCAATCGTGTTCACTGTCACTGTTTTCCTAAGAGCGCATTGGTGAAGCGTGGTTGGACGAGTCGGTAGAACGGCTGTGTCTATCGCAGTTACGTCTGTATCGGCCCCCCATGTGGGAGGCATGCTGGTTGGCACTGCAACTTTAGAACAGATGGTACTGGATCGTTTCTGGGCAGATCACCAAAACGGCATTGTTCGATCACCTGATAGGTCGGTGGTGGAATCTGTGCAATGTCGATATTGATGTGCTGCTTTACTATTTGAACAGATCCTTTTTCGAGGTCAATCCACCGTTTGCGGAAGCGGACAATCGCCGCTTCAGTTATTCATGCGATAAGCGTTCCGACTGTGTGCAGATGGTTATCGCATTGGTGATCACACCCCAGGTTTGCCGCTGGCTTATGAGGTGCTGCCCGGCAACGACTCGGCCAAATCCACCCAGCATGACTTTCTTGATCGTATCGAACTGCAGTACGATAAGCCGCAGAGTCTAGGTCATGGATCGCGGCGTCCCCACCGAAGAGACCCTGGAGCAGATGCGTCAATCTGATCCATCGGTGCATTACTTGCTAGGTACACCCAAGAGCTGGTTGACACGCCTGGAAAAGGATTTGTTGCCCAAACCATGGGAGCAGGTGCATCCTGGCGTGCAGGTGAAACTGTTGCCGCAGGATAACGACCTGTGTGTTTGCTCAAAGCACTGATCGGGTGGTGAAAGATCTGGCAATGCAGAAGCGGCAATTGCGGCGCCCGCAGGCGCGTCTGAAGTAGTAATCTGGGGACACTCACACCCAGCAGGAGTGGCTGATTTAACTCGGCGCAGCACGTAGTTGGTATCCGAGCGGATAGCGGCTGGCCGAGGTGCAGTTAGAAAAAAAAGGATTCGCACTTAACCTATCGTCTCAAACGCGACAAGCTCAAGTAAGCTCGCCCTAGCGAAGGCCGTTATCTGCTAAGCACCAACCTCACTAGCAGCGATCCCGCCGAGTTGTGTTGTTACCACGTGCAATTGCTCCGGATCGAAGAGGCGTTCCGCAATCTTAAAGGCGATCTGGAGTTCCGGCTGGTCTATTGTCAACTCGAACCATGGATCGATGGCTCGAATCGGCAAAGTTGGGCTAACCTGTTTCGCGGTTATTCTCGACATCCAGCATCCGCCGCGCGATACCTTGCGTGGTAACTGTGCCTTTGTATACACCATTGTCGATTACGAAGAGGTAGCTGGTATCCAGCTTCTCCATAATGGCCAGTGCCCGCATCACCGGAGAATCAGAGTCGATGGCGTGGTATTCGCGCCGCATGTATCTGTCCACAGTGCTGCACATTACTGCATGAGCCTTTGCCTCGGCATCGTCCATGCAGTTGAGGTTATCGCCGAGAACGAAGGCCATTTCCACCATGTAATCGGGGAGACAGCCCAGTTTGAAAGTGTGTCGCAGGCTCACGCGCCCGATGATCTTGCCCTTGGCGTCCCGAAACGGTAAACCGGGAACATTCTTGCTGGTGCATTCCTCGAACATCTCGCGCATCAGCATGCCTGCCTCCGCAACCTTTGTGGGGATTAGGATGTTGGTCAGTTTCATGGAGGATTCCTAGATGTCAGTTAGACGCGTGAACCGCAGGCTCATAGATAGCGCAGATAGACATAAACGGTGCTGATAGCGATGCTCAACAACATCAGCGGAAAGGCCGTCAGAGTGAACTGCACAAAGCTGATACGGTGACCCGCCCGCTCGGCAAGGCCTGCTACGATAAGATTGGCACTGGCGCCTACCAAGGTGCCATTGCCGCCCAGGCAGGCGCCCAGTGCCAGCGACCACCATAGCGGCATCAGTGCTTCAGCCCCACCGAAGGTCGGCGCCATGGACTTGATTAGAGGGATCATGGTTGCCACGAACGGAATGTTGTCTACTACTGCTGAGAATATCGCCGAAACCCACAATAGAGCCAGGGCAGTGACGGTCAGGTTGCCGCCGGTCAGCGCGATCACCTCCTGGGCGAGCAGGTCGAGCACCCCTGCAGTCTCGATACCGTGCACCACGATGAAGAGGCCAACGAAAAAAAAGATAGTGATCCATTCCACCTCACCGAAAGTGGAATGTACATGCTCAGACTGATCCTCGGCGGAGGACCTGTAACTGGACAGCAACAGTAACAGACCCGCCCCTGCCATGGCGATGGTAGCCGGTTGCATGTGCAGCGGGTGGGCCAGCACGAAGCCGCTGACGGTGAGCGTCAACACGAACAATGATTGCTTAAGCAGGCGAGAATCTGTTATCGCCTCCCTCTCCCGGAAGCGCATGATCCGTTGACGGGCCTCGAGGGTAGCTTGCATCTGCCGGCCCCAAAAGAGATAGATGACACCCAGGGATGCCGCCATGATCAGCGGGATGATCGGCGTCAGATTGACCATAAAATCGTTGAAGGTCAGACCCGCCGCTGAACCGATCATGATGTTTGGCGGGTCGCCGATCAGGGTTGCGGTGCCGCCGATGTTGGATGCCAAAATCTCGGAAAACAGGAAAGGATAGGGCCTTATCTTTAACTCCTCGGTGATCAGCAAAGTGACTGGAGCGATCAGCAGAACGGTAGTGACATTATCGAGAAGCGCCGAGAACACCGCTGTGACTACCGAGAACATCAGTAGAATACCCCAGGGCTGAGCGTCTACCTTCTTGGCTGACCAGACGGCAACATATTGGAACACCCCGCACTTGCGAGTGATCGCCACGATCACCATCATACCTGTGAGCAGACCCAGAGTATTGAAGTCTATACCGTGGATGGCATCCTGCTGATTCAGCACACCGAGCATGATCATTAACCCGGCGCCCAAGCCGGCGACAATGGCGCGGTTGACCTTCTCGGTAATAATGACCAAATAGGTCAGCACGAATAGAATGGACGAAACCCACAGAGGGTCCCAGCCAAAGATTACCTGGGTTAGCGCGGAATTCTCACCGTGCATGATTTACAGTCCTCTTGGAACAGTCGTCAACAATCGAGCTCAGGTTATTGTCGTTAAGTAATTCGATATCGACATGCCGTGTCATGGTTGCCCTTTCTGGTCGTGATCCGATTCATTTGCGCTGCAATGGTTACCTCCCACCTGAGGGGGTGTCTGGAGGGTACCGACTTCTACATACATTAACTGTCAGGCGATCTTCACCACGACGTCATGTAGCACGCGACTGGCCTCTAACAGATGATCCGCCGCTTCGTACATATTTCGATAGATCTCCCGAGTACGGAAGATGTCCAGGGCCATGCTCAGTGCATCTGCCGGGGTTGCAGCCTCACGTTGCGTCAACAGATTCGTGTGGAGTTCCTTGTCATAGAGGTGCACGAGGGCGCGACGGTAAACTTGCTCCATCTTGCGTTCCGCGGCACGGGCGAAATTCGCATCCTCATCAGCCAGCGCGGGACTGCTCGCCAGTTTGTTGTAGCCCCGCTGCAGCGCTTCGACGCCCTCCTTGAGGAGCACGGACATTTCCAGAATGTACTTGTCCGAATCGAAATCGAGGGCACCCATCTCCCGTGCTGTGATCTTGGTGTAATTGATTACATAATCCAGGGTCTGGATCGCCCGTAGGATGTCTTCCCGGTCCATCGGGGTCGCGAACGCTTTATATAGGGCTTCGATGTTACGTCCCTTGAGTTCGTCTGCTTCCTTCTCCAGGCGTCTGATTTCATTCAGCACCTCATCGCTGCCGATCTCCATGTACTGGACGAATGCGGTAGTCGCCTTTACGGCCACATCACATTGGTCGCACATCATGCGGTAAAAGTCCGGCATAATGGGAAAGACACGGTCCATCAATCTGCCTATTGCTGAAGTCGAATTACCGCTCATTGTTCTATTCCTCGATAGTGAAGGGTGGATAAATGCTGGCCGAAGCCTGTCGGAAATTCAGCGGGGCAAGCAAGGATTGCAGGCGTTTCATTAACTGATCCCCGTTAGGATGCGGACGACCGAATAGGTAATAGCACCCACCAAACCCGATGCGGGAATCGTGATAAACCAAGTGCTGACGATGTCACGGGCCTTTGCCCATCGAACCGACTTGGGCCGTTCTGAACTGCCGATCCCCATGATTGCGGAGCTGACCACGTGGGTGGTGGATACCGGTGCGCCTAAAGCCGATGCGCCGAAGATGAGGGCTGCGGAGGTCATTTGAGTCGCGAAAGCGTGGATCGGGCGGATCTTGAAGATGGCGAAGCCCACCGTGCGTACAATGCGCCAACCGCCGGAGAGGATGCCCAGGGTGATGACAGTGGCGCAGGAGAGCATAACCCAGAAGGGTACAACGAACTCGGTTTGGAAGTTTGCGAGGACCAGTACCAGGGTGATAATCCCCATGCTCTTCTGCCCGTCATTGGCGCCATGGGAAAAGGCCAGGGCGGCTGCGGTAATGAACTGGATTCGGCGCAGTGGCTTGTTGGCAGAGGGCTTGGCACGGAAGAACGCCAGACTCAAAATCCGCATGATGAGGAATCCGACCCAGAAGCCCAGCAGAGGCGAGGCTACGAGGGAGAGCACTACCTTCATGACGCCTACCAGCTTTCCACTGGTTACCAGGTCCTGATATCCCCATACCACAGCAGCAGAACCTGCCCCCGCAATGACGGCGCCTGCCAGCCCGCCGACAATGGCGTGGGAGGATGAGGAGGGGATGCCAAACCACCAAGTCAGCAGGTTCCAGAAGATCGCCCCAAAGACTCCGCACAACACCACGGTGACTGACACGACATCCGAAAGCTCCTTGAGGTCCACGAATTTTCCGATGGTATTGGCAACGGCGGTACCCCCCAGCAAGGGGCCCAGGAATTCGAAGATCGCGACAATGATCACCGCTTGCACGGGCGTCATGGCACGGCAGGCGATCATCGGTGCTATGATGTTGGAGGCATCATGGAAGCCGTTCGTGTAGTCGAAAATCAAGACGATCATAATGGCGAATACAGAAAGTATGAGAATGGTGTCCATCGGATGTCCAGTGGTTAGAGTTGATCAGTGTTAGCTGTATTTACGGGTTCTCGAACCACCCAACAGCAGAACATCCTCCCTCCCGGCTGCGTCGATGTCCCGAAATCCAGACTGACCCTTTGAGTGGAGGCAGCGTACTACCACCTGTCCGAGTGTTCCGAATGTCTGCACAGAGTTTAGGTGGGATAAATCCTTGTGGAATAAGCCGACCGATACCGACAAGGGTGTTTTGATACAACCCCTTCCCTTTGATTGCTGTCTTGAGCGTCGCATTCTCGAAGTCTTCAATTGGATCATCCTGGTAAATGAGTTGGTGGGATAAATGATGTCGCAGCGTCCATCGGTTTCCCGCTCTGTATTCACAACGGACAGTCTAAGTGGGAGGAGTCGGTGCAAGGTGCGGGTTCTCTGACACACCACTCAGCCAAGCACTGTCTTCCCGGAACAGGGCAGGCTTTCCACGTGAATCACACAGTCCGACTTCAGCTTCGTCTCAGGTGAGGAGTCGTAGCCCCCCTATCTGGACGACTGCGGTAATCGCCGCTCCGAAAAATAGGGAAAGATACGCCTTCCCGTATTTTAGGTGCTGCCCGATCGAGTCATCGATCCAAGCCAGTTTCGAGGACCATTTGAGCGAGGAAGTGAGTGATAGTGCCAACAAGGTTTCGTTGTTTGTTGTTTCCATGGACAGTGATCTTGTCATCAGGCAGGACTACTTCAGGAATGAGCCTGGGACGCCAGCTTGTTGAGGCTACAGATTCTCCATATAGACATTCTCGACTGCACCGGGTGCATGGGCGTCTTGTTGGAAAGCCTCAGACTTGGTGCAGCTTGGCGCAGCAGCTGGAGTGCCAGGACGCCGAAAGCGGTGGCGATCGCCAATTCCTCTGCCGGGCCGCCAGCATGCCAAACCGAGGCTAAGTAGATGAAGACGCAGCTGAGGCTGGCCCATAGAACGCGTTTCAGCGGGGTCGTGCTAAGCGCTAGCATGTCGTTTTTCTCTTCGTTTGTATCTAAATTGTCAGCCATCCAGTGTCACCGTCGAGTGGATCTGGAAATATCACTATCAGGAAACATGCCATTACCATGCATCAAGAAAGTTTAAAAAAATCAGAGACTAAGGTGATATGCGAAACGAAGTGACGAACAACAGGCTGCAGCAAATCGCGGTCATGGATCATGTGTAAACACAAAAAACAACATTAATTCAATAAATTATAGTGAAAATTTGAAATTTCTAGATGCAGCAAATTCTTCATCTTCCGGAGAGTGTCACTGGCTGCCGAACCGAATCTAGCGGTTATATAAAACGCTTTCGCCAGCACAGTCATTCCACATCTGTTGCAGGCAGCGGCTGAGCCTGTTTTAGGTACTGCCAGATGATTTGTTTCAGGCGGTTCGCCGGGGTAGGAACAGTTTGTGGGCCGACAATACCCATTCCTGCCTACTCCATACACAGCTTGAGCAGTACCCGCTCTCTAGCCGGGAGCTCAAGCGCCTGTCGCAACAGACACTGGGGAGTCTCTGTCAAAATCAAACCGCGAGACTTTCTCGATTGCGTCAATCGCCAGTACGGGAAGATCCAAGTTAATAGAGAAAAGTAACGACGTTTTATAGGCTGGGTGCGGACATTGGTGCGCCGCAATAATACTTGATCGATGTTTCAAGTCATCCAAGGACTGATCAAATTAGGTGCAAGGCTGGATAGGGTACTTAGGGATTCATGAGTTCAAACGTCAGTTGCGAAACATTGACACATGGATTCGAAACCGGTTGAGGTCGACGATGCTGAAGCTAATGATATGAAATAGGCTGAGAAGTTCCGGCGGAACACGAACCGGAAGGCGGTCCCAGAGAAGCTCACGAGGCTGGACGAAGATGGAGTGATAGCAATCGCGGTGAGACAACCGGTGTGTTTTGTGATGAACCTCTAATGGTTTAGGGAACTTGATTTGGTGTGGTTGCACGACTTTACCGTCGTTTTGTTCCAAGCCTGATGTCTTGATCGCTGATCAAGGAGGGGGCTATCCGGCCGGTTCGTCCCTTTTTTATTGGCAGGAGGTGGCTGGGTTACCTCCTATCTGAGGGGGTGCAGCATTTTATGCGCCCAAGAAAATTTTGGTGTCTATCCATCTTGCTGATAAATAAGCACTCGTACTCCCGGTTCAGCGAAAATCAAAAATATCTGTTTCAGGTCTGAAATGCTGCTCTCCATTGCATCAGAGAGCCTATCTCATTGTCTTTTAATAATTTTAGATAGCAGTTTGAAGTTGGCATTTTTTCTGCTTCCAAAACTATTAACGCTTATCTCGACCATACCGGACCCTGATCTGTCCAGTGCAAGTTGATATATCTTAAGCACATGATCAATGGAGAAAATGACTTGTCAGCATTTCAATTTACCCCTGTCATTATATGAACCAGAGCGAATTCAAAGTCCATAGCGACCAGGAAACAACTGCCAGCGAGCTTAAGGAAAAAGCAACAATCGCAGAACGAGGCAAGCTTATGCGTGTTGTGCGCTTGATATCGCCGTCTCTCTTGCGAAAAAGCCTGGAATCCATTGTTCGCCGTGGCAAATTGGTGCAGCTCGCATTGATTCTCCTCGGCGTTGGATTCCTGCTCTTCGAGGCGTTTGTGGACAGTCCTTGGCCCCTGATTTTGGTAGTTGTAGTGCTCTCTTTTATTGCCGGGTGGAAAAAGGCCGGCTCCTCGATTTCCTGAACGAATTCATCACCGAAACAATACAACAGCAAGCTGCTACTACTGCAACTCAACTGCAGGCTTGAGAAGCGATTGCCACAATCATGGCGGGTAAACGTTCTCAGGTCTAATGTCGCATAATCCGTAAAGATACCGCGCAGGCAGAGGTAGGTTTTATTGGTTACACGCGGCTTCTCGATCCATCCATTCTATCTGGAAGTCAAGTCTTTGCTGTATAATAACAAATGTGAGTAGCACGTTTTATTCAGTCTCTGTCCGATACACTGCCGACCGGGTTATGAGAAAAACTCTTAGAAGCTACCATTATCTCGATGCCGTGTGGACTGCAGCAGCTTGTATTCACTTCGCTAGGTGCCATAGAGCGCTAAGCGAAAGCGCGTAGTCCCCAAAATACTCTCCTCCCGATTTGCAAGACTTTTCTGACTCATGTGACGGGGACAGGGTTGCTGATAAATTCTCACCTATAGAGTTGCAAGACTGTAGGCCGGGGCTAGTAGCAACTTCCACAATAGGTTGCTCATGCCGGTTAGTGTTTTGAAATGTCAAAGATTAAGAAATCTATCTGTTGGGAAAATAAACATATATGCGTTTTCCAATCAAAGAACTCTGGCTTTCGTCGATGTTGTTTGTCGTTGGTATGGCGGTGACGCTCGGCGCTTCTTATAAAATAAGGAGCGAACTCGACAAGCATCGGCAGATCGAATTCATCTGGGAAGCTCATAACCGCAATAATGCCCTGAAAAAAGGAATAGAGGATGGACTGGAATCAGTCAAGGCGGTACGGGATCTATTTCGCTCGTCCGAGCATGTAACCCAATCAGAGTTCGGGCTTTTTGCTCAATCATTGTTATCCCGCTATCGAGGTATTCAAGCACTGGAGTGGGTATCGATGAAAATGGGGGATGTATCAACTGTGGGTGATCTTTCTAGGACGCAGGATGATAAGTTACCTGTTATTCATGGTGCTCAATTTCTCGTTACCTATTTAGAGCCCCTATCGCAGGAAGGGCCTTCACTGGGATTTGATTATGGCACCGATCCGATAAGCCGAGCGTTGATGGAGCGTGCCATGAACAGTGGGCAACTGACGGTCAGTGGCCGCATCAAGCTAGTGCGGAACAACGATTTGCAGTATGGATTTTTGGCAATTCAACCCGTGTATATCAATGATTTGCCTGTCGTGACAGCAGCGCAGCGCAAAAAGGCGCTACAGGGGTTTGCTGTGGGTGTGTTTCGTATTGCCGATCTTGCCAGCGCAGCTATCTCACAACTGGAACCTAGGGGTGTGGAGTTCCTGATACTGGATGAATCGGCTGAGGCCGATCTGCAGTTTCTTGACTTCTATGACAGTCGGTTGAGCTTGAATCCGCATCTAATGGTCGATTACGTGGAAGCTCCTGAGTGGACTCTGAAACATGCCACGCGGGTTCACCAGACATTCCCCGTTGCTGATCGTATCTGGTCGATAACCAGTTCTCCAACCGATAATTTTCGCAGTGCAGAAGGATTTGCGAGCGGAGCCAATATTGTCCTGATCGGCGGCACAACTTTGACGCTGGCAATGGCTTTGTTCGTCTTCATAACTCGGACGGGCATCAAAGCAAGAATGAGTATGGAACAAGAACTGCGTAAATCGGAGCAGAAGCTACGCGTTCTGTTTGATCAGTCACCGGATATCATCATGACGGTGGATGAGGAGGGTAATTGCTTGATGATCAATCATCCCCTGAAAAAAACGGTACATGGGGGGGATGTTCCGGGTTCAGCAGGTTTTTTTTCACTGAAGGTCCAGGAGAAGTACGTAGAGGTACTGAAAAATGTTCTGCAGACTGGAATAGCCAGCGAGATGCAGTTTTCGGGTGAAGACCACTTTTGCTGGGAACTGCGTATCGTTCCACTGCGTGTGACGGATGGTGTGGCTGTAGCTATGGTCATTCTGAAAGACATTACCGAGAAACGCATGCTGGAAGCTAACACGATTAGAAATGCACGCCTAGCATCGCTGGGGGTATTGGCGGCAAGCGTGGCCCATGAAATTAACAACCCCAACAACACCATTCAATTCAATACATCGATACTGTTGAGAAGCTGGAGTGATATTCTCGGAATCTTGAAGTCATTTCAGACAGAGCATGGTGATTTCATGGTGGGGGGTGTCCCAATTGAACAGGCAGTGACCGGAATTCCTCGCCTGCTGGAGGCTATTGAAAGAAATGCACAGCGAATACAGACTATCGTTAGTAATTTGAAGCATCTGGCCCGACCGGATCAGGGTGAACTCGACCATGAGGTGGACATTTCGGAGGTACTGCATACGTCTTTGTCTATTCTACAGAACCAGATCCGCATGCTGTGTGACGATTGCCGGCTGGATATCATGGAACCGCTACCGGCAGTGCGGGGTAATGCTCAACAGCTCGAGCAAGTTTTCATTAATGTGATCTTGAATGCGCTGCAGTCGTTGCCTCGACGTTCTGCTGCCGTACGCATATCTGCCATCCAGGAAGATGATGGCGAATTTATCCGTGTCAGCGTCAGTGACCAGGGAGCGGGTATCTCTGAGCTGAATCAAAGTAAAGTACTAGACCCCTTCTTCACCACCAAGAGCGAGCAGGGCGGCACCGGGCTCGGTTTGTCCATATCCTACCGGATTATTCAGAATCACAAAGGTAAGATGGTTCTGAAATCCAATCCGGGTAAAGGTACGGACGTGATTATGCACTTACCCGTGTTTGTCGGAACCCATTGAGAACAGAGCATACCGAATGAAAGACTCGAATCTACCTGTGGTACTGGTCGACGATGAAGAAGATATCCTGTTTGGAGCGAGTTATCTGTTGAATAGTCATGGCATCAAACCGGTAATCTCGTTTAGTGACGGGAGGGAACTGATACCTTATCTGCAATCCAAAAAAGCAGGCGTTATCGTGCTGGATCTACTTATGCCGTTCAGCTCCGGCATCGAGTTATTACCGCGTATTGTGCAGAACTATCCCGAAGTACCGGTGGTTGTGGTAACCGCCTTGCAGGACGTGGAATCCGCTGTCTCTTGCATGAAAGAAGGGGCATTCGACTACTTGGTGAAACCGGTGGAAGAGAATCGTTTCGTCTCTTGCATACAGAGAGCCCTGGAGATTAGAGGTCTGCGTCGGGAAATCGGTTCACTGCGACATAGCCTGATTGTAAATGATGTGGAATGCCCCGAGTGCTTTTCCCACATATTGACGTGCCAGCGCGACATGTTGGTCCTGTTCAGATACATCGAGGCCATCGCCGATTCCGCCGAACCGGTGATCATCAGCGGGGAGACGGGCACAGGTAAGGATTTGATCGCCCAGGCGCTGCACCGGGTTAGTGGAAGAACTGGTGAGATGGTAAGCCTGAATGTAGCCGGGCTAGACGACAATATGTTTTCCGATACGCTGTTCGGTCACGTCAAAGGCGCTTTCACTGGTGCAGATAGAGACAGAGTCGGCATGATCGCCAGTGCTGCGGGTGGTACCCTGTTTCTGGACGAAATCGGCGACCTGAATATGGCTTCCCAGGTCAAGCTTTTACGTCTGCTGCAGGATAAGACTTACTTTCCGCTTGGTTCAGACGCCATGCGTCACTCAGACGCCCGCATCGTGGTGGCTACCAATCAAAACCTTAAAGATAAGATGAAACAGGGAAATTTTCGCCAGGATTTGTACTTCCGGCTCTCTTGTCATCCTATAAATGTACCTCCGCTACGCCAGCGCCTGGATGATTTGCCATTGCTACTGCAACACTTTGTTGAAGAAGCCTCGCAATCCCTAAGCAAGTCAGCGCCAGCAATTCCAGACGAACTGTTAACCTTGCTATCCGTGTATGATTTTCCTGGCAACATCCGCGAGTTGAGATCCTTGGTTTTCAATGCGATCGCACAACACCGTTCCGGAACGGTTCTATCCATGCAGAGCTTTCGTGATGTGATTCGCAATGAACAAGGGGTTTCTGTTTTCGAGCGCGAGCACACGGATGCAGTGGCTGGATCTTCTTTGAAAATTTCCGGGCGCTTTCCCACTCTCAAGGTGGCGAATCATTTCTTGATAGAGGAGGCGATGCGTAGGGCAACAAACAACCAGGGAGTAGCTGCTGCGCTGCTGGGTATCACCCGCCAGTCACTTAACCGGCGATTGAAGAACATTACTGCTTCCCCAAACGGGGACCAATCATGAAGCCGGGGAAGCAGGTTTAGGTTTTAAAGGAACTGACTTCGGAGAAATCAGGAGGCAGATAAGATATAACCATCCTTCCCGATACTTGGTTCTGTTGCGTGATGCCCTCAGTCATCCTAATGCGTTGATGGGAAAACTGTCGGTTGCTGAGCAAGGGTGATCACTAAACATACTTAAATGAGGTGCAGCAAATGCTGCATCCTTTATTTTTTAATCGTACTCGTAACCAATTGAAAGACTGAGCGAGCCCGTTTTTTAGCGGGAATACAACCAGTATTTTACTGCACCCCCCCTCGAAGTAAAAAAATAACTGCATTCGAAATTTGCCTCTGTTTTCATTGATAATTTTGAAAACTTAAAAGATGGCATATTTTTTGATCAAAAATCTGCATGGGTTTAGGGTCAGTCAATTAACCTCCTCTATAACATTTAAATTACTACAACGGATAAAAGTATCCTGAGATGGAGGTTTTTTTATGTTGTTTACTGGCCTGCATTCTGCCTGGCAACAGATAGCTGTTTTTCCACTGCAAATCCTGGTGACGAACAGACGAGGTGTCTGCAGTGCTTGATAGCTTCATTATTTTGAAGAGACGCATTATGCAACATAAGAGGGAAGATCCATTTCGCTACCATCTGGTTCTGGCCTGCGGTCTATTGTTGATCGTTGCAGGTGAGCAGTGGTTGGGAAGTCTGGGGTTGACGGTACTGGGGACTGCTGTGATGGGCTTGGGTATGGTGTTCAAGAATTTGCTGTCGCGCACCAAATTGCCCCGTCACTGAAATCGGGTAGGTCTGCTTGCAGGCCTTCATACACACACCACAATCTAATTGAGAATGAATATATGAATTTAAAGGTCGAGAATCTGGCTTTATTTGGAAAAACCAAGAATATCGAAAGGATGATAGATGATCTGATGGACTGCATCTCCAACGGTGCAGAGATATTCCAAACGGGTATCAACGCATACCTGGATGGCATTGAAGACGACAGGTGCGACGATCTAGTACACCAGATACGCGATCTTGAGGTGGAAGGTAATCGGTTACGCCGGGAGATCGAGGGTCATCTCTATACGGACATGTTAATACCTGATTCCAGGGGTGATGTGTTGAGTCTTCTAGAGGATATCAATTTTCTACTCGGGCTGGCTGAAGACATTTTTCTGGCCATTACAGTGGAAAGACCGGCAATCGACGACATGTTCAAGGAGGACTTCAAACTGCTTGCCGCAGCGGCTGTGAAGGCGGTCGAGTCAGCAGTGCTCGCCTCCAGGGCATTCTTCAGAAATATCACCGCTGTCAGAGATCATCTTGGCAAAGTGAGTTTTCACGAAGAAGAGGCAGATCAGATTGCTGTCCGCCTCAAAAGGAAGATTTTCGCCTCCGACCTGGACCTGGAAAAGAAATTACATAAACGCTATTTCGTAGACAAATTCGATCGCCTTGCGGATGAAGCTGAAGATGTTGGCGACTGGCTGGCCATCTATACGATTAAACGTTCTCTTTGAGCATTTGGTGGATGTTTAGAGTTACCCAAAACGGGTAACGGAATTTTACGTTCGATCACTTCTAGAGAATAGATCCGTATGGAAATTACTGTTTTAGTTTTTCTCACCAGTGGCCTGTTTCTGGGTTGGTCCCTGGGCGCCAATGATGCCGCCAACGTGTTCGGGACGGCTGTGGCTAGCCGCATGGTCCAATTCACGACCGCAGCGATTATCTGTACGCTGTTTCTGATTCTCGGTGCGGTGATTAGCGGTGCAGGAGCCGCTCATGGTCTGGGTGCCCTGGGGAAGCTCAACGCACTTCCTGGCGCATTCATGGCGGCGTTTTCAGCTGCACTGACCGTCTACTGGATGACCAAGGCAGGACTCCCCGTCTCCACTACCCAGGCAATTGTCGGAGCCATTATAGGCTGGAATATATTTAGCGGGTCCATCACCGATACGGCTGCATTGACTAAAATTCTTGCAACCTGGGTTGCCTGTCCGATACTTGGGGCAATCTTTGGTGCGCTGATCTATAAGCTGGTAATGGTGACGTTGAGCCGATCCAGGATTCACCTATTGCGGCTGGATGTATACACCCGGCTGGGGTTGATCCTGGCGGGTGCCTTCGGCTCGTACAGTCTGGGGGCAAACAATATCGGCAATGTCATGGGGGTGTTCGTCTCATCTTCCCCGTTCTCCGATTTTTCCGTAGGCGATCTATTTACCTTCACCTCTATACAGCAGCTGTTTCTGCTTGGTGCTATCGCCATCGGCATCGGAGTTTTTACGTACTCCAAGCGGGTAATGATGACAGTTGGAGACGGTATCCTGCCGCTCACGCCCGTGGGTGCATGGGTTGTGGTCATTTCGCATTCAATCGTACTCTTTCTGTTTTCTTCCATTGAGCTGGAGCATTTTCTGGCTAGCAACGGTTTGCCCACAATTCCGCTGATCCCGGTTTCGAGTTCTCAGGCAGTGGTTGGAGCGGTAATAGGTATTGGACTACTGAAGGGTGCCAAAGGAATAAAGTGGCGTGCACTGGGTAACATCGCATCCGGTTGGATTTCCACGCCGATCATTGCCTCGATCGTTTGTTTTGTGATGCTGTTTTTTCTGCAGAATGTGTTCAATCAGGTTGTTTATCACGAAGTACGCTACGTTATCAGTGAACCGGTGCTGGTGTATCTGGAAAAGGCTGGTGCTGAGGTAAACCAACTAAAGGCGATCCAGGGCCAAGTGATATCCGGTGGCACCCATTTCCGGGATGCCATTCGGGGTGCCCAACCCGACCTTACTCAGGAGTTGGAGCAAAAGATCTTCGATGCCGCGGAGCTATACCCCATGTCACTGAGCAAGGATAAGTTTGTGAAGATCGACAAGGAGTTCTTATCGCCAGAGCAGATCGAACAGTTGCATGCGTTGTCTGGTCGTACTTTCGACCATACTTGGCAACTCTATGATGCTTTGTCAAACAAGAGCAAAGAGTGGAAGAAACTGGAAAAAAATAAATTGAACAAACCTTTCAACAAGCATTTGGATGAACAGTTGACATACGTGTACGAACTGTTTCATCAGGCGGAGAGCGTTGACAGTGGCAGGTGAGTAATGGCTTTCTGGTTGGATTGCAGTATCAGCCTTGATTGAAATTGCATGAGACGGGGTCATGGATGGTCCCGTCTTTTAAACCTGCGCTGTAGTACCTTTCTATTGAAATCTTAAATAGAAGTACAAATAGATGTTCAAGTGCTAAATAAATATTCAGCTCAAAACTGGAAGAAGTACTTGAAAGGGTTTGTCTGTATTTTTCAGATTTCAACTACATTCGAACAGGTTTCTCTATAGCGGTTCCTTAAAGCCGTAAGATGCTTTCTGTAGCTCTATTTTTTGGCGAGAGAATCAAGAGACTCGGACCAATTTTTGTCACTCCAGATTCGATTACAGGAGTCAAAATGGGGTTCTGAAAACCTGTGTGATAGTTATCAAATTCAGGATCCACCGAGTAGGGCAGTTGAAGATAGAAGATATCAACGTCGATGCAGTGATCAACTCATTCAAAAAGTTGCTGCGAGAAGAGTAAGATCGTTCTCCTGCGTTAAGGTCTTCACTGGAAATATTGATTGTCCCAGTTACCCTGTTGTTTAACCGGATCACCCTCAACAGCAGGAACAGCAACAAACCATACTCATGTAAATTCGGTCCAAGTAATACTGAACAACCGTAAATGGTTGGTAGTTACACCCGGATTATAGCTATGTTTCCTCTTGGCACGCGCAAGCGCACGTCGGATAAACAGTTTCACCTTGTGGTCCAGTGGGACAATTCACCATCTGGGGTGCAGCTTTTTGAAATGCTACACATCACTTCTCCAAGGTATAACTCATTGATTGATCGATTAGTATCCTTGTTGGCTTCCAATTGTGCGCATGGTGTAGTGCGTTTTGTTGCACCCCCTGGTGCAACTCATCAGTGTTCTGGGTTTTATAACTGTCCAATGTAAAAGGAGAATAGTGATTAATCCGTATTTGGTCCGGTAGTTGCGTGGTTCCCCTGGAGCAGACAAGGGGCAGCTGTGATTCTCAGGAACAATATCAAAGACATAATACGGGCCGCGCAAGTGGTGCGCGAAATCGATAGGGCACGGCATGAACCATCGGGGGTGGGCGCCAGTGTGCTGGTCCGGGCCGCACTAGCAGTCGGCTTCATGTACCTTGTTGTTATCGCTCAAGAGATGGTGGGTGTCATCGGGCTGGTGATTGTCGTCATCCTCTCCCTCGTAGTCCTGTTCTTATCTGTATCCCATCGCAAGGTGAATGGTTTCTCGGAAAGGAACAGCTTCTCCCACATAGCGCAGATTACCAGTTCTCACTCTATCAGGCAGAGCCGCAAGCTGGATGTGGATGACCAGGCTAAGTAAATCGTTATGGGTAGGGAGTGGGAAATGAATTCTGGTCTCGATATCGGTAGCAAGTACGCCTACTGGCGACTGGGTTTGGCTTTGATCTTGGTGGTTGCGGCATCTTTCGTAATGATGCCTGTGCTCGCTGCTTCCAGCGACAGCGAGGAAGGGATCGAGTGGGGAGTGATGGCCATGACCATGCTGGGCGGTCTGGCTGTATTCCTGTACGGCATGGAGCAGATGGCCGAGGCGTTGAAGAAGGTGGCCGGGGAGAGTATGAAACAGATCCTGGCGCGCCTTACGAGCAGCCGCGTCATGGGGCTGATAACAGGCGCCTTTATCACGGCTATTATCCAGTCCTCTTCGGTCACTACAGTCATGTTGGTGGGCTTCGTTACTGCTGGACTCATGTCGTTGACACAGGCAATCGGTGTGATACTGGGGGCAGACATCGGCACTACCATCACGGCCCAGATTGTAGCATTCAAAGTCACCAAGTACGCCCTGCTGCTGGTGGCGGTGGGTTTCGCCATGATTTTCACAGGGCGAAACGAGCGCATCAAACAGTATGGAAACCTAGTCATGGGGCTGGGCATGATCTTTTTCGGTATGGGCATCATGAGCGAAGGGATGCGGCCGCTGCGTGACTACGAGCCCTTCATCCTGCTGATGCAGAATGTGTCCAATCCACTCGTTGGTATCCTGGTTGCAACCATTTTCACCTCTCTGATCCAGTCTTCCTCCGCCACTATGGGAGTGGTGATCGCGTTGGCTCTGCAAGGCTTGATTACCCTGGAGGCCGGAATCGCGTTGGCGTTGGGAGCCAATATAGGCACTTGCGCAACAGCTGGTTTGGCTGCCATTGGCAAACCGCGAGAGGCAGTGCGCGTGGCAGTGGCACATGTTACTTTCAAGATCATTGGTGTTGCGCTCATTTTGCCATTCATCCCCTATTTCGCTGTCCTGGTGCGCGACCTTTCACCAGCTGCGGCGGGCACCTTGGTGGGGATGGACCGACTGGCAGCAGAGACTCCACGCCAGATTGCCAACGCCCATACACTTTTCAATATCGGCATTGCACTGGTGTTTCTGCCCTTCTCCAACCAGTTCGCCCGATTCTGCGAATGGATCGTGCCGGACAGGCCACTCTCTCCGGAGGAGGGATTGGTGCGTCCCAGTTATCTGGATGTGGCGTTAATTGACACGCCTACGCTGGCGCTGGAACGCGCCCGGTTAGAGATTGGCCACATGGGTGATTTTGTCAACCGTATGCTTTTAGAGAGCATTCCTGCGTTGCTGAGTGGGAAGTTGGAACAGATTAGGGAAATCTCCGCCATCGACGACAAAGTGGACATCCTGTATGCAGAGATCGTCGCTTATCTGGGTAAGGTAGGCAAAAAGGAGTTGACGGACTCCCAGGCTAAGCAACTTTCCAAGCTTCTGGCTGCGGTCAATGATCTGGAGAATATTGGAGATCTGATTGAAACCAATGCGCTGGACCTTGCTGAGCAGTGTGCAGACCAACATTTACATATGAGCGATGTCACAAAAAAGGTGCTCACGGATCTACACACCTCAGTCGCCGGGAGTGTGGAAGTGGCGCTGCGAGCGGTCATTATGAATGATGCTGTGGCGGCACGGGTGGTAATCGGCATGAAGAGGCAGATTCAGGAGCAGGTTACATCGGCCGAACTCCACGAAGCCAGACGACTGGTTGCCAATGCACCAAATCGAGTGGCTGTCTACTCGGTTGAAGTGGAACTTATCGAAAAATTGAAACGTGTTTACTACTTTGCCAAGCGCATGGCTAAGACCATAGATCAAGGGAACTCTACAGATGCTTCAGTCAAAGACGTTGGGTGAGTGGTGTAAGAGAAGCTGTAAATCCCGGTGTAAATTGCTTGCCATAGTGAACTACACATGAGAGGGGTGCAGCGTTTTCTGCTCTTTAGAGATTCCGGCATTTATTAATCTTCATGATATATAAGAAATTAGTTTTTTTTTTGACCTGGATTTGAAAATACTGCTGCAGCCCGGTGTCCCTTAAATCTGTACTGTAATCGCATGTATCAAGTTGTTACTAAACGACTTTATTCAATAAATTGAAGTTGGCATTTTTTCTGCGTTATATGCGGCAAGCGGTAATCGTTGCAGCAGAGCCCCTCAGGAGGCTGTAGCAATCAACAGCCGGATTGTTTTGCCAATAATTCATTTTAAGGAGTACTTGCTATGTTAATGTTCAAATTTACGCCGATCAGCCGCATAGCCATCACCATTGTCGCCATCGGATATGCGTTCTTGAGCCATTATCTGATTGCAGGAGGTTTGATTTTGCAATTTCTGGCTATCTGTTTCGGATTAGGTCTAACGACTTTGTTGATAGCATCTCTAGGGTCAAGTTCGGTGGATATATCTGTTGGTGCGCTCTTCCAGGGACTCGTAGAGGGGCAAACTATAGACATCGACACCAGGAAACAGTCCTTTATCGTAGGTGTTGATGCGCCAGATAGTCTATAAACAGAACGATCGAATAAGTTGGATATTTGGTCAGGTTGATGCATTAATCGGAAAAATCCGTAGTGGTGACTTTAACTCAATACAACGATAAACCACATCATGGCTATGAAAAAATTCCGGCAACCTGGGCTGTAGGTAAACAATCGCAGATCAGGGAAAATTTTCCGTTTTGTGTACGATGCGATGACACAACCGAATCAGGAAGTAGAAACACACATTGTTAGACTTCAAAAATCTATATGACCTCTTCGTCGGTGGGGAGGATTTATCGTTGTAGTGCTGATTTCGAGTCTAAGGTTCTTAGTTAAAGTAATCATGTTGCTGTTCTTTGCATTGAATGGCAAAGGCAGAGATCTTCTGCTTCCTGATCAGACTCACTGGTTTTCGTATTGCAGGTGGAAACAACACTCATGTCGTTCTGAGTATGCGTTCGTAGCCACTCCTTCAGGATACATTAGCGATAAGTTGGTGCGAAATTCGCGACCAAGCAAGGATACAGATGTGATCACACTACTTTCTGCGTTTAGTGGAATTCACTAGGAGACGCTAGTGCAGAAGCAAGAATCCGACCTTCCAGTTGTCCTTATTGACGACGAAGAGGACATCTTGTTCGGAGCGAGTTATCTGCTGAAAAGTCACGGTATTCAAGAGGTGATCGCTTTAAGTGACGCACGGGAAATAATGCCTTTTCTGCAGTCGAAAAAGGCAGGCGTCATTGTCCTGGATCTCTTTATGCCTCACCTTCCTGGTACAGAGTTACTACCAGAGATTGTACAAAACTATCCTGAGGTACCAGTCATAGTCATGACCGCCTCACAGGAAATCAAGACAGCGATCTCCTGCATGAAGGAAGGCGCATACGATTACCTAGTCAAACCGGTAGAAGAAAGCAGGTTTGTCTCCTGTGTACGATGTGGCCTGGAGATCAGGGGACTACGTCGGGAAATCCGTTCTTTGCGGCACAGCCTGATAGCGAACGGGGTGAAATGCCCCGAGTGCTTTTCGCGATTTATTACTTGCCAGCGCGAAATGCAGGTGCTGTTTGGTTATATAGAGGCTATTGCAGATAGCAGCGAACCGGTAATGATCACCGGGGAAACCGGTACTGGCAAGAGGCTTTGCGCTCAGGCGTTGCATAAGGCAAGTGGTAGGAGCGGAGAGATGGTAAGCCTGAATGTGGTCGGGCTAGATGACAAGATGTTAACCGATACGCTGTTTGGTCACACCAAGGGGGCCTTCATCGGCGCCGACAGAGATAAAGAGGGTATTATTAAGAAAGCCACAGGCGGTACCCTGTTTCTGGATGAAATCGGCAATTTGAATATGTCTTTTCAGCTTAAGCTGTTGCGTCTACTTAAGGATTCTACTTATTGTCCGCTGGGTTCAGATATTTCCCGCGTCTCTGATGCCCGTATCGTGGTAGCAACCAACCAGGATTTACACGCAATGATGGTACGCGGTGAATTTCTTCAGGATCTGTTCTTCAGCCTCTCCAGGCATCTGATTAATGTACCATCGCTACGCGATCGTCCAGACGACCTGCCACTGTTGGTGAGGCACTTTATCGTAGAGGCAGCCCAATCTCTGAACAAACCCATCCCGACTTCGCCGACTGAGCTACTCACTCTGTTGTCTGGATATGAATTTCCCGGCAACATCCGGGAGCTGAGATCAATGGTCTATAACGCTGTAGTCCAGCACCATTCCGGCGATGTTCTATCTATGCAAAGTTTTCGAGATCTCATACGGAAAGCGCATAGGACCCCGGCAGCTGGAAAACATTCGTCGGAAGCTTTCGCTCAATTTTCGCTTGCTGTAACAGGGCGATTTCCTACACTCAAGGAACTAGATGTATATCTGGTAAAGGAGGCTATGCGCAGAGCAATCAACAACCAGGACGTAGCTGCAGCCATGCTGGGTATTACCAGTCGAACACTCAATCGATTGTTGAGAAATATGGACGGTCATTAAATGCTATTGTTGGATAGGTGCAGTATTTGCCGTATCATTCTTTTTAAAATTCACAGAGTTAAAAGCTATTCTCCTGTGATATATCAAACGTTAAAACGTAATTCATTTTGCGTAAAATAAGTGTATGGCCAACCATGATACTGATCTGATGCAAATAATTGTGGCATTATTAACCGCATCGTCCTGAGTGTGCATCGCGGATAGAGAGGTATCAATTTGGGTGTGTAAAACACGTTAATTACAAATCGTTGGATCACTTGTAAGCTAGCCAAACTAGGCCGCAAGCTTCATCTAAATTATTCAAATTATGCTTCATTTCCATCAATTCTTTATTAGTTTGATGCCGAATCTTTTTCCTTCATAGGAAAACATTAAACCGGTAAAACAGCGCTATTGGCGAGTTAGAGTGGGATATTTTAGCGGGTTCTCAAACAGGAGCAGAGAATGATGCCTGAGTACTCAGTCCTACAAGCGGATCGCCGGTCCCAATTGCCGGAACCCAGCCCGGAGTCACAGCGTTACTCGAATTTGCTGCTCGAGTTGTTGTGCGAGCGTATCGTTGAAGCAGGAGGACAACTGCCGTTCGACCGCTTCATGGAACTCGCATTGTATGCACCGGGTCTCGGCTACTACAGTGCGGGCACGCGCAAGTTCGGTGAACAGGGGGATTTCATCACCGCTCCAGAGATCTCTTCGCTGTTTGCTCGCTGTCTGGCACGTCAATGTCACCAAGTGTTGCTGGAACTCGGTGGAGGTGATCTGCTCGAGTTTGGAGCCGGCTCCGGTGTGCTTGCGGCGGATCTGTTGCTGGAGTTGCAGGCGCTGGGGAGCTTGCCTGAACACTATTACATCATCGATCTGAGCGCTGATTTGCGGGCCCGGCAGCGCGCTTTGTTACAGCAGCGCCTGCCGGCATTGCTGGATCGGATTATCTGGTTGGACGATTTCCCTGAGCAGCATTTCCGCGGTGTGGTGATCGCCAATGAGTTGCTCGATGCGATGCCGGTGCACCGCTTCAAACTGGTGCAGGGGTGTGTGCTGGAGCAGTATGTCGCCATTAAAGAGGGGCGCCTCTCCAGTGGTTGGGGACCGGCGTCATCATCACTTCGGCGAGGGGTGGAGAAGCTGCTGGAAACCTGCTACCAGCTGGCCGATGGTTACGAGTCGGAGCTCAATCTGCGGGCCGCATCCTGGTTACGGGCGCTATCGGAGCGCATCGCCGCCGGACTGCTGCTACTGATAGATTACGGCTACAACCGCTCGGAGTATTACCATCCGCAACGTGATCGGGGAACGCTGATGTGCCATTATCGACACCGAGCGCATCCGGATGCACTGCGCTATCCGGGGTTGCAGGATATTACCGCGCATGTCGATTTCACCAGCCTGGCAGAGGCGGGGCTGGATGCCGGGCTCGAAGTCTGTGGCTATACCACTCAAGCCTATTTTCTGATGGGCTGCGGATTACAGCAGTTACTGGCCGAGTCGGATCCGGAGGATGTCAGGCAACATCTGCAGCTGATGCAGGAGGCTAAGCGGTTGACACTGCCGACAGAAATGGGAGAGCGATTCAAGGTGCTTGCCATGAGCCGCGGTTTGGCCGCGCAACCGATCGGTTTTTCGTTGCGGGATCTGCGTGGCCGGCTGTAACGGCACGGCGAGATCGAGGATTAAGATCGAGTGGATTGGGATCTGACTCCCGCTAAATCCTGGAGCCGTCTCCATCCTGGCACCATGCCCGCTTCACCTCGCTGATCTGCTGGATACGGATGCCATCGATGCGCTTTCCCACTGCTCTGCCTGCTTTTTCTATCTGAGCCACAGTTTTTCCATCCACCTGGCGTGCTGCCAGACGTACACACTGCAGATACTCAGCCTGAGGATAGTTCTCAGTTTCGTGCCCGGGGCGCCCGCGAATATCCGCGGCGCAGGCGAGCAGCAGCGACTCTATTCGCTCCGGGCGCCGAAAGGCATCCAACTGCTTTAGCTTCTTCAGTAAAGTTTCCGGTTTGAGCAAGAATGCGCGATGAACATCGGTATGCAACAGTGCAGTGGCTACCGCCAGCTCACGGTACTGCCTGGGCGCCCGTAGGCGGCGACAGAGTATTTCGGCCAGGTGCGCGCCACGCTGCTCGTGGCCAATGTGTCTCGGCCAATGCTTTTGGGGTGTGCTGCCCTTACCCAGGTCGTGTAACAGAGCAGCCAGGCGTATCCGGGGGTCTGTGCTCAACTCGCAGGCACGCTCCAGCGTCAGCAGGCTGTGCACACCGGTATCTATCTCCGGATGGTGCTGTACTGGTTGTGGGACGCCGAACAGGCGATCCACCTCGGGTAACACTACACGCAATGCACCCAAACATCTCAAGGTCTCGAAAAAGATCCAGGGATGGGGTTCACTCAACGCTTTTGCTATTTCACCCCAGAGCCGCTCGGGAGCAGCCGCTGTCAGCGCTCCGTCGGAGGCCATCTGCTGCGCCAACAGTATGGTCTCCGGTGCGATGCGGAAGCCTGCATCCGCCAGTCTGGCAGACAGCCGGGCCAGTCGCAGAATGCGTACCGGGTCCTGGCTGAAGCCTGGTGCGTGGTGTAATACTTTTGCCTCGATATCCCGCTGGCCGGAAAGTGGGTCGATGAGCTCTCCATTTTCCGCAATGGCGATCGCATTCACGGTGAGATCGCGCAGGCGAAGATCCCGCTCCACCAATTCCCGCTCAGTTGCAGTGACCCCCTCTCCGCGTGGTAATGCATACTGCTCTTTAGTCGAGGGATGCAGGAAAATACCAAAATCTCTGCCGACCGGTTTGAATCCAAGTTGCATCAGGGCCTCACCGGTAATGCCGGTAACCAACCAGTCGTTTTCACTGACCGGTCTGCCCAGTAATCGGTCTCGCACCGCACCGCCAACGAGATATCTGTTCATGCTGTCGATATTAGGGGTTGCAGTGTAGCGCTACAAGCGGGTGCTCCCCTGGTTTATGCTGAGGATAGAATTTACTGGTTTTTCCTCAACACCGTCTGTGGAACTGAACGAGTATATGCCCGGAAATCTGTCATTGCTGTTCTTGTTATTGCCTCTACTCACCGCCTGTGAATCCATTCCCTATTACAGTCAGGCGGTCCGGGGACATTTTGCGCTGATGATGGAGCGTCGCCCGATTCAACAGCTGTTGGGTGATGACGATCTGGATGGTACGCTCAAGCGGCAGCTGTTGTTGGCTCAGTCGATGCGCGATTTCGCTTCCGAGTCACTCAAACTACCGGACAACGGCAGCTACCGCAGCTTCGTTCCGGTCGCAGGGGAGGCTCTGGTCTGGAGTCTGGTGGCTACTGAGGCCTATTCGATTGAACCCAGACAGTGGTGCTATCCAGTGATTGGTTGCGCCAGTTATCGGGGATATTTCAGTTTAAAAGAGGCACAGTATCAGGCATTAAAACTGGAGGAAGAGGGATTTGATGTCGCATTGGAACCGGTACCGGCTTACTCCACGTTGGGTTGGTTCGAAGACCCGCTTCCAGGCACAGTGATCCACTGGAGCGAATGGCAGCTGGCTGGGCTGATTTTTCATGAGTTGGCTCATCAGCGACTCTATATCCCCAATGACAGCGCCTTTAACGAGTCATTTGCCAACAAGGTCCAGCAGGCGGGGGTGGCGCGCTGGCTGAGTACTGCCGGGGATGGTGAGCAGTTCGACGCCTGGGAGCTTGCACAGCAGCGGCAGCGAACTGTTGTGGCGTTACTGTTGGCGGCGCGACGGGAATTAGCAGATCTGTATGCATCTCCTCTCGGCCAGCAGGAGATGGAGGCGGCAAAAACAGCACGCTTTACCCAACTCAAGTCGGATTACCGGCATTTGCGGCAGGGGTGGGGGGCGGTTGGCGGCTACGATGATTGGTTCGAGCGTAAACTCAACAATGCACGGCTGGCATCGGTGGCAACCTATGAGAACTGGGTGCCAGTGTTCGATCTACTGTTGGCACGGGCCAAGGGCGACTTTGCGCGCTTCTATCAAGCTTGCGAAAAGCTTGCCGGAATGCCCGCTGAACAGCGTCAAGAGGAGATGCTGCGGTTACGCGCTGTCGCCGACTCAGAGAGTCCATGACCGTGACGGTGCCAAATACCGCCATGTTGGTAGTTCGTATTGCAGCATCCGGTAATTTCCGTATACCGGTGAATGTCGCCTCATCAGCACAGTTCAGATCTGGCGGCGAAGCTGCTGATAGCTGCTGCGTGCCGATTTTTCCGATAGCATGAAAGGGACCACGCTGTCGATGCTGGTCGGTGTGATACCCAGTTCCAGTAGGCCGTCTTTACTGCACAGGCTGTCTACCTGAAGAGAAAGATAATTGTCGTAGCTGAATGGTTTCCCCGGCAATTTACCCAGAATCCTTGCTTGCAGCCGCGACGCACCATCGTTCAATCCGATAATCCGTTTTTTCAAGCCGGCCGCCTTTGCTGTGTAGGCGACCAGTTCGCGCAGGGTGAATTTGTCAGGACCGCAAAGCTCGAAGCGTTTTCCCCAGGTCGTCCTGTCATCCATGGATCGAATGAAAGCAGTCACCACATCCCCGACATAGACAGGTGCGAAGTTAGCCTCTGGACAGGCTAGCGGAAAGGGACCGGGAAGCGATCTCAGTAGACCGGCAAAACGGTTGAAAAAGCTGTCACCCGGACCAAAGATCACAGAGGGACGGAAGCTGGTTACCTTGATCTGTGGCTTACCCAATGTGTGGGTGCGATTCTCTGCCTCACCCTTGGTCTTAAGATAGAGCGATGGTCCGTTGGATTCGTTCGCGTTGAGTGCGCTCATATGCAGCAGACGGGTAACAGCGGACGCTTTGCATGCGTCAAGCACCCTGTCTGCAAGTTCGACATGAATCCGCTGGAAATCGTGATCCGCGTGGTTTTCGTTGAGGATGCCGACCAGATTGATGGCCACGTCACACCCCTCCAACGCGGCTTTCAGCTCTCCCGGATCGAACGGGTCGAGTTCAATAAGTTCCACCTGTCCACCCACCGCTATCCCGCGATGGCGATGAGGATGACGGCAGGGGAGCCTGACACCGATACCCATGCTTTTCAGGCGTCCGGTCAGATGGGAGCCCACGAAACCGGTTCCCCCGAGGATGCAAACTCTATTGATATTCATAATCAGCAGTTTCCATGATACCAGGTTTTATCATAGTTGGATCGCCGCTGGTCAACGCACTGCATTGACTGGTTCTGACCGAACAGTCAGTCCGGGCGCCTCCTTGGTCGATGATCCCCTTCAATTTTTCAACAGGAAGATGCTGACCGGGTCGTTAATCATGCTTGCGGCGGAAAAGAAAAAGATTCCCTGAGCTGTCGCGCAACGCGAGTTTTCCGCCCTGAACAGCGTACTCATAATAATGTTTAATTTCGTTGTTGTGAGGCTGCATGGAAAGTATTTTAGCGGTTTCCAGCACAAGATATCCTTCGCTGTAGCGGTTGTCGCTCTGAGTGATCCGGAAATGGCGATTGCGAATAACGAGCCCATTGCCCAACGGATCCTCCCACTCCCCATCCAGCGGACCGCGTGCGGGAACGGCCGGACGCCAGTTGAAGTAGGGGGAGAGGTTCTGAGGCAGGTATTTACCTGGTTGCGGCATGCTGTTCATACCCCACGGAGTCCAGGGAGACATCATGGGTGACATAGGCATGCCTCCCATGTTCAACGGCAAATCGCCGGAACTCCAGGCGGGCATACCTCCTGACCAGGATGATTCATCCGACCGGCTCCTGTTCCAATCGTTGCTCTGTTCGTTCATCCGCTTCTGGTAGGTTGAAGAAAAGGCGTCCATCATATCGAACATGGATTCAGCCATTGGTCGGTAGCGGTTTGCCTGGTCCGCTGCAGCATCGGCCAAAAATATTTGGCTGATTAAGACGATAGGAGATATTAGCGTGCGTATATTCATCCTGATGCCGGGGGTGCCGTTCGATTTGAAAGCTGCGTCCCGAGAGATCATCTCCCTCCTTACGTTGGTCTGCATGCCATTTTTATCGGTCGATCGCGGCTACTCACCCCACTGCGCCTGCTGAGCTGACTTTGTGTCAAATTCGTTCATAGTGTGGATGCCTGGTCAACCACTTTCAAGCCCGCACGTCCCCGTTGCCGTTGAAACTCGCTAGCTGTGTTAGAATCTGGGGCAAACGTTGGTTGTCGGTGTTAATTGTACAAGGGTTGGAGATCATGTCGAAACAACAGCAGGAAGAGGGATCGGAGAGACGTGTCCGTACCCGGGATATGATAGATAAATGGCTGGCTGAGCGACAGGAGATGTTGGTGCTCTATTGTCAGCTGGCAGGTTTGGAACCATACACTCCTGAGCGTTCGACCAGGGAACTGCTGCGCAATTTCTGTCAGGTGTTGGTGGACTATATCGCGTTCGGGCACTTTGAAATCTACAATCGGATAAGCCAGGGTGGTGAGCGCCGCCAGAGTGTTTTGAGGATAGCTGAAGAGGTTTATCCTAAAATCGCCGAAGTAGCGGAGATTTCGGTGGCGTTCAACGACAAATATGACGCAACCGACAATTTCCCTTCCATGGAGCAACTGGACCAGGATCTCTCGGTGCTGGGAGCTGAGATCGCCCAGCGTATCGAGTTGGAAGACCGCGTGGTGCAGGCCCTGCTGCGTTGACCGCCGGCGAGGGAACTGATTGCGTTATCGACACCAACCGGACCATTCTGATTCGTACCCCTTTTCCAACTGAAAATGGTCGACTTGAGCAGCATGTTTGACCATCTGAAAATAGCATTTCACTGGCGACCGGAACTTGATGAGTTTCTGGCGCCGCTGAATATTCCCAACGCCTTCGATCCCGATATCAGGTTTTTCTCCAAAGGCATAGACAATACCCGAATCGATGTTGCGCTCAGTCCACAGTTTATGCATCACACCAAAATGTGGATCCGGCAGGAGCTTGCCAGGCTGGCAGTGAGGGGCGGCAGCAACGACCACGAGGAGAATCTGGCGGACCTGAAAGCGGCGTACAGCGGCATGATGATCGTTGCCATTGAAATGGCGCAAAAGAGCTCACGACCCGGTTTGATTACGCTGCTGCATTTTGGTGTTGCCAAGTTTTTGTTACAGGTAACCAGAGAAGAGTTCGTTCAATTGAGGCACTCCCGGGAGGAGCAAACGTCAGTCGGCAGCGGTGTGATTGAGAGCGAACAAGGGCGTGCGGTGGTCCGTGGGGAGGAGTCTGCAAGGTACTACTACCAGGTCATTCGCAAACTGTTTCAGGAGATCCTCGAACTGGAGGAGACCAGTCTCGCCAAACAGAGGAGATCCGTGCTCGAAATCGACTGGCCCGTACCAAGCTCAGTGTTGTTCAATCCACTTCTGCAGATACCATCTGTGCGGGCGGATGAGCAGTGGATGGAGCACTATCCACTGGCATTCAACGATAGCGAGGAGCCGCAGTTGCTGGACCAGGTAAACCGGCTGGTAACGGAGATTTTTCATGCCTATCTGCCTGCTTTCGCCTGGCCCCCGGAGATTTCCTCCTGTGCGCGGGGTGAATCCGCTGCGCACCAGGGTATTGCCGCCCCAACCCGGATAGACGAGAGTGAATTGCTGGGTGGGTTGCAGGAAGTTACCGGATTGCTCGAGTGCACGCT
Organism: Chromatiaceae bacterium; assembly: GCA_024235215.1. GTDB lineage: Bacteria > Pseudomonadota > Gammaproteobacteria > Chromatiales > Chromatiaceae > HKST-UBA178. The sequence continues at coordinate 525,824 of JACKMU010000001.1, read as the reverse complement.
GCAGCGCGACGAGTACGAACAGTTCCGGCTCTCGTGGTTGGATACACCGGATAATCTCTCCAAGTTGCTGAAGTCGGTTAAACCGCGCTGGTGGCGTCGCATCGACTTCGGTGAGTCTACGGTTACGTCCTTGTGGGATCAGGAGCTCTGGCCGGAGTTTCATAACCAAGTGCTGAAACGGATCTTCAGGGAGTTCCGCAAGCATCATCTGGTACATAAGATCGCAGCAAGCTACACCGCGCCTGGGCTCTACCGCAAACTTGATGGCCGGCTACCGGTGCGCTGGATCTATCACTATCTCTCCAACACCTTGTCAAGAAAAGCGTTATTGCGTCGGCTGCAGCGTGATCAGCTGGTGGTTGACGTAGAGGCCTGTATGCAGTTGCTGGATAACGCCAAACCGGGTGGGAAACATTTGTCAAGCGCATTTCAGCGCCGGCAGATGGTTCGGTTTCTCGTGGATTTTCTGCGACTCAGATCAGATTTAAAGCAGGCCTATTGTGCGCACCGGCTGATGAACAGCATCAGGGTGCTGACACGGGCTGCGGATATCGAACTCTCCCGGGATAACGCCACACTCAATGCATATTTTCTGGAACGGGAACAGAAGCCGGAGCAGAAGCGTATTCGCAGTCATGTGGTATTGAAGGCGGATGTACGCGGTTCGACCGAGATCATTCGCGAATTGCGCAAGCGGAATCTCAATCCAGCATCCCACTTCAGCCGAAATTTTTTCGAACCCATCAATATGCTGCTCGCAACCTATGGTGCGAAAAAGATATTCGTGGAAGGGGATGCGGTGATACTCAGCCTGTTTGAATACGAGGAGAGCAAGTACCAGTGGTTGTGTGTTTCGTTAGCATGCGGATTGGCCAGTGAAATCCTGAAAGTGGTGGACGCGCGTAATCTTGAAAGCCGGGAGAATGGACTGCCCGAGTTGGAGTTGGGGCTGGGTATCGCCTTTGCTGAAGAGGCGCCGACGTTTCTCTCCGATGGGGACAGGGAGATCATGATATCACCGGCAATCAACCGGGCAGACCAGCTCTCATCCTGTTCTGCATTGCTGCGTAAGAGTGATTTCGCCAAAGATCTTGGACGTGGGGTCGAAGTAGTGGCAGCCAGTGGCCTGCCTATTCTGGAAAAGGAGAGCAGTGACCGTTTAATGCGTTACAACGTCAATGGGATTGAACTGGATACACCCGCTTTTATGAAACTGGAGTCAGAGCTTGCTTTGCGGTTAGTGCGCATGGAAGAGAGCATCTATCCAGGGGGCGCCCGCTTCTATGTGGGAGGCTATACCGATCTGAAGGGACGAAAAGAGTGGCTGGTGGTGCGCGAGGCGCCAGTGCGTGTGTGGAAGGGAGGCAAGCCCGGAGAGGGTGAGCAGTTCGGTCACCGATTCTATCAGGTGGTTACTGATGATGATGTGATTGCCAGAATTCTCGCGCGTCTGCGCGAATCCGCAAACGCGCCGCCGGTGAGACCCGGCGCCACCACGCTGAAAAAGAGCACGCTGCCCGAAGAGTTACATTACGACTTTTGACGCTGGTCAGGTAATATCTTCGGCATACGTTTTCTGAGCTGGGTCACTTTTTGTCCGAGCCGCTCGTCATAAATAACAGAATAGGCCAGTACCCGTTCGGTGTAACGACGCGTCTCGTTGAATGGAATGGTTTCAATCCAGAGGTCTGCGTCCAGCGCCTCATCGGGCAGCCATCTGAGAACACGGTGCGGTCCGGCGTTATAAGCGGAGATTGCCAAAACCGTGTTGTCGTTCAACCGTTCGAACACTTTTTTCAGATAGCTTGTGCCTATTTCGATATTGGTGGCAGGGGTCAGCAGATCCTGCCGCTGCGGCGGTTTGCGCTGCATGTTTTTAGCCGTACCCCGTGCCGTGGCTGGCATCAGTTGCATTAAGCCGAGGGCACCCGCGTGGGACTCGGCATCGCTGGAGAACGCGCTCTCCTGCCGAATTATCGCCAAAACCCATGCTTTATCCAGGTTTGTACTGCTGGAGGCAGCTTCCACATAAGCTTCGTGTTCCAGTGGAAAGCGCAGCTCCAGGTCATCCCAGTATCTTGCCCGGGCCAGCGTGAAAATCGCCTGCGAATGCCAGTTCCAGCCTTGTGCCAGTTTGGCTGCTGCCTGCAGTTGAGCCTCGCCGAGATTTTTGGTTGCCGCATACCACTCGCTTCTCGCTTCGCTCAGCCGGCCGAGCGTGAACAGTTCCTGGGCGCGGCGGAACCCGTCTCTGGCGGCGAGCTGCTCGATCTGTTCTGGAGCGACCGTAAGTGGCCGGTGGTTGAGGTTGTAATCACGACCAACCCGGTCAGCGGCAAGAAATCCGTGGTAACTTCGCTCCTTGGAGAGTGACTTGAACAGTCTGTTGGCCTCGTTGGTCGCGCCGGTCTCCAGCAGGGCTCTGGCTCTCCAGTAACGCCAGTTTTCTTTTGCATGCAACTCACTCGGCAGCGCATCGATCCAGGCCAACGCTTCTCTCCAGGCTTTTCGTGAGAGCGCGGCTCTGATGCGCTTTTCGTGCAGTAGATGGTCACCTTTTGCGGGGGTGAACTGGTCGAGTTTCGCCAGAGCATCCGGATGGTCACTACGAATCCAACCCAATGCCAACGCCTGCTCCGCCTGGTAACGCTCCTCGCTGGTGAAGAGATATTCACCGCTTAGTCGTTTCCACACGCCAGCGGTTTTTTCTGGGTCTTCACGTGCCAGGCGTTTCAGCCCGTACAGCAGGATGGTGTTGCGCATCGAGTGGTTCGTTGCAAATTTCCCGCTTTCGTCAATCTTACCTGGTTGGTTATCAACCTGTAGCCAAAGGTCAAACCAGGATCTCTCCTGGTCAGGAAGTGAGCGAGCGAGATACTTTGCCAGACGCAGATTGCCTGCCTGCATTGACAGATTGATGCGTTTCCATAGCAGTGACCGGGTAAGCAAGCCCACTTCGCGTGCAGCATTGAAAACCGGGTCACAGGTATCAGGCATGGATTTTGCGTTCAACCAGAGGGGCTTGACTTCCGCGAGCGTTAGCGCTTTTTTTCCGGTGTGCATCAGTGCCTGTATCCAATAACAACGCCTTTCAGCGTTGTCGGTTGGTTGATAGATTCGTAGGTACTCTCTCCAATTGCCACTCTTGCCCAGATGGTTCAGATAGATGCGACGAAAGCGATCTGCAATTGGAGTCCCTTGATAACTTGTCAGAAATGCTTCGGCTTCACCTCCGTGCAAATGGCGCAAACGGCCGGTCAGATCCTGGAATTCGATGTAGGGCAATAGTGGATAGTTCGCGAGCCGCTGCTTGAGCTCCACCAATTTTTGGATATCGTTGCTTTTGATGGCCGATTCAGCCTTCAGAAAATCTTCCCGCTGCGCGGCCAGACTGGCAGTGACTGTCGCTGGTGCGAATGCCAGCAGTAGCAGAAACAAGCAGGTCGTCAGACTCCTCACTGCGGTTACCGACATCATATGATTCTTAACATCCTTCGAATTTTCAAAAAGTTTGATAACAAAGCTTAGGTGCTCTTTTAGCATGAATCAAGAGGCTGGCACTTTGACAGCCACAGTCTGTCCGTTGTGCTTAATGCGGGTGCACAGCCAACAACCTCCAAATAAACAGAGGTTGAAAGGGGGGCTACCCGTGTAGAATAGTGGCGTAGGACAGGGTAATAGCTTCAGTTTTTGTTATTTCGGGCAGCAGGCAGGGCCGTAAATTCCGGAGGAGGTGACATGATGAAGAGCGGTGAACAGTTGGATATGGAGTTAAGCAGCGGAATAGCTGCATTCGAGGGCAAGCATTTCGCAATCGCCGCACAATCCCTCTCACCACTGGCCGATCAGGGTGTACCTGAGGCGCAATATCGTATGGCGATCATGGCTCAAAACGGCTTGGGTATGACGGTCAATCAACTGCTGGCTTACAAATATATGCGTGCGTCTGCCGAAGCCGGGCTGGCGATAGCCCAACACGGCCTGGGCTTCATGTATCTAGAAGGGGAGTGTGTTGAGCGGAACGGTCAGCAGGCGGTTTATTGGTTTAAGCGTGCTGCTGAGCAAGGGCTGGTTGGGTCACAGACCACATTGGGGATGATGTACGAACAGGGTCAAGGTGTGGAGCAGGACCCGGAAGAGGCGAAGCGCTGGTATCGCATGGCGGGATTCGAATAGGATCCCTGGTTTGCCGCGCATTGGGTTTGGGCATGAGCGTTTGGGCAGTATAGCGATTGCCGTTAAGACAGGGATAACCGTGCGCTATTGGCAAATGCAGGAAGGCTGCGCCCCGATATCAGGGTTTAACGAGATAGGGGGCGCCCTTTAGTTTGGCAGATCCTGCTCAGCGATTCTGTTTCATTCGGGCTAAAATTTCTTTTTCAAGGTCGCTTCTGTCATCTCCTGTGACGAGTACCAATCTTCCACGAAAGTCTGCTCCTGGATCGGCGGACGTACGTAGCCGGTATCCCTCTTCAGTTCCGGAAGGGTGATATTTTCCGGGGTGACATCTTCGTACGGAATCATGTTCAACAGATGGCGGATGCAGTTGAGTCGGGCGTGTTTCTTGATGTCTGCGTTCACCACGTACCATGGAGCCTGTTTGATATCCGTATAGGCAAACATCGCGTCTTTGGCCTTGGAATACTCGATCCAGCGGGAGCGTGACTGCAGATCCATCGGGCTCAGCTTCCAACGTTTCAGCGGATCGGTCAGGCGGCTCTTGAAGCGCCGTTCCTGCTCTTCGTCACTCACCGAGAACCAGTATTTGATCAGGATGATCCCGGAACGCACCAACATGCGCTCGAACTCGGGGCAGGAGCGCATGAACTCGCGATACTCCTCCTCGGTACAGAATCCCATGACCCTTTCAACACCAGCCCGGTTGTACCAGCTGCGGTCGAACAGTGTCATCTCCCCGGCGGCAGGGAGATGGGGTACGTAGCGCTGGAAATACCATTGTGTCTTCTCCCGTTCGGTGGGTGTGTACAGCGCAACCACCGGACAGACCCGCGGACTCAGGTACTGGGTGATACGCTTGATTACGCCGCCCTTCCCGGCCGCATCCCGTCCCTCGAAGATAACCACAACCTTGAGCTTTTTATACTTGATCCACTCTTGCAGCTTGACCAGTTCCTGCTGCAGTCTGAGCAGCTCCTTTTCGTAAAGATTGTTGGGGACCTTGTAAGCTTTCTTCTTCTTTTTCTTGGTCTTCTGGTTTTCGATTTCAGCCAGTTCGTCTTGTATATCCATCCTATGCTCTCTCTTTTAGAAGTGTTGCTGTTCTTGTCATTAGCCGGCCATGTGAAAACTCCGGCCTCCGGTGGTTGGTTTTTTTTGATAGCGTTTTTAGATCTACTCTCGACAACAGGTAAATGTCAAGCGGACCCTCCATTTCTCTTACGTACCGCTGCAGCGAGTTCGTGCAACAGCGGCGCGGTCGCATCCCAGTCGATACAGGCGTCGGTAATGCTCTGTCCGTAGATCAGCTCCTGATCGGCTCGCCAATCCTGTCGACCTGCTACCAGAAAACTTTCAATCATGACTCCGATTATACGCACATCACCGCGGGCGATCTGACCCGCCACGTCGCGCCCCACGTCGATCTGCTTCTGATGTCGCTTGCGTGAGTTGGCATGACTGAAATCTACCATCATACGTGGTTTGAATCCGGCTGCCTCCATCTCTTCGGCGGAGATGTTGATGCTTTCTGTGTCGTAGTTGGGGCGGATTCCTCCACGCAGAATAACGTGGCAGTCGGGATTCCCGGTTGTGCCGAAAATGGCCGACAACCCTTCTTTGGTCACCGATAGAAAGTGGTGAGGCTGGGATGCGGATCGAATTGCATCCAGCGCAATTTTCAATGTTCCGTTGGTCCCGTTCTTGAATCCCACCGGACAGGAGAGTCCGGAAGCGAGTTCCCGGTGACCCTGACTTTCAGTGGTGCGGGCACCAATCGCCCCCCAACTGATCAAATCAGCGATATACTGCGGACTGATCAGGTCGAGAAACTCTGTGCCCGCGGGTAGGCCCATTTCGTTCAAATCCAGCAGCAGACGGCGTGCCAGGTGAAGCCCCTTGTTGATATGGAAAGTGCCATCCAAATCAGGGTCATTGATCAACCCTTTCCAGCCCACTGTGGTGCGGGGTTTCTCGAAATAGACCCGCATGACGATCAACAGGTCTTCAGCCAGTTCATCGTGCAGTTGTTTCAGCTTACTGGCATAGTCCAGCGCGGCGGCAGTATCGTGTACCGAGCATGGCCCCACCACCACGATCAGCCGTTTGTCCTCCTCCTGCAGGATGCGATGGATTGCCAGGCGCGTGTTGAATACGGTTTCTGCCGCTTTGTCCGTGATTGGGAGATCGGTGAACAGTTTGGCCGGTGATATCAGTTCACCCATTCCCTGGATGCGGAGATCGTCTGTCTGGTAGCGCATGGTGACTCGGTTCTGTAGTATTCTCGCGAACTGTTGAGGCTGGGCATTATAGTGGGTATGCACGACAGCGGATAGGCGTGGATGCCAAACTCGAAGGGAGTATCTGAATTGATAAATCTCAGACTGGTGATCGGCAACTGTAACTATTCTTCCTGGTCGTTGCGCCCCTGGTTTTATCTTAGGCATCATGCTATCGCGTTTGAAACGATCAAAATATCGCTTTTTACCGAAACCATGGCAAGTGAGTTAGCTCCTTATTTTTCCGACGGAAAAGTTCCGCTTTTGCTGCATGACGAGCTGCAGGTATGGGACTCACTGGCGATTCTTGAGTATCTCGCAGAGCTTTTTCCAGAGAAACGGGGATGGCCTGCAGAGAGGGGCGCCCGTGCAGTGGCGCGCTCCGTGTGTGCAGAAATGCACTCGAGTTTTCCCGATCTGCGCAGCGAGCTGCCAATGAACTGCAGACGCCGGTTTCCCGGTTTTCGCCCGACGGATGCTGCTGCGAGAGATATTCAGCGGGTGTTCTCTGTATGGCACTACTGTCGCCAGCGATACGGCCGGAATGGCCCCTGGTTGTTCGGCAGTTTTTCCGTCGCGGACTGTATGTATGCGCCGGTGGTTATGCGGCTGGTCAGTTATGCCATCGACATGGATGATCTGTGCCGCGCATATGTTGACACGCTCTATCACTCAGCTGCCGCACGGGAGTGGATAACGATGGGACAGGCTGAACGGGAGGTGATTCAGCAGGATGAAGCCAACTGGCCCAGCGAGCCAATCTGAAAGCCATGACTAATCGAGATTGACTCTTACTGTTAGGGATTATCATGGCACCGTATGCAGCCGATTGACTGTAGCCAACGTTGTGCGTCTGTCGGAGACAACACAGATTGAAGTTCAGAGTACACTCTCGGATAGAGGAGATATCCGCTGCTCAGTGGAATCGTCTGGTGCTGGACAATCATCCGTTTACCCGGCATGAGTTCCTGCAAGCGATGGAGCGCCATCACTGCGTGGGAGAGAGGTTTGGTTGGCTGCCCCGGCACGCGGCACTGTATGACGATAACGGCGAACTGCTGGCAGCAATGCCTCTGTACGAGAAACACAACTCCTATGGGGAGTTTGTCTTCGATCACGCCTGGGCAGATGCTTATCATCGCAATGGGCTTCCTTACTACCCCAAGTTAGTCTCCGCAGTACCCTATACACCCGCTTGCGGACAGCGCCTGCTGGTAAGGCCGGACAGGCAGGCTGAGCTTTTTCCGTTACTGCTCGAGCAGGTTCTCCAACTGACCCGACGGCTCGAGTGCAGCAGTTTTCACTGCCTGTTCCCGCTGCCGGTGGAGCAGTGCTTTCTCAGCCAGCAGTTGATCAGCCGGCATGACTGTCAGTTCCATTGGCACAATAGGAATTATGTTGATTTCGAGGATTTTCTCAGTCGCCTGAATGCTAAAAAGCGTAAAAATATCCGTCAGGAGCGGCGCAGGGCTGCTGCGTCAGGCGTGGTGATCAGACGCCTCGACGGTCACACGGCAAGCGAGCAGGACTGGAACGATTTCAACCGCTTTTATGCTCAGACTTTCCGCAATAAGTGGGGTATGGCGACTTTCAACTACCCATTTTTTCGTGAACTGGGGCAGTGCATGCCGGACCACATTTTTCTGGTGCTGGCCGATCTGGATGGGCGCAGTATCGCCGGCGCGCTGATGTATCGCAGTGACAATACCCTCTACGGCCGCCACTGGGGGTGCACGGTTCAGGTCGACGCGCTGCATTTCGAGGTTTGCTACTACCAGGGGATCGAGTACTGCATCGAGCAGGGTCTGGAACGCTTTGAACCGGGCGCCCAAGGGGAGCACAAGATGGCCAGAGGGTTTCTACCCACCCGCACCGAATCCAGCCACTGGATTGAAGATGAGCGCTTCCGGGAGGCGATTGCCCGTTTCGTCAGGAACGAGCACGTGGCGATAGCCGAGTATATCGAAACGCTCCATGCATCCTCTCCTTACCGCAGCGAGCCCGCGCAATGAAGCCTTATGCCGAATCCTGTGATCAGAATCGTGATCCGATCCTGGGGGTGTTGACCCGCCTGTTTGCGCACAGCACCAAGGTGCTGGAGATTGGCAGCGGTACCGGACAGCATGCAGTCTATTTTTCACGCAATTTACCCCATCTTATCTGGCACGCGAGTGACAGGGCCGCTTCCCTCCCGGGCATCCGCCTCTGGCTGGAGGAGGCCGGACTCGCTAATCTGCAAGGCCCTTTGCTACTGGATGTGACGCAGACTGTTTGGCCGCATATCGTGGTGGATGCGGTCTTCTCTGCCAATACTGCGCACATCATGCACTGGCACGAGGTACAGGCGATGTTCACCGGTGTGGGGCGACTGTTGTCTGGCGATGGAGTGTTTGCGTTGTACGGACCGTTCAACTACCAGGGCAGCTATACCAGCGACAGCAACGCCCGCTTCGATCAGTGGCTCAAGGCACGCGACCCGATGAGTGGTATTCGGGATTTTGGGGAGCTGAATCAGCTTGCCACTGAAGCTGGCATGACGCTAGTCGAGGATTTCATCATGCCAGCCAACAATCGCATTCTCTCCTGGCGAAGAGCGATGGAAGATGATGCCTGATCTCTGAGAGCGCTGCTGTGGCTGTGCGATTTCGGCTACCGATCACGCCATACGGCTTTTCAATACAAACAACGTGCTTTTTAATTATGCCGCCATCTGACAAAGTGAAAGAAATCTATAGCCGGTCAGTCGGGATGAGCTACAATGCACGGTCGGTTGCCGGGAATACCGGCATGGGCGGCTCATCCGTCGATCGACAACCATAATCCGAGATTGATCATGTCACAACCCGATCGCGATCGCGATGGCAATGACGACAAGATGCGCCGCCATCCACTGCTCGAAACCGTGAATTCCCCCCAGGAGTTAAAACGTCTTCCTGCTGAAGAACTACCTCTTTTGGCGACGGAACTCAGGGAGTATCTGATCGAAACCGTCTCTCAGACCGGTGGGCACCTGGCTGCAGGACTGGGTGTGATTGAACTGACCATCGCGTTGCATTATGTCTTCAACACGCCATACGATCGTCTGGTATGGGACGTGGGGCATCAGGCGTATCCCCATAAGATTCTCACCGGTCGGCGTGGGCGCATGTCGACACTGCGCCAAAAGGGTGGCCTTTCCGGTTTTCCGCGGCGAGAGGAGAGTGAATTCGATACTTTTGGCACTGGCCATTCCAGCACTTCAATCGGTGCCGCTCTGGGTATGGCTGCGGTTGCCAGGCAACGGCGGATCCCGCGCCATGTGGTCGCGGTGATCGGGGATGCAGCAATGAGCGCCGGCATGGCATTCGAGGCACTCAATCACGCAGGTGGGCTGGATCTGGACATTCTCGTCGTGCTCAACGACAACGATATGTCGATCTCCCCGCCGGTCGGAGCTTTCAGCAACCACCTTGCCCGGGTGCTGTCAGGAAAGCTCTATACCACGGTACGTGAGGGGGGCAAGAGCGCGCTGAGCGGTCTGCCCACCCTGAGTGAACTGGTGGGTCGTTGGGAAGAGCACATGAAAGGGATGGTGATGCCGGGCACACTGTTCGAAGAGCTGGGCTTCAACTACATCGGCCCAGTGGATGGGCACGATCTGGAGACGTTGATTGCCACTCTGGATAACATGAAAACGATGCGTGGTCCGCGGCTGCTGCATGTGGTTACCAAAAAAGGTAAGGGCTACCGCCCTGCCGAGTCCGATCCCTGTTTCTACCATGGAGTGACTCGCTTCGATCCCGGCACTGGCAAGATGGAGAGCAAAACCGCGGCGTTGAGCTATACCCAAGTTTTCAGCGACTGGCTGTGCGATGCAGCGCGCAGCGACGAACGTCTGATCGGCATCACCCCGGCGATGCGTGAGGGATCTGGTCTGGTGCGTTTCTCCAAGGAGTACCCGAATCGCTATTTCGACGTCTCCATCGCGGAACAGCATGCGGTCACTTTCGCCGCCGGAATCGCCTGCGAGGGGGGGAAGCCGGTGGTAGCCATCTACTCCAGCTTTCTGCAACGCGCATACGACCAGCTGATCCATGATGTTGCACTGCAAAATCTGGATGTCACTTTTGCAGTGGATCGGGCGGGGCAGGTTGGCGCGGACGGCGCTACCCATGCGGGAAGTTTCGATCTGAGTTATGCCCGCGCCATACCGAATATGGTAATCATGGCGCCAGCGGATGAAAACGAATGCCGCATGATGCTGCAGACCGCATACGAGTATCCGGGGCCGGCCTTGGTCCGATACCCTCGGGGTAGTGGTCCGGGAGCGAAGATCGACAGCGCTCTCAACACCCTGCCGATAGGCAAAGGAGTGGTAGTACGCAGTGGCGGCAGAGTCGCTTTTCTGGTGTTCGGTAATCTCTTGAACCGGGCGCTCGACGCTGGAGAAAGGCTCGATGCGACGGTGGTGAACATGCGTTTCATCAAGCCGATCGATACCCAGTTACTGGAGTGGCTGGCCGCTAACCATGATCTTCTGGTGACCCTGGAAGAGAACGTGGTGCAAGGCGGAGCAGGTTCAGCGGTCAACGAATATCTGCTCAATCAGATGTACTCGGTCCGCGTGTTGAATCTCGGATTGCCGGACCGTTTTATCGAGCATGCCAGCTGCGAGGAACAACTGCAGGAGGCTGGTCTGGATCTGGAGTCGATCATCCGCGGTGTTACCGAAGCGTGGCAGAGTACCGGTGAACATCGCGCCGGGCGGGTGGGCTGAGCACACTACTGTTCAGTCCACCGACTATCCTGCCACTGACAAGCGCCGACTCCATCCCCGCTTCGATCAACACTCCATTCACTTCGCAAGACGACACGCTACATGAAAAAAATTGCTGTTTTGACGCTGATTGTGCTGGCACTGGTATTGGGGACTCCGGCAATCATCGGTTTCAGAGCAGAGACGCACTACCAGATGATGATAGAGCGGATTCAGCACAGTGGCGCCAAAGTCATCTCCCACCGTTATCAGCGTGGTTGGTTTGTCTCCGACGCGGAGACACGTCTCCGGTTCGCTTTGCCCGATGAGGCAGCAATCGATACATCGGAAGGGTTGCAGTTGACCCTCGTCAGCACCGTGACCCACGGTCCGCTTCTCCCCAGCGGTGTGGGATTGGCCGAAGCCGAGAGCCATTTGAAGTTTGCGGATCAGGCAATTTTTCCGCCCGGGTATCCGGACAGTGTAAATACGACTATCGATTTCAATGGTAGTGGGCGTACCTCAATTGATCTGCCTGCCGCTGAGATCGCCGGATCAATGGGGCGCCCCGATCTCTCCTTTGGCGGACTCTCCGGCGAAATAGGGTTCGACGTGGAACGAGGGGCGCTGGATATCCGTTTGTTACTGAAACAACTGGTTGTCGGCAACACTGGAAACAGATCGGTCAATTTGACCGGGGCTCAGGTGATCTCTAACTTTGCGACAGGCAGCAGCGGGTTGATGTTGGGCAGTGCGGAATTCAGTGCGCAGCAGCTGGCGCTGGGAGAGTTGGAGGGCGGGGAACAGGTCGGTTTGTACCAGCCATCTATCCAACTGAACAGTTCGGAACGCTCCGATCAGGTATCCACAGTCGTCAGTTACGCCTTTGAAAAGTTGGAAGCAGGCAGAGCAGTCTACGGACCCGGGCAGTTACAGATCGAGCTGAACCGGCTTTCCGCTCCGGTACTGCAGCGATTGCAGCGGGAGACCGAAGAGATCAGGGATCAGAAGCTCTCCGATGCAGCGCGTTCCCTGGCGTTGATGGGCGTGGCAACCAACTTCGCCGGTGAACTGTTACAGAACGATCCGGAATTGAAAATTGCGCCGCTGCGGCTGGTTACTCCACAGGGCACACTGCAGGGCGAACTCAGCCTGCGCAGCAAAGGGTTGAGTTTGCTCGACCTTGCCAATATTACGCTGCTGGTCAGTAAACTCGATGCCACCATGTCACTGAGTATACCTGAGGAGCTGCTGCGGATGATGCTGAAAGCACGGACTAATCTCCTGCTGGAACAGCAGCTCGCGGAGTCGATGGAGCAGGGAGGAGCGGTGCCTGAACTGGATCAGGATCAATTGCAGGAACTGGTTGAACTTCAGGTGGATGAGCAGCTGAATAACTGGCTATCGCAGCAATTTCTGACACGCGAAGGAGGGGATCTGGTAGTAGTCGCGTCTCTCTCTTCCGGATCTCTGATAGTTAACGGCCGGACCCTGCCGCTCACTCCGTGATTGCGCTGGAATGGGCCGCAGTGGCCTGAACCGTTATCCCGTTTTGAACCAGCGCACCATCGACCCTATCAATCGGAACGCTGCCTGCTCCCTCAAGCCGGATTGGCGTTGATCCAATGATCAGGTGTTCGCCTTCCCCATCATCTTTTCGATGATGGGTTGTAGGATAATCTCCATTGCAAAGCCCATTTTCCCCCCGGGAACCACGAGCGAGTTGCGCCGTGACATGAAAGCGCCTTCGAGCATCGCCAGCAGGTAAGGGAAGTCGATACTGAACTTTTTCGGATCGCGGAAGCGGATGACCACGAAACTCTCATCCGGAGTGGGGATGTCACGCGCGATAAAGGGATTGGAGGTATCCACTGTCGGCACTCGCTGGAAGTTGATGTCGGTGCGTGAGAACTGTGGCGTGATATGGTTGATGTAGTCGGGCATACGCCGCAGGATCGTATCGACAATCGCCTCCTCGCTGTAGCCGCGTTCAGCGTTGTCGCGAAAGATCTTTTGAATCCACTCCAGATTGACGATGGGTACCACGCCCACTCCGAGATCGACGTGTTGGGCGATGTTGTACTTGTCGGTCACCGCCAGTCCATGCAGGCCTTCGTAGAAGAGCAGATCGGTATTTGTCTCAATCTCCTCCCAAGGGGTAAATTCACCTGCCTTTTTCTCGGTGCCCAGACGGGCATTGTGCTCTTCCGCCTCTTCCTGGCTGTGGAGATAGTAGCGTTTCATACCTGTGCCGGATTCACCATAAGTGCGAAACAACTCTTCAAGCTTGTCGAAGCAGTTCGCATCCGGGCCGAAGTGGCTCAGTCCTTCGGTGATCTTTTTGCGCATCGCTGCCCGGTCGTAACAGTGGAAGCTGTCTCCCTCGATGACGGCAGGTCTTATTCCATCACGGTAAAAAATATGCTCGAACGCGCGCTTGACCGTGGTTGTTCCTGCGCCCGAAGAGCCAGTTACCGCAATAATCGGATTCTGTACGGACATGTTCTTCTCCCTGGAGGTTACGACATTCCAGCCAGCTGAAGAGAGATCGATTCAGTTGGCATGTGCACACATTCAATGAATGTTGTGAACCGAAAAGCTTAGTTCGACTCGTGAAAATCGGATAGAGAATATAGCACGATCACAAACGGGCGAAACGATCCCTGTGCTGATGAATGGCCAAGATTTTTCTATGGATTGGATCCACGCAGGCGTTTGTCCGTGACCTGGAAAACGATCGGCTACCCCGATATTCCGGGTCACTTGCGCTCGATGCCAAAGCAGGATAGCTGGCAGCAAAACAGATGTGCTTGCGGTGCTGAAAGGAGTGTGGTGTCAAGCAGGAAAAAGCTGTATCACATGGCGGCTTTCGGAACGAGCAAGGAAAATTTATATTCATCTGTGTTGGATTCCAGTCCGCTGGTAGGTACGCCGGTTCCGATCCGACACCCTGTCGGATCGGTGTAGTGTCGCTCTTCCAGATGGAGTTGGTGGCCTGGACGGGCTGCAGAGTTGCTGAGTCAGTGGGTGGCTTGCGGGTCTGCGCGCTTTGGTTTGCCGGAATGCGTTAACCGGCCGTAAGTGGCTCTGGCGTTCTCCACCAGGAGATAATTTACTGGCACCAGCAACAGCGTGATAAAGGTTGCGAAAAGGACGCCGAAGCCGAGCGAGACCGCCATGGGTATCAGAAACTGGGCCTGTGTCGACTGCTCGAACAGCAACGGCATGATGCCGATGAAGGTCGTCAGTGAGGTGAGCATCACCGGTCTGAAGCGGACTACACCAGCGTGGAGTATCGCCTCCTTCAGACCCATGCTCGCCTGATATTTGTTGATGAAGTCGACCAGCACCAGACTGTCGTTCACCACCACGCCGACCAACGCCATCATGCCCAGCATGCTGAGCATGGTCAGATCCATGTTCATCAACCAATGGCCTCCCAGAGCGCCTATCGCACCGAACGGAATGATCGACATCACGATTAACGGCTGCGCATAGGATCGGAACGGAATCGCCAGCAGCGCGTAGATGACGAACAGCATGATCAACAGCCCTATCCCCATGGAGCCGAACGACTCGCGCTGCTCTTTCGCTTCACCGCCGAATTCGTAGCGTATACCCGGGTAGTGCAGCATCAGCTGATCGAGAAACTCGCTCAGTTCCGAGTTGATCAGTGTCATGTTGGCATTGCTCTTGTTGACATCCGCGGTCACCTTGACCGTGCGGTAGCGGTCGATACGGATGATCGAGACCGGACTTTTTCCGGCGCGCAACTCCACCACCTGACTCAGAGGAACGCTCTGGCCGCTGCCGTTACTGATGCGTTGATCGGCGAGATTGGCTATCGAGCTTCTTTCGTCGATTGGATAACGCACCATCACTCTGACGTCGTCCCGTCCGCGCTGAATGCGCTGCACCTGAAAGCCATAAAAGGCATGCCTGATCTGGTTCAGGATATCGCTGCGAGTGAGACCCAGCGCGTAAGCCTCAGGTTTCAGTTCGATCTGCAGTTCTTCCTTGCCGTCGGAGAGGCTGTCTTCGATATCGAAAACCGCCGGATAGCGCTGCAGCTGCGCTTTCATCTTGTCCGCCACCTCTGACAGGGTGGCAAAATCGTTCCCGGAAAACTGGATATCGATCGGATCTGTGATGCGGCCGATCTCTGCTCTGAAGGTGAGCGACTCGGCACCGGGTACCAAGCCGATCATCTCTCGCCATTCGCGCACCAGTTGTGAGCTGGTGACCTGCGATTGACGCTCCTCAGGTGGGACGATCTCGAACATTACCCGCCCGGTATGCGATCCGGAGGTGCGCCCCCCTAATCCCGTGGTGGACTGGATGTTGAGGATCACATCCAGCCCTTCTCTGTCACGATAGCGCTGCTTCAGCTCGAAGGCGGCATCGGCAATCCGTTGAATGAATCTGTCAGTTACCTCGAAGTTGGTGCCAGTCGGCATACTCAACGTCGCCCTGGCCACTTCGCTCTGCACCCGCGGCCAGAAGGTGAAGCGGGTCCAGCCGTTTAAAATCAGGGCCAGCATCAGAATCAGAATACCGGAGAAGAAGATCAGCGTGGCCAGCCGGTTCTCCAGCGCGAAGCGAAGCAACGGTTGGTAGTGTTTGAGCACCAGCTTTTCGAACCCGTCCGCAAACCTCTCCTGCAGCTGTTCCAGCCGCCGTTTGCCGGGCTGTCCGCCGCGTAACCTGACATGTTTCAGATGTGCCGGCAGCACGAATTTGGACTCCACCAGCGAGAGGAGCAGGATAGGTATCACAACAACTGGAATCTGGGCGAAGAGCAGCCCTCTCTGACCCTCGATGAAAGCGAGCGGAAGAAATGCAGCGATGGTGGTCAGCACCCCGAAAGTGACCGGCACCGCCACCTCACGGGTGCCGTTGATTGCCGCCTGCAGACCGCTCTCGGCATGACGCAGATGGTTGTAGACGTTTTCTCCAGTGACGATGGCGTCATCCACCACGATACCCAGCACCAGCAGAAAAGCGAACAGGCTGAAAATATTCAGGGTGACTCCAAAGAAGGGCATCGCCATGAACGCACCCATGAAGCTGACCGGGATGCCGATAAACACCCAGAAGGCGATGGAGGGCCGCAGGAACAGGGTCAACAACAGAAACACCAGAGCGCTGCCCTGCAGCGCATTGTTACTCAGCGTCTGCAGCCGTTTCTTTACGATTTTGGAGCGGTCGCGCCAGGTGGTCATGATCACATCGGCAGGCAAGCCGGACTGGTGGGCATCGACGTAGGCGCTCACTTTGTCGGCGATATCGATCGCGCTCTGGTCGCCTACCCGGTAGACGTCTATGAATGCCGCCATCTGGCCGTTGAAGCGGCTGCGCAGTGGATTCTCTTCGAAGCCGTCGCTGACTCTGGCCAGATCCTTCACCTGGACCCGGTTGCCGTCAGCATCAGTCAGTAGGACGATATTGTCGAACTGATCACGGCTGTAAGCTTTCCCCTTGGAGCTGATCAGAATCTCCCCGCCCTCAGCCTTGATGTTTCCAGCCGAGAGATCCTGCGCACTCTTGGCGATGGTTTCGGCCACCTGGCGCAGGCTGATGCCATATTGGCGCAGGCGCGCTTCCGAGACTTCGATCGCTATTTCATAGGGACGCACCGAATCGAGCACGACCTGGGTGATACCTGCCATACTTAACAGATCATCGCGCACTCGCTCAGCCTGCTGACGTATCTCCTTTTCCGGATAGGGGCCGGCAACGGCGACGGAGATCACCTCGCGTCGCCGGGTTTCCAGACTGATCACCGGTTTTTCAGCCTCGACCGGCAGGTTGTTGATCGCATCGACGCGGCTCTTGATATCCGCGAGCAACTCACGCGGGTCGTGTGCGGAATCCACCTCGATGCCGATCGAGGCGCTCCCTTCCGCAGAACGGCTGGTGATCTGCTCAATACCTTCAAGGTCCTGCACCGCCTCTTCGACCAGGATCGCGATGCTCTGCTCAACGTCCTCCGGCGTCGCACCGCGCAGGGTGATGGTGACGTTGATCTGCTGTGGGTCCAGCGTCGGGAACACCTCCAGCGGAATCCGATTGAAGAGAGAGAACAGTCCTACGATCAGCAGCGTCACCATCAGCAGGTTCGCGGCGACATGATTGCGAGCGAACCAGGCGATCATCCTGATTTTCCATGCTGTTCATCCGGCGCAGCAGGTGCGAGCGGCTGCTCGCCCTGATCGAGCAATTGTTTTCCCCCACCCGTACGGGCGAACGGCCGCTCACCCCTGCTCTCCTGCAGCAGTTTCACCCGAGTGCCACTGCTTACCTGGCCAAGTGGAGTCAATACCAGTTGCTCTCCTGCCGCGAGGCCATAACTGACCAACGCTTCGTCTTGGTTCTGCCAGGCGATTTCCACCTCGCGCCGCTGAAGCACACCATCCGCGAACAGGTAGACATAGCTCCCCTGGTAGAGCACTGCGTTGGGAATGACCAGTGCGTTTCGCAGGGTTATACCCTCGATCGCAGCGCTGACATACTGGCCTATCTTCAGCGGGCGTCGGTTGCTGGAGTCGTGCTGGTAGGGGTGCTCGATGCGAGCGGTGACATGCAGTTGCTGACTCTGTTCGTCGATGGCACCGGCGGTGCTGACCAGTCTGGCGGGCCACTGTTCCAGTGCTGTCCCCAATCGATTGCTGATTGTTACCGCCGGAAACTTCTCCAGGTCGAGCCCACCCGACGCATATTGCTCGGGCAGATCGAGAAAAGCGAGTTCGCTATTCTTTACCGGGAGCCGGATCTCCACCTGGTCTGTCGCATAGATCGCGGCAAGGCTGGTATTGGCAGTGACCACTTCGCCGATATCCACGCTTTTTGTCAGAATGCGGCCTGAGTAAGGTGCCCGGATCCGGGTTCTCTCTACATTGATTGTCGCTTGCTCCAGCTTGGCGTTGGCTGCGGCTACCTGCGCCTTGGCTGCTTCCAGCTGTGGAAGGTGCAGTGCAAAGTCGGAGATGGCGGCTTTGTTGGGCAGTGATTTGCGGTCTGCTATAGCTTGTTTGGAGAGTACCTGTTCTTCGGCATACTTGACTTTGGCATTGGCCAGTTCAGCCGCGGCGATCTCAACCTCAATCCGGTAGTCGCGCGCATCGAGCTCGATCAGAACCTCACCTTTCTGAAAGAAACCACCATCACGAAAATTCGGATTCACCGCGACTATCTGTCCGGAAACCTGGGCAATCAGCTGTCCCTGGGTGCGCGGCGCCACCCGGCCAAAGGATTCAATCACGATCAGATAGTCGCGCGCCTGCAGCTGCAGCGTCTCCACCGATACAATGGGGGTTGGCTCGTCAGAGCGCTTATTGACCTTCGGCTTGAAATAGATCAGATAGAGGGTGGCGCTCAGAAAGATCAACGTAAGCAGAAGAGGAAGATACCTGCGCATCGCCATGGGGAGGCTGGAACGAATTAGCTCATTCTCCGGCTTCAATCATCCCAGCAGGCAAGGATTGTGGCGATGACCCGGTTAAACTCCTCGAACGAGTGGGGTTTGACGATATAGTCATCCACCTCATATTTGAATGCGGCCTCTCTGTCGCGCGGTTCATTGGATGAGGTCAGTACGATGATCCGGATGTTTTGTAACTCCCGGTCTTGACGGAGTCTCTCCAGAAATTCGATACCGCTCATGCGTGGCAGGTTGAGATCGAGCAGTATCAGACCTGGTGGTGGATCGACCTTCTCCTGGCCGTTGCCTTTCAGCATATCCAGCGCATCCACCCCGGTGCGTGCTATGTACAGTGGATTGTTGATCCGATTTTTTTTAAACGCCCGCTGCACAGTCATGACGTCGACACGGTCGTCTTCGATCAACATAATACCTACATCACTATCCAGCATAACGGTCTATCCGGTAGGGTACAACCCTGTTTTGGATCTTTTCTTCCACGCTAACTGTGTAATTTAATCTAAGTAATTGGCCGGATTCAAACTATTTACATCGCATGGGTATAATTGGGGTACGCCTCAGACCGGAAATATGAGCTCATCGTCAGCTTCGGGTTTGGCAGCCGGTTCAGCCGGCCAGGTGAAGCGGAATTTGGCCCCTTTCCCCGGCTGCGACTCCAGTGTGATCCAGCCGCCCTGCTCCTCCACGATCTTTTTCACCAGTGCCAATCCGATTCCGGTATTGCTGCCGTAATCCTTGGCCTGCAGCGTCTGAAAGATCATGAAAACCTTTTTATGGTATTCAGCGGGGATGCCAACACCATTGTCAGCGACCGAGAACTCATAAAAGCGTCGCATTTTCCGGCATTCGACTTTGATCTGACCCTTTTTTCCACCATGGTGTTTCAGGCCGTTGCTGATCAGATTGGAGAAGACCTGCCCCAGCAGCAGCCTGTCGGTGTGAAGTTTCGGCAGGTCGTTCCCGAGTTTGACGGTGAATCCTTTGGGAGGTGACAGTGAGTCAATGATCTCTTCCAGCAGTTCGCGAGTGTCCACCAGGGAGTGGCCACCCGCGATTCGTCCTACCCGGGAGTATTCGAGCAGGCCTTCTATCAGCGCATTCATGCGCTGGACGCGATCCTGCAGCAGAGCCAGCTGTTCGCGTGACTCCTCGGTGAGTTTCTCCTCCAGATCCTCACTGATCCAATCCGCCAGATTGGCGATTGCCCGCAGTGGCGCCTTCAGATCATGTGACGCCACATAGGCAAACTGTTCCAGATCCTTGGCACGGCGCTCCGCTTCGGTGCTGCGTACGGCAACCCGGTATTCGAGCAGGTCGTTCAGCTCGGTCAGGCGTTGTTCGGCGGCCTTTCTCTCCTTGATCTCATTATTCAGTGCGCTGTTGGTGCTGCTCAATTCCGCGGTGCGCAGATCCACCAGCTGTTTCACCTTCTTGGCACGCCCCACCAGACTGGAGACATAGGTAGTAAGCAGCAGAGTGAACGAAAGTCCCCCCACAACCACGAACCAGCCGCTCCAGGCGTCGGGCTGATAGCTGCCAGGAATTGGTGTACAGAGCACACGCCACTGGCGACCGCCAACCGCAAGCGTCTGACTGTAGACCAATCTACTTGGCATATGTTTGATTTCGTCCTGGTTATCCCCGGAGCGCAGGCGTGACTTGTGGGTGTAGAGGTAAGTGTTATTGGATTCATCAGAGAAATGGATGTCGATGCCACCCACACTGAGGTTCTGCAGCGCCAGCTCAACGATATCACCAATATTGTAGATACCTACCGCGAATCCCCGAATGACACGTGGTTCGGTTTCCGCTGATTCATCCTCTTCGCTGACGGGCGGATCCTCATCCGACTGATAGACCGGAACCGACACAACGAATCCAAAGCGCTTCTCGGATTCTCCATCAAGGGTGATCCGTTCCGATACCTG
Organism: Chromatiaceae bacterium; assembly: GCA_024235215.1. Lineage (GTDB taxonomy): Bacteria > Pseudomonadota > Gammaproteobacteria > Chromatiales > Chromatiaceae > HKST-UBA178. The sequence continues at coordinate 505,265 of JACKMU010000001.1, read as the reverse complement.
CAGCTCGCCGGTGTCACCGCTGCGCAGCAACAGCTCGAAGATGGTACGGTCGCTGGTCATGTCCAAACCGAGCAGATCCTTGTTCTGCAGGTAAGGCTGCACGTAGAGTACCGGCAGATAGATATCCCGGTTGGTGGCCGGCACAATGTCGCCCGAACTCTCCTTCTGCCTGATGGTGTAAGGGGGGAAGCTAAGGCGCGAACTCTGCTCAAATGTTTCCCGTTCCTCCCGGCTGACGACCGGAATCCATTGCAGCGCTTTGATAGCGGCGTGACGTTTGATGGCAGGCTCTACGAATTTGCGGAACTCACGTCGTCCGACCCGAGGAGAGGCTTCAAAATAACTGGCGATGTCGCGGGTAGTGGCAAGAGCGAATTCGATCTCCCGCTGAACGACCAGAACCCAATCCCGAGACGCCGCGTTGAAGTTGGTCGTCACCTGTTGCCTCTCCCAATCGGATACCTGACGGAAGAAGTAGAGGGTATTGGTAAGCCCCAGCAACGCTACCAGAAATACCGGAAAGTATCCCCACCATATCGATCCCATCCGGAAGGAGGGGAAGGTCTGTTCGCCAGAACCTTTCATCAGCTGCATGAGGGAGATGATGAACCGTCTCATCGCCAATAGCAGGGATTTCCCAAAGGTGCCAAACAAAAAGTTCACACTGCAGCCTTTGGTGCAATGACTGGCGGTTCCGCGATTGGCGGCTTGTGGATCAACACTGCTGCTACCTATGGTTGGGTTTAGTTAGCTGAAAAATAGCACCGATCAGGTTTCACAGCGACCCGTTGGTACCGGCTTAACCCCTTGGAGCAGCGCAGGTTATCGGGTACACAAACCGGAGGAGGTGATTTGGGAAACCGGAGTCTTTTTAATGTATAGGAGTTGGCAGGGTGTTCCCGCCTGCTGCCGGCCTTCTGTCCGGGCTCGCCAACATGAGCAGAGGGAGGCGAATTTACACATTGTGGGCTGCTCATTACGGTCGCGGTGGTGAATGTCACTGGACTGTAACCGGCGACAAGAAGCGGCTGTTCGTCGCCGGTTGGCAGCAGAAATACCAGGAGCAGAAGGGTGCTTAACTCGGTTTGGACAGGCCTTTGGCTTTTTTCAGATTGGTGGACTGAAGGTTGGCCCCCGCAAACAGGGTATTCTTACAATTGGCTCCCTTCAGATTGGCACTCTCCAGATTGGCCAGGCTCAGGTTTGCTTTGCGCAGATCCGCACCGCACAACTGAGCGTTGCGCAGATCCGCACCCTCCAGGTCAGCACCGCGCAGATCGGCACCATCCAGGCGCACATCGCGCAAGTCTGCATAACGTAAGTGCAGACCGCTCAGATCCTGCTCTTTGAGATTGATCCCTTTACTGTTATCTCTCTTTCGCAGCTTGGCCCATTTATTGAAGTCGTCCACCCGCTCTTTACGCAATAACGCCAGGGCTTCTTTGTTTGCCATCGTGTTGCTTCCATCCTATTGGTTTGGCAGTCAGGGATTGACTGCAGCTTTTTTTATAATCGGGAAAGGAGAACATACTAGCTTGGGCATGTCCAGCGCGAGTTGCCCCACAGGAGGCGCATTGACGCTGCTGTCGAGCGTCAATCTTCATACATCGGATAGCCACAGAAGTGAATGATCCGGACGTGTAAATTATGATTATTAAATTAATTAATAATAGAAAAATTGATTTTAATCAGACAACCGGCAGATGCCGGTCCCGGAAATGGACCTAAATCAAACTGTCACAATTCTTCCATACGATCACCCAAGGATAGCAACTAAACTTTTTTCAGATCCGCCAGATTGTCGTCTGATATTCGCGTAACCATTGGCGAGGAGATCTCGGGATCGCGGTATTGCGCCGATCAGTCACCTAGGGAGCCCTTTGATGCTAAATGAAATTGAGGATCGTACCACTAATGCAGCGCAGCAGGCTGCTGTCAAACGGATCAAGTATCCTGGCATGCCTGCGGTGATTCATGGCAACGGTGCGATTGCTCACGTGATGGGACAGGTTTGTGGCGGCGTCATTGGCTATCCGATCACCCCATCCACCGAAATATCGGAGATCTTCGAATCATTCCGCGCAGAGGGCGGCTGCAACGTCTGGGGCAAGCACCCCTTTTTCTTCGAACCGGAGGGCGAGCACTCGGCCCAAAGCGGCGCGCTGGGTGCAGCGCTAACCGGTGGAAAATATATCTCCAATGCCTCCTCCAGCCAAGGGGTTCTCTACGGACTGGAGTCTCACTATGTCACCGTGGGCAAAAAGGTGGGTGGCTTCGTGCTGCAGGTCGCGGCCCGGGTAGTCTCCAGGCACTCACTCAATGTGATGGCGGGGCATGACGATGTCTACGCGCTGCTGCCGTCGGGTTATACGGTTTTGTTCGGCAGTAATCCTCAGGAGGCCGCCGACCTGGCGGCGATCAGCTATCGGGTCAGCGCACTCTCACTGATTCCGGTGGCGAACGCAATGGATGGTTTCGCCACCAGTCACATGCAAAGTGAAGCACTGTTGCCGGAGCCGGAATTGCTGAAGGAGTTCCTGGGTGATCCGGAGAGCCGAATAAAAGCGCCTACCGTGGCGCAAGAGCTGCTGTTCGGGGCCAAAGGCCGCGTCTATCAACTGCAGCAGTTTTTGCTGCGGCACCAGCAGGATATCGCCCCCGGTGAACTGGACCAGTTACGCCACTATCTGGACGACCGGGCTGCACAGGTTGAACAGGATAACTTTGGGGAACGAATTCACGAGACATTGCATTGGCTGCCGGAGGAGCTGCGCGCGCAGTGGCGGCGGCAGTGGCGCAACGCCTTCGAGAAGGGGACGCGTCAACTGGTTCCGGCACTGGTCGATGTCAACAACCCGGGGCTGACCGGCGGTGTGCAGAATCAGCCCGACTTCCAGGCCGGCTCAGTGGACCATCACACCCATTTCGCCAGTGAAGTGCCGCGTATCGTCAGACAGGCGATGCGCGAGTATGGTGAGTTGACAGGGCGTCGCTATGCGCCGGTGATGGGCTACATGGCGGAGGACGCAGAACATGTGATCGTAGCATTGGGCTCGGTCACCGACGATGTGGAGGCGGTGGTCAGCTATCTGCGTCGGCAGGGAAAAAGGGTCGGGCTGGTTTCGATCAAATTGCTGCAGCCTTTTCCCGAGGCGGAGCTGGTCGCGTTACTGAAAGGGAAGCAGGCAGTAACGGTGCTGGAGCGCTGTGATGTGACTACGCTGACCAGTCTGGTGACCCAGGCGTTGTTCAAAGGGTTGGAGAACAATGGGTTGATCCGCCATCTGGGAATTCCGGCGATCGATCAGCTGCCGAAAATCAGTACCGGTGTGTTCGGTCTGGGTGCGCACGACCTGCAGTCGCGTCACCTGATAGCGGCGTTCAAAAACATGGAGAGTGCAACCAATATCCCGCTCTTCTATCTCGGCGCGCAGTTCTTTACCAGCAACCCAACACCGGTGACTGCCGCGATTCAGCAGCGGCTCAGGGCGGCCTATCCAGAGACAGAGTTCATGGCGCTGGAGACAGAACCGAATCCGCATCTGCTCCCGCCCGGCGCTTTCCGGATTCGATTTCATTCGGTGGGTGGCTACGGCACCATCGCCACCGGCAAGCTGCTCACCGATATTCTCGCCGGGGTGCTGGAGATGCACTCCAAATCGGCGCCCAAGTACGGCTCGGAGAAGAGCGGCGCGCCGACCAACTTCTTTATCACGTTGAGTCCGGAACCGATCAAGATCACCAACGCGGAACTGGAGGAGGTCGAGATTGCGATATCCCCGGACCATAAAGTGTTCAGTCACACCAATCCGCTGCGTGGACTCGCCCGCGCAGGCACCTTCATCATGCAGTCGCACCATACCCCCCTCGAGGTGTGGCGCGAACTGCCAGCGCATGCACGCCAGACAATTCGCGAAAAGCAGATCCATTTCTACGTGATCGACGGCTTCGGTGTGGCGCGCAAGTATGCACCGACTGCGGATCTGGAAATCAGGATGATGGGCATCGCTTTCATCGGCGCGGTTTGCGGGCATGTGGACAAGGTGGTGGCGGGCACTTCGGAGGAGGCAGTGCTGGCCAAGATTCAGCAGCAGATCGCCAAGAAGTTCGGCGCCAAGGGTGTTGAGGTGGTCGCCAGCAACATGGCGGTGATTCGGGACGGATTGGAGTCGACGCTGAAGGTCGATTACAGTGACCCGGCTTTTATCGAAGCCGAAAGCCTGCCCGCACTTTCCGCTCGCGCCGGCGTCGAGGTCTCTGCATCGATGCAGAAAATTTCCAGCGACGCGCAGTGCAGCGGTATCTTCGATCAGGAGTATTTCAAGGAAGTCGTGCTGGACCGCTTCAAGGACGGGACCATTGCGGAAGCACCGGTTTACCCTGGAGCAGGTCTCTTTATGCCGTTGGGCAGTGCGGCCTGGAAAGACAAGGGGCTGTTCCGTCTCTCAGTGCCCAAGTATAACGCCGACCTTTGCACTGGTTGCATGGAGTGTGCCATGGTCTGCCCGGATGCGGCGATACCCAACACGGTACATGAGATTCATGACCTGTTGCTGGGTGCGATCAAACAGGTGAACGCCACCGAGCAGATGAAGTCGCAGATGTCGGCACAGGTGTTTCCGCTCACCAAGTCGATTCGGGACCGCTACCGGAAATTGCCGGGGAAGGAGGCGCGGCCTTTTCACCAGATCGCGGCCGAGGCGCTGGTCGATCTGGAGATAGACAATCCCATGCTGGAACGCGCTTTTCATGGGATGGTCGAACATCTCTCCGGCTTTTCGGTGGCCAGGACCAGACCTTTCTTCGATGCGATGGAGAAGGCCAAACCGGGAAACGGTGGCCTCTACTCAGCGACCATCGACCCCTGGAAATGCAGTGGCTGCCTGGAGTGTGTCGATGTCTGCGGTCCCGGCGCGCTGGTGGAGCAGAAACAGAACAGTGAGGTGCTGGCGCAGCTGCAGCAGACTTTCACCTTTCTGAGTGATCTGCCCAATACAGCACCGCGTTTTTTCAGCCAGGCGACCCAACCGGGCGGTGACACCAAGCGGCTGATCCTGGATCATGAGAACTACTACAGCATGACCGGTGGACACGGCGGCTGTCGTGGCTGCGGCGAGGTCACCGCTATCCGGTTGCTGACCGCGACCAATCGTGCCATCCATCATGAGCGCAACCGGACACACATGCACGAACTGGAAAATCTGCTTGAACGCCTGGGTGCGAAACTGGAGACGATCGAGCATGACGCCCACGATCCATTGCGGGCCCAACGCATCAGGGATGCGATCGAGATCATCGACAGACGGCTCTACTATCTGGAAAGCGGGCCCAGTGGCCGTGGTCCATCCAGCGCAGCAATCGCCAATGCAACCGGGTGCAGCAGCGTCTACGCTTCGACCTTCCCCTTCAATCCCTATACCGATCCCTGGGTCAACAGCCTGTTCCAGGATGCGGCACCGCTGGCGAAGGGATTTTTCGAGGGGATGAGTGCGGATGCGGTCGAGCAATTCCGCGCGATCCGCATCGCCAGACTGGACCTCGAGGATCAGTACGATCCAGAGGTACATGACGACTTTTTCAAGTATTTCCATTGGAGCCAGTTCTCCGCAGAGGAGTTGGCGCTGATGCCTGCGATCATCAGCATGGGTGGAGATGGTGCCACCTATGACATTGGTTTTGGTGCGTTGTCACGCCTGCTGATCACCAACACGCCGATAAAAGTGGTGGTGCTCAACACCGGAGTCTACTCCAACACCGGCGGACAGGCTTCCACCTCCAGCTTCACTGCGCAGGATTCTGATCTGACCCGCTTTGGCGTGGCCCATATCGGCAAACAAGAGGATCGCAAAGAGTTGGGGCTGATCGCCGCATTTCACCCGAACGTGCTGGTGGTGCAGACTGCCTCGGCGTTTCAGGGGCACTTCATGAAGAACCTGATGGAGTTCCTCAACTACAATGCCTCACCCGCACTGTTCGATACCTATACCAGCTGCATGTCCGAACACGGCATAGCCGATGATGCCGGTCACCGCAGAGCGCGGCTGGCGGTGGAGAGTCGCATGTACCCGCTGTTCGTGCACGACCCGCGTAAAGGCGCCACGCTGGCGGAGCGCTTCTCACTGGAGGGGAATCCGGATATCGGCAGGGATTGGACCAGCTTCACCATCGAGTACCTGGATGAGGGCGGCGGCGTCAAGCTGAAGGAGGTTCCGTTCACTCCCGCCGACTTCGGATTGCATGAGGGACGTTTCAAGAAGCATTATCGCCCGCTCAATGGTGCCGTGAAGAGCATGCCGATCGATGAATATATCGAGCTGAGCAGAGAGCAGCGTTACGGTATCACCCCGTTTGTCTGGTCTACCAATGCGGAGAAGCGCCTGGTACAGCTCGCGGTTTCCCCGGCGATCGTGGACCTGACTGAGGAGCGCAGGCGCAACTGGCGCATGCTGGAGTATCTGAGCGGTCTGCACATCGACCGGATGAACAAGGAGCACCTGCAGGAGATCGGCAGCTGGCAGGAGAAGTACCAGCGTGCCAACAAGGAGCGGGAGAGCTCGATCGATGCGATTGCCAGGGGGATGTCGGAGCTGGCCAGCGCATCCGGTGCGCCGCTGGAGCGCGGTGCCGGCATCAAAGAGACGCCGCTGCCGCTGCCACGTTCGACGCACGGCGCTGAACAGCCGAGGGCGGCCGCCTCCACAACCACGCAGCAACTTCCGCTGGTCAGTATCGCCGAGGAGCAGATGGCGAAATGCACCAACTGCAAAACCTGTTATCAGGATCTGAGCGAACTGTTCGAAAAGACCACGATCCTTGTCGACGGCACGGCGCGGGAGGTGAGTCGTGTCATTCCCGGCGCGCTGGAAAAGGTCCAGCTCACCCCGGAAATTATCGCCAAAGCGGCGCGTATTGCCGATGACTGCGATGCAGAGATCATCGAGTTCAATCGACCGGCGTAATCGGAACGTACGAACGAAGCAGAGAAGCTGAGGATGGCCCCATGTTAGAAGAGTCGAAGCCTAATGCCGGTCGGGAACCGCTGCAAAGCGCCGCCGCATCTTGCCCGTATGACAAGGAGGATCTGAACCGCTACTACCAGGCCAATCAGGAGGTGGCCTCATCGAGGCACCACATCGAGGACATCAACCACGAGATCGAGCGGCTGGAGCATAGCGACGCGGTAGCGCTGTTTCAGAAGCAGATCGCACTGTTACAGCGACGCCTGGTCAGCAGTCCGGCGTCTTTTCAACAGCTGTTCATCGATGAAGGGGTCAGTGCCATCACCTGGGAGTTCCAACAGGAGGAGCTGGGCGCCAAGTTTATCGGAACCTTCTGGGAACTCCTCCTCAGAGGGGATGATATGAGCACGCTGCTGCAGCGTTTCATCTGGAATATTCCGCTCAAGTTCAAGCGCAAATTCATCCGAGCCATCGACCACCACCTCAGACAGCGTTATCCCATGTTCAAAGGTCTGGCCGAGGGATGGCCGGGCGCCAACAATATCCCACCCTACATCCGTCCTGCGGAGGAGCGTTCCCGCGATTTCGACCTGGTCAACCAGGGTTATCTCGGGTACATGGGTCTGGGTTACAGTTTTCGCGAAGTGGAGATGTTCGTCTGGCTCGAGGTGCTGCGTGACAAGCAGTGTGACGACCGCCCGTGCGAAATCGGTCTGCCGCGCATGGATGGGGGTGAGAACAAGGGTGGCTGCCCGGTAAAGATCCATATCCCGGAGTTGCTGCATCTGATGGGAGAGGGGAAGTTCCGGCAGGCTTTCGAGCTGATCAAAGAGTCCAACCCGCTGCCCAACGTCACCGGGCGCGTCTGTCCGCAGGAGATCCAGTGCCAGGGGGTGTGTACTCACAACGAGCGGCCGATAGAGATCGGCCAGCTCGAGTGGTATCTACCGGAGAGTGAAAAGCTGTTGAACCCTTATGCGTTGTTTGAACAGGGCAGACCGGCGCCCAACCCCTGGGCGGTTGCCGACAAACCACCGATTGCGGTGGTTGGTTCCGGACCCGCCGGGCTGATCAATGCCTACCTGCTCACCAAGGCGGGTTTTCCGGTCACCGTGTTCGAGGCGTTTCACACCCTCGGCGGGGTATTGCGCTACGGCATACCCGAATTCCGCCTGCCCAATACGCTGATCGACGATGTGGTGCAGAAGATCAAGTTGATGGGTGGCCAGTTCGTCACCAATTTTCTGGTTGGCAAGACCGCTACCCTGGCACAGATCAAGCGCGCTGGCTTCTGGAAGATCTTCGTCGGCACTGGTGCCGGCCTGCCACGTTTCATGAACGTACCTGGCGAGCACCTGCTCGGTATCCTCTCGGCCAACGAGTATCTCACCCGCGTCAATCTGATGCAGGCGCACAAAGAGGATTACGAAACACCGCTGCCGGTGACCCGGGACAAGCAGGTGATGGTGATCGGTGGTGGCAACACCGCAATGGATGCGGCACGTACCGCGCGCAGATTAGGCGGCAAGGTGACCATTGTCTACCGCCGCACCCAGGACGAGATGCCGGTGCGGGTGGAGGAGTTGCACCATGCCACCGAAGAGGGAATCGAGCTGAAGGTACTGCGCGCACCACGTGAGTTCAACGGCGACGAGAAAACCCATTTCGTCACCAGCGCGGTGCTGGATGTAATGGAGTTGGGCGAGCCGGACCAGTCGGGGCGGCGGCGACCGGTGGTGACCGGGAAAACCGAGCTCATGCCGGTGGATCTGGTGATCATGGCGCTGGGGAATGCATCCAACCCGATCATCAAGGACTCCGAACCGAACCTGAAAACCTCCAAGTGGGGTACCATCGAGATCAGGGCCGGCACCCAGGAGACATCGATCGAGGATGTCTACACCGGCGGCGATGCCGCGCGGGGTGGCTCCACCGCAATCAAAGCGGCTGGAGATGGCAAGGAGGCGGCGCGTGAGATCATGGGCGAGGTGCCGTTTTCGTCCGACGAAATCAGATCGCTGGTGGCGAACGCGGAGCGTTACACCAGGCTGGGGCAGGCACCGCAGACGATTCTGGCGAAGCGCGTTCTGGCCAAGGATATCGTCGAGTTCGTGGTCTACGCCCCGCTGATCGCAAAAAGCGCAAAAGCGGGCCAGTTCGTCCGGGTGCTGGCCTGGGAGAAGGGTGAGTTCGTGCCGATGACCCTGGCTGACTGGGATAAGGAGAAGGGCACCATCACCATGGTGATCCAAGGGTTGGGCAGCAGCTCCTTGTACATGAACCGGATGGAGGTGGGTGAAGCATTCAGCGGTATCGCCGGACCGCTCGGTCTCCCCAGCCAGCTGCACCGCTACGAGAACGGGGAGACGGTGGTCTTCACCGCCGGCGGCGTCGGTCTGCCTCCGGTCTACCCGATCATGCGTGAGCACCTGAAGATGGGAAATCATGTCACGTTGATTGCCGGTTTTCGTGGGACGGAATACCTATTCTGGTCGGAAAGAGATCAGCGTATCGGATTAATGCAGGCGGCGTATCCCGATCTGCTGGAGGTGATCTACACCTCCAACGACGGCAGCTTCGGCATCAAGGGATTTGTTACCGATCCGCTGCGACAGTTGCTCGACCAAGCGGTGGAAGGGTCTGGTCGTGCTATCGGCGAGGTGGTGGCGATCGGTCCGCCTATCATGATGAGCGCGGTGAGCAAGCTGACCCATCCCTACGGTGTGCGCACCATCGCCAGTCTCAACTCGATCATGGTGGATGCCACCGGCATGTGCGGTGCCTGTATGGTGCCGGTGATGCTGGACGGCAAAATGGTGCGCAAGCATGCCTGCATCGACGGCCCGGAGCTGGATGCGCATATCATCGACTGGGAGAAGTTCCTGCCGCGCTTTCTGCAGTTTAAGAGCCAGGAGGCTCAGAGCATGCGCCAGCACGGTTTCACTTCGTAGGCCGGGGTCTGCTCCAAAGGCTCGATCCGGGGTGATGCGGTGCATTAATCGAGAACCAGCTGCATCTCAGATGGATTTATGCAGCTGCTGTTCAGTACCATGCGAGCCTCCCCTGCCTCGCAACAATCGAGTCGCCGTGCCAGTTTTCGAGCCTACAGGCAACGGACACCGATCGCAGTGACCAGATTCATCGCAGGTGGAAAGCGTGTGGTCACTGCTGTAAGCGGCATAACTGCGATACCCCCCGTATAACCAAACCAGTTGCCCAGCCCGCGACGGGCCCGAGGCATTGCCGGACCTGGACAGGGTAATTGCCGGAAAACCAGACAGGCGCTTGCACTGACTTTAATTGCATTTCAGTGTAGTGGCGTTGTTGACGTCGGCCAGCGCCGACCGACATCCCGCTTCCCCATCGGCCATCGGGTTGTTGACCATACCGATCGCCCCGGCCCGCGTGGGCTCACCGTTCAACCAGGGCATCTTCGGCTCAAGTGACTTTGGGATCCGGGTTGCGCCAGGGGCCGTGCCGAGCCAGAAAATTTGACGCTGACGGGTCCTGAAACAGTGGATCCAGCGGCGGAATCGACCTGATTGATTCGCACATTGTTTGTAGAGGTGAAAAAGTTGGCGATTGCGAGTGTGCGCAGGAGCGGCATCCCCGGGAATATTCAGGTTATTCCATTCCGGTGGTTTATTCTCCGTGCTGTCACAATGCGCTATGATCTGTTGATCGGTAAGAGTCTGGAGATACTACGGTGAACAATACAGTAAGAAAGAGTGGCATGCTCCGTTGGGGGATATTGGGTCTAATCGCTTTTTCTACCGGAGGTTACGCTGCGGTACAGAGCACGACTCTCTCTTATCAGGATGGAGAGACAGAATTGACCGGGCATCTCTATTGGGACGACTCGGTTACCGGTAAACGTCCTGGCGTACTGGTTGTGCATGAGTGGTGGGGGCTAAACGACTACGCAAGAGAACGCGCGTCAAAACTGGCTGAGATGGGTTATGTTGCGTTCGCGCTGGACATGTACGGCGGTGACAAGGTGACCCGTCATCCAGCCCAGGCACAGGAGTGGATGCAAGCCACTACCGCCAACACCGAGGCATGGCGGACGCGGGCGCTGAAGGGACTTGAACAGCTGCGAGCCAATGAGTTGACCGATACGGACAGAATCGCTGCGATAGGCTACTGTTTCGGAGGCGCGACGGTGATGCAGATGGCCTATGCCGGTGCTGATCTGAAGGGTGTGGTGAGCTTTCACGGGTCACTGCCTCTGCCTGGCCCGAATGAAGCGGAGAAGATCAAAGGCAAAGTGCTGATAGAGCACGGCTACTCCGATGCCTTCATCCCGCTGGAGCGGGTGGAAGCGTTCGAGGCGGCATTGAGCAACGCGGGCGTGATGTATACCTTCAACGGGCATGTCGGTGCCCGCCACGCCTTTACCAATCCGGAGGCGGACAGCTTTGGTATCGAGAATCTCAAGTATGATCCAGCTGCGGATAAAGCCTCCTGGAACTCGATGCAAGCGCTGTTTCGGGAGATTTTTCATTGAACCGGGTCAAGAATTTCACTGTTGAGGAGGGGCTTAACCCATTCGGCGTCGGCTGCGTTACATGGATCGACCAAGCCACTCAATCGTTTTCTGCACTCGTTAAAGTGAAGAAATTTGAAAATCATACTGTTCGATGATCCTGCGCTGAGCCTGTCAGGATGGCACTCGGCAACGCTTCCCTGTGGTAGATGAGGGAGAGCGTGCCTCCGGCGTGGAATGATGCAATAGTGCGGATCGGCAGGGGTGTCGCGCGGCACACGGGTCCAGCCGTGGCAGAAGCGACAGACAGGACTATCCATTGAAGACACAAGGGACGCTTTACATCGTTTCCGCACCCTCCGGCGCCGGTAAGACCAGTCTGCTCAAAGCGCTGATGCAGCAGGAGGCTGGCATCCGCGTCTCGGTTTCACACACCACCAGGGCGATGCGGCAGGGTGAACGGGACGGAGAGCACTACTGGTTTACCGATGAGGCTGCATTCCGGCGTATGATCGGAGAGGGTGCTTTCATCGAGTATGCGGAAGTGTTCGGCAATCTCTACGGCACCTCTGAGCGGGCGGTGAGAGAGCTGCTCGAAACTGGGGTGGATGTGATTTTGGAGATCGATTGGCAGGGAGCACAACAGGTGCGCCACCGTTTCCCGGAGGCGGTTTCAGTATTTGTGCTGCCACCGACAACGCAGGCGTTGCGCCAACGTTTGGAAGCGCGTGGTCAGGATAGCAGCGAAGTAATCGAACGCCGCATGCGCGAGGCGCGCAGTGAAATGGAGCACTTTGTCGAGTATGACTACCTGGTTATCAATGAGCACTTCGATCTGGCACTCTCGGAGCTGCAGGCGCTCATTGTCAGTCAAAGGTTGAGGGTGTCGGTGCAATCCCACAGGCTTGAGCATCAGTTGAAAAATCTGCTTGGCTAGGAGCCTGTCGGACTATGGGGGATCGTAGCGAGGGAGTGGGAGAGCGAGGCTAAATGGTTCCCGATTTGAGGCGCATAGTGGGCCTATGTAACGAAAATCGGGAAAAATTTGGACCGCTCTCCCGCTTCCGCAGTAGAAACATCCATAGTCCGACAGGCTCCTAGATAACCGGGAGTGGAAGCCGGCAGGTTATTGGTTTATATTCACTGGTCCCGCCAAATGGCGAATCACTCTATTCCGGTGCTGATCCGCAGAAACCGGACTTTCGATTATGCAGCTTTCCCGGATTGATGAAGGGACTGCTCTGGAGTTGTATGAATGGCACGTATCACTGTTGAAGATTGTCTGGAGCATGTGAATAACCGCTTCGACCTGGTGCTTTTGGCTTCCAAGCGGGCACGCCAGCTGGTAAACGGCGTCGACCCGTTGCTGCCATGGGAAAACGATAAACCGACCGTAGTTGCTCTGCGCGAAATTGCGGCTGGTCTGGTGGATAATTCGACAGTGGTCGAGCGTCGCGGTCAGGAGCTGGAGATGGCGCCTGAGGGAGGCGAGGCTGAATTTGAAGAATCAATTGCAGAGTCACCCCCGCCAATTCTGTGAAAGTTTGAGGGGCGGGTGCGGCAACGCCACCTCTAGCCGGAGGCTCATTACGAAGTCTGTCCGGCAGTCCCGTTCGATTGCGGTCGAATGATAGGAAAGTCAGCGTTATGCCGCCAGTCACCGCAGACCTGATGACGCTACACTCCCACCCCGGTAAACCGCGGTTTCTGATCAGTGATCTGTGTGTGGCGCTGGAATCGTATCTGACTCCAGCCCAGATACAGGAGGTTTACCGCGCCTATATGTTCAGCGCTGAAGCCCATGAGGGTCAACAGCGTATGACTGGTGAACCCTATATCTACCATCCTTTGGCGGTGGCACGAATACTTGCCAATATCCAGATGGATTACAAATGTCTGATGGCGGCAATACTGCATGATGTCATCGAGGATACCCATATCAGCAAGGCACAGATTGCTGAGGCCTTTGATGAAGAGATAGCCCAACTGGTCGACGGGGTGAGCAAGCTCACTCAGATCGATTTCCGTTCTCGTAGAGAGGCGCAGGCGGCGAACTTCCGTAAAATGCTGCTGGCGATGACACGGGATATCCGCGTCATCATGATAAAACTCGCAGATCGGCTTCATAACATGCGCACGCTCGGCGTCATGCGTCCGGAAAAGCGGCGGCGGATCGCCCGGGAGACCCTGGATATCTACGTACCGATCGCGAATCGGCTCGGCATCAACAGTGTGCGCACCGAGTTGGAAGAGTTGGGGTTTGCGGCTTACTGGCCGATGCGCTATCGGGTGTTACGCAATGCGGTGAAGCAGGCGCGCGGTAATCGCAAGCGGGTGCTGGGCAGCATCGAGGCGGCGATCAGCGCACGCCTGGCCGATGATGGTTTCAAGGCTGAGGTGAAAGGCCGGGAGAAGCACACCTACAGTATCTACAAGAAGATGCGGCAGAAGAAACTCTCTTTTTCCGAAGTGGCGGATGTCTATGCATTTCGTGTGATCGTTGATCAGACCGACACCTGTTATCGGGTACTGGGCGCGGTACACAATCTCTACAAACCGGTTGCAGGACGGTTCAAAGACTATATTGCCATTCCCAAGGTTAACGGCTACCAGTCACTGCACACTGTACTGTTCGGTCCGCACGGTATCCCCATCGAGATTCAGATCAGAACCGAGGAGATGCATCGCGTGGCTGAATCGGGGATCGCTGCACACTGGTTGTATAAGGCGGCAAAAGAAGAGGACAACCTCTCCCAGGTAGCTGTTTCAGACTGGATGAAGCACCTGCTGGATCTGCAGCAGGGGGCTGGTGATTCGGTTGAGTTTCTCGATCACGTCAAAGTCGACCTGTTTCCAGAAGAGGTCTACGTCTTTACACCCAGAGGTAAGATTCTGGTGCTCGCCAAAGGATCTACAGTCATAGATTTCGCTTATGCGGTTCACACTGATGTGGGCAATAGTTGTGTGGCGGCGCGTATCGATCGGCGAATGGTGCCGCTGCGCACCCAACTGGTCAGTGGACAGACGGTGGAGATTATCTGTTCGGAGACGGCTGCACCGAAAGCGGCATGGTTAAACTTTGTGGTGACCGGCAAGGCGCGGGTCAATATCCGCAGCTATCTGAAGAATCTTCAGAAGCAGGAGGCGATAGCGCTCGGCGGACGGTTGCTGGAGAAGGAGCTGAACGTTTTGGGGGAGACCCTGGAGCGCATACCGGAGAAAAGAGTGTCTCAGCTGCTGACCGATTTTCGGCTCCGTGACAAGGAGATGCTACTCATGGAGATAGGGTTGGGTAATCGCATGCCGCTGTTGGTTGCGCGCCAGCTCCTGGAGGAGATCGGGAGGGGCAATGGGGAGGCACAGGAATCTAAAAAGTCGGGGAAGAAGCGTTCACTAAAAGAGAGAGAGGGGAAGCAGAGTCGTCCGCTTATAATTACTGGTACCGAAGGGATGGTAGTGAAGTTCGCCAAGTGTTGTCGGCCGATACCGGGAGATAACGCGATCGCCAATTTCAGCCCCGGCAAAGGGGTGGTGGTGCACCGGCAGGAGTGTCGGAACATCGGCGAGCTTCGCAAGCAGGAGAGCGATTGGATCTACGTTCAGTGGGAAGCCACACAGACGAACACGTTCAGTACAGAGATCAAAGTTGAAACCGACAACAGGCGCGGCGTGTTGGCCACCATTGCCGCAGCCATCTCTGAGATGGGATCGAATATCGAGAATGTCAGCATGGATGTGCAGGATGGAGCGACCTCATCACTGAAATTTGTCCTTGCGGTGGAGGACCGGCGGCATCTCGCCGGTATCATACGACGGGTAAGATCGCTACCTCATGTACTGCGCATCAGCCGTACCATGCAGTGATGCGGCGCTGATATGTTATTTGGTTAGCGCTGATTGGTGCCGTCCCAACGATCCTAATTTTAACCGAACGAAATTCGAAGAGTACGATAATCATAATTCTGAATTTCCAATCGCATGGCGTGATTGGGTGGAGTGGGAGGAGCGAATGGCACGGGAAATCATCCATACCGATAGTGCACCCAAAGCGATTGGGACCTATTCCCAGGCGGTAAAGAGCGGCAACAGGGTCTACCTCTCCGGGCAGATCCCACTGTCACCAGAGAGCATGACCCTGGTCGAAGGCGATTTTGCGGTTCAGGTCAGGCAGGTGTTCAACAATCTGCAAGCGGTGGCGGTGGCTGCCGGTGGTAGTTTGCAGGATGTCGTCAAGCTGAATGTTTTTCTCACTGATATGAGCAACTTTACGCTGGTCAATCAGGTGATGGCGGAGTACTTCCAGGAACCTTATCCTGCCAGAGCCGCAATCGGCGTCGCTGAATTACCGCGAGGTGCGGCGGTGGAGATGGACGCGGTACTGGAACTCGATGACTGATTCAGCGCCGCTTCGATTGGAAGTGGTTTCAGATCGGTTTTTGGTGGCGCATCATGCGCCGCTCGAAAAGACGGTAACCCTGGATGAACAGAAATGTCAGCAGCAGATAGATACAGCCGGCAGCGAAAAAAACCTCTATCGGCATGTAGGTGCGGGCGATGATGGTTCGCGCCATGCCGGTGAGGTCGAGCAGTGTGATGGTGCTTGCCAGGGCACTCCCTTTCAACATCAGAATGATCTCATTGCTGTAGGCGGGAAGGCCGATCCGGTAAGCCAATGGTAGAATGATCCTTCGGTAGAGGTGGTAGCGGTTCATTCCAATCGCCTGCGCCGCTTCGATCTCACCCCGGGGCACAGCCTGTATCGCGCCGCGCATAATCTCCGTGGTGTAGGCGCAAGTGTTGAGTGTAAACACGATCAGTGCACACCAGTAGGCTTCACGTAACAGCGGCCAGAGAAAGCTTTCTCGGACGCTGTCGAACTGGGCCAACCCGTAGTAAAACAGGAACAGCTGGACAAGCATCGGCGTACCGCGGAAAAAGAAGGTATAAAACAGCGGGATTCCGCTGACCAGCGGATTCTCTGAGGTTCGCAGAATCGCCAGCGGAACCGACAGGAAACCTCCGATCAACACCGAGATGAAGACCAGTTCCAGGGTCAGCAGCGAGCCTTCCAGCAGTTGCGGCAGGCTTGCGAAGATCACCTCCCAGTTCCAGTTCATTCGCTGCGCCTCACCAGTCCACGGCTTGCCCAACGTTCCGCGTAACGCTGTCCGATCATGACGATGACAGTGATCGACAAGTAGATCAAAGCGGCGGTGAAATAGAAGGTGAAAGGCTCCTTGGTGTTGGAGATCGCGATCTGGCTCTTGCGCATGATCTCTTCCAGACCCACGACCGAAACCAACGAAGTGTCTTTCAGCAGCACCTGAAACAGATTGCCCAGACCAGGAATTGCAATGCGCCATGCCTGTGGCAGCACGATGCGGAAAAAAACCTGAGGATTGCTCATGCCGCAGGCTCTGGCAGCCTCGATCTGGCCCTTGGGTATCGCCTGAATCGCGCCACGGAACACCTCGGTGGCGTAGGCGCCGAAAGAGATTCCGAGTGCGATGATGCCCGCTGCCAGTGGACTCAGTTCGACATACCCGTCGTGGCCGAACCAGCCGGCAATCTGGGTGAGTACGCCGGCGCTGCCAAAGTAGATGACCAGCACCACCAGCAACTCGGGGAGCCCGCGGATGATGGTGGTGTAACCGGCACCGAGCACATAGAGCGCCCGCATGCCGGAAAGTTTGAACAGCGCGCCCATTATGCCGAGTAGCAGGCCAAGCAGCAGGCCGCCGGCGGCCACCTTGAGGGTCATCCAGGCACCGAACAGAAGCTGATCGCCAAAACCCTGGAGATCAATCAAACGAGTCGTCTCGCTTTTGTTACAGTGGGCAGCGGAGCGGCTCGAGCTAGATTACAACCATTCCTCACTGCAGAACCCCGCTTCCCCATCATCAATAGATGGAGAAAGGGAAATATTTGGCATTGATCCGCTGGTAGGTGCCATCAGCACGAATCTCTTCGATCGCCTTGTTGAGGCGCTCACGCAGCTTGTCGCCTTTACGCACGGCAATACCAATCTGGTCCCCGATGTCAATCGCGTCGCCGATAAACTCAAACCCTTTGCCTTGCTCAGAATTGAGCCAGTCATAGCCTGGCAGTCTATCGGTCATCAGCACATCAATACGACCCGAGTTGAGATCCAGATAGGCGTTCTCCTGGGTATCATACAGCTTGACGTTGGCACCCTCGATCGCGTTGGCATGGTCTGCGGCGATGGTGGCTCTTTGTGCTCCGACCGATTTTCCCTGCAGCTGGGTTGGATCGATATTGGTTCCGCTCTTGGCAATCATAGCGAGGCTGTTGGAATAATAGCGATCGGAGAAATCGACCGCTTTCTTGCGCTCTTCGGTAATCGACATGGAGGCGACCACTGCGTCATATTTGCGCGCTAGCAGGCCGGGAATGATGCCATCCCAATCTTGTGTGACGAACACACACTCGGTATCCATTCTTGTACACAGCGCTTTGGCGATATCCACATCGAAACCAGCAACCTGACCATCCTGGTCGATCATGTTGAAGGGAGGGTAGGCGCCCTCGGTACCGATACGAATCTTTTCAGCAAGCACACTGCCGGAGGTCAGCAGGAGCAGCAAAGAACAAAACAGTAATTTTTTCATCGGGTGATTCTCCTCGCTCTCTTGTTATTTCAGGCCCATCCAGATGTTTATCGGGCAACGCCGGCCAATATAACTTGCCCTTGACATCCTGTACAACCGGATTCAGGCGTGATCACAGTGCGGTGGAGATCAGCTAAATGCCGATGAACTGGCGCATGCGCTCGGATTTAGGATCGTCGAATACCGCTTTCGCCGGTCCGAACTCCTCGACATTCCCCGCATCGAGAAACATCAGATGGGAGGAGACATTGCGTGCAAACTCCATTTCATGGGTTACCACCAACATGGTGCGCCCCTCTTCGGCCAGTTCCCGCATCACCTGCAGTACTTCGCCCACCAATTCCGGATCCAGTGCGGAGGTGGGTTCGTCGAACAGCATGACTTCGGGGTCCATCGCCAGCGCTCTGGCGATCGCAGCACGTTGCTGCTGCCCACCGGAGATATGGCTGGGGTAGTAATCACGGCGTTGATACATGCCCACCTTCTGCAACAGCGCATCCGCCTGTTCGATCGCTTCGGCCTTGGTTTTTTTCAACACATGAATGGGTGCTTCGATGATGTTTTCCAGGATGGTTTTATGTGACCAGAGATTGAAACTCTGGAATACCATCGAGAGCCTCGAGCGGATACGCTGAAGCTGCTTTGGATTGGCTACGGTACGTCCACCGTCACGCCGCTGCTTCATCGAGATCTGTTCACCATGGACGAAGACATCGCCCGCGTCCGGTGATTCGAGCAGATTGATGCAGCGGAGAAAGGTGCTTTTTCCGGAACCACTGGTGCCGATGATGGAGATGACATCGCCGGTATATGCGGTCAGATCGATCCCCTTCAGTACTTCGTGCGTACCGAACCGTTTCTTCATGCCGATGACTTGCAGAGCTGCTGGTTGTGAGTTCATGTGATTGTTTCCGCAGTTGAATGGCTGGCGAAGCTATTTTTGCAATACATGCAGAAAAACGATCTATCCCGGACTACTATTCACCGTAAACAGTTACGCTGATGCGGCGCCGGTGGGGTCGGGTACGGTGCTCCCAGAGATAGATGCCCTGCCAGGTGCCCAAGGCGCCCCTGCCGTTGGTGATGGGTATGCAGAGATCCATATTGGTCAGAATCGATCGTATGTGCGCGGACATGTCATCGTTCCCCTCTTGCGTGTGACAGAACATAGGGTCACCATCGATTACCAGTCTGGCCATAAAGCTCTCCAGGTCCTGGCGCACGCTGGGATCAGCGTTCTCACACAGGGTCAGGGAAGCACTGGTGTGATGTACGAAGACCTGGCAGAAGCCGGTGATCACGCCGGAATCGTGGATGATCCGGTTGACATCCGCACTGATTTCGTAGGTCCCGCGTCCACGGGTATCCTGATGGAAGATTTGCTGGTAAACCATGGTGATTTCTGTCAGCTTAGCGTTTCAAATGGCGACATCGCCGATTTTCTTCTTTACCGAGTCCAGTTTGGCCTGCATTCGGTTTTTTTGTCCGCTGCGGATATCCAGTTTCAGCGAGGCGTAGACCCGCCGACAACCGGTTTGCTCGAGTACCCGATAACAGCGCTCGACCAGACTCAACACCGGCCCGAGTTGGTCGCTCTCCACTATGGTGCCCATCGGTGTCAATCGATAGAGAAGACCGCTGGCACGAATCTCCGCAACCACCAAACTCACCGGGGTGCTGACACTTTCACCCCTGTCGGTGGGGAACATGCTGAATTCGAGTAGTACGGACATAGGCAGCTCCTGCACTGTGGCATTCTCCTGATTGGTCAATGCTACACAATCCTGAGCCGTTTTCCGATCGCCAATTGCTTCTCAGTTTCCCTTCCTTCTGGCATCCTTGGCCGGCAGGTTTCCGTTGAGTGGCAGCGGAGCGTCAGATCCCATGCCGAAAGCAGCGTGGTGGGAGACTATTCGGGAGTGGTGTTGAAAGCGGAGGAAAATGACTTGGGGCTGGATGTCACCCTCGTCACGACACTCAGGGGTATCGGTACGCGCAACGCCGAGCGGTTGGCCAGAATCGGCATCCATACGCTGCAAGATGTGCTGTTTCATCTCCCCTTCCGCTACCAGGATCGTACCCGGATCATGCCTCTGGGAGAGCTGCAGCCGGGGGATCAGGCGGTCATCGAAGGCGTGGTGGAGAGCGCCGATATCCACTTTGGCCGCCGCCGTTCGCTGCTGGTGCGGATTGCCGATGCCAGCGGCTCGCTCACACTGCGTTTTTTTCACTTTTCCGCTGCGCAACAGGCGGGGTTCGCTAGCGGTAGCAAGCTGCGCTGCTTCGGCGAAGTGCGCAAAGGACCCGGCACGCTTGAGATGGTCCATCCGGAATACAGCAGGATTGATGGTCAGCAACCGATGGTTGCTGCAGAGACGCTCACGCCGGTCTATCCAACCACGGAAGGGATGCATCAGCTCAGCTGGCGGAATATCACCGACAAAGCGTTGGCGATCCTGGCTGCGCAACCGCACCGGTTACCGGAGTGGCTGCCGCACTCTCTGTTGCAGAGATACCGACTGCCAGATCTCGCCAGCGCTGTTCGCTACCTCCATCGGCCCCCGGCAGATGCGCCGCAGGTACAGTTGTTGGAGGGGCGGCATCCGGCACAGCGGAGGCTGGTTTTCGAAGAGCTGGTGGCGCATCAACTGAGTCTTGGACAGTTGCGCCTTCGCCGCCGGCAGGTGACGGCGCCTGAGCTGGACGGCGGCGGGGTGCTGCGCCAGCAGTTCCTTGCGCATCTGCCTTTCGCGCTGACCACCGCCCAGAGCTTGGTGGCCAAGGAGATCTCCCGCGACCTGAACGGAAATCACCCGGCGATGCGCCTGCTCCAGGGTGATGTGGGCTCGGGAAAAACGGTAGTTGCTGCTCTGGCCGCGTTACAGGCGCTGGAAGCCGGCTATCAGGTGGCGCTGATGGCACCCACCGAGTTGTTGGCGGAACAACACCTGCGCAGTTTTCGTCGCTGGCTGTCGCCACTTGGGATTGAGGTCTCCTGGTTGACCAGC
This sequence comes from Chromatiaceae bacterium, assembly GCA_024235215.1. Lineage (GTDB taxonomy): Bacteria > Pseudomonadota > Gammaproteobacteria > Chromatiales > Chromatiaceae > HKST-UBA178. The sequence continues at coordinate 484,183 of JACKMU010000001.1, read as the reverse complement.
CGCCAGAAAGGCAAGGCCAGAGAGGCGCTGCTCAATGCGCTGGCCGAGGGTAAGGCCAGCTTGGTGGTTGGCACTCAGGCACTGTTCCAGGAGGATGTCAGCTTCGGTAGGCTCGGGCTTGTCATCATAGATGAACAACACCGGTTTGGTGTTCATCAGCGCATGGCGTTGCGCCATAAGGGAAGCAGCGGAGGCAGCGTGCCGCATCAGCTGATCATGACCGCAACCCCGATTCCGCGTACTTTGGCGATGACTGCCTATGCCGATCTGGATCTGTCAGTGATCGATCAATTGCCGCCAGGCAGAGTGCCGGTAGAGACGGTGGTGCTGCCCGCCACGCGTCGGGCGGATGTGATAGAGCGGGTGCGCGCTGCCTGTGCCCGGGGGAGGCAGGCCTATTGGGTGTGCACACTGATCGAGGAGTCGGAGGTTTTGGAGTGCGAAGCGGCCGAGGATACTGCCGTGCAGCTCGGTCAACTGTTGCCGGAGTTGCGGATTGGGCTGGTTCATGGCCGTCTCAAGGCCGTCGACAAGGAAGCGGTGATGCAGGCCTTTCAGCGGCAGGAACTTGATCTGCTGGTCGCGACCACGGTGATCGAGGTGGGTGTGGACGTACCCAATGCCAGTCTGATGATTATCGAAAATCCGGAACGGCTGGGATTGGCGCAGTTGCATCAGTTGCGCGGCAGGGTGGGTCGAGGCGCCACGAAAAGCCACTGTGTGCTGATGTATCAGCCACCTCTCTCTACCAATGCACGTGAACGCCTGGCGGTGATGCGTGAGAGCAATGACGGATTTCTGATTGCCGAGCGGGATCTGGAACTACGCGGCGCTGGCGAGGTACTGGGTACCCGACAAACCGGAGAGATGCAGTTTCGTATTGCTAACCTGGTGCGGGACCAGGGGCTACTGGATGAGGTGAGGGAGGCGGCGGCATCGATTCTGCAGGAGTTTCCGGAGCGGGTGGCGCCCTTGGTGCAGCGTTGGATTGGTGCCAGAGAGCAGTACATCGATGCTTGATCTCTGCGATAATACATATTTTATGGTTTCCCACCGCCCAGAGAATCAGCAGTGAATCGATTAGACCCAAATACTACCCGGCTTGAGCCCAACTGGATCGGGTGGGAGCGTTTGCGGCAGTCTCAGGTTCCTGGTGCTGTCTACCCGTGGCTGCAAGACCGGGCTTCTTTGACGGCCAGGATAAAAAGTGCCTGTCGTGGCGGTCAGTTCCGCGTCCGGGTCGTTCGGCAGGGATGGGGGAGGCCACTTTACAGTGAGTTGACGCTGCTTGGCATGCGTTCCGGAGAGATTGCCATCGCGCGTGAGGTGGAGCTGCTCTGCTCAGGGACACCTTGGGTGTTTGCCCGCACCCTGATTCCTGCTCGCAGTCTCTCCGGTCCCGCCAGGCGGCTGGCTCATCTTGGTGATAAGCCACTCGGAGAGGTACTCTTCTCCGATCCACACGCCAAGCGCGGTGTAACCCAGGTGTCGCGGCTGTTACCCCGGCATTGGCTGTTTACGGCTGCGGTTCGATCATTGCAGGAGTGTCCGGATGAGATCTGGGGGCGCCGATCGATTTTTTCGCTCTCCGGCAAACTGCTGTTGGTGAACGAGATATTTCTTCCCGACCTGCCTGAGCGAGTCTGAGATGAGGCCGCCTGAAGTGCAGTTGAGAAAGCGTTCGGGGTCGCTGACACTGCGTGAAAGGCTGATCGGCTATATGTTGCTGATCCGATTGAACCGCCCGATTGGTATTCTGCTGCTGCTCTGGCCTTCTCTGTGGGCACTCTGGATTGCAGGGGGCGGAGCGCCGCGCTGGGGGGTGGTGTTGATTTTTATCCTCGGAGTGACGCTGATGCGTTCGGCTGGTTGTGCCATCAACGACTATGCGGATCGGCACTTTGACGGCAAGGTGGCCCGTACGCGGTTGCGGCCGCTGGCGATTGGGCTGGTGACACCCCAGGAGGCGATCGCGGTATTCGTGGTGCTGAGTTTGGCAGCATTCGCACTGGTGCTGCTGCTCGATTGGAAAACCATCACGATGTCTTTTGTCGCGGTCACACTGGCGGCACTCTATCCGTTCATGAAACGTTTTACCCACCTACCGCAGCTGGTGCTGGGGATGGCCTTTGGCTGGGCGGTACCAATGGCTTTTGTCGCATTGACCGGGACGGTCAGCGAAGCTGGCTGGCTGCTTTATGTTGCCACCATCATCTGGGCGCTGATCTACGATACCGAGTATGCCATGGTCGATCGTGATGATGACCTCAAAATCGGCGTGAAATCGACCGCAATTCTGTTTGGTGAGTACGATCGTCTGATGATCGGGCTGCTGCAGCTGACTATGCTGGGATTACTGATCATTGTGGGCAGCAAGCTGGATCTGGGAGGGTACTACGTTCTGGGCGTTGCGTTGGGTGGCATGATGTTTTTGTGGCAGCAGAGGTTGATCCGCGCGCAGGAGCCTAAAAAGTGCTTTCAAGCTTTTCTCAACAATAATACTTTCGGTATGACCATTTTTCTTGGTCTGGTGCTCGATTATCTGCTGAGAGGGACTCCCACCGGTTAGTACGTCACTGTCAGCCAGCTCACAGCCGGTTAAAAAGACCGGGCCCCCGTTGTCGCTGGCAACCGGGGACCCGGCTTTCAAAGTACATGGATCATCAGGAAGCGCTGGTTTTCAGCTCTTCCCATTTGGCGACTTCGCTGTCCCAGTCATCGGAACGGAAGTAGGGATTCATGCGCGGCCGACTGATCATATTGGGGTCGATATCCAGACCGACACCTTCCAGGAAGTTGGTCAGGCCGATACGCTCGATCATCTCTCCGGTGCGCTCGTGCTCCAACGCATTCTCGGCGAAGAAGTCCAGAATCTCGGTGGCCAGCTCGGTCAACCACTCGAAGTCCTCTTCCGTCTCCAGCTTATGGAAGGGCACGATCACCGTACCCATCAGATCACCGATCTTCAGCGTACGCTTACCGCCGCACAGCAGGGTCACCCCCTTGTCGTCTCCCGGTGACAGCGCCTTGTTCATCACGTTGATGCAGTGCATGCAGCGCACACAGTTGCTGTTGTCCACCGCCAAGGTGTCATCGTCATTCAACGACAGCGCCTGAGTCGGGCAGCGCGTGATCACGTTGTCGATCACATACTTGCGCCCCTTCTGCGCCACGAACTTCACCACCTCCTCCTGGTCCACCTTCATGTCATCGCGCCAGGTGCCGATGGTGGCCAGGTCCGCACGCTGCACCGAGTTCATGCAGTCATTCGGACAGCCCGATACCTTGTACTTGAACTTGTACGGCAGCGCCGGACGGTGCATATCGTCCAGCGCATTGTTGACCAGCGAGCGCATCGTGCGCCCTTCGTCGAAACAGGAGTTCTCGCAGCGCGCTGCACCGACGCAGGACATGCCCGTGCGCACGGCCGGACCGGCACCGCCCAGGTCGAATCCCATCTCGTTGATCTCGTCGAACGCCTTCTGTACGTTCGCGGTGGTGCAACCCTGGAACATGATGTCGCCGGACTGACCATGAAACGCGATCAGACCAGAGCCGTACTTCTCCCAGATATCGCAGAATTTGCGCAGCGTGCCGGTGTCGTAATGCATGCCCGGAGGGGGCATCACGCGCAGCGTGTGAAACTCGGCGGCCGCGGGATAGATTGCTTTGCCATTCTCTCCCTTCAGCTCGGTGAAGCGGGGAATGATACCGCCACCGTAGCCGATGACGCCCACGGTGCCGCCTTTCCAGTACCCCTTGCGGGTCTGGTAAGAGGTCTCCAGCTGGCCCAGCAGGTCGACCATCATGTCATTATCGTTGGCCAGACGCTTGAGGCCGGTCACGAAGCTCGGCCAGGGTCCGCTCTCCAGCTGGTCAAGCATCGGTGTATCGTACATCGGTTTTGCCATTGTTCACTCTCCCAAAAATCAATGCCTGTTGACGGAAAGCCCGACAGAGCTCCCGAGTATTTTTCTATATCCAGCCTTTGAAAACAGCTGGTGTGGGTCGGTAACTATATTAGGTGAACGAATAACACAGAAACACACTAGGTTTTTACGGAAATAAAAAAAGCCCGGCGGAGAGCCGGGCTGAAAACTCTCTAATAAAACTTAGAGAGAGGAGGATTCGATTGTCTGTCGGCCTGTTTCTTTCTATCAGTGCATGAAGAAACCGCCATTCAAAGGAATATTGGCGCCGGTAATATAGGCTTGCTGCTCCGCGGCAAGAAAGGAGACAGCCGAGGCGATCTCTTCCGGCAGCGCCATGCGCTTCATTGGAAGCGTGGCAATGATCCCTTCCCGGATATCTTCCCGTATCGCGTCGGTCATTGCGGTTTTCACGTACCCAGGCGAGACTGTATTTACTGTAATCCCTTTGGCCGCGCCTTCCTGAGCCAATGTCATAGTCAAGCCGTGCATGCCCGCCTTGGCAGCGGAGTAGTTCGCCTGGCCAAACTGGCCTCGCTGGCCGTTGAGGGAAGAGATGTTGATGATGCGGCCGTAGCCGCGCTCAAGCATGCCCTCCCAAACCGGTTTAGTGACATAGAAGGCACTGTTGAGGTTGGTGGTGATTACCAGATCCCAATTTTTTGCTTCCATACGCTTCATTGTGGCATCACGGGTGATACCGGCGCAGTTCACCAGAATATCTATATCACCGAACTCTTCCTGGATATGCGCCATCATTCTCGCGGCGTCTTCCGCAGAGGAGACATCACCGCCTGCAACGCCTATCTGATATCCCTGCTGAGACATCTCAGCAGCCCACTCCTCGGCTTTAGCCTGTTCTGATGGGTGATAGGTGGCTACGACCCTGTGCCCATCCTGAGCCAAACGAACGCATATTGCGCTGCCGATCCCGCCGATCCCACCGGTGACCACCGCGAGGCGAGTTGTTGTCATATTACCCTCCTTAAATTCCATGTCTTAGTTATGCGCATTGTGCATTGCAGCATTATTGCGGCGCAGCATAATGTTTTCAATGAGGAGTGTCAACTTTTTGTCCGAAAGTTACGGATTGATGGTGGATGACAGCAGAATGAGTGACGAACTTTATACCGGATCGGACCGATCTGTGGGGGGCGATTTTATCCGCACCTGCTGTGGTATGAGGATCTCCCACGATTCTTCATCGCGATTCGTGATTACAAATGCAGCAGACAGAAAAACGCTGATCGATGATGTTTTCTGTGGGTTCCAGGCGGGCACCCTGCAGCGTCTTGTAATTCCACAGCGGTGGCATCCGGAGAGGTGCAGCCGAGGGTCTACTCGTCTTTCGCCTTTGGATCGACGAATCCTGCGGCACGGAGAAAGCTCTGCTGTACATCGGCCCACAACTTGATGTTGTGTTGGGCCAGTTCGGTCATCGGATGCAGTGGATCTTGTGCCAGCGGGTTGGGAAACTGATTCTGTCGCTGGGTGAAGAGCGACAGGCTTTGTTCCAGATAGCGTGCGAACATCCCTTGCATGGTGCCGCCGTAGAAGCGAATGATCTGGGCAAGCATCTTGGCACTGAACAGAGGCTGACCGCCAGACTCCTCCTCCAGCATGATCTGCAACAGTATCGAACGCGTCAGATCTTCACTGCTGTTGGAGTCGATGACCTGAAATGGACTTCCCCGCATTACTAACTTGCGAATATCGCTCAATGTGATGTAGCGACTCTTCTCGGTATCATAAAGCCTGCGATTCGGGTACTTCTTGATCACTCTGGTGCCGGACATCGAACTCGTGGCCCCTCTGCTTTGTGGCTATTGACATACAGTTTAACCGGGAGGGGTGGTAATTTGAAATCTCTTTGTGTTACAAGTTATTCCGCCCTTGTCTTTTACACTGTGCCATCTACCGATGGCAGCAGTGGAAGAAGCCCGGGAAATAATAAGGTTAACCGAATCAGAGGAGAGTTAAATGGGAAGAGTAGCGTTAGTAACCGGTGGCACCAGAGGGATTGGTGAAGGGTGCAGTGTCGGCCTGAAGGATGCGGGTTATACCGTGGTTGCCAACTATGGTAGCAATGTCGAAGCCGCCAAAGCGTTCACCGAGCGGACCGGCATTCCTGCCTACAAGTTCGATGTGAGTGATTTTGACGCGGTGCAGGTGGCGGTAAAGCAGATCGAAGCGGATATCGGACCCATCGAGGTGCTGATCAATAATGCCGGAATTACCCGCGATGGCGTCATGAGTAAGATGTCCTTCGAGCGCTGGAACGAGGTGATACAGACCAACCTCAGTTCTTGCTTCAACTGCAGTAAGGCAGTTATCGACGGCATGCGTGAACGTAAATTCGGACGAATCGTCAATATTGGTTCCATGAACGGCCAGGCCGGGCAGTATGGACAGGTGAACTATGCTGCCGCCAAATCGGGTATCAAAGGGTTCACCAAGGCACTGGCGTTGGAGGGTGCACGCTACGGTATCACCGTGAACTGTGTTGCTCCGGGTTATGTGGATACCGAAATGGTAAAAGCTGTGCCGGAAGAGATTTTAGCCAAGATCATCAAGGGTATTCCGGTGGGGCGCCTGGGGCATTCCGATGACATCGCCCGTGCCGTGCTGTTTCTGGTAGCCGACAATAACGGCTTTATGACTGGCTCGACCATCTCTATCAACGGTGGACAGCACATGTATTGAGTGCAGCGTTTGCGCCGGCAATTTTGTCGGCGCAAACAAGTTGATCGCTGACCAGCCTGTTGTCTCATCGATCAATCCTGATATTTTGCGACTTGACCAGGTGGGCGTACCTCAGGTGTGATCCGTCGTTGTTCACCGTGGTTCCGTTTTCCAGCCAATCTTTTCCGAGCAGTGCACGATATACCCACAGGAGTCGTTGCCCAGAGAGACTCCTCTTTGACGTTACAGTCGCGGCAACGATCTGTTCTGCCCCACACCGCCGGAACCAATGTACAATTCTCAAATGAGCAAACAGGGCTTTTGGGACGAGAATCTGCAACTGCTGCAGCAGGAATATTGGCGACGCTGGAGCGAACTGGTGCGTGCGGCTTCAGGCGGGGAGAGTGCCTTACCCGTTGACAGTCCTTGGGAAATGTCCCTGGCGCACTGGTGGCAGGCGGTTTCCCCGGCTGTTCCACCTGTGGCCCGGGATTTCATGGTCCGGATGATGGAGCAGGGCAGACAGTTTTTTCGGATGGCGGATATCTTCACCACAGCAGCACATGCTGCGGGTGAGGAACCGGATTGGAAAGATCTGCTCGATCGTATCCCCACGGACCCGTTCTCTACCAGCGGAAGTGTGACCGAAGCTGTTGGCGATGGTCCCACGCAAAAGGTGATGGGGTTTTGGGATCTGCCATTGCACAGCTGGGAACGGTTGGCGATGTCGCTCTTATCGCTATCGGGAGACCTTTTTGGCAACGTAATCCCTGGTGTGCCGATGGAGGTTGGGCGCTTTTTTTCCGTGCCTGGGACCGGTTTCTCCCGGGAGGAACAGGCTGATCAGCAGCGGTTGTTACAACTGCTGCACAAATATCTGCAGGCACTTCAGGAGTACCGCCGGTTTTTCTCCAGAATCGGCCGCGAATCGACAGCGCGTCTGCGCGACACTCTTGATCATTTGGCAGCCAAGGGAGAGGTGATCGATACGGCCAGAAGGCTCTACGATCTCTGGGCGGTCACCTGCGAGGAGGTCTATATTGAGTGGGTATCCAGCGCCGATTACGCACGCATCAACGGTGATTTGGTCAATAGTTTCATCGCCGTGAAGCGACTGATGAGCAAACTGCTGGATGCCAGATTGGACGCTTTGAACATGCCGACTCGCAGAGAGTTACGGGCTGTGCAAGCGCGCATGCAGGAAAATCGGCGCGAAAACCGACGTCTGTGTTTGGAACTGGAAGCGCTGAAGCGGGTGATGGCTGCTGCCCCCAACAAGTCTGAGCAGCCCGGGTCAGCGCCAGTGAAGTCCAGCCACAAGTCACCAGCGAGAAAAAAGAGCACGCCTGTCATATCCGCAGCATTGAAGAACGCTGGAACCGGCTCCAATGAAACCCATTGATATTCCGCCAGAGCAATTGGCAGCAGAGATGGCTGAGTATAGTCGCAAACTAGGTCATGGTTTGACGAATCTGCTCAATGCGCAAGAGGTCGATACCGGTGTTACACCCCGACAGGCCGTCTACTGTGAAGACAAGTTGACCCTCTACCGTTACCAGGGTGTGGATGAGGGCTGGCGCAATCCGGTTCCACTGCTGATTGTCTATGCGCTGGTCAATCGGCCTTATATGACCGACATCCAGGAAGACCGTTCGACGCTGCGAAATCTGCTGGTGCAAGGGCAGGATATCTATCTGATAGACTGGGGATATCCGGATGATGCGGATGCCGGCTTGACGCTGGATGACTACATCAATGGTTATATCGATCGCTGCGTCGATCAGGTTTGTGAGGCAAGTGGCCAGCAACAGATCAATATGTTGGGCATCTGCCAGGGAGGGGTGTTCAGCCTGTGCTATACCGCGCTGCACCAGAGTAAAGTGAAAAATCTAATCACCATGGTTACCCCGGTTGATTTTCAGACGCCGGGGAACCTGTTGAGCAGTTGGGCCCGGCGGATAGATATCGACCTGCTGGTGGATACCCTGGGAAATGTTCCGGGTGAGTTGCTGAACTGGATTTTTCTCTCCCTCAAGCCGTTCACGCTCATCGGTCAGAAGTACGTGAATATGGTCGATCTGCTTGAGGACGAGACCAGGCTGAAGAACTTTCTGCGCATGGAGAAGTGGATATTTGACAGCCCCGATCAGGCGGGTGAGTCTTTTCGCCAATTCGTGAAGGATTTTTTTCAGAACAATGGCTTGATCAATGGCGGTGTCAGGCTGGGAGAGTGGTTGGTGGAGCTGAAAAAGATCACCTGCCCGCTACTCAATATTTATGGTGAGCAGGATCATCTGGTGCCACCGGACGCTTCACGCGCGCTGCGTGACCTCACCGGCAGCAGTGACTATTCGGAAGTGGCTTTTCCCGGAGGGCATATCGGGATCTACGTCAGCAGCAGTGCACAGAAAACCATTCCACCGGCTATTGGCCGGTGGTTGAATGAGCGTAGTTGAAGCTGCGCAGCGTGCGGGTTACTGTGATCTGCGGAGCCAGGAAAGGGTTGTCGACAGTTTCGCTGCTGAGACTGACTACACCATCTTGCGCAGTTCATACTCGAGAATACCTTCGGCACCCGCGCTTTTCAGCCTGGGTATCAGGTTTCTCACTTCATGGCTATCGACCACAGTCTCCACCGCCAGCCACTCCTTGTCGAAGAGGTGGTTGACGGTAGGTGCATGCAGGCTTGGCAGGATACCGACCACCTCTTCCAGGCAGTTGGACGGAACATTCATCTTCAAGGCCACCTTTTGGCGTGCCTTGAGGGAGGCCTGCAGCAGGGTCGCTATCTGTTCTATCTTTTCCTTTTTCCATGGATCGGAAAGTGTATTCCTGTTGCTGATCAGGTGGGTTTCTGTGTGCAGCAGGTCGCAGACGATGCGCAGACCATGTGCCTTGATGGTGCTACCTGTTTCGGTGATCTCCACCACTGCGTCCACCAATCCCTCCACAACTTTCGCTTCGGTGGCGCCCCACGAGAACTCAACACTGGCGTCAATGTTTCGCTCTGCCAGATAGCGCTTGGTGAAGCTGGTCAACTCGGTGGCGATCCGTTTCCCTTGAAGATCCTCAAGCGACTGGATCGGAGACTCTTTCGGCACCACCAATACCCAGCGGCACGGCTGGTCGGAGCTCTTTGAGTAGATCAGTTGACAGATCTCCACGACATCCGCTTCCGTCTCGAGAATCCAGTCTTTCCCGGTCAGTCCGAGATCGAGGATGCCGTTGGCAACGTAGGGCGCCATCTCCTGAGAGCGTACCAAAGCACATTTGATTTCCGGATCGTTGATCGATGGAAAATAGTTTCGTGAGTCTGAGGAGATCTTCCACCCCGCCTGTTGAAACAGGGAGATGGTGGCATTTTCAAGGCTCCCCTTAGGGATTCCCAGCTTCAAGTGTTGCATTGGATTCCTGTATGAGCAGTCAAATTGGAAGTCTACCTGTACTATCCATTCCGGATAGATCGATTCGGGTTTGCGCCCGGAACTTTACCTTCTCTTGGACCATTGCGCAAAAAAAGCGGCTGCGCAAGAGTGCGAGTGCGCAGTTCATGGCGTGCGTGCCAGCGCCCAGACATCCACTCTCTCCGCCCCTCGATTTTTCAGCAATGTTGCCAACTCCGCCACCGTGGCTCCGGTGGTGATCACATCGTCCACCAGTACCAGGTGGCGGGCGCTAAGCTCCCGCTGCAGATAAAATACGTTTTTGACGTTTTGCCGCCTCGCCTGTTTGCCAAGGTTCATCTGCGCGTGGGTGGCACCTCTGCGCTGGCAGGCTGAGATTTCCAGTGGCACCCTGAATTCTCTGCTGATCGGGCGGGCGAGCTCGATCGACTGATTGAAACCTCTTTCAGTCAGTCTGGCTTTGTGCAGCGGAACCGGAATGATCAGTTCCGGCATCGGCGTGCTGCAATGTTGCAGAAAATCGAGCAGTAGCAGACTCAATAGTCTGCCGTTGCTCAATTTCTGGTGGAACTTGAAACTGCTTATCAGGCTGTCAATCGGGGGCAGATATAAGTACGGTGTGAGACACCGGTCGAATGGAGGTGGGTTGCGGATACACTCACCGCAAATCTCTCGGGAGTCTGCCGATGATGTTAACGGTGCGGCGCAGCGGCTACAGGGATTGTTATTGCGGGGCAGGTCCTGGCGGCAGTCGGTGCAGATATCCAATGCGTTATCACCCGGGGCGCCGCACAGCGTGCAGTTGGCGGGGAAGAGCAGTGAATGCAATAAACTTATACACTTGTTAACCATGAAAATCCCTTTTCGGTTGACAGTAGGCGATAACTTATTAGTATGTCCCAATTTCCGTTAGTCATGCCTGCCCTGCCATTGGGCACAGGGTGACGGCCAATATGCAGAGGAACAGGTTAGCCATGAACGATATGAAAGTGCGCCACGACTGGAGCCGGCAGGAGATCGAAGTGCTGCTGGATCTCCCGTTCAACGATTTGATTTTCCAGGCCCAATCGGTTCATCGCAGCCGGTTCGATCCAAATCGAGTCCAGATCAGTACACTGCTCAGCATCAAGACGGGTGCCTGTGCCGAGGATTGTGGCTACTGTTCACAAAGCGCCAAGTACAACACAGATCTGGAGACGGAGAAACTGTTGCCCGTTGAAGAGGTGCTGCAGGCGGCCAGGACGGCTAAAGAGAAGGGAGCCTCCAGATTCTGTATGGGTGCGGCATGGCGCAATCCGACCGACAAGAATCTGGCGCGGGTGGTGGAGATGATCCGGGGCGTACACGATCTGGGCATGGAGACATGCGTCACTCTGGGTATGCTGACCGAAAGACAGGCGCAGCAGCTCAAGGAGGCCGGACTCGACTACTACAATCACAATCTGGACACCTCGCCCGAATTTTACGGTAATGTTATCTCCACCCGCACCTTTCAAGACCGTCTGGATACCCTTACGCACGTGCGGGCGCAGGGGATAAATGTCTGCAGCGGCGGTATTCTTGGTATGGGCGAGTCCCGGCGGGATCGCGCATCGATGCTGCGTGAACTGGCGAATCTGCCCAAGCATCCGGAATCAGTTCCGATCAACATGCTGGTGCAGATCGAAGGGACCCCCTTGTTCGGCATTGAACATCTGGACCCGTTCGAGTTCATCCGTACCGTTGCGGTGGCGCGTATCCTGATGCCTGGCTCCTACGTTCGGCTCTCAGCCGGTCGCAGCGAGATGTCTGATGAGATGCAGGCGCTCTGTTTTCTGGCCGGGGCTAACTCCATCTTCTATGGCGACCGGTTGTTGACCACAGATAACCAGGATGCCGATACCGATCTCAGGCTGTTTCATCGATTGGGGCTGGCGTTTGAGCAGCATGCGGAACTGCAGGCGACCGCAGCGAGTTGCGGCAGGCGTGACGGGCAACAGGGTGATGCCAACACGGCTACTGCGGCGTTGCGTTGAGTTCTCCTGCCAATAACAATGTGGTGCGGCGTCACATTCGCTGCGGTCAGCTTGCGATCTTCCAATGAAACCGCTGCGCACTGAGCTGGAACGGCGCCGCCAGCAGCACCTCTACCGCAGACGGCGTATCGTCACCCGTGTGCAGGGGGTGGTGATCCGGCTGGAGGGACGCCAGCTACTGAACTTTTGCAGCAATGACTATCTTGGCCTGGCTGACCACCCACGGGTGGTTGCTGCGCTACGCAGCGGTGCCGATGCGCACGGGGTGGGCAGCGGCGCGGCCCATCTGGTCAGCGGCCATAGTCGCGCGCACCACGCGCTGGAGGAGGAGCTGGCCGAGTTTACCGGACGGGCGCGTGCGCTGCTTTTCTCCACCGGCTATATGGCTAATCTGGGTACGGTGACCGCGCTGTTGGGGCGTGGTGACACCATCTATCAGGATCGATTGAATCACGCCTCACTGATTGATGCGGGGCTGCTCTCCCGCGCCAGTTTCAGGCGTTATGCGCATGCCGATGTACCGGCATTGCGGCGACAGTTGGAAGGGCATACTCGCGGCGATGCGATGGTGGTAACCGACGGCGTATTCAGTATGGATGGGGATCTGGCGCCACTGCTGCCTATCGCGGCGCTCTGCCGCCAGCACGATGCCTGGTTGATGGTTGACGATGCGCATGGTTTTGGCGTACTGGGCGAGACCGGTGCCGGTATACTGGAGCACTACCGGCTCGATGGCGAACAGGTTCCGCTGTTGATGGGGACACTGGGCAAGGCGTTGGGAACCTTTGGTGCATTTGTGGCCGGTTCTGAAGATCTCATAGAGACGCTGATCCAACACGCCCGCAGTTATGTCTACACCACCGCTGTCCCCCCGGCTGTTGCCGAGGCGACACGTGCCAGCCTGCAACTGGTCCGGGAGGAGGGGTGGCGACGCGAGCGGCTGCAGCAGCTGATTCGATATTTCCGCGCAGCGCTGCTTGATCTCGGGTTTTCACTCGGGGAGTCACCAACACCGATTCAACCCATCCTTGCCGGCACTGCTGAGCGGGCTCTGGCATGGAGTGACCGGTTGGAGCGGCAAGGGATTCTGGTCAGTGCGATCCGGCCGCCGACCGTGCCTGAAGGTGGGTCGAGGTTGCGCGTGACCTTGTCAGCAGCGCACAGCGATGCGCATCTGGAGCAACTGCTCCAAGCGTTGGCCAGCCTGGATAGAGCGCCACTGCAATGTGCCTGAACGCAGTGACCACCGGTGCCGGTGCAGACCTGGTTCTGTTACATGGATGGGGAATGAACAACGCGGTCTGGTCCAGCCTACTGCCCAATTTGACGCAGAGCTTCCGGGTCACTCTGATCGAGCTGCCGGGCCACGGCGGCAGTGGCTACCAGGAAGGCGGTGAGAAACTGGATGACTGGGTGCAACTCTGTCTCGCAGCGGCGCCGTCACGGGCATACTGGATTGGCTGGTCGCTGGGCGGACAGATTGCACAGCGCGCTGCACTTTTGGCGCCGGAACGCGTCAGTCGGTTGTTGCTGTTCTGCAGCACGCCCCGATTCGTGCGCGCCGACGACTGGCACAACGCGATGCTGGCTGAGACGCTACAGCAGTTTGCCGCTGCGTTGCAAAAAGACCAAGCGCGAACGCTGGCCAGATTTCTGTCACTTCAGGTGCAGGGCGACGAACTGGCGCGCGACACCCTGCGACTGTTGCACCACGAGGTTGTACAGCAACCGGCGCCAGTACCACTGGCATTGGTTCATGGACTGGCGCTGCTGCTGACGGTGGATCTCAGAGATCAGCTCAACCGGTTGCCATGTCCCAGCTGCTGGATCTTGGGAGAAAAGGATGTGCTGATACCCGGATCAGTGGTGCGGGATCTTGCGCTTCTGGGCATACCCGACGCCCGCTTTGAGCTGATGAAAGGTTGTGCTCACGCTCCGTTCATCTCCCACACGCGCGCGAGTCTCGCTTTACTTAAGGAATTTTTGGGAACCACAGATGAGTGAATTTTTGGACAAAGCTGGCGTGCGACGCGCTTTTTCTAAGGCGGCGGGGCGCTACGATGAAGTGGCGGTGCTGCAGCGGGAGATTGGGCAGCGCATGCTTGACCGCCTGAATCTGGTCAATCTACAGCCGGTACGGGTGTTGGATTTAGGCGCCGGAACCGGTGTTGCTACGGTTGCGTTGGAGAGGCTCTATCCTAAGGCGCAGGTGGTTGCTCTTGACTTTGCGTTTCCGATGTTACTGCAGACCCGTCGGCGTGGTGGCCTGTTCCGCAAACCGAGCTGCCTGTGCGCCGATCTGGAACGGCTTCCGCTGGTCGATGCGAGTGTTGACCTGATTTACTCGAATGCCGCAATACAGTGGTGCAACGATCTTGATGGGGTGTTTCAGGAGCTGCGGCGGGTGCTAAAACCGGATGGACTGTTGATGTTTACCACCTTCGGACCGGATACGTTGAAGGAACTGCGTTCTGCTTGGTCGGAAGCGGATGGGTACCAGCACGTCAGCCGCTTTCTGGACATGCACGATATCGGCGATGCGTTGGTACGGGCGGAGTTCGCCGATTCGGTGATGGATGTCGACCGAATGACCCTCATTTACAACGAGGTGGAGGAGTTGATGCGGGAGCTGAAAATTCTTGGTGCGCACAACGTCGCCGGTGGCCGCCAACGCAGCCTGACCGGAAAGGGGCGGATGCATGCAATGAAAGCCTCGTATGAGCAGTTTCGCTGTGACGGGCGGCTCCCCGCCAGTTACGAAGTGATCTATGGGCACGCTTGGGCGCCTCAGCGGCTTGATCATGCTGGGATAACGTTTTTCTCACCGGATCGGATAGGTCGGGCGGTTTAACACGATGGTCAGCGGCTATTTCATCACCGGAACAGACACCGGCTGCGGCAAGACCCTAGTGACACTCGGCCTGATGCAGCGTCTGCAGTTGGCAGGGCTGAGGGTTGCCGGGATGAAACCGGTTGCTTCCGGGGCTGCGCGGGTCGCCGGCGAGTTGAGGAACGACGACGCAACGCAGATACAGACTCAAAGCAGTGGCGACGCCGACTACGGATTGGTCAATCCCTATGTCTTTGAACCGGCTATTGCTCCCCATCTGGCGGCACGGCAGAGCGGTCGGGAAATTGAGATTGCTGAAATCGAGGCCTGTTATCGAAAGCTTGCAGTGGGCGCAGACCGCCTTCTGGTGGAGGGTGTCGGTGGCTGGCTGGTGCCTCTCTCCGACGATTGTCTGCTCTCAGATCTGGCGGTCAGGCTGCGGCTACCCGTCATCATGGTGGTAGGGATGCGCCTCGGGTGTATCAACCACAGTCTGTTGACTCAGGATGGGATAAATGGCTCCGGCTGTCATCTGATCGGCTGGGTGGCAAACCGTATCGATCCGGGGATGTCATCTTTTGACGACAACATTGCGACGTTGCAGCAGCGTATCGCGGCACCGTTACTGGGAGTGCTCCCCCATCTGGATCGACCTGATCCACTACGGGTCGTGAAGCATCTGCAGCTTCCCGCCAGTGAGTTCATCAGATAGAACGTCAACCCGAGAGTTCGCCTCTCTTCAGCTAGAACTGGAAAACGGCGCTCTGTTTATCTATTCTAATGGCTCCTTCGGATCGGTTATGCACCGTTTTCGCCGCAACCATTCTGATACTTCTCCTCTGCCGCCCAGTAATAAGCGATACCTACTGCCATGATGACCAACCGGACTATCTACAATACCAATGTTCTATCCGAGCGGGTGCTGATCACACCAGCTATGCTGAAGCGCCATCTGCCAACCTCTGCAAAAGGTGAAGAGTCTGTGCTGCGCGGGCGCCAAGTCATCCAAGACATTCTGAACCGGAAAGATCACCGCCTGCTGGTGATTACCGGCCCCTGCTCGATCCATGATGTGGAGGCAGCCAGGGAGTATGCAACCAAGCTGAGGGTGCTGCATGATCAACTGGGAGATACCCTTTTTCTCGTGATGCGTATCTATTTCGAAAAACCGCGCACCACGGTCGGCTGGAAAGGATTGATCAACGATCCTCGGATGGATGACTCTTTCCATATTGAAGAAGGGTTGCACAAAGCGCGCGAACTTCTGGTATGGCTGGCTGACCTGGGAATGCCGGTGGCTACCGAAGCGTTGGACCCGATCAGTCCGCAGTATCTCGCTGATCTCTTCTCCTGGGCAGCGATTGGCGCGCGCACCGCCGAATCACAGACTCATCGCGAGATGGCCTCCGGTCTCTCCATGCCGGTTGGTCTGAAAAACGGCACCGATGGTAGTCTCTCAGTGGCGATCAATGCACTTAAGTCAATGTCGCGCTCCCACAGTTTTCTGGGAATCGATCAGCAGGGGCAGGTGACCGTGATACAGACTCGTGGCAACCTCTGTGGCCACATTATCCTGCGCGGGGGAGATGGACAACCAAACTACGATTCGGTGCATGTGGCACTGTGTGAGAGCGAGTTGCGTAAGAACGGCCTACCAGAAAACATCATCATAGATTGCAGCCACGGCAACTCGAACAAAAAACCGGAATTGCAGTCGCTGGTGGCGGAAAACGTCGCCGGACAGTTGGTTGCCGGTAACCAGTCGATTATCGGTATCATGCTGGAGAGCAATCTGTTCGAGGGAAACCAGGCGATCCCGGACAATCTGGATCAGCTCAAGTATGGCGTCTCCGTTACCGACGCATGCATTGATTGGGATACTACGGAAGCCACGCTGCGATCACTGGCAACTCAGTTGAAAGATGTGCTGCCGGCCCGGATGGCTGCGGCACAGAGTCGCTGAGTGTGCGCTTTACAAAAAAACGGCCGCGAAAAGTCGCGGCCGAAAAACCATAGGAGGAGTATCAGTTTGAGCACCGGGACCTTCCCAGGCCACCGCTCTATTGACTGACATTTACATTTAAACATAAATGATGCGGTGCAGCATTGAGATTTCTCAATTAGCCGTCATTTTTTGTTACACCGAGCGGCGAACTATGGCCATTGCCATCTCCAGAGCCTGCTCGTAGTTGAGGCGTGGATCCACCTGGGTCTTGTACGCACGTTCCAGTCCCGCCTCATCCAATCCGCGGGCACCGCCGATGCATTCGGTCACATCGTCTCCGGTCAGTTCGAAGTGCACGCCACCCAGGATGCTTCCTTGCTGCCGATGAATGTCGAAGGATTGCTCCAGTTCGGAGAGAATCTTGCTGAATCGTCTGGTTTTGTAACCACTGGCTGTGGACTCGGTGTTTCCGTGCATTGGATCGCATACCCAGAGTACGTGTATGCCGCTGCGGTGGACGCTCTCTAGCATGCGCGGGAGTTCATCGCCTACAGCATCAGATCCGAAACGGTGAATCAGGATCAGCTTGCCCGATTCGTTCTTCGGATTCAGCCGCTCCACCAGTGCCTGAATATCCGCTGAGGAGAGGCCAGTGCCCAGCTTCACACCCACCGGGTTGCGGATACCCCGAAAATACTCGACATGCGCACCATTCAAAGCAGTAGTACGGAAGCCGATCCACGGCAGATGGGTGGAGAGGTTGTAGTAACCGCTGCGGTTGGGGACCTTTCGGGTGAGCGCCTGCTCATAATGCAGGTGCAGTCCCTCATGGCTGGTGAAGAAACGGACTCGGTTGAGTTCGCTGTTGCCACCACCGATGAGTGACTCCATAAAGCGCAGAGAACTGGAGAGTTCCGCTACCACCCGGCGATACTCCGCCGCTTGCGGCGAGTGCTGGACAAAATCCAGGTTCCAATACTCAGGATGGTGCAGATCCGCAAAGCCGCAGTCCGAAAGGGCGCGGATGAAGTTCAGGGTCATCGCGGCGCGGCCATAGCCGCGCAGCAGTCGCACCGGGTCAGGTATGCGCGACTGTGCATCGAATTCCGGACCGTTGATCAGATCTCCCCGATAGCTGGGAAGAGTGACCCCAGCGCGAGTTTCGGTGTCGGCAGATCTGGGTTTGGCGTACTGACCGGCGATGCGTCCCACCCGAATCACCCGTCGGTTCAGTCCGTGAATCAGCAGCAGACTCATCTGGAGCAGAATCTTCAGTTTGTTGGTGATTATCGGGGAGGAGCAGTCGCTGAAGTTCTCCGCGCAGTCTCCACCCTGCAGTAGGAAAGCCTCTCCCCGTTCGGCGGCTGCCAACTGCTCTTTGAGGGATTCTATCTCCCAGGAGGTGACCAAAGGGGGTAGCTCAGCCAGTTGTTCCAGTGCTTGATGGAGTGCTTCTGCCGAGGGATAGATTGCTTGTTGTAGTGCGCGCTTCTGCTGCCATGAAGTAGGGTGCCATTGCTCCATGATTGACTCGCAACGACCGCGGCTGGATGAGACCAGCTCGCTGGTTTATTGCATACCTCCTAAAAAAAATCTGCTGAACGTTCGGGAAAATGAGCTTGTCGATACTCGGGAGTTCAGGGGTTTGAGGTCATACACCCAACCGTTACCTGATCAGTTTGCCGCCTGCGCGGCACGACCGGCCTCGAACGCCCGTTCGTTGATCTCCACAAGTTTTGGCTTGCTCTGGCGGAAGCGGTCGAGGATCACGCTTTTCAGTGTCTCCGGCGAAAATGGCAGATACTCGGAAATGGCGCCAAGCATCACCGTGTTGACCAGTCGGAAATTCCCCAGGCTGACGGCGATGGCGCCGGCATCGAATGCATGCATGCGGATATTGGCACTGCGCATTTGGGCAACCGGATCCTCAGGATAGTCGAACAATCCCAAGCTGACCACCGGTGGCTCCTGACGTGTGGTGCTCACCATAGCGACACCGCTGGGGCGCAGGTGACTGCACCAGCGCAACGACTCGGCTGGTTCAAAGCCGACCAGGATATCCACTTCTCCCGGCGGGATCGCGGGGGAGAGCACTCTTTCACCGAAACGGACATGTGAGGTGACGACCCCGCCACGCTGGGCCATGCCTGCTACTTCGGTCTTTTTTACGTCATAGCCTTGCGCCAGCGCTGTCTGGGAGAGAATTTCAGCTGCAGTCATGACTCCCTGGCCACCGATACCCGCCACCAGAATATTGGTGATCTTGTTAACGCTCACGTTCGTGACCCTCAAATACAGAACAAGCATCCAAACTGAATTGGAGCTACAGGAGACCGGCGACAGGTACAGCTATCGCCACTCGTCAATTTCTCGGCATCACTGGCGGATAAAGTTCTCCACCGGAATGATTGCATCCGGCCCGCAGGTAGCCGGACAGAGGTCGCAACCGGTACATGCACTGCTTTCGATGCGGACGAAAGCGAGCTCCTTCTCTTTACCATTGGGTTTCACCACTGTCTCTCGTCGGGTGACGTGGATCGCTGGGCATCCCACATCCAGGCAGTTCTTGCAGCCGGTGCATTTCTCCTCCACCACCCTGAGTGGCGGTTTGGCGGCATAGAAGTCGACCAGTACACAGGGCTGATTGGTGATGATGACCGAGGTATCGTCAACCTTGACCTCCTCACGCAACGCTTTGAACAGATTGGGCAGCTCGTACGGATTCACCTCGTGGATGCGCTCAGGCTTGACCCCGAGCGCCTCGACCAGCCTGGCCAGATTAACCCGCGGACTGTCATCTCCGTGGATGTCCCGTCCGCTAGCCGGGTTGTCCTGCCCGCCAGTCATGCCCACGGCACGGTTGTCCAGCAGCAGTATCGTGACATTGCCCTTGTTGTAGGTGATATCGAGCAGTCCCTGCATCCCCATGTGCATAAAGGTTGAGTCACCGATCACCGCGATGACCTTCTGATCCTTATCGACTTCGGTACGTCCCTTGTCCATGCCGAGTGCAACGCCCATCGAAGCACCCATGCAGATAGTAGTATCCAGCGCATTCCACGGGTGGCCGGCACCCAAAGTATAACAGCCGATGTCTCCGGAGATCGCTTTGTTGCGAATCTTCGAGAGGCAGTAGTAGATGCCGAGATGGGGGCAGGCGACGCACATGGTTGGTGGCCTGGGAAACAGGCTGCTGCCAGGTGGCGGCGGAGAGACCTTGACTGCAGGCACATCGGCCAGTGAGCGCGTCGCCGTCTCTTCGACGGTTTGCTCACCGAGCAGCTTTGCTATAGCCGGACGCAGTGCTTGGGGTGCCAGCTCACCGATCCGCGGTAGAATCTCCTTGCCCAGGGCCTGAATACCGGCGGCCTTGATCTCTCCTTCCAGAATCGGCTCGACCTCTTCTGCCACCACCAGTCGTTCGACCTGTGCGGCGAACTCCCGGATTTTTTTGATTGGCACCGGATAACTCATTCCCAGTTTGAGAATCGGCGCCTCGGGACGGGATTCCAGCAGGTGCATGAATACCGGTCCAGAGGTGACGAATCCGACCCGTTTGTCGCTTCCATCCTGGACGAAGTTCAGATCACTCTCTTCACTGTAGCGCTGCAGCCGGGCTTCGCGCTGGTACATCAGTGGGATTCTATGCTTGGCGTTGGTAGGTATCATCACCAGTCTGGCCGGGTCTTTTTGGAAGCCAATGCCACTGTTGTGCGGACGGCGTTGCGCAGTGGTTACCACGCCTTTTACATGACAGATACGGGTGGTCATGCGCAGAATGACCGGCGTGTTGAACTGTTCCGACAGATCGAACGCGATACGGGTCATCTCATATGCCTCCTGTGCATCCGCGGGCTCGAGCACAGGGACATGAGCGAAGCGGCCCCAGAAGCGGGAATCCTG
Organism: Chromatiaceae bacterium; assembly: GCA_024235215.1. Classification (GTDB taxonomy): domain Bacteria; phylum Pseudomonadota; class Gammaproteobacteria; order Chromatiales; family Chromatiaceae; genus HKST-UBA178. The sequence continues at coordinate 463,475 of JACKMU010000001.1, read as the reverse complement.
CTCGTTCTGGGAAGAGGAGAGGCCGACGTCATCGGCGACCGCGATGACCAGCCCGCCACCGACGCCGATCAGCGTCTGGGTCATCAGTGCGTCTGAAGCGACGTTCAAGCCGACATGCTTCATCGCGCAGAGGGCGCGGCTGCCAGCCAGGGAGGCACCAATACAGACCTCCAATGAAACCTTCTCGTTTACCGACCATTCCGAGTACATGTCGGGCAGTTTGGCGGCGTATTCCAGGATCTCGGTTGAGGGTGTGCCCGGATAGGCAGTCATTACCTTACATCCGGCACTCCAAGCACCACGTGCCACCGCCTCGTTACCAGAGATAAACAGTCGTTCGCCCGATGGCAGTGGATTCACCGCATTCAATGTCGTCACCTTCAATTCGCTTTAACTTTGGAACCCGGCATGCCCGTGCACGCCGGAGAGTAGTACGCAGATGCTCAAGCAGACTACGTAGGATACAAAGTTTCCACCTCGATTTGAACGGATATCTCGGTTTCGAGGCCGGCTCCCAATGCTGAGTCGAGCGCAGCGGCCTGACCGCGCCGAGGGTTAGTGCTTGCGGTGGTCGATCACTCGTACTGCTTTTCCTTCCGATCTGGGGATCTCTCCCACATCCTTGATCATCACTTTGCAGGTGACGCCGATGAAATCCTTGATGTCGCGCACCACCTTGGCAGCGACTTTGTCGCGTCTCTCCTGCGATTGCTCCATCAACGGCGGGCTGGCCTCGACGTTGACCACCATGTTGTCGAGACTGGCCTGCCGAAAGACTTCGATCTGGTAGAACGGTGAGAGCGTTTCGGTTCTCATCAGTACCGATTCCACCTGCGATGGGAAGACGTTGACCCCCCGGATGATCAGCATATCGTCACTGCGGCCGGTAATGCGCTGCATTCTGACATGGGTACGACCGCATTTGCAGGGGGAGGGATCGAGCACCGAGATATCGCGGGTGCGGTAGCGGATTACCGGGAATGCCTCTTTGGTCAGCGAGGTGAAAACGATCTCTCCCTCTTCACCGTACGGCAGCCGTTTACCGGTATTGACATCGACGCATTCGACCAGGAAATGGTCCTCCCAGATGTGCAGGCCACTTTTGGCCTCGATGCACTCGTTGCCTACACCGGGCCCGAGTACTTCGGACAAACCGTAGATATCCACACAGTCTATACCGAGTCGAGACTCCAACTCGTAGCGCATCTCCTCGGTCCAGGGTTCGGCGCCATGGATTCCCAGTTTGAGCGGCAGTTTACGGATGTTGATTCCCATTTCATCCGCGGCCTCCGCCAGATTGAGAGCATAAGAGGGAGTGCAGCTGATCGCGGTCGGGCAGAAATCCTGCAGCAGCATCAGCTGTTTCTGGGTCTGTCCTCCGGACATGGGCGTCACCATCACGCCGAGCTCCTCACCACCATAATGGAGGCCGAGGCCTCCGGTGAAGAGTCCGTAGCCGTAAGCATTGTGCAATCGGTCGCCCGGGCGCATGCCAGAGGCAGCCAGACAGCGTGCCACAAGCTTGGCCCAGGTGTGAATGTCACGCTTGGTGTAACCGACCACTGTCGGTTTTCCGGTAGTGCCGGAGGAGGCGTGTACTCTGACCACCTGCTCGGTGGGGACTGCGAAAAGTCCGAACGGGTAGTTCTCTCGGAGATGCTCTTTTTTGGTGAAGGGAAGCAGGCGCACATCGTCCAGCTTCTGTATATGGTGTGGTTTGACTTCCAGGTCATCCATCGCATCGCGATAGAATCCGACGGTATGGTAACAGCGCTCCACGGTGGCGCGCAGTCGTTTCAGCTGCAGTGCTTCAAGCTCTTCCCGCGGCATTGTTTCGACATCAGTGTGCAAGATCATCTCGTCTCCCCGCTTATCCAGTCCTTCAGGTTATCCGAGCGTCGGTAGACTGTACCTGTGAACAGCGCTACCAGCCTGTTATCGGTGTTTCGAACTTCTACGTTATAAAGGCCGGTACGGCCACTTTTACTGATCTCCTTCGCCTCGGCCACCAGCCGCTCTCCGACGCGGCTGGCGCTGGGAAAATTGATCTGGGCAGTGAGGGCCACAGCGGCCCTGCCATGTGAATTGGATGCGACTGCAAAAGCGAAATCCGCAAGTGTAAAGGTTACGCCGCCATGCGTGATACCGAGTGCGTTGAGCATATCACTGGTGACAACAAGGCTGACTCGGCTGTAACCCGGGGCCACCCTATCCAGTTGGATGCCCAGTAGGCAGGCAAAGCGGTCCTGCTGTACCATCCAGTACCCGATGGATTCAGAAATCTGCTGCTGATCAGACATGATGCGGGCATTCTAATCATGGGGGCCGCCCGGCTTCAAATATTTTGCTGGTGGGAAAAGCGGATTTGCAGATTGGAAGGAGACCCGCGTTTCGGGCTGTCCGTCAGATAAGGCGGGTCAGGTATCAGTGACCCGATAAAAAACACCCCATCGCCGCTCGGCGATGGGGTGTTTTTTGTTGTGTATCGCTACATTTCTATCTGTCGTTTGAGCTTTAGCATCGCGCTCTTTTCGATCTGCCGGATACGCTCAGCAGAGACGCCGTAGCGATCGGCCAACTGCTGTAAAGTCATCTTCTGCTCCGCCAGCCAGCGCTGTTCGAGAATCGAGCGGCTGCGCTCATCCAGATCCTCCAGCGCGCTATAGAGACGGCTTCTTTCGTCATCCTCGCTGTCCACGCGCTCCAGCAGCCGCGACGGCTCCATCCGCAGATCGGGCAGATAGGCAGCCGGGGCGAGAGCAACCGTGCTCTGTTCATTATCTCCGCCGGTGTCAAAGGCCATGTCATGGTTACTCAGACGGGCCTCCATCTGCAGCACGGTTTCCGGTTTGACACCCAACTCCTCGGCAACCTCCTGAACCTCCGCCTGAGAGAACCACCCCAAGCGCTTTTTGGCGCTGCGAAGGTTGAAAAAGAGTTTACGTTGCGCCTTGGTGGTGGCGACCTTAACGATGCGCCAGTTGCGCAATACGAATTCGTGGATCTCCGCTTTGATCCAGTGGACCGCAAAAGAGACCAAGCGCACACCCAAATCAGGATCGAACCGCTTCACTGCCTTCATCAGTCCTACGGTGCCCTCCTGAACCAAATCGGGTAGCGCCAGTCCATACCCCGAATAACCGCGTGCAATCTTGATCACGAATCGCAGATGTGACATCACCAACTTGCGCGCCGCTTCGAGGTCGTTATGGTCCCGCAGATTTACTGCAAGCCGGTGTTCTTCTTCGGCGCTCAACATGGGAAGCTGATAAGCGGCGCTGATGTAAGCGTCGAAGCTCCCTGTTGGTACGATTGTGTGAATAGCGAGATCTTTACTCATTGTGGAATACTCTCCAAATCTCTCTTGAATTCTATTTTAGCACTCGGCAATTTGGAGTGCCAATTCTTTTGGCACTCGCGCCGTAAGAGTGCTAACGGGTGAGAAAGTTCCCAGTCAGTGTCATATTTTCTGGTGAGATCCGGAGTGCGGTCGCTACTCCGGGAGGGGAGATGGCTCTCAGTTCGGCTCGATATTATGCAAATGGCGCGCCACTGCGATCCAGGAGCCGGCCAAGCCGAGCAGTGCTCCGCTGGAAAGGAGTAAAATGAAAATGTTGAAATCGATTCCCGCGAGTTCGAAGTCGCTCTGGTAGAGACCGGCCAGTCGGGAGACGGGGGCGCTCAGCAGCAAGAGCGAAAGCGTCACCAGCAACCAGCTAACCAAGCCGCCGAATAACCCATACCAGGCGCCGCTGTAGAGCAGAGGTCGGCGGATAAAACTGTCGGTGGCGCCGATCAACTTACTGATCTCTATCTCCGCATGGCGATTTTGAATCTCCAGACGAATGGTGTTGACGATGATCAGAATGACTGCCAGTCCGAGCAATGAGGCGACCACCCAGACCACCCGATTGGCGATTTCGGTAATGGCGTGAAAACGGGTTACCCACTGCAGATCCAGCTGTGCGAATTCGACGTTCTCCAGCGCACTCAGTCGGGTGGCCAGATTCTGCGCCTTGCCTGGATCATTCAGGTTCTGGTCGGGCTTGACCACCAATACCGCGGGGAGCGGGTTTTCTTCCAATGTGCTCAGGATCCCGGAGAATCCGCTCATCTGTCGGAATTCTGTCAGCGCCTGCTGGCGGGTGATCACTCGCACCTCGGAGATTTCCGGGTCCGTGTGCAGTTGTTTCGCCAGCTCCGCAGCAGTCTCGTCGCTCGCCGTCTGCACCAGGTAAACCGATATACTGGCAGCACCGTCCCAACTGTTACTCAGGGTTCGGATGTTACTCAACATCAGGTGCAAACCGCTTGGCAGCGCCAGAGCGATGCCAATCACAGCGATGGTCATTAACGAGGAGAACGGGGTGCGTGCCAGCCTTCCCAGGCTCGACAGCGCCACCTGAAGATGGCGTATCAGCCAGATTCTCGGATTGATCTGGCGCCGTCTGCTCAGACTGGCTGAAGTTTTATTTCTTATACTGGTTGCGCGCATCCGGTCAAAAGCTGTGGTGGTCCTGCACCAGTCTACCGTTGTTCAGTACCAGGGTGCGTTTTCTGAGACGGCGCACCAGCTCCAGGTCGTGGGTGGCGACCAACAGCGTGACTCCCACCTGATTGAACAGCTGAAACAGCTCCATGATCTCCTGCGACAGCTCTGAGTCCAGATTACCAGTCGGTTCATCCGCCAGTACCACCGGCGGTTTGCTGACCACCGCGCGGGCTATTCCCACGCGCTGCTGTTCGCCGCCGGAGAGAGTGATGGGATAGGCTCGCTCTCGCTGTAGCAGTCCGACCTTGTCGAGTGCAGCGCGTACCCGGCGGCTTACCTCATTGTGCCCCATTCCCGCCACGATCAGCGGCATCGCCACGTTGTCGAATACGGTGCGATCGTGCAGCAGTCGGTGATCCTGAAATATCATGCCAACCTCACGCCGGTGATAGGGGATCTCGCTGCGCCGCAGTCGGGTGAGATTGCGTCCGCCGACGCGCACTTGACCCTGGGTGCTGCGTTCCAGCAGTGCGATCAGCCGCAACATCGTGCTTTTGCCGGCACCCGAGTGTCCGGTCAGAAATACCATCTCTCCCGGATCGATCTGCAGCGTGATATTACTGACACCATCATGGCCGCCGGGATAACGTTTACTGACATTGTCAAAGGATATCATTCATCGATCCGATAAGCGTCTGGTGATATCACTTCTGCGGCCATTGTGGTGTTTTCATGCTCGATGTCCCGGTTTCCGGTACCTGTCACAGGATCACTGCGTAAAAAGCGCGTCGATAAACTCGTCCGGATCAAAGTGGCGCAGGTCCTCCAAAGATTCGCCCACACCGATGAATCTGATCGGAATTTGCAATTTGTCTGCGATTGCAAACAGAATGCCTCCCTTTGCAGTACCATCCAATTTGGTCAGTGTAATACCGGTCAGCCCCAGTGCCTGGTTGAACTGAATTGCCTGATTCAAAGCGTTCTGTCCGGTCCCCGCATCAATCACCAGCATCACTTCATGCGGCGCTTCTGGGTCTATCTTTTTCAAAACTCTGGCAATTTTTACCAGTTCAGTCATCAGGTTCTCCTTGGTGTGGAGTCGTCCTGCGGTATCAGCGATCAGTACGTCAATATGGCGGGCGCTGGCTGCCTGCAGTGCATCAAATATAACCGATGCGGAATCTGCTCCGGTCTGCTGGGCAATGACCGGGATCTGATTACGCGCACCCCAGCTCTGCAGTTGTTCCACCGCTGCGGCTCGAAAGGTGTCGCCAGCCGCCAGCATGACACTCTGCCCCTCCTCTTTGAGTCGTCTCGCTAATTTACCGATGGTAGTGGTTTTGCCGGCACCGTTGACCCCGACCATCAATATCACCTGTGGTTTGTCGCTGGCTGCCTGTTTTACCGGTTTCTCTGCCCGTGCCAGAATTTCACGCAGTAGTTGCTTCAAACGGAGCGACAGTGCCTCTGGATCGAGGAGTTCCCGGCGTTTCAGCTGGCTGGTGAGGGTGTCCATGATGCGGCCGGTTGCTTCAACACCCACATCAGCAATGATCAGCAACTCCTCCAGCTGCTCCAACAGATCACGGTCGACTGTTCTGTTGCGGTGCAGCAGCTCTCTCAGGCCGTCGGAGAAGTTATGCCGGGTCTTGGCGAGACGCTGCTTGAGCCGGGTGAACATCCCCTGTTTCCGTTCCAGCTCGCCTTCGGCTCTGTCGCTGTTGTTTTTATCTTTTCCAAAGCCAAACATCTTTGCTTTTCCCCAGCGCCCCGGAACTCATCAGGCGCAATTTTGTCTCTAAAGTTCGGAATCGTTTTTGGACAAGGCCGCAGCGGACTGAGAGAATCAGCAGCCATCGGCTTATTTATCGAATATGAGATCCTACCATTTTGTTGGGACTCAACCTATCTCGGAGGGATTCAGGGAATTGAAAATGAGAACAGTTTTAATTCCGTTGCTGACTTTGCTGTTATTTCCGCCGGCGGCGCTGTCCCTGGTGCACGAATATCGCTTGGACAATGGCTTTGAAGTAATCATAAAAGAGGATCACCGGGCGCCCATTGCGGTCTCCCAGGTCTGGTACAAGGTAGGATCCTCCTACGAACCGGGAGGTGTCACCGGCGTGTCCCACGCGCTGGAGCACATGATGTTCAAAGGGACCAAGACGCTGGCGCCGGGAGAGTTTTCGCGCATAATCGCTGCCAATGGCGGTGAAGAGAATGCGTTTACCAGTCGCGACTATACCGCTTATCACCAGACTCTTTCCGCAGACCGGCTGGAGGTTGCTTTCCGGTTGGAAGCTGACCGGATGCGCAACCTGACGCTCTCTGCAGAGGAGTTCGCCAAGGAGATCGAGGTGATCAAAGAGGAACGCCGCCTGCGTACTGAGGACAAACCTACTGCGCTCACCTACGAGCAGTTGTCGGCCGTCGCCTATCGCTCCCTCCCTTATGCCAACCCGGTGATTGGTTGGATGGGCGATCTGGAGCAGATGAAAGTGGAGGATCTGGCCAATTGGTACCGGCTTTGGTACGCCCCGAACAATGCCGTGCTGGTGGTGGTTGGGGATGTCCGGCCGGAATGGGTATTGGAGTTGGCTAAGCGCTACTTCGGACCGTTGCAGCCGGAGAGTGTGCCGCAGCAGAAAGTGCGCAGCGAGCCTCCTCAGCGGGGTGTGACCCGGGTGACGGTACGGGCTCCCGCGCGTGAGCCCTATCTGATCTTCGGTTTCAAGACACCGGCGATAGGATCCGGCAAGGAGTCCTGGGAACCGTATGCATTGGAGATGCTTGCTTCGGTGCTTGATGGGGGCAGCAGTGCCCGTTTCAGCCGCAATCTGGTGCGTGGCCAGGAGGTGGCCGTTTCTGCGGGTGCCGGCTACGATGCCTTCTCCCGCCTGCCGGGAATGTTTCTGGTGGACGGTACCCCGGCACCGGGCAGGAATATGGCTGAATTGGAGCAGGCACTTCTGGACGAGATCGAACAACTGCAGCAGGAGTTGGTGAGTGAGAGCGAACTGGAACGTATCCGCACTCAGGTGGTAGCCAATAAGATTTATGAACTGGACTCGGTTTTCGCTCAGGCACTGCAGATTGGGCAGTTGGAAGCGATGAACCTGGACTGGAGACTGGCCGATGAGTACGTCCACCGGATGAAGGAGGTGACGCCGGAGCAGGTACGCAGCGTGGCGCGTAAGTACCTGGTCAGGGATAACATGACAATGGCGCAGCTGGAACCGTTGCCGCTGGACGAAGCGACTTCCGGTAGTGTGAAAGGGGAAGGATATGCGCGTCATCAGTAGCTTTTTCAGGTCACTGCCCGTTCTGCTGTTGCTTGGCGGTTTGCTGCATCAGCCAGTCCTGGCTGGACCGGAGATTCAGAGCTGGAACACCAGCAACGGTGCCCGGGTACTCTTCGTTGCAGCCTCTGGGCTGCCAATGGTGGATGTGCGTGTGGTGTTCGACGCGGGCAGTGCTCAGGATGGGAGCAGCCCCGGACTTGCCGATTTGACCAATAGCCTGCTCAACGCTGGAGCCGGTGACTGGAATGCCGATCAGATCGCGGAGCGGCTGGAAGATGTGGGTGCGGAACTTGGGTTGGGCTCAGAACGGGACATGGCGTGGGTTTCGATCAGGACGCTGACTGAGGAACAGGCGTTCGACCGGTCAATGGAGACTCTGGCGACCATACTGGCTCGTCCGAACTTTGCAACGGATGACCTCGAGCGCATGCGCAAATCGATGCAGACCGCGTTGCGACTCGGCGAACAGAAACCGGGAACAGTGGCGCAGAAGGCCTTCTATCGGGCGCTGTTCCGAGACCACCCCTACGCGATTCCGAGCGACGGCACCCAGGAGTCGCTGGCAGCAATCACCCGGGAGCAGGTCGTCGCATTTCATCAGCGCTACTACGTTGCCGCGAACGCGGTGATTGCGATAGTCGGTGCGCTCGAACGGGTACAGGCGGAACGGCTGGCCGAACAGCTCACCGGCGGGCTTGCCACCGGGCAGCCTGTACCTGAGCTGCCGCAGGTCGCGCCGTTGCAGCAGATGCAGCAGCAGCACCTGCACTTTCCCTCCAGCCAGAGCCACATTCTGATGGGGCAGCCTGGTATGCAGCGCGGTGATCCGGACTATTTCGTGCTCTATGTCGGCAACCATATCCTGGGTGGCAGCGGACTGGTTTCACAGCTGAGTGAAGAGGTGCGCGAAAAGCGTGGACTCTCCTATAGTGTCTACAGCTACTTCTCCCCAATGCGTCGCAACGGGCCGTTTCTGGTAGGCGCTCAAACCCAGAACAGTAAGGTGCAGCAGGCGATTGACGTGATGCGAGCTACCCTGCGTAACTTTATCGAGCAGGGTCCGACTCAGGATGAGCTTGACGCGGCAAAGCAGAACATCACCGGCGGCTTTCCACTACGCATCTCCAGCAACAGCAGGATCGTCGAGTATCTGGCGATGATGGGTTTCTATCGCTTGCCGCTGGATTATCTGGATAGGTTCGTCGAACGCGTCAATGCGGTAACCCGCGAGCAGATTCATGAGGCTTTTCAACGTCGACTGAATCTGGATCGCTTTGTTACAGTCGTGGTGGGTGATGGGCAGGTCGCACCGCCGGAGGGGTAACGACGGAGCGACGGTACAAGCGCGCCAGATACGCATCATCGGTGGCGAGCATCGTGGGCGTAAGCTGAGCGTCCCTATGCTGACGGGACTCAGACCCACCGGTGATCGGGTGCGTGAGACATTGTTCAACTGGCTCCAGCCGATTCTGCCCGGTGCCCATTGTCTGGATCTCTTCGCTGGCAGTGGTGCACTCGGCCTGGAAGCGGCATCTCGTGGTGCCGGACGGGTGGTGATGCTGGACAGCGCGCCAATGGCCGTCAGGCAGATTGAAGAAAGCGCCGCGCGGCTGGAAATGCGACAGATTGCAGTGTATTGCGTTGATGCGATGCAGTGGCTGAACGGTAGCGTGCAACGGTTCGACATTGTTTTTCTCGATCCGCCGTTTGCGGATGATCTGCTGGAGGAGAGTTGCCGTCTGCTGCAGCAGAGGGGATGGCTGCAGCGGAATGCGCGCGCTTATGTTGAAATGGCCGCCGGGAAGGCGTTGCCACAGCTCCCTTCCAACTGGGTCCAGCTGCGCGGCAAAAAGGCGGGACAAGTCTGCTATTATCTCTTTTCATGCGGATGTGGCGATCCAGAGGAGTCAGCCTGGTGAGCGCCGGGAATAGGCCGGCAACCAATTCGGGGGAGTTCGACAAAGCATCGACCTCAAGCTTCCCGGAGGGCGCAGAGAGACTCGTGCGAAATATGTCTTGCTTCAGAACCAAAGGATTTGGGCCATTGTGTTTGGCAATACTCCCCATGTAATACGGGGAAACCGAGACTGCTTCAGAGTATCCCCATTGCGGTGGAAGTGAGAATTATCATTTGACACAGCCGCGAGCACTATTATCATCGCGCGCAGTGGAGCGCTTGGACAGAATATGACGACAGCGGTATACCCCGGTACCTTCGATCCCATTACCAACGGCCACAGCGACCTGATCACCCGCGCCACTGCGATCTTCGACAAAGTGATCGTGGCGATTGCTGCCAGTCCGGGAAAGAAGCCAAGATTTACGCTCGAAGAGCGGGTGGATCTGGCGCAGCAGGTGCTTGCCGGAAACCGGCGCGTGGAGATTATGGAGTTCGACAAGCTGACCGTCGATTTTGCCAACCAGGTGGGGGCAAAAGTGATACTGCGCGGACTGCGGGCGGTATCGGATTTTGACTACGAATTTCAGCTGGCGGGAATGAACCGGCGCCTGGCACCAAGTGTTGAGACCATGTTCGTCACCCCGGCTGAGCAGTTCACCTATATCTCTTCGACCTTGGTGAAGGAGATCTCAGCACTGGGCGGTGATGTTACCGGGTTTGTGCACCCCTGCGTGCTGGCTGCGTTGCAACGCTCTGCATAGCGGCGTATGCCGTCGGTGGGGGTCAGCTTTCGTCCGATCGCAGCTAACGCGCAAATGACCAGATTCAGCTTTTGAGACAGGAGTAAACAATGGCTTTAATGATTACCGACGAATGCATCAACTGTGATGTGTGTGAACCGGAGTGCCCCAATGGTGCTATCTCCCAGGGTGATGAGATCTATGAGATCGATCCCGATCTCTGTACCGAGTGTGTCGGGCACTATGATGAACCGCAATGCGTCGAGGTGTGTCCGGTTGACTGCATTCCGAAAGATCCGAACCATGTGGAGAGTCGTGAAGAGTTGCAGGCGAAGTATGAAAAGCTACAGTCGGAATAGCTGGGTGGGCGTGCTACTGCCGGTAGGGTTGTAAAGCCCCTTGCGGGGCTTTTCGTTTTCTGGCTGGAGACCTCTGGTGGCATCTGAATCTGGAGGAGGAGCGAATGAAGTTCAATCCCTGTCGCGGCGGCGACTATTGTACGCGTGAAGGCAGCCACTGTGAGGGGTGTGGCCGCAGTCAGGAAGAGATCGCCGCCACCAGTGAACTGGTGGGTGCAGTGATGAAATTTGCACTCGATATGGACTATGACAATATCGAGGAGTTTACCGCTTTTGTCGGCGACAAAGCTGCAAAGAAGGCGCGCAAGTCGCTTGTCGAGCAAACCGGAGTCGGCATCGGGGTGAGCCTGCCTATCGGTCGGTGACACACAGAGTTCAGCGCTGGCAGTTACCGCAGAAGAAACTTGAACGCTGTCCGATGCGCTGCCGCCGGATGGCGCTGCTACAAACCGGGCAGGGAGCCCCCTCCCTGTTATAGACTCGCAGCTGCTGGGCGAAATAACCTGGATTTCCCGATTGGTTATAGAAGTCGCGGAGAGTGGTTCCACCCATATCGATCGCATTCTGCAGTACCTGCTTGATGTTTTCAGCCAGCCGTTGATAGCGTTGCAGCGAGATTCTTCCTGCGGGTCGGACAGGGTGGATGCCGCTGAGAAAGAGTGATTCGTTGGCGTAGATGTTACCTACGCCGACGACCACCTTGCCATCCATCACAACCGTTTTTACCGCAGAACGCCGACCCCGCGAGTGTTCATACAGGTACTCGCCATTGAACTTTTGTGACAATGGTTCGGGTCCCAGATGCACCAACAGAGGATGCTCCTGTACGGGAGCGGTGGTCCACAACAGTGCGCCGAATCGACGTGGGTCCCGATAGCGCAGACGGCATGCACCGAAATCCAGATCAAAATGGTCGTGTGGCCCAGGTGTGTCTGCACCGGTCAGGACACGCAAACTTCCAGACATCCCCAGATGGATCAGCAGCGTACCCTCGTTCATGCAAAGCAGCAGGTATTTTGCGCGCCGCTCCACCGCCAGCACCACTTGACCTTGAATGTGTTGTGGCAGATCTACGGCCACCGGCCAGCGCAGTTGCGGCTGACGTACGATCAGTTGCTGCAGGCGCCGACCCAGGATGTGCGGTGTGATGCCACGGCGGCAGGTCTCCACTTCGGGTAGTTCGGGCATTCAGTGATCCTGGCTGCGTTTACGCGGCAGCGCGAGCAGGTCAAGGAGCTGTGGGAGCTGGTAGGCAAGGTGCAGATCCTCGCGGATCAGCAGGTTGGTGTCGCGTTGCCGCAAGATACCGAAGGAGAGTGGAGTACGGCTGTCCCGCAAGCGTATCTCGATCCAGTCTTCGGGAGCAGTGTCAGGCGCTACAGTGACGCCAACTGCCTGGGCACTCTTCCACTCATCAACCTGTTCTATCAACTGGTCCATCGATATATCGGAGGACTCGGGTGTCAGTTGCCATGTGCCAGATCTCTCCAGCGTGCGCTCAAGCTGCCACTCTGATGTCCAAATCAGTTCGAGTTCACTGCCGGAGGGAAGGACGTTTGGGGAGACGTAGCTTGTTGCGGGTGCCAGTAACAGATGGGGAAACAGATCCTTGATCAGAAAGAGTTGCGCTCCGATGGCGAGGTAGCGGTCGTGGTTGATCGGATCGGTCTCTCCAATGAACAGATCCAGCTGATTGAGCCGCAGGCTTGCTTTTGCCGGTGCCAGGCCAAATTCATCAAGTCGGCTCGGCTCTATCGGAAACTGGTGGCGCACCGGGCTGGTGGTGATCTGCAGTAGACGTTGGATTAACACCTCATTCGCCTCGACTACGTAAGGCTCGGTCATCTGCCAACGGCCAGCGCTGAGCCGCAGGCGGATAGCAGCTCCACTCCTGTTGCTGAGCACGATACTGTTTATCTGCTCCGGCTGCAGTTCGGTAAGCAGCTGCGGTGGGGCTGCCGGCTGTTCCCGGGTGGACCACCAGGCCAGTGTGCCCAAAGTCAGCACCAACAGCAGAAGGAGCGTATTGGTCCGTCTGAGGTTCACAGTGTTCTGCGTCGCCACCAGATCCAGAGGCCGCCGCAAAGCAGCAGCAGTGGCAGCAGCACCAGAAAGGTCAGCGCGATCAACACCCCGGTGACAGGGGTGAGGTTCAATTGAGCGTCACCAACCGGTCGCGCTGGAATATCGATCAGCCGGTCGTCCCGGGTCAGCCAGCGAATCAGACTGAGACCCAGGTTGAGATTGCCACCGTTGCCGAGATAGCTGTTGGAGAGGAAATCACCATCACCGATCACCATGACACGCTGTTCCCTTCCGTTAGGCTGATCACGGGTAAGGGCGATCCCGATGTCGAGCGGCCCTTCCTTTTCTCCGGCGTCGGCATTGCGTGCGATCTCTCCGCGCAGCGGGGCGGTTTCATTCCAACTGACTTCTTGGGTCTGCAGCAGTGGGGTGATTGTCCAGTGATCCGTTGCCGTTGAAGCGAGTGCTGCAGCGTGCGGGTAGAGTGTAACACTCTCGATCTCACGGGTGACCGGATGGTCTGGATAGCGAGCTACCAATGCCAGCGCCGGGTCGTTCAAACCGAGTCCGGCACCGCTCGCATCGACAATGGTACCAGGCAGTAACGTGAAACCGAGGCGTTCCGCCAGAGGCTGAAGCGTCACTGGCAGCGATTCCGGATCGAGCAGCCACAGCAAATTTCCTCCTTCCTCGATGTATCTGACGAGCAGATCTGTTTCTCCGGGAAGATAGCTGGTTTGTGGCCCTGCGATGATCACCAGGCTGCTGTTGTCCGGAATCCGTCGCTGTTGAGAAAGGTCGATCGGCTGGATGTGAAACCCTTTGCGCGTCAATTCAGCGCCGAATTCACCCAGGTCATGATTTGCCTGCCGGTCGAGGCGGCGTTCACCGTGTCCTTCAAGCACCATAATCAGGCGTTCACCCTGCAGCAGCAAGCGTTGGATCGCGTTGCTGATGCTCTGTTCGTCGATCTGATCCAGGTTTTCTCCCCTGCCAGCGTACTCCAGGCGCAGTTCGCCGCTTACTCGAATACCCAGCTCACGCATCAGAGCGGGATGACGCGCCGGATCGACGAAATCAAACTCAATATCGGACCGATGGCGCTGATAGCGGCCGATGAATTCACTGATTGGCGCTCTCAGTTGTGAGTTTTGTGGAGCGAACGAGGTGATTTTCAATGTTGATTCGAGTCGATCCAGTAGTGCCTTGCTGATATCGCTCAGGCTGTTGCGGGCGCTGTCCGACCAATCCCAGGCGTGCAGATGGCGCTGGCTTAACCAGCCGGCCAACAACGTGGCGACCGAGAGTAGCAGGTAGAAGGCGAGTGAGTGCAGGCGCTCTCCACGGGATGATCTTGGCTGACCGCTAACCATCTACCCGAAGCCTTTCGATACGGTGAATGCAGAGCAACAGACTGACTGAAGTCAGCAGGAGAAAATAGGTGATATCAGCGCTGGTAACCAGTCCACTCAGCATGCGCTGAAAGTGGCTGGAGAGCGACAGTTGCTCCATCAGCGGACTGATTTCCCCGCTGCCGGTCAGGTTGATGATCCACAGAAGAAAGAGCAGTGTGCAGCTCAACACCGCGGCAACGGCGGGTTGCTGTGTCAGGCTGGAGATCCATAACGACAGCGCCGCATAGCTGGCCATCGCCAGCGCCAAAGCCAGTAGTGCGGCGGCCAATGTCCCCATGTCGGGTGCCGTCCCCAGCAGCAGGGAGATGGGCATCAGCGCAATCATCAGTAACATGATCGCCAGCAGCGCCAGCAGCGCCAAGTACTTGCCCAGCACAATGGCTGAGGTTGAGACTGGAGAAGAGAACAGCAGGTTCAACGTACCGTTGCTCGCTTCACGGCTGAACATTCCCATGCTCAGAAGCGGTATCAGCAGCAGCAGTATCACCGCGCTTGAGTCGAGCAGCGGGGCGATCACCAGTTGGCCGACCCCGGGTGCGTTTTCCATACCTGCCAGCTTTGGTTGGATCTGCAGAAACTGTTCCAACTGCACCAGAAACAGCCAGGCCAGCAACAGTTGCATGGCCAACAGCAGGCTCCAGGCCAGAGGTGAAAGAAACAGCGAGCGCAGCTCTTTTGCAAAAATCGCATACATCAGACGCCGCTCTCCGTGGTTGTGGTGAGGCGGTAAAAAATCTGTTCCAGATCCGGTTTTCCTGGGGCGAACTCGGTTGGGCCCCAGCCGCGCTGCACCATTTGTTGCAGCAGGCTCTCGGCAGCAGCAGGTTGGGTCAGCCGTAGCCTGAATCGATTGGTTCCCAGTGCAGACACACCTTCGACCCCCCGAAGCGTTGCAATGGCAGCCTGTTCAGGTGGGCGACTGAGGCCGACAGTCACCGTGCTGCTACCTTCAGCCTCGCTGAGCTGGGCTATCTTGCCACTATAAATGAGTCGGCCATGATGCAGGATCAGCACCCGGTCACATACTGCCTGCACCTCCGGCAGTATGTGGGTGGAGAGTATCACCCCCTGTTTCTCCCCCAGCATCCGGATCAAATTGCGTATCTCGATGATCTGATTGGGATCAAGTCCACTGGTCGGTTCGTCGAGAATGATCACCCGAGGCTGATGGATGATCGCCTGCGCAAGGCCCAACCGCTGCTGGTAGCCTTTGGAGAGATTGCGGATCACTCTGCCGCCCTCCTTGTCCAGGCCGCACACGGCTTTGGCTTGTTCCATTGCGGTTTTTATCGCGCTGTTGTTGACCGCTTTAAGGCGGGCACAAAAAGTGAGGTATTCGTCAACTGTCAGTTCAGGGTAGATTGGAGGGGTTTCCGGCAGGTAGCCGATTGACCGCTTCGCGCGTAATGGCGCTTTGAACAGATCAACTCCATCCAGAAGGACGCTCCCCTGATGTGCCCCCAGGCAGCCACTGAGAATGCGCATGCTGGTTGTTTTCCCAGCACCGTTTGCACCGAGCAGGCCGACGATTTCTCCGGGCAGCAGCTCCAGGCTCAGATCCTGAACGGCGCAACGCTGCCCAAAGTAACGTGTGATGCCAGTCATTCTGATCAGAGGTTCCATCGGCTGTGCAAATTACAGGAGAAGCATTCGTGTTGGCAAGGGGAGAACAGGGGGTGCGTGAAGTTGCTAGCAATGAAAAGAAAACTACAGCAGGGTGGTTTGGATGTTGCGCTGCGAGCGGGTAGGCGCTGCTATTGACAGAGTTTGGCCAGCGCAGCGAGGGTGTTGGGTCTATCGATGTGTTTCATCATGCGGGTTACCTGCTGCGACAGCGAGGCAGCATCCAGCGAGCGGATGACACGCTTCGCTTCGAGCAGAGAGCCGGGCCGCATGCTGAACTCCCGTAGTCCCATGCCCATCAACAGCGGAATGTAACGCGGGTCACCAGCCATCTCGCCACACATGGCGATCGGAATACTATGGCGTTTGCCGGCATCTATCACCATCTGGATCAATTTCAGCACCGAGGGGTGCAGTGGGTCGTAGAGATAGTTGACTTCGTCGTCTATTCGGTCGATGGCCAGGGTATACTGCACCAGGTCATTGGTGCCTATGGAAAGAAAATCCAGTTCACGGGCGAACGCATCTGCTGCCAGCGCTGCTGCCGGAACTTCGATCATCCCTCCGACACGCATATTTTCGGCGTATTGCAACCCGTCGCGTCGCAACGACTCCTTGACCTCCTGCAGGGTGGCCTTCAGCTGATGCACCTCATGCAGATTGGAGAGCATGGGTATCATGATCTGGACCTGGCCCAACGCGGAAGCACGCAGAATGGCACGCAGATGCGGGCGGAACAGCTTCGGTTCCTTTAGGCAGAGCCGTATCGCGCGCAGCCCCAGTGCCGGGTTGCAGACGGTAGACTCCTTCGCACAGCTGTCCAACTGTTTATCAGCACCAAGGTCCAGGGTTCTGATCGTGATCGGAAGCCCCTCGAGACCCTCCACCGCCTGTTTATATGCGGCATACTGTTCCTCTTCGTCCGGCATGCTGGAGCGGTTCATATAGAGGTATTCGGTACGGTAGAGGCCGACGCCGTCGGCGGCAAAAGAATGGGTCTGCTCAATCTCCTCGGGCAGCTCGATATTGGCCATCAGCCGAGCGGTTGCACCGTCTTGCGTAACCGCCGGCTGTTTGATCAGCCGCAACAATAGTGTGGCGCGTTGTTCAGAAGCTCTGATCAGGTCGCGATAGTGGTTCAGGATTTTCTGGTTGTCGGTGACCAACAGCAGCCCTTGTCGGCCGTCCACCACCATTTGCTCTCCCTGTCGCAGCACCTGGGTGGCATGATGCACGCCTACCAGTGCGGGGATTCCGAATCCGCGCGCTAGAATCGCGGTATGCGACATGGGGCCACCACCCTCGGTCACAAAGCCTGCGACCCCCTGGTGCCGCAACAAGATGATATCTGCCGGTGCCAAATCCTGGGCAATAATAATGCGACCCTGCAGACTCGGAAATTCATCCCCCTTTTTTTTCTGCAACAAAAACTTCTGAATCTGATTGATGACATGATCCACGTCGTCTTTGCGCGAGCGCAAATAGGGGTCGTCCATGGCGTCGAACACCTTGACCAGCGCATCGCGTTGGATCTGCAAAGCCCACTCTGCGGCACAGTTTTGTTCACGAATGAATTCGATCGGAACCTCGGAGAGGGCCGCATCAGCCAGCATCAACAGATGCGTGTCGACAAAGGATGCGATTTCTGACCAGGTTGACTTCGGGATCTTGTTCTCGATCGAGATCAGCGACTGACGGGCCTCCACCACTGCTTGGCGATAGCGATCGATCTCGTTGGTCACCTGATTGAGCGGGACGAATCGCGGCGCGATTTCGACTGTTCCCCTTTGCAGCAGATGTGCTTCCCCGATTGCAATGCCCGGGGTAATTCCGATACCCGAGCAGGAGAAGATCACTCCTCTTCCCCGAAACGGTTTTTTATCAACTGATCGAGCGCATCGATTGCAGCCACCTCATCCTCTCCCTCGGTGACGAGGATCAGCTCGGTACCCTGGCTGGCTGCCAGCATCATCACACCCATGATGCTTTTTCCGTTGATACGCTGTCCTTTCAAAATCAACTCAACTTTACTGCGGTACTGGGATGCCAGCGTGACAAATTTTGCCGCGGCCCTGGCATGCAGACCCAGTTTGTTGATGATCTGTATATCGCGTTCGATCATGTTAACTCCCTATGCCGGGTGATAACCGGTAGTTTAGAGGATTTATAGTGGATAGAGAGTTGTTCGATCAAGTATACGGATCGATGTTGTCCTCCGGTGCAGCCGATGGCGATAGTGAGATAACTGCGGCCATCCGCTTGGAAACTTGGGATCCATTTATCCAGAAAATGGACGATATCACTCTTGAACGCTATCACGTTCTCATATTGTTCCAGAAAATCGATCACCTCCTGATGCTTTCCGGTCAAAGCGCGCAGCTCTGGCTGCCAGTGGGGATTGGGCAGGCAGCGCGCATCGTAGACGAAATCGGCATCCCTGGGGACGCCATGCTTGAAACCGAAGGATTCGAATTTGAGGGATAGGGTCGGCAGACTCTCGTCGTTGAAGTGTGACCGGATAATGTCTCGCAGTTGGTGCTGGTTGGTTTGCGAGGTGTCTATGTGAACATCAGCCGCCTGGAGAAAGGGGGTGAGTATCTGCCGTTCAATCGTAATCGACTCTGTCAATGTATGTCTTGTGTCCGACAGTGGGTGACGGCGGCGGGATTCGCTGTAACGTTTTATCAATGTCTCATCCATCGCCTCGAGATAGATCAACTGCCACTCTATTCCCCGGTTTTCCAGGTTTTTCAACAGGGATGCAACCCCGCCGAAGTCGGCTGGGTGACTGCGCGCATCGATGCCTACCGCAACCAGCTTGAATAGCGGATTGCTTCTGCTGGCTATCTCTCTGGTGAACTCGGAGAAGAGGAACAGTGGGAGATTGTCGACACAGTAGTAACCGAGGTCCTCCAAGGTGTTAAGCGCAATGCTCTTACCCGATCCGGAGAGTCCGGTCACGATCACCAGCTTCATCAAGATTCCTGTAACTGTTGTCTGTCTATGGCCTGCTGTTGGCGGAGAATGAACTCTTCTGTGGCGTCGTAGCCCTGTTTCAATAAGATGTACTGGCGTACCGCCACTTCGACCAGGATCGACATCTCCCTGCCAGGGGCGACTGGCAACGCCACTTCGGTAATCGGGAGGCCCAGTACATCGGTGCGGGAATAGCTACCGCGCAAGCGATCCACCTTTTTCAGCTCGTCATCGTTCATCGGTTGCAAACGAATGATAAGCCGCAAATATTTCTCCTGTTTGATCGCCGCATCGCCAAACATGGTGCGGATATTGATGACACCCAATCCCCTCACTTCCAGAAAATCCTGCAGCAGCGGGGGACAGGTGCCACTGATGATGTCTGGTGCAATGCGAGAAAAGACCGGGGCATCGTCCGCAATCAGGCGATGTCCGCGTGCGATCAGTTCCAATGCCAACTCGCTTTTTCCAGTTGCAGCGTCACCGGTAAGCAGTACGCCGGTACCGAGCACCTCCATAAAAACCCCATGTTTGATCGTACGTTCCGCAAGGGCGTGGGAGAGGAAGTATTGCAGCTCATCGATCAGCAGCTTGTCAGGGAATGACGAACACCAGAGCGGCGTGCCGCTCTTCTCCGCACTGTCGATAAACAGGCTGTCAACCGCAACATCATCCGCCAGCAGTACTGCCGCAGGCCGAGCGAAAAACAGCTTGTCCATGACATCCAGCAACAGATTTCTGTCGAGGCCGCTGAAATAGATCAGCTCCGTGCGGCCTATGATCTGAATTCTATTGGGATGGATATAATTCAGTGGTCCAGCCAGTCCCTGGCTTGCGGCGCCCGGGAAATCACCCTTCAGATTTCGTTCGGAGCCGTTGTAGCCTGCTATCCATTCAAGCCCAAGCCTCTCCTTGAGGGCACTATAGAGATCACTGGAAGTGACCGGAGAGATCACGCGTTTTCTGTCAGCCCTTCGAAGTGATGGATCAATTCGAGCATCTCCCTGCTGTTGTCGATCGCGCGCAGACGGGTACAGAATTTCTCGTTGCTGAAGAGTGTGGCCAGTTTCGCCAGCAGTTGTAGGTGCTCCTCGGTCGCCTGCTGCGGCACCATCAGACCGAAGACGATGTCCACCGCCTTGTCATCCATTGCATCGAAGTCAACACCTGATTGCAATCGAATCAGCGCACCACAGGCAGTTTCCACTCCCTCGATACGGGCGTGGGGCAGGGCGATGCCCTGGCCCAGACCCGTACTGCCCAAGCGTTCCCTTTCCAGAAGTTTGTCGAAAACCTGCTCCGAGGTGAGCCCAGGAATTGCGGAAGCAAGCAGTGCGCCGGTCTCTTCCAGTATGCGTTTCTTACTACCCGCCCCACTTTTGAGGCTGATTCTGTCTAAGGTGAGAAAATTCTCGGGAAACATGGTTTTCTTCCAGCCTGGGTTAAATGTGCCGCTCAGGCGTCAGTTGATCCTATAATCTTGGGACTGGGCCCATTCCGGTGGTTGGTCTGTTTTTCTTTGTGTTTTTTCAATTGCCGGTCAAGTTTGTCCACCAGACCGTCGATCGCGGTATACATATCCTCTTCTTCACAGTCAGCGAAAATATCTGCCCCATTCACGTGTATTTTAGCTTCTGCTTTTTGCCGCATTTTTTCCACGCTCATAATCACGTGGACATTGGTTACCTGGTCAAAGTGGCGCTCAAGGCGCTCGAATTTTGAGCTTACATAATTGCTCATGGCTTCAGTTATGTCTACATGGTGACCTGTAACACTTAGATACATAGTCTGCTCCTTGAGAAAAGTTAGCCTCTAAGCGAGGCGTTTTCGCTCGTTCGACGGCGGAATGGCCATCGATTCACGATACTTTGCTACCGTCCGTCGTGCCACGTTTATCCCCTGGTCAGCAAGGATGTTCGCTATTTTACTGTCGCTGAGTGGCTTTCTAGGCAACTCGGCGGCTATTAGCTTCTTGATCAGGGCCCGAATAGCGATGGCGGAGCACTCTCCTCCTCCAGCCGTACTGACATGGCTGGAAAAGAAATACTTGAACTCCAGTGTGCCTTGAGGTGTATGCATGTATTTCTGAGTGGTTACCCGGGATATCGTGGATTCATGCATATCCAGCGCTTCGGCGACGTCGCGCAGTACCAGCGGTCGCATCGCCTCTGCTCCGTGTTCAAAAAATCCGTGTTGAAACTCTACGATTTTAGTAGCCACTCTGAGCAGGGTCTCATTCCGGCTCATCAGGCTTTTTATGAACCAGCGGGCCTCCTGCATATGGTTTTTCAGGTAGTTGTTCTCTTCGCTGTTATCAGCACGCCGAATCAGTTTGGCATATTCGGGATTGACCCGTAATTTCGGCGTTGTCTCAGGATTCAGCTCAACAAGCCAGACGCCATCCTGTTTACTGACAAACACATCAGGCAGGACGTACTGGGGTTCGGTATCCGCGACAAGCGTGCCTGGTCGGGGCGTCAGTGACTGGATCAGTTGCGTAATGCTCAGCAACTCCTCATCCGATACCTTCATTTTGCGCTTCAGCTGGGCAAAATCCTGCTGTGCCAGAAGCTCGAAATGGTCGCGAATGAGCTGGATCGCCATCTCCCGATTGGGTTCATCCGATGGGAACTGTTTCAGCTGGAGCAGCAGAGATTCTCTGAGTCCTCGGGCAGCGACTCCGGGTGGATCGAATTGCTGCAGTCTATGCAGCACCGCTTCCACCTCTTCCAACTCGATCTCACTGTCGTCCAGACTCGCCAGGATCTCATCCAGGCTGGCATTCAGATAGCCATCCTCATTGATGCTGTCTATGATCGACAGGGCGATGGCACGGTCGACGTCGGAGAACGGAGTGAGGTTGAGCTGCCACAGCAGGTAATCGTGCAGTGTCCGGGCGATACGGGTCTGATTCAGGAAGTCGCCGCCCTCGTTGGCATCGCGGCTGCCGCCACCGGAAGAGGGGGGCAGGGCGCTGTCATAGATGTCGTCCCAGCCGCTGTCCACAGGCAGGTCATCGGGTAAATTGCCCGATTCAGCGTTGATCTCCTTTTCGTTGTTACTGTCGTTGGCCTCCTTGTCGGACTTGCTGCCCTCTAACTTCTCTTTACTGGACTGCTTGGCATCCTCCCTGCGGGAGCCTTCCTCTTCGGTCTCCAGCATGAAATTGGATTCAAGCGCCTCCTGAATCTCCTGTTTCAGATCTAACGTGGAGAGCTGCAACAATCGTATTGCCTGTTGCAGCTGCGGCGTCATGGTCAGGTGTTGCCCGAGGCGAAGCTGGATGGTCTGCTTCATGGTGCCTGCTTCAGTCTTGGTACGTAATTTGTATATTTCATCGCACCTTCATTCTAGCCGAAATTCGGGAGCTAGATACAAATGCTTCTTTAAGGTTTGGTTGTGCTGTGTCAAACACCGCTCAATACCTTTTGCGGCATTTTCTCCGGGTTGTTTAATGCACCCTTGCGCACAAGATAAGAAAATGATTATTCGAAAAAAAACAATTTACCGAATGCGAATCAGGCTACATCAAGCATGCCGCAGTCAGCTACATGGTGAATTGATTGCCAAGATAGACGGAGCGTACCTGCTCGTTGGCCAGAATTCCCTCCGGTTCGCCTTCGGTGATGACCTTGCCGTCATGCAAAATATAGGCTTTATCGCATATTCCCAGGGTTTCACGGACATTGTGGTCGGTTATCAGAATCCCGATGTCCCGGGAGCAGAGTTCGCGGATGATACTTTGAATGTTCTGCACCGAGATCGGATCGATGCCGGCAAAGGGCTCATCAAGCAGGATGAATCGGGGCTCCATAGCCAGTGCCCGCGCAATTTCCAGGCGCCGTCGTTCACCACCCGACAGCGAGGCTGACAGATTGTCACGGAGATGGTTGAGTCCGAAATCGTGCAACAGATTGTCGCAAATTGCCTGCTGTTCCACGCGTGGCAGGTCAATGCGTGTCTCCAATACGGCCAGCAGATTGTGGCTGACACTGAGCTTGCGGAATACGGATGGTTCCTGGGCCAGATAGCCGACTCCCAGACGTGCCCGGGCGTGCATCGGCAGGTTGCTGATATCGTTGCCGTTGATGCTTACACTCCCCTCTTCAGTCGGGACGAGGCCTGCGATCATATAAAAACATGTGGTCTTGCCGGCACCATTGGGCCCCAGCAAGCCAACTATCTCGCCGTTTGACACATCCAGGGAAACGCCATCCACCACCGCGCGTTTGTGATATTTTTTTGCAAGATTCCGGGCGCTTAGCTGGCTCATGGTCACTTTTTCTTCTGCGGCTGTATTGCGATGTGAACTCGTTGATTTCCTTTTGCTTTCTTGCCTGCTTTGACCTGTCCTTTAACCCTGTCGTAGGTAATCCGATCGCTGCGGAAAGTATCCTTTCCCTGGATCAATACCGCGTTGCCGATCATATGGATGATTTCACTGTTCAAATGGTAGTTGGCAGATTTGGCCTCGCCCTTGACCAGCTCTTTGCTCTCTTCGGTCTGTTGTTGAAATCTGACCGGTGTACCTTCTGCCAGAATATGATCCGACTCTTCTCCCTGTTGGGTGACGGTAACCTTGTCTGCACTGAGTCTGATGCTGCCTTGGGAAATCACCACGTTGCCGGTATAGATGCTCACTCCGGTAGTCTCGCTGATATCCGCACCATCCGCTTCGATAAAGAGCGGCTGCTGGCTGTCGCTCTCAAGCGCGTTGCACAATAGTGGGTAACCCAGCACCAGGATCAAGCTCAACCACCAGTTGCGGCAACCGAGCGATGTGCTATCTGTTTTCATAAAAGCCTCTTACATTAGCGAGTAATTTTACCCGGATCGGCTTGGCGAACCAGATCTGCAGACCGGTTGAATCGACCCAGTCGTCACGGCTCTGGATATGTGCTACAGCATCGGTTTCAGCATAATTGTTGCCTGGCTGAATTCGTAGATCACTGGTGACGATGTGAAATGGACGTAAGCCGGGAGCATCAGGCCGTTCGATATTCACCTTGCCCTGTAAAAAGAGCAGCTCCTTGTCTCCGGAAACCCAGCCTGTTTCGGCGTGTACCTTCCAGGGCTGCCTATCCTCTTCGTGAATGGTCACGATGGGGTTGTCCAGTTCGGTGGTGTCATCATCCGGAAAATGAATCATTGCCCGGGCAGAGAGCCGTTTGTCCGGGCTCCCCTGCAGGCCCATGGTAGTGATGGTGAAATGTTTTAAAAAGTAATCCGGGGAGTGGGGATTGGGCCGGTAATCGACATTTTTTTCTACGGATCTGTTCAACCAGCCGGTGCCGAGCAGTAGTAACAGCAGCACCAGGCCAATGGTCAGGTTTTTGTTTCCTGCTATCAAAGATACTGCTCCAGGACTGTGGAGAGTCCACCCTGCGCTTCCAGCAGCAATTCACACACCTCTCTGGCGGCGCCACGTCCCCCGGGTGCCTGGGTGCTCCAGTGGGAGTGCTCAATCGCTAGCTTGTGTGCGTCCCGAACCGAGATGGCTAGTCCAACCCGACGCATGATGGGCAGGTCGACCACATCATCGCCGACATAAGCGATCTGCTCCGGATCAAGCCTGAGCTTCTGCTGCAGATCTTCGAACGCAGGAAGTTTGTGTTGTTGTCCCTGATAGAGGTGCACTATCCCCAGGCTTTGCATACGCAGCGCGACCACGCGCGATGTGCGTGCTGTGATAATGCCGATTTTGATTCCGAACTGCTGTAACAGTTTCATCCCAAGCCCATCCTTGGAGTTGAAAGCTTTGTACTCCTGTCCGTCGTCGCCGAGATAGAGACTGCCGTCGGTGAGTACTCCGTCGACGTCAAAGATCACCAGTTTGATTCGTGCTGCCCTTGCCAGAATTTCCTTCATTTGCCTTCTTCCCTTCATACTACCCCGGCACGCAGCAGATCGTGCATATTGATCGCACCAATCAATCGATGCTCTGCATCGATGACCAATAACGCGTTGATTTTGTTTCGTTGCATAATCTGCAATGCCTCTGCCGCCAGCAGATCCGGGGTGGTGGTTTTACAATTAGTGGTCATGAAGTCGCGCACCAGGCTGCGATTGAGATCCACTGCTTGATCCAATGTACGCCTCAGGTCTCCATCGGTGTAGACACCTGCCACTTGCTGGTCAGCATCGACAATGGCGGTCATGCCCAATCCCTTCTTCGTCATCTCCACCAGCGCATCTTTAAGGTGCGCTTCCATGCTTACCGACGGTATCTCTGATCCGGTGTGCATAATATCCGAAATATGCAGCAGCAGGCGACGACCGAGGCTGCCTCCGGGGTGGGATCGGGCAAAATCGTGCTCGGTAAACCCGCGCGCTTCCAATAGTGCAATCGCCAGCGCGTCACCCATCACCAGGGCCGCGGTCGTGCTGGATGTGGGTGCCAGATTGAGTGGGCAGGCTTCCTGTGCCACTCCCACGTCGATGTGCACGTCCGCCTCTCTCGCCAGGTTCGAGTTGGCATCACCAGTCAACGCGATCAACGGCACACCCAGGCGTTTGATGATCGGGATGATGATCAGTAATTCACGGGTTTCGCCCGAATTGGAGAGTGCCAGCACCACATCCTTGTCGGTGATCATGCCCAGATCGCCGTGGCTGGCCTCACCCGGATGGACAAAGAATGCAGGCGTACCGGTGCTTGCCAGGGTCGCCGCAATCTTTCCGCAGATATGTCCTGACTTGCCCATGCCAGTAACTACGATGCGCCCTTTGCAGGAGAGCATAAAGAGACAAGCCTGCACGAAATCTTCTGTAATGCGATTGCACAATGCCTGCACCGCCGCCGCCTCATTTCTGATAACGGCTAGGCCAAGCGCTTTGAGTCGGGCGGACTCTTCCGAACTGGCTCTGCTGTTCATATCTCTACTGCTGTTCAGTGACCGGATGACCGAAGTCCGAACCGGGATTGACTGGATGGGTGGGTTAATCGCGACCTGTCGCCGGATCAGGTCACTGGGCCACTGCGCACCGGAAAGTGGGCGGGTATTGTTCCAGAGATCGCCGGGGATGTCTAAATCCGCATCAATCTATGAAAAACTGCTGCTGCAGCGTGGCGTGAATGCGCTGTTCCTCCCCTGCGGGTAGTACCTCCAGTGAGAACCTCAGCGTCTCATTGTCGACGATGGGGAACTCCCCGATATAGTAGATCGCCGACTCTTCGCGGATCTCGCGTAGCGGGATGTCCCTGATCTGACCGGCCAGGTTGGTCGCTCGGGCATTGACCTGGGCGCTGACGGGTGTGCCGATGGCACCTTCCCTATCCTTGATGACGCTGACGTTGAGCATGCCACGATACTTGCTGCGGACAATCTGGTAACTGCTGGCGATCTCCGGGGTCAGGATAGCGGTTGCAAAGGCGTTGTGATGGATCGTATAGCCAGACTGACGGGTGCTGTTCTCTGCACTCACGAACATCGAAGTGAACAGCGTCAGGCAAACGAAAAAGAGTTTGGTCAATCCGTATTTCATGGTTTCTCCTTGAGTTTGTGGATTTATCTTGGGCTGTTGCTCAGAGCGGTGAGAGTGCGGCCGGTATTCTTTGCGGATTCGTTATGCGTACCCCTTTGTTGCGGCTGTTGGCACCGGTCACCAGCCGAACCTGTCTCCGGTTCACACCAAAAGAGTCTGCCAGAAACGCAATCAAATGGGTGTTTGCTTTTCCCTCGACCGGTGGTGCAGTAATCGACACCTTGTAGCAGTCACCCAGGGGGGAAACAAACTGATCCTGACTGGCGCGCGGCTGAATCCGCAGGTTGAGCAGCAGATCCTGCGCTTCCCAGCGGTACCAGGAAGCTTGCTGCCTCATCTGAATGGGGTGCCGGTCACCAGTTGCAGTGGTGGCAGCAGCAGCATTTTCAGCAATGTCAGCCCGACCATAACCGCCATGGGTGAAAGATCGAGACCGGAAATCGGCGGTATCACTCTTCGTGCCGGACGCAGCAATGGTTCTGTGAGGCTGTGGATCAGGTTCATGGCCGGGTTATAAGTGCCGGGATTGACCCAGCTCAGGATCACCTGGATCAGGGTGGCAAAGAGAAAAACGTTGATTGCCAGGTTGATCAGTTCGGGGAGTGCCCAGAGAAAGGTGAGCACCAGGCTGCTTCCCATCCCCGAAATTATCACGATCAGTGCCAGCTCGACTGTCTGTAACAGCCACAGCAACACCAGTGACGCCAGATCGATACCGGCGAGGCCTGGTGTCACGCGTCGTAGCGGATTCAGCAACGGCGCCGTTATCTTGACGATGAACTGGGATACCGGATTGTAAAAATCGGCCCGAGTCAGCTGTAGCAGGAAACGCAGCATCACCGCCAGTATATAGAGTCCAAATAGAACATGGATCAGAAATATCAGTGGATTAGAGAGATAGTTGCTTCCCATTCAGTCATTCCCCAGCATCGCCGAGAGTGCTTCAGAACGCGCTTTTGCAGCTGTCAGGGCCCGCCGTATAATCTCCCGGAAGCCACTGTTTTCCAGCGTTTTCAATGCGCTTTCCGTGGTGCCACCGGGTGAGGTGACATAGCCGCGCAATGTGGCCGGGCCATCGCTGCTCTCCATCGCCATGCGCGCTGCACCCAGTGCGGTCTGCAGGGTCAGCAAGCGTGCGGTGCTGGCCGGCAGTCCAAGTTCGATGCCGGCCTGCTCCATTGCTTCCATGAGCAGAAAAAAGTAGGCGGGTCCGCTTCCGGAGAGGGCGGTTACCGCATCCATCAATGCCTCATCCTGCACCCAACAGGTGAGTCCGACCGAGCGTAAGATGGTTTCTGCGATGCTCTTCTGTTGTTTGCTGACACCGGCTCCCGCGTGCAGCACGGTAGCTCCAGCCTGCAGCATCGCTGGAGTGTTGGGCATGCTGCGAATCAAAGCGATCCCCCCTCCCAGCCATTGATCCAAATGCACCTCTCTGACGCCAGCAGCTATCGAGATCACCAATGGTTGGCGCTGTTGTACCGCCTCCGCCAACTCTTCAGCCACAGTTCGCATCACCTGCGGTTTGACAGCAAGCACCAGGATGTCGCAATGCTCCACTGCATCCTGGTTATTGCGGGCTGAGCGGATACCGAATTTGGCCGCCAGCAACGCAAGTTTTTCGCTGTCGCGGTCACTCGCATAGATTTTATCCGGTTGGTAGCCATCTGCCACCAGTCCACCAATCAGACTGCCCGCCATGTTCCCGCCGCCAATGAAGGCTACGGTGCTACTGCTCATGTCTGGAAGGTTACCCGCGCTTTTCTGATTCATGATCGCACTATTGCCTGCTGAAATGATTTGGTTACTTTATTATTTCTGCAGCACATATTCACCTTCTCGATCACGTTTTTGTCTGCCTCGGACCAAAAATCGCCGTGCCGATTCGCACGATGGTCGCCCCTTCGGCGATTGCCGCCTCCAGGTCGTCGGTCATCCCCATCGACAGTGTCTCCAGAGGAAGATCGGTCGATTTCAGCTGTTCCCTCAGCATTCGCAGGTGGCGAAAGGGAACACGCTGGTTCTCCACTCCCTGGACCGGGGCGGGCAGGGTCATCAACCCGCGCAGCCGCAGGCGCGGCAATCTGGCAATTTCAGCGATCAACAATTGGGCCTGATCCGGTGTTACACCCCCCTTGCTCTCTTCCTCGTCCACCATGATCTGCAGACAGACATTCAGCGGGGCCAGGTCCTGCGGACGCTGGTCATTCAGCCGCTGCGCGTGTCTAACACTCTCCAGGCTGTGCACCCATTGAAAATTTTCTGCGATCGCCCGGGTCTTGTTGCCCTGAATCCGGCCGATGAAATGCCATTCGATCGGTTCTGCGTGCAGTTGTCCGATCTTGAGCAGCGCCTCCTGCAGATAGCTCTCACCAAAGCTGTGCTGGCCCGCCCGCAGCGCCTCACGGATGGCGCCGGCAGGATGCGTTTTGCTGACCGCCAGTAAGCGGACCGAGCCGGCGCTGCGCTGGTAATGTTGCTCCGCCTGTCTGATACGCCTGTTTACATCGGCCAGGCGCTGTTCGATAGAACTCATGGTGTCTAACTTGTTGCATCGTTCAGTTGCCATTCGGAGAGATAGTTTCAGACAAACCGGAAATTAAAGCAAAATCTCTCTCGGGTCGTTATGATTGGACCGGGTTGCGGAGATTCTGTCAGCGCAAAAGACATCTGGTGCAATTATCCGGCCGGTGACTAGCAGCAGATACCTACGGGTGGTGGCCGTTGGCTTTGAGCCTGAATCACAACTTAATGGGGATGAATTAGATGGATATTGCTGAGCTTCTCGCGTTTAGCGTCAAACACGATGCCTCGGATCTGCATCTCTCTGCGGGTCTGCCGCCAATGATCCGTGTCGACGGAGATATTCGGCGGATCAATGTCCCTGCGCTCGATCACAAAGTGGTTCACGGTCTGGTCTACGACATCATGAACGACAAGCAGCGCAAGGATTACGAAGAGTTTCTGGAGACCGATTTTTCGTTCGAAATCCCCGGCTTGGCCCGCTTTCGTGTCAATGCCTTCAATCAGGAGAGAGGCGCTGGTGCAGTATTCCGCACCATCCCATCGAAGGTGTTGTCACTGGAGGATCTGGGCTGCCCGGATACCTTCAAGACGATAGTGAATGTACCACGGGGCCTGGTGCTGGTGACCGGTCCGACCGGTTCTGGCAAGTCCACTACACTGGCGGCGATGATGGACTACAAGAATGACACCGAATATGGCCATATTCTGACGATCGAGGATCCGATCGAATTTGTTCACACCAGCAAGAAGTGTTTGATCAATCAGCGTGAAGTGCATCGCGATACCCTGGGATTTTCAGAGGCGCTGCGCTCCGCGCTGCGTGAAGACCCGGACATCATCCTGGTGGGTGAATTGCGGGATCTGGAGACCATCCGGCTGGCGCTGACTGCCGCTGAAACCGGCCATCTGGTGTTCGGAACCCTGCATACCAGCTCTGCCGCGAAGACGATTGACCGCATCATCGATGTATTCCCCGCTGGCGAGAAAGGGATGGTTCGCTCCATGCTCTCGGAGTCCCTGCGTGCGGTCATTGCGCAATCGCTGATGAAAAAGATCGGTGGTGGCCGTACCGCAGCTTGGGAGATCATGGTGGGAACACCGGCGATTCGCAATCTGATCCGCGAGGATAAGGTGGCGCAGATGTATTCCGCGATACAGACCGGTCAGGCGCATGGGATGCAGACGCTCGATCAACACCTGCAGGAGCTGGTCAGAAGGAGTATGATCACCCGATCGGATGCCAAAACCAAGGCGGTAAACAAGGAGCTGTTCACTGTTTGACCGAATTTTTTACCGACAGTACAACGGTAGGGAGAAGATTCATCATCTGTACTGGAGACCCATGCTGCAGCGTTCTCTCGAAAGGTCGGCATAGTGGTCTCAGACAACTTTACGGACTCGGGGGAGCGAGGAACGAAAGATTATGGAATTTGACTCACTGCTCAGACTCATGTCGGAAAAGAGTGCATCAGATCTGTTTATCACCGTTGGGATGGCGCCCTCGATAAAAATTAACGGAAGAATCGTACCGGTCACGAAGAGCAAAATTGGTGTGCAGGAGGCGCACGACCTGGTGATCAGCCTGATGTCGATGGATCAGCGCGAAGAGTTCACCCGTACCAAGGAGTGCAATTTCGCCATCAACTCGGAGGGTGTAGGGCGTTTTCGGGTCAGCGCATTTATCCAGCGCAATAATGCGGGTATGGTTTTGCGCCGCATCGAGAGCACGATACCAGATATCGACAAGCTGAATCTTCCTTCAAAAATCAAGGAGTTGGCGATGACCAAGCGAGGGCTGGTCATCTTTGTGGGTGCTACCGGCACGGGCAAGTCGACTTCGCTTGCAGCGATGCTCGGATACCGCAATCGCAACAGCAGTGGGCATATCATTACGATCGAGGATCCAATCGAGTTCGCCCATGACCATGCGGGTTGCATCGTTACCCAGCGCGAGGTCGGCATTGATACCGAGTCCTATGAAGTGGCATTGAAAAACACGTTGCGGCAAGCGCCGGACGTGATTCTGATCGGCGAGATCCGCACCAGAGAGACGATGAATCACGCGATAGCCTTCGCTGAGACTGGGCACCTCTGCCTCTCTACGTTGCATGCCAGCAACGCCAACCAGGCACTGGATCGAATCATCAATTTCTTCCCGGAAGACCGGCGCAGTCAGCTGTTCATGGATTTGTCACTGAATCTCAAGGCGATCGTCGCGCAGCAGTTGGTACGCAGACCGGACGGGAAAAGCCGTCTCCCGGTGGTCGAGGTGTTGATCAATACCCCCTTGGCATCGGATCTGATCAGAAAAGGCGAAGTGCACAAACTGAAGGATCTGATGAAGCGCTCACTGGAGCAGGGGATGATCACGTTCGATCAGGCGCTCTATCAGCTCTACCGAGATGGGCAGATCACTCAGGAGGATGCAATCCTGCACGCGGATTCCGCCAATGAAGTGCGACTGATGATCAAGCTGGGTGGAGAGGGTGAGGAGAACAGTTTCAGCTCCAGCCTCGGTTCGGTGTCACTGTTGGATGATGTCGAGTTTTAGCTGATCGCCGAAGCGACGACTCTCCTGAGTTACACACTGCAACGCGATCCCCCGGTCTAACAGCGCATGCTTTCGCTCTCCTTCGGGCGTTGAGCTACAGTCAAAAAAAGAGCTGGGAGGCATCGAACACCGGACCATCCACACAGACCCGCTGCATCGCCTGGCCTGACTGTCCGCTCCTGACCGCCACCACACAGCCGGCGCAGCCGCCCACGCCGCACGCCATGAACTCCTCCAGTGAGACTTGGCAGGGGAGCTCGAACTTGGCGGCGAGCGCGGCGACTGCAGCCAGCATCGGATGCGGCCCGCAACACAGGATCTCCACCTGACTGAGGCTCTCCCGGTCGAGCGAGTTGAGCCAGTGCTGCGCCAGGTCGGTGACGTAGCCCTGATAGCAGCCGGCAACTTCGCGCAGACTGGTAAGCCGGCTTGGAATACCCCAGTCGTCGAGCAACGGCATGGCACCAATGACTCCATCCGGCATTCCCGGAATCACTATTCTGGAGGGACGTGGCGTAAAGGGAAATGGTACTTCGGAGCCCAGCATCGCAAAAGGTTTGAAATGAGGATCGGTGCGCAGTTGCTGTGCAGCGAAAATCATGGGTGGCATGCCGACGCCACCGCCGATCAACAGCAGGCGCGGCCGTTCGCGATGGAATCTGAACGGGGTGCCGATTGGCGCGAGCATATCCAATCGATCGCCCGGCTGTCTCCCGGCAAGCAGGCGGGTGCCGCTGCCCACTATTTTGTAGAGAAACTCCACCCACCCCTCTCGGGCTGAAGTGCGCATGATCGAGATCGGCCTGCGTAGTGACCGCGCGGCCGCTACCTGTATATGGGCAAAGCTTCCCGGAAGCGCGTGTGCCGCACATTTCGGTGCCTGTACCCGTAAAATGTACTGATCACCGGCACAGGCCTGGTGTGTAAGAATTTCGGCCTGCTCCGCATAGATGGTGTTGCGGTGGGGTCTGTTGATCACGGTAAGTTATCCAGCGGACTCTGAGGGGGGCAGTCTGCCCCATAACAGCGTACATGTCATCCGGTCCGCAGCCACGGTGATGTCTGAGGGAACCTGTGCCTTCCGGATGGCCTCTGTCTCTGATGATACCTCACTCATGTGCATGACTGACACTGAACCATGTCTCCAGAATCAGGCTGGCGGCAATTGCATCCAGCGTCTCAATCTGTCTCGGTCGCCGTTGCAGTCGCTGCCTCGCCTCCATCGAGGTGAGCCGTTCGTCGATCATATGCACAGGGAGGTGATAGCGGCCTTCCAGTTGGCGGGCAAAACGTTTGGCTTGAACTGCTATCTCGGTTTCACCGCCATCGATGTCACAGGGTAGGCCGACCACCAGCGCGGAAGGTTGCCAGGCCGCAATCAGGCGGCTTATCCCATCCCAGTCAGGTCGCTGTTGCGTACCGCGCAGTGTCACCAGCGGCGTCGCGGTACCAGTGATCGATTGACCTACTGCGATCCCGATCTTCGCGGTTCCGAAGTCGAAGCCCAGCAGCGTGGTCACGCGTTCATTTACACCTGACAGACCGGATAGGATCCCGGGCAAGTGTCCAGGTGGTCGCTGGGATGCCGGCGCCAGGGGGTGATTCAGGCATGCCCCGTCTCTCCGGAGAGCAGGTTGAGATCGACACCGAGCAGTCGGGCGGCAGCGTTCCAGCGTTGCTCTGACGGCAGGTCGAATAGCCTGTACAGATCCGCCGGTCCGTTCAACCAGGCGTTGGCTTTCAGTTCGGACTCCAGCTGTCCTGCGGCCCATCCCGCATATCCCAGTGCAATCAGGCTCTTTTTCGGTCCTCCACCGGTGGCAATGGACTGCAGAATATCACGCGAGGTGGTGATACCGATCTGATCGGTGATAGCGACGGTCGATTCCCATTTTCTCTCCATCGTATGCAGCACGAATCCCCGGTCGGTCTGCACCGGACCTCCGATATAGATCTGCTGCTGGCCCATCTCCGGAACGCTCTCCGCGATATCCAACTGTTCCAGCAGATCGAACAGTTGGATATCGGTGGGGCGGTTCAGCACTATTCCCATCGCGCCGCTGTTGTTGTGCTCACAGATATAGGTGACGGTATGAAAAAAGTTGCCATCCTTCAGTCCAGGCATGGCGATCAGGAAGTGGTTGGTCAGGTTGGAACCGATGTTCATGTAAATATTCTATCCGCAACGGCGTCTCAATTCGATGAGAGTTGGTTGTTGTTGCGAAACTGCCAGGTTCGGATGATATCCATCACGTCCGTCTCCTCCCTGATATCGGGGGGAAACGGGGCGAAGGGTGCGGAGAGTTGGACGATTCTGATCGCTGCATCATCCAGCAGCTTGTGGCCTGAGGATTCCCGGATATTGATCTCTTTGACGGAACCGTCCGCGAGCAGAGCGACATGCAGCATCAGATTGCCATACAGCTTACGTCGCCTGGCCTCCTCCGGATAGTTGAGGTTGCCGACTCGCTCCACTTTTTTTACCCAGGCATCCAGATAGGCAGCATACTTGCTCTCCTGGGTACTGGCGGTCAATTTTTTGTGTCGCTGCCATTTGGCACGGGCCCGGTTTTTGCGGTCGAGTTCTGCGGTGAGTCGGTCGATCTCCCGACTGGTGCTGGCCAACAGCTGATCCGCGGTCACTTTTCTGCGGCTGACCTCGACCGGTTTTCGCCGTTCGGTCACCTGCACCTTTCTCGGTGCCGGATCGGACCGGCTCAGGACCTCTCGCGGCTTGGACTTGTCGGGTACTTTGGGGGGTGGCGCAGGAATCATCTCAGGCGTTACCACCGCTGCCTTTTTCTCGGCGGGGGGCGGGTCCATTCGAACTGTCGGTTTGATGGGCTCTTTCTCTTCGCCCCCTCCCTGCTGACTTACTTGAGCCAGGAGATCCGCCTCCTTGGGGAGTTCCGGTTTTGCTGGGTGGCGCACCACCATGATCTCCAGAGTACGCTCCGGAGAAGGGCGTTTTAGCCGCTCTTCAAAGGTAAACCCCACCCCCAGGATGAGTATCGCGTGCAGCACCAGGGCGATGAACAGGGTCAGTCCGAATCGGTCCAGCTCGGATACACTGCTTTTTTCCACTACGGGCAGCCTCGCATCGATGCCCATCATGGTTCCGGGTTCAATGCCGGGCTCAAACGGATTTTCCAGCTCGCCTCATCCACCAATTTGACTCTGGTCTGCATCTCCGGGTTCATCTGCAGTTCACCATTTTCGGAGATCAACAGCACGTAGTGGATGCCCATCCTGCGTGCAATTCGGTACCAATTGTCGGGGCCTGCCACAAACAACGCCGTGGCGGCAGCATCGGCTGTGGTGGAATCGTGATGGATCACAGTGACCGAACGGGTTCCCTGTGCGGGATAACCGCTTCTTGGGTCGATGATATGATGATAACGCTTACCTTCCCAGGTGAACTGTCTCTCATAGTTTCCGGAAGTGAATACACTGGCGTCGCCGGCGATCTCCAAACTGCCTAAGATGCCATCGCCGTCCGGATGGCGGATGGCGATTCTCCACGGTTCCCCTGTTTCCCGTCGGCCGATCGCACGCAGATCTCCACCTGCGTTTACAATCGCGTTGCTTATCCCCATCTCTTTCAGCCGGGTGACAGCCAAATCAATCCCAAAACCTTTCCCAAATGCGCCGAAATCCAGCTTTAGTGCCGGATTTTTTCCGCGCAGAAGAAGGCCGTCGATCTCGATATCCTGCATGTTGGGATTTTGTTGCACCAGATGAGCTATAGTCTCGGTTGGCGGCGGTCTGCTGCCGCTGGGGTCGTTGCTGTGGAAACCCCAGGCGTCGATCAGCTCTCCAATAGCAGGATTGAACAGCCCCTCACTGCTCAGCGACAGCGTCTGGCCCAGCCGGATCAGTGGTAACACCGCTGGAGGCGCGGAGAACTGCTCACCCGTTTTCAGCATCTTGTTGACATATCCCAGCGGTCCAGGATCCCAAGCGTGCCAGGAGCGGTGCATCTCTGCGAAATCGGATTCCAGCACCTGTGCTGCATGTGCCGCCAGATCGGATCCGACGCCGACGATTGTCAGATCCATCAACGTACCAAAAGCCAGGAAGCGGGTATCGTACCTTGTTTGCTCGGGTGAGCAACCGGTGAAGAGCAACCCGAGCAACAGCGTGATCGGCAGGTATCTCTGGCAGGTCGCCAAGCTGCTCATCGCCGCAGCTTCTGCTCAATGCTGTCAAGCAGTTGGGCGCTGATATTCAGGTTGAATTGGGCATCCAGCTCGCGGATACAGGTGGGGCTGGTGATGTTGATCTCGGTTAGGTAGTCCCCAATCACATCCAGCCCGGCGAACAGAATCGATTTTCGCTTGAGAAGAGGTGCCACCTGATCAGCAATCCAATGGTCGCGTTCCGACAGGGGGATGCCCACCCCTTTTCCGCCAACGGCCAAGTTGCCTCTGTTTTCCCCCGGTTTGGGGATGCGCGCCAACGCAAAGGGAATCGCCTCACCATCCACGATCAGAATGCGCTTGTCCCCTTTGCTGATTTCGGGAATGAAGCGCTGTGCCATAGTGAATCGCTTACCATTGTCGGTCAGCGTCTCGATGATCACATTGAGGTTCGGATCACCGGCCTGAGCGCGAAAGATGGAGGTACCGCCCATGCCTGCAAGCGGCTTGATGATTGCATCCTGGTACTTATTGACGAAACTGAGAACCTGTTCATGATTTCTGCTGACCAGTGTCTCCGGACAGCATTGCGGAAACCAGCTGGTGAAGAGCTTCTCGTTGCAGTCTCTGAGACTGGCTGGGCTGTTTACCACGAGGCAACCAAGTTTCTCTGCGTATTCAAGCAGATAAGTGGTATAAATATACTCCATGTCGAAGGGTGGATCCTTCCGCATGAGGATGACATCCAGTGCATCGAGGGGTGCGGTTCGTGACTGGGTCAAAGTGAACCAGTTTTCCGGGTTATCCTGCACGGCGAGTCTTTGCATCTTCGCGGATGCCCGATTTTCTGCCAGGAACAGGTCAGCCTGCTGCATGTACCAGATCTCCCAGCCACGTCTCTGGGATTCAAGCAACATCGCGAAAGTACTGTCTTTTTTGATAGTTATGGATGCAATCGGATCCATAACAACGCCAAGGGAGATTGTCATTTGTTTATCATACCTTAAGGCAGTCGGTTTTGTTGGTCTCCGCTGTCGAGTTGTCGTGTATTGCGGTGGCATCCTGCACTTGCTATCGTCCTTTTTAAAGAATACCGGGCCGGTGTCGATACCCCTAGTGCGCTAACTCCGGACCAGTGGATAGGACAGCTGTCATTGCGTATGCCGGGACAATTGCACGTTCTGTTTGAATGCTACAACGGTGGATGTTCCCGGTGATATGGACCGAAGTAAAGTTTAGAGGAAACAGAGAGTGGAGAACGATCTCGATAAAGGTGTCGCCGACCTGAAAATCATGGTGATCGATGACAGCAAGACCATCCGGCGAACAGCGGAACTGCTGCTGAAAAAGGCCGGATGCAGCGTAATGACGGCTACCGACGGGTTCGAAGCGCTGGCGATGATTGCTGATGGGCGTCCAGATGTGATTTTTGTCGACATCATGATGCCGAGACTGGACGGCTACCAGACCTGTGCCTTGATAAAAAACAGTGAGGAGTTCAAGCACACGCCGGTGATCATGCTCTCTTCCAAAGACGGTTTGTTCGATCGGGCGCGGGGTCGAATCGTCGGATCCGAACAATATCTGACCAAACCCTTCACCAAAGAAGAGCTGTTAGGTGCAATCAAGAAGCATGCATTGCGGGTGGCCTGATCGGTGGTGGGCAGCCCAGGAAACTCAAATCTAAGGACAACCGAGCAGTCATACGATGAGACGATTCTTCAAGCGAAATAAGCCGGAACCTCAACAAGAGGGAATGGCGCAGCTGTCGGGCGGAACTCAAGCCACCGTACTGATCGTGGATGATTCGCCTACGGAGACCCATATTCTGAAGGGTATTCTGGAACGCGGCGGATACCGTGTGATCACTGCGGAAAACGGTGAAGTTGGACTCAGTGTGGCGGCAAAGTCAAACCCTGACCTGATTCTGATGGATGTGGTGATGCCGGGGTTGAATGGATTTCAGGCAACCAGGCAGTTGAGTCAGACGCCGGAAACCGCCGACATCCCGGTCATCATGGTGTCGACCAAAGGTCAGGAGACCGACCGGACATGGGGTATGCGCCAGGGCGCTCGGGACTATGTAGTCAAACCGGTTTCCGCAGAAGAGCTACTGGAAAAGATCAGCGTGGTGCTTAATGTCTGAGCAGGAGCCGATATCACCGCGGGAGCTGATTGCACAGCTCGGGGAGATGGAGCGGCGTGCCACAAGTCGGCATGAAGCAGTGCCGCAACAGGACAAGGCCCGGACGCTCTGGGACGGAATCGCGTTTAATCTGATGTCGACGCCGGTAGTTGCACAGCTGAACGATATCAAAGAGATACTCAACCTGCCTTCTTCGATTACCCGGGTGCCCGGTACCCGCAATTGGTTGCTGGGTATCGCCAATATTCGTGGCAACCTATTGCCAATCTCCGATCTTCAACTCTATCTGGGTGGTAAACCCATCGGCATCAACAAGCGCAGTCGGGTACTGGTTATTGATCAGGAAGGATTTCGTGTCGGACTGTTGGTTGGCGGTGTCCAGGGCATCCTCCATTTCAAACCGGAACAGCGCACAGTCAACGATTTCACATCTGCAGCGCTGGCAAAATATGCCAGTGACGCATTTCGGGCTGAGAACGAGATCTGGCCCGTCTTTAATGTCCAGCTGCTGGCTGAGGATGAAGAGTTCCAGATGGCCTCGCTGTGAATTCCAACGCATATCAGGCCTGAGTCCCGGAATAGAACATCAATGATTCAAATACGATACCAAGCCCGCTGGGGGGAATATCTGAAATGAACAAACCGTCTGCACACGGAGCCGGCAGCAAAACCGTTTCCAATACCCAGTTCCTTATCCTGTCCTTTGGCCTGCTGCTCTCTCTCGGAGTGTTGGCGGTATTGCTTGTGCATATTGCCAGACAGACCGGTTATGAGGAGCAGTATCTAGCGCGTGTGGAAGCCCAACAACGTCTATTCCAGCGCATCGAAAAGAGTGCGTTGGCCGCCAGTTCGGGAGAGGCGACGGCGTTTACCGAGCTGCGTTCTTCGCGGGATGAATTCGAGCGGCTGCTGGGTGAGCTGCGGGAGGGTGTGCCAGCGCAGGGGCTGCCAGCGTCACCCGCAGGGGCCGCACTCCAGTTGACGGCGCTGGCTAACGTCTGGACACAGCTGAGACAGAACGCGGATGACATTCTTGCCAATCAGCAGGCGGTCAGTGCCGTGCGCGGCAATGTCGCCAGAATCGAGAGTTCACTTTCCCAGCTCCGGGGACCACTAGCCAAACTGATCGAGAGTGGCGCTGATCCGGGAAGCACCGCACTGGCATCAGAGCTGTTGCTGCTCAGTGAACGCATTGCCAATAGCGGTGCGGATCTGCTGCGCGACCGGCAGGCTGATGAGGGGATCAGCGAGCAACTCGTTCGCGATCATGAGCGGTTGGGACAACTGCTCCGCAGTCTCATCGGGGCGAACTCAGCACAAGTGGCTGAATCGGTCCAGAAAAGTGCCGCACTGCAGAGACTGACCGTGTTCGCGGACGTTTTTCAGTCTATCTATGAAGCCGCCGCCCAGCTGATCGAGAACGGACCGGGAGTTTCACCGACGCTGCAGGCAACCCGCCAGGTCAGTGAGCGTGCAAGGTTGGTCGACAGTGCGACAACCAGTCTCATCGATGCCTATGAGAGAGGGCCAGGCCGACTCACTATCGTTGGTGTCAGGGCCGGTCCGTTCATGGTGGCAGCGGTGGGTTTGATTGGCGTGTTGTTTCTGCTGTTGATATTGCTGCTGCAGATCAACAGATCGAAACGCAGGGAGGCTGACAGCAAAGAGCAAAATGAGCGCAATCAGCAGGCGATTCTAAGACTACTCGATGAGATGGGCGACTTGGCTGATGGCGACCTGACGGTTACTG
Source organism: Chromatiaceae bacterium (assembly GCA_024235215.1). Classification (GTDB taxonomy): domain Bacteria; phylum Pseudomonadota; class Gammaproteobacteria; order Chromatiales; family Chromatiaceae; genus HKST-UBA178. The sequence continues at coordinate 424,046 of JACKMU010000001.1, read as the reverse complement.
CCACAGTGACCGAAGATGTGACGGGCGCCATAGCCGACTCCATCAACTATGCGATCGAGGCGCTGCGGTCACTGGTGACGACCATCAATCAAACCTCTATCAAAGTTTCCAATTCGGCACAGGAGAGCCGTGCCACAGCGATGCACCTGGCGGAAGCGAGTGACCATCAGGCGGAACAGCTGGTCTCCACCACTTATTCGATTAAGGAGATGGCGCTGGCCATGGATCAGATGGCTTCGGACGCCACAGAGTCGGCGGAGATCGCTCGTCGCTCGGTTGAGATCGCGGCCAAAGGTGCAAGCACCGTGCGCCATACCATCCAGGGAATGGATACCATCAGGGAACAGATCCAGGAGACTTCGAAACGGATCAAGCGTCTGGGTGAGAGTTCGCAAGAGATCGGCGACATCGTAGAGCTGATCGATGACATCGCCGACCAGACCAACATTCTGGCGTTGAACGCCGCGATGCAGGCGGCGATGGCTGGAGAGGCGGGTAGAGGTTTCGCAGTGGTGGCCGATGAGGTGCAGCGGTTGGCGGAACGTTCGAGTAACGCCACCAAGCAGATCGAAGCGTTGGTTAAAACGATTCGTGCCGATACCAATGAGGCGGTGAGTTCGATGGAGAACACCACCCGCGATGTGGTCTATGGTGCCAAGCTGTCGGAAGATGCAGGTGAGGCTTTGAAAGAGATCGAGAATGTCTCCCAACACATCTCTGAAAGAATCAGTGCGGTAGCGGTCTCGGCCCAGAAGCAGTCCGACTCGGCCGGGCGCATCGACCAGACCATGGGTGTGATCCGCGAAATTACCACGCAGACGTCAGACAGCACCAGTCAGACCGCAACTTCCATCGGCGTGCTGGCGGACCTGGCCGAAGAGCTTCAACAATCGGTATCTGGTTTCCGTCTGCCTAAATGACGCGGGCACCGGCTTAGCCGCCATTCGAAATGATGTTTGTCTCAACGTCACCGTTAAGGAGTTGAAGACCCGCAATGAGGGAAGCTCACGATCATAGCAAGCTGAAGTGGATCAGGACTGAGCTGGAGTCGCTGATCACAGAGTCCAGCCGTGCTTTAGAAGAGTATGCGGAGGGTGCCGGAGGCAAAGGTTTGATCGACAGCTGTATCGATCGACTGCATCAGGTACGTGGAACACTCCAGGTGATTCAGCTCTATGGCGCTGCGATGCTGGTTGAAGAGATGGAGCTGGTAGCTATTGCCCTGCGTGATGAAAAGGTGAGTCAGCGCAGTGCTGCCATCGAAGCGCTGACGCTGGGATTGGTGCACCTGCCCTCCTATCTGGAGAAACTTGAACGCGGTGCCCGCGATATCCCTCTGCTCATTCTGCCGATGCTGAATGAGTTGCGCGCTGCACGCGACGCGTCACTGCTATCCGAAGTCGCACTCTTTGCGCCGGAGCTTGAGCGGATCCTGGGATCGGAACGGATAGAAGGTGATCCCAATCCCATGCTGCAGGAGCTGGCGCGTCAGCTACGGGTCAGTTATCACCAAGGCCTGATCAAGTGGTATCGAAATACCGATGTGGATGATGGGCTGAAAACCATCGGGTCGGTGCTTTCAGAGCTCTCCCGGCAGGCGGGTACCGACAAGGTACGGCGTCTTTTCAAGGTGGGATGGGCGGTTACCGTAGGATTGCGTGAAGAGCGGGGGAGCAAACCCGGGTTCGCGTTCAAGGAGCTGTTCGGTAAACTCGATCGTGAGATCAAACGCATTATCGATGTCGGTGAGGGAGAGGCGGCAGCCGCACCGACCAGGGAGTTGCTCAAGAGCTTTCTCTACTATGTCGCCAGTTCAGACTCTAACAACCAGCTGCTCGAGGAGATCCGCCAGACCTTTGGCCTGCAGCAGTTGATCTTCAGCAAGGAGGAGATGGACCAGGAGCGCGCCTCTCTGCGAGCGCTTGACAAAGATCTGCTGGTTTCGCTGCGCACAGCGATCGGCGCCGATCTCACCCGGATAAAAGACGGTCTCGATCTTTTCATACGTACCGCTGAAAACGATAGTACCAGGCTGCGGGAGTTGGAGGCGCCGCTGAGAAAAGTAGCGGATACACTGGGCATGATCGGTCAGGGGGCGTTACGGGAGCGGCTCAAGCAACAGGCTGACAAGCTCCAGGCTCTGGATGGCCTGGCGTCCGGGGCAGATGAGCAGATGCTCATGTCGCTGGCTGGGGATATTCTCTTCATAGAAACCTCTCTCGAAAATCTTGCCTCGGTTCGGCGCAAATCAGAGGCGGCTATTGTTCAAGCGGCCAGTGGTACGCTGCAACTACCCCAGGGGGAGTTCGAGAGACTGACCGACTCGGTTCTGCAAGAAGCTGAAGTGGAGATGGCGAAAATTCGCGAAGCGATCGTCAACTTCATTGCAACCCCCTCCGAACCGGAACTGTTGAAGAAGGCACCTGGTCAGTTCAAGCGGGTCGCTGGCGCATTCACCATCTTGAACCAGGAGCGGGCGGCTCGCCTGCTCGATGGCCTCTCCGACTATGTGCAAAAAGCGCTGCTGAAAGGGGTCGAACTTCCCCCCGCCGAGGATCTCAACCGATTTGCCGATGCACTGACATCGGTAGAGTACTTCATGGAGGGGATAACCGAGGGTCGTGGTGTACAGCCCGAGATCCTGCAGATCGCCGAAGAGTCGTTGCTTGCGCTGGGATATCCCCAGGCGTTCTCCAGCGGTACGTTGGAGACGGAAGTCGTTCGGTCAGAGGAGAGTGAAGCAGGAGCCGGGAAGGTTGTGGAATCGGAGCAGTTGATGCTCGAACCCAAACCGGAAGATGAACACGAGAAGTCCGAGCCTGTTGTTGCACCGTCCATCGAACAGGAGCTGGTTGACCCGGAGATCCTTGAAATATTCATGGAGGAGGCTGCCGAGGAGCTGAGGACGATTCAGAGTTATCTGCCACGCTGGTGCAGTGATACGGAAGATAGTGAAGCACTCACCACGATCCGTCGTTCGTTTCACACACTCAAGGGGAGTGGGCGCCTGGTGGGGGCGACGGCCATCGGTGATTTTGCCTGGGCAATAGAGAACCTGCTAAACCGGGTGATAGATGAAACGGTCGCCATCTCAGACGATTTGCTGGCATTGCTGCGGCAGAGTTTGCAGCTGTTACCGGATCTGCTGGAGAGCCAGGGCACCAGCGTTGCGGGAGTCATCGCAAAGACAGAGCCGATCATTACACGGGCTTTTCAGCTTGCCGATGCCGGACACCTTGCGCAGAGCGCTCCAGCAGAGGGTGCAGCGGTTGGGTTGACAGCCGAACCACCTCTCACTGACGAGCAGCAAGATATGTCCGTTGTGCTGGACTCGAAACCGGTGCTTGCAAGCGGCGAATTGATCAGAATAGATTCCGATCTCGCAGATATCTATATTCCGGAGACACGTGAACATATTGGCGAACTGGATAGTTTTGTCAGTGATTGTCGACGCGACGCGGATAACTGCATTTTGGGAGGGGCCAACATCACGCGCGCACTGCATACACTGCATGGTAGTGCCGAAATGGTCGGAGTCGAGCCCATCGCGCTGCTGAGCACAGCGCTGGAGAACCACATCAAGCAGCTGATCGCAGCTGAAATAAAGGTGGCTGATCCGTCTTTGTTGGGCCTTATCGAGGAGTGTGGTACCTGCTTCTCTTCTCTGGTCGATGCGATCAACAAGAGCGATGCGCCGCTACCGGACTGGCGGATGCTGCTGGACCGCATCAAGGAGGAGACGCACCAGGTACAGGCAACCGTTGCTGCGCAAGAGCTGCAGAAAGAACTGGAGCAGGTGCAAGCAGAGGCTTCGGTTGTGGTGATCGAAGAGGAAAAGGAGCGCTTGTCCGACCTGGCACCGGAGCCGGAGGTTGTGGAGGAGTTGCTCCAGCCAATAGCCACGACGCAAAAGAGGGCTCCAGCATCACCTTCAGACACGCAAGAATTCGACCAGGTCGAGGGAGATGGAGATCTCATCGAACTGTTCAGCGAGGAGGCTCGGGAGTTGCTGGAGTCACTGGAGCAGTCGTTGTCGGAGTGGCGGGAGAATCCCCAGGGATCAGCGCCCTTGAACGATTTGCAACGTACCCTCCATACGCTCAAGGGGGGAGCGCGTCTTGCCGGCATTCCCACGATGGGAGATCTGAGCCACGCCTTTGAGACGCTGCTCTCGGGAATCGATCAGCAGCGGCCGGAGAGGCTGGCGGAGATCATGCAGTTGGCACAGCGTATCTCCGATCGACTGGCCGAACAGATCGAAGATCTGGCTGTCGCTCCACGCGTGCGCCGGTGTGACGATCTGATGCAGCAACTGGAACGCCTCTCCGGAGTGGAAGAGAGCACCAGGAAGCGATCCAAAAAGCGGGATAAGCCGGCGCCAGCGGTGCCTTCAGAACCGGCTGATGCTGAGCCGGAGGAGGTGGCTCGTCCACAGACAGCCTACAGCGCGATGCCGGAGAAGCTGGTGGCAGAAAAGAAGGCGCCACGCGGCCGGCGTGAGCTGCTCAGGGTTCCGGCAGACCTGATGGACAAGCTGGTGAACAATGCTGGTGAGGTCAGTATCTATCGTGCCCGGCTCGAGCAGCAAAACAACACGTTGGGTTTCAACCTGAAAGAGCTGGAGCAGACAGTCGACAGATTGCGTAGCCAGTTGCGTAGTCTGGATATGGAGACAGAGGCGCAGATTCTGTTTCGCTACGAGCGGGACAAGGATGAGCGGGATAGGCCGGAGACGGCGTTCGACCCGCTTGAACTGGACCGTTTCTCCACCATTCAGCAACTCTCACGCAGTCTGTTGGAAACGGTAAATGACCTGACCAATATCAACGGTTATCTCGAGGATCTCAATAAAGAGACGGAAACACTTTTACTGCAGCAGGCCAGAGTGGCAACTGATCTGCAGGATGGTCTGCTCTATACCCGTATGGTGCCTTTCGCTCAGCTGGTCCCGCGCTTGCAGCGGGTAGTGCGCCAGACGGCTGCATCACTCGACAAGCAGGCTGAGCTACGTGTCAAGGGTGCAGAGGGGGGGCTGGACCGTGGCATCCTGGATCGCATGATCGGCCCGCTCGAACATATCTTGCGAAACGCGCTCTCCCATGGCATCGAGAGCCCGGAGCGGCGGCGGGCACTGGGCAAGAGCGATGCCGGAACCATCTCACTGGACTTGATAAGGGAAGGCAACGATATCGTTGTGAGTATCACTGATGATGGTGCCGGTCTGGATACAGATGCGATACGCAGACAGGCGATCGAGTCGGGTCTGCTGGATGCCGCTGTTGAGGTGCCGGAGAGTGATGTGATCCAGTTTGTACTGGAGCATGGTTTCAGTACCAAGAAGGAGGTCACCCAGATATCGGGCCGTGGAGTTGGGCTGGATGTGGTGATCAAAGAGGTGAAAAATCTTGGGGGATCACTCGACATAGCTTCCACGCGCGGTAAGGGGAGTACTTTCACCATCCGTCTGCCGTTGACGTTGGCGATAGCCGATGCGCTGTTGGTCGAACTGGCCGAAGAGATCTACGCGGTACCACATATCAGCGTTGAAGGGGTGGTAAGAGTCAGCAAAACTGAGCTGCTTGCGCTGTATAACAGCGCTTCTGCGGTTTTCAATTATGCCGACCAGGAGTATCTGGTGCGTTACCTCGGTACGCTGATGAGCGTTGGTCCAGTTAATTTGTCGGAGCAGAAAAAATGGTATCCGTTGCTACTGGTGCGTGCCGGAGAACACAGGGTTGCACTGCAGGTTGATGGCGTGATCGGCAATCGCCAGATCGTGGTAAAACCTGTGGGGCCGCAAATTGGATCGGTGCGCTGGATATCCGGGGGCACGATTCTCGGTGATGGCCGGGTCGCGTTGATACTGGATGTGACCGCACTGGTGCGCATGGATGTGGCACGTGCCGTCTCTGCTCCACCTGCACTTGCTGCGGCGATGAGCACCTCTTCTCAGACTGTGGTCATGGTGGTTGACGACTCGATCACCGTGCGCAAAGTGACTGGACGCGTACTGGAACGCAACGGCATGAAGGTGATCACAGCCAAGGATGGAGTGGACGCTGTGGCGCTGCTGCAGGAGCAGTTGCCGGATGTGATGCTGCTCGACATAGAGATGCCACGCATGGATGGCTACGAGCTGGTTCGCCATATGCGTAATACCGAGGAGCTGAAGTCGATACCGATCATCATGATCACCTCCAGGACCGGAGATAAGCACCGGCAGTTGGCGCTGGAGCTCGGGGTCAAGCGCTATCTCGGAAAACCTTACCAGGAGGCGGAATTGCTGGACAATATTTATGCGGTGCTGGCTGAGGAGAGCCCATGAGCGGTAAGGAGAGAAAGGCGGAAATCCGGGGTGTGCTATTGCCGCTGCAAGCGGGCCAGCTGCTGATTCCTAATCTGCTGATGTCGGAAGTGATTGGTTACCGGGAGCCGGATGAGATTCCCCGAGGAGCACCAGACTGGCTGCTCGGGTTGATCGTATGGCGGCATCTCACGGTGCCCCTGGTCTCTTACGATGTGCTGCTGGGTGAACCGATACATGAGCCGGGGCACAGGGCGCGTATCGCTCTGTGCAAGACGATCAGCGCTGCCTCAGCGCAGCCGTACACAGCGCTTCTCCTGCAATCCATTCCCCGCCTGGTAAGCGTGAACGAACAATCGATCAGGATAACCGACAACGAAAACCAGCAGCATCCACTGCTCAGCCATTGTGTCAGTATCAATGACCAGCAGGCGTGGATACCGGACCTGGATGCGCTGGAAGCCTCCCTGCAGCAGATATTGGGATAGTCTGGTGCAGTCGCTGCTCACTGAAAAGTTGGTAAAACCACTGCTGCCAGTCCAGTGGAAGAACAACCTCCAGTTAACCGACAGTGATCGGAAGCATCGGATCAAATCCTGCGAAAGTCACCCCACAGCATCTGGATCGCAGATATCGCAGCCAGCGGAGCGGTCTCGGTGCGCAGGGTGCGGGGGCCGAGCTGTACTGGTTGAAAGCGGGCAGCCCGCGCTGCTCTGCGCTCCGCTGCAGAGAGCCCACCCTCAGGCCCGATCAGCAGGTTGATGGTCCGACCTTCACAGTTGATCTGATCAAGGGTATGGCAGGCGCGGTGATCCAGCAGGATTCCGCAAGCTTCCGGTTTGTCGGCCACCGCCAGCCATTGCGACAACGGGAGCGGGGTGTTGACGCCAGGCAGGCGTCGCCGCCCGGACTGTTCACAAGCCGCTGTCACCACCCGCCTCCAGTGTTCCGTCCGGTTGGCCACACGCTCATCTGTCAGTCGTACCACCGCATGTTCGGTAAACAGCGGAGTGATACTGGTGACGCCAAGTTCGACCGATTTTTGCATCGCGAAATCCATGCGCTCCCCTTTCGACAAGCCCAGGCCCAGGTTGATCTCCAGAAGCGGCGGCGGTTCTGTATCCGAGCAGTCAGAGATGGCGACGCGCACCATTTTCCGACCGCATTCGATCAATTTTCCAGAGTAGTCCCGGCTATCGCCGTTGAATAGAATCAGTGGAGCGCCGGTCTTAAGGCGCAGTACCTGCAACAGATGGCGCACACAATGCTGCTCCAGTTCGAGTTCGCTGCCAACCTGCAGCGGAAGGGTGGTGAAGATTCGCGGAATACGCATCTGGATAAACTCGGCGAGACTGGGTGGTTGATGATCAGGGGATTCCCCGAATCACACTTGCATTTCCCACCGGTAGGGCGAAGGACTCCCCGCGCTGGGGCGCGCTAACCAAGCGCTCAGCAATATATCTCCGATAGGTGGAGATTATTCCATATCTGCTCTACCGCACTGGATTGGTTCATCGTGTAGAAATGCAGGCCGGGAGCACCCTGATCCAGCAAACGTTGACTCATTTCGCTGACCACCTCGATGCCAAAAGCGCGAATGCTGCTGGTATCGTCACCGTAAGCCTGCATACGGCGGCGAATCCAACGGGGTATCTCAGCACCGCAGGCGTCGGAAAAGCGTGCCAGTTGGGTAAAGTTCAGAATCGGCATGATACCGGGAATGATGGGAAGGTCCACGCCCATCCTTTCACAACTGTCGACGAAGTGGAAATAGGCGTCGGCGGAGTAAAAATATTGGGTGATCGCCTCATTCGCCCCCGCTTCGACCTTACGCTTGAAATTTTTCAGGTCTGTCAGCGCATCCGTTGCCTGTGGATGAAATTCTGGATAGGCAGCCACGGCGATACAGAAGTGCTCCCCGGTCTCCGTACGAATGAACGCCACCAGATCATTGGCGTGGAGAAAATCTCCGCCGCCACTCCCGCCCATTCCCGATGGCATGTCACCCCGCAAAGCGACGATCCGTTCGACACCCTCACTGCTGTAGCGATCGAGAATACGTTTGATCTGATCTCGCGAGGAACCGACGCATGAGAGATGAGGCGCGGTGCCTATGCTCTGTTGCCGCAGCCAGTCGACGGTTTCGAAAGTACGCTCCTGAGTGGAGCCTCCAGCGCCATAGGTGACAGAAAAATAGAGCGGACTGAACCGCTGCAATCTCGTTACACAAGCTTTGAGTTTTTCCATGCCGCTGTCGGTCTTGGGTGGAAAAAGCTCGAAGCTGAAGGTTTTCTGATACTTTGTCTGGGATTTCATCTCTGCTGTCGAGGTGGCCACGGGGAGTAGTGCCTCCATTGCTTTACGGCGCTACTCCCTGGGCTTGGGTTGATCGAACTCAGTAGCGATAGTGGTTGGACTTATAGGGTCCCTCTATGGGCACGCCGATATAATCCGCTTGAACCTGGTTCAATTTGGAGAGCTTGACCCCAATCTTCGCCAAGTGCAGGCGCGCCACCTCTTCGTCCAGTTTTTTCGGCAGTGTGTAGACCCGCTTCTCATATGTGCCGCTGTTGTTCCAGAGTTCCATTTGCGCCAGAGTCTGGTTAGTGAAAGAGTTGGACATCACGAAGCTGGGATGTCCGGTGGCGCATCCGAGATTGACCAGCCTCCCCTCAGCCAGCAGAATGATGCGCTTGCCATCAGGGAAGATTACGTGGTCCACCTGCGGTTTGATGTTCTCCCAGTGGTATTGTTTTAGGCTGGCACAGTCTATCTCGTTATCGAAATGACCGATATTGCAGACGATAGACTGATCCTTCATTCTGGCCATGTGCTCATGGGTGATCACATGATAGTTGCCCGTGGCGGTGACGAAGATATTGCCTTTGCTGCAGGCTTCGTCCATGTCGACGACGCGGTAACCTTCCATCGCCGCCTGCAGCGCACAGATCGGGTCGATCTCGGTGATCCAGACGGTAGCACCCAGCCCCCGAAGCGATTGCGCACACCCCTTGCCAACGTCGCCGTAGCCGAGCACCACCGCAATCTTGCCGGCTACCATCACATCGGTGGCGCGCTTTATGCCATCCACCAGCGACTCCCGGCAGCCGTAGAGATTGTCGAACTTCGATTTGGTGACCGAGTCGTTGACATTGATCGCAGGGAAGGGCAGGTCGTTCTGCTCTTCCATCTGATAGAGGCGGTGCACGCCGGTGGTGGTCTCTTCGGTGACGCCTCGGATATTCTGCAGAATGTTGGAGTACCAGCCCGGCTGCTGTACCAGTCGGGATTTGATCGCCGCGTACAGCACCCGCTCCTCTTCACTGGTGGGATTATCCAGGACTGCAGGGTTCTTTTCCGCTTTGGAGCCGAGGTAAATCAGCAGTGTGGCATCGCCGCCGTCATCGAGAATCATGTTGGGGGTGCCGCCATCGGCCCACTCGAAGATCTTATGGGTAAATGCCCAGTACTCCTCGAGCGTCTCCCCTTTGAACGCGTAAACCGGGACGCCTTCGGCGGCGATAGCCGCAGCCGCATGGTCCTGGGTGGAGAAGATGTTGCATGAAGCCCAGCGTACTTCTGCTCCCAACGTGGTCAGGGTTTCAATCAATGCCGCGGTCTGTATGGTCATGTGCAGGCTGCCAGCGATGCGCGCGCCCTTGAGTGGTTTCTCCTGGCCATACTTTTCCCGTAGCGCCATCAGTCCGGGCATTTCTGTTTCGGCGATGGCAAGCTCCTTGCGGCCCCAGGCTGCCAGGGAGATATCGGCAATGTGATAGTCGCGGAATTTACCGTTCATAGTGGTCAGTCTCCGAAAAAACTGAGCGCCGTTGGTTGAAGATACCGCTCGAGCCTGGCAGGGGGGAACCCTGTTGCAACGCTCCTCAAGCAGTTGATGATTTGGTAATTGGTGTTTTGGTGTCAGAATGCGTTTTCAGCCATCCGCCCGGTGTCAACGGGCGCCAGGCGCGGATAGCGGCAAAGATCATATCAGCGTTGACTGGCGACTTCACGGGATTGGCCCCGATCCCGTGAGAACTCAACTTAACCCAGAACTCGGTATCTGCGACCGTACCCGGGTGCCGATTCAGACTCCGGCAGCTTCTCGCAGCATCTCTGCTTTGTCAGTCTTCTCCCAGGTGAAGCTCTCTTCCGTGCGCCCAAAGTGGCCGTAGGCTGCTGTTTTCAGGTAGATGGGCCTCAGCAGATCGAGCATCGCAATCAATCCTTTTGGCCGCAGATCAAAATGGTCGCGAATCAGTGCGACCAATCTATCGTTGTCCAGCTTACCCGTGCCAAAAGTCTCCACGCTGATCGAGGTGGGCTCGGCCACACCAATGGCATATGAGACCTGTATTTCACAACGGTCCGCCAAGCCGGCGGCAACGATGTTTTTTGCGACATAGCGGCTGGCGTAGGCAGCTGAACGATCCACCTTGGAGGGGTCCTTGCCAGAGAAGGCGCCGCCACCATGGCGCGCCATACCGCCGTAGGTATCGACAATAATCTTACGCCCGGTAACACCACAGTCACCCACCGGGCCACCGATCACGAAGCGCCCGGTCGGATTGATATGGATGTGTTCCTGTTTGCACTTATTGAACCACTCCGTCGGTAGCACCGGTTTGATGATTTCATCCATCACCGCTTCATGCAGTGCTTTGTCGGAGATGCCCGGATCGTGCTGCGTGGAGAGGACGACTGCCTCGATCCCCACCGGCTTGTGATTCTCATAGCGGAAAGTCAATTGACTTTTGGCATCCGGTCGCAGCCACGGCAGCGTGCCGGATTTGCGTACCTCGGCCTGGCGCTCCATCAGTCGGTGGGCATAGGTGATGGGTGCTGGCATCAGCACATCGGTTTCGTTGCAGGCGTAGCCGAACATCAATCCCTGATCACCTGCGCCCTGTTCATGGTTCTCGGTTTCGTCCACACCCATCGCAATATCGGTGGACTGTTTGCCGATGGCTGAAATCACTGCACAGGTGTTGGCGTCGAAACCGACATCACAGTGGTTGTAACCGATGCCATCGACTACTTGGCGTACCAGCGCCTCCATGTCGACCCAGCCGTCAGTGGTGACTTCACCGGCGATTATCACCATGCCGGTCTTGACCAGCGTCTCACAGGCTACGCGCGAGGAGCGGTCAGCTGCCAACAATGCATCCACCACTGCATCGGAGATCTGATCGGCAACTTTGTCCGGGTGGCCCTCGGAGACCGATTCGGAGGTGAATATGTAACTGCTCATAAATTTTCCTTACAGAAAATAAAAAACCCGCCAGTCATTGGGCTTAAGCGGGTTAAAAAACTATTCATTATTCGCTTTAGCCGCACTTGTATAGCGCCCGCAATCTGACCCAAATCGGCGCTTGGCTGAAAAACCTACGCGCTTTTCGGGTCACTTGTCAACAACTCTGCGGCAAAAACTCACCATTCTTTAGCTTCTGCCAGACGAGCGGGGTTGTTGTAGGTTGTTCAGGCAACAACCAGCGGGTTTATGCGGTACACTAACTGTGGCCTTGAGATGACAAAGACAGATCCATACAGAAAAGCAGGGTGGATCCCGTTGTACACTGGTTCTGGGCGACAATGGGAGAAAGTAAGGTGCCTGATTGGTAGGAAGGAGGTCGAGGTTGCATGTCAGGCGGCGCCACGAGTGTTATGAGTCCCGGTGCGACCGGAGATCGTTGTTTCACAAGAGCATCAGGAGAAAATGCATCATGGTTTCACTGCAACCGCCGGTATGTGATTTTGGCCTTCCGGCAGTGGATTTTTCCCTGCCTGGAGTGGATGGGGGTGTTTGGACGTTGGAACGGTGCCGGGGAGAGAGAGGATTGCTGGTCATGTTCATCTGCAATCACTGCCCGTATGTGAAAGCGGTATTGGATCGGATAGTCAGAGATACCGTTGAGCTGAAAACACACGGCATCAGCAGCGTGGCGATCATGTCCAATGATCCTGCCGAATATCCGGAAGACTCCTTTGAGAACATGGCGCGAGTTGCTGAGCAGGCCAATTTTTCCTTTCCCTACCTGTACGATGAGTCGCAGCAGGTGGCCAGGAGCTACGGCGCGGTCTGCACTCCGGACTTTTTTGGCTACAACGCCGATCTTCAACTGCAGTATCGCGGCAGACTGGATGAGAGTCGGAAAGAGGCGGCAGCTGCCACGGTCAGGCGCGATCTGTTCGAAGCGATGAAGCAGGTAGCGCAGACGGGTCACGGACCAAATGAGCAGATCCCCAGCATGGGCTGCTCTATCAAATGGCGTGCCTGAGATGGCTTGCTGTAATCCGGATTTCCTGGAATACCCCGGATTCATTTTGTGCAGGGTAACCATTGAATCAAAAATACTGTGCGGTAACGTCCGGGGGCCTGGTAAAGGGGTGATGACACGCGTAGATCAGTCGTGAACAGCGATCGGTGGGCGATCTGTTGCCAGAGGATCAGCCGCTTACGCCTGACCTGTGTCACTGCTGCCTGCGTTACGCAGCTGTTTAAGCATAAAGAATTGCTTATGACCTCAATCAGAAACTTTTAATATTCTTCATAACTTCATCTGGTTATAGTGCCCCCAGCAATCCGGTTCAATAACCCGCCGCTATCCAACTGGAGCCAAACCAACAGTTGAACGCAAGAAATTCAGGAGTGGATTGACGTTCATTTTTTCGGATCTCGGATATTCGCCTCGGGTTTTCAATTCAATACGACTATAAGGAACGATCGATGTCCTCACGTAGAAATCTCGCGAACGCGATCCGTGCACTGAGCATGGATGCAGTACAGAAGGCCAACTCGGGTCACCCTGGCGCTCCCATGGGTATGGCAGATATTGCCGAGGTGCTATGGAATGACTACTTGCAGCACAACCCCGCCAATCCCAAATGGGCGGACCGGGACCGTTTCGTTCTCTCCAACGGCCATGGATCGATGTTGATCTACTCGTTGCTGCACCTGACGGGTTACGATCTCACCATCGAGGACCTGAAGCAGTTCCGGCAGCTTCACTCGAAGACTCCAGGTCACCCGGAATATGGATATGCGCCAGGCGTCGAGACAACCACCGGTCCATTGGGGCAGGGTATTACCAATGCAGTTGGCATGGCGATCGCCGAAAAAAGCCTTGCTGCTCAGTTCAATCGCGAGGGTCACAATATTGTCGACCACCATACCTACACCTTTCTCGGCGATGGCTGCCTGATGGAGGGGATATCGCATGAAGCCTGCTCGCTCGCTGGAACTCTGCAACTTGGTAAGCTGATCGCTTTCTATGATGACAACAACATCTCGATCGATGGCGAAGTGCGTGGTCATGCCGGGGGTGCTGCCTGGTTTACCGACGATACACCGAAACGTTTCGAGGCGTATGGCTGGCAGGTCATCCCGAAGGTCGATGGGCATGATGCGGATGCGGTCAAGGCCGCGATAGAAGCAGCACGGAAGGAGAGTGCCAAACCCACGCTGATCTGCTGTCAAACGAAGATCGGTTTCGGTTCTCCCAACAAACAGGGCAAAGAGGAGTGCCATGGCGCTCCTCTGGGTGCTGATGAGGTTGCCCTCACCCGGGAGTCGCTGGGATGGGCTCATCCTGCATTTGAAATACCCGAGGAGATCTACGCCGGATGGAATGCCAGGGAGCGCGGCGCGGTTTCTGAGTCTGCGTGGAATTCACGGTTTTCGGACTACGCCCGCGACTATCCTGAACTGGCATCCGAGTTCAAGCGTCGTGTCGCAGGTGAGATGCCGGCCAACTGGGAAGAGAGTGCGGCGGCTTTCATCGAAAAGGTCAACCAGAAGGGTGAGAAGCTCGCCACTCGTAAGGCTTCTCAGAATGCGATCGAAGGTTATGGCCCTTTTATGCCTGAATACATGGGCGGATCTGCCGACTTGGCCGGCTCGAATCTGACGCTCTGGTCGGGCTCCAGAGCGCTGACCCCGGAAGATGCCTCGGGTAACTATATCCACTACGGAGTACGTGAGTTCGCCATGGCTGCGATCATGAACGGCATCGAACTGCATGGTGGATTCAGAAGCTATGGCGGGACCTTTCTGATGTTCTCCGAGTATGCGCGCAATGCGTTGCGCATGGCGGCGTTGATGAAGCTGAGCCCGATCCATGTCTTCACGCACGACTCCATTGGACTGGGTGAGGATGGACCGACTCACCAGCCGGTAGAGCAGACCGCTACACTGCGCATGATTCCGCGCATGTCGGTGTGGCGCCCTTGTGATGCTGTGGAGACAGCGGTTGCATGGAAGTTGGCGTTGGAGCGCAAAAGTGGCCCCACCAGCCTGATTCTCTCCCGCCAGGGATTGCCGCATATGCAGCGTACACCGGAGCAGATTTCACAAATATGTAAAGGTGGCTATGTACTCTCCGACTGTGACGGAACGCCGGAAGCGATTATCATTGCAACCGGTTCCGAAGTTGAGCTTGCCATGAGTGCCAGCAGCGCCCTGACCCAGAAAGGTCGTAGAGTTCGCGTGGTTTCTATGCCTTCTACCGACACATTTGATGCCCAGGATGCCGGTTACCGGGAGACCGTACTACCTGCATCCGTCACCGCGCGCGTCGCGGTGGAAGCGGGTGTTACCGGCTTTTGGGGCAGATACGTCGGCCTCACTGGCAAGGTGATAGGTCTGGACACCTTTGGTGAGTCAGCCCCGGCTCCGGACGTCTACAAACATTTCGGGATTACCGCCGAGCGCGTCGAGCAGGCGGTCGAGGCACTGATCTAAGGGGTTACAGCCGCTGGTCACCCAGGCTATCGGAGTTGTTTCAAGAATTAACACTAGGAGAAACACATGACAATCAAAGTAGGCATCAACGGGTTCGGTCGTATCGGCCGCATGGTATTTCGCGCAATTTCCAAAGATTTCCCAAATATAGAGGTGGTGGGTATCAATGACCTGCTGGACCCGGATTACTTGGCCTACATGCTGAAGTACGATTCCGTTCATGGAAACTTTCCCGGCACCATCGCGGTCGAGGGCAACAACATGATCGTCAACGGCAAGCGCATTCGCCTGACCGCTGAACGCGATCCGGCCAACCTGAAATGGAACGAGATCGGCGCCGACCTGGTGGTGGAGTGTACCGGCTTTTTCCTTACCGAGGAGAGCTGTCAGAAGCATATCGATGCCGGTGCCAAAAAGGTGGTGCAAAGCGCCCCCTCGAAGGATGCCACACCGATGTTTGTCTATGGTGTCAACCATAAAACCTACAATGGCCAGGCGATCATCTCCGGTGCCTCCTGTACTACCAACTGCTTGGCACCTGTGGCCAAAGTGCTGCACGACAAATGGGGCATCAAGCGTGGTCTGATGACCACCGTGCACGCAGCCACCGCTACCCAGAAGACAGTTGACGGGCCCTCGATGAAAGATTGGCGCGGCGGTCGTGGCATTTTGGAAAACATCATCCCCTCCTCTACCGGTGCCGCCAAGGCAGTGGGCAAAGTACTGCCCGAGCTGAACGGCAAACTGACTGGCATGGCGTTTCGTGTACCGACATCGGACGTCTCGGTGGTCGATCTGACCGTCGAACTGAACAACGCTGCCAGCTATGATGAAATCTGCGCAGCGATGAAGGCGGCTTCGGAACAGGGTGACCTGGCTGGCGTACTCGCTTACACCGATGAGAAAGTGGTGTCCACCGACTTTCGCGGCTGCTCCACTCCTTCGATATTCGATTCAGGAGCAGGCATCGCGCTCGACGGCACTTTTATCAAGGTCGTCTCCTGGTACGACAATGAGTATGGCTACACCTGCAATATGCTGCGCCTGGTGGAACACGTAGCATAAGAAGCAGGTGCTTGGTACTGGGTAATCAGGTGCCAGGAGCTGGGATGGGAGTGCATTTTTTGGTCTCATTACAGGACCGGATGCTCCCATCCCGGTATTGTTGTGCAAACGCTATTCAATGCTCCCCGCGCTTTCCGAATCTCTTTTCAAATCTACTCATGGAGGCCCAATAATGTCATTCATCAAGTTGACCGATCTGGATCTTGCTGGCAAGCGCGTACTGATTCGCGCGGATCTCAACGTGCCGGTCAAAGAGGGCAGGGTCACCTCCGATGCCCGCATCAGTGCATCTATGCCGACCATCGAACACTGCATGCGGGCAGGTGCCAGAGTGATGGTTTTCTCCCATCTTGGGCGTCCGGAAGAGGGCAAGGTGGATGTGGACAACTCGATGCAGCCGGTTGCCGACGATATGTCCGAGAAGCTGGGCAGAAGGGTTCCACTGATCAAGGATTATCTGGAGAAAGCACCAACCGTCGCGGAGGGTGAGGTGGTGCTGCTGGAGAATGTGCGCTTCAATGTGGGTGAGAAGAAGGATGTCGAAGCGCTGGCGAGGCAGTATGCGGGGCTCTGCGACGTCTTCGTCATGGATGCTTTTGGTACCGCGCACAGGGCACAGGCCTCCACACACGGTGTCGGTAAGTTCGCCCCGATCGCCTGCGCCGGTCTGCTGCTCTCCGACGAGCTGGATAATCTTGCCCGCGCGTTGGCCAATCCGGCAAGGCCGATGGTTGCGATCGTCGGCGGTTCCAAAGTCTCCACCAAACTGACCGTTCTGGAGGCACTTGCTGAAAAGGTGGACCAACTGGTGGTTGGTGGAGGCATCGCCAACACCTTCCTCAAGGCCACCGGCCATAATGTCGGGAAATCGTTATGTGAAGATGACCTGGTGGAGACAGCCAAGACGCTGATCGAGAAGATGCAGGCGCGCGGAGCCAGTATCCCAATTGCCACTGATGTCGTCTGTGGCAAGAACTTTGCTGAAAACGAACCTGCCGTGCTCAAATCGGCCGCGGATGTGACCGATGACGATATGATTTTTGACATTGGTCCGAAGAGCGCCGCAACGCTGGCCGAGATTATCGATAAGGCAGGTACCATTGTCTGGAACGGCCCGGTGGGTGTATTCGAATTCGATCAGTTCGGAGAGGGGACCAAGACTATCTCCATGGCCATCGCCAATGCGGAAGGTTTTTCACTGGCAGGTGGAGGCGATACCATTGCCGCGATTCAAAAATACGGCATCTACGACCAGATCTCCTACATCTCTACCGCAGGCGGTGCTTTTCTTGAGTATCTCGAAGGGAAGATCCTGCCCGCTGTGGCCATGCTGGAAGCCCGGGCTGCCGAGTGACATCCCCAGCTTGAGCCCTCGGTCGATAGAAGCGTTCAGGCTTCTGGTGGGTGGATGTGCTTTCGGTTATCACGGGACCATCCACCGACAGACACCACAATAATCAGCGATAACAAATGATTTAGTTTAGCGGAGGTAATATCAATGGCTTTGATCTCAATGCGTCAGCTGCTCGACTATGCAGCCGAGAACAGTTTTGGCATGCCGGCATTCAATGTCAACAACATGGAGCAGGTCCATGCCATCATGCAGGCAGCAGACGAAACAGACAGCCCGGTTATCATGCAGGGGTCGGCCGGTGCACGTGCTTATGCCGGTGAGGTTTTTCTGCGCCACCTGATTCTCGCAGCACTGGAGGCTTACCCGCACATTCCGATCGTGATGCACCAGGACCACGGTTCTTCACCGGCGGTATGTCTGCGCTCCATTCAGTCCGGCTTCTCTTCGGTCATGATGGACGGCTCCTTGTTGGAGGACGCCAAAACTCCGGCTTCCTACGAATATAATGTCGATGTAACGCGCCGGGTGGTAGAGATGGCCCATGCCGGCGGTGTCTCGGTAGAAGGCGAACTGGGCTGTTTGGGTTCACTGGAGACCGGTGAGGCGGGTGAAGAAGACGGCGTTGGCGCGGAGGGTAAATTGGAGATGGATCAGTTGTTGACTGATCCAAACGAGGCAGCCGATTTCGTCAAGAAGACCAAAGTCGATGCGTTGGCAATCGCCATTGGTACTTCTCACGGCGCCTACAAATTTACCAAGCAGCCAACTGGTGACATTCTCAGAATCGACCGGATCAAAGAGATTCATGCGCGTATCCCGAACACCCATCTGGTGATGCACGGCTCTTCATCCGTTCCACAGGAGTGGCTGGCGGTCATCAACAATTACGGTGGAGACATGGGGCAGACCTATGGTGTGCCAGTAGCGGAGATCGTGGAAGGGATCAAGCACGGCGTGCGTAAAGTAAACATCGATACCGATCTACGCATGGCGTCGACTGGTTCGATACGACGCCATCTGCACGACAATGCCTCGAACTTCGATCCGCGCAAGTTCCTGAAGGAGTCGACCAAGGGGATGAAAGAGATCTGCAAGGCGCGCTATGAAGCTTTCGGCTGTGCCGGTCATGCCTCAAAAATCAAGGCTAAATCGTTGGAGAGCATGTTCCAGGTATACACCAGCGGTGCATTGGATCCGAAGATCAGCTGATTGTTCATTCCCATTGAAAAAGAAGGGGGCGTCATAGCCCCTTTCTTTTTGGATGTTTGTACCCGGACGAATTGCAGCCGGTCGGCCATCAGTGCACCGGCAATGGAGACTGTTGCAGCGCTGCTTTCTGTTGCACCAGCAATGACAGGTGTTCCTGCCAGTACTGAGTGGTATTGAACCAGGGAAATGCAGTTGGGAAGGCGGGATCGTTCCAGCGGCGTGCCAGCCAGGCCGCGTAGTGGATCATGCGCAGGGTACGTAGCGGTTCGATCAGCACCACCTCCCGTGAATCGAGTTCACGAAACACCTCATAACCCTCCCGAAGCCAGCTCAACTGTTCTGCCATCTCGCCACGGTTTCCCGATAGCAGCATCCATAGATCCTGGATGGCTGGTCCCATGCGACAATCGTCCATATCCACGAAATGGGGACCCTGATCGTTCCACAGAATGTTACCCGGGTGGCAGTCGCCATGCAGGCGGATCCAGCGACAACGCGGCACCTCTGCAAGCCGCTCTTCAATCAGGCACTGTAGGCCTGCACATAGCTGACGATAAGCAGATTCATACTCCAGCGGGATGAACCCATGTTCCAGCAGATAGTTGGACGAGTCAGGGCCAATCGTTCCAAGGTTCATACTGGGTCTGTGTTCAAATGGCCGGGCGGCGCCCATAAGATGAATCCGACCCAGGAAGCGGCCGACCCAAGTCAGGTTTTTCAGGTCGTCGAACTCGGGCCAGCGTCCCCCCTGACGCGGAAACAGACTAAAGCGGTGGTCGTTGAAGTGGTGCAACGTTCTGCCGGAGGAGGATGCCAGCGGGGCAATCACCGGAATCTCCTCCTCTGCCAGGCTCAAGCTGAAGTCGTGCTCTTCCTGAATGCTGGCGTCGCTCCAGCGTCCCGGTCGATAGAACTTCACCACCAGCGGAGCGGCGTCCTCGATACCGACCTGGTAGACTCGGTTTTCATAGCTGTTGAGGGCCAGCATAGAGCCGCTCGGATTGCAGCGGACCGATTCGAGCGCATCTATGATTGTATCGGGAGAGAGATCTGAGTAAGGCGCTGAGGCGTCAGGCATGGTAACCCGATACACACGGCAATATGGCTATCCGATTTTGGCCAGAACCAGTCAGTAGCTGGCCGTCGATCACGATCTGCGGCATTGCAAGCGTTTCGCAGCGCTGTGGATGCGTGTCCGCACGCAGGCCAAGTTCCATGTTCATAGTGTGTAAACGGTTGCCTTGGTGCTGAAAGAAGGCTCTGGGAGGGTGGCACAGTGCGCAGTGACGGGTGCCGTAATGCGTAGTACGTGCTGCTATGCTGATCACGCTACAGCAGCGGTAAGCCGCACCTCGGCTTCGGCATACTTTTCCGCCGTTTTGCGGATGATCTCTTCAGGTAATTCCGGCGCCGGAGGAGTCTTGTCCCAAGCGAGCGTCTCCAGGTAATCTCTGACAAATTGCTTATCGAAGCTGGGTGGACTGATGCCTGGACGGTATTCATCCGCTGGCCAGAATCTGGAGGAGTCGGGTGTCAACACTTCGTCGATCAGATAGAGTTTGCCGTCACTGTCCTGTCCAAACTCAAATTTGGTGTCAGCGATAATTATTCCCTTCTCCCGTGCATAGGCAGCGCACTCGGTGTAGATTTTGATGCTCACATCACGGACCTGTTCCGCCAGATCAGATCCCAGCAGTACGACGGTCTGCTCGAAGCTGATGTTCATGTCGTGAGCGCCGATTGCGGCTTTGGTGGAGGGAGTGTAGATCGCTGTCGGCAGTCTATCCGCCAGGCGCAATCCAGGGGGGAGAGAAATGCCACAGACCGCTCCGCTCTTCTGGTAATCTTTCCACCCCGAACCGATCAGATAACCCCTGACGATCGCCTCTACCGGCAGTGGTTTCACTCTACGCACCACCGTTGCCCGATCACCCAGCAGCGCCCGCTGGCCGGCATCGGGTACAATCTGTTGCAGCGGCGTATCCGAAAGGTGATTCGGTATGATGTTTCGGGTTCTGTTGAACCAGAAGTTTGCCACCCGTGTCAGAACCTCCCCTTTTCCCGGTATGGGTTGGGGTAGGACTACGTCGAAGGCAGAGAGCCGGTCACTGGCGACGATCAGCATCCGCTCATCATCGATCTGATAGATGTCACGAACCTTCCCCCGGTTGAGCAGCTTCAAATTGGGGATGTTCGATTCATACAGAGCGTGCTTCTCGGACATGGAGTGCCTTCAGTTTTTGCGAAAAAAGTGAATTGTACATCATTGCTTCGATTTAATTCAGGCTCAGTTGTCGGTAATATTTACTACATAATCGGATGGTAATTTATCTGTCACGCGGCAGTCGGTGCGGCCAGAGAATGAAACGGCTTGAGCAACAACGAAGTGGGGGAAGAACGAGTGTCCGAATCGAATAGCGAAGGCAGCTCACGGGTTGCAAAAAAGAGCGCGGTAAAGAAAACCAGCGCGGTAAAGAAAACAGTTGCGACGAAAAAAGTGGTGAAGAAGCGGGTCGTGGCAAAAAAAACGTCTGCGGAGAATCCAGCGGCCAGCGTGAATAGCAGTGCTGGAACGCCGATTTTCAGCCAGCGTGAAAGATACGAAATGATCGCACAAATGGCCTATTTCCGCGCTGAAAAACGTGGCTTTGAGCCAGGTGGTGAGCAGCAGGACTGGCTGGAGAGCGAGAAGCTGATCGACAAGATGCTGAGCGACGCCTGAGGTCAGCTGTTTTACCTGTCCCGGGACAGTTTCAGCTTCAAGAATACGCTTTTTTAGACGCTGAAAAATCCCATCCTGGTAATCTTGGCGAACGAATATCGTGAAGTGCGATTTTCGTTCGCCACCATTTTCAACTGCACATCATGTTTAAAAATGGTGGCATACCCTCATGACACATGACACCAAGTATGCTGCTACAGCACGCTGCCCAGCTGCCTAAACTCCACCACGGAGCAGGGCGGGAATCTCACTCCATGCTCCGACTTGGTATATCCCGGAGAGGGGATTTTTCCAGCTTCAATGAAGTAGTATTGTGCGGACAGTAGACATTGACTCTCGAGATTGCGGTGCAATCGGCCGGCTATCAGGACGAATTTCTCACCCATTTTCGCAGCGGCTTTACCTCCACGCTGCGGTGGCATCAGTTTGATCGTCTTTGGGAGCTGCTGCGCACTCAAAATCCCGAAGGTTGGTATATTTACGCTGTTGGTGAAGCACCACCCGAGACCCGATGCACTGCTGCCCAGTTTTTCAAATTCTTGGAAGAAATGGCAGTCCTGCTGCGGAGAGAGCATGATGAGGACTATTGCGGCATTGTCTATGCTGACAATTTGAGTCGTCCCAGCTTCGTCAAGATCTTCGACCCAAACAATCTGGGCGTCTCCTGTGGCTACAGCGACAATCCACCGCTGCCTGGTTGGATATTGAGCAGGATAAGACCGGTCGATCTGGCTGCGGCAACACAATCGGCCAGTAGAAAGCGTTGGTGGCGGCGGCTGTTCAGCTGAAGATTCTTACCTGCTCCGTAGTGATGCCAGCAGCTGGATCGTGTTAATATCTTACAAAATTTCTAGGTAATTCGGACTTCGGGCGGATGGGAGTTTAAGTATGAGCGAAATGAGCACCGATGAGCGGATGCTGCTGACCAGGGCAACCATGACCATTCTGGACTCCTGGAGGCTTGCAACCGAGGAGATGCAGACGTTATTGGGTCTGCCGGACAGTTTTCGCTCACGCAGTTTTCAGAAGTTTCGCAGTCACGAAACTTTCCCCGATGATCCCGCCGTCGAGCGGCGCGCAGACTATATCCTGCGCATCGCCGGGGCGCTGCGTACCTCGTTTCCAACCAATCCGACCATGGGCGGGAGATGGCTGAGGCAGAAGCACCGTCGTTTTGGCAGGACGCCACTTTCGTTGTTGCTGGAGCAGGGGGAGCAGGGACTGGTTGTCGTTCTGGCAGAGCTCGACTGCACATTCAGCTGGGATATCAGCAGCCCGACAAGCGTCTGAAGCCCAAGAACAGAACGTTGCGCTGTCTGGCACCGATCGGCGTGGAGAGATTGGTTCCACACACCAAGCGGTTTAACCTGGGTTTGGTACTGATTCAGCGGCTCTCCTGCTTTTGCAACCAAACCTGCAGCCCCTGAGCACAGAGCCGCACATCCATTCCGAGCAGTCGCTCCTGTTCCGGGGGGCTCTGCTTATTGTCATGTTTCCGGAGCCGCTTACGGATATGCTCCCACAGCGCCATCTCCAGTTCGTCGAGAGGATTCTGCACACCCAGTAAGGGGAGTGCTGTTGCCACGTAGGCATCGATCTCCTGATGGAGTATCGGGGCAAGTTCCTGAGGCTTATCCACCGAGCCGTAGTGGGTCAGGTAACAGCGTGCTGGGTTGAGATCCATCAACCGGTCGATGGTCCGATGCCAATCATCCGGATCGAATTGCACCGGGGTAGAAGGCAAAAACATGAATGGCCCCTGCTCTGTGCAGAGTTCCGGGTAGGCTATGCCGAAAGTGTCCCCGGTGAAGATGCCCCGGCTCTCGCTATCCCAGATACAGATGTGATGACGGGCGTGCCCGGGTGTATCCAGGCAGGTCAACTCGCGCGTTCCCAGTCGGATGCGCATACCGTCGTCAGCCTCGATTACACGCTCTTCCGGTATCGGCAGGAGTTCCACGAACTGACGCTTGAACTCCGCTTCACCGTACACTTCACTGGAGCCTGCAGCAATCTTCCCTGGATCGACCATGTGGCGGGCACCGAACGGATGAATCACCAGTTCGGCTTGCGGTAGTTGCGCCATCAACTGGCCGGAACCACCGGCGTGGTCCAGATGCACATGGGTGGGAATCACATAACGCACCTGGCTCCGGTCGATGTCGAGCAACTCCAGCAGTTGCAGAATGTTATCGGTGGTGCGCGCAGTGCCCGTATCAATCAGTGCCGCTTTTCCAGCACTCTGGATCAGGTAGCAGCTTGCCAGACCAGGTCGCTGGAAATGGGTCTCTATGCAGATGATCCCCTGCCCTTCGTCTTTGAACTTCAGTTTCATATCGCTCCCTAACCGGGCCTGGTATTGGTGACGTCCCAACAGGCGAGCCACTGTGCCACGGATAGGAGGTTGAATCAAACACCGGCCTCCAACTGACCGGAAAAAACACCTGCACACTGGAGTATCTGCTACAGGTGACGGGTTATCGCCAACGCTCCAATGCCTGACTGTTCTCCAACGGTTGCTCACCACTTGTCCCGGTGCAAGTATCTGAACAACAGAGCGATTGCGAGATAGTTATTTTTCACCGGCGAGTCGGCTATCATGGAGAGGAGCGGTTATTCGGAGAGTATTGAAGTGGGGTCACATATCTACAAGAAGATCGAGTTGGTGGGTTCTTCGAAGGTAAGTTCGGATAAAGCGGTGGAGAACGCACTCACCAAGGCTGCCGACAATATCAGAAATATCGACTGGTTCGAGGTGGTGGAGACGCGCGGCCATGTGCAGGATGGGAAGATTGCACACTGGCAGGTGGTTGTGAAAGTGGGCTTCAGACTCGATTGAGATAGGTTTAGAACTCTGGGTTGAGTCTCGGTAGGCGACCAATTTTACGTTGCCGGCTGTGCAGCGCTTTCCAGTGAACAGGGAGGAGTGTCGGCCGCAGCTGCGCTCGGAAGCGTCTTTTCCAGGCAGCAAAGTCGAGTTTCTCCTCTGCATATAGCCGCCTGTCCAGTTCTCCCATCAACACCTGCATCTGCATCCTGTCTGCGCCGGTGTGAACCCCCGCTAGTCTTTCCCCCAACTCTTGCAGAGGCAGTTGGGGTGGAAATTGCAGATGCTTGTTGGAGAGAAATTTCAACATATAGCTCCATGTTTCCGGGTCACTCTCACCTTCTACCACCTTGATGCAGAACCAGAGTTTGAACCGGCGGGGCAGGGTGCGAACAAAGATCTGGCGCACTTTTTGGAGCCGCCTGATCGGTGCCAGCCATGCCAGAAACTCTCTGAATTGACGTACGCTAAAGCGGGTTACCGCGACAACCTCCTCCTCAACCACCTGAGCGAAGCGTTTTTTACGCAGCCAAGCGAGTACCCAGAAGCCGATAGTGAGACTGAACAGGCCGGTCAGCGGAACCCAGAGCAGCAGCGAGGATGCGCCTGGAAACAGATCAGGTATTGCCCCATTGGTTGAGCCAGCCTCACCTTTGACGATCAACTGGCGCATCGGGAATCGCTCTACTTCTGCCTGACCGGTGGTGGCGTTCCACCAGGATATCTGTAGTTCCGGGATGAGCAGTTTGCCACCCTGCTGCGGCACCAGGGTGAATGATTCGGTGCGACGTCCCAGTAAAAAGCGGCCATCACTGGATACACTCCCCTCTGTTCTGGACTCTTCACGATAGACGTTGAAGCCGCTGCTGTTCTGGAGTCTCTCCGCGAATGAGGGAAGTTGTCCACCGGTGGCGCCGACTGCTGAGGTATCGACGACAACACGAAACGGCTTGCCTACCTCCGGTCTCTCGGTGCCTTGAATATAGGACTGGATACTCAATCCAAACAGCGGCAACCAG
Organism: Chromatiaceae bacterium; assembly: GCA_024235215.1. Lineage (GTDB taxonomy): Bacteria > Pseudomonadota > Gammaproteobacteria > Chromatiales > Chromatiaceae > HKST-UBA178. Next base: position 398,806 of record JACKMU010000001.1, on the reverse strand, counting down.
GGTTGGACCGCAGGATTGATCGGTAGTACTTCGATTACCCTGTCGGCAGGAGAGTCGATTTTGAAACTGGTATTATTCGCGTCGGCCAGCACCCCTTCGATGGTGATGGCCGGCACTCTGAGCTGTCCAGCTTTGAGTGGTGTAACAGCATATCGGAACTGGTGGATAAACTCCCGACCCGTTGCCAGATTACGTGTGAGTTTTGTCGGTCCTTCCAGGTTGGTGAGCACAAGAGAGCCGGATGGCGGGAGTTTCGTCTCGACGTTGGCCAGCGTATTGCCGCTTATGATATCCAGCGTCAGCAGCAAGGTCTGCTGAACATAGACACGGCTTTCCGAAAGCCGCATGTCAACTTTGGGAGCGGGTGTGGAAGGAGCGGCTCGGGGGGTGCTCTGCGGATGTGTCGGGAGGGTCTGTTGCCAGGGTTGTTGCGCACCAAAACGGGGGGGCGACGTTGGCTGCCGTTGCTGGGGTGGTTGCATATACGGCTGGCCAGGTCCAGAGTAGGGTTGCGGCTGGCCAGGTTGACCATACGGCAGCGGCATGGGATATCCAGGGTAACCGGGGTGGCTTTGCTGGGCCAGCAACGGGGTGGGTGCACAGCTTAGCCACAGCGTCGCCACAGCAGTCAGTAGTGAGCAGATCTTAGTGGGTACATGGCTCATGTCGAAGCGTCTACCAGGGTCTTGGTTCATTAATCACGCCTTGTTGACGCATTAGGCGCTGCTCTTCCTGACTGAATTGACGCTGCAGCAGATAGGCAGGATTTCCTTCGATTTGCTGCAACCATTGCTCCATTAGCAGCGATGCGGCCGCTGCAGTACCTGCGCCTTCTTCACCGGTTTGCTGCGCGCGCCCTTCTCCCTCCTGATCCATGGTGTCGCCGATCTGCTCGAAGCGATCGACAGCCTCTGTCTCAGTGGGTGACTCTCCCTGCGGTATCTCATCCGGTGCGGGTAGCTCTTCCGGCGCTCTTCTGCCGCTCCTGTCCGGTGCCGGCTCTCCGCTACGTTCACCGTGCTCGCTATTATCTCTGCCGGACAGCGTTTCAACTGACTGCTCTTCACCTCCACCGCGCTGCTCGCTACTCTCCTTCTCTTCACCAGGACTATCCTGGTCGCGCTTCTCCTGCCTCGCCTTACCCGATTCAGTCTCCTGTTCCTGCTGGTCGCCCCCTTTCTCCTCCGGCGTTCTTTCGATCTCGCCTCCGTCTGACGCAGCGGTCCTCTTCTGCTCGCCCGCATCGCCCGATTTTCGCTCCTCAGGCTGCTCCTCTCCGGCAGCGTTCTGTTTTTCCTGTGCTTGATCCTCTGCAGCCTCTCCGGTTTTGGTCTGGTCATCCTCACCTGTTGCGGACTCCTCGCCCTCCTGATCCCTGCTGCCCGCTTTTTTCTGGGAAGAGGAATCCTCGCTTCCGGACTGAGACTCCTGCTCCTGTTGTTGATCGCCGGACTGAGACTCCTGCTCCTGTTGTTGATCGCCGGACTGAGACTCCTGCTCCTGTTGTTGATCGCCGGACTGAGACTCCTGCTCCTGTTGTTGATCGCCGGACTGAGACTCCTGCTCCTGTTGTTGATCGCCGGACTGAGACTCCTGCTCCTGTTGTTGATCGCCGGACTGAGACTCCTGCTCCTGCTGTTGATCGCCGGACTGAGACTCCTGCTCCTGCTGCTGTTCGCCGGACTGAGACTCCTGCTCCTGCTGCTGTTCGCCGGACTGAGACTCCTGCTCCTGCTGTTGTTCGCCGGACTGGGACTCCTGCTCCTGCTGCTGTTCGCCGGACTGGGACTCCTGCTCCTGCTGCTGTTCGCCTGATTGGGACTCCTGTTGCTCCTTTTCCTCTTCCGATTTTGATTTTTCTTCTTTTGATTTCTCTTCCTGTTTTGATTTTTTCTGTTCCTGCTCTAATCGGGTCAGCGCTTCCGGATCGGTCTTGGCCAACATCGCCTTGGCCAGTCCCTGATTGTGACGGGCTTCTGAGTGGTTTGGCTCTTCGCTCAGCACCTCTTCATAAGCAAGGATTGCTCCTTCGTAATTCTCCTGTTTGAAGCGGGTATTGCCCAGGTTGTAGCGGGCCTCCTGGAGCACATCGCTGCGTTGCACATTCGCAAATGATTTTTCGGCTGCCTGGTACTCTCCGGCTCTATAGAGGGCAACCCCGCGGCGGTACTCGTCTTTGAACTGCTGAGCGGCCTCTTTGAACTGGCCAGCGTCGAACAGGCGCTTCCCGGCTTGCTCGCTGTTTTCAAACCAACTGGCCCCGATTGTCTGCACGGTGCAAGACAACAGCAGCAGCAAGCCGATTGATCGCATCAATTCTGTTCCTCCTGGTTGATTGTTCGGTGGCGCCTGAATGCAGGCAGCAAAGCCAGCATCACAGCAATGACCAACCAGTAGAAGCGCTCGTTCCAGACCCGCGCCCGCTCTTCACCCACAGCTTTCGCTTTGCCACCCTCCTGTGCCAACTGCAGAATGCGCCGGGTATCGTTATCGCGGTAGTCCGCTGTCTGGTAGATACCATTGCCGAGTTGGGCCAAGCGTTTCAGCCCAGCTTCGTCCAGTCTCGATTCAACCGGCTGCCTCCGATTATCCAGCAGGAAGCGGCCGCTAATTCCGGGAACCGGTCCGCCACCCGTGGTCCCGATGCCCAACACATGCAGTCGGATACCCTCTTCGGCAAGTGCCTGCACCATCTGTTCCAGATCAGAGTCAACGAAATCCCCATCCGAAATGAGCAGAATGCTCCGCCGGCTATCCTCCGGCTGCCCCGCCAGCAGCGTAGCGGCACGCACCAGCGCCTCCCGCAGCCGACTCCCCTGCAGGCGCACCAGTTCACTGGAGATGGAGGGGAGCAGGTTACGAATACTTTGGCCATCTTCGGTAATCGGCGTAATCACATTCGCCACTGACGCAAATCCGATCAATCCCAGTCTCACACCCTGGTTGTGATTGAGCAGATCTTCGATCTCCTGACGAGCTCTGACCATGCGTGATGGCTGTACGTCGGCAACCTCCATGGAGCGTGAGATGTCCAGCAGAATGACCAGATCGGCTCCCGGCGTGTAGAGTTGGATTTCAGTAAAATCCCAGCGTGGGCCCGCCATGGCGAGCACCAACAGCGTCCACAGCAGTGCCCAGTGTCTGAATCTGCGCCAACGTTCGCCAGAGTGAAGTTCCCGGCTGCCGGTCAGGTGAGGGAGCAGATGAGAATCGGCATAGCGGTTGATACGAGCGATGTGGCCGTAGACCCTGCTGCGCCGCAGCCAGGCGCCGACCGGGAAGATCAGCAGCAGTCCCAGCAGCCACCATGGCGAGGCGAAGTGAAAACCGGACTCAGCCATCGCCTCTCTCAGGAGCAGTGGTTGCAGCCAATCGGTAGCCTTGCGCAAATCCTGTATTCATTCGTATCACCTGTTTACGACTGCATTTTCCGGCAGACGGATACGTCCTTCCGGAAACAGGCCTAGCAGCAGCAACAGCAACAGTGCTAATGCCAGCGGCCAGCGGTAGAGCGGGCGTGGAATCAGTACAGTGTTGCTGTCGGCTTCACTCTTCTCCAGCGCGTTGATACGTTCGGAGATCTGTTCCAACGTGTTGGTATCGGTGGCACGAAAATAGGCGCCACCGGTGGTTTCAGCGATATAGCGAAGTGTCTCTTCGTCCAGACCGATGTCCCCCTCCATTTGGTATTGACCGTCGCTGCCACGGATCATCACCTCTTTCTGATTGCTGCCCACACCGATAGAGTAGAGCCTTACGCCTTCCCGCCTGGCCAGACTGGCGGCATCTCTGGGAGGTATCAGCCCCGCCGTGCTTTCACCGTCGGTTACCAGTAGCAGCACCCGTGAGCCCTCTGGACGTTCGCGCAGCTTCTTTACACTGAGGCCGATTGCGTCACCGATGGCGGTGGCATTGCCAGCCATGCCCGGCTCTACCTCATCGAGAATTTTTCGGGCGGCCTGCAAGTCCAGTGTCAGCGGAGACTGGACAAAGGCCATGTTGCCAAATATCACCACTCCCACTCTGTCGCCGGGGCGATGTTCGATGAACCTACCCATCACACCCTTGACCACCGCCATACGGCTGACCGGCCGTCCATCGCTGGTAAAGTCCAGTGCGGTCATGGAACGCGATGTGTCTATCGCCAACATCAGATCATAACCCTCGTTTTTGATTTCGGTATGCGGCTCCAACCACTGGGGCCGCATTGCAGCGAGGGTCAGTGCGATCCATAGCAGCGCCAGCAACAGTGCGTGGAGTTTGCCGGCAATCGCGGCCCGAGGCCGGCGCGTCTTGAAGCTGGATTCCAGTTTGGTTAGTTTCGGGTAAAGCAGCGTGGTCCTCAGCCCCTCGGTGGGGCGCTCTTGACCGGGGTGGATGAAACGTGGCCAAAAGAGACGAATCAGTAATGGCAGCAACAGCAATAGCGCCATTTGTGGCCACAGAAACTCAAACACGGCTGCTACCCAAGTGCACTATTTTTCCTATAAAGCTCCCCTCATAGCTATGCGCTACCAGATCTATTGCGGCGCTGATCAACGCATCCAATTCACCGGGATCCATGTTGTGGCTTTCCGGCGCATAGGGTAGCTTGAGCAGGCTTCCACCCAGACCACTCCAGTCAAATCCGTTGGGATCGGATTGCTGCAGCCATTGCAGCCAGGTTGGGCCGGAGAGACTGGCTATCCTTTCTCGACCGAAACGGGCAATGGCTATCCGGCGTAAAAGTTCAGAGAGGCGTGCGGCGCTCTCTTTCTGCGGCCGCTTGTTACGCTGACGCCATAGATCGCGCAGCTCCGCGCGTGCCTCCCAGCGCCAGCTGCCGGGAGGGTAGCGAAGCAAATAGCGCAACAGCAGAGAGAGCAGGAACAGGGTAAGCAGCAGCAAAAGCGTACTGATCCACCAGCCGGGTGCGGGGGGCCACCAGGAGATGGGGTCGAGTCCACGGATGTCCATCAGCTGACCGGGCATCACTGCATCCTTCTGGTCAGTCGCATGCCGCGCATCAGCGCTTGATGCACCTCATCGTGGGTAGCTACCGGGATCAGTGGAATACGCAGGCGACTGGCTATTCCCGCCAGTAGCTGACGGTTCTGCTCCCAAGCTTTTCTATAGGCAGCTCTCCCCTCCGCATCTCCGGTCTCGATCTCAAGCAGGTTTCCGGCGTAATCGGTAAACAGTGCACGTCCGATATCTGGCAGGTCGTAATCCGCTTTGTCGTCGATTGGTATCAGCACTAGGGAGTGGCGCTGACTTAGACGCCCGATAGTGGATTCCAGGCTGTTGACTTCACGATTCATATCTGCGATCACGAATATCAGACTGCCGGTAGCGGTGCCGCGCTCGGCTCGCTGCAGCGCATTCAGCAGTGGATCCTTTTTTCTTTCGTCGCCACTGGCGGGACATGACAATGCCTTCAGCAGACGCCAGAGGGCGCGGCGATCCTTGGTGGGACGAAAATGCTGGGTCGTGCTGGCATCGGTGCCGAACAGCAGCCCGCCAACCCGGTCGTTCAGGCTGTTGGCCGCCCAGCCCAGCAGCGCCGCGGTACGTGCCGCCTGGATCGATTTGAAGGTGCCGCGGGTACCGAAGTTCATCTGCGGTCCCTGGTCGACGCAGAGCACCACACTGCGCTCCCGCTCCTCGCGGAATGTCTTTAAGTGCGGACTGTTGGTGCGCGCAGTAACCTTCCACTCCATGTTGCGGATGTCGTCCCCCTCGTGGTACTCCCTGACCTCTTCGAAGTCGAGACCGGAACCGCGGAATACCGAGGCGTAGAGTCCACTGAAACTGGAGTTCACCAGATGGTGTGACGCCAGCCCCAGTGTTCGGGCCTGATGCCGCAGTTCAAGCAGATCATCCAAGCGGGGATAGAGCGCCATTGGCTTTCTCTGATGCTTTCTGTCAGGGAATGGCTACCATATCCAGGAGTCGCGAGACAAAATCGTTGCTAGTGATCCCCTCCGCTTCCGCCTCGAATGTCAGCAATACTCGGTGGCGTAGAATCTCCGGGGCGATCTGTTGGATGTGTCCGGGAGAGACGTATTCCTCACCGTCGAGCCAGGCGCGCGCACGGGCGCAGCGAGCCAGGGCGATTGATGCGCGTGGTGAGGCGCCGAATCGGCACCAGCGCGCCAGCGTGTCATCATAAGCGCTGGGATTGCGCGTGGCTTGCACCAGATCGACAATGTAACTGTTGAGTTTCGGATCCAGAAAAACCTTGGCGGCGTCGCGGCGCATCGCGAAGAGATTCACCTGAGAGAGTTGTGTTGCAGGTGGTCTCGGCCGGTCGGTCTGTTTCTTGCTGTCCAGCGCAAGGATCGAGAGTTCCTCGTCACGCGAAGGGTAGTCGACGCATACCTGCATCAGAAAACGATCCAGCTGCGCCTCGGGCAGGTGATAGGTCCCCTCCTGTTCGATCGGGTTCTGCGTCGCCAGCACCATAAACAGCCTGGGCAGCGGATAGGTCCGTTGACCAACCGTGATCTGATGCTCCTCCATCGCTTCCAATAGTGCGGACTGCACCTTGGCCGGCGCACGGTTTACCTCGTCAGCCAGCAGGATGTTGTGGAACAACGGTCCCTCACGGAATTCGAATTCGCCTTTTTCGTGACGATAAATGTCAGTTCCGATTAAATCCGAAGGTAGGAGGTCCGGAGTGAACTGGACGCGATGGTAATCCCCCTCAATCGCTTCCGAGAGCGCTTTTACAGCAGTGGTTTTCGCCAGTCCCGGCATACCCTCTACCAGAAGGTGTCCATCGCTGAGCAGGCAGACCAGCATGCTGTCTATCAGCTTTTGCTGTCCAATGACGTATGAGGCGATATGCGCCCGAAGTGGATCCAGATCTTTTGGGTTCATGCTTCGACTACTGCGGTTGAAACGGTCTCTGTCAGACCGGGCACAGGATATCCCGTTTATCAGCTAAACGGCCCCCCCCTTTACTGCAACGGTATAGCTCCGTTTTCTTATTATCCTGACGTTTTCCCGAATCAGATGCAAGAATTATGGTTATTACCATGCGATTCGTGCTGTTCGGACGTTCATCCAAGTGAATCGTTATTGGTTCAGCAGCAGTTCGAGCAGCGCTTTTTGCGCATGCAGACGATTCTCTGCTTCATCCCAGACAATACTCCATGTACCGTCGATAACCTCTGCACTGACCTCTTCCCCCCGGTGGGCGGGCAGGCAGTGCATGAACAGCGCATCGGGATTGGCCAATGCCATCAATGGTGCATTCACCTGGTAATTGGCGAAAGCTTCAGCGCGTTTCCGTTGCTCCTGTTCCTGACCCATGCTGGCCCAGACATCGGTGACTACCAAATCTGCACCGGCAGCAGCGGTTGCAGGATCGGTAACGATGCTGCAGCGGTCGGATGCAGGCTGCAGAATCCACGCTTCGGGCTCGTAACCTGGGGGACAAGAGATATTCAGCCTGAAATCCAGCAGGCGCGCGGCGTTGATGTACGAGTGGCACATATTATTGCCGTCACCGATCCAGGTGACCTGTTTACCGGTGATGTCACCCCGGTGCTCGAAGAAGGTCTGCATATCGGCCAGCAGCTGACATGGGTGCAGCAGATCGGTCAGCGCATTGATGACAGGAACCCGTGAGTGAGCGGCGAAGCGTTCCAGTTTCTCATGTTCGTAGGTACGAATCATAACGCAGTCCACCATGCGTGACAGCACCCGTGCACTATCTTCTATCGGCTCTCCGCGTCCCAGCTGGGTGTCGCGGGAGGAGAGGAAGATGGCATGACCACCGAGTTGAGTCATACCGGCTTCGAACGAGACTCTGGTACGTGTGGATGATTTATCAAAGATCATCGCCAAGCTGCGCCCCTTCAACGTCTCATGTGGCTCACCTGTTCGCAACAGAGCTTTCAGTTCACGGGCCCGTGCTATGAGTCCCCGGAACTCTTCAGGTGAAATGTCCAGTAAGGAGAGAAAATGCCTGGGTGTCTTGTTTGGTTTCATCTTTTGGTACTCCAGCCGTGGGCAGTAACGCCGTCGGTCACTCCTGGTGCAAAAATGATTTCAGTACCTGAGAGACGCGTTCGATCAGGTATTCCGCCTCCGAGTCACTCAATATGAGCGGAGGCAGCAGCCTGACCACGCGTTCAGCAGTGACATTGAGCAGGATCCTCTGTTGCAACGCCAGATTCACCACCTCTCCGCAAGGCCTGTCCAGTTCGATCCCTATCAGCAGACCCTGTCCGCGAATCTCTTCGATACCGACTACTCCGGAGAGCGCGTCGGCGAATCCGGCAAGGAGTTTTGCTCCCAGGTGCTCCGCGCGTGCAGCGAGTCCATCGGCTTCGATGGTCTGGATGACCGCGAGCGCCGCTGCGCAGGCGAGCGGATTGCCACCGAAGGTGGAGCCATGGGTGCCAGGCACAAAAATCTCCGCAGCCTTGCCGCGCGCCAGACAGGCACCGATGGGAACACCATTGCCCAGGCCTTTGGCGAGGGTCATCACATCTGGAACCATACCGCTGTGCTGGCAGGAGAACATGCGGCCGCTACGGCCCATTCCAGTCTGGATCTCATCCAACATCAGCAGCCAGCCCTGCTCATCACAGAGGCTGCGCAGGTTGCTCAGGTAATCTTCCGGAGGGATATTGATACCACCTTCTCCCTGGATGGGTTCGACCAACACTGCCACCACATTTGGGCTGTTTTCTGCCACTGACCATAGGCTTGGTATATCGCCGAACGGGACGCGTACAAAGCCCTGTACCAACGGTTCGAAGCCTGCCTGTACTTTCCGGTTTCCGGTGGCTGAAAGGGTGGCCAGGGTACGGCCATGAAAGCTCTGCTCCATCACCACGATAGCAGGATTCAGATTACCGTTTCTGTTGCCGAACAGACGGGCGAGTTTGATCGCTGCTTCATTGGCCTCCGCCCCGGAATTACAGAGGAATACCCGATCCATTGCGGAAATCCGGGTCAACGCTTCGCCTAATTTCTCCTGCAGTGGTATTCGATAGAGATTAGAGGTGTGCAGCAGACTTTCGGCCTGGCGGCAGAGTGCCTCTGCGACTGCCGGGTGTGCATGTCCAAGCCCGCAAACCGCAATGCCGGAAAGTGCGTCCAGATAGCGATTATCCGCCGTGTCCCAGAGCCAAGCTCCTTTACCCCGCTGAAAGCTGATCGGTAGTCGCTGGTAGGTGGTCATCAGTGTGCCGGACATGTTTGGCTTCCTTAACTAAAAAGTATACTCGATCAGCTGTCGGCCATTCCGCTCATCCCGGTAACTTTTTTCAAGGGGGCATCTAGCAGTGCTTGGTCAGATTCTATCGCACCTCGATGACACCATCGCCGGGCGGTCCACACTGTCCCCGCTTAAAATAAAAGGTGGCGCTATTCTCGGCATTGCCGGGGCCACCTGCAGGTCTCCCCAGACCAGGAAAAGGCGCGAAATTCCCGGATGCTATCTCGCTTCTTCAGCTTGTGCAAGCATCACTGGGATATTGCAGTAGTCCTGCCTTTGGCTTGTTTTGGATGCAAATAACCCCTATCTTAAGAGAGTGGGAGTCGGCCGAATAGTCGCTGTCGTGCCGCTGATTGGCGTCACGGGAGAGGAAAGTCCGGGCTCTATAGGACAGGATGCCAGGTAACACCTGGGAGGCGTGAGCCTACGGAAAGTGCCACAGAAAACAAACCGCCCGAGAGACCTTTCGGGTAAGGGTGAAAAGGTGCGGTAAGAGCGCACCGCGCCGCTGGCAACAGCGGTGGCAGGGTAAACCCCATCCAGAGCAAGACCAAATAGGGGAACAGTCGGCTTTAGCCGCAGCGTGTGGTCCGCACGGTTCCCGGGTAGGTTGCTAGAGGTCTGTGGTGACGCAGATCCCAGATGAATGACTATTCGCGACAGAACCCGGCTTATAGGTTGACTCCCACAACTATTTTTAGAAAGTTAATTCCCGCCAATCGCCCCCCAAACTAAGAATCTACATTAACTAGCCTGTTTAGCACGCTGTTTTTAACGTGTTTTCCGCTCGCCACAATTTTCTTGAAACTGTTCGTAACCCGCTGTCTTTAAAGGAAGTTTCCGTGATTCTGCGTGGCTGATTTTCTTGACAAGTGGCGAATGTGATACCTATTATGGTTATTAGTGGTGAAAAGTGGGAAATTCTGGGAATCAGACCCTGGGGATCATCTTGTTTCGCGGCATCAATAGAATCAATCTGGATGTCAAAGGACGTCTTGCAATTCCGACCCGTTACCGGGAGCGGTTACAGGAGTATTGCGCCTCGGAACTGGTGATAACTGTCGATCCCGACCGCTGTCTGCTGATTTATCCCTTAACGGTCTGGGTCAAGATCGAGAAGCAGCTGATGGAACTGCCGACTTTCAACGAATCGACTCGCACGCTGCAACGGCTGTTGGTGGGGTATGCCACAGAGGTTCAGATGGATGGACAGGGTCGTGTATTGCTGCCCCCGCCGCTGCGTGAGTTCGCCGGGTTGCAGAAACAGACGGTGATGATTGGTCAAGGCGCCAGATTCGAACTCTGGGATGAAACGAGATGGAACGATAAACAAGGCAACTGGCTGGAAAAGGCCGATCTGAAACAGCTGAATCTCTCTCCCGAACTGGGAAATATCTCGATCTGACCATGGAATCTCATGACACACATAAACCGGTGCTGCTGCAGGAAGCGCTGGATGCCCTGGATATCAAGCCGTCCGGGTGTTACGTCGATGGGACGTTTGGTCGCGGCGGCCACAGTCGGGCGATTCTGGACAGGTTGGGTACCGCAGGGTATCTGCTGGCAGTCGACAAGGATCCCGATGCGATCAGTTATGGCCGACAACTGTTTCGTGATGAGTCACGGCTGATTTTGCAGCATGGTTCTTTTGTCATGTTGAAAGCGCTGACCGAACAGCTGGGCTGGATCGGAGAGGTTGACGGCATATTGCTGGATCTGGGTGTCTCTTCGCCCCAGTTCGATCTGTCTAAGCGCGGATTCAGCTTTTCTACGGATGGTCCACTCGACATGCGAATGGACAACAGCCGGGGCATTTCCGCCACTGACTGGCTGGCGTCAGCCGGTGCTACTGAGATCGCCGGAGTCCTCAAAAAGTACGGTGAGGAGCGGTTCGCCAAGAGAATCGCGGCGGAGATCGTCACTGCCAGAGAGATTTCACCGGTCGTCACCACTGGCCGGCTGGCCGAGTTGATCTGTGCAGCAGTACCAGTTCGCGAAAGAAACAAGCATCCGGCTACCCGGAGTTTCCAGGCAATCCGGATCTTCATCAACAGAGAGCTAGAGGAGTTGCAGCAATGTTTGGCGCAGACGCTGCAGGTGCTGGCGCCGGGAGGACGTCTGGTGGTGATCAGTTTTCACTCCCTGGAGGACCGCATCGTCAAACGCTTCATGCGTGATCAGGCGCGTGGTGATGATTTTCCAGCAGACCTGCCGGTGACGCAGGCGCAGTTGCATCCGCAAATGAAGGTCATGGGTAAGGGAATCAGACCATCCCCCAATGAGATCGACTGTAATCCGCGCTCCAGGAGCGCAGTGTTACGGGTGGCGGAGCGACTGGAATGAATCTGGGTCGACTGCTGACCATCCTGCTACTGGGCTTTGCCGTGATGCTGACATCGGTAGCTGTGGTGCATGCGAAATACAGTGCGCGCAAGCATTTCGTCGAGCTGCAGAAGCTTCGCCTGCAGCGCGATGAGCTGGATGTGGAGTGGGGGAGGCTGCTGTTGGAACAGAGCACTTGGGCCACCCAGCATAGGGTAGAACGGCTTGCCCGCACTAATTTGAAGATGCACATACCTTCCGCTGAAGATGTGATGGTGATCAGGCCTTGAACAGAGTAGCCGCAGGCGGGAGCAGAAGACGCACGACGAAAGCGGTCGGCCAGCGGCCGGTCAACCAGCCGAGCTATCGCATGCGTCGCTGGAGTTTGCTCGGGATACTGATCCTGGCCAGTGCGGCGCTGGTCTGGCGCGCATTGGATCAACAGATCCTGAAAACCGAATTCCACCAAAATCAAGGTGAACTGCGTTATCTGCGAAAAGTGAAGATACCAGCGCACCGCGGCATGATTACTGACCGGCAAGGGGAGCCGTTGGCTATCAGTACACCAGTCGATTCTGTCTGGGCGAATCCGAAGCAACTCGCCAAGAATCCGGCGATGTACGAACCGCTGGCAAAGGCACTGAACTTGAAGCCGGACAATCTCCGTCAATTGCTCTCCAGTCGCAGTGGCCAATCGTTTGTCTATTTGAAGCGTCGGGTCACGCCAGACACCGCAACTGCAATTGATGGGTTGATCAAGTCAAAAAAGATCAGCGGTATCGGGCTGGAACGTGGTTATCGCCGTTATTACCCCGGTGGAGAGGTGTTTGCACATTCGATTGGTTTCACCGATATGGATGATCTCGGTCAGGAAGGGACCGAACTGGCTTATGAGGAGTGGTTGCGTAGCCGGCCGGGCATAAAGCTGGTGATTCAGGATGGTCATGGCAGGGTAGTTCAGGATGTCGAGAGCATAGAAACACCGCAGCAGGGCCGGACTCTGACGTTGAGCCTCGATCGTCGGTTGCAGTATCTCGCCTATCGGGAATTGAAGATGGCGGTGAAAAAGCATGCAGCCGATGCCGGCTCCGCGGTGGTTTTGGACGTACAGAGTGGCGAGGTGCTGGCGATGGTCAATCAGCCGGCATATAACCCCAACGGCAGTAAAACGGGGCGCCGGGGTCGATTTCGCAATCGGGTAGTCACCGATCTGTTTGAGCCTGGCTCGACAATGAAGCCGTTCACCGTTGCCGCAGCGCTGGAGTCGGGCAGGTATCATCCTGCTTCCAAGGTGGATACCACGCCAGGATTTATCCAGGTTGGAAAGCATCGGGTAAAGGACCACCACAACCTCGGTACGATCGATCTCGCTACCATCATCCGCAAGTCGAGTAACGTGGGGGCCAGTAAGCTCGCGCTCGACCTCTCCGGTAAGGCGCTGTGGGAGCTCTATTCGAAGATGGGCTTCGGTGAAATGACAGATATTGGCTTTCCCGGCGAAGCGGCAGGGCAGCTGACATCCCATGAGAAGTGGGCGAGGATCGATCAGGCTACGCTGGCGTTCGGCTATGGGATGTCGGTGACCACGCTGCAGTTGGCCAGAGCCTACGCAATTTTAGCCAGTGGTGGAATCAAGCGACCAGTCTCACTGTTGCGGCTCGATCAATCAGTCAAAGGCGAACGGGTCATCAGCGGGTCGACCGCTCATGCAGTGGTCCAGATGATGGAGTCGGTGGTCGGCAGCCAAGGCACCGCACCACAGGCTGCGGTGCCGGGATATCGTGTCGCAGGCAAGACCGGGACTGTCAAGAAGAGTGTCTCTGGTGGTTATGCAGATGATCGCTATCTGTCGGTTTTTGCAGGACTGGCACCGGTGAGTAATCCTCGTCTGGTGATGGTGGTGATGATCGATGAACCCCGCGGCGAACAGTACTACGGTGGCCAGATTGCCGCGCCGGTGTTCGCCAATGTCATGGCTGGTGCACTGCGTATCCTTAATATTGCACCGGATGATCTGGCACCGGATGGTCTGCGGCTGGCGGCTGCAAGGGGGCAGGGATGACGCAGCCGGCAGCAATCTCATCGGGTGTGCGCTTAAGCCATCTGCTCGCAGGATTTGCCGAAGTGAACACCGCGCTTGATCCTGAGATTACTTCGCTCACTCTCGACAGCCGCAAAGTGAGCAACGGCGGGCTGTTCCTGGCCTGTTCGGGAGGTCGGCATCATGGGCTGGAGTTTCTCTCTCAGGCGCTGGAGCAAGGTGCCGCAGCGGTGCTATGGGAGCCCGACAGTAACTGGACGGTCGATTCACTTGCTAGTCTGACCATTCCTGATTCGGTGGTGATGTTGCCCGTATCCGGACTGGGGAAAAGGGTCAGCATGATCGCTGGGAGATTTTTCCGGCATCCTGATCTGGAGTTGCTGCTGATAGGTATCACCGGAACCAACGGCAAGAGCAGTTGCACGCAATATCTGGCGCGGGTGCTGGCACCTGATCTGCGCTGTGGCACTATCGGCACCCTGGGTATCGGTTTTCCTGATGCGCTGTTGGAATCGAACCACACCACACCGGACCCGGTTACGCTGCAGGCTGCACTGGCGGATTTCAGAGATGCCGGTGCGGATGCCGTAGCCATGGAGGTCTCTTCCCACGCGCTGGATCAGGGACGGGTTGCGGCGCTCAATTTCGATGTCGCTGTCTTCACCAACCTGAGCAGAGATCACCTCGATTATCACGCCAGTTTCAGCGCCTACGGCGAGGCGAAGCGACGACTGTTCCGGATGGCCGGCCTGAAGGTCTGGGTGATCAACCTGGATGATGCATTCGGCCAGGCGCTGGTCAGCGATGCTCCGGTTGGGGTGACCATCATCGGTTACGGGCAGGGAGCTGACCGCAGCTTCTGCGACCGGGTCAGCCGATATATCTGGGCCAGTGAGGTGCACTCGGACGATAGCGGAATGCGTATCGATCTGGAGAGTAGTTGGGGTAACGGCAGCATCGGCACCCGGCTGTTGGGGCGTTTCAACGTCAGCAACCTGCTCGCTGTCAGCGCCGTTCTACTGCAGCAGGGCATTTCGCTGGCGCAAACGATTGAGCGGCTTGCCGGGCTGGCGACAGTGCCGGGACGGATGGAGCGTTTCGGCGGCGGTGATCAACCGCTGGTGATTGTCGACTATGCACATACACCGGATGCGCTGCAACAGGTGTTGAGCGCAAGCCGTGGTCACGCCCGCGGCCATCTCCTCTGTGTTTTCGGCTGCGGCGGTGACCGCGACAGCGGCAAACGTCCGGAGATGGCTGCAATAGCCGAAACGCTCGCAGATCAGGTGTTCGTCACTGACGACAACCCCAGAACCGAGGATGGCAACCGCATCGTTGCCGATATTCTCAGTGGTATGAGGGAGCCTGGAAGGGCAAGAGTGGAGCGTGATCGCGCCACCGCCATCCGGCTGGCCATCACCTCCGCAACTGCCGGAGATGTGGTGCTGGTGGCGGGAAAGGGACACGAGAACTACCAGCAGGTGGGAGAGGTCCGGCTGCCGTTTGATGATCGTGAGCAGGTGCGTCGGGTGCTGCTGGAGGCGACGCAATGACCGCTCTCAGTCTCTCTCAGATCGCACCACTGCTGGAGGCCGAAATGTTCGGTGGCGATGCCAGTTTCGGATCGGTGAGCAGTGACACCCGTACCCTCACGCCGGGCGATCTGTTCGTGGCACTGCAGGGACCCAACTTCGACGGCCATGATTATCTGGAAACCGCCAGGGAGAGAGGGGCGGTGGCGGTGCTGGTAAGCCGTGCCGTAAGCGACGGATTACCGGGTCTGCGGGTCAGGGATACGAGGATCGCGCTGGGGCGGCTGGCCGCGCTCTGGCGTCAGCACAGCGCTGCACCACTGATCGGGGTGACTGGCAGCAACGGCAAGACCACGGTCAAGGAGATGATCGCCGCTATGCTGGGTCGCCGCGGTAGCGTGCTCGCAACGAGAGGCAACTACAACAACGATATCGGGTTGCCATTGACCCTGCTGCGTCTTCAGGAGCAAGCGTTTGCGGTGGTGGAGATGGGTGCCAATAATCCGGGGGAGATCGAGTACCTGAGCCGGATAGCGGCGCCGGATGTGGCGCTGATCACCAATGCCGGTCGTGCCCATCTCGCAGGATTCGGCACGCTGGAAGGAGTCGCCAGGGCCAAATCAGAGATATTGACGGGACTCAAGCCGGATGGCTGGTTCGTGCTCAACGCTGATGATCCCTGGGCCGATTTCTGGCGGGAGCGGGCTGGAACACACCGGACGATCAGCTTTGGGGTGGAGCGGCCGGCCGATGTCAGCAGTCCCAAAGAGGCATTGGAGCTACATTGGAGCCCATCCGGATTTGTTAGTCGTTTTCCAGTATTCCTGTCCGGCTGCAAGGTCGAGATAGCGCTTGCGCTCGCTGGAGACCACAACCGGATGAACGCTTTGGCTGCGATTGCAGTGGCGCAGGTTCTGGGTGCCAGCCGGGACGATATTCAAATCGGACTGGCAGCGATGAAGCCGGTGCCGGGTCGGTTGCAATCCTTGCCCGGACGCAATGGAGCCAGTGTGATAAACGATAGCTACAACGCCAATCCGGAGTCGGTGAAAGCAGCGATAAATCTGCTTGCATCTGCGCCTGGAAGACGCTGGTTGGTGTTGGGGGAACTGGCAGAGATGGGGGCCGCTGGGGTTGAACTCTATCGGGAGCTGGGTGACTACGTCAGGCAGTCCGGCATCGACCGGATCGCAGCGCTGGGTGCGGCGGGGCAGGTGGCAACCGCCTGTGGAGCGCGCGGCGAGCATTTTCACTCGATCCGCGAGTTGACTGACCGGCTGCTTGCAGAGTCACAACCGGGCGATTGGATTCTGATCAAAGGGTCTCGTGCTGCCCGGATGGAACGGGTGGTGGAGGCGCTGAGCGCTGAGGAGGCGGTGTGAGATGCTGCTCTATCTAACCGAGTTCCTCACTCAGTTTCACACGGGATTCAACGTCATCCAGTACCTGACGCTACGCACCATCTTCGGCGTACTGACGGCGTTGGTCATCTCTTTCGTGGTCGGCCCATTGATGATTCGCCGATTGGCGATCCATCAGATAGGTCAGACAGTGCGCGACGATGGTCCTCAATCGCATCTCTCGAAAGCCGGTACGCCAACCATGGGTGGCGCGTTGCTGCTGGTTGCGGTCACCGTGGCCACACTGTTGTGGGCCGATCTCGGCAGTCGCTATGTCTGGGTGGTGTTGATCGTGACGCTGATGTTCGGCGTGATCGGCTTCGTCGACGATTACAAGAAGTTGGTGTTGAACCACCCGCGCGGGCTCTCCAGCCGTCATAAGTATTTATGGCAGTCGCTGGCAGGCATGGCTGCCGCGCTCTTTCTCTACCACAGCGCGGAATCGATCGCCGAAACGCAATTGATCATCCCTTTCGTGAAGAGTGTGGTGATCGATATGGGCCCCTGGTATGTGCTGCTGGCCTATTTCGTCATCGTCGGGACGAGCAATGCGGTAAACCTGACCGACGGACTGGATGGCCTGGCCATTATGCCGACTGTGCTGGTGGCAGGGGCGCTGGCGATTTTTGCTTATGCATCCGGACATGCGCAGATCGCCAACTATCTGCTGATACCCCAGATAAAGGGGGTCGGGGAGCTGGCGGTGTTTTGCGGTGCGCTGGTCGGAGCGGGTCTTGGTTTTCTCTGGTTCAATGCCTATCCGGCTCAGGTGTTTATGGGTGATGTGGGCGCGCTGGCACTGGGGGCGGCACTGGGCGTGGTCGCAGTCATGGTTCGTCAGGAATTGGTGCTGCTGATAATGGGTGGCGTGTTTGTGATGGAGACAGTCTCGGTGATGCTGCAGGTGCTCTCTTTCAAGCTCACCGGCAGGCGCATCTTCCGCATGGCACCGCTGCACCACCATTTTGAACTCAAAGGCTGGCCGGAGCCGAGGGTCATCGTACGTTTCTGGATCGTCACCGTCATTTTGGTGTTGATCGGGCTGGCAAGTCTGAAGATCAGATGAGATGGATACGATGCGACAGAACCTGAAAAGTGCGATGACCAGCGTGGTGGCGCAGCGGCCCAAGACACTTGTTGTGGGCCTCGGTAAGAGCGGTCTCTCTTGTGCCCGCTACCTCGCTGCGCGCAAGGTACCGCTGGCAGTGACCGACAGTCGACAGCATCCTCCCGGGCTTGAGCAGTTGCGTGCAGAGCTGCCCGATACCGCGCTTTTTCTGGGGGGATTCAACAGCGATGCGTTCAACGCCGCTGAGTGCGTGGTGGTCTCGCCAGGTATTCCCCTGAGCGAGCCATTGATCCAGCGGGCGATCGCCCACGGTGTGCCGGTGCTCGGTGATATCGAGCTCTTCTGCCAGGCGGTGGCAGCCCCCTATGCGGCGATTACCGGATCGAATGGCAAGAGTACGGTGACCAGCCTACTCGGAGAGATGGCCGCACAGCAGAATCTGCGCGTGCGGGTGGGAGGCAACCTCGGCCAGCCGGCGCTGGATCTGCTGGATGACGCAGCGGAACTCTACGTGCTCGAACTCTCCAGCTTCCAGCTGGAGACGACCTATTCGTTACAGCCGGCAGTCGCGACCGTGCTCAATTTGGTACCGGATCATCTCGATCGCTATCCCGATTATCAGGCGTACGTTGCGGCCAAACGCCGAGTCTATACCAATACCCAGGTCGCATTGTTCAATCGAGACGATGCCACTGTGATGGCGATGCATGAGGAGCAGGGAGAGTCACTTTTTTTCTCCCTCGGTGCACCGGAAGAGCGCACTTTCGGCGTGGTCGAGCACCAGGGGCAGCATTGGCTCGCAGCAGCGGACCAACTGCTTTTGCCCACGTCGGAATTGTTGTTGCAGGGAAGCCACAATCAGGCGAATGCACTGGCTGCACTGGCGCTGGGGACAGCGCTCAATTTATCCACGGAGGGGATGATTGAGACACTGAAACGTTATCGCGGACTGCCCCACCGCACCCAGTTCGTCAGGGAGCGCCACGGTGTACGCTGGTACAACGACTCAAAAGGCACCAATCCAGGCGCATGCATTGCCGCGTTACAGGGTCTGGCCCAGCCAGGGGAGGCGTCACGCATCGTGCTGATTGCCGGTGGCGAGGGTAAAGGTGCCGACTTCACCGCGCTCGCTCCGGTGGTCACTCAGACCACACGCAGTGTCGTTCTGTTTGGGCGCGACGCCGCTGTAATTGAGCAGGCGCTGGAACCCGGCACCGCAGTATTCAGAGTAAAGGATCTGGGTGCCGCGGTGACGTTGGCTGCAGAGCAGGCGTTACCGGGTGACAGCGTGCTATTGTCACCCGCCTGCGCCAGTTTCGATATGTTCAGAAATTATGAACAGCGCGGTGAAGTGTTCATCGATCTGGTCGGCAGGTTGGCGCCATGACAGTCACGCAGCGCAATCAGGCTACCAAAGGCAGACGCGGGACGCAGGTGCCCGCACTGGACTATGGGGTGATATTTGCTGCATGTGCGTTGCTCGGCCTCGGTTTGGTCATGGTCGCCTCGGCTACGCTGCACCGTATCGGTGATGCACCCTTTTACTTTTTCAATCGTCATTTGTTTGCGCTTTTTCTCGGAATGATTGGCGCACTGATTGTCTTTTCCATTCCGCTCAGTCTCTGGCAGAAATCGGGGGCGATGTTGTTCATCCTGGGGATTTTCCTGCTGATCCTGGTGCTGATTCCTGGTCTTGGTCGTGAGGCGAATGGCGCTACGCGCTGGATTCCTTTCGGCGGTTTCAATCTACAGAGCTCAGAGTTCATGAAGCTGTTTTTGGTGATCTATCTCGCTGGCTACCTGGTGCGTCGTCAGAATGAAGTTGCCAGCAGTGTCTGGGGATTCATGAAACCAATGCTGCTCCTGCTGCTGGCGTCCGGTTTGATCATGCTGCAACCCGATTTCGGCACCACCGCTGTGCTGCTGATCACGGCGATGGGAATGCTTTTTCTCGGCGGAGTTCCACTCTGGCAGTTTGGGATTTTGGCAGGGCTCTCGGCTGTGGCGATGGCCGGGTTCGTCATCTACTCACCCTACCGGCTGCAACGGGTCACCTCTTTTCTGGATCCCTGGGCCGATGTCGAGCGCAGCGGTTATCAACTCTCCCAGGCGCTGATCGCTTTTGGCCGTGGTGAGTGGTTTGGTGTGGGGCTTGGCAGCGGCATTCAAAAGCAGTTCTACCTGCCCGAAGCGCATACCGATTTTCTGATGGCGGTGATCGGTGAGGAGCTGGGTCTGGTAGGAACCCTGCTGGTCATACTGCTGTTTGCTTTTATCGTGGTACGCGCCTTCTCCATCGCCGCACACGCGGAGCGAAACGGACAACGTTTCGCTACTCATGTTGCGCAGGGACTGGGGCTGTGGCTCGGTGTACAGGCGTTTATCAATATAGGGGTCAATGTTGCGCTGCTTCCGACCAAAGGGCTGACACTGCCGCTGATGAGTTACGGTGGTAACAGCATTATCGTGGCCTGCACCATCATCGCGCTGCTGGTACGTATCGATTACGACAACAACGGTGCCAATCTGATCCCGGAAGGGGGGGTGAAATGGGCACAAGTGTAATGGTGATGGCAGGCGGTACCGGTGGGCATGTTTATCCCGCCCTGGCGGTGGCGAACGAGCTGCGTGCTCGTGGCATGGAGGTGTTCTGGCTTGGCAACCCGGATGGTTTCGAGGCGCGCGTTGTACCCGGCCACGGTTTTTCGATGGAGCGAATCGACATTCGTGGATTGCGCGGTAGCGGTGTGCTGCGCTGGCTGGCAGCGCCGTTCAAGCTGAGTATCGCTCTGCTGCAGGTTCTCTTTGTTTTGCTGCGCAGGCGCCCGCGGCTGGTATTGGGTATGGGTGGTTTTGTCTCCGGTCCGGGTGGTCTCATGGCCAGGTTGATGGGCATTCCGCTGGTGATTCACGAGCAGAATGCGGTGCCGGGAATGACCAACCGTTGGCTGGCACGCTGGGCCAGCAGAGTGGCGGAGGCATTCCCAGGCAGTTTCGATGCGTCATGTGGAGCCAGACTGACCGGTAATCCGGTACGCCGTGAGATCACTGCACTGCAACCGCCGGAGGCACGCCTGTCGGGACGGAGCGGCGCGTTGCACCTGCTGGTACTGGGTGGTTCGCAAGGGGCGCGGATCCTCAACGAGATGGTGCCGGAAGCGCTGCGGTTACTCGATGCGGGCAGTCGACCACAGGTGTGGCATCAGACAGGCGGAGCGACCGCTGAAGCAACATCGCGCGCTTATCAGCAGGCTGGCGTCGACGCTGAAGTGAAACCTTTTGTTGATGATATGGCCGCAGCTTACGACTGGGCAGACCTGCTGCTCTGCCGTGCTGGTGCATTGACCATATCCGAGGTCGCTGCGGTCGGTGTCGCAGCCATCCTGGTCCCGTATCCCTATGCGGTGGACGATCACCAGACAAAAAATGCTGCCTACCTCGTGGATGCGGGGGCGGCCCTACTGCTGCCGCAATCGGAGATGACGCCGGAGCGGCTCGCTGGGGTGCTGCAGTCACTTACCGGTGTGCGCGAAAAGTTGATTGCCATGGCGGTTGCGGCGCGACGGTTGGCGATGCCGGAGGCAACGGCCAGGGTGGCGGATATCTGTGAAGAGGTGACCAGGTGAATCAGCAGCACGGTATGCAGCGCAAAAAAGCAGCGGAGTCGATGGGGCGCATCAGGCAGCTGCATTTCGTTGGCATCGGCGGTTCCGGCATGAACGGAATCGCTCAGGTGATGCTTAACCTGGGATATCGGGTCTCAGGCTCCGATCTGAAATCCAATGAAGCCACCCGCAAACTCGCCAGTCAGGGAGCGGTTATCTATACCGGGCATTCCGCGTCGCATATTCAGACGTGCGATGCAGTGATCATCTCCAGCGCGGTGAAAGAGAGCAATCCTGAGGTTGCCGCTGCCCGTGAGCGACGTATCCCGGTGGTGCCTAGAGCTGAAATGCTGGCCGAGTTGATGCGCTTCCACTTTGGTATCGCCGTGGCAGGTACCCATGGCAAGACAACCACGACCAGTCTGGTGGCCAGCGTTCTGGCTGAAGCGGGTCTGGATCCGACCTTTGTCATCGGCGGGTTGCTCAATTCAGCCGGGACTCACGCCCGCCTTGGCGGCGGTGACTACCTGGTGGCAGAAGCGGATGAGAGCGACGCCTCCTTCCTCTACCTGCAACCCATGCTGGCGGTGGTAACCAACGTGGATGCCGACCACATGACCACCTATGGCGGTGATTTCAACCGCCTGCGACAGACGTTCGTTGAATTTCTGCATCATTTGCCCTTTTACGGCTTGGCGGTGCTCTGCATCGATGACGCCGAGGTGCGGGGATTAATGGAACAGGTCACCAGGCGAGTGGTCAGTTACGGCTTTGCGGAAGACGCCGATATTCGCGCCATTCAAGTGGAACAACATGGTTTGACCACCCGCTTCAGGGTCGAGTGTTCATCGTTTGATCCATTCGACGTGACTCTCAGGTTGCCAGGACGCCACAACGTCCAGAATGCGCTGGCGGCGATAGCCGTAGGGATGGAATTGGGCTGCGAAGTCGCCTCGATGCAGCGGGCCCTGGCAGGATTTGAAGGGATCGGCCGACGTTTTCAGGCGGTCGAATGTGCGCTGCCGGAAGGCGGGAGTCTGATGCTGGTGGATGACTACGGGCACCACCCCAGGGAATTGGAGGCGACGCTGGCTGCGGTACGTGAAGGCTGGCCGAATCGGCGGTTGGTGCTGGCTTTCCAACCGCATAGATACACACGCACTCAGGAGCAGTTCGACGACTTCGTCCATGTTCTTTCCCGTGTGGATCTGCTGCTGCTGTGTGAAGTCTATCCGGCAGGGGAATCTCCGATTCCTGGTGCTGACGGCCGTACACTGAGTCGGGCAATACGGGTGCGTGGACAGGTGGATCCCATTTTCGTCGACCCGCTCTCCGAGCTTCCTTCTGTCATCCTCGGGTTGGTTCAGGCGGGGGATATCGTTGTAGTCATGGGTGCCGGGGATATCGGTGTGATAGCCCAGGAGTTACCGCACCACTTCAGCAATCCCGATCAGGAGGTGGTGAGATGAACAGGGGGTATCAAAAGAGGTTGCACATGGGGTGTGGAGAGTCCCTGTCACCCCTGATCGACAGATGCGGTGAACCCCAGACAACCAGAAAGGCACAATCCCTGCCGCGTCTGGCTACACCAAAGCATCCAAATAGACGGGGTAGGCGCAACTGATGGTTGTAATGCAACAACCACGGCTACGGGGAGAGATGCTGCACGATGAACTGCTCTCCAATTACACCAGCTGGCGTGTTGGTGGTGCAGCGAAGCGGCTCTATCGGCCGGCTGACCGACGTGATCTGGTTGCTTTTCTGCAGCAGCTGGAGAGTGACGAACCGCTGTTGTGGCTCGGTCTTGGCTCCAATTTATTGGTGCGTGATGGTGGCTTTTCCGGCACAGCAATACTTACGCGCGGCTGCCTGGACGGATTATCGATGCAATCCGACGGGCTGATCAATGTAGAAGCCGGCGTCTCCTGTGCCAGGGTGGCGCGCTTCGCTACTCGCCACGGGCGGGTGGGCATAGAGTTTCTGGCGGGAATTCCCGGCACCATGGGTGGGGCACTGGCGATGAATGCCGGTGCCTTCGGCGGTGAGACCTGGAATGCGGTTGTCTGGGTGGAGACAGTGGACCGGCAGGGGTGTGTGCGCCGGCGCGAGCATTCCGAGTTCGAGGTTGGCTACCGGCAGGTGAAAGGAGCGCAAGGAGAGTGGTTCCTGCGCACCGGGTTATCTACTGAGTTGGGTGATGTGAGTGATGGACAGCAAAGGATCAGAGCGTTGTTGGAGCGGCGTGCCCAGACCCAGCCAATCGGTCTGCCGAGTTGTGGCTCCGTTTTTCGCAATCCGGTCAACGATTATGCAGCGCGCCTGATCGAGGCCGCCGGCCTGAAAGGGGCACGGATCGGTGGAGCTGTGGTGTCGGAGAAGCATGCCAATTTCATCATCAACATGGGTGGTGCGAGTGCCGGTGACATAGAGAGGCTTATTGAGTTGGTGCGTGATCGGGTGGAGCAGTCGAGTGGTGTGCGTCTGCAACCGGAGGTGCACATGGTGGGTGAGAGGAGCTTGGAGCTGTGACCAAACGAGCGGCTGATTTTGGCAAGGTTGCGGTGCTGATGGGGGGGCAGTCAGCGGAGCGGGCGGTCTCGCTTGATGGAGGAGCTGCCGTGTTGGCGGCTTTACTGCGCAGCGGCGTCAATGCGGTCGCTATCGATGCTGCTGCCGATGTGCTGACGCAACTGCAATCGGGCGGATTCGACCGGGTTTTCATCCTACTGCATGGGCGGGGTGGTGAGGATGGTGTGATTCAGGGTGCGTTGGAGACCATCGGGCTGCCCTATACCGGTAGTGGTGTGGCCGGCTCTGCATTGGGGATGGACAAGTATCGCAGCAAGCTGTTGTGGTCCGGGCTCGGACTGCCGACCCCGCCGTTTGTAATGATCGCAAGCGACAGTGATCTGGTTACAGCCGAAGCGCTCGGTTTTCCGTTGATGATCAAGCCGGCGCACGAGGGTTCCAGTATCGGTATAACCAAGGTGGAGGAGAGTGCCGGTCTGCGTACCGCCTGGCTGGCAGCCTCGGAATATGATCGTGAAGTGATAGCCGAGCGCTGGATCACCGGTGCCGAGTACACCGTTGCCATCCTGGGCGACGAGGCGCTGCCTGCAATCCGTCTGGAGACGCCGCATCAGTTCTATGACTATGACGCCAAATATCATGCGGAGACAACACGTTATCACTGTCCAGCTGGACTGCCCGATGTTCAGGAACTGCGACTACGTGAGCTGGCACTGGCGGCATTCCGGGCGGTTGGCGCAGTGGGCTGGGGACGGATCGACATGATGGTGGATCGGCAGGGAGAGCCGTTTCTCATCGAAGTCAATACGGTACCGGGAATGACCAGCCACAGCCTGGTACCGATGGCGGCCAAGGCCAATGGTATCGATTTTGATCAACTGGTGTGGCGGATACTCGAGCTGGGAGCGGCTCAGCGAGGATGAAAAAGCCGGCGGAAAGAAAATTGACCTTGAGAGAAAAGTTACGCTCATTGCAACTGGACTGGCGTAATGCGGGTCGCTGGGTGTTAGCGCTGCTCCTCTTATTAAGCACCGGCGCGGGTGCATTCTGGACGGTGGAGAAGTTGCAGGATCCCAGAGTCCTGCCATTCAAAGTGGTACGTATCGATGGTGGTTTGCGGCATCTGGATCGGCTGCAGATAGAAAAGGCAGTCGGTGGTGAGATCAGGGGTAACTTTTTTACTGTCGATGTGGAACGGATCTATCGCGCCGCGCGCAATCTGCCCTGGGTCGATCAGGCGAGTGTCCGCAGGCTGTGGCCAGATACCCTGTTGATCAAGATCAGCGAACAGATTCCGTTGGCGCGTTGGGGTGAACGCCAATTGGTCAATCCGGAAGGGGAGATATTTTCTCCTCTGCCGCACGAGATACCTGAGGGATTACCGCAGCTCTCAGGCCCGGATGGGAGTTCTCAGGAGGTCGTATTGAACTTCCTCACTATGAAACCGAGACTGGCGTTGCTGGGTCTCGAACTGGAGAAGGTCAATCTGGATGCCCGCCGTTCCTGGATGCTGGTCTTTACCGGCGGTATGCGACTGCACCTGGGCAACAGAGAGTTGGAGGGCAGACTGCAGCGTTTCTTGGCGGTGTTTCCACGAATTCGGCCTGCAGTGGAGGGGGATCAGAGTGTGCTGGATGTGGACCTGCGATATACCAACGGGTTTACGGTGCGTTGGCAAAGGCAGCAGAAAGTGCCGGATTCCGATGATCGGGGTGCACTTATCGGGATGCATTCAGCGGAGTCCGGAGGGCCGGTTTAGGTGACAAAAAAAGCGGAAAAGAATCTCATTGTCGGTCTCGATATCGGTACCTCGAAAGTGGTGGCGATTGTTGGCGAAGTAAAGCCTGACGGAGAGATTGAGATCATCGGTATCGGCTCGCACCCTTCGCGTGGCCTGAAAAAAGGTGTGGTGGTGAATATCGAGTCCACAGTTCAGTCGATCCAGCGTGCGGTGGAAGAGGCTGAGCTGATGGCAGCCTGCGAAATTCATTCGGTCCACGCCGGTATCGCCGGCAGCCACATTCGTAGTCTCAACTCGCACGGCATCGTCGCGATTAAGGATCGTGAGGTGACACATGGCGATGTGGAACGGGTGATTGATGCGGCGCGGGCTGTTGCTATTCCAGCGGATCAGAAAATCCTACATATCCTGCCGCAGGAGTTCATCATCGACGACCAGGAGGGGATCAAAGAACCGGTGGGCATGTCAGGTGTCCGTCTGGAGGCACGAGTGCACATGATTACCGGCGCGGTCAGCGCTGCGCAAAACATTGTCAAATGTGTGCGACGCTGCGGATTGGATGTCGACGACCTGATTCTCGAGCAACTCAGCTCCAGTTATGCGGTGTTGAGCGATGATGAAAAGGAGTTGGGTGTCTGTCTCGTGGACATCGGTGGAGGAACCACCGATATCGCGGTATTCACCGAGGGTTCGATCCGGCACACCGCGGTCATACCCATCGCCGGAGATCAGGTCACCAACGACATCGCGGTGGCGATGCGCACACCGACCCAGCACGCAGAGGAGATCAAGATCAAGTACGCCTGTGCGCTGACACAGCTGGCAGCGAGTGATGAGACCATCGAGGTTCCCAGCATAGGTGATCGACCGGCGCGGCGTCTTTCGAGACAGACTTTGGCCGAAGTGGTTGAGCCCCGTTATGAAGAGCTGTTGGTTCTGGTACAGGCAGAGTTGCGGCGCAGTGGATTCGAAGATCTGATTGCCGGCGGCGTGGTGTTAACCGGTGGCAGCTCAAAAATGGAGGGGCTGATCGAGTTGGCGGAGGAGATATTCCACATGCCGGTGCGGCTGGGTGTACCTCGTTATGTCACCGGTCTGGTCGACGTGGTGCGCAATCCTATTTACGCGACTGGTGTGGGATTGCTCCTGTTCGGTCACCACAACCGGATGAGCCGGATGCGCGAGGTGCCTGTCAGGGGCGGATTCAGATCGGTCTGGGAGCGCATGAGGAGCTGGTTTCAGGGGAATTTCTAAGCAATTGTCGAAGTTTGTTATTTGGGTATTTGGTTTGATTGTCGGGGCACTATTACCGACCGGGATCGAGGAGAGAGGAAATGTTTGAGTTGATGGATTCTTACAGTCAGAGCGCAGTGATCAAAGTCGTGGGCGTTGGCGGCGGTGGCGGCAATGCTGTCAATCACATGCTTAGCGCAAGCATCGAGGGAGTGGAGTTCATCTGTGCCAATACCGATGCGCAGGCACTGAACAACAGCGAAGTAAAAACCATACTACAGCTGGGTAGCAATATCACCAAGGGATTGGGTGCAGGGGCTAATCCTGATGTAGGCCGGGAGGCGGCGCTGGAAGATCGGGAGCGGATACAGGAGGCGTTACAAGGAGCGGATATGGTCTTCATTACCGCCGGCATGGGCGGTGGAACGGGTACCGGAGCGGCGCCGGTGTTCGCAGAGGTTGCCAAGGAGCTGGGGATATTGACGGTGGCTGTGGTTACCAAACCTTTTCCCTTTGAAGGCGCCAAGCGCATGCAGGTTGCTACGCTGGGGATCAAGCAGCTTAGTCAGTATGTCGATTCGCTGATCACGATACCGAACGAGAAACTGCTGGCGGTGCTAGGCAAAGAGATGAGTCTGCTGAATGCTTTCAAGTCAGCAAATGACGTGCTGCTGGGGGCGGTGCAGGGTATTGCCGAATTGATCACCCGGCCCGGACTGATCAATGTCGATTTTGCCGACGTCAAGACGGTGATGGCAGAGATGGGTGTGGCCATGATGGGATCGGGATCGGCCCGGGGCGAGAACCGCGCCCGCAACGCGGCTGAGGAGGCGATTCGCAGTCCCCTGCTGGAGGACGTCAATCTTTCCGGCGCCAAAGGTATCCTGGTCAATATCACCGCTGGTCTGGATCTCTCTATCGGCGAATTTGATGAGGTGGGTAGCACGGTCAAAGAGTTTGCCTGTGATGATGCTACCGTGGTGGTGGGTACCGTCATCGATCCGGAGATGTCCGATGACCTGCGGGTGACTGTGGTGGCCACCGGTTTGGGAGAGCCAGGGACGGTCAAGCGTCCGGCGCCTGTTCTGCAGGAGGCGCCGCCGGTTCGTGTGGCAGTCAATTCCGATGTGGTGGAGAGCAATTCGATGGATTATCGTGAAATGGAGAGTCCGACCATCATCCGGCGCGATCGCCTGGCTGAGCGTCAGACAGCGAAAACTTACGCGAATGCCGCGCAACAGAAAGATATGGATTATCTGGATATTCCAGCATTCTTGAGGCGTCAGGCGGACTGAAAGGAGAATAGAATTATCTTGCAAACGGAGCGGTAAACTGGTATTTATTAGGGATTACCCTAACGTAAAGTATGGGGCAGGATGGTTTTTTCTGAATTCTGACCGATTTATCATTTTTGGGTAGGTCTCTCCAAGCTGACTGCTATGCTGGAGGGGGGCATAAAACATGGTGGTAGCTACCTTTCTAGTTTCCGCCAACAGATTAGTGAAACCGATATGATACGCCAGCGAACACTGAAAAACGTCATCCGCGCCACAGGTGTTGGGCTGCATACTGGAGAGAAGGTGTTCCTGACTCTCAGACCGGCGGCGGTAAATTCGGGTATCGTATTCCGGCGGGTCGATATGGACCCGCCAGTGGAGATAAAAGCATGCCCGGAGAACGTGGGTGATACGAGACTCTCCACTACGCTGCAGAGGGGAGGAGTCAAAGTCTCTACGGTGGAACACCTGCTCTCTGCCTTTGCCGGACTCGGTATCGACAACGCTTATGTGGACGTGAGCGCAGCCGAAGTTCCGATCATGGACGGAAGTGCTGGTCCCTTCGTTTTCCTCATCCAGTCTGCCGGTGTCGAAGAGCAGAACGCAGCCAAACGTTTCATCCGGATAAAAGAGAAAGTGTCGGTTGTGGACGGTGACAAGAGCGCAGCGTTCGAACCCTTCGATGGGTTCAAGGTCTCATTTGCGATAAACTTCGATCACCCGGCGTTTACCGAGCGCACTCAGTTCTCCTCAATCGATTTCTCTTCGACCTCTTTCGTGAAAGAGGTGAGCAGGGCAAGAACCTTTGGTTTCCTGCAGGAGATTGAGATGCTGCGTGAAAGCCAGTTGGCGCTGGGTGGCAGCATGGACAACGCGATCGTGGTTGATGACTTCCGGATTCTCAATGAGGATGGCCTACGCTATGAGGATGAGTTCGTCAAGCACAAGATCCTGGATGCGATTGGTGATCTCTACCTTCTTGGACACAGCTTGATAGGTGCGTTTACCGGTTACAAATCGGGACATGCCCTCAACAATCGCCTGCTTAAGGCGTTGGTCGCTAACCAAGCGGCGTGGGAAGAGGTGACGTTTGAGGAAGGCGACCGCGTTCCAATCTCCTACATGAAGCCAATTCATGCAGTGTGAAAATGTCGCAGAATTTTTCGTGATAGCGCTGTACCGGTAACAGCGTAAACTGGTGCAGCCATTATGGTGGTAGCAACAGCGGTGTGCACTTTTGGTCAGTTCTCACCTGGGTTATTGATTGCCCCACTTCACTGACTGTGGCGTGATAAACGCTTCAGTGCCCGGCGTAAATCGGGGTCATCGATACCATCGGCGGTTCTGTCCAGCAAGCGCCCGTTTTCCCGACTGAGAGAGCGTCTATGCTGCCCGGGTGCTCTCTCTGCTGGTTTGAGCGAGACACGCACGGTAATTTTATCAATTTGGTAACCACGTTCGCTTAGGCGGCCGCGTAGCGTCCGGGAGACGAAGCGCAGTCGACTGGCCCAGGCTGAAGAGTCGGTGTAGAGGATCAATAGTCGATCACGTAACAGTGCAACCTGGAGATGTGCCTGCAGCGTAGTCTCCAACTCCCGCTGTACCAACTCGAGCAGTGTGGCTTGGCGGCGTGTCTGGGCGACTAGTGCGGCGGTACTGCCCGAATTGTTGATGATGCTGGCTAAGGATTTAGGCGCGCTGGGCATTGATCTTATGCTTTGATTTTACAGGGAAGTTTTTGTAGTATCCCAACCTTGCTCTTAGGAGTACTCTCGGGTCAATTCCGTTCATCTCGGCAGGGTAGGATAATGAAGGTCAACTTCCCGCGCAAATCGCGTAAGTTTCCGGATCATCAACCCTATTTCATACCGTTTGTGGTCTCCGTTGTGCTGGCCGTACCGCTGATCTGTGGCGCGCTCTGGGGGGGATATCGACTGGGGCTTGGAGCGGTAGGTGCCGGAAGCATAGTGGCTGGCACCGGAGCGCAGCGTATGCAACTTCAGCTGGATGAAGAGCAACAGGTGTTGGAGAGAGCTCGCAACAAAGCAGGTGCCCATCTGGATGCGCTGGCGCTCAGGCTGGGTGAGATGCAGGCGAACCTGCTGCGTATGGAGGCGCTCGGTGAACAGTTGGTAAAGGCTGGACAGCTGGATTACGATGAGTTCAATTTTGGTGAAACACCACCGCGCGGTGGTGTGGATGCATCTGCGGACGCGGTCTCCGTGGAACTTCCGGAGTTATTGGCAGATATCGAACTGCTCGAGCGCAGCATCGCCGACCGTACCCATAAACTTGAGCTCATGCAGGGGATGATTGTCGACAGCAGAATCCAGAACAACCTGCATCCCGAGGGACAACCAGTGGAGAGCGGATGGGTCTCGTCCGGCTATGGTTATCGCAAAGATCCATTCAGCGGTAAGAAAACGTTTCACCATGGTGTGGACATCGCGAGCAAATGGGGCTCACCGGTTTATGCGGTGGCATCCGGCATAGTCATGGAGGCCAAGGAAAAGCCGGGCTATGGCTATCACGTAGAGATCGTGCATGCGGATGGATTGGTCACTAAGTATGCCCACAACAGCAAACTGTTCGTGGAGCCCGGAGATTTGGTAGAAAAGGGAGATATCATCGGCCGGGTTGGATCGAGCGGTCGTTCCACCGGTCCTCATGTTCACTTCGAAATTGCCCAGGATGGTAAAAGCATCAATCCCACCGAATTCCTGAAAACGAACTGATTCGGGGTACTCTTTCCCAGGAGCGTATTCTGTGCGCTGAAATCAAAATTCGGTCTATTCCGCAAGCAGGCAATCGATAGCGGATTTGGGGTATCATTTCCCAACTTTTTTACCACTCATGATGGAAGTCTCGGGTTTATGGTAGGTAATTTTCTTAGCAAAATCTTCGGCAGCAGAAATCAGCGCCTGGTTAAACGGATGCTGAAGGTGGTTTCACGTATCAGTGCATTGGAGGAGGGAACGGAAGCACTGACAGATGAGCAGTTACGCGCCCGCACCGAGGAGTTTCGGCAACGGCTTGCTGCAGGTGAGCGTCTCGACGATATGCTGCATGAAGTTTTTGCAGTGGTTCGCGAAGCTGGGAAGCGTATCCTGAAGATGCGCCATTTCGACGTACAGCTGGTTGGGGGAATGGTCCTCAACCAGGGAAAAATCGCAGAGATGCGTACCGGTGAAGGGAAGACACTGGTGGCAACACTGGCGGTATACCTCAATGCATTGCCGGGTAAAGGAGTGCATGTGGTGACTGTCAACGACTATCTCGCTCGTCGTGACGCAGCCTGGATGGGGAAGATCTACCATTTTCTCGGGATGTCGGTCGGTGTGATCAACTCCTCCGGGGGGTTGGGACCGGACTCATCTTCTTATCAGTACGATCCGACAGCAGACGGCGAGTCCGGCGGTACTCCTCAGCTGCGTCTGGTTTCACGCAAGCAAGCCTATGACTGTGACATCACTTACGGAACCAACAATGAGTTTGGCTTCGACTATCTGCGCGACAACATGGCTTTCAGCGCCGATCAGCGGGTACAGCGTGAGAAGTACTTCGCAGTGGTGGACGAGGTTGACTCGATCCTTATCGATGAGGCGCGAACTCCGCTGATCATATCGGGTCCGGCTGAGGACAGCTCGGAGCTGTATACCAAGATCAACACGATCATTCCGAATCTTACCCGGCAGGCACCCACCGAGGACGAAGAGGGCAGGCCGGACTTTGGACCGGGTGACTATTCGGTGGATGAGAAGGGACGCCAGGTCCACTTGAGTGAGGAGGGGCACCAGAAAGTAGAGGAGATGCTGGTCGGGATGGGGTTGTTGGAGAACGAATCCAGTCTGTACGATACAGCCAATATCAATCTGATTCATCACGTCAATGCCGCATTACGCGCGCATGTTCTCTTTCAGCGCAACGTCGACTATATCGTGCGCGACCGCCAGATTGTCATTGTCGATGAGTTTACCGGCAGGACCATGCCGGGACGGCGCTGGTCAGAGGGGCTGCATCAGGCGGTCGAAGCGAAGGAGGGGGTGCCGATTCAGAACGAAAACCAGACGCTTGCCTCGATCACCTTTCAGAACTACTTCCGACTCTATGAGAAGCTCTCTGGCATGACCGGCACCGCAGATACCGAGGCACCGGAATTTCTGCAGATTTACGGCCTTGAGGTGGTCGTAATCCCCACCAATGCGCCGATGATACGCGAAGATAAGGGAGACCTCGTCTACCTCACGGCCGCAGAAAAATACAGCGCGATCATCGAGGATATCCGGGGTTGCGTCAAACGTGGCCAGCCGGTGCTGGTAGGAACCGCATCGATAGAGACATCGGAGTTGATCTCGGGAATGCTGGAGAAACAGCGGATCGAACATCAGGTGCTCAATGCCAAGCATCATGCGAAAGAAGCCACGATCATAGCCGAAGCGGGACGACCCGGTGCCGTAACCATCGCCACCAACATGGCAGGCCGGGGGACCGACATCGTTCTCGGTGGGAATCCGGAGATGGAGATTGCAGCACTGGGTGCTAAACCTGACCCCGCGTTATTGGAAAAGATCCGCAGCGAGTGGAAGGCGCGCCACCAGCAGGTTATCCATGCGGGCGGCCTGCATGTGGTCGGAACAGAAAGACATGAGTCCCGACGCATCGATAATCAGCTGCGAGGTCGTTCAGGGCGCCAGGGTGATCCAGGTTCTACCCGCTTCTATCTCTCACTGGAAGATAATCTGATGCGGATTTTTGCCTCGGAACGAGTCTCCGCGATCATGCAGAAGCTGGGAATGGAACAGGGAGAGGCGATAGAGCATCCCTGGGTGACCAAGGCGATCGCCAATGCGCAGCGCAAAGTTGAGGGGCGAAATTTCGACATCCGCAAGCAGTTGCTTGAGTACGATGATGTAGCCAACGATCAGCGCAAAGTGGTCTATGAGCAACGTAACGAACTGATGGATGCGGAAAATGTCTCTGAATCCATCACTGCGCTGCAGCAGGAGACGGTCAATGAGTTGATTGATCAATATATTCCTCCGCAAAGCCTGGAGGAGCAGTGGAACATCGCCGGCCTGACCGAAGCGCTGCGGAGAGAGTACGATCTCGACTACCCATTGCAGCAGTGGCTGGATCAGGACGAGAGTCTGCATGAGGAGACCCTGCGGCAGCGTATTCTCAGTGAGATGCGCGGCGAGTATGAAGCCAAGGAGGCGCTGGTTGGGAGCCACAACCTCAGGCTCTATGAAAAAGCGGTTATGCTGCAGATTCTGGACGCGCACTGGAAGGAACATCTGGCTGCGATGGACTACCTGCGTCAGGGGATTCATCTGCGAGGTTATGCCCAGAAAAATCCCAAGCAGGAGTATAAGCGTGAAGCGTTTCAGATGTTCAGTGCGATGCTCGGCGATATAAAAAAGGAGGTAGTCTCCGTCCTGACCAGAGTAAAGGTGCAGTCGCCAGAGGCAATGCAGCCGACGGAGCCGATTCGATCCCAGGAGGAGTTTCAATTCAAACACGAGGAGTTCACTGGTTTTGCTGATGCAGAAACCGATGACTCGGGCCGACCGGGCGAGGGTGATGAAACGCTACAGCAGCAGCCGTATGTCCGCGCCGAGCGCAAGGTCGGTCGCAACGAACCGTGCCCCTGCGGTTCGGGTAAGAAGTATAAACAGTGTCATGGTCGATTGCAGTAACCATGCTGTATCGTCACATCAGGCAGTTTGCATTGAGGAAGCTTGGACTCGCTTTCCGCCGTAACTTCGAACCAGGAAGCGGTATCCATCGTATCTGTGTAGCCAGCACCCATTGCACCCGGGAGAAGTGATGACAGAGCAAATTCCGGCGCCTCTTCCGGTAGCAGGAATCCGTCTGGGATGTGTTGCGGCGGGTATCAGATACCAGAATAGGAAAGATCTTGTCCTTGTCGAACTGGCGGAGGGAGCAACCTGCGCCGCGCTCTTTACCCGTAACCAGTTTTGTGCCGCACCAGTCAAGATAGCGCGTGAGCATCTCTCCGCAACGCGACCACGCTATCTGTTGATCAATTCGGGAAACGCCAATGCCGGTACCGGCGATGCAGGCTTGCGGGATGCAGTCGCATGCTGCCGTACCCTTGCCGTGCTTGTGGGTTCAACCGTCGAACAGGTGCTTCCGTTCTCCACGGGGGTGATTGGTGAACCGCTTCCGGTTGACCGGTTCACCAGGGCTCTGCCCGAAGTATTGGAGGCGCTGAGCGGCGACGGCTGGTTGGATGCCGCACGTGCCATCATGACCACCGATACGATTGCGAAATTCTGTTCACGCCAGGTTGTATACGAAGGTAGAACTTTTACCGTGACCGGTATGGCAAAAGGCTCCGGAATGATCCGACCGGATATGGCCACCATGCTCGCTTATATCGCTACCGACTTGGCGGTTGAGACGCCGTTGCTGCAGCGCGCACTGCAGTGTGCCGTTGCTCCATCGTTCAACTCAATCACCGTGGATGGCGATACATCGACCAATGATGCCTGCGTGCTGATGGCTACTGGATTGTCTCTGTGTACTCCTTTGACTGATCTGGAAAGCGAACTGTACCCGCTGTTCAGCACGGCACTGAATGAAGTATGTATGGAGCTAGCACTGGCTATCGTAAGGGATGGTGAAGGTGCCACAAAATTGGTCAACATTCTGGTTGAGCAGGCATTGACGGCAGCGGAAGCGAGAGATGTTGCCTACACCATTGCCCACTCTCCACTGGTGAAGACCGCACTGTTTGCCTCCGATCCGAATTGGGGGCGAATCCTAGCCGCGGTGGGTCGTGCCAATGTTCCAGCGCTGGTGATAGAGCAGGTGGAGATCTGGCTGGGCGATCTCTGCATCGTCAGCGGCGGTGGCCGTGCAGCCGGTTATAACGAGGCAGCCGGACAGGCGGCGATGCAGCATAAAGAGCTAACCATTCGCGTGGTGTTGGGACGCGGTCAAGCGTCGGCCAGGGTTTTCACCTGCGATCTTTCCCACGAATACGTGCGCATCAACGCGGAGTATCGCTCCTGACCCCGCTGCATGTCGCGGCCGCAGTCATTGCCGACAAAGATGGGCGGATACTGCTTTCCCGGCGCGCTGACAACGTTCATCAGGGCGGGCTTTGGGAGTTTCCCGGGGGAAAAGTGGAGTCCGGAGAGACCTTGTCACAGGCACTTTCCCGGGAGCTTTGGGAGGAGTTGGGAATCGAACTTCGGGCCCATGCACCATTGATCCGCGTCAGGTATGACTATCCGGAGCGTTCGGTGCTGTTGGATGTCCATTCAATTACAGATTATGCAGGTGTGCCGGCAGGGTTGGAGGGGCAGCCGCTGCGCTGGTTGGCAGCCGAAGCGATGTCCGAATGCGCGATGCCGGCAGCGGACCGGCCCATCGTGACCGCGTTGAGACTGCCGGATACCTATCTGATCTGTGCTCTGGAGTTCGTCGACAAAGGTTTTTTCCTGCAGCGTTTTCAGCAGAGATTGGCAGCGGGACAAAAGCTGATCCAGCTACGGGCACCCGGACTGGACCTCAGTAGCTTACAGCGGCTGGCCGAAGAGTTGGTTGCACTGTGTCGGCGGTTTGGCGCTCGTCTTCTACTCAATTCGACCCCGCAGGTTGCTACTGCCTGTGGCGCCGATGGAGTCCACCTCAACAGCCGACTCCTGATGTCACTCGACCGGCGTCCGCTTCCCCCGGATCAGTGGGTCGCCGCCTCCTGCCACAATTTAGCCGAGTTACAACAGGCGGAACTTATCGGTGCGGATTTTGCCGTGCTTTCCCCGGTACTGGCGACCATGACGCACCCTGAAGCAGAACCACTTGGTTGGGCGCAATTTCAGCAGCTCGTGGATCAAGCGAATATACCGGTGTATGCCCTGGGAGGGATGCGGCTGCAGATGGTCGGGCAGGTTCGCAACTGCGGAGGCCAGGGTATAGCCGCTATTCGCGGGCTGTGGGATGAGAAGGCCGTGAATGGTGTCGGATGATTTTATTCGCAGCAAATTTTTCGCGTTCTGTGCCGATACTCCCTATTTGAACCAGCGTCAGGCAGCGGAATTACGGCACGACAAAGGAATGGTTGCTGAAGAAAGCTGCGATAGTGCACCTGCATTCACCGCAATGAGCTTGATTCACTTCCTGCACAGATCTCCGAATGACTGTTTATTCGCTAATGCAGCAATTGGCAGCGGGGAGTCTGAGATCGCGCAACCCGCTGAGAGTTCAGTTTATCCGTGTTGTTTACCATGTCGTTGGCGATTCGGAGTGTGCCAACCTGGTTTGGTATCCATGTCGAGAGGCTAATCCGGTTCAGAATGGTCAGCTTTTTTTGGCCGAAGACGCACAAGGTTGTATCCGAAGGAGATTAGCATGGGGTGAATTCGCAACCTCCTCTCGTACTTGCGTCTGCGCACCGATGAGTAGTCAAGCAATAACTCTAACAATGTGGAAGCTCGAGATGAAGAACAAGGAGAAATTTTTTACTACCGCAATAATGATCGGTTGGACCCTCTATCTGCTGTTGCAGAGAGGTCATCCAAATGATGAAGCGGAGCACCTGCATATCGCTTGGCTGATCCAGGCACAGAATCTCATGCCGATAAAAGACTTTTTCGAGCATCATCAGCCCGCAACATGGCATCTGCTGGGCACGCTTTTCCAGTTTGGCGTGAATGAGGAGTGGCTCCTCTTTTTCGGGAGAGTCTATGTTGCATTCGCAGTACTGCTCAGTGCGCTGGGTCTGTATCAGATTGCACGCCGATCTCAGACTGTGGGTGGAGGATATCTGTTATTACCGATCTACTATTTGATGCTCTCCTCGCTCTTTTTTAACACACTGCTGTTGATACGTCCCGAGACATTTGCGGTTCCATTCATCGTCTATTGTGTCTTGCTGTGGCGCGTTTCATTTTTGTCATCACGCATCGACGCGCGGTTTCTGGCTGCAGCCGCCGGTATGCTCGGTATGATTTCGGTGATGATCTCTCCGCGTTTTGCGCTGTTGGCGCCGGGTATTCTGCTGTTATACCCTGCTCAGATGACAGTGACGCCCTCCCAGATCGTTCATCGTGTGCTATGGGGACTGTTGGGAAGTGCAGCGGGCTTTTTACTGTTACTGAACATCTTTGATCAGACGCTGCATGAGTTGGTTTTTAACATCAAGTTCAGTGCATTGCTGCAGCAGACCGGTGTGGGATACTATCCGGGGTTACCGGAGATGTTGTTCGCCGGCGCGGCCTCTCTTCCCCTCTATCTCATCTGTCTGCGCCATTCACCTTACTCAGCTCAAATCAAGCGGCTATTTTTCGCAATTTTTCTACTTGTGTATCTGATTTCCATCTATTTCATGGGTAAATATTTCTATGCCCAGGGAATCTTTCCTTTCCTTGTTTGGGTTGCTCTGTTTATCGCTTCGACACCATTGCAGAAAAGTGAACCTCAGCACGACCTGTTGGGAAGAACCTCTATCGCTGTGACCGTAATGGCTGCCGTGCTTTGTGTCTATCAACTGAGTCAGCTGGGGCATGGCAACATCCGCCGAGCCGACGGTCAGCGCGCACTTTTAAGGCAGGTCGTACCTGCGCATGAGAGTGTCCTGCTACCATATCCGATTCACCCCATTATGCGGCTGGATCCGGGCTATTACTCTTTGCCCATTCTCGAGGGTAAGAATCGGCTGTGTGACACGATAGCGGTATTTGACGCCACTCCAGCGTTGCCCGCGTGTGACTATCACGAAGCGATCCAGCTTTATCGTCCAGCGCTTGTGGCTAAGCGCTTTCTTCCAGTAAACAATGAGAACATAGATTATGCGCGATTTATCTCACGTAACTATAGCTACAATCCCGATATGAAAATTTTGATCAGGAAAGATCTGAAAATACCGGATGAGCCGGATGCCGGACAAGCGTCGGCCGATGATGGTTAGCGTTCAACTTCCAATCAGCCTGGCAGGGGGGGAGCACTGTTACTCGTGCTGTCACGGGTATCCAGTAGCCAGCTACGCTGTCGCAAGAGTTGGCCGAAAAAACATCCCTGGGTAAAAACGGGCTCAGTCGTTCGGTTCTCTGTCATACAGGTCAAGCGAATGGTCCGCCGGTCCGGCGTTTATGCGATGACTCTCATCCAACCACTCGCCCAGATCGATCAGCCGGCAGCGCTCGCTGCAGAAGGGCCGCCATCTTGATTCACTGTTCCAAATGACGCGTTTTTTGCAGGTGGGGCATTTGGTTTCCGGGCGTTCGGTCGTTGTCATAGAATACATGTGTTGAGAGAAAAAGGGACATCCATGCGGGTTTGACTGGGCCTTTCCTCTTCTGAAGGTTCGAGAAAACGGACGGTGAAACGGTGCTTACCGCCGCTGATCTCCGCAAAGAGACGAATATCGCGGGAGAGTCCGACACGTACCAGTTGAGCAGGCGCCTGTGCGTCTATGCTGCACTGATAAAATCCACCATTCGCCAGTTCATCCGTTGGACTGGTACTGTTTCTAATCAGCGAGAGCAGCAATTCCACCGCCGCCTCGACCGGTTCCAGTGTGTGCAGCCAGGTTTTGGTTTCGGATTGTCTGAACGTGATCGGCTGCTCCAGCCAGAAGTGGTAGTGCGGCAGATCGAAGGCGCAGCTGCCGCCTGGTATGCTGCTGCGTTGCAGAATACTTTTCAGAAACTCATTGTTGCGCATCGCATGGCCGATCTGCCCTTCGATCGCAAAGATCTTGTCTGTCGCTTTTGCCAGACTGTCGAGGATGATATCCAGCCGCTCGCTATCGACTCCAGGGCTGCGGCGGATACCGGCAAGCTTCTCCCGCTGGCGATCCAGCTCTTTGATGATATCTGCCTTGATATCCGCTCTCGAGAAGATGTTGACCATGTCCAGCAAGGCATCGATCGCGGCGCGACTGCTCCAGATGTCGGCATTGGGCAGGTAGTGGTTTACCTCGCGAAACAGGTGCTCCAACCGCAACAGCGTCCGCATCTTCTCATTCAACGGATGCTCATAGGTAATCTTGCCCTGAGTGGCGGATGACATGATGCTCCAGTTTAAACGATTGGTTGAAACGCGGTGACAGGCGGCTATTCTCTAATATTTACCCCTGCCGGGTAAATAGCCGCACCAGTTGAGATAACCCACTATTACACAGGATCGTAATGGGGTATGCAGGTTCAGTCATGGATCGATGAGTGGTATGGCATATCCTGCGGCAGGATTCCAGGGTAGGAAAAAGAAAATCGAGAGAGGCTTGGTGCTGTTCCTCGCTTCAGTTTCATTTATTTGAGAAAGCGCCGAGTCTCTCCTGACATGAATTCTCAGTGACGACAACTGAACCGTTTTTCGGAGGAAGCCCCTGACTGGTTCAATCTTCGTTATAACTATCCGCCTGTTCGAGATAAAAGCGGTGCAGCGCCTCTACCTGGGGATGCAGCAGTTCCCATGGACCAGAGTTGTCGATCACATCATCTGCGGCTTTGAGCTTCTCTGCACGACTGCTCTGGGCTGCCAGGATAGCTTGGGCCTGTTCCTCGGTGGCATGGTCGCGCAGGCAGACACGTGCTATCTGGACAGCCTCCGTGCAGTCCACCACCAGTACCCGGTCGACTGAATCGGTCTGTCGAGTCTCCAACAACAGCGGAATCGAGAGAATCGAGTAGGGGGCACGCAATGCCCCCAGTCTCTGGCGCATGCGCTGACGGATACGCGGGTGCAAGATCGATTCGAGCTCGGCCCTCGCCTGGGGGTCGTCAAACACAATGAGGCGCAATGCAGATCGATCCAGTGTGCCGTCCGCTTGCAGTACTCCGCTGCCAAAGCGATCGACGATCAGCGCCAATGCCGGCTGGTCTGGAGTGACAACTTCGCGCGCAACCTTGTCAGCGTCGATAACCGGAACCCCAAGCTGCTCAAACAGATCGCTGACAGCAGACTTGCCACAACCGATCCCACCGGTCAGACCGATGGTCAACATCGTCCGAATTCGATCGCAGCAGTGTGTGCCGCGTAATCTGATGAAAGGCGCACTAGATTCCGGCCCAGGTGATGTAGAGGCGGTTGATCTGCTCTCCCCAGAGCAGGCTGATCCAGCCTGCAGTGGCCAGATAGGGACCAAAGGGAATCGGAATGGATCTGTCACGCCCCCGGAATAGTATCAGGGAGAGTCCGACAATGGCGCCCACCAGGGAGGAGAGTAATACGATCTGAAACAGCGAGTGCCAGCCGAGCCAGGCGCCGAATAGTGCCAATAGCTTGAAGTCACCGTAACCCATACCCTCCTTACCAGTGATCAGCTTGAACAGCTGAAATATGCTCCAGAGTGAAAGGTAGCCCACCACTGCGCCGATTATAGCTGTGTGCGTATCGGCAAAGAGGCCGAAAAGGCTGACAATCAGGCCCAGCCAGAGGGTGGGCAGCACGATCGAGTCGGGCAGGATCTGGTGATCGAAGTCTATCAGGCTCAGCGCGATGAGTGCCCAGGTCAGGGGCAGTGCCGCGACGGTTTCCCAACTGACGCCGAAGTGCCAGGCGACGGCCAGCGAGAGTGCACCACTGACTGTCTCCACAATGGGATAGCGCAGAGAGATCGTCTGGCCGCAGGCTGAGCAGCGTCCGCGTAGCAGCAGGAAGCTGAGCACCGGAATGTTCTCACGCCAACGAATAGCATGGCCGCAGTGGGGGCAGCGAGAGCGGGGACGAGAGAGAGTGAACGGTTCCTCCGTCGTCTCTGCCCGGTCCACATCGAGCAGTTCCCGGCACTGGGATTTCCAGTCACGCTCCAGCATCACCGGCAGGCGGTAAGCGACTACATTGATAAAGCTGCCGACGGAGAGCCCGATCAGCGTGCAGAAAGTAAGAAAAATCAGTGGATTGGACTGTAAATAATGGAACAGAATCATGCCTGGGGTGTCTCGGAAAATTCTTCCAATCGAGGATTCGGTACCAGTTGCTCGAGAAGATTTGGAGTATGCGCTGAAGGGTGTTCGTCGTCAGTTGTGCCTGCCTGCGCTGGCTATTTGCCCATGACTGCCGAACCCATCTGGAAGATCGGCAGGTACATCGCGATCACCAGACCGCCGATGAGTGTGCCGAGAATCACCATGATCAGCGGTTCCAGCAGACTGCTCAGCGCGTCCACTGCGTTGTCCACCTCCTCCTCAAAGAAATCGGCGACTTTGGAGAGCATGGCATCGATCGAACCCGACTCCTCGCCGATTGCCACCATCTGAATAACCATGTGAGGGAAGAGATTCTGCTGTTTCATCGCCAGCTGCAGCGACTGGCCAGTGGCGACATCCTCACGCATACGCAGAACGGCATCGCCATAGACCACATTGCCGGTGGCACCGGAGACCGATTCGAGCGCCTCCACCAGCGGAACACCGGCAGCGAACATGGTGGCAAGGGTGCGGGCGAAGCGGGCGAGCGCCGCTTTGTTCACAATCACGCCGATGATAGGTGTTTTGAGCAGCAGCTTATCGACGGTGTGGCGAAATTTCCGCGACCGCTTCCAGACATAGGTGAAAGTGTAGCCGGCAGCGATCGAGATCAGCAGCAGCAACCACCACCACTGCTGCATCCATTCAGACATGGCCACCACCATCTGAGTGAATGCCGGCAGATCGGAGCCGAAGCTGGAGAAGAGCTCCTGGAACTGGGGAATGACGAAGATCATGATGATCGATGTGACCAGAATCGCCACCAGGATCACCGCCACCGGATAGAACAACGCCTTTTTGATCTTTCCTTTGAGGGATTCTGTTTTCTCTTTGTAAGTGGCGATCTTGTGCAGCAGCTCCTCCAGAACACCCGCCTGTTCGCCGGCATGCACCAGATTGCAGAAGAGATCGTCAAAGTAGAGCGGATGTTTCTTCAGTGCCTCAGCCAGTGCGGAGCCTCCCTCCACGTCTGCCTTGATCGCGAGAACGAGATCCTGCATGGAGGGATTGTCGTGGCCCCGGCCGACAATGTCGAACGCCTGCACCAGTGGGACGCCAGAGCTCATCATCGTGGCGAGTTGGCGGCTGAACACCGCGATATCAGCGGGTCTGATCGGTTTCTTGCGTGCTCTGAGCAGGCTGGATTTCTTCTTGACGTTGATCGGGTTGATCCCTTGCCGGCGGAGGTCTGCCCGAACAATCGCCATGCTGGCGGCCCGAGATTCGCCTTTGACCCGTTTCCCCTTCCTATCCGAGCCTTCCCATGTAAAGACTTCTGCCTTTTCCGCTTTTGGTGCTGCTACCGCCATGATGATTAATCCTTGGTTACCCGATTGATCTCTTCCAGGCTGGTCACTCCGTCACGGACCTTCTTCAGACCCGACTCACGCAGCGTCGCCACACCCTCTTTAGTTGCCTGATCCGCCAGTTGCAGTGAGTTGCCTCCCTCCATGATGATGCGGCCCATCGCTTCGGAAACGGGCATCACCTGAAAGATGCCGACGCGGCCCTTGTAGCCTTTGTTGCAGCGCTCGCAGCCAACCGCCCGGTAGACCGTGAGACCAGTCAGTTGCTCCTCCTTGAAACCCTCTTCGAGCAGCGCTTCCCGGGGAACTTCGTCAGGGGCTTTGCAGTGCGGACAGAGGCGCCGCGCCAGCCGTTGAGCCATGATCAACAGCACCGAAGAGGCAATGTTGAAAGCGGGTATACCCATGTTGGCCAGTCGGGTCAGCGTTTGCGGTGCATCGTTGGTGTGCAGGGTGGAGAGCACCAGATGTCCGGTCTGGGCCGCCTTTACCGCGATTTCTGCCGTCTCCAGGTCGCGAATCTCACCTACCATGATGATGTCCGGGTCCTGGCGCAGAAACGCACGCAGCGCAGAGGCGAAGGTAAGTCC
Organism: Chromatiaceae bacterium; assembly: GCA_024235215.1. Lineage (GTDB taxonomy): Bacteria > Pseudomonadota > Gammaproteobacteria > Chromatiales > Chromatiaceae > HKST-UBA178. The sequence goes on along the minus strand of JACKMU010000001.1, from coordinate 356,008 downwards.
CGTTTTCGAGTTCTGATTGACCTGGTTGATGCCTGCGACCTGAATCTCCACCGGGTCCTCAACGGTCGATATATTGACATCCGGCTGGTTGAGAATATTCAACGCGGTGTAGAGTGAAACAGTCTTTCCGCTACCGGTGGGCCCGGTCACCAGCACCATGCCATAGGGCTTGCCGATAGCCTCCAGAAAGGCGTCCTGTTGTTTCTTTTCGAATCCCAGTGCTTCGATGCCGACCTGGGCGCTGGTGGGGTCGAGTATACGCAGTACCACCTTTTCGCCATAGAGTGTCGGACAGGTGTTGACGCGGAAATCGATGGAGCGGTTGCGCGACAGTACCATCTTGATGCGCCCATCCTGCGGCACCCTTTTCTCCGCGATGTTCATGCGTGACATCACCTTGATGCGTGCCACCAGGCGGCTGGAGAGATTCACCGGTGGCGAGGCGATTTCGCGCAGCATGCCATCCTGCCGGAAGCGGACCCGGAAGTTCTTCTCATAGGGCTCGAAGTGAATATCCGAGGCGTTGGTGTTGATGGCGTCCAGCAGCACCTTGTTGACGAAGCGCACCACCGGTGCGTCATCGATATCCAGGTCACCGTCATCCTGCCGCTCCTCGCCATCATCGATGGTGATGTCGAGGTTGTCCAGATCGGTGTCCAGCAGATCCGACATGCTGGAATCGGTCGCCTGCAGCGCCTGTTCGATGCACTGCGTCAGCTTCTTCTCCTCGACCACCACCGCTTCGGTAGCCAGCCCGGTATGGAACTTGATCTCATCCAGCCCGTGCAGGTTGGTGGGGTCGGAGACGCCCAGAAAGAGGCGCTTGCCACGCTTGAACAGCGGCAGTGCGTGATGCGCCCGGATCAGTTTTTCATCCACCAGTTTGATTGGTAACTGCTCCATGTCGAGCACATCCAGATCAAACAGCGGGGCACCGAACTCCTGCGAAGCGGCCTGGGCGATCTCGAGACTCTGCAGGAGTTCGTTCTCAACCAGATAGGTGACGAATGGCGTGCGCTTCTTCAAAGCGGCGTTGAAGGCCTGCTGCGCCTGCTCCTCCGTGAGCAGATCGTCCCGCACCAAGCGGTGCGCGAGGCCACTTAACTTGATTGAAGGTTTGGTTGTAACCATCCGAATAAATCGACTATTTCATTGACCAGGTGCGTAAGGCCGTCGACAGCGTTATAGCAATCTTTCGGCAGACCGCGATGAAACTGTAGCATCGCCTGGGAATTATAGTCCGTCAGGTCGGCTTTTTGGAAACAGGACAATACCTTGGTTGCTTCCGTCGCTCAATAGCGGCAATGGGTGGGCAATGAAAATGAGGAGGAGGGGGGAATCAGGGTTTGTTGAATGTCTGTATTTCGTTGGGCAGTTGCAGGTGGGCCACGGAGATGGAATAGGAGGTGGCGTTGGAGGTGACGCTGTAAGTGAACATGTTCTTGTCACCGGCATCGGGTCGCCAGGCGAGGGAACCGGTCTCCAACGACTTGGTTCCGCCCGGCACCCAGACCTCCGGGGCGCGCACTCCGTAGGTGCCGTTGTCCAGCCAGAAATCCTCCAGCGCGATGCGCAGCGGTTCGATGTTGGCGACGGCCGCGTTGATGCGCGCTTCCCGGATGTAACCGTTGTAAGCGGGAATGGCGATGGCGGCGATCACCGACAGGATCGCGATGGCGATCATCAACTCCACCAGCGTGAATCCGGGACTGCGTGTGTGCGCTATCATATCGTTTTAACCAAAATCAAGGTGCCCGGCAAACTGCCGGGCACCTGGGTATTTCCATTCGATTAGACTTTTAGATATTCGATGCGTCGAGCGTGATGTTCTCGGCGGTGACCTGAAGAAACGCTGGGCGGCTGATGACTATCTGCTCAGCCCCGGGAGTATTGCTGGTCATCGTGATCACGACAACGCCGTTGTCGTCATCAGCGCTTGTGGCGTAGGCAAAACCACCACCTTTCGGTGCGGTGCGGTTCTCTGGATTGACGACATTCATTATATTGAGTTCGGTCAGGGTGAGGCCACGCGCGTTCTGCGCGGCACGCTTGGACAACTCGGCCTTCAGCGACCGGTAGGCGCCGTCGTAGTGGTCGTTGACCTTGGCCATCTGCGCCTCCCGGATGTACTGGTTGTAGGCTGGGATGGCGATGGCGGCGAGGATCGCGATGATCGCAACCACGATCATCAGTTCGATAAGGGTGAAACCCGATTGTGCTCTCTTCATGGTACTCTCCTGATTGAAATAGCTTGTGCTGACTGGGGTTGGAAGATTCATGTGTAATCTAAGTTCGGCTGCCTGCGGTTGATCTTTAGAAAAAATTGTTGCCTGTGTATCTCGCTTTGGTTTTAAACAGAGCAGGTTCCATGCCGGAATCACCGTAGTTCGCGCACGCAGCAGCGGCTATTTTACATAGTGCCAATCAAACAGCGAGTTAGGCAGGTTTTCAGGGAGCGTCGGAAATTTGCCACACGCGACCGGGTTGAACTGATGCGTGCTTGGTTGTGACACTATTTGTCATGAGTTGACATTTTTTGTTGAACATCGGGAGTTGGATGAGTCAGGCTAGGCTGATACCACCTGGATGGACTCCTCGAACCTTTACGAGCTGGGTGGAAAGCGACGGCAGATGGGCCCGCGCTGCACCGTTCACTCTATCCCAAGTTTGGCCAGGCGGTAGCGCAGCTGACGAAAACTTATTCCCAGCTTTTTGGCTGCAGCGGTGCGGTTCCAGCGGGTTTCATCCAGCGCGCGGACAATCGCATCTCTCTCCAGCTGTTCCAGATAGGATCCCAATGGCAGCTCCTGCGGCACGTCATAGAGCGGATTCGCGGTATCGGGTAGCTGAATATCCTCGCTGCTGATGCAGTTACCATCACACAGTGTCAGTGCGCGCTCCAGAATGTTCTCCAGTTCACGGATGTTGCCGGGGAAGTCATAGCGGGTCAGCTGTTGCAGTGCCGTACTGTCGACGATGGCGCGCTCCAATTCATTTTCCCGGGCGATATCCTCCAGGATATGCTCTACCAGCAGTGCGATATCCTCACGCCTTTCGCGCAGTGGTGGAATATTCAGCTCGATCACGTTGATGCGGTAGAACAGGTCCTGGCGGAACTCACCCCGGCCCACCAGCGCTGCCAGATTCTTGTGGGTGGCGCTGATGATACGGACGTCCACCGGCTCCTCCCGCTGCATTCCCACTGGCCGGACCCGCTTCTCCTGGATGGCACGCAACAGCTTGACCTGCATCTGCAGGGGCAGGTCTGCCACTTCGTCGAGAAACAGCGTACCCCCCTCTGCCTGCTGGAAGAGACCCTTTTTGTCGGACACCGCGCCGGTGAAGCTGCCCTTGCAGTGGCCGAAGAATTCGCTCTCCATCAGCTCCTGCGGTATGGCACCACAGTTCACCGCGGTGAATTCGCGGTCTGCCCGCGGACCCTGTTCATGAATCAGTCGTGCAGCCAGCTCTTTGCCGGTTCCCGATTCGCCGCTGATATAGACAGGCGCCTGACTGCGTGCAAGCTTGCGGATCATCACTCGGATGCGCTCCACCGCCTGCGATCTTCCCAATAGCTGGGTTTTGTTCTGTGTGCTCTCCGGCGTTCTCTTCGCTCCCGGATGATCCAGTTTCAGCGCCGACCGGACCAGTTGACGCAGCCCCTGCAGATCGATCGGTTTGGAGGCAAAGTCGAAAGCGCCCGCCTTCAGGGCCGTGATCGCGGACTCCATGTTGCCGTGCGCGGTAATGACTGCCACCGGAAGATCGGGATGGTTCTGGTTGATCAGCTTCACCAGATCTATGCCGTTGCCATCCGGAAGGCGCATGTCCGTCAAGCAGAGATCGAATGCCCGCTGGTTGAGCAGTTCACGTGCCTGTGCCAGATCGACCGCACTTCGGCTGTCGACCTCCATGCGCGCCAGCGTAATTTCGAGCAGTTCGAGAATATCAGGTTCGTCATCGACGATCAGCGCAATTGGCCTGGTCATCTGTTACTCCTGCTGGTTCTGGTACCGGGGAAATTCATCCGGAAACAGCTGCCCCCGGACTCGATCGGGAGATACTCCAGACGCATGCGGTTGGATTCGCTCAGCTCTTTGGCGATATACAGACCGAGGCCGGTGCCACGATTGTCGGTGGTAAAAAAGGGTTCGAAGATCTGACGGGCTATCTCAGGAGGAATTCCCGGACCGTTATCGGTAACGTCAAGAAAAGGGCCGCCCGACGCCAGGGTGATGCCACCTTTGAAGCCGATCACTATTTTTTCTTTGTCAGTGTGGAAATGGCGCATCGAATTTTCGCAGAGATTGCTGAGTATCTGGCCCAGCTGAGACGCGTCAGCAAAAATCAGGGTGTCGGCCGGCTCGATATCGACGATGTAACAGGAAGGCGGCAGATCGAGATAGATGAGACTCTCCTGTACGAACTGCTCCAGCCACGCCTTGAGCATGAACTCTTCGGGCCGAGCCTGATTTCTTCTCGACAATTGCAGCACGTTCTCTATGATGGCGTTGACCCGCCGGGTATTGTTGCCGATGATCTCCACCAGGCGCTGGTCACCCCTTGTCAGTCCGTTTGACTCTTGCAGCAACTGTTCCGCGTGGCCGATTGCCCCCAGGGGATTGCGTATCTCGTGAGCGATACTGGCGGTCAGACGGCCAAGCGATGCCAGTTTGATCTGTTGCGCCTGCTGGGTGACTGACGCTTCATCTTCAATAAAGATCACCGTGCCGTTGTTGCCGGACTCCCCCAGCGGCGAAAACCCCGGTTTGAGTTCGCGGCCACCGCTGGTGGGACGGAAGGTGCCGGATTCCTGCTCGTGATCCGCCTTCCAGCGACGCATCATCCTGGACAGCGGCTCACACACCAGTTTGAGCTGTCTGCCTGTTTTCGCATCGGGTATCCCCAGCAGGTACCAGGCGGCATCATTGATCAGACGGATCCTGCCCTCCCGATCGACGACGAGAATTCCGGTCTGCATATGCTGAATGATGTAGTCGTTCAACTGTTCGAGATTGGCCAGATCCAACTCCTGCTGAGTGATCAGTTGTTCGCTCCTGGACGCCCGCTGGGACAGCACTAGTGCCAGGGTGGCTATCGCAAAAAAGGCGACGCCCAGCATGCCGGCCTGGGGATAGCCGTTGAGCGGTGAGATACCGCTGAAGGTGGCAGCGGTCTGCTGGGCGAGGAGCACGAGCGTTGCCAGCGCAGCGAACAGCAGTGCCATGCGGCCCGGCAATACCAGGCTGCCGGTTGCGATGGACACCGCGATCAGGGTGCCCAGACCGGTCTGAATTCCTCCACTGGCATAGAGCAGTAGTGTGATGCAGAGGATGTCGGTAACCACCATGATCGCCGACTGAGTGCCGCTCGACGGGTTGCGCCAGTAGAGCATCAATCCACCCACCATGATCACGCCCAGGTAGATGGTGCAGGTCAGCGCAAAAAGCGCTGGATATTGCTGGCCGAGAAAAGTGGGTCCCCAGCCACCATAGAAGGCAGCGCTCAGTAAAATTGCCACGATCAGTCGGTAAAGGAAGAACAGACGGGGGATGGTCCAGGCATTGCCCTTCACTGCAGTAGGTTGAAGTTGTAGCCAGTTGCTCAAATTCGTACCGCTGATCATGCTGAAGCCGACACTTCTCATCGTCACGCGGGCGTCGCTGTCAATCGTAGCGCCGCCACGCAAAAATCAGGATAGGATGTGTCTGATGCGTTGACCATTAACTGCTGAAATCTGTTCCTGGATCGGGTTGATAGGAGCCTGTCGGACTGTGGATGTTTCTACTACGGAAGTGGGAGAACGGTCCTAATTTTCCCCGATTTTCGTTACATAGGCCCACTATGCGCCTCAAATCGGGAACCATTTGGCCTCGCTCTCCCACTCCCTCGCTACGATCCCCCATAGTCCGACTGGCTCCTGGTGCTGCTGAAAATACAGAATATCGGGTTGGATTGGGACCTCCATAAAAAACTCGTATTGGCTACCAGTTTTTTTTGATTCTTGTTCTGGTTTCGACGAGAATAACAACTTTTCCACTGGAAGGGTTATAGAAAGTAATGAATTTACACGAGTATCAATCCAAACAACTATTTGCACAGTACGGTATTCCGGTCTCCAGGGGAAAGCCGGCATCAACCGTGGCAGAGGCGCGTGCCGCTGCGCAATCTCTGCAGGGCAGTCGATGGGTGGTCAAGGCACAGGTACACGCCGGTGGACGTGGCAAGGCGGGTGGCGTCGTGCTGGTCGACAGCCTGGAACGGGTCGAGCAGGAGGCGGACCGGCTGCTCGGCAGCAGGCTGATCACCAAGCAGTCAGGTGCGCCGGGTCTACCGGTCAATGTGGTGTTGATCGAAGAGCCCACCGATATCGCCCGCGAGCTCTATCTGAGCGCGCTGGTCGATCGGGAGAGCAGACGGGTGCTGTTCATGGCCTCCAGTGCAGGCGGAATGAACATCGAAGAGGTGGCCGCTGAAACCCCGGAGAAGATTCTCACTGTCACTGTCGATCCCGCAGCCGGACTGCAGCCATATCAGTGCCGCAAGCTGGCATTTGGTCTGGAGCTCGAAGGTGGCCAAATCAAAGCATTTCAAGGCTTCATGCAAGGCTTGTACAACCTGTTCCTGGCGAGTGATGCCAGTCTGGTGGAGATCAACCCGTTGGTGGTCACCACGCGGGGTGAACTGATCGCTCTGGATGCCAAGATCAATCTGGACAACAACGCATTTTTCCGTCATCCCAACCTGGTGGCGATGCGTGACAGAAGCCAGGAAGATGAGCGTGAAGCCGCTGCCAAGGAGCATGATCTCAACTACATCACACTGGATGGAAATATCGGCTGCATGGTTAATGGCGCCGGTCTGGCGATGGCGACGATGGATCTGGTACAGCTGCACGGTGGTACACCAGCCAACTTTCTGGACGTGGGTGGTGGCACGACGGCGGCGCGGGTTGCCGAGGCGTTTAAACTGATTCTGTCGGATGACAAGGTCAAAGCGGTACTGGTCAATATATTCGGTGGTATCGTGCGTTGTGATCTGATTGCCGAAGGTATCATCCAGGCGGTGAAAGAGGTGGGTGTCAATGTGCCAGTGGTGGTACGGCTGGAGGGCACCAATGCACCCGCCGGGCTGGATAAGCTCGCGCACAGCGGTCTGGCGATCACTACCGCCGCCGATCTTGCCGAGGCAGCCAGGCAGGTTGTTGCAGCAGCGGCCAATAGTTGATCGGTCGGGCCGGGTCTGTAAACCGCAGTCTGTGCACCGTTAAGTTTACGCTACTGAATACAGGGATCTAAATGTGAGTGTTCTAATAAACAAAGACACGAAGGTTATCTGTCAGGGTTTCACCGGACAGCAGGGTACCTTCCATACCGAGCAGGCAATCGCCTATGGTACTAACGTGGTAGGGGGAATAACACCGGGCAAGGGTGGGCAGAAACATCTCGGTTTGCCGGTATTCAACACCGTTCAAGACGCCGTGAAAGCAACTGGTGCCGACGCTACCATGATCTATGTGCCTGCCGCTTTTGCAGCCGACGCAATACTCGAAGCGGCCGATGCCGGGATCAGGGTGATCGCCTGTATCACCGAAGGTATTCCGGTGCTTGACATGCTCAAGGTGAAAGCGGCTCTGGCCCGATATGACTGCCGCCTGATCGGACCCAACTGCCCGGGTGTCATTACACCCGGTGAATGCAAGATCGGTATCATGCCCGGGATGATCCATCAACCCGGCCGGGTGGGCATTGTCTCCCGCTCCGGTACGTTGACCTACGAGGCGGTACATCAAACCACCCGGGTGGGGCTTGGGCAAAGTACCTGCATCGGTATTGGTGGTGATCCAATCAATGGCATGAATTTCATTGATTGTCTGGAACTTTTTCAGCAGGATCCCAAGACCGAGGGCATCGTGATGGTCGGGGAGATCGGCGGGTCTGCGGAAGAGGATGCAGCAGAGTATATCCAGGCTAACGTCACCAAACCGGTGGTTGCCTACATTGCCGGCGTAACCGCACCCGCCGGTAAACGTATGGGACATGCGGGTGCCATCATCAGCGGTGGCAAGGGTACAGCGGATGGTAAGTTTGCTGCACTCGAGGCTGCTGGCGTCGCAACAGTACGTTCACCTGCGGATATTGGTTCCAAGATAGCGGAGTTGATGTCCTGAAGCAGGGATGTTTGGAACGGGTCGGGATTTTCCTACGCGCAACAGTGAGGTTTCCCAAGTTTGTTCCGGCGCACCACGCTAGTATAAAGACCGTCGTCGATATCTTCGGCGGCGGTTTTTTCTTCCGCTTCGGGAAAAGATCTTCCGCTTTTTCGATTTGAATTACAGTTGCATCTGTCCGCGGGAGAACGGCTGTTTCTCACGTCTGACTGCGGGGTAGAGTAGACTGATTTTGGTACACAGTTAATTCCGGGAGTCTCGAGATTGGGTCTGAAGATTTCACTGGCACAGATGAATTTTCTGGTGGGTGATGTGGCCGGAAATACGCAGAAGGTGATCGAAATAGCTGCCCAGGCACGGGATGAACAGCAGGCGCATGCGGTGCTCTTTCCGGAACTGGCGCTGACCGGCTATCCTCCCGAGGATCTGCTGTTGCGTCCGGAGTTGGGCAGGCGGGTAGAGCGGGCGCTGCGACTATTATGCGATCAATTGACCGGAATAGACGTGATCGTCGGATATCCTATTCACCGGGATGGTGTGCTGTACAACGCAGCAGGCGTAATACGCGATGGCCGAGTGATCGCCGAATACCACAAGGCACTGCTGCCCAACTACAGTGTTTTCGATGAAAAACGCTATTTTGAGTCAGGAGGAGAGCCGTGTGTCCTGCAAATCAACGGGGTGCCTGTTGGAATCACCATCTGTGAGGACATCTGGTATAAGACACCGGCTGCACGCGCCGCAGAGCAGGGAGCAAAGGTGCTCCTCAATTTAAACGCTTCGCCATTCCATCGGGGTAAAGCGCCAGAGCGGGAGCAACTACTACAGAAACGTGCGCTGGAGACGGATCTCTCGATCGTCTATCTGAATCTGGTTGGCGGCCAGGATGAACTGGTCTTTGATGGAGGATCGTTCGTGGTAGCCAGCGACGGTAGGTTGACTCAACGGCTGCCCTACTTCACAGAGTCGCTCGGCCTGGTTGAAATTCAAACCGGGGAGGGTAGGTTCCAGCCTGTTCCGGCGGAGATCTCCGCTGAGCAGGGGGAGGAGGCGGGGATCTATAGCGCACTGGTATTGGGTGTGCGTGACTATGTGCTCAAGAACGGCTTCAAGGGGGCGGTACTGGGTCTCTCTGGCGGTATTGATTCAGCGTTGACGCTGGCTATTGCCGTGGATGCGTTGGGTGCCGATCAGGTCGAAGTGGTTATGATGCCGTCCCGCTATACTGCTGAGATGAGCAATCTGGACGCGCAGGAAGAGGCGAAAAGACTTGGGGTATCCTATCGCACGATACCGATCGAACCAGCGTTCAACGCCTTTCTCGGGATGTTGCAGGGAGAGTTTGCCGGTACCGCGGTGGATGCAACAGAAGAGAATATCCAGGCTCGTTGTCGCGGTATCATCCTGATGGCGATCAGCAATAAAAAAGGAAAAATCCTGCTGACCACAGGCAATAAAAGCGAGATGTCGGTAGGTTACGCGACCCTTTACGGTGATATGGCAGGTGGTTTTGCACCGATAAAAGATGTGCCCAAGATGCTGGTTTATCGTCTCGCCGAATACCGCAACCGCAAGAGTGAGGTGATCCCGCACCGTGCAATTACCCGGGAGCCGTCTGCCGAACTGGCTCCGAATCAGAAAGATTCAGACTCGCTGCCACCGTACCCGCTGTTGGACGAGATACTTCAGCGCTACGTGGAGAGTGATCAAGGGGTGGACGAGATAGTGGCCGCCGGTTTCGACCGCGAGTTGGTAAAGCGCATCACCCGCTTGGTAGACCGGAATGAATACAAGCGCAGGCAGGCACCACCCGGAGTGAAAATTACCCAGCGGGCATTTGGACGTGATCGGCGCTATCCTTTGACGAGTGGTTTTTAGTCCCGGCATACTAAGCCTGTCCAAAGCAGAGCGAGATATTCAGTTAATTGATACTCAGGAGTCGAATCAAATGAAAAAGGTTGACGCAATCATCAAGCCTTTCAAGCTGGACGATGTCCGGGAGGCGCTATCGGCGGTGGGTATTACCGGTATGACGGCCAGTGAGGTTAAAGGTTTTGGGCGTCAGAAAGGTCACACAGAACTCTATCGCGGGGCCGAGTATGTCGTCGATTTTCTACCCAAGGTCAAGATTGAGGTGGTGATCAACGAAGAACAGTTGGATGAGTGTATCGAGGCGATTACCAACGCCGCACGCACCGGTAAGATTGGAGATGGAAAGATCTTTGTGACTTCGGTGGAAAAAGTGGTCAGGATCCGTACCGGAGAGGAGGATTCAGCTGCGATATAGCTGCGGCATGTCGTTACTTCCTGTCCCCTCATCATTTTGGGTATGAGGGGGAGGAGACGATCAGTTCTTATCCAGCTCCAGATAATTCCAGATTTTACGTCCGTACGACTCCTCCACCTCGGTTTCGGGTATCTCCAATGCACCGCTGGCTTGGTTTATCGCCAGTACTCGCCGTGCATCCGCTGAAAGTTCTTGCATGCCCAGCTTGTCATAAGCCAGTGCGAGAATTTCAAGCGCTTCTTTCACTGATGGCGTGCGCTGATACTTCTCTATTACGGTAACACAGCGGTTGGCCGCTGCCAGATAGGCGCCCCGCTTCATATAGTAGCGTGCGACATGCATCTCGTTCATTGCCAGGTTGTTGCGCAGGTAGACCATACGTTGGCGGGCATCGGCGGAGTACTCGCTATCCGGGTAGAGCCGCACCAGCTCGGCAAAATCGTTGAACGAACTCAATGTAGTGACCGGGTCGCGCTGAGAGGTGTCGGTCGGAATGAAACGTTGGATGAAACCAAGGTTGCGATTGAAATTGACCAGGCCCTTGAGATAGTAGGCATAATCGACATGTGGGTTACGTGGGTGGAGTTTGATGAAGCGGTCTGCTGCTGCTATTGCCTCCACCGCTTTGCCATCCTTATAGTAGGCGTATGCCACATCAATTTGAGATTGAATGGCGTACTGACCAAACGGGTAGCGTGCTTCGAGCGTTTCGTAGTATTCGATCGCTTTCTGATAATCACCGGCGGCCATTGATTCAGACGCCTCTTTATAAAATTTCTGCGCGCTCCAATCTTTGGTTTCATCGATCTGCTCTGGTAGGAGCGAGCAGGCTGAGAGCAGCAGGGTGGCTGAAACGAGGAGGATCCGGATTATCTTCATTGCTTCCGAGAAGGATGGTTGATCGGATAAGGAATTATACCCGATTACCAGTTGGACGAGCCAATAGTCGATGCCCGGAAACCGATTTCAGGAGTAGTGCTGTCACATGAATGCCAAAGAACAATCGTTAGACAGGGGTGAGCAAACAAAGTTTTATACTGCCCGAGTCGGGACAGAGCACTCCGGAAGCCGTCTTGACCAGGCGCTGTCGGTACTTTTTCCAGAGTTTTCGCGTGCCCGGCTGCAGCGCTGGATTCGGGATGGACGGGTCAGCAGGGACGGGCGGGAGGTGAACCGTCCGCGCGAGAAGCTGTTCGGTGGTGAGGAGATCGTACTTGAAGCCAGGCTGGAGGAGCAGGTGGAGAGCCGGCCGCAGGCGATACCGTTACAGGTAAGTTATCAGGACGATGAGATTCTGGTGATCGACAAGCCGGCCGGGCTCGTGGTACATCCGGCGGCGGGTAATCCGGACGGTACCCTGCAGAATGCATTGCTGCATCGGGATCCCGGGTTGATACAGCTTCCCAGGGCTGGAATAGTGCATCGCCTGGATAAGGATACCTCGGGCCTGCTGGTGGTTGCGCGCACATTGGCGGCACACAAATCGTTGGTGGAACAGCTGCAGTGTCGTACGGTAAAGCGGGAGTATCTGGCGGTCGCCACCGGAGTTCTGACCGCCGGGGGATGCGTGGATGAACCCATCGGGCGACACCCGATGCACCGCACCAGGATGGCTGTTGTTGCGGACGGAAAACCCGCTGTGACGCACTATCGGGTGTTGGAGCGGTTTCGCGCGCACAGCCTGCTGCGGGTGAATCTGGAAACCGGCAGAACCCATCAGATAAGAGTCCATATGGCACATATCCGTCATCCGCTGGTGGGTGATCAGAGCTATGCCGGTCGTTTGCGGCTGGTTGCCGGGATGAGCCCTGAACTGCAAGGTTGTCTGTATGGCTTCAACCGTCAGGCACTGCATGCACACAGGTTGGGGCTGAAGCATCCCCGGCACGGCGAATGGATGGAGTGGGAATCCGCCGCGCCGGCGGATCTTTTGCGACTGCTGCAATTGCTGCGTGCGGACCAGCACGATGGTTGAGCTGATCATTCCCGAGTGGCCGGCACCGAAAAATGTGCAGGCACTGTTTACTACCCGATTGGGTGGCGTCAGCCGGGCGCCTTATGACAGCTTGAATCTTGGCGCTCATGTCGGTGATGATCGGCAGAGGGTATCCAGCAACCGCTTACTGCTCGGCAGCTATGCAGGCCTCCCCTCGGTACCTCATTGGCTGGAGCAGGTTCACGGCTGTGAAGTCGTGCACTGCGATACCGAGCGTACTCCGGTTGAGGCTGACGCAGCAACCACGAAACGACCCGGCAGGGTGTGTGCCGTGATGACCGCAGATTGTTTGCCGTTGCTGCTGTGCAATCGTTCCGGTACTCGGGTCGCCGCAGTGCATGCGGGCTGGCGTGGCCTGGCTGCTGGTGTGATCGAGGCGGCGTTGGCTCAGTTTGAAGAGCCGGGTGGGGAGGTGCTCGCTTGGCTCGGACCGGCCATCGGACCGGATGCATTCGAGGTGGGTGAGGAGGTCAGGGAGGCCTTTCTACGCGTCGACCCGCTGACAGAACCGGGATTCAAGCGCAATCGACCGGGTCATTGGCTGGCGGATATCTATTTCCTTGCGCGCAAGCGTCTCTCTTCACTCCAGGTGGGGTATATTGGAGGCGGTGACTACTGCACCTTCACCGATGCTACGCGTTTCTTCTCCTACCGTCGTGACGGTGTCACTGGCCGTATGGCCGCACTGATCTGGTTGACTGCATAGTCCCGCAATCATATTTCTGGCGTGTGAGTGGCACCCGGTAAATCAGCTAGTTGCACGGGAATCTCTAGCTGCACTGAACTCAGACTGCATTTCCTGGGATTGCTGTCGCTATAGCTAAGGAAGCGCCAAACTAATTCAGTGCTCCCTGCAAGATATGGATTTTCCGCGACTTCCCATCGTGTAGGGCGTCTGCCAATGAAGCGAATTGGAATTGCACTTTGTCTATTCCGTTGGCTGAGAATGGCAGAGTAGCCTCTTTGAGTGTTTTTTGAGGTGATAAGGAGAATTTCGCGGCACTGTCCGCTAACCTGCAGACGGCTAGCTAAACAAATTCAGGAATAGCGGTCTGCCAAACAATGAACGGGTGTAGAATGACGACTATTGTGCATAGTGGAACGGAGAGAGGTTCGTTAGCAGGGATTCCGTTTATCAGTAATGAACTGATACGCTATTTTATCGCCAGTATTGCTGCGCTACTGGTCGATGTGGGTACGCTCTATCTGCTGACGCAGTTTGCCGGTTTGCATTACCTCATCTCCGCTGGCACGGGGTTTTTATTGGGCCTGGCAACAGTGTATGTACTCAGTATTCGCTGGGTCTTTTCCAAACGCCGGGTGAAAAAGAGCTCACACGAAGTGATCATCTTTTCGTTGATCGGTTTGGGCGGTTTGGGTATCAATGAATTCGGCATGTATCTGCTGACCGACAAGCTGCTGTTTCATTTCATGGTATCCAAATTGGTGGTGACCGGTCTGGTGTTCTCTTGGAACTTTGGCATCAGGAAACTACTCCTGTTCCGGTGAAAATAATGAGTCAAAAAACCGCAGTGATAATCGGTGCAGGACCGGCCGGATTGACCGCAGCTTACGAACTTCAGCAGCGCACAGCGGTGCGTCCCCTGGTATTTGAGATGAGCGCGGAGATTGGCGGCATTTCGAAGACGGTGAACTACAAAGGCAACCGTATCGATATCGGTGGCCACCGTTTCTTCTCCAAATCGGACCGGGTCATGCAGTGGTGGACGGACATCATGCCGGTGGAGGCGCATGATCGGCATGGCAGCCTGCAGATACACTACCAGGGCCAGGAACGACGAGTGGATCTGCCCGAAGTGGCGGATGATCCCGCCGATACGGATTTGATTTTTCTGGTGCGGGACCGGCTCTCCCGGATCTTCTACCTGCGCCACTTTTTTGATTATCCGCTTTCACTGGGTCTGACCACGGTGAAGAACCTCGGCTTGCGGCGTATGGTGCGGATCGGTTTCAGTTATCTGTACTCAGTGATGTTTCCGATCAAGGACGAACGGACGCTGCAGGATTTTTTCATCAACCGCTTTGGTCGGGAGCTCTATCTGACCTTCTTCAAGGATTACACCGAAAAGGTTTGGGGTGTCGCCTGTACCGAGATTGGTGCGGATTGGGGGGCACAGCGGATCAAAGGGCTGTCGATTACCAGCGCAATATGGCATGCGCTGAAAAGTCTGGCGGGCACCAGCAGGGACGTATCACAGAAGAATACAGAGACCTCATTGATAGAGCGTTTCCTCTATCCGAAATATGGACCGGGTCAGATGTGGGAAGAGGTCGCTGCCCGGGTAGTGGCGGCCGGAGGTGAGGTCAACCTGGGTTGGAAAGCCACTGGTATCGAGATTGCGGAACAGCGTATCAAGGCGGTGGTTTTTACCCGGAGCGGTGACGGTGAGCAACTGCGTGTCGAGGCCGATTATCTCTTCTCCACCATGCCGGTAAGAGAGCTGGTCGCCGCGATGGGTGATGCGGCTCCGACGTCGGTCGGAGAGATTGCCCGTGGGCTGCAATATCGTGATTTTCTCACCGTCGGTCTGTTGCTGAAAAAGCTGCGGGTCGCAGATGACGAGGATACCAAAATACCGGGTCTGCTTCCGGATAATTGGATCTATATCCAGGAGCGGGATGTCAGAGTGGGGCGGGTGCAGGTGTTCAATAACTGGAGTCCGTATATGGTGAAGGATCCCAACTCGGTCTGGATCGGGCTCGAATATTTCTGCAACGAAGGGGACGATCTGTGGAGCATGGAAGATGCAGCGCTGGTTGATTTCGCCACTCAGGAGATGGAGAAGATCGGGTTTATCGATATGGGCGATCTGATAGATGCTACGGTCATCAGGATGCCCAAAGCCTACCCCGGCTACTTTGGAGAGTCATACCCCAGATTCAACCAAATTCGTGAGTATACCGACAGGCTGACAAATCTCTTTCTGGTTGGCCGCAACGGCATGCACCGCTACAACAATCAGGACCATTCGATGCTCACGGCGATGGCTGCGGTGGACAATATCGCCAAGGGCATCACGACCAAGGAGAATATCTGGAACGTCAACACCGAGAGCGAGTATCACGAATCCCGTTGATCGCGCGTCTCATTTTTCCGGTACTGGTGCGAACGGCTGCTGCACCAGCTGCAGCAACCAGGAGAAGAATGAGGGTATCTCCTCTTCATGCTGCTGCAGCGTAGTGATCAGCTTCTCTGCTTCCACCGCGATTTCATCTTTCTCCACCGGGGCGTTGTGCAGCAGCATCTTCAGTAACAGCATCGACTCTTCCGTCTCGCCCATGACATAGGCGGAAAATGCCAGCTGATAGATATCGGCTTCGGCTGTCGAATTGGTGAATGGATTCAGACCCTCCTTCAGGTGACGGTAAGCGTCCGCGAATCGCTCCCGGGAATAGTGGCAGCTGCCGATATGGGTATGCAACACTTTGCGAAAGTCGGTATCTGAATATTGCATCGAAGTCTCGAAATGGTCGATCGCTTTGTCACACTGTTCGATATTTTCGTAGATATTCCCCAGCAGATAGTGGCTGTTCGGGTTATCCGGCTGATACAACGCAAAGCGCTCCGCCCAGGGGAGGGCATCCTGAAAGCGCTTGGCGTTGAACAGCAGGCGGGTGATCGCGTGGTTGATGCGGTCGCTCTCGGGAAAGATGGTCAACATCCGCTGCAGCTCTAGGATATGATCATCCAGTTCTGATTCCTTTTTGACACTGTCAAGGCTGAACGGGTCCACCAGCTTCAGCTGAAACTTCTCCACAACATCCGGACGCAGTCTCTTGTTCGCGTAAACAACCTGCTTGTCACCGGCAAACACGGGCAGGTACTCTTCTCGGTTGCGTATCAGCTTGCCAAATTCGGTATCGCTCACTCTCGCCAGAACATATTCGGGCTGGTACTGTTCGATGCTGCGCATCAACCCCTGTTCGTTGCGGTAGAAACTGAAGAGTTGGTAGATGTCCAGGTCATTGAACAGCGACATCTGCAGATCCTGGTAGACCCGGAACCCATGAGGGAGCTCCGAATGGAGAAATCCTGCAGTGGCGGGGGGGGAGAAGATCTTCCCTCCGCCGCCGACATGCTGCAGAAAACGGGTGACTCCGAACGGGGCGCTCTCCCAATCGAATGGATAATCTGCGTGCACCGGAAGGCGTTTGGCCATCGTGACAAAGGGAAGCACCATGATCAGTGCCATCAGTAGATGCAGCATGGAGAGAATCTTCCTCTCACCATGCACCTCTTTCAGGCTACCGGTGAACTGGGTGAGCAGTGGCAGCACCAGCAGTGCCCACTCCCAGACGAAGCGGGTGCCACGAGAGAGCAGCAGGTAACCTCCCAACGCCATAATGGCGTGGCTGATACGCAGTGAACCATCCAGCAGGCTGCGCAAAAAGGCGAACGAGCAGATCAGAAAGGCGATCGGGAATATGCTCTCAATACGCAGGTTATCCCCGGCAATCAATACAGTATAGAGTGAGCGCGGATCGATCGGTCGCATTTCGTTGATGTACAGATTGACGAAACTGGAGACGCTGAACGGTGCCTGCAACAGTTCGATGCCATGCGGCGTGGCGAGCAGTGCCGGGGTACAGGCCAACAGCCAGCCGGCTTCTCTCCATCCCCGTTCACACAGGGTTTGTCCGGAGAGTCTCTGGTAGAGAATCTCAAAAAAATAGGCCCCTCCGATCAGGACCGGCACCGGGTACTCGATACCATGCAGATTCGCCCAAAGTGCGGTTACCAGCGGCAGGAGCGGCGCCCAGCGGGGTCGCCGTTCCAGAATATAGATGAACAAGAGAATGAACAGGTGGGAAAAAAGGTGAGGCCTGAGGTTGGCGATTCTTCCCTCGATGAAGGTGAAATAGGTGATGAACAGCAGGAAGAAAAGAAAGATCGGCAGTTGGCGATTCCGCGCTTCGATGATATAGCGGTAGGCCAGTAGCGTGGTGAGGGTAAAAATGAGCGCACGCAGGAGCAGCAATCCATGATAGCCCCAAAGTTCGTCGATTTTCGCGATCAGCGCCTGAAAGCCCCAGTAGTAGTTGACGAAACTTCGTTCCGGTTCGATGAAGGAGAAAAAGGCAGTGTTCGGTACCACGCCCTGCTGCCAGAAGTGGCGTCCTCCATCCAGGTGATACCACATATCCGAGTCTGTCAGGGTAATTGGATAGCTCAGCTGAAACAGCAGCCCGGCGCCAATGAGTAGCGCGGCATAGAGCCTGAGATAGGGCGGCAGGTGCTGCCATTTCGATGGCAGTCTGGTGAGCCACTCCCTGAAGCGCTCTCCCGAGAGCAGCTGCTCCCGCAGATAGTGTCGATTCATTCGCCTGGTCGTTCCTGACAGTGTCACGATTGCCTAAGTACCTCTGCAAGCATGGAGTGGGGTGTCCGTTCGCGCTGGCAGATTGTCGCTGCTCAGCCGGGAGACCACAAGATTCTATTTCTTGGAAGGTTAGCGGATGCTGGTTGGTGAACTTTAATCCCACCGCTTCCTCTTGGAAAAACCCTCCATCACCTGCGTTGATACGGTAGTTGGGTGGTGGGGAGTCAGCGCATCACTGGAGCAGTTTTTACCGGTATGCAGAACCCCTTATTACTTGAAAATCGCCTGATTTTCCCCACTTCAGGGATAACCTTAAGTAATTCGGAGTCTTCCCATGCGAATGGATAAATTGACCAGTAAATTCCAGATGGCGCTGGCAGATGCGCAGAGTCTGGCGGTGGGGCGTGACCATCAGTTCATCGAACCGTTGCACCTGATGGTGGCCCTGCTTGACCAGGAGGGGGGAACTGCGCGCCATCTGTTGGGTCGGTCGGGGGTGAATATCAACCAGCTGCGTTCAGGTCTGGGCGAAGCGATTGACCGGCTGCCGAGCGTGCAGGGGGCGAGCGGCGATGTGCATCTCTCCAATGAGCTCAGCCGCCTGTTGAACCAGACCGACAAGCTGGCACAGCAGCGTAAGGACAAGTACATATCCAGCGAACTGTTCGTGCTGGCGGCGCTGAACGAGAGCGGCGAATTGGGCAATCTGATGCGTAAGGCGGGCGCTGCCAAGGGGCCACTCGAACAGGCAGTGGAGAGTCTGCGCGGCGGCCAGCAGGTGGATGATCCCAACGCCGAAGAGCAGCGCCAGGCGCTGGAGAAGTACACGATCGACCTGACCGAGCGGGCCGAACAGGGGAAGCTCGATCCGGTGATCGGCCGCGATGACGAGATTCGCCGCACCATTCAGGTATTGCAACGGCGCACCAAAAACAATCCGGTACTGATCGGCGAACCGGGCGTGGGTAAGACCGCAATTGTCGAAGGCTTGGCGCAGCGCATCATCAATGGTGAAGTGCCCGAGGGTCTGAAGAGCAAGCGACTGCTCTCACTCGATATGGGCGCATTGATCGCGGGCGCCAAATTTCGTGGTGAATTCGAAGAGCGGCTGAAGGCGGTGCTGAATGATCTGGCCAAGCAGGAGGGGCAGGTAATTCTTTTCATCGATGAATTGCATACCATGGTGGGGGCTGGCAAAGCCGAAGGATCGATGGACGCGGGTAACATGCTCAAGCCGGCATTGGCGCGTGGTGAACTGCACTGCGTCGGTGCCACCACCCTGGATGAGTATCGCCAGTATGTGGAAAAGGATGCCGCACTGGAACGTCGCTTCCAGAAGGTGTTGGTGCAGGAGCCGACAGTGGAAGACACCATTGCCATCCTGCGTGGGCTGAAGGAGCGCTACGAGGTGCACCACGGCGTGGAGATCACCGACCCGGCGATTGTCGCTGCAGCGACACTGTCGCACCGCTATATCACCGACCGGCAGCTGCCGGATAAGGCGATCGACCTGGTGGACGAGTCCGCCTCGCTGATCCGGATGGAGATCGACTCCCTTCCCGAGGAGATGGATCGGCTGCAACGGCGCCTGATTCAGCTGAAGATAGAACGTGAGGCGCTCAAAAAGGAGACTGACGAGGCGTCGAAAAAGCGGCTCACCGATCTGCAGGCGCAGATTGCGCACTATGAGCGTGAATTCTCCGATCTGGAGGAGGTGTGGAAGTCGGAAAAAGCGGCGTTGCAGGGTACCGCACAGGTGAAAGAGGAGCTGGAGCGGGCTCGTCTGGAACTGGAGACGGCGCGTCGAGCCACCGATCTGCAGCGGATGTCGGAGTTGCAGTATGGGCGCATTCCGGAACTGGAGAAGCAACTGGCCAATGCTGCCCGGGCGGAGAGTCAGGAGATGAAGCTGCTGCGCAACAAGGTGACCGATGAGGAGATCGCGGACGTGGTCTCCAAATGGACCGGCATTCCGGTCTCCAAGATGCTGGAGGGTGAGCGCGAGAAGCTGCTGCAGATGGAGCAGGCGCTGGCACGACGGGTAGTTGGT
Organism: Chromatiaceae bacterium; assembly: GCA_024235215.1. Classification (GTDB taxonomy): domain Bacteria; phylum Pseudomonadota; class Gammaproteobacteria; order Chromatiales; family Chromatiaceae; genus HKST-UBA178. The sequence goes on along the minus strand of JACKMU010000001.1, from coordinate 336,163 downwards.
CAGGAAGAGGCCGTAGGCGCGGTAGCCAACGCGATCCGCCGGTCGCGTGCCGGTCTCGCCGATCCGAACCGGCCAAACGGTTCCTTTCTGTTTTTAGGTCCAACCGGAGTGGGCAAGACCGAATTGTGCAAGACGCTGGCCGAATTCCTGTTCGACACTGACGAAGCGATGGTTCGTGTCGACATGTCTGAATTCATGGAGAAACATTCCGTGGCCAGGCTGATTGGTGCACCACCGGGGTATGTCGGCTATGAGGAAGGGGGCTATCTGACAGAGCTGGTCAGAAGGCGACCCTACAGCGTGATTCTGCTGGACGAGATCGAGAAGGCGCATCCTGACGTGTTCAACATTCTGCTGCAGGTGTTGGAGGATGGCCGCCTCACTGATGGCCATGGCCGTACGGTTGATTTTCGCAACACCGTGGTGGTAATGACCTCCAATCTGGGTTCGCAGCTGATTCAGGAACTCGCCCACAGCGACGACTATGGTCGGATGAAGGCGGCGGTGATGGAGGTGGTGGCTCACCATTTCCGCCCCGAGTTCATCAACCGTGTGGATGAGACGGTGGTTTTCCATCCGTTGAACAGGGAACAGATTCGCGCTATTTGTGTGATACAGATCGACTACCTGCGCAAGCGGCTGGCCGACCGTGAGATACGGCTGGAAATGACCCATGCTGCTCTCGACCGTCTGGGCGAGGCGGGATTCGATCCGGTCTATGGTGCCCGACCGCTGAAACGGGCGATTCAGCAGCAGTTGGAGAATCCGCTGGCGCAACAGATTCTGTCCGGCCGCTTCAGCGTCGGTGACCTGATCCAGGTAGACGCGAACGACTACGGATTGACTTTTGACAAGGGAAGTGCAGCAGCTTCCGCTGCCTGATCGACACCGCTCCTGCCCGTCAGGAGCGGGTGTGGTCTGGCGGGAAAGCAGGAAAGATTTTCCGGCACTGGACGATAGCCTGTCTATGCAAGCTATCGGACGTTTCAGAGTGGGTCGGAAACTTGGCGCAGGCGGCCAGGGTACGGTATATCTTTGCCTGGACCCTGAGCTGCAGCGCCGGGTTGCAATCAAACTCCTCAATCCCATGGCGTTGGTCGGAGAACAGGAGTGCCTCAACGAAGCGCGTGCGATCAGCCGTATTCAGCATCCGAATATTGTCTCGATTTTTGATGTGGGGCGAGAACGGGGACGCCCGTTTCTGGTCTTCGAGTATATCGAAGGGGAGCTGCTCTCCCGCCGTCTGGAGGATTCAGAGCGTGACATCCAAAAGATACTCGATATCTTCGTTTCGATGCTCTCCGGAATAGACCAGGTTCATCAGCGGGGTATCGTCCACCATGATCTAAAGCCCTCCAATGTGATCATCGATAAGGATGGACAGCCCAAGATCATGGATTTCGGCATCTCCCGCATGCACTCATCATCGGCGGCGAAGCGCGGCGAACGTGCCGGAACACCGCGTTACATGGCGCCGGAGTATATCGCCGACGGGTCCAGCGACGCCCGTGCGGACATTTTCGCGCTGGGAGCCATTCTCTATGAAATGTTGACCGGTAGGCGTGCTTTCGACGGTGCTGGCCAGCAGGCTATACTGAACAAAATATTGCAGGGGAGCGTGGTGCCCCCGTCCAAACTGAACAGCGAAGTCGATCTGGGGCTGGATGCGATCGTGCTGAAGGCGTTGGAGAAGGAGCCCGCTGCTCGCTATTCGGACGCAGGGGAGATGTTGACCGCGCTGCTGGAATACCGAGCGACGACAGACTCCGCACCATCAGGGGGGGCTGTCGTCTCCAAGGGCACCATTGAGTTTTTGCTGCGGCGTATGCAGCACAAGCGTGATTTTCCGGTGCTCTCCGAGTCGATTCGCTCGCTCAACCGCCTCACCCGCTCGGAAGAGCAGGATATCAGCCATCTGGCGAGTGTGATCATCCGGGATTTTGCGCTCACCAACAAGATACTCAAAGTGGTCAACTCCGCCTTCTACAGCCGCTTTGCCGGAAAAGTCGGCAGCATAAGCAGAGCGATAGTCGTGCTCGGGATCAAGACCATCCGCTCGATCGCAGCCTCGCTTATCTTCTTTGAGCATCTGCACGACCGCACCCAGGCGGCGCGTCTGCGCGAGGATATCTGCAGCGCGGTGTTCAGTGCCACATTGGCGAAGCAGGTCGCGACAGACTCCAGCGTCGCAGACATCGAAGGGAGTTTTCTCTGCGGCATGCTGCACAATCTGGGTCGGATACTGGTGACTTACTACCTGACCGACGAGAGTGAAGAGGTGCAGCGGTTGATGGCCCGGGAGAAGCTGGCGCCGGAGGTGGCACAGAAACGGGTGCTTGGAATGTCTTTCGAGGAGGTGGGCATTGCCATCGCCAAGCAGTGGAATTTCCCCGATGACATTACCCGTGGCATGGCACGGGTCGATCCCAAGTCTCCGGGTGATCTGCACCGGACCGACATCAAGATCAGGCTGATCTCCAGCTTCGCCAACGAAGCAGCAGTCGCTATCGGAAGAGCCGCACCGGAAGATACGCAACCATGCAGAGCCGTCCTGAAACGCTATCGCATGAGCCTGGCGATCAGTGATACCCAGTTTGACAAGCAAGTGGAACGTGCGCGCGATGAATTTCGGGAGCTGAGCGGCAGTCTGATCGCCAACAGCAGCGCTGCGACACAGTTCGTACGCCAGCTGTTTGCTGCTGCGGAGGCGAAGCCGCAGGTGCCGCAAGGTGAAGGAGAGGGACAACTCACCGAAAGATGTCTGTTGCTACCGGAAGAGGGGGAGCGGGTTGAACTGGCGCCGTCGGATCTCAGCGCTGCGCGGCCATCACCCGACGCGGAGCTGATCATGACTGAAGGGCTGCAGGAGGTCACCGCGATGATGCTGGACGAGCGTGGAACGTTGGGCCAGATCTCCAACGTCGTGCTGGAGACCATCTATCGGGCGATGGCTTTTCAACATGTTCTGCTGTGTCTGCATGACGTGAAACAGCAGCGCTACATTGCGCGCCTGGGTTTTGGCGAGGATATAGAAAATTTCATGGATGGCTTCCACTTCCCGGTGCACTACAGCGCTACCGTGTTTCACGCCGCTTTGAAAAATGGTGTCGACCTCTATATCGAAGAGAGTCGGCACGCGAATATCAGAGAGAGTATTCCACAATGGTACTGGAGGATCTCCTCGGCAGGCTCTTTTATTCTCCTCCCAATGTCGGTCGGTCGCAGGGGAATAGGTCTGATCTACGCGGATCATCCGCGCGCCAGGGGGATGACACTGAGTGTCAAGCAGCTCAATCTGATGAAGGCGCTGCGCAATCAGATCCTGCTGGCAGTCCGTTCCAGGGGTTGAACGTTGCTATTGTGCCGGCCGAGTCTTGCTGGCGCTCTCTTCCTGCTGGCGCCGTTCGGCTTTACTCTTTTCGACCAGCTCAATGTACTCCCGGGGTGTGCTGGTGATACCTTTTTCGGGACGATTCTCTGGTGCGTAGTAAGCATAGACGACGACCCCGATTAGCACGATGAATACGGGAAAAAAGGGTTTGACTCTCATGGGGAACCACTCTGCGCGTTGGTTGTCGATCCCGGCGATTGGCCGGATGAATCACTATCAATATAGATTGTCGGCACCTGTGGCTGGCAGATTCAACCCGGTGCCGGGTGCGGTGGGTCGCGCAGCGTGATAACCGGCCAGTTTCTGGCTGCGGCATAGTCAGCCAGCTGCGCATCCGGATCCACCGCAACCGGGTGGTCGACCAAATCCAACAATGGGATATCGTTGTGCGAGTCGCTGTAAAAGGTGCTGCCCTGAAGATCCAGTGCGTGTGCCTGCAACCAGAGACGCAGCCGCTCCACTTTGCCTTCACGAAAACTGGGGATGCCTGCGACATAGCCGGTATAGCGGCCCCTTTTCATCTCCGGATCGGTGCCGATCAGATGCGGAATCCCCAACCTTGCGGCGATTGGTTGGGTGACGAAGCTGTTGGTCGCAGTGATGATCAGCAGCGTATCGCCCGCCTGCCGGTGGCTGTTAACCAGGTCCAGCGCAGCCTGGGTGATAATCGGATCAATTTTTGTCTGCAGGAACGCTTCGCGCCAGCTCAGCAGTCTCTCCATCGGGTTCTCTTTCAGCGGGCGCAGTGAGAAACGCAAGAACTCATGAATGTCCAGTGAGCCCGTCTGGTACTGTTGGAAGAAGCGCAGGTTCTCCCGTTCATAAGTCGCACCGTCCACCGCCCCGGTCTCGGAGAGGAATCTACCCCACAAGTAGTCCGAATCGCCCGCCAGGAGCGTGTTGTCCAGATCAAATATAGCCAGTGGCACGAGCAATCCTCCAGAGTCGTCGGTACCGCGAAGCATCTAGTTTATCTTAATATCTGGATTAGAGAGTTGCCCGTAACAGCATGAATATGGAACAATCATGCGATACGTTAAAGATTTTACATTAGGGTTCTCCTTTGATTGACTCAGAAGGTTACAGGCCCAATGTCGGTATCATCCTGTGCAACTACAAACGTCAGGTTTTCTGGGGGCGCCGGGTTGGGCAGAACTCATGGCAGTTTCCCCAGGGAGGGATAAATCCGGACGAGACACCGGAGCAGGCGATGTTCCGGGAACTGCAGGAGGAGGTCGGACTTCAGCCGCACCAGGTTGAACTGCTGGGGGTCACCGACGATTGGCTGCACTATCAACTACCGAAGCGCTTTCTCAGGCGCCATTGCGAGCCTTTGTGCATCGGCCAGAAACAACGCTGGTTTCTGCTCAAGGTGTTGTGCGAAGAGAGTGATTTCTGCCTGGACCACTCGAGTAAACCGGAATTTGACGGTTGGCGCTGGGTGAAGTACTGGCAACCGTTGCGTGAAGTGATCTACTTCAAACGGCGTGTCTACTCCCGCGCGCTGGAGGAGTTGGCGCCACTGCTCTTCCCCGAGGGTACGCCGGGACGCTCACACAACAACTATCTGCGCAACAGACGTCGTCGCAGCGATCTTTGAGTTGGATTTCAGGGCGCATGGAACGTCCGCATCAGGGTTGGTAATGCTTGCTACACTTCACCGCATCGTCCAGGCGGTCAACAGTGCGCCGGATTTGAATAGCGCACTGCAGGTCATCGTGCGTGAGGTGAAGCGCGCGGTGAAAGCCGACGTCTGTTCTGTCTATCTCACTGATTATGAAAAGCACCGGCACGTGCTCAGCGCCACCCATGGGCTGCGGCAGGAAGCGGTAGGCAAGGTGAGTCTGCCGCTGCACCGGGGTTTGATCGGTCTGGTCTGCGAGCGTGCCGAACCGATCAATCTGGATGATGCGCCCAGCCACCCCCGCTATATGTTCGTTACCGATACCGGGGAAATGCCCTATCACGGCTTTTTGGGTGTGCCTGTCATCCAGAACCGCAGGGTACTGGGGGTGCTGGTGGTACGGCAGCGCAAGCCGCGCAAGTTCGAAGATAATGAAGTGACCTTTCTGTTCACGCTGGCAGCGCAGTTGGCCGGGGCGATCACCCATGCCCAGGCACAGGGGGAGCTGAGCGCTGCTCCCGGTTCCGAGGTTGCCCAAATGCGCTATCTGGATGGGCGTCCGAGTGCCTCGGGCGTCGCTTTGGGTAGTGTGGTCGTGACCTACCGCATGGATGATCTGGAGGCGATACCCGATCGTCGGACCGACGAACCAGAACGGGAGATTGCTCAGTTCCGGGATGCCGTGGCGCGTGTCGAAGATAGCCTGCGCCGCTTGCAATCCCGTCTTGAAGAGGTGCTGCCAGCAGAGGAGAAGGCGCTGTTTGATGCACTGTTACTGATGCTCGGCAGCGACAACCTCGTCACCCAGACCATCGAGCGGATTCGTCAGGGGGAGTGGGTGCAGAGCGCTTTGCACCACACCATCGAGGAGCACGCCCGGGTATTCGATCAGATGGAGGATGTCTATCTGCGTGAACGCGCCTCCGATATTCGGGATCTCGGACGGCGTATTTTGATGCGACTGCAGAGCGATACACCACGTGAGGTGCACTACCCTGAACGTACCATTCTGGTGGGTGAAGATGTCAGTGGCGTGGAGTTGATGGAAGTTCCGCCCGAAAGGCTCGCCGGGGTGGTCTCGGCACGCGGCTCCAGCGCCTCGCATGTGGCGATCATCGCGCGTGCCATGGGTGTTCCCGCTGTGATGGGCGTGACCGATCTGCCGGTAACCAGGATGGAGGGGCGCGAGTTGGTGGTAGACGGTTACCGCGGACGTGTCTACATCTCGCCGACTGCCGCGGTGCTGAATGAGTACCGGCGCCTGATCGACGAGGAGCGGCAGCTCTCACAGGAGTTGGAGGTGCTCAAAGGGTTGCCGGCAGAGACCACGGACGGCTGCAAGATGCCGCTCTACCTGAATACCGGTCTGGTCTCCGAGATGCAATCCCTGGAAGCCAATGAAGCGGCGGGGGTCGGGCTCTACCGTACCGAGTTGCCGTTCATGGTGAGCGACCGGTTTCCCGGAGAGAGTGCCCAGATCGCCAACTATCGCCAGGTGCTGGAGAGCTTCAGTCCGCGCCCGGTGATACTCAGAACGCTGGATATCGGCGGTGACAAGTCGCTGCCTTATTTTCCGTCGCAGGAGTCCAATCCGTTCCTGGGATGGCGTGGTGTGCGTGTTTCGCTCGGCCATCCGGAGATCTTCTTGACCCAGATTCGAGCCATGCTGCGGGCAGCGGTCGGTCTGGACAATCTGCGTATCATGCTGCCTTTGATCACTACGGTGGGTGAGCTGGATGACGCGATGCTGTTGATTCAGCGGGCGTATGACGAGCTGCTGGACGAAGGTGTAGCGGTCACCATGCCGCAGGTGGGGGTGATGGTGGAGGTGCCGGCGGCAGTATTTCAGGTGGCTGCACTGGCGCGTCGAGTCGATTTCATCTCCATTGGCACCAACGATCTGACCCAGTATCTACTGGCTGTCGATCGTAACAACCCGCGTGTGGCAGAGCTTTATGACGAGCTGCATCCGGCGGTGCTTAAGGCGTTGGTGATGGTGGCTGAAGGTGCCGCCAAGTTCAACTGTCCGGTCAGTGTCTGTGGTGAGATGGCGGGTAATCCGTTGGCTGTGGTGCTGCTGTTGGGTATGGGGATAGATGGACTCAGCATGAGTGCCGGCAGCCTGCTCAAAGTCAAATGGGTGATACGCAGCTTCAGTAGAGCGCGTGCCCGTCAGCTGCTGCAGGCAGCGCTGCGGATGGAGGATGCCCCTCCGGTGAAGCTGTTGCTGAAGGGGGCGTTGGAGGAGGTGGGGTTGGGTGCACTGGTGCACCCGGGAAAGTAGCTCTGTCATTCCCAGCGGAAGGTTCGCGCGCCGATGCCCATGAATAGTGCTGCCATACCGGCGAGCGTCAGCAGATGCCAGCGAATATCCCAGCATCCGGCGCCATCGATCATCACTGCTCTGGCTGCTTCGGTGAAATGGGTAAGCGGGAGCAGCAGCGCCAGTTGCTGAACGATCGCAGGGGACCCTTCCAGCGAAAACCAGACGCCAGAGAGGAGCATCATCGGCCAGCTCAGCATATTCAACAGGCCGTTGGCAACCTCTTCATTGGCTATGCGTGCAGCGATGATCAGGCCCAGGCTGATCATGCTGAGTGCACCCAGTGTCAATACCAGCAACAGTGTCAGATAGGAGCCGTGCATCTGAAAGCCGACAAAAAGATCGGTGCTGAGATAGACCAGGCTGGCCACCATAACGATCAGCCACAGGCGGGAGGCAACCTGGGCGGAGAGAAACTCGAACGGTGTCAGCGGAGTCGCCTTTAACCGTTTCAGTACGCCGTTCTTGCGATAGCGGACGATCACATAGCCAACCCCGAAGAGTGAGCTGAACATCAGATTCATACCCAGCACCCCGGGGATCAGCCAGTCCACGTAGCGGATCTCCTGACCGCTCACCATCTGTCGGCTGAGACCGCCGCCGCTGCCTCTCAGCAGCTGTTCCAGGATATAGCCGTTGGCGGAAGTCTGATTGATCCAGTAACGCTGCTGCGTCAGGTCGAGCAGCATATCGAGCTGATGGCGCTCCACTTTGCTGATGCTGCTGGTGGTATCTGTCACTGGTATAAACTGGATATGCCGAATGGCAAGAAACTCCTGCTTGCCCTGAGCCTCTCCAATCACTCCCACTTTGAACAGCTCCTGGTGATCCGAGGTAAAGGCGAAAGCGAATCCCATCACGATCATCACCGGCAGCAGGATATTCCACGAAAGCGCTGTCCGGTCGCGTAGAAATTCGCGATTGCGTGCGTTGAATGCAGCGAAAAAGCGTTGTAGTTTCATCTCAGGCACGCAACTCGTGGCCGGTCAATTCCAGGAACAGATCCTCCAGCGTCGGAGATCGCACCTGCATCTGCTCCAGCGATACGCCCAGGTCGAGCAGTGAACGCATACTGGAATTGAGGTTGCCGCTGTGGATCTCCAGCTGCGAGTTGCGCCGCTGCAGGATCACTCCGGGAAGGTGATGCAGCGTCTCGGGAACCTGTTTCAGTGGAAGCGTGATCACCGAGTTCTTGAAATGTGCCTGCAACAATTGCTCCGGAGAGCCCTGAGCGATGATACGGCCCCGGTCCAGGATCGCTATCTCATCGCACAGCTGATACGCCTCCTCCATATAATGTGTCGTGAGCACGATGGTCTTCTGTTCAGCCTTGATGTCATCGATCAGTTGCCAAAAGTTGCGTCTGGCCTGAGGGTCGAGTCCGGTGGTTGGTTCATCCAGAAACAGAATCTCCGGATCGTTGATCAACGCTACCGCCAGCAGCAGTCGTTGGCGCTGACCCCCAGAGAGCTTCTGCACGTCACGCGTGAGAAAATCGTGCAGCGCGCAGCGCTCGATCAGCTCGTCGAGTGGCCTTGTGCGCTGATAGAAGCGCTGGAACAGGGTCAGTATTTCGCTCACCGTGATGAACTCCTGCAGCGCGGTGTTTTGGAACATGATACCGGCGCACTGTCGGAACTCCTCATCGATCGGTGCACCTTTAAAGAGGATTTCGCCGCTGCTGGGAGTGGTGATACCCTCGATCATCTCCACCGTGGTGGTTTTACCCGCGCCATTCGGACCGAGCAGACCCACGCAGCTGCCGCGCTCGATACGGAGCGTGATTCCGTCCACCGCCCTGATTTCGCGATACTGCTTGACTAGTTCACGTACTTCGAGCAGAGCTTGCATCGACATCCTCGGGAATGGGGATGAAAAAACCGGATTCTACCTCTGAAAGGAGAGTGGTGGTATCAATGGTGGGAAGAGTGGTGCCCCCGACACGATTCGAACGTGTGACCTCACCCTTAGGAGGGGTGCGCTCTATCCTGCTGAGCTACGAGGGCCTGGTGGTGGACGAACTTTTCGGTCTGCGAGCCAGCCGCTGTGGGATCCGATCAGCGTTCCGCCTGGGGAAATTTATCCCGGTGAAATGATTCTGGCCGGTATCCGGTCTTGCATAGAAACCCGGTGGCGTGAAAGTGGTGGAGCCGAGGGGGATCGAACCCCTGGCCTTCGCATTGCGAACGCGACGCTCTCCCAGCTGAGCTACGGCCCCGTGCTGCTAATGATACCACTGCGACTCGGTGCTCTGGCAAGCTTGTCGTCTCAGCAGCTAACGCATACCATTACAATCCGATTCCGGCAACAAGTCTATCAAAGAATATGCTCGATACCGCACCGCTTCTGCAACCCACCACTTTTCCCGCCATCAACCGCGGCAGACTGGAGTCGCTACAGGTCAACCTGGGCTATTTGTGCAACCAGACCTGCAAGCACTGCCACGTCAATGCCGGTCCAAAACGTACCGAGTTGATGAGCAGAGCAACAGTGGAGCAGGTGCTGGAGCTGCTCGCCGCGCAGCGTGTCTTGTCGCTCGATCTGACTGGCGGTGCGCCTGAGCTGAATCCCCATTTCAGATACCTGGTGGAGGAGGCGCGTGCGCTGGGCGTGCGGGTGTTGGATCGTTGCAATCTGACGGTACTGGAAGAGCCCGGGCAGGAGCAACTGGCCGAGTTTCTGGCGCAGCAGCGGGTCGAGGTGGTGGCCTCCCTACCCTGCTATCTGAAGGAGAATGTCGATGATCAGCGTGGCAAGGGAGTGTATGATGCCAGCATTGCCGGCTTGAAGCGACTCAATCGGTTGGGATACGGACAAACGGGAAGTGGTCTGCTATTGAGTCTGGTCTACAATCCGCAGGGGGCAGATCTTCCACCTGCGCAAGAGGCGCTGGAGAGCGATTACAAACACCGTCTGGCCGAGGACCACGGCATTATCTTCAACAACCTGCTCACTATCACCAACATGCCGATCGCCCGTTTCGGCAGCACTCTGCTCTCGAAAGGGCAGTTTGATGCCTACATGCAGCTGCTCAAGTCCTCTTATCAAGCGGATAATCTGGAGACGGTGATGTGCCGCAAACTGCTTAGCGTCGATTGGCAGGGTTATGTATATGACTGTGATTTCAATCAGATGCTGAACATGCCGATCGACGATGAGAACAATCGCAGGGTGCACATCTCCAGATTGAGCCATGCCGATCTGAGTGGCCAGGCGATCAAGATCGGCGAGCACTGCTACGGCTGCACTGCCGGTCAGGGCAGCAGTTGCGGTGGTGCGCTTTCCGGCTGAGCGACGCTCTCCTCCGCAGACTGACGTCCCGGCAGATTTCCCGATGCAGTTTCCACGTGCGCGAATTCTGCTTTTTACCAAGGCGCCGGTGCCGGGCAGGGTGAAGACGCGGCTGATTCCTGCACTGGGCGCCCAGGCTGCAGCCGATCTCTACCGTGAACTGCTGCATGCCACGGTGATCCGGATTCAGCGTGCCAACATCGCACCGCTGATCTGCTGCTGCGCGCCATCTGCTGAGCATCGCGAGTTTCTGCAACTTCAGCGCCAGTATGGAGTCTCTCTGGAGAGCCAGCTGGGCAGCGACTTGGGTGAGCGTATGCGACAGGCTGCAACCCATCATCTGACTTCCAGCGCACCGGTACTGTTGATCGGCTGCGACTCTCCTGTGCTGCGGCCGGTGCATCTGCAGCTAGCACTGCAATGGCTGAATCAGGGATGTGATGCGGTCCTCGGCCCGGCGGAAGATGGGGGCTACCTGCTGCTGGGTCTGAACAGAGTCAGCCCGGAGCTGTTTCGTGGGATTGCCTGGGGAGGAGCGGAAGTGTTGGCAGAGACCCGCCGACGATTGCTGCGACTGGGGTGGCGCTGGCGGGAGTTGGAGACGCTGTGGGATCTCGATCGTCCCTCAGATCTTGATCGTTTACAGCCACTGGCAAGCGATTCAGCGGAGCACTGGTAAGGCATTGACCTGAAAGGGAAGGATGCTGTACCGCATTGAGGCAACGTGGTTACTTGCCGGGGCTCACTCTCTCAACAGTTCTTCTGTGTATGGCGGCGTAGCGAGAAGAAGGGTAGTACCAAAGCGACGCTACCATATTCCGCAGACACAGCAGCGTGAAACCAGTCAGGTTGCCAACCCTGCAGGATGCTGGCAACTGCCACGTTGACGGATCGATATCTTCCGCCTGTGCAGTCCGAGCTCAGGCTCCTATGAGTCTGCGTGCCTGTGCCCGCTCCATCCGGTTCAGACAGCGTCGGATTTTCTGCTGCGACACCGGGTCGATCATTTTGAAGCGTCCTCCCACACGGGTAACCCGCCGCTGGGGGTTTCTGCTGCAGAAACAGACCTCCAGCGAGAAGGAGATTTCACCTTCGCCGGGGACAGAAATGATGCAGCTCGGCAGAACCTCGCCCTGATAGAGCAGGATCTCTTCGGCCAAAATGATGCCCGCGCCCTCCCGGGAGAGATCGTTGACATGACCGCGTAAGATTTGCCTTAGCCCTTTGCCGCGCAGCGCGTGAAAGGAGATGCCGCTGCTGCGAGCAGGAATACGATAGGCGCTGCGCTTCTGGCGGTGATCAAGACTTTCAGGCAGGCTGGTTTTATAGTAGGCGACTCCGTTTTGCACGCGTATCTCCAGCAGGCGGGTGGTCAAGCTCAATTCCACCCCTTCGAGCCGTCCGGAGAGGTGTAGTGTCATCCCTTCACTGAGCAGTTGATGTCCCTGCTCGGGGGTGAGTTCATCCAGAATGATGAACTGGTGTTCGTCGTAGATGCCCAGCAGCGCGGTGCTGAACAGATTCCGCTCAGCGGGTAATCTGACGCTGAAGAGAACATGGTGGCGGGAGGCGCGCATCAGCAATGCGACAATCTGCTCCCGCTCCAGAACGAGATGGCGATCGTCTGGTGGGCGTTCCGGCTCACTGCCGGGAAAAAGCCGCCGCAACAGCTCAAACATCCGGCCAACCCAACGATGAACCGGAGCTGAAACCCCGGATTACGCTGTAGTGGTGCACTTTCTGCTCTGCCTGACACCGCCAACGGGTGCGATCGGTCAAACTCTGGCCAGGCTCTGTGGCAGGCGTAACTTTTCAGCGCCGCCGCGCCCGTAGGTGGTGCTCTGATCACTCTGGCATGTCAGTATATTCAGCATCTGCCGGACATGGCGTTGGGCTTGCACAACCATGCCGCCGTTGACCTCATTGCGCATCTTCAGTTGCAGCGCCAGCTGTTGCAGCTGATTCCAGCAGTTCTCGAGCTCGCTGTTTTCAGCTGTCAGAGCGATACACTGCTCGGTACCGGTTTTGCCGGCGGGCAACTGCAGTGCAGTCAGCAGATGGTCGCGCGTCAGCAGTTGCTCTCCCAGCAGGTTGATCTGGCGCTGCTTCATATCGTTGATCGAGCATATGTGCTCTGCCTCTCCGTCGATCAGCGCGCTTTGCTCCTGCTGCAGGATTTGCAGCAGTTGCCGGCTGCTCTCCAGTTCCGCCTTCAGCAGCTGCAGTAGTCGATCGCTAATCTCGTGAGTGACTGCTAGTGGCATCAGGGTTCCAGTTTCAATGTGGCCAGCTCTCTCTCCTGAGTGAGCAGATTGTTCGCTGCCACGACCGGTTCGAAGCGGAAGCTGCCGGTAGCTACCGCTCGTTGCGTTTCGGCAACCACTTTTGGATCGGCCACAGGGAGTGCCGAGATCTGGCTGGTCAGCTCTTTCAGGTGGGTGGCTGAACTGGTCAAGCTTAGCTTGTCATCGCTGGATGCCTGGGAAGACTGGGAGGGGCTGTTCGTTGCCGACTTCGCTGAAGTCACCTGGCGATTATCAGCCATATTGTGGATCTGGCTGCCAGGTAAGCCGTTGATTTCAACGCTCATTGGGCACCTTCTTTAGGTTAAGGGGAGTCTCTGCACGAAAATAACGGCCGTAACGAAAAAAACTTTAACGCTATTTGTAACTATTCAGCTGGCCCCGTTTTTGGGCAGCTATTTAGTTACTCCTTAGCCTTTGAGGATCTGAATAGTCAACACTATTTTTCGTCACCTCCACAGCCGTTTCAGAGCACCACCTCCACGATGCCGTGATCAATCACCGTTGCCTCGATCTGACGATTTGAACTGCTGTTTTTCACCTTGATGCGCTCGCCCCTGGCACCATCCGAGAGTGCTTTACCGGCCATTCTCACTTCGATCCCACCGGTCCGGCCAAGAATGGTGACCTGGCTGCCTCGTTTGACCGCCGGCGGCCGTTTCAACGCTCCGGGTGCCAGCACGTCACCCCGTTTCAGTGTCTGTTTGAGCCTGCTTCCCAGGGCATTAGCCGGGTTTTCGATGTAACCTCGATGCAGCTCGGAAACCATCCGCTTCTCCAGCCGGAAATCCGTTCCCGACAGGACTCTGCCCCGCTCCAACCGGTGCTCGGCCACCAGTACAGGCTTGCTCACTTCCATCCTTACCGCGACATACAGTGTCCAATTCTGCGTGCCGCGGCAGCGTATTCCCACTGTCTGTTTGGCTCCGCTGCTCACACTGCTGGGCGAAAAGCTCTCCAGTGGCTGTGTGCACTGCGCCAGCCGTAACCGCCGGTCAATCTCCGCGGGGAGAACAGTGATTTCCGCTCCCGGCTCACTGCGCCACTGAGAAAGGATGTGTTGACGAGCCGCCTCACGAATGACCGCGTGCGACTGCCACTCTTCTGCAGACAGTGGGAACGCTGCTGCAGCGCCTGCCAGCAGCGAGCAGAGCAGCAGTTGCAAGCGGTTGCTTCTTTTCTGTTTCATCGTATTTTCAGGTTGTTAGCTGCAATTCAGTAATGGCGCCAAAGAATTGACGATTTTTCTGTGACTGAACGTTCGCTGCAAACAACATGCCGGATGTTGAAAAAGTAAAACAATCTGAACGGTTCGGGTTAAAGCATCGAACAGTGGCGCCGATAGTCTGGGTTAAATCGTTTCATGGGAGAGAAGAATGGCTGGAATTCTGGATGGTATAGATCAACGAACCAATCTTGCCGGTCAAAATCGGCTCGAGTTGTTACTGTTTCGGCTCCATTCCAGGCAACGTTTCGGTATCAACGTGTTCAAGGTTCAGGAGGTGATCCGTTGTCCACAGCTTACACAGCTGCCCGGTGCTCACCCCGCGGTGTGCGGTATCGCCAACCTGCGTGGTAAAACCATCAGCATCATCGATCTTTCCATGGCAATCGGCAATCCGCCGCTGGGTGACAACAAGGAGCGCTATATCATCCTGGCGGAGTATAACCGGCGGGTGCAGGGATTCCTGGTCGGTTCGGTCGATCGTATCATCAATATGACATGGGGTGAGATCATGCCGCCGCCCAAAGGGACAGGCAAGAACAGCTATATGACCGCTGTCACCCAGGTGGATAAGGAGCTGGTCGAGATCATCGACGTCGAAAAGGTGCTGAAGGAACTGGTTGGCGGTAGCGAAATGGTATCTGCCGGCGTCATTGACGAAGCGCTGCGCAGCGAAGCGAGTCGGGTTCTGGTGGTTGATGACTCATCCGTTGCCCGCAATCAGGTCAAACGGGTGCTCGATCAATTGGGTGTGGAGACGATGTTGTGCAACGATGGTGGCGAGGCGCTGCAGCAACTTAAGCATTGGCTCGACGAAGGAAAGGATGTGGAGAAATATCTGTCGCTGGTCATCTCCGATGTGGAGATGCCACGCATGGATGGGTATACCCTCACTTCAGAGATTCGCAAGCATCCCAAACTGGCAAATCTCTACGTTATACTGCACACTTCGCTCAGCGGCGTCTTTAACGAGTCGATGATCAAACGTGTGGGTGCCGACAAATTTCTGGCGAAATATGAGCCGGACGAGCTGGCAGAGATGGTTCAGCAACAGATCAAGGAACACAGAGCCGTACAGGCGGCCGTGGCGTGATATTTGCCGCACAAGGAGTCACTTCCCGCCCAATGGCTGATAACGTATATGCGTGAGACGATAGCAAGAAAGGAGATTCTCTCGCCGGGAGACTACGAGGCGTTCCAGAATTTTCTGCAGAATGCCTGTGGCATCCTGCTAGGTGCAGGCAAAGAGTATCTGGTATCCAGTCGCCTCAGCGGTCTGATGCGCCACTATGACATCGCAACAGTAGGGGAGCTGTTGAACCAGCTGCAGCACGGTCGTAATCCACAGCTGAAGAGCGGGATCATCGACGCGATGACCACCAATGAAACCTTCTGGTTTCGCGACATGGCGCACTTCAATCTGCTGGAGAGGCGCATTCTGCCGGAGACCAGCCGCAGCAGGCCGCATCGGCTAAGAATCTGGTCCGCTGCCTGTTCTTCCGGACAGGAGCCCTACAATATCAGCATGGTGGTGGAGGATTTTCGCCAGCGCAATCCTGGGAGCTTCCGTGGACCGGTCGAGATTGTAGCGACCGACATATCACAGCGTATCCTGGAAGAAGCCAGACGCGGGGTCTACTGTGGTATATCCGCATCGCGGGGGCTGTCGGCGGATCAGAGCAGGCGCTACTTCAACCGCAACGGGGATTGTCTCGAGGTGCGTCCGGAGATCAAACGGCACGTCAGCTTTCGCAACGCCAACCTCACCAAAGGTTATGAACTGCTGGGCCGGTTCGATGCCATATTCTGCCGCAATGTGCTGATCTACTTCTCACGTCAACAGAAGCAGGATATCCTCGAGCGCATGGCCCGTATCCTGAATCCGGGCGGTTATCTGCTGCTCGGTTCCACCGAGTCGATCTCGGGTCATTCCGATCAATTTGAGATGATCAGTGAGTCCGGCGGAATCATCTACCGCTTGAAGTAACCTCCCTCCAGCTGTCTCCACTCCGGCTGACCCGCACTGCTTCCCGCCGTTAGGCGTCTCGAGCGGATTCCCGATGATGCCGGCAGCGGTCGCTTTTTGCCGCCTGGCCGGCTCTGCATTGCCACACTCCGCGGAGTAAATCTCGCCATCCCCCGGGCGAGGATGGCATAAGGGATGCGGATGCTGCTCTTTTCCTGGTTAGAGCCTGGGGCTAAGAGCCGAAGAAAAACAGATTGCAGCTCCTATTATCCTCAGCTCTCAGTCCTGGACCTTTGTTACCGATCTGGTATGAAAACTGCATGGATGGAGCAGAAGCCACATTGGGGAGGGACGAAATGAAGCTTGACAATGTATTCGGTGTGCATGAACAGGCGTTGAAATTGCGTACCCTGCGTGGGGAGTTGTTGGCAGGCAATATCGCCAATGCCGACACGCCTGGGTATAAGGCGCGTGATATCGATTTTCATAAGTTGATGCAGCAACAGCTGCCCGCAGGAGCGCGATTGCAGACAACCGCTCCCCGGCATATTCAACCGGACCCGGGGCCAGTCTCTGCCAGCGAGGTCTACTATCGCATACCCAACCAGCCAAGCCTGGATGGTAACAGTGTCGACAGCCAACTGGAGCACACCGCCTATGCTGCCAACGCCATGGAATACCAGGCCAGCCTGCGTTTCCTGAGTGGCGGTATCAAGAAACTGATGAGCGCAATCAAAGGATAACTAATCATGTCAATGTTCAAAATATTCGATACCGCGGCGTCTGGTATGAGCGTGCAATCACTGCGGCTGAATCTGGTGGCCAGCAACATGGCCAACGTCGACAGCATCAGCAGCAGCATCGAGCAGACCTACAGGTCGCGACAACCAGTGTTCGCAGCCATGCTGGATAGGCTCAATCCGGAGGCGCCGGCCGTTGGTGTGCAGATGAAAGGGGTGGTGGAGAGTCAGGCGCCACTGGTGATGGAGTACGCCCCCGAACATACGATGGCCAACGAGGAGGGTTATATCTTCAGACCCAATGTGAACATGGTGGAAGAGATGGCCAACATGATTTCCGCATCACGCTCCTACGAGAGTAACGTGGAAGTGATCAATACCGCCAAGCAGCTGTTGTCCGCAACGCTCAGGATGGGTGAATAGGAGCCGAGGCGATGACCGCGATAACCAACGACAGTACGCTCTTCCAAACGCTGGGGCTGAGCAGGGAGCTGGCACAGAAGTCGACGTCCGAGCTGCAGATGGCGGATTTCCTCGACCTGATGGTCACCGAGTTGACCCATCAGGATCCGTTCAAACCGATGGAGAATAGTGAGTTGGCCTCGCAGATCTCTCAATTCGCCACGGTATCCGGCATCGAGCAGTTGAACAGCTCGTTCAGCGACCTCTCTGGTTCACTACTCTCTGATCAGTCGCTGCAGGCGGCCAATCTGATCGGCCGGCGCGTGTTGGCACCGCTCAGTGGAGGCTACCTCGAAAGTGGCGGGTCCATCAATGGCGTGGTGGGACTGGATGATCCCGCCAGTGACGTGACGGTTTCGATCTACAACGCCGGCGGTGCGCTGGTACGCGAGATTGATCTCGGGACTCAGGCAAAGGGTGAAGTCCACTTCAGCTGGGACGGCAGCAATGGTTCCGGTGAGTTCCTGCCGTCCGGCCAGTATCAGATCAGCGTCAACGCCAGTGTCAAAGGCGAGGCCACTACACCCTATCTGCTGACGGAAGCCGTAGTCGGTAGCGTCACCATCGCGTCTGGTGGACAGGGACTGAATTTGAATCTGAGAGGTCTGGGCTCGATTCCGCTAAGCGACGTCGCCGAGATCCGTTGATGCGCCGGTTGTACGGTTGCTGCAACTGTTTACCGTCATCGCCTTGACGGGCACCAATTCATTCAGGAGATAAACCATGCCTTTTCGTATCGCACTCAGCGGTCTCGATGCCGCTTCAACCGACCTGCGGGTCACCGGACATAATATCGCCAACTCGGCAACCAACGGCTTCAAGGAGTCGCGCGCCGAATTCGCCGATATCTATGCGAACTCGTTGCAGGATGTCAGCTCGACTGCAGCCGGCCGCGGTGTGAAGGTGACCCGGGTGGCGCAGCAGTTCAGTCAGGGCAGCCTCGATTTCACCGCCAACAACCTCGATATGTCCATCAACGGTGAAGGCTTCTTTATCCTGCAGGACTCAACGGGCAATTTCTCTTATACCCGCGCAGGAGCATTCGGATCCGACCGGGAAGGCTATGTGGTCAACCACGCCAATGAGCGTTTGCAGGTGTTTTCCCCGATCGATGCCACTGGCACCCGATTTACCACCGGTGCGACTGTCGATCTCACGCTGCCAACACTTTCCGGTACGCCGCAGGCAAGCACCAACATTGCCGTGGCGGTCAATCTTGGGGCCGCCGAGTCGGTTCCGATCATTCCCTGGCCTTCCGGTACCACCGACACCACTGATCCAGGGTACACCCTGCTGGCGGATCCAACCTACGAGAGCAACGTCACTACCGAGATGTATAACCATGCCACCTCCACGACGATCTACGACTCGCTGGGTAATCCGCACCGGGCGACACTCTATTATCGTAAAAGCGTTAGTACCGGGGAGTGGCAAAACTACACCTACATCGATGGCACCCTGGCCCGGGGTGACGGTGCGAACGGCTTCTCCACGCTGCAGTTTGTTCCGTCAGGTGCGCTGGATACCACCGCTGGCTCGGTCGATGCGCAGGGCCGTTTTACGCTGGACGACTGGATACCGGTGAATGGCGCCAATCCGGTCAGTCTGACCTTCAATTATTTGAACACGTCCCAGTACGGTAGTGATTTTGCGGTCAACGATCTGACTCAGGATGGCTACACCGCGGGCCGGTTGAGTGGTATCGATGTGGACAACACCGGAGTGGTGTTCGCCCGCTTCACCAACGGCCAGGCGACTGCCTTGGGGAAGGTGGCGCTGGCCAAGTTCAACAATCCGCAGGGGTTGCGGCAGCTGGGCGATACCAGCTGGGCGCAGACCTTCAACGGTGGTGATCTGCAGATGGGTGAGCCGGGCACTTCGAGCTTGGGCCTGATTCAGTCGGGTGCACTGGAAAACTCCAATGTGGATATCGCCAAACAGTTGGTCAATCTGATCACCGCGCAGCGCAATTTTCAGGCGAATGCCCAAGTGATCACGACAGCCGATACCATTACTCAGACCATTATCAATATCAGGTAGTCAGGTACTAGGTACTAGGTACTAGGTACTAGGGATCGAGAGAGGCAACAATGGATCGCATGCTTTATGTCGCCATGAGCGGGGCGAAAGAGACGATGATCGCTCAGGCCAACAACAGCAACAATCTGGCCAATGCCAACGCACCGGGCTTTCTCGCAGATCTGCAGCAGTTTCGCAGCATGCCGCTGTTCGGCAACGGCCATCCCACCCGCGTCTACGGCTTGAGTGAACGTCCGGCAACCGACTTCACTCACGGCGATCAGGTGCATACCGGTAGGAATCTGGACGTGGCAGTCGCTGGTGACGGCTGGATTGCGGTGCAGGCGCGCGACGGCACTGAAGCCTACACCCGGCGCGGTGATCTGCAGCTGGACGTCAATGGACTGCTCACCACCGGCAATGGTCTGCCGGTGATCGGCAACGGCGGACCGATTGCGATACCGCCGGCGGAGCAGTTGGAGATCGGCCCGGACGGCACCATCTCGATCGTTCCACTGGGACAAAGTCCCGCCGAGATGGCGGTAATCGACCGGATCAAGCTGGTCAATCCACCGAGTGATCAGCTGGTCAAGGGGCTGGATGGACTGGTACGTCTGAACAGCGGTGAAGAGGCCACGGAAGATGGTGCCCTGCGTCTGAACAGCGGCACTTTCGAAGGCAGCAACGTCAATATCGTCGATGCGATGGTGGATATGATCGAACTGTCGCGCCGTTATGAGATGCAGGTGAAGATGATGCAGACCGCGAAGAGCGTCGAGGAGGCGTCGAGCCGGATCATGCGTCTGGGGAGCTGAAAGGGCCAAGGTACTAGGTACTAGGAAATAATCCTTGGTACCTAGCCCTCGGACCCTGGCTTCCAGTACCTAAAATTGGCAAATAAATTGCATTCACCAAAATCAGCAGATTTCACTGAATAGGAACAAGCTATGTACCCGGCACTCTGGATCGCAAAGACCGGACTGGATGCGCAGCAGACGCGCATGTCGGTCATTTCCAATAATCTGGCCAATGTCAACACCACCGGCTTCAAGCGCGATCGCGCCTCGTTCGAGGATCTGATCTACCAGAACGTACGCCAGGTCGGCGCCAGCTCCTCGCAGGATACCGAACTTCCCTCCGGGCTCAATTTGGGCACCGGTGTGCGTACCGTGGCCACCCAGAAACTGCACACCCAGGGTAATTTGATGCACACCGGCAACAGCCTCGATCTGGCTGTCGAGGGGCGCGGTTTCTTCCAGATATTGACGCCCGACGGAACGATCCAATACACCCGCGACGGCTCCTTCAGCATGAATCAGAATGGCCAGATCGTCAGTCCGAACGGTTATGCGCTGGAGCCGGCCATCACCGTTCCGACCAATACGCTTAGTCTCACCGTCGGCTCCGACGGCACGGTGTCGGCGCTGGTCGCGGGCAGTGATGTGCCGACCCAGATCGGCGCTATCGAGCTGGCTGATTTCATCAACCCGATGGGACTGGAGGCGATGGGCGGAAACCTGTTCCGCGAGACCCAGGCCAGCGGTGCACCGACCACCACCGCTCCGGGTCAGGATGGTGCCGGCAGCCTGCTGCAGGGGTCGCTGGAGAGCTCCAACGTCAATGTGGTGGAGGAGCTGGTGAATATGATCGAGACTCAGCGTGCCTACGAAATGAACTCCAAAGCGATCTCCACCACCGATGAGATGCTCTCCTATGTGACCAACCAGCTGTGATGAGCAGAGCTCAGACATGCGACGATTGATCTTCACACTATTGGCGGCGTTGCTGGTGTACAGCCTGGCCGGCTGCAACAGTGCGCCAAAACGGGATCCGGAATATGCTCCGATCAGGCCCGCGTTGCCGCCTCCGCTACCGCAGCCGAACGGCGCGATCTTCCGCGCCGGATACGAGACAGCCTGGTTCGAGAATCTGCGCGCGCGTCGGGTCGGCGACATGCTGACCATCAAACTGGCGGAGCGGATGACTGCCAACAAAGCGGCCAAGACGGATGTCAAGAAGGAGAATGAGAACGCGATCTCCAACCCCACGCTGCTCGGGTCCACACCGCAGTTCAACGCCCCTGGCATCATTCCACTGGCCAGCAACAGAGACAATTCGCTGGCCTTCGACCTGCAATCGAGTCATCAGTTTGGCGGTGAGGGGAGCAGTGAGCAGTCCAATCTGCTGCAGGGCGACATCACCGTGACGGTGGTCGAGGTGCTGGCCAATGGCTACCTGATGGTACGAGGTGAGAAGCGCATCGGCATCAATCAGGGGAATGAATACATCCGCCTCTCCGGCCTGGTCCGGCCGATCGATATCGATGCGGACAATACCGTTCTCTCCACTCGGCTGGCCGACCCCACCATCGTCTATGTGGGAGACGGGGCGGTCGCCGATGCCAACACCCTGGGCTGGCTGGCGCGATTCTTCGTCAGTGCGCTCTTTCCATTCTAGGAGTCGTGAGCCATGTATTACGTACATGAGAGCAAGAGCCGTTGCAACGCGTTTTGGCGCATCGGGCTCTGTCTGCTGCTGATCGGAACTTGCGGCCAGTCGCTGGGGGCACGCATAAAGGATCTCGCCGAAATCGAGGGGGTACGCAGTAATCAGTTGCTCGGATACGGCCTGGTCGTGGGACTGGATGGCAGTGGCGACAAGGACAATGCCGCACCCTACACCATACAGAGCCTGAGATCGATGCTCACCCAGTTGGGCATCGTGGTGCCGCCAGGGATCCAGTTGAAACCGAAAAATGTGGCGGCGGTCAGCATTCACGCCGAGCTTCCTCCCTTTGCCAAGAACGGTCAGCGCATCGATGTGACCGTCTCCTCCATCGGCGACGCCAAGAATCTGCGCGGCGGCAGCCTGCTGATGGCGCCGCTGAAGGGTGCCGACGGTCGGGTCTATGCGGTTGCCCAAGGCAATCTGGTGGTGGGCGGGTTGAGCGCCGACGGTATTGATGGTTCCCGTGTCACCGTCAACATTCCAACCGCCGGACGCATTCCCAACGGTGCCACCGTGGAGCGCACCGTCGAGACGCTGTTCAACAGCGGCAACTATCTGACTTTGAACCTGAAGAGTGGCGATTTCACGACGGTGAAGCGGATGGTCGATTCGATCAATACGCAGTTCGGTGCCGATACGGCACGCGCTATCGACGCCGCATCGGTGCAGGTCAGCGCCCCGTCCGATGCGGCGCAGCGCGTCGGCTTTTACGCCATGGTCGAGAACCTGGAAGTGAATCCGGGTATCGCACCGGCTAAGGTAATCGTTAACTCGCGCACCGGTACCGTGGTGATCAGCAGCGAAGTGCGCGTCTCCCCGGCGGCGGTCTCCCATGGCAATCTGGTGGTAACCATCAGCGAACAGCCGGCGGTGTCACAACCTGCTCCGCTCTCCGGTGGCACCACGCAAGTGGTACCCCAGTCGAACGTGAGCGTGGCTGAGCAGGACTCACGCATGTTTCTGTTCAACCCGGGTACCACACTGGATGAGGTGGTTCGTGCAGTCAATCAGGTGGGTGCCGCGCCCAGCGATCTGGTGGCTATTCTGGAGGCGCTCAAGCAGGCGGGTGCACTGCAGGCGGAACTGGTGGTTATCTGATGAGTGCCGCCACTTCGCTCTATGCCGATTTTACCGGTCTGGCGGAACTCAAGGCGAGAGCCACCAGCGACCGTGCTGGCACCAGCGCCGAAGTGGCACGTCAGTTTGAATCGTTGCTGATCCATGAAATGACCCGCTCCATGCGCCGCGCCAGCCTGGGTGAAGGCGTTCTGGATAGCGATCAGAGCCTCTTTTATCGTGATATGTTGGATCAGCAGATGGCGCTGCATCTTTCGGAAAATGGCGGGATCGGACTGGCTGCCGCGATTCAGCGTCAGCTCGACGGCGTGCAGCAGCCGGCGAGTGAGGGCAGAGAGATCGGTGATTACCAGAGGAGCCGGCTGCTGGCGCTCTCCTCGAGCCGTGATCGCAGTGCGGCAGAGGTGCCTGTACCGACGACCACGACAGTGGTGGACAGCGAAAACTGGAGCCGCGGCGATTTCGTCGAGCAGCTCTGGCCTTGGGCGCAGGCTGCGGCAGAAAGAATTGGTATCCAGCCACAGGCGTTGTTAGCCCAGGCTGCGCTGGAGACCGGTTGGGGGCGGCACATCATGCGCCATCAAGATGGGACGCCAAGCCATAACCTGTTCGGTATCAAAGCGGACCAGCGCTGGGACGGCGAGCGTGTCAACGTCACCACGTTGGAGTACGAGGAGGGAAGCGCGGTCAGGCACAGAGCGCAGTTCCGCTCCTACGATTCGTTTCAGCAGAGTTTCCATGACTACATCGACTTTCTGCAGAGTAATCCGCGCTATCAACAGGCATTGGCGCTGACCACCGACAGCCGTGCCTATTTCACCGCGCTACAGCAGGCGGGATACGCCACCGATCCCCGCTATGCAGAGAAGATCGAGTCGGTACTGCGTGGTCCGGAGATGAGCACCGCGCTGGATCGGTTAAGAAACAGAGAAAGTCGGCCGCTATCGATCTCAGGAGCGTCTACCTCCACCAATCCTCCCTCGCCAGATCAGGTGAGGGGGTAGACGCTTCCACGCCTGGGCAAGCCCGCAAACAGCGGTTAGGCTGGCGCATGGCAGGATCCAAATTCAATCAGGGGGTGGTCGCCCGGATTCCGGCCACTGGCGAAATACCGAAAAGTGTCTCATGGAAATCAAATTTAATGTAACGAAGTGCCGTTTGGGTCGGGCAGGGTAACCGAGGCAGAAAGAAGCATGGCGGGCATATTGGATATCGGCGTATCGGGATTGCTGGCGTTTCAGAACTCCCTCAATACCACGGGCCACAACATAGCCAATTCGGATACCGAAGGGTACAGCCGGCAGCGCACCGTTCTCACCACTCAAGAACCCCGCTTCACCAGCTATGGTTGGCTGGGGAATGGGGTCAAGGTGAACGATGTGGAGCGGCTTGCCGATCAGTTCCTCTCCACGCAGGTGCGCTCTGCACGGTCGGTCTCCGCCCAGCTGGAGCTCTACACGGAGTACGCCACGCAGCTGGACAACGTACTGGCCGATCCCAACATCGGCCTGGATCCGGCGCTGCAGGATTTTTTCGATGCGATGCAGGTGGTGGCGGATGATCCCACTTCTGTTCCCTCGCGTCAGGTGTTGCTTTCCGAGTCCGGTTCGCTGGTCGACCGGTTTCACGATCTGAATCGTCGTTTCAGTGACATGCGGATCCATTTGAATGAGCAGCTGAAGTCGCTCACCGGAGAGATCAACGATCTGGCCGAATCGCTGGGGCGGGTGAATCAAAACATCGTCGCGGCGATCGGCGCGAACGGCAGCGCCGATCCCAATGACCTGTTGGACCGGCGTGAGCAACTGCTGGGCGAACTGGCTCAGCGCGTCGATATCACCGTGGTGCCGCAGGATAACGGCGCCTGGAACATCTTCATCGGTAAGGGGCAGGCGCTGGTGATCGGGAACAGCGTCTCGACGCTTGGCATCCGGACCGACAGCACCGATGTCAGCGGGGTGGAGGTGGTCTTTACCGACACCGTCAGCAGCCGGGTGATCACCGACCAGCTGAGTGGCGGAGAGATCGGCGGTCTGCTCGACTTTCGCAACGACATACTGGATCCGGGGCAGAACCGGCTGGGACTGGTGGCGATCGGCCTCGGTGGAAGTATCAATGCGCAGCAGCAGTTGGGTGTCGATCTCAACGGGAATCTAGGGGAGCCGTTGTTTGCGTTGCCCGCAATCTCTCCCTACCCGCACCCTGCCAACACGGGTGCGGCGTCGGTCGCTGCGACCGTTGTCGACGGTGGCAGTCTGACCGCCAGCGACTACCGGCTGGAATCGGATGGCGGTGACCAGCTCACCCTCACCCGGTTGAGTGACAACAAGCAATTCGCCCTCGATACCGGTGGCGTCTATCCCTATACCAGCGTGGAGATCGACGGTATCACGCTGGAGATCTCCGGAGCCGCCAACCTGGGGGATAAATTCTTTATCCGGCCTACCCGCGAAGCGGCTGGAAAGATCACCGTGCAGATGAATGATCCGCGTGGGGTCGCCGCGGCCGGGCCGTTACGGCTCAGACAGGCAACCAATGCTGACAGCGGCAACCTGAACAGCGGCAGCGGCGAGTTGACCCAGCCGGTGGTGAGCAGCAGCGAAAATCTGCCGCTGAGCGGACCCAGCAGCATCACACTGCAGTGGCGCGCGGATGTGAATGGAGACGGCACCGCCGACGACCCGGGTTTCCGGGTCAACGGCGGACCGGGTGGCACGCTCTCCTACGATCCGGTCAGTGACGGCAGTGGCAAGCGCTTTGAGTTCACCGCCTATGGCGGCATGCGCTTCAGCGTCAGCGGAGTTCCGGCGGAGGGGGACCAGTTCATCATCGAAAACAACGGCACCGGTTCGGGTGACAACCGTAACGCATTGGCATTGGCAGATATACAGCAGCAGAAGACACTGCTCGGTGCCACCGGGGGTACTGCCGCAACCGCCACTATCCAGGAGACGTACGGTCTGCTGGTCTCGGACGTAGGCGCGAAGACCCGTCAGGCGAGTATCAATAGCGAAGCGAGCTACGGGCTGCTGCAGCATCATCAGGCGACACTCTCCTCACTCACCGGCGTCAATCTGGATGAAGAGGCGGCCAGGTTGATCCGCTTTCAGCAGGCTTACCAGGCCTCTGCTCAGGTGATTACGGTAGCCAGCAGGATATTCGATACACTGATCGGTGCGGTCAGGGGGTAAGTATGACGAGAATCTCTACAGCCACCATGACCCAGCGTGCGCTGGATGCGATGCTGCGCCAGCAGGCCAAAGTCGGAGACACCCAGCTGCAGCTCTCCACCGGTCGCCGGGTGATCGCCCCGGCGGACGATCCCGCCAGCGCCTCACGGGTGCTCAGTCTCAACCGGGCGCTGGAGACGGTGCAGCAGTATCAAGACAATATCGGTCGGATCAAATCGAGGCTGGAGAGCGAGGAGGGTGTGCTCACCGGTGCGACCAATCTGCTGCAGCGGGTCCACGAGCTTGCGGTTCAGGGCAACAATGCCACCCTGAGCGGCAACGATACCCACGCCATCGCCGCAGAGATTCATCAACTCCTGGACCAGCTTTATGGCCTGGCCAACACCCGCGACAGTAGCGGAGAGTATATTTTCGCCGGCTACCAGAGTGGTGAAAAACCGTTCACCAATCCGGCGGTCGGCAGCTACGTCTACAACGGTGATCTGGGGCAGCGCCAGCTGCAGATCTCTCCGGACCGGCAAGTGGCTGACGGTGACCATGGCCACGGCCTGTTCGTGAATGTTGCCACGGCCGCGTACGTGTCGGTTACCGCGGTTGGCGCCACCGATCTGGGCCCGGTAGCGGATGGCGCTATCACAGTCGACGGCGGCAATGGCAACGGCCCGGTCAGTATCGGCGCGATAGTGACGGCCGCATCCGCGGCGGAGCGGGCACAGCAGCTGGCGGATGCAGTCAACGAGGTCCGGGACCGGAGCGGTGTGCGCGCCTCGGTGAACAGCAGCGGTCAGCTGGAGATGACGGTCGTCGAGGGGTCCGGCATCAGCATCGCACTGGCGGCCGGGGCGGATGCACAAAGCGGTCTGACCGCGGGTACCAGCGCAACCACGCGCACCCAGCGCAACGTGTTCGAGACGTTGCACCAGCTGGCCGGTGCGCTGAATGAGAAGCGCCCGGTCGACCGTTATATCGCCGATGTGCAGCTGGCACTCGATAGCGTGATCGATACGCGCACTTCGGTCGGCGGCCGGCGCAATGCGATCGACGAACAGTACGAGGTAAACGCCGATCTGGAACTCTCGCTGAAGAGCCACAAATCGGTGGAGGAGGATCTCGACTTTGCCGAGGCAATCGCCCGCTTCGAACGGCAGATGACCGCGCTGCAGGCAGCACAGCAGTCCTATGTGAGAATCAAGGGGCTTTCGCTGTTCGACTATCTGTAAGGGTCAGGGGCCTGAGAACTGGGACCTGGTGGTTGGGTCGAGCGACTGCGTAATCCGACAACAAGCTACTTGTTGGAGCCGTTGATCATGGCTGACAGGCCTTCGAGTTGCTGGGTCAGAAAATCCCCTGTGGTCCGCAACTGGCTGACCAGTACGTCCATCGCCGTAAACTGTGCCAGGAGCCGGCTCTGGGTAGACTGCATGCGCCGGTCCAGGTTGGCCCGCTGCTCCGTTATCGCTTCGATACCACTGTTCAGTCCATTGATGCGCGAGTCGATGGTGCCGTTGGTCCCGGCAAAACTTTTCAATATGGAATCCGCACGGTAAGCCACGCCAGCGGTGGAGGTGAACAGGCTCGTCACCGAGTCCAGGTCCTGGGCCAGGGCCGCATCCAGGGTCTCTGCGTTGATCGACAGTTTACCCTGCTGGTCCGTCCTGATGCCCAGCTCCGTCAGTGAGCCAAGTGTGCCGTTGCTACCGGTCATCCGGCCGCCGAGGGCATTACGCAGACTCGACTCCAGTCCGCGAATGGTGGGATCACCGAACAGTGTCCCCGTTTCGCCCGTGGCCACATCATAGTTGGTGGAGCTGTTGATCAGATCCACCACGGCGTTGAACTTGGCAACGAAATCGTTAATCGTGTTTTTGGCTACCTGGGTATCGGTGGAAACAGTCAGATCGATGGACTCCCCGGGTTTGGCCGCCACCAGGTTTAACGTGATCCCTTCAATGGCATCACTGATTGTGTTGCTCGTTCGTGTCAGGATCTGATCATCGATGCTGATTTGCGCGTCCACCGCCGCCAGGGTGGTGGCATTGCCACCGTGTATCAGCCTGGAGAGTCCGCCGGTATCCGTGTCGGTACCATCATCATCGTCCACCGTGACCGTGAACTGACCGTCGCTGCCTATCTGATCGGCGGTCAGAACCAGCTTGCTCTGGGTGCCGCCGTTGCCGTCATCCACATTGATGATCGCAGCGGTTACGCCGGTATTGTCCGGCGCCCGGTTGATGGCATCCCGCACCGCATTGAGGCTGCTGCCGCCCTCTTTAATCGTTACATCGAATGAATGTCCATTGACATCGATCGTCAGCGTACCCGTGCCAACAGCCTTGCCGGCAGTGGCATACCCTTCCGTGAATAGTTTTTGTGATTCCGCCAGCCTCTCGACCTTGACATGGAATCTTCCGTTGGCAGCGTTTTGTGACGCCTTTGCCGTGAACACTTCCTCGTTCCCGGAAACGGCAGCACGCCCATCAAAGGTGGACGTGAGCTTTAACCTGTCGACTGCCTGGCTGAGATCGGAAAGAGCAGACTTCAACAGCCCGAACCCGGACAATTGCGCCTGAAACCTGGTCTCGCGGGTATTGAGCCGTGTCTCCACCGGCTCACGCTCCGCAGCCACCAGCTGCGACACCAGACCGTTGATGTCGATTCCCGAACCGACGCCGCTGGTGCTAATGGATGCCATGGGTTTTCCTGCGTCGAGGGCGGGGAGTGCCGACGGCTTGTGGATGATCGTTCACACCTTCTCCCTGACGAAACCGTTGCCGAAATTCTGCAGGTGCTCGAGCAGCGTTAATACGTCTTCTGGCGGAATCTGCCGCAATACTTCTTCGGTTTCCGAGTCGATGACCTCTATCACGGTATGCCCGCTATCGTCATCCACTCTGAAGTTGAGTTCTCTACGGACGTTTTGCACCAGCTCGTTGAGCCGGTTCATCACCTGAGTCAGCTCCTGTTCCTCCAACTGATCCTGAGGCTGGGGCTCCTGTTGCGGCAGCGCGCTCTTCTGGACATCGCTGTACGCATTTACCTGAGTGTTGCCTTGGATTGAAGTGGTGCTGCCAGCCGTTGCCCCGGCAGGCGGTTTTCCTGTTCCGGTGGCGCTGGAGTGCGCAGGTCGCGGAGTGAGTGGTTGTAATGTGACGGAACTGGTCATGTCTCATTATCTCTTGAGGATGGATGAGTGACAGGCCGGATCTGGATCGGGCCTGTCACTCCTTCACACCTACTGCAGCAGGGCTAGAACGCCTTGCGGTATCGAGTTGGCCTGTGACACCATCGCCACACCGGCCTGTTGCAGGATCTGCGCCCGGGTCAGCGCCGCCGTTTCGGACGCGAAGTCCGCATCCTGGATGCGTGAACGGGAAGCGCTGAAGTTCTCCACCGAGACCCCCAGGTTGCGGATGGTCGAATCGAAGCGGTTCTGGATCGCACCGAGGTCCGCGCGGATGGCGTCGACCCTACCCAGAGCGCCGTCCAGGATGTCGATGGCTCGGGTTGCGCCTGCGGCCGTGCTGATATCGATGCTGGCCACGGTCTGGTTGGTGCTGGACTGCAGTTCGCTCGCTGTGCCGGTAAACAGGCCTCCGGAGCCTTCCGCCACGTTGGAGGTGACGCTGAAAGCCGATCTGACGGACTTGAACTCGACGGTTCCTCCTATCACGGTGGAATCATACGAGCCCGAGTTTTCGCCGCCGTCGCGCAGCGTCGCGGTCGTGCCGCTGTTGCCGGCTACGTCCATCTCGACTGCGGTGCCGGAGCTGCCATCCACCGCTACGGAGCTGTTGAAACTCTGGATGGTGATGTCGTTGCCGTTCTCCTCGGTCAGGGTGATGCTGGCGCCGTCGTCGCTGGTTACCGCAGTCACTCCGGTCTGGCTGGTCCGGTCGTTGATGGCCGAGGTCAGCGCGCTCAGGTCACTGGTGGTGACGCTGGCGGAGATGGCGGTGCCATTGAGTTGGAAGGAGACCACCCCGCCCGCGGTCAGACTGCTGAGCGTCGCGGTGGTCCGCGCACTGGCGGTAACCCCGGTGGTCTCGCTCTCATCGTTCACCGCTGCGGCGATGGTGGCCGCCGAGGCGTTCTGGGTCACGGCTACGGTGGCGGATGAATTGCCGTTGATGGTCAGCGTCTGTGCCTCGACGTTGTTGCCGCCGCTGATGGAGGCCACGCCCAGGTTGGTGAGGCTGGCCGACTCACCGGCACCGACGTTGAAGATGCCGCCGCTGTCACTGCCGACGGTGGAGGAGATGGTAACCCCCTCGGCCAAGGTCATGTTCAGGCTGCCGGTGGCCACGGCGGAATCACTGCCGCTGCCGCCGGACTCGGTCAGCGCCTCGCCGTTGAAGGTGATCCCGGAGGTCTGGATGACGCTGGTGGAGGTGATGCTGTCGCCTCCGCCGAAGGCCAGCGTGTCGTTTTCGCCTGCTGCCAGCGTATCACCGCTGATACCCACCGTCATCTGGAAGTTGACGGAGCGTGAGGCGTTGTCGTCGGTCGTGCTGTCAAAGGTGATGTTCGATTCGGATTCAGCGCTGGCGGAGATCGTGAAACTGGTGCCGCTGCGCACGAAGCTCAGGTTGGTGTTGGCGATACCCGCGCCGGTGGTGCCGTCCAGGGCGTCCTCGAAGGCGTCCGCAACTGCGGTGGAGTTGCTGGTGTCTACACCCTCCAGCACCAGGGTCAGGGTATCCGAACCATCAGCATTGGTGATATCGAAGGTCAGCGTGTTGTCGCCGCGATAGACGCCGGCTGTCTGCGCGCCGCCATCGGTGAAGGCGCCACTGGGATTGGTGGTCTGATTGGTGTCGCCATCGGCCGCGGTGGTGGTGATGGTTTCGTCATCGTCATCGGTACCGCCGGTCAACACGAAGGTGTCGATGGAGACTTCATAGGCATCCGCCGCAGTCAGCGTGACGTTGGTGGCGTCCACCCGCGTGGCTGTCACTGATATACCATTGATTGTACGGGTGCCGAAAGCGTCGGCGAAACGGGCGCCTATGTCTGCTCCGGTGGCTGCGCTGATATCGATGGTCTGAGTGGAGGTGCCTCCGTTGACATCGACGTCGAGGGTCATCGTCTCGTCGAGATCCCAGGTGCCGCCCATGGCCAGGTTGATGTCCACATCGGTGGACAGATTGGCGAAGTTGGCGGTATCGATGGTGACCTGAGCCAGGTCGACGGCATCGAAGTTTTCGATCGCCACGTTCAGTCCGCTCGCGCTGGAGACGGTGGCGGTCCGATTGGTACTGTTGACCGCCAGGGAGAGGTCGCTGTCTCCATTGGCCGAGTTGACCGCGCTGACCGCCGTGTTGAGAGCCGACTGAACCTGGGAGATCAACGTGGAGGAGGTATCCCGGGTGATGGAGACGGACTGGGTGTTGGAACCCGAACCGTCCTCGATCACCAGGTCGAAGGTGATCTGGTCACCGTTCTCCACGCCGCTGAGATTGGAGAAGTCCATCTCAGCGTTGGTGGCACCGGCGGTGGCGGTGACCCCGGTCACTGCGGTCAGTGCGGTGGCGATGGAGTTGGCTGAGACCTCGCCCAGGGCCGCGTCGGTGATCGATACCGCGGTTACGGTGCCGTTGGCAGCGGTGACGTTGACCGTCTGATCGGCCAGCACGCTGTCCGAGGCTGCGTCACGGCTGGCACCGGTACCGGTACCGTTGAAGGCCGTTGAACTGAGTTGTACGGTTGTGCTGGTGTTACCGGTGGCGGCATCGATGCCGCCATCGACGCTGTTGACGGTGAACTTATTCACACCCAGGGTACTGGTGGTGGCGCCGGAGATATCGACGTTAATGGTCTGATTGGCTTCGGAACCCACCTGGAATGCCTGCTGGCTGAAAGAGCCGTCCAATAGCTTGATGCCGTTGAAGGAGGTGGTGTTGGAGATACGGTTCAGCTCGGAGACGAGCTGGTTCACCTCGGCCTGCAGACTGGCACGATCGCCTGCGGAGTTGGTGGAGTTGGCCGACTGGACGGACAGCTCCCGGATGCGCTGGAGGATATTGCTGCTCTCCTGCAGCGCGCCTTCCGCGGTCTGCGCCAGGGAGACGCCGTCGTTGGCGTTGCGCATGGCCTGGGAGAGGCCATTGATCTGGGTGGTAAAGCGGTTGGAGATCGCCAGGCCCGCCGCGTCGTCTTTCGCGCTGTTGATGCGTAGACCGGATGACAACCGTTGCAAGGCTGTGGCCATATCGCTCTGGGAGCGGCTCAGATTGCGCTGCGCGGTCAGGGAGGTGACGTTGGTATTGATGACACTTGCCATTTTCTTGACTCCTGATACCCCTGGTACGCCACGTCTCACGGGGGCGAAGGGGTTTAAGGCTGATATTTAGCGGATATACCCATTGGGTGGGTATTCACCGCCTCCGGTAATTTAAGCGACCGGTTCAAGGGAGAACTTTAAACTTTTTTTTGTCGCTCTCCGGTGCCCCTTGTTCGGTCAGGCTTGCTGGTCGGCGGCTGTGCCGGCGAAGTGGATAAACCAGCCAGAGTGCATTCCCCTGACTCCGCGGCTGCAACACCCTTCGACGGTCGCAAAGATTCCGTCGCAACCGGAATCCTGGCATGTGATTCACCGATGGATAGCAACAAAGGTGGCGATCCGGGCCTTACTGCCGCTACCGCTATCCCGTGAAGGGATGTTGTGCGCAGGATCAATGGTCTTCCGGCAAGCGGCAATGGTCGAATAATCACCAGCTTGCTGACCGGCCAAAACCAAATCCGGTAGGGAGAAAATAATCAAGCGAAGGCATTCAAGGTTTTCAAGCCCATGCCGAAGCAAATAACATCTCCATCCTGCGACCAGCGGGCATAAGGTAACGAACGATAAGGATGACCATGAACAGATCCAGAATCAGCAATGCACTCTCCGAATACAACAGCATCAGCGTCACCGGTGGTGTGGAAGATGCGACGCCCCACCGGCTGATCCAGATGCTTATGGAGGGGGCGCTGGACAAAATTGCTACAGCCAAAGGGCACATCCTGCACCGTGATATGGCTGAGAAGGGACGGCACATCAGCTGGGCCATCTCCATTGTCGGCGGGCTGCAGAACAGCCTGGATATGGAGGCCGGGGGAGAGATTTCGGCCAATCTCGATACTCTTTATGATTACATGATTCGCCGCTTGGTAGAGGCTGGTGTCCAAAATGATCCGGCGATCCTGGATGAGGTTTCATCGCTGTTGCTGGAGGTGAAGTCAGCCTGGGATGTGATTCCGCGGCAGTTGGCCAGCGAGAGCCGCAAGGCCACCTCCTGATCCGGTTTGCGAACGACCTCGTTCGGGATACGGAAAGCTGCAACGATGCCAGAGAGCACGACACTGCTGCAGCAGATTCTGGAGATCACCCGGGAGATGCGTACTGCGGCGCTGGAGAGCGACTGGGAGTTTGTGCAGCAGAGCGAAGTACGGCGCCGTCCGTTGATCGAGCGCTGCTTCCCGCTGCAGGATGGCGAAGTGAATTCTGAATTGGCGGCCGCATCGATCAGGGAGATAATCGAACTGGACCTCTCGATCAAGTCGCTGGCGCTGTTTGCCCACGACGAACTTGCCCAAAGTCTCGGTAAACTCAAGTTGGGTCGCCAGGCAGCAAGTGCGTACGCCAGTGTGAAGCGTGGTAGTTAGCAGCGGGTCAGCCACCTGTACTGAGCCAATGCAACGCAGTAATCCTTATTTCAACCAAGCAACAATTCCAGCACGAATTTGCTGCCAAAGTAGGCCAGCATCAGCACTACAAACCCGGTCAGAGTCCAGATCAACGCTTTCTGACCACGCCAGCCCGATTTGAATCTTCCCCAAAGCAGCGCGCCGAAGACTATCCAGGCGGCTAGCGAAAGTACCGTCTTGTGTGCCAGGCGCTGCGCAAACATATCCTCGAGAAACATGAAACCGCTCAGCAGCGCCAGCGTAAGCAGCGCGAATCCCATCCCGATCATTTCGAATAGCAGCGCTTCCATCGTCTGTAGTGGTGGCAGTGCGCGGATGAAGCCACCCGGGTGGCGGTGGCGCAGATGGTGGTCCTGGACCGCGAGCAGAATTGCCTGAACGCTGGCCATGGCCAGCAGACTATAGGCCAACAACGAGATCAATACATGAAAGCGCAATCCCCAGGGGGCCTCTGCCGAGAGAATGTGAGCGGTGTGAAAATGTGCGTTCAGAATGATCATCACTGCCGCCAGCGGCAGCAGTAGAATGCCCAGATTCTCCACCGGCTTGGAGAGTGCGGAGGTCAACAGCAGTAGCAGGATGGTCCAGGTGACCAACTCCCCGGCATGGAAAAAACCGAGATTGATACCGGCGTGGGTGAAGAGTTGCTGATAGAGGAGTGTTCCGTGGATCACCAGACCGGCGAAACCCACGCCAATTCCAGCCGAGCGTGGAATCCTGTCGGCTGATTCACGACGAAACAGCCGCAGCGTGATGATGAAGGTGCTGGCAAGGTAACAGAGTACGGGGAGAAATGTGAATTGGGTATAGCTCATGTGCCAGGATAATCTCACATCTCAGACGAACCTGGAAAGCGAAAAAGCTCAAGTGAACCCGGTTGTCTCATAACCCTTATTCCGGCACATGGCGCCATCCACTCAGCAGTGGCCGAAGGATTCGACTGCGGAGAAAAGGAGATAAAACGCTCCTTGCATTGGTGTGATGAGCAGATTCGCGCCGCTGGATTGCTAACATTATAATGACTCCATCGATGGCTGATGGGCAAACGAGGCACAACCGGACATGTTTGAAAATCTCACAGAACGACTGGGCGGCGTGCTCAACAGACTGCGTGGGCAGGGCAGGTTGAGCGAAGAGAATATCAAGGAGACGATGCGTGAAGTGCGCATGGCGCTGCTTGAGGCGGACGTCGCGTTGCCGGTGGTGCGGGAGTTCACCGAACAGGTGAAACAGAAGGCGCTGGGCGAGGAGGTGATGCGCAGCCTCACTCCGGGTCAGGTGATGATCAAGATCGTCAACGACGAGTTGGTGCGGGTGATGGGCGCGGCCAACGAGCGACTGAATCTCTCTGCGCAGCCGCCGGCGGTGGTGTTGATGGCCGGTCTGCAGGGGTCTGGCAAGACCACCAGTGTCGCCAAGTTGGCGCGCTGGCTGCGGGAGACGCAGAGGAAGTCGGTCATGGTGGTGAGCTGCGACGTCTACCGTCCGGCGGCCATCGACCAGCTGCAGAGACTGGCTGCGGAGGTGGGAGCTGAATTCTTTCCCAGCAACACGGCGCAGAAGCCATTGGATATCGCTACGGACGCGCTGGCGCATGCGCGTAAGCAGTTCAAGGATGTACTCATCGTGGATACCGCCGGAAGGCTGCATGTCGATGAGCAGATGATGGGTGAGATCAAACAGCTGCACGCACGGATCAAGCCGGTCGAGACGCTGTTCGTGGTCGACAGCATGACCGGACAGGACGCTGCCGTTACCGCTAAAGCCTTCAACGAGGCGCTGCAGCTGACCGGTGTGGTGTTAACCAAGACGGACGGTGACGCGCGCGGCGGCGCCGCGCTCTCCATTCGCCAGATTACCGGTAAACCGATCAAGTTCCTCGGCAGCGGCGAGAAGAGTGATGCGCTCGAACCGTTCCATCCGGAGCGCATGGCATCGCGCATTCTCGGCATGGGTGACGTGCTCAGCCTTGTTGAGGAGGTACACCGCAAGGTGGACCATGGCAAGGCGGAACAATTGGCGAAAAAACTTCAGGCCGGCAAGGGATTCGATCTCTACGATTTTCGAGAACAGATGGAACAGATGGCGAAGATGGGCGGCATCAGCTCACTGATGGACAAGTTGCCTGGAATGGGAAACATTCCGGATCACGTCAAAGGTCAGATCAACGACAGGGAGATCCATCGTACTATCGCGATCATCAATTCGATGACGGCTCAGGAGCGGCGTTTCCCGGCGATTATCAAGGGCTCACGCAAACGACGCATCGCGCTCGGCTCCGGTACCCAGGTGCAGGAGATCAACAAGCTGCTGAAACAGTTCGCCCAGATGCAGAAGATGATGAAAAAGATGCAGGGCGGCGGCATGGCGAAGATGATGCGAAGTCTGAAGGGGCGATTCGGATCGGGCGGCATGCCGCCGGGTGGATTTCCTTTTTGATCAGGAACAACAGGGCCGAGGACCAAAGCGCTGACTCCCCGACCCTTTACCCTCGGTACTGTTTTTCCTGCACAAAGGGCTTCACATTTCCTCGATATCGCGTAAAATGCCCCGTTCACCTCGTGCCGGATGGCTGGCACGGTGGTGTCTAACAGTTTAACTCAAGGGTTGAAAATGGTATCGATTCGCCTTTCTCGAACAGGCGCCAAGAAGCGGCCTTTTTATCACATTGTTGCAACCGACAGCCGGAGATCAGGCGACGGGGGTTGTATTGAGCGTCTGGGCTTTTTCAACCCGGTTGCGGTAGGTGGTGAAGAACGACTCAAGATCAACAACGAGCGGGTGGCATATTGGATTTCCACTGGCGCCAAGACCAGTGAACGTGTTGCCCAGCTGATCAAAGAGGCTGCTACAAGCGCTGGGGCTGCAGTCTGACCGCTTCCGGTCGCCGGTGATAAGCCGCGGGGAAGATTTGGTGAGTCAGCGGCTGCAACTGAACAGCTCTGCGGCAGAGGTGATGAATCTCCAGCGGGTTACTCTGGGCCGGATCTCGGGGTTATTTGGTGTTCACGGATGGGTGAAGGTCTTTTCGGACACATCGCCCCCATCCAATATACTCAACTATCCTAATTGGCATCTGTGCCAGGCGGGGGTATGGAGCACGAGGCGGCTGCGTGATGGTCGCACCCAGGGCAAGGGAATTGTGGTCCTGTTGGAGGGGTGCGATGACCGTGATCAGGCAGCTGAACTGGTAGGCGCAGAGGTTGCAGTTCCCAGAGCGGAGTTGCCGATCGCTGCATCCAATGAGTATTACTGGACAGATCTGGTAGGGGCCAGCGTGATTACGTTGCAGGGCACTGAACTGGGTCAGGTGCAGCAGCTGTTCAGCACTGGTTCGAACGATGTGATGGTGGTGCGGGGCGAGCGCGAACGGTTGCTCCCGTTCATCGCCGATACCGTGGTGGAGGTGGATCTGGCGCATTCCAGGATCACAGTCGACTGGGATCCCGAATTCTGAGTCGGCTGATGCGCTTCGGTGTGGTGACACTGTTTCCCGGAATGCTGCAGTCTCTGCTGGAGACAGGGGTGACCGGGCGTGCATTCGAGCGCAGAGTGGCGCAACTGGTATTGTGGAATCCGCGTGACTACACCCGAGATGTGCACCGTACCGTGGATGACCGCCCTTACGGTGGTGGGCCCGGTATGTTGATGAAACCGGAGCCGCTGTTGGCGGCGATCGAAGATGCCAGAGCGACCATGCCGCACGCCAGGGTGGCTTATCTCACTCCACAGGGTCGCAGATTCGATCAGCGGGCGGCGACTGAACTGGCGCAGCGCAGTGCAATGATTTTGATCGCCGGCCGCTACGAAGGGGTCGACGAGCGTGTGGTCGGACGTTGTGTCGATGAGGAGTGGTCGATCGGCGATTATGTGCTGAGCGGTGGAGAACTGCCGGCGCTGGTGGTGATCGACGCCGTCGTCAGGCTGTTGCCTGGGGCTTTGGGGGACGATGACTCGGCGCAGCAGGACTCCTATATGGATGACCTGCTGGATTGCCCGCACTACACCCGGCCAGAGATCTTCGACGGCGAAGCGGTGCCGCCAGTGTTATTGAGCGGCGATCACCAGGCGATACGCCGTTGGCGGTTGCAGCAGTCGCTGGGACGGACCTGGCTGCGGCGGCCCGAGCTGTTGAGTTCACGCGGCCTGAGCGCAGAAGAGCAGATTTTGTTAGATGAATTTATCCGGGCGCAGAACGCCGGTTGATAGACAGGAGCATGAGCCATGAGTGACATAATCCAGGCGCTCGACGCCGAACAGATGGGGCGCGAAGTTCCCGAATTCAGTCCCGGAGATACCGTGGTCGTTCAAGTGAGAGTGAAAGAGGGTGATCGTGTGCGTCTACAGGCGTACGAAGGCGTGGTGATCGGGAAGAAGAACCGGGGTCTCAACTCCTCCTTCACAGTGCGTAAGATATCCAGCGGCGAAGGGGTGGAGCGCGTATTTCAGACCTTCAGTCCGCTGGTCGCTGAGATCAAGGTTAAACGTCGCGGTGATGTGCGCCGGGCCAAACTCTACTTCCTGCGCGGCCGCACCGGTAAGGCGGCGCGTATCAAAGAGAAGCTCGGAT
The DNA here is from genome assembly GCA_024235215.1 of Chromatiaceae bacterium. Classification (GTDB taxonomy): domain Bacteria; phylum Pseudomonadota; class Gammaproteobacteria; order Chromatiales; family Chromatiaceae; genus HKST-UBA178. The sequence continues at coordinate 297,787 of JACKMU010000001.1, read as the reverse complement.
AGTACTTCAGCGCATCAGGTCAGCTGAAGAGACACCCCGCTGCGGCGGGGTGTTTCCATTAGGAAGATTCTCAGATGCCATAACGGCGGGCAGGTGAGATGGCATTGACGCTCTATTGGCACGACTATGAGACCTGGGGTGCCGATCCCGCTCGAGATTGGCCGGCCCAGTTTGCCGGTCTGCGTACCGATGAGACGCTCCAGATAGTTGGTAAACCTCTCTCGCTCTATTGTGCGCCTGCGGACGACATGCTGCCTCAGCCGGAGGCCTGTCTGGTTACTGGTATCACTCCCCAGCAGGCGAGTGAAGAAGGTCTCATCGAAGCGGAGTTTTTCCGCCACATCCATGCGGAACTGGCCCGCCCCGGCAGTTGTGGGGTAGGTTACAACAGCGTCCGCTTCGATGACGAGGTGACACGCTACGGTCTTTACCGCAATTTTTTCGATCCCTATGCACGCGAATGGCAGAATGGAAACTCGCGCTGGGATATCATCGACATGGTGCGTCTAACCCATGCGTTACGACCGGATGGGATCGAATGGCCAAGGCATGACGATGGTACCCCCAGTTTCCGCCTGGATCAGTTGACCCAGGCAAATGGTATCGCTCACCAAGGTGCGCACGATGCGCTGGCGGATGTCTATGCCACGATCGAACTGGCGCGCCTGATCAGGTCACGTCAACCGAGACTGTTTGACTATATCTTTCAGCTGCGCGACAAACGGCGTGTTGCCGCATTGCTCGACTTGCGCAAGTGGGAACCGGTACTGCATGTATCTTCCAAATACCCAGCAGCCCAGGGATGCATCGCGTTGGTGGTGCCGCTGGCACAGCATCCCATCAACAGTAACGGCATCATCGTATACGATCTTTCGTTCGATCCGGAGCCACTGCTGAGTCTGAGCATCGAAGAGGTGGCGGTGCGTCTGTTCACACCGCGCGCCGATCTGCCCGAAGGTGTGTCCCGCATCCCGCTGAAAACGGTCCATCTGAACAAGTGTCCGGTCGTGGTGCCGCTGGCTACGCTTGATTTGGTGGCTGCGGAGCGCTGGGGCATCGATGTGGCGACCGGAGAGATGCACCTGGATCAGCTGCGCCGCGCGCAGGGAGTACGGCAGAAGATTCAACAGCTCTACACCGCCAGGCAGTTCGAGCCGGATAACAATCCGGATCTCGATCTCTATAGGGGTGGCTTTTTCAGCGCTGCTGATCGCCGCATGATGCAACAGCTCAGCCAGGCAACGCCGGCTGAGCTCAAGCATATACAGCTGAAGTGTGAGGATAAGCGGATTCCGGAGATGCTGTTTCGTTACCGTGCACGCAACTGGCCAATTACGTTGTCAGAGAGTGAACGCCAACGCTGGGAGCTGTTTCGCAACCGCCGCATCAGAGAACCGGACGGTGGCGGTAGCATCACACTCGCTGCTTACCGCAGCAAACTGGCCAGCCTGATGGTGGATTCCACCGGCGACACTCGTGCCAGAAGGATTCTGTCGAAACTGGCCGATTGGCCGTTGCAGATCGGTATCCACTGAGCGGAGTGTCTACTCTTCGGTCCAGCGCTGTAGCGCCTCTATCAGCATCTTTGCCTGGGCTGGACTGGAGATGTTGAATTTTGATTTGGTCTGGTATTCGCCGTTGCGTTTCTGATAGCGGCGGATACTGTATTTATCCGGACCGTAATCTTGCTTGCTGCGGTCCCACTCCTGGTAACGGAACATCACCGTGGACCAGGCCCCCTTAGAGAGAATCACCTTGTCCAGTTCCTTTACGATTGCAACGCCATCTTCGTTATAGTTGATCGTCAATTCGTCCACACTGGATGCCATTTCGATTACCTATCTCTCCATTGTTCAGCGTTACTCCGACGCTGGTTGAGGTTATTCGACTCCCGGGATCATCGGGCGTTGCGGGCAAGGCGCGAGAGAGTACGACCGGGGAGAGGCAAGTTACCAGAAGATTGCAGCTGCTGACAATCCAGGCTGAAAGATTTCTGCCAGTTACTCTTATTCTGTTCTGGCGCCATGGCGCTTCAGCAGTCGGATGATATCGGTATCGTTTTTCTCGATGGCCAGAGCGAGGGGGAATTTTCCAATTGAATTGGTTGTATTGGGATTGGCTCCCTGGCTGATCAGGTATTTGACCAGTACCCGATCGTTGGCGTTAATTGCCCGGATCAATGGAGTATTGCCGGCGCTGTCCAGGTGGTTGAGGTCGGCTCCCAATGCAGTCAGCAGGCGAAAGACATCACGGTCGAGCACTTGGTTGTCGATCGCACCGAGCAGTAGCTGGTTGGTGTCGTATACGGCGCCTTGTGCAATCAGAAACTCTGCCACCTGAGTCTTACCCGCCATCAGTGCGGTGTATAGTGGGGAGTGGCTGTTACCGTCAAGCCCGTTAATGTCAGCGCCATTCTTGAGTAGCAGTCGGATAATTACTTGTTCGCCTTGCTCGGCGGCCACGTGCAGCGGTCGTCGTCCGTCAATGTCTGCCAGATTGATGTCGCTACCCCAGGCGATATGGCGGTGGATCTGGTCGATGTCACCCCGTTGTACCGCCAGATAGAGACTGAGCGTGGGTTTATCCAGGCTGTCACAAGCCGCAAGCAGTATTGCCAACATCAGCACAAGAAACGTTTTCAGGTATCTGTTCATCACCCCGAGGATGGTAAAACGGCCGGCAATACTACTGCAAGGGATTAGAACAACTCTGAGTTGGTCAGATACCGGAATAAAGCGAAAATCTCGTTTACGCCGTTGCTCGCAGGAATAATCCCAGGATAACGCTTTCAGGGTTACATCAGTCGTAAAGTACTCTGAGGGCCCGTCACATGCTATGGTACTGCGCCATGCTGATGAAACTACTGCTGACACTACTCGTGATTATAGCTGCGTTGGTGACACTCCGGTTGCGCAAACGTCACCCCCCGCGGAATCTCGTTGCGTCTGCTGCGCAACAGCATCAGAGCGTTAGGGGATCACTGGTGCCCAAGGCTGCAGCCTACGGGTTGCTCGGTCTGCTGCTGAGCGGAAGTGCTCTCTTCGTCTATTTGGAGTGGCAGGATAGCTGGCGCGTGGTGACGGTGCGGGTGATCCACTCCGGCAATGGCAGTGAGACGATCTATCGGGCTTACAAGGGGGATGTGAAAGGGCGCTCGTTTACCACCGTCGATGGGCGCATTGTTAACCTGGCCGAGGTCGAAAGATTGGAACTGGGGACGCGTTAATCACTCTTGTGAACTGAATTTTTTCTCCAGCCGCGTACCGACCGGTCTCAGATGTAGGTGCAATGAAACTCAGTGCAAAAAAAAGCCTTCCGTGGGCGGAAGGCAATAATGAGGAGTCACGGGTAAACTGGAAAATCAGACGGATGCTGGGCGCAGCAGTAGCTCCATCTGATCGGTCTTGATTGCTGTGTATGTACTGAGCGCGGCATCGCCCGCCAGTTCGAGTTGTTGGCGAATTCTTGCCACCAGCGCGCTTGCCTGATCCGGTGTTTCCGGGCGCGGCTCAGTGCCGACTTCACTTCTGGCAGCGTGCTGCAGCTGTTGTCCGGCCTGGCTCAACTTCAGGCTATCGCTGTCGGCTGGTCTCTTTACTGGTATATCCAGTTCGCGCTCATCTGATTGAGTGCTCGAGTTTTTTCCGTGTTGCGACCCGTCTGCGCGCGCGCTGTATGACAGAAATTTGTCGTTTACGATGTTGTTCATGGTCATAACACTCTCAATTGGCCAATATTTTGGCAGACTTAAGCTGATCTCTATCTGTTTAGAGAGGATTAGGCAATTATCGAGCCAACCACGTTGGTTCCGGCTCTCTTCAATTGGGGTGATGCTTATAGAGATCAGGTCGGGGTAATGGTGGGGAGGTTATCAGTTGTCGCTGTCGGAGATGGCAGCTTCGACCGGATCTTCTGTAGCCAATTGCATGTGGCTTATATCCGGAAGCGGTTCGGCTGCTTTCCTTGCCTGCCACTCCTGCAGCGAGCCGGTGTTCGGCGGTGCCAGCGTAAACGCTGTCGTCTTTATCCTAAGCGATGCGGGAGGAACGGATTCATCGATGATGACACCCGGTGGATCGAGGGTGATATTGGAAAAGTCTGGCAAAGGGTAGGGGGCTACTGGAACCGCACAGTCGATCAGACTGCCGGTGTTCGGAGGCAGCAGGGTCAGATTTTCTCCCGCCGCTGCAGCCTTTGCCGGGGTAGTGGTGATATCTGCCTGACGGTGTGGTTTGATCTCCAACAGTGCGCCAGCATCGCGCAGAACCACCCGGTATCGTATCGCAGCCTCTTGATCCACACCGGATTTGATGCGGACCGGGGTGCCGGAGAAGAGCAGCTGCAACGTCCTTTCATCGGCGCGGAAAATTTTTCCTACTCTCTGGCGAACCACATCCACATTTTCACCCGCAAGGATCTTGCCCGCAAAGTAGAGATCAAAAAGTGCATCGGCCATGCTGAGAATCTCCTCCTGCTGCCAATCCGCCGGCCAAAGCGCGTTACCGGACGCCGTCCCTGGGTAATTGGTCACAAGTTGCTTGATGCCATTGTTCCGGTCTGTTTACCTCAGTATCCTTTCACTACCAGTTTTTCGTAACCATATTCCCGTTTCCAACCCCACGAATAGCTGCGTGGATCGGAAACCGCCAACGCTTCCGCTGCCTCTGCAGAAGCATCATTGAAGCCACAGCCGTAACTGGTGCGCAACTTGCCGACATGCGTTTTGTGGTGCGTCTTGAGGACCACCCTCCAGCCGTGCTCCGTGGTACTGCTGGCTTGCGGAAACACATGATCGAAGCCTCTCGATTGGAGTACCGACGTGGCTTGCTCAATCGCATCGGAAACCGATGCTATGCCGACCACCCACTCGACGGCTAGCGAACCACCCAGCTTTTTTGCCACCACGCAGGCACCGCCCCCATCGGATTGGACAGTCGCCGAAGCTGCCAGGGACAAGATACCAAGCAGCACTCCTGGCATTGATCGGGCCATCTGTTAATCCCTGCCTGGAAATGCCACGATGGCATCCTCGATCGCTCGTTCCACATAGAAGGGGAAGAGTTCGGGTGTCTGAATACCAACGATGCGCTCGCTGAGTTCGTTGCCCTCCGCATCGAGGAATAGCAGCGTGGGTGTGAGGTAGGCTTTGTAATCCAGTACGAAGGTGCCGCTGTCGCGTAGTAGGCCTTTGAAATCTATCACTCTGCTTCCCAGATTGGTGACTATCTCACGAATCAGAAGCCGGCCGTCATAGTCACCCGAGGCGAGCATCGGATAGAGGATATCCCGCTTGATCTGTTCACAGAAAGAGCAGTGCTCTTGTGAGACGAGCAGCATGATCGGTGTCTTCCCCTGGCGCGCCAGGGTTGCCTCCACAGTAAAATCGCTCACCTCCAGCAGCTTATACTGCGGGTGCGGTGTCTGGCCACCACCATAGAGCGTAAAGGAGACCAGCGTCAGGAAAGCGAACAGCAAAACTCTCATTTGATCGCCGCCAATCAACGGGTCGTGCCAGTCGCCATACGGTGAGCCGGTGGGTTATTCAACCGTTCAATTTTTTTCATGTAGGAGGTTTTCATTGCCTGTTCAAACACAGTGTTGGATGGGTAATCGTAACCGAACAACGATTCCCAGAAACGCTGATTCTCCATGCACAGATAGAAAAAGACCGACTGATGCCACCGGTCTGAGAAACTCCGGTAGGCAAACGAGAAGAGCTGCTGTTTGATCTCATCCGGGTAAGAGAGTTTGCCATCGCTCTCCACCAGTGGCATTTTCAGAATCTGATTGCTGCCGCCTCGTTCCCGGATTTTGCGTATCACCGATTTGGTAAAGGTCAGGGTGCCAAATGATACCATGGCCACCTGGCTGGGAATGAACTCCTGCTGCAGGTGGTGAAAGATCTCTCCATAATCACGTCTCCAGTCGCTGTAGTGAATTAACGGGTGGAAGTGGAATCCCACCAACGTGCCCTGTTGCGCCAGCCGCTGCGCCGATTCCAGGCGTTTGGCGAGCGGTGCAGATCCGTGCTCCTCATGGTCGATGATCACCTGCGGGTTGAGCGACCAAGTACAGATCAGGTTGGGCGGGAGCTCAGAATCGAGTAGTCGGGTGATGTTGGCCGATTTGGTCTTCATCTCGAGGATCACATTGGGGTGGTTTCTGGCAAATCTGATCAGCGCATCCAACACGCCATGGCTGTTACCCCACATCAGGGAGTCTGAAGATTGACCTGTGCCTATGTGATAGGTCTGCTTTTCGTCCAATTCCAGGCGGTCCAGCTTTTCTGCGAAACTCGGGTCGAAAAAAACCTGATGATCGCTGAAGAAGGATTGGATGCTGCAATAGGAGCACTGATAGCCGCAATTATCCACTGCATCCAGCGTGAGCAGATTACAGCAGCGTGTTCTTGGCGAGGCAACCGGGCAAAAGCCCAGGCCCAGTTGCGACTTGGGCTGGTTATGCACTTTCACTTTGATCCCGCAGACAGGATTTTCCCGACCCGCCGGGTAATGATTGGGCTCGTTTTTGAGTCTGTTCCAACGTGCCTGTAATCGCTGTACGGCACGCTTTTTCCTCTGCTTGGGGTCCTGACTGGACTCCTCTTCTGACCAGTGCTGCTGCAGCGAACCACTGCCCCAAATCTCCAAATCCAGTGCTATTTCGATTACCTGACGTAGCTCCTGCAGTGTGAAACGGTGGCGCTCGGATATCTCCCTCACGAATGCTTGCTGTGGTGGTGGCAGTCTGGAGAAGAGTCTGTTGTCGACGATGGATGCAAATTTTGTTCGGTAGTCGGGAAGCATGGCGATTTGTCCACGGAGAGTCTCGACCAATATAACACCCGTCGAGTAGTATTATACCCATGCCGGGTTTATTGGTCAGAGTTACCTTGGAAAATAAAAAAGAAATTCCCGAATAAAACGATACAATGGCTGTCTGCTGCAAGGAATTCGAATCGATCGTACGGTGACAACATCAAGAGTGCACCAGATGAGGGCGTGCGGCGGACGCCAGACCGGCAGGCCGGTACAGGTTTTTTTAAGATGAAAACAAAAATTGCGGGTTTATTGGTACTCCTCTTGCTCTCTAGCGGAGCGGGAGCGCTGGGATTCCGGGATATCAGGGTCAACTCTTTTCTTAATGAGCCGCTGGATGCACGGATCGAGTTGGTATCGATCACGCAGGATGAAGCCGATGGATTACAAATTGCGATCGCGTCAGTGCAGGATTTTGCAGACGCTGGCCTGATTCGCCCACCGTGGCTGAGCCAGTTGAGATTCAAGCCGATGGTGGGGGGTAATCATCAGATATTTATCCATGTCACCACACAAGAAGGCGTCAGGGAACCCTTTCTCAATTTTCTGCTTGAGTTCGTTTGGGGGGAGAACCGGCTGCTGCGTGAGTTTACCCTTCTGCTGAATCCCCCACCGGCCGATGTGATGTCCGCCCGGACTGTAGAGCGCAGCAGAGCCGAAGCGGTGCCGGCTTCCGGCTCCGCGACCATGGTGACCGAACGCTACGGCCCGGTGAAGCCCAGCGAGACGCTTTGGGTGATCGCTGCCAGCGTGAGACCGAAAAGTTCCGTCACCGTGGAACAGATGATGATGGCGTTGCTGCGCACCAACCCCGACGCCTTCCAGTACGACAATGTCAACTTTCTGAAGCGGGGTGCAATCCTGGAGATACCAGATCAGGGGGTAATCTCTGAACTTTCCGCTGTGGAAGCGCGGCGGGCGTTCCAGCAGCAGAACAAGGAGTGGAAAAGTCTGAAGAGCGCACCGTCCAGAACAGCACCGGAGCCGGAGCGTGTCCCCCAGACCGAAATTGGTCGGGATCAGCCGGTGACTGCCACAGAGACAGGTTTGCCCACACCCGCTGCAGATGATCCGAGTGGAAAGCTGCGTGTTGTTCCTGTGGGTGAAGCGGAGGAGGTTGCGGGGAGCCAGGTAGCGGCGGAAGCAAGTCCTCCAGCCGCGACTGATCTCAGCATAGCGCTGGAGAGTTCTCGAAAGGATCTGGAGGCGGTACTGGAGATAAACCGGGATCTGGTGGTGCTGAAAAATGCGCTGGAGTTGAAGATCGAGGCGCTGCGTCGGTCACTGGAAGAGCGCAATCGCAGCGTGGATCAACTGGCGCAGCAGTTGGCTCGGATGAAGATCGAGTCAGCGGCTGCAACCGCGGCAGCGGTGGTGGTGGAGAAGAAACCCGCTGACGTTGTACAAAAGAGTGATGTGGCGGAAGCGGTACCTGAGCCAAAGGTCAACGCAACAGCGCCGGAACCGATTGTAAACCGGCCAGCTCAAGCTGATTGGTTGGACCGGGTTGGGGACTATTGGTGGCAGCTGCTGTTGGTGTTGCTGTCGTTTCTGGTCGTGGTTCTACTATGGTTGTGGTCGAGGAGGCGCAAGCTGGAGCGCCAGTCGTCTCCAGCTGAACTGTTTGCTTCTTATGTGGATGAAGACGGACAACCAGCCACAGAGGAGCGGCTGCTGATCAACCCTAAGGAGCTTGGGAAATTCAGGCGAGACCGGGAAATTGACCCGTCTGGTAGCGATCTCTCTCTTAGTGCAAAAGTTGATGTTGCATCCGTACTGACCGATGCAGACATTTATCTGGCTTATCGACGCTATGGACAGGCCGAGGCGTTGTTGAAACAGTCGATCGCCAGTAACCCCAACAATATGACTCTGAAGGCGAAATTGCTTGAGATATATGCATTTCGAAAGGACAGGAAAAAGTTTGTCACGACCATGGAAGAGGTCTATCAGCCAATGATCGCCCAGTCACCTGAGCTATGGGCCAAGGTCCAGGAGATGGGGCGCAAAGTCGCGCCTGACCACGAACTGATCGAGAGTGCCAATGTGGCAGACGGAGACGCCGAACTCATGATCAACGACCTCTCGGTCAGTCTGAGCGAGTCATCTGAATCCAACCGTAACAGGCGTGTCGATTCAGGCAACGGTCATCAGTAACGACCGAAACTGTTCGTCTATTTCCCAAGAGTATGTCATGCTACCCGGCATTCCGGCTGGAGAATCGAGTATCCCGGCCTGATCTCTTTGTGGCTGAAAGCGTTCGGGGCATCTTCGCTGGTATTGAACGAGCGACCCGGATGGCTCTTTTCGTTGTATAGATGCTAAAGATAGAATCAAGAGGAATATCTTCATGTTGGTGAAAGAGATAATGACCGGTTCACCGCGGACCGTTTCCCCGGAGACCGGACTGCTGGAAGTGGTGTCGTTGATGTGTCTGTACCGCTATAGCGGTCTGCCGGTACTGTCAGACGGAAAGATGGTGGGTTTCATCGCTGAAAAAGATGTGCTGCACAAACTTTTCCCGACGCTCGAGGATATGATTGCGGATGGCCTGGGCTCGGTCGATTTCGAGGGAATGATGGGTAAATATCGCGATGTAGTGAACCTGCGGGTTAAGGATTTGATGACCGCGAATGTCATCACTGTTTCGCCTCATGACCATATCCTTAAGGCCGCCTCCACCATGGTGCGCAATCGCTTTCGGCGAATTCCGGTCTCTGATGGGGGGGATTTGGTGGGGATGCTGAGTCTCGGTGATGTACATAAAGCGCTTTTTCAATCCAATGTCGCTGCTGGCATGAGCGGTAGATAAGGTGTGCTGCCGAGTGTGGTTGGGAGGGAGTGAGGGCGCTCCGATCAGAGCAATCACCTGGGCTGACGACCAAGCAAGATTTTCCTGAGCCGGGTTATGCAGGACGATTCTGACATAGACAGCCTGACTGATCCTGCTAGCGGTTCGTTTTCGGGAGAGGGCGTTGCCGGTTTGTGAAGCACGTCTGGCTTTTTCGCGGTAAATGGTGAGGATGGCATTTACTCAGACACCCGGTAAAGCCCGCTAGAACGCATTTCTGCGCCCGTTGATACTTTTGCCGGGAGTGGGCATCATCACGACCAAACCGTGCTTTTCACCTGCCTATGGTTGAACCTGGGATTTTCGCTGCGTGGGGGGTGTGCACCGCAGATTACACCTTTGTCTGCATGAATGTATAATCACAGATTGGCTGATCGGACGGCTCGACGTTCGGGCACGAAGTCGCAAGCGAAAGTGGCGGAATTGGTAGACGCGCTGGATTTAGGTTCCAGTCCTGCAAGGGGTGGGAGTTCGATTCTCCCCTTTCGCACCATGAAATGGGGGTTGATGTACCCTTTACAGCGACAGATTTTCCCCATTTATTTTAAATTGTCGATAGCGATAGCGATAGCTGGCGGATGCATCCGCCGAAGAGGTAATTAATGCAAGTTTCGGTTGAATCGAGAGAGGGGCTTGAGCGTCGCATGACAGTCGAGCTGCCTGCTGAAATGGTCCGTGGTGCACTGGAGAAACGCCTGAAAGAGATTGCGCGTAGCGTCAAAATGGATGGTTTTCGACCGGGGAAAGTACCGCTCTCCATCGTGCGGCAACGCTACACTGGCCAGGCTAGACAGGAGATTTTCGGAGACTTGGTTCAATCGACCTATTTCGAGGCGCTGGAGAAAGAGAAGCTGCGGCCGGCGGGTGAACCAACCATCGAACCATTGCAAACCGGATCAACCGACGGCCTGGGTTATGTAGCAGTGTTCGAAGTGATGCCTGAAGTGGAACTTAAGGATATCTCTGAGAAGGTGGTTGAACGCCCTCTGGCCGAGGTAACCGATGCTGACCTGGAGGCGATGATTGAAAAACTCCGCAAGCAACGTACCACCTGGAATGAGGTTGAGCGTGAGGCGCAAATCGGTGACCAGTTAATCATCGACTTCAAAGGGTTTGTCGAAGATAGGGAATTTGAAGGTGGCAGCGCGGACGGGGTGCCACTGGTACTCGGCTCCTCAGCTATGATTCCAGGATTTGAAGAGCGTCTCATGGGTGCGAAATCGGGTGAGAATCGCACTCTGGAACTGCAGTTTCCCGAGGAATACCGGGCAAAACATCTGGCGGGGAAAGATGCAAAGTTTGATGTGAAGGTAAATAGGATATCCGAACCGATTCTGCCGGATGTGGACGAGGAGTTCGCCAAGGCTTTCGGTGTCACTGAGGGTGGTGTGGTGGGACTGCGGCAGGAGATACGCAGTAACATGGAGCGGGAACTTCAGGAGAAGATTCGGAACATACTTAAAGAGCGGGTCATGAATCTTTTGCTCGAAGCCAATCCAATCATCGTCCCAAAGGCACTGATCAAGCAGGAGGCCAAGTTGCTGCAGAAACAGACCCGACAGAACCTGGCGCAGAACGGTTCGAACAGCCGTATCGACCTGCCGTTGAACCTGTTTGAACCGTCAGCAGAGAGGCGTGTTAGCCTCGGCTTGATACTGAGTGAATTGATCAGAGTGAACGACATCAAGCTGGATGACAATCGGATGCATGCAAAAATCACCCAATTTGCCCAGGCTTACGAAGATCCGCAGGAGGTCATCGATTACTACCTCAAGGAGAAGAAGGAATTGGCCGCCCTTGAAAATGTGGTACTTGAAGATCAGGTGGTCGATTGGGTGATCGAACGGGTCAAGGTGGAAGATCAGGTGCGCAGCTTCGATGAGCTGATGAATGACTCATCTTCAGGCGAGGCTGCTGAATAGCACGACCCGTCAAATTTACACAGACAATCTCATCCTCTTTGATTCCCAGCGGTGAAGAGTCCTGCAGATAAGCAATGGCAGGATTGATGTGCACCGGTGGCAAAGGTGATCGCAATTTTTGCATAAAGGATTCCTTGGTAATGGTCGATAGAACTTCCATGGGTAGTATTGATGTGAATAATCTGGGCTTGATCCCGATCGTAGTGGAGCAGACAGCTCGAGGCGAACGCTCCTACGACATCTATTCCAGGCTGCTCAAGGAGCGGGTGATATTCGTGGTTGGTCCGGTGGAAGATCACATGGCCAACCTGGTGGTGGCACAACTGCTGTTTCTTGAGTCGGAAAATCCGGACAAGGACATCCACCTGTACATCAACTCACCTGGAGGGTCAGTCAGTTCTGGTTTGGCTATCTACGACACCATGCAGTTTGTGCGTTGCGATGTGAGTACGATGTGTGTCGGTCAGGCGGCGAGTATGGGTGCGCTGTTGCTGGCCGGCGGTGCGTCTGGAAAAAGGTTCTGTCTGCCCCATTCGAGAATGATGATTCATCAGCCGTTGGGTGGTTTTCAAGGACAGGCAACCGATATCGAGATTCATGCCAAAGAGATTCTCCTTATTCGAGATAAGTTGAATCAAATTATGGCCAAACACACGGGTAGGCCACTGGACCAAGTGGCTCGCGATACCGAACGAGATAATTTTATGAGTGGTGAAGAGGCGGTTAAATATGGCATTGTCGACCGGGTTATGCAGAGTAGAAGTGAGAGTAAAGACGCATAGTGCCGGTTGAGATTTCAGTCTGTTTTATCGTCTGGTGTTGAGTTCCCGGGTTTATCGCATTTCAAGTGAACCTTGTTAAGTTGACGCAATCGGATAATATGAAGCTATAAAGGCTCGAATCGAGGATGTTCGTGGATTACCCGAGAAACGGTCTGAAAGGAAAAGAGTATGAGCGACGATAAGATCAGGGGCGACGACGGCAAGCTGTTGTACTGCTCGTTCTGCGGAAAAAGCCAACACGAAGTACGCAAGCTGATCGCCGGACCGTCTGTCTTTATCTGTGACGAGTGCGTCGAACTCTGCAACGATATCATCCGTGAGGAGATGCAGGAAGGGGCGACCGAGTCAGGGAATAGTTTACCCAAACCACAAGACATCAATGCTATTCTTGATCAATATGTTATCGGTCAGGCGAGAGCAAAGAAGGTCCTCTCGGTAGCAGTCTACAATCACTATAAACGACTTGAAAAGGACAGTAAGAAAGACGACATCGAGATATCCAAAAGCAACATACTTCTGATCGGTCCAACCGGCTCAGGTAAAACTCTGTTGGCGGAAACGCTTGCTCGAATGCTGAATGTACCCTTCACTATTGCGGATGCCACCACGCTGACAGAAGCCGGGTATGTGGGTGAAGATGTCGAAAATATCATTCAAAAACTACTTCAGAAGTGCGATTACGATGTCGAAAAGGCACAGACCGGAATCGTTTATATCGATGAAATCGATAAGATATCCCGCAAATCGGACAATCCCTCAATAACCCGAGATGTCTCTGGTGAAGGTGTTCAACAGGCGCTGCTCAAGCTGATCGAAGGAACCGTGGCATCGGTACCTCCCCAGGGCGGTCGTAAGCATCCACAGCAGGAGTTTCTACAAGTCGATACTTCCAACATCCTGTTCATCGTTGGCGGGGCATTCTCCGGATTGGATAAGGTGATTCGGAACCGCTCTGAAAAAGGAGGGATTGGATTTTCAGCTCAGGTGCGCAGCAAGGATACCAGAAGCAATATTGGTGAGATATTGCCCAGTGTGGAGCCGGAAGACCTGATCAAATATGGATTGATTCCAGAATTTGTAGGTCGACTGCCGGTGGTTGCAACACTGGAAGAGCTGGATGAGGAGGCTCTGGTCAAGATTTTGACAGAACCAAAAAATGCGCTAGTGAAACAGTATGCCAAACTGTTTGAGATGGAGAAGTGTGAGCTGGAGTTCAGGACGGACTCTTTGCACGCTATCGCACGTAAGGCGATGGAGCGAAAGACCGGAGCACGCGGGCTGCGTACCATCTTGGAGCAGGTTCTGCTCGATACCATGTATGATCTTCCATCAATGGAGGATGTCAGCAAGGTTGTTATAGACGAGTCGGTGATTCTTGGGGAAAACGATCCGTACATTGTCTATGAGAACAGCGAAAAACAGTTGGCTATGTCGTCGGATTGAAGCTCCTTACGCCCGGACGGCGGTAAATTCATGGAGGCTGTTCGAATTACGGCTGGGTCCAGACCGGGTGTTGAAGAAACATATTTAGCCCCAATCATCATCTTTCAACGGCAATACCGGAGTGAGTGCGAAGAACTCCTTCGCTCGCCTGACAAATGGTCAGTCACTCGACGTCGCAACGGACGGGTGACCAACCGGTTGAAAGGGCTCCGCAATCAAAATTTTGTCTTTAAGAGATAAGCCTCATCAGTTGGAGATACCCAAATGGGTCAGGAAGATAATGGTTTTTCGGTGAATCAGGAATCGGGCAATGGCGTCCCTGTGTTACCTCTGCGCGACGTCGTAGTCTATCCGCATATGGTGATTCCGTTGTTTGTGGGCAGAGATAAATCGATTCTGGCACTGGATGCTGCGATGCAGGACAACAAACAGATTCTGCTAGTGGCGCAAAAAAGTGCTGATACCGACGATCCGTCTCCAGATGATCTCTACCGGGTGGGTACACTGGCTAATATTCTGCAACTGCTCAAACTTCCCGATGGTACGGTTAAGGTGCTTGTAGAAGGCGGTGATCGTTCCAGGATTGTCAAATTTGTATCCTCCAAAGGTTATTTTGCTGCACAAATGGAGGTTATACGCGATATCCATTCTCTGGATGAGCGCGAAATGGACGTGTTGATGCGTTCTGCAACCACGTTGTTTGATCAGTATGTCAAGCTAAACAAGAAGGTGCCACCGGAAGTGTTGACCTCACTTTCGAGTATTGACGATCCGAGCCGACTTGCGGATACGATGGCAGCGCACATGTCGCTGAAGCTTGATGAGAAGCAGGTTGTTTTGGAGATGGCGGACATCTCATCGCGTCTCGAACATCTGATGGGGCTGATGGAGTCGGAAAATGACCTGCTACAGATAGAGAAGCGGATTCGTGGCAGGGTGAAGCGACAGATGGAGAAGAACCAGCGCGAATACTATCTCAACGAACAGATGAAGGCGATTCAGAAGGAACTGGGTGAATTGGAGGAGGCGCCGAATGAGATCGAGGATCTCACCAATCGTATAGAGAAGGCTGGTATGCCTAAAGAGGCCAAAACCAAGGCGCTCTCGGAGTTGAATAAACTCAAGTTGATGTCGCCGATGTCCGCCGAGGCAACCGTGGTGCGCAACTACATCGATACACTGGTCAACGTGCCTTGGAAGAAGCGGACCAAGATCCGCAACGACCTGAAAATAGCTGAAGATGTGCTGGAAGGCGATCACTACGGACTTGAGAAGGTAAAGGAACGTATTATCGAATATCTTGCAGTACAACAACGGGTGCGCAAACTGAAGGGACCGATCCTCTGCCTGGTTGGTCCTCCCGGCGTTGGCAAGACTTCGGTAGGACAATCCATTGCCCATGCCACCAATCGCAAATTTGTCCGTATGGCACTCGGAGGAGTGCGGGATGAAGCCGAGATCAGGGGGCACCGACGTACCTATATTGGGGCACTTCCTGGAAAAATTATTCAGAACCTCTCCCGTATCGAAACACGCAATCCGCTGTTCCTGCTGGATGAGATTGACAAGATGGCGATGGATTTTCGTGGTGATCCCGCATCTGCGCTGCTGGAGGTTCTCGACCCAGAGCAGAATCACACCTTCGTGGATCATTATCTGGAAGTTGATTTCGATCTCTCGGAAGTGATGTTCGTTGCAACGGCCAATACAATGAATATTCCACCGCCGTTGCTCGACCGAATGGAAGTGATTCGATTGTCCGGATATACGGAGGATGAAAAGATCAATATCGCTTTGCGTTATCTGATTCCGAAGCAGACAGAGAATCACGGTTTGAAAGAGTCGGAACTTGTGATTCGGGAGAGTGCGATCAGAGATATAGTCCGCTTCTATACCCGCGAGGCGGGTGTGCGCAATCTGGAACGGGAGATCTCCAAGAT
The DNA here is from genome assembly GCA_024235215.1 of Chromatiaceae bacterium. GTDB lineage: Bacteria > Pseudomonadota > Gammaproteobacteria > Chromatiales > Chromatiaceae > HKST-UBA178. The sequence continues at coordinate 282,031 of JACKMU010000001.1, read as the reverse complement.
CTGCCGAAAAGTGGTCAAGGAGATTCTTCTCAAGCGGCGTGAGAATCAGATTGTCATCACCCCGGCCAGTCTGAATCGCTATCTGGGCGTACAGCGCTTCCGCTACGGTGAAGTGGATGATCACGATCAGACCGGCCAGGTGACGGGACTTGCCTGGACAGAAGTGGGAGGTGAACTACTGCACATTGAGGCAGCCCTTGCACCAGGTAAGGGAAAATTGATCCACACCGGTCAACTGGGTGCAATAATGCAGGAATCTATACAAGCCGCCATGACAGTGGTACGCAGCAGAGCGTCTCTGCTTGGATTGGAGGAGGATTTCTATCAGAAATATGATGTGCACATCCATGTTCCAGAAGGTGCTACGCCCAAGGACGGCCCCAGTGCGGGCATTGGTATGTGTACCTGTCTGGTTTCGGCGCTCACCCAGATTCCGGTGCGTGCTGATGTGGCAATGACTGGAGAGATCACGTTACGTGGCGAAGTGCTACCGATTGGTGGCCTCAAGGAGAAACTGCTGGCGGCGCATCGAGGTGGTATAAAAACTGTGATCATTCCACTCGAGAACGAACGAGACCTGGTTGAGATACCGAAAAACATCAAGCAGAATCTAGAGATCAAACCGGTGCGCTGGATAGATCAGGTGTTGGAGATTGCCTTGACTGAAGTTCCAGAGGCGGCTGTACAGGAGGATGAGGACGAAAAGGAGAAAGTGTCCACTACGGGGAATAAAGTCTCTAAAAAGCGAACAGTTTTGACCCAGCATTGATAATCAGGCCAAAAAAATGTTACTTTCGCCGCGCACGCACGCTATTGCTGGCGTTCCCGTTTCGACCTGCGACACCCCACTCATTATTGAAGAATAAAGTTGATCATTGCTTACTGGATTACCTTGACACCTAATTGAGGGGGCTGTTATAAATTGGGCCCATTTTTTACACCGAATTTTATAGGCGTTTGAGTTCCGGCTAATGGGCTGCTGGAGATCATTCGTGAACTCTACAAAGGGGAGGCAGGTATAATGAATAAGACGGAGTTGGTCGATGTGATGGCTGAGAGCGCAGATATCTCCAAGGCTGCGGCTAATCGTGCGCTTGATGGTTTGATCCAGGCCGTTACTAATGCGCTCAAGGCTGGCGACCAGGTGAATGTGGTTGGATTCGGCTCTTTCTCGGTCAGGGAGCGTGCAGCTCGGACTGGTCGGAATCCGCAGACTGGTGCCACGATCGAAATAAAGGCGTCCAAGAATCCGGCATTCAAAGCTGGTAAAGCACTCAAGGATGCCGTAAACTGACGGGCCTTCTTGAGGGCGCTTAGCTCAGCTGGGAGAGCATCGCCCTTACAAGGCGAGGGTCGCAGGTTCGATCCCTGCAGCGCCCACCACAATCTGGAGCGGTAGTTCAGTTGGTTAGAATACCGGCCTGTCACGCCGGGGGTCGCGGGTTCGAGCCCCGTCCGCTCCGCCAGACCTGAGAAGAGACGCGGGGCATCCACATGATGCCCCGTTTTTATTTCTGGTTCTGCTATCAAGAGAGATCAAATGCTTCAGGAAATCCGGGAACGTGCACAGGGCTGGGTAGCCTGGTTCATCGTAATACTAATCAGCGTGCCTTTTGCGCTTTGGGGCATCAGCTCCTATATCGATGGCGGATCGACACTGAATGTGGCATCGGTCAATGGTCAGGATATATCTGAACGTGAGTTCGAAAATGGCTTCCGCCAGTTTCGACAACGGATACGCGATCAACTCGGCAGCAACTATCGCCCAGAACTGATTGATGACGGCCTGCTACGTGAAGAGTTTCTGCAGAGTTTGATCAAAGAGCGGCTTCTGGTTCAGGCTACGAGTTCAATGGGATTGAGCACTGCTGATGCACTGGTTAGATCTTACATCGATAGCATTCCGGCTTTCTCTGCCGGTGGCCAATTCAACAACGAGGTGTATGAACGCGCACTACGCAGCCAGGGTTTTACCCCGGTTGGATTTGAAGCCCAGGTGAGACAATCACTGGTTACCGAGCAACTCTCCCGGGGGGTGAGTGGGACGGAAATTACCACCGATACTGAGTTGCGTGATCTGGTGAGGCTGCAGATGCAGCGCCGCAATGCCTCTTATGTGACATTTCCTGCAACGAAGTACGAGAGTTCTGTCGAGATTGCGGATGCCGATGTGCAGCGTTATTACCAGGCAGAGCAGGCGACGTTTATGGCGCCGGAGAGGATCAAGGTCGACTATATTGAGCTCAATATCGATAATCTCTCCACTACGCTCAAGTCAGATGAGGAGTCACTTCTTGGATACTACGAGCAGCACAAGAGTGAGTATGTGACCGCTGAACGTCGCCGCGCCAGCCATATTCTTTTCGCAACCGGGGAAGGCGGTACTGGAGACGCCGAAGCATTGGCTCAGGCGGAGAAGGCGCTCGAGCGGATTCGAGGCGGGGAAGAGTTTGCCACGGTGGCGAAAGCGCTCTCACAGGATCCCGGCTCCGCCGATGCAGGAGGTGACTTGGGCTATTTCGATCGGGGTGTCATGGACACTGCTTTCGAGGATGCAGCGTTTTCGATGTCTGTGGGTGAAGTCAGTGAACCGGTCAAGAGCTCCTTTGGTTATCACCTCATCAAATTGACGGCAGTTCAGGAAGCGAGTGGCAAGAGCTACGATCAAGTACGGGATCAGATAAAAACCGCTTATCTTAAAAACGAGGCGGAGAAACTGTTTTACGAATATGCTGAGCGGTTGAGTGATCTTACCTATGAGGATCCTGACAGCCTGCGGCCTGCGGCCGACGCGCTTGGCATAGAGGTCAAGACGAGCGATTGGATAGAGCGCAGCGGAGCGAGTGGTCTGTTTGCATCCAGCAAGGTAACAGGCGCGGCTTTCAGTGACGACGTGCTATTGGAACGCCGTAACAGTGAGGCAATCGAGCTTGGACCTGAACACATCCTGGTGCTGCGGGTAAACGAACACGAAGAGTCATCGCTACGGCCGCTCGAGGAAGTGCGTACCGAGATCATCGACAAGCTTAAGTCCAAGTCGGCAGCCGAGCTCGCGTCGACCAAAGGAAAAGAGATGCTCGAAGCACTCACCAAGGGTGAAAACATGGATTCGCTGGCGAATGGGGCTGGATTGCAGGTGATCGACGTGGATGGAGTTGCTCGCAACGATACCACACTCCCTCCCGAACTGGTGACCAGCCTGTTCCGACTGCCGAGACCGGTCGATGGTGCCAGCAGTTATGGTGAAGCTCAGTTGAGCAATGGTAATTTTGTGGTGCTTGCGCTGAAGGGTGTCGTGGATGGCGATGACAAGGATGCAGAACGGATTGGTGGCACAGCAGCATTGAAAAATGCACTGCAGCGGTCGCGCGGGCAGAGCTACTATCAACACCTCATTGAGAATCTCAAAGCGCGCGCCGATATAGTCATCAGTAAAAGAGAGTGACGGTCACACGGTTAAGTGCTCAGCACGGTGAAATGTCATCAGGAAGGTGCTCCGCCCGATAGCGGTCAACAGGAAAAGCGGCGACCAGTACTGGCCACCGCTTTTTTCCGGGAGCAGTTCAGGCGATGCCCAGGATATGGTAGCCGGCATCCACGTAGACGATGTCGCCGGTGATCCCCGATGCCAGATCTGAGCAGAGGAAAGCAGCGGTATTTCCCACCTCCTCGATCGTGACGTTTCTGCGCAGTGGGTTCTTCTTTTCCGCTTCGGAGAGCATGCTTTTGAAACCGGAAATTCCAGCCGAGGCGAGGGTACGTATCGGTCCTGCCGAAATCCCGTTGACTCGCGTTCCCACAGGGCCCAGTGCGTCAGCCAGATAGCGGACATTCGCCTCCAGACTGGCTTTGGCGATTCCCATTACGTTGTAGTTTGGAATAGTGCGCACCGCGCCGAGATAGGACATGGTAAGCAGGGCACCAGCTCTTCCCTGCATCATCTCCCGGCCCGCTTTCGCCAGCGCAGCGAAACTGTAAGCACTGATATCATGGGCAATGGCGAAACCTTCACGCGTTACCGAATCCACATAGCTTCCTTCGAGTTGGTCCCTGGGGGCGAAACCAATCGAGTGGACAATGCCATCCAGTCCATCCCAGACATCCCCCAGATTTTTGAACAACGCCGCTATCTCTTCGTCGGAGGTAACATCCAGCGGCAGGGCGATGGATGAATCCAGCTCGGCGGCCATCTGCTCTACGCGTGGTTTCAGCTTGTCGGTCTGGTAAGTGAAAGCGAGTTGGGCGCCCTCCCGGTGCATGGCCAGCGCGGTACCCCAGGCAATGGAGCGGTTGCTTGCCACCCCGGTTATCAGTATGCGTTTGTCTTGTAAAAAGCCCATGATTGCTCCTAAAAGTGTGGCGAATTTCCAGCCAGTGCACCAGGGGGAGCGAGCTTGTACTGCCTGATGGAACAGCGCATCGGGAGGCCGCATACAAGTCGCTTTCTTCCGGCTTCAGTGCTGTGGTGTATTCTATCCATTGCGCGGATTAAAATCGCCATGGAAAGGTTCTTTTCTTAGTCGGGTTGATGTAACTGTGCATGATCACAGCTCCCGCACCAGCGCAGCAGTCGTCATAGCGGATGCATCCGATTGCACCTTGTGCTGTGTAAAACGGCAACATTCACAGGCGCTTTTGGTTACAATGCGTTTCGACTATGTCCATGCGGTAAATCAATGGCCAAGTACCAGACAGGGCTGATGAAAACAATATGCTGGGCAGGCTGGCTACTAATCCTGTCGCTGGTAAGCGGCTGCAGCGGTACCAGCTGGAACAATCCTTATCCGGCTGCGGAGTCGACGGCGAATATCCTTTACAGTTCGTTTTCGGAGCGGCCTAAGCATCTGGATCCAGCACGTGCCTACAGCTCCAACGAGTACGAGTTTATCGCCCAGATTTACGAGCCGCTACTGCAGTATCATTTCCTGAAAAGGCCCTACGAGCTGGTACCACTGGCCGCGGAACGTCTGCCTGTCGTACGCTACTACGATGCGGCGGGAGCCCATCTGCCCGACCAGGCGCTAAGTAGCAAAATAGCATTCAGCGAATACGAGATCACCATCCGGCGAGGCATGCTTTACCAACCTCATCCGGCACTGGCAACCGACAGCAGCGGTGCCTACAGTTACCATCATCTCGATTCAAGACAGATTGCACGTTCAAATACGCTGGCTGATTTTCCATTGACCGGGACCCGGGAAGTGACTGCGGAGGATTTCATCTACCAGATCAAGCGACTGGCCTCTCCCAGCCTGAACTCCCCTATTGCCGGTATCATCGGTGAATATATCGTCGGTTTTTCCGACTATCGCAAGGAGCTGAGCGAGCTGCAACAGCGGCAACAGGGAGATGCCGATGGTAGTGACACTTACTTCGATTTACGCTCGTATGAGATCCCGGGCGTGGAACTCCTGGACAGATACAGTTTTCGCATCCGTCTCCGGGGAAAGTACCCCCAGTTCATCTACTGGTTGGCAATGCCTTTTTTTTCCCCGATGCCCTGGGAAGCCGAGGCCTTCTATTCACAGCCCGGTCTGAAAAAGCGCAATATCACTCTGAACTGGTACCCACTTGGCAGCGGTCCTTACATGCTGGAGGAGAACAATCCGAACCTGCGCATGGTGCTCGCTGTCAATCCCAACTTTCATGGCGAAAACTACCCGTTGGAGGGTGCGCCGGGTGACCGGGAGAGCGCGCTGCTAGAACGCGCGGGTCAGCCGCTGCCGTTTATCGAGCGCGCCATCTTCAGTCTGGAAAAAGAGTCGATTCCATACTGGAGCAAGTTTCTGCAGGGCTACTACGACACCTCCGGCATCTCCTCAGACAGTTTTGACCAGGCAGTGCGCTTCTCCACCCAAGGTGAAGTGGGTCTGACCGATCCGATGATCGAGAAGGGTATCCATCTGAATACCGCGGTGACAGCCTCGGTGTTCTATATGGGCTTTAACCTGCTTGATCCGGTGGTTGGCGGTGACAGCGAGCCGGCGCGCCTGTTGCGGCAGGCAATTTCCATTGCCATGGATTTTGAAGAGTACATCTCTATTTTCAATAACGGGCGCGGCGTCGCAGCGCAGGGGCCTATACCCCCCGGCATTTTCGGGAACAGAGCCGGTACGGATGAAATCAACCGCTACGTCTACGAACTGCATGGAGGGAAGGTTCGTCGCAAGGGAATAGCGCAGGCGCAAGCGCTGATGCGGCAGGCAGGCTATCCGGGCGGCAGAGATCCGGTAACCGGAAAATCCTTGATCCTCTACTATGACACCACCTCTGCCGGGCCAGATGGAAAAGCGCGGCTGAACTGGATGCGCAAGCAGTTTGCGAAACTCGGGGTGGAGTTGGTGATCCGTGCCAGCGACTACAACCGTTTTCAGGAGAAGATGCGCGAGGGTACCGGTCAGATATTCATGTGGGGTTGGAATGCCGACTACCCGGACCCGGAGAATTTTCTGTTTCTGCTGTATGGCCCCAACGGCAAGGTGGAGCATGGTGGTGAGAACGCCGCCAATTACAGCAATCCAGAGTTTGATAAGCTGTTTGTGCAGATGAAGAACATGGAGAACAGCCCGCAACGCCAGATGATTGTCAACCAGATGGTAGAAATACTGCGGCACGATGCGCCGTGGGTCTGGGGCTTCTTCCCAAAAGCCTTCTCCCTCTCCCACGCCTGGTACGGCAATGTAAAACCTAATCTCATGGCAAACAATACGCTGAAATACAAGTGGATAGATCCGGAGCTGCGTGCCCGTCAGCGCGCGCTGTGGAACCCGCCGATTGTCTGGCCACTGTTGCTGCTGCTTGCCGTACTGCTGATCTCGTTGGTACCGGCGGTCAGACTTTACCGGCGCCGTGAGAGGAGTAGCGCCAGATGATGGCATATATAGCCAGACGCATTCTCTATGCGATTCCGATTCTCATAGGCGTGAATATCCTCACCTTTCTGCTCTTTTTCGTGGTCAACTCACCGGATGACATGGCGCGTATGAATCTTGGACTGAAGCGGGTTACCCCGGAGGCGGTAGAGAATTGGAAGCGGGAACGCGGTTATCATCTGCCGTTACTTTACAACAGCTCTGCCAAAGGGTTGGCCAGGGTCACCGATACCATCTTTTTTCAGAAATCTGTAAAACTGTTCCAGTTCGATTTCGGCTCCTCTGACAGCGGCCGGGATATCGGTTACGACATATCGCAACGTATGTGGCCGAGCCTGGCGATTGCTCTGCCGGTACTCCTGGTGGGGCTGCTGATCAACATCAGTTATGCACTGCTGATCGCGTTTTTTCGTGCCACCTACATCGATTTCTGGAGCGTGGTGCTCTGCGTGGTGATGATGTCCATCTCCGGCTTGTTCTATATCATCGGCGGCCAGTACCTGGTGAGCAAGCTGCTCCATCTGGTGCCCATCTCTGGCTACGATACCGGCATAGATGCGATCAAGTTTCTGATATTGCCAGTGATTATCGGTGTCATCGGGGGTGTCGGCTCAGGCACCCGTTGGTACCGAACGCTTTTTCTTGAAGAGATCAACAAGGATTATGTCCGTACGGCACGTGCGAAAGGGCTGTCGGAAAAACGGGTGCTCTTTCGGCATGTACTGAAGAATGCAATGATTCCGATTCTGACCGGTGTCGTGGTGGTGCTGCCCCTGCTATTCATGGGGAGCCTGATTACCGAATCCTTCTTCGGTATACCCGGATTGGGTAGCTATACCATCGATGCGATCGACAGTCAGGATTTTGCCATTGTGCGTTCGATGGTATTTTTGGGTTCGGTGCTCTACATCCTCGGTCTGCTGCTGACAGATATCTCCTATACCCTGGTGGATCCGCGAGTACGTTTGTCATGATCGCGCAACTGGTAGTGCTCTGGACCGACGCGCTCATATTTCTTCTGCTCTTTCTGGCGCTAGCATTCGGTATCTACGCATCGCGCAAACCTCATCTGCGGCGTCCTTGGGGTATGGTGGTAGGCAGCCGCGTAGGGATGGGGACCCTGGTGGTGTTGCTGTTTTACCTGGTGGTCGGGCTGCTCGACTCAGTGCACTTTCACCCCTGGGCGCAATCCAGTGACGGGAGTGGCGAGAAGATCCCTTCCACGGAGGTGATCAGTCTGTTCGACAGTCTGGTTTCCGAACTTCGGGCACGCCAGGAGAAGACCTATTCGGCTCCGCTGGCGACCCACCTCTATGCCAAAGAGATCATCGAACTGGCGGACGGGAGCACGATTCGCGACTTCCCACGACTCCGCTATGCTGGTGCCCACCTGAGCGATCCCGAGCAGTCGGGGGCGGATATTCTGCGGCTGAGCGCGCTAGGCATCCTCAAGGGTGTGGCGGTGAGTCTGGTTTCGGCCAATGTGCTTATCATGCTGCTCGCCGTTGCTGCGCGCAGCAACTTTGGTGAGCAGGCCAGACGCGTCCTGCAGAACAGGACGGAGGTGCCTTGGCGTGTCGTGCTGGTGGTATTGAGCATGATGCTGGTGTTGATTTTCTGGAGCGCGGAACTTGCTTCCAGATATCATCTGCTCGGCACCGACAAGGTTGGGGAGGATGTCTTTTACCAGGCGCTCAAGAGCATCCGCACCGGATTGGTGATCGGCACACTGACCACACTGGTCATGCTGCCTGCCGCGATCCTGCTGGGGATCATGGCAGGTTACTTTCGTGGCTGGGTGGACGACATCATTCAGTACATCTACACCACCCTCAATTCGATACCCGGCGTGTTGCTCATTGCTGCTGCCATTCTGATGTTGCAGATATACATGAGCAACCACGAGGAAGAGTTCAACAGTCTGGTGGAACGCGCCGATCTGCGCCTGTTGTTTCTCTGTATCATTCTCGGGGTGACCAGTTGGACCGGGCTGTGCAGGTTGCTGCGCGGCGAGTCGATGAAGCTGCGCGAGGTCGATTATGTCCAAGCCGCTACCGCCTTTGGCGTCAGCCACCTGCGGATCATCGGTCGCCATATTCTGCCCAATGTGCTGCATATCGTGCTGATTGCGGTGGTGCTCGACTTCTCCGGGCTGGTTCTGGCAGAGGCAGTTTTGTCATACGTCAATATTGGTGTCGATCCCACTATGAACAGTTGGGGAAACATGATCAACAGCGCCCGTCTGGAGATGGCGCGTGAACCCATCGTCTGGTGGTCACTCGCGGCTGCCATGTTGTTCATGTTCATCCTGGTGCTCGCTGCCAATCTCTTCTCAGATGTGGTACGGGATGCCTTCGACCCGCGTCTGGGCGGCAGTCGATGACGCGGAGCACCGGTAGATGAGCGAAGTGCTGTTAAAAATCAGAAATCTCAAGACCAGACTGGGGGACAACAACCACCCGGTCTACGCGGTGGACGGGGTCGATATCGAGGTTTATCGGGGCGAGGTGTTTGCACTGCTGGGTGAGTCTGGCTGCGGCAAGTCGATCACCGCATTGTCGGCCATGCGCCTGCTCCCCCCTTCCGGCCGGATCATTCAGGGAGAGGCCTGGATCGAGGGGACCAATCTGTTCGAACTGCCGGAAATGGAGATGCGCAGGGTGCGTGGCGGGCAGATGGGAATGATCTTTCAGGAGCCGATGACCTCGTTGAATGCGGTAATCCCCATTGGGGAACAGATCGGCGAGGCGGTCCGACTGCATGATTCCGAAAACCGGGAAAACATTCCAGGTCGGGTCGTGGAGTTGCTGCGTTCGGTGGGTATTCCAGACCCCGAGCGGCGGGCGCATGAGTACCCCCACCAGCTCTCCGGTGGTATGAAGCAGCGGGTGATGATCGCTATGGCACTCGCCGGAAAGCCGCGTCTGCTGATCGCAGACGAACCCACTACCGCCCTCGATGTCACCATTCAGGCACAGGTGCTCTCACTGCTCCGGGATCTGCAGCGTCGCACTGGTATGGCAGTGCTGTTGATTACTCACGATTTAGGAGTGGTTTCAGAGGTGGCCGACCGGGTGGCGGTAATGTATGCGGGACAGATTATCGAACTCTCCGAGTCACGCAGTTTTTTCCGTCAGCCAGCACACCCTTACAGCAGAAAACTATTCGATTCGTTGCCGGGTCTGCACAAGCGCGGCCGCGAACTGGCCGTGATCACTGGCTCGGTGCCACTACTGAACCAGCATTTTACCGGTTGCCGATTTCTTGATCGTTGTGATCAGGCGCAGGATATCTGTGCACGGGAAGCCCCGGACTGGTCGCCAATGGCTCCAGGGAGAGGGGTTCGCTGCCATCTCTCCGGTGTGCTGCCCGTATCGCGTACGCTAACCGGAAGATACAGCAAGGTCGAATCCAATGATTCTGTTGGAGAGACCGCGATGCGACTGGATGTGACCGGATTAAAGGTCCATTTTCCGATTCACCAAGGCGTGTTCAAACGCGTGGTCGGACATGTCAAGGCGGTCGATGGGCTCTCCCTGTCGATTGCCAGCGGACGTACTCTGGCGTTGGTAGGGGAGTCTGGCTGTGGCAAGACCACGGCTGGAAAGGGAATTCTGCAGCTTGTACGGCCCACCGCGGGACAGGTGTGCTTCAATGGCGAGGAGTTGACCCGGCTCTCTCCGGGAGCGTTGCGTGCGCGTCGGGCCGAAATGCAGATTATCTTTCAGGACCCGGTTGCTTCGATGAATCCCCGCATGCTGGTGGGTGACATTATCGTCGAAGGGATGCAGGCACAGAAAATCGGTGCCAACCGCAGTGAACGGTTGGCTCGTATTAGCGACCTGCTGGCACAGGTCGGACTTCCGGCGGATGCCGCGGATCGCTATCCCAACGAGTTTTCGGGCGGTCAGCGTCAGCGTATCTGTATTGCACGCGCTCTGGCAGTCGATCCGAGTTTCATCGTTTGTGATGAACCCACCAGCGCGTTGGACGTCTCGGTGCAGGCACAGGTGCTGAATCTGCTCAAGGAACTGCAGCGACAGCGCGGCCTCGCTTATCTCTTTATCACACACAATATTTCGGTCGTCTCTTATCTGGCGCATGAGGTTGCCGTAATGTACCTCGGGCGAATCGTGGAGCGCGGCAACGTGGATGAAGTGCTGCAGTCACCACGTCATCCGTATACGCAAGCGCTCCTCTCAGCGGTGCCTCAGATCGATTCGCAGAAGGGGGTCAGTGTGATTCGCCTCGATGGCGATATGCCTTCTCCTGCCAATCCACCCGGAGGGTGCCACTTCCATCCCCGCTGCAGCCAGATTTTGGCGCAATGTAAGCACAGTTATCCCGCATCGGTCAGGCTGAGTGAAACCCACAGCGTGAACTGTTTCAGAGTGGGTCACTATGCTGCTACGTCGCGTTGATGCGTCCTCTGGAGGCTAGTTCTCCGCCAGATTGAGATGTAGATTGATCTTCTGTCCGGGAAAGAGACGTTTTCCTGGCAAGTGGTTCCACTCCCTGAGATCGGAGACAGTGACACTGAACAGTTTGGCAATACCCGAGAGCGTGTCACCCCTCCTGACCGAATAGGTGAGCGGTTCGGGGGCATGCGCGACCCGATTGGTGGCAGCAGCGTCAGAGCGTAGAATCACCACTGTCTCGCCGGGGCGCAGGGTATCCCGGGTGGAGATATTGTTCCACTGCGCCAGTAACTCGAGATTGACGTTGTGCTTGCGCGCGATGGTCCAAAGTGAATCGCCGTTGCGGATAGTGTAGAGGGTTCTGCGGTCGGCGGTTGGTGTTCTACGTTGTTTCAAATCCTTGGCGGATAGAGCAGGTTGGGCTGGCGGTGTGAACTCGGGAAGGTACAGGTACCGACCGGCCTGGATCTGGCTTATCTTAAGTCCGTTAGCCTGTTTCAATGCGTGGACAGTGGTGCCATAGCGGTTGGCAATACTACCCAGCGTGTCGCCGGAACGGATTCTATAGCGATTTCCTCGCTGTTGCTCAGGCTCCAGTTCCGCTAGACTCTCCTTGAAGCGTTCGATATTCTCCAGCGGTAATACCAAGCGGTGGGGTCCATCAGGAGCGGTGGTCCAGCTATTGAAGCCTGGGTTCAGCTGAGTCAGCTCCTCAAAGGAGATGTCCGCCATCTTAGCCGCCAACCTGAGATCGATCTGGCCCCCTAAGTCCACACTGTCGAAATAGGGCTGATTCGGAATATGTGTCAATCTGGTACCGAAAGCTTCCGGTTCATCTACCAGCCGGGCGAGTGCCAGCAGATGGGGAACATAGTGCCTGGTTTGGCGGGGCAGGTCGAGTGACCAGTAGTCGGTCGCTTTGCCTTGCTCCCGATTTTTCTGTATGGCTCTGCGTACTGTCCCCTCTCCCGAATTGTAGGCTGCCAGCGCCAACTCCCAGTCACCATCGAAGCGCTCGGCAAGAAGTTGCAGATAGTCGAGTGCGGCATCGGTAGCAGCCACGATATCAAGTCGGCCGTCGTACCAGCTGTTCTGCTCCAGTCCCAGCATCTTCCCGGTTGACGGAATGAATTGCCAGATTCCCGCAGCACGCTGCGAGGAGTACGCGGTGGGCTGGAAAGCACTTTCAATCGCCGGTAGAAGCGCGAGTTCCATCGGCAGGCCACGCTTCTCCAGCGCTTCTACGATGTAAAACAGGTAGGGCCGCGCCCGCTCTTCGATCTCTGGCAGATGCAGTGGATGTTCCTGGTACCAAGCCAGCTGGCGCTCTATTCGGGGATGGTCCGATGATTTGAGTTCAAACCCATTGCGGATGCGGTTCCAGATATCGAACTCAGCGAGTGAATTGATCTTTTTTGCCGATACAATGGTTCCGTGACCAAAGGTATGCTGAGGAATCAGATCGGAAAGCATATTTTCCAGATCTATCTGCAGGAACGGCTCCTGCTTCCAGATTTGCCCGTCAGTCGGATGAACGGAGTTATCTCGTACTCCTGCGAGCGAATCTTGGCTGTCCACCCCTGGTCGTGAGGGGAGCGTCGTGTTACATCCGGAAAGTACAGCAGTAGCACTCACGCATAAAATCGCAAGACTTAGTTTGGTCGTAGGCATTGTTTGACTCTATTTTTATGTCACGGCCACCCTGAGGGCAAATCAGCGGCAAGTATAAACACAAAGTGTGGTGATTACCTAGCATTCTGTTGGGTTTAACGCGTGTTTTGTTGGATCTACAGGAATAAGACTGGATTGATCAGCCTATTTGCCGGAGATTTTTGCATCTACCGCAGGAGATTGGGTAGGCTGTCTGGGGTGCGGTTCGATTTAAGTACGCAGGAGTCGATTTTGAATCTGGGTGGCAAGGAAAATGGTGGATCCTGGCAATTCGCTTAACCGGTGGTTTTCACAGTACCCTGGAAGCCTGTTGCTGGATGAGGAGTATGCCTGTCTGGAGGCGCTGGGTCACCGCTGCTTCGGATACTGTTTTCTGCAGCTGGGATCGATCGGCGGGGAGATGCCCGGACTGCTGCCAGGGCGACTTCGGTCGCGGATCCTGGTGGCGCCGGAACCGCCACTGGTTGACTGTTCCAGCTGGATTAGGGGTGCTCCGGATAGACTGCCGATTGCCAGCGACAGCGTGGATGTCGTACTGTTGCACCATACACTGGACTTCTATCACGATCCCCATCAGACACTGCGTGAGGTGGACCGGGTGCTGATTCCGGAGGGGAGATTGATCGTTATCGGATTCAACTCCAGCAGCCTCTGGGGACTATGGCGGCTGTTTCGCAGCCGTTCGGTTCAGCCTCCGTGGAACGGACACTTTATCTCCACACGCCGGATACTTGACTGGCTCTCACTGCTGGGTTTTCGCATTGAGAACACCAGTCAGCTGATGTTTCGCCCACCGCTGAGGCAGCGCGTATTGATGGAACGGTTGCGTTTACTGGAGAAGTCCGGCAGGCGGTGGTGGCCAGCACTATCCGGAGTTTATGTAGTTGAGGCGGTCAAGCAGGTGTCTACCCTGACTCCGGTCAAACCGCTCTGGACGCTCCGCCATCCGATTCTGGGTGGCCGCGCCATCGAGCCAACCACGCACGCCTCATGGGATTACATCAGGAGGCAACATGCCTGATAGGGTGGAGATCTATACCGATGGCGCGTGCAAAGGCAATCCGGGACCAGGTGGTTGGGGTGTGTTGTTGCGTTACAAGGGAGTGGAAAAGGAGTCCTACGGGGGTGAATCCAGAACCACCAACAATCGAATGGAGTTGATGGCGGTTATTCAGGCTCTCCAGATGCTGACCCGACGGGTGCCGGTCCACATCTCCACCGACTCTCAGTATGTCATGAAGGGGATGACCGAATGGATCGCCAACTGGAAGAGAAACGGTTGGCGCACGGCAGCGAAAAAACCGGTGAAGAATGCCGATCTTTGGTGCCGCCTCGATCAACTGGTCGCGGCTAATGAGGTCTCCTGGAACTGGATCAAGGGTCACAGTGGGCACCCGGATAACGAACGCGCCGATCAGCTGGCGAATCGGGGAATCACATCGTTGCAGGGATAGGCAGGACAATGGGATTTCATCGTTGGACGAGGCGGGTAGCCTCTTCGCTGTCCGCTCTGGCGAACGGAAATCGCGTGACGTGGTCCGCGCCACTTCAATTGACCGGATTTCATACAGCAGGATGCTGTGCAGCATGGGTATGTCATCCCGGGCAGAGCGAGTATCAGACACCAACAGATAGCACAACTTCTCCCGTATGCGCTGGAATGAGGATGTATCGTGCTACCAACCCACAAACTATATTAAGGTAGATTGCCGTGGGACGCTGCAATGCGCCCATTGAACAGTTTCGGCAGAAAGCGGTAAACAGGACATGCGCCAGATCGTACTGGATACAGAGACCACCGGACTGGATCCTGCTCAGGGTCATCGTATTATTGAAATCGGCTGTGTCGAGATGGTCGACCGTCGTCTGACTGGCAGGAATTTTCATCAGTATTTGCAGCCGGACCGCGAGATAGACAAGGCGGCGGAAGAGGTTCACGGCATCAGCAACGAATTCCTGGCTGACAAGCCCAGGTTTGGCGATCTGGTGGAGGATTTTCTCGGGTTTGTTCACGGGGCCGAGCTGATCATCCACAACGCCCCTTTTGACGTGGGTTTCCTGAATGCCGAGTTGAGCCGACTGGAAGCGAGACGCCCCCCGATTGAGAGTTGCTGCAGCGTCGTCGATACACTGGTGCTGGCGAAGAAACTGCATCCGGGGCAGAGAAACAGCCTGGACGCTTTGTGCAAACGGTATGCGATCGACAACAGTCAACGCGAGTTGCATGGCGCACTGCTGGACTCGGAGATCCTTGCGGAACTCTATCTGGCGATGACTGGAGGTCAGACGACACTCTCTCTGGATGGGAACGATGCTGCTGAGCAGCGTGTGCAGGGCGCGGTCAGGCGTCTGCCGGCGCAGCGCAGCCGGCTAAAGGTGGTGCGTGCACAACCGGATGAGCTGGAGTTGCATCTCGCCTCTCTGGCTACCATCGATCGCGAGAGCGGCGGAACCTGTCTCTGGAGAGTGTTGGAAGCAGGAAGCAGGGAAGCAGATCAGGTAGAGTGAATTCGGTCTTTATCGTTGTGGGAACGTTTGGAGAGGTTTTCGAGTCGTTCCAGGTCGAGCAGCTGAATATGCTTACGTTCAACCTCCAGCAGTCGCTCTTCTTGGAAACGGGTGAAAAGGCGGCTGACGGTCTCCACCGCGAGTCCCAGGTAGTTTCCGATCTCATGGCGGGACATGCTCAGATAGAAATCGTAGGGTGAGAAGCCGCGACGTTTGAACCTTGCCGAAAGACTCAACAGGAATGCCGCCAGACGCTCTTCCGCGCTGTTTTTGCCCAGTAGTGTCAGCATGTTTTCGTCTTGCGAAATCTCCCGGCTCAGTAGACGATACATCTGGTGCTGCAGGCTCGGAATACTGGTACTCAACTCTTCCAGATTTGTGAAGGGGATTTCGCAGATCGCGGACGTCTCCAGTACTTTGGCCGAGCAGTTGTGCCTGGAATTTTCAATTGCATCCAGCCCGATGAGTTCTCCCGGCAGGTGAAATCCAAGCACCTGCTCTCCGCCTTCCTCACTGGGTGCGTAGCTTTTGACCGAGCCGGTTTTGACGATGTAGAGACATTGCAGCGCGTCGCCGTCCCGGAACAGATGGTCACCCCGGTGCAGTGGCCGACTGCGTTTGATGATCCGGTCCAGTCTATCCATCTCCTCGGGTTCCAGCCCCATCGGAAGACATAGCGACACCAAGCTACAGTTCTTACAAGCGATTTTGATATTCTCGAAAGATAGCACTTTTCGGTCGGCCAATTTTTTGCCCATTTTCTCTTCGCAATTTCCTGCTATTGTGGCTTTTAGCTTGACCTGGATCAAGTCTATTTTTGATTTAAATCAAGCATTAGCCAAGCTTGTGCGCAGTGGACGAGTTATCGGGGTTTCATCAAAAAAACTGCATAACGATGTGTGATCTCGGAGTAGCTACATACCATTCGGGAGAAAAGTCCGACAGCTGGTGTGCCATTTGAGAAAGCAGTTGAGGCGATTGCAGGGCAGATAACCCTAAACTCTGCCAAATCGCCACCGCTACAGAGATTATTTGAGTGCGATTGCAAAGATTCTGGCCAGGTCATAGTGCGCTGGCCATTATTTAGAAGAATGAAGGAAAAACAATGAAATCCTGGTTTGCCCCCGCTGCCTTCTTGATGGCACAACTTCGCTATCCCTATAAGTTCGCCACTATCTTCGCCATTGCTTTTCTGCCGTTAATGTTCCTCTCCTATCAGCTGGGGAGCGCCCTCAACGAAGAGGTCACCTACCTGGAAAACGAGCGTATCGGGCTGGATTATGTGAAGGATGTCAGGCTGCCCATCGAGCACATCCAGCAACATCGGGGTATGACCGCTGCATACCTCGGCGGGAGCAAGGAGTTTGAATCGCGGCTGATGGCCAAGCGGGGGGACGTAGACAGCGCCTTCGCCGAACTGGTTGCAAAAGACAAGCGCCTGGGTTCTCAGCTGGACACTGCAGGTAAACTCGATGCCATCACCCAACGTTGGGAGACCATCAAGGCCGACTCCCTGCAGCAGTCCCTGGGGGACGCGATCAAGGCCCACACAGAACTGGTTGCGGAACTGCTCGCCCTGAAAATCCATGTGGCCGATGTCTCCGGTATCACCCTGGATACACATTTGGATAGTTTCTATCTGGGAGACATTCTGGTGTCGACTCTACCCGCCATGATGGAGAACATGGGGCAGGCTCGAGCCGTGGGGTCGGGTGTGGCGGCTAAAGGGGCCTTCACCGAAACGTCGGTCATCAGGCTCTCTGTACTGGTCAGCAATATCAAAGCGCTGGCAAAAAGCCTGCGGAGTGGATTGCAATCCGCAATCGACAGCAACGCCAAGCTCAAGACCGAAATGGGCGGGGCCATCGCCGAAAACAACCGATCCATTGAGGAGATGCTCAATCTATTACAGCACGATCTGCTCGACGCGGAGCGCATCACCATCCCGAGCAGCAAGGTGTTCGATATGGCGACCCACGCCATCAGCGGCTCTTACAAGCTCTATGATGCCCTGGTGCCGGAGCTCGACCACATCTGGAAGCAGCGTATCGATGACAACATGGCTCTGGAGCTGGTTGAACTCGGCGTGGTTTTCGTGGTGCTGTTTCTGGTCTCATACCTCTTTGCCGGTTTCTATTTTTCTGTCAGCGACACGGTAGCCCGGGTGGGGGAAGTCGCCGGAAAACTTGCCGCCGGCGACTTGACCGCCCGTCTGAATCTACGCAACCGGGATGAGATGCAGCAGGTCGCCAACAACTTCAACCAGATGGCCGCTCAATTCAGCAGTGCGATTCAACAGATCGCCGAGAGCACCACTCAACTCGCCACGGCTTCGGGGCAGGTTGCTACCCTGGCTCAGGAGAGTTCCAAGAGCCTGGACCAGCAGCGCATC
Organism: Chromatiaceae bacterium; assembly: GCA_024235215.1. Classification (GTDB taxonomy): domain Bacteria; phylum Pseudomonadota; class Gammaproteobacteria; order Chromatiales; family Chromatiaceae; genus HKST-UBA178. The sequence goes on along the minus strand of JACKMU010000001.1, from coordinate 264,170 downwards.
GAGACCATCCAGGTGGCAACGGCCATGAATCAGATGGCAACCACGGTGCAGGAGGTGGCGCGTAACGCCAGTGATGCGGCCGACGCGGCGGAGAAAGCCGACAATGCCTCCGGTTCGGGCCGCAGGATCGTCGAACAGGCAGCCTTCTCCATCCAGGAGCTGGCTTCGGGGGTGGAACGCTCCGCCTCGGTGATCAAACTTCTGGCTCAGAACAGCGACGAAATCGGCGCCGTTCTGGATGTGATCAAGGGGATCGCCGAGCAGACCAATCTGCTCGCCCTCAATGCTGCCATCGAGGCCGCGCGGGCAGGCGAACAGGGCCGTGGTTTCGCTGTGGTGGCCGACGAGGTGCGCACCCTCGCCAGGCGCACCCAGGAGTCCACGCAAGAGATCGAAAAGATGATAGATAAGCTGCAGAGTGGCGCCCGCAATGCAGTGGAGGCGATGCGGGCGGGTCAGGAGCAGGCTGGCGTTGGCGTCAAGCACACTGCCGATGCGGGAGAGGCCTTGGGGGCTATTACCAATGCGGTGACGGTGATCAGCCTGATGAACGCCCAGATTGCCAGTGCTGCGGAAGAGCAGAGCACCACTGCCGAAGAGATGAATCAGCGCATCTCCAACATCAACACCCTGGCGGAGAAGACCGCCGACAGCGCTCGGCAGAGCACCGCCTCCAGCGGGGAGCTCTCCAGGTTGGCGGTGGATCTGAACCAACTGGTGAGGCGGTTTAAGATCTCCTGAGGTTTCTCCGATCCGATAGTTCGGGATCGTGGAGAGACGCCAAGGTCTAACGAAATCACCGGGGGACTACAGAGTTATCCACCGATCGACGCACCACACCCAAGTTTTTTCCGCCAGGTCCGGCAGCCCCTCGGGGATCTCCCCTGCCAGCTTGGCGCTTAGGGCGTCCTAAGCGCCAAGCTCTTGGATATCAGGGGATCGAAGCGGAGAGCGGCAGTTCTGCGCTAAAGATTCTCCACGAAACTGTCTCTGGCGCGTCTTCTGACTTGGTTCTGATGGATTAAATCATGCGGTTTGGCAACAGCGCGCATATTCCAAAAAACTGCTCCCCCGGTAAACAACCATGTATTCATGTGATCACCGCCCAGGCACGCGAGGTGGCAAAGGAGGTGAAGGACAAATTCGAACTTGCCTACATACTGTCCAGGCCGGTGATCCCCACGATGTTGCGTAAATACATCGAAAAAGCGTTGGTGCGAATGCGGAAAGTCCGACACAGTCTGTAAAATGCCATCCACAACCGAACCAGGCTCATCCGCGGAATCGCGACACTTCCGTATTGGCTGCACGGACTCCTTGATAAGCCACGAATAAATTCCATAATACATTGAAATAGAAGGATATAATTGTCCTGATGCCGGGTAGGGAGAGGTGTTCGGGGGGGAGGTTGGCGGGTGGCTGGCGATTGTGGCGAGGAGCGCTTTCTGCTACTTTATAGCGCCGTCCGGACCACTTCTTTTTCAGACCAAATATTAATGACTAAATACGTTTTCATCACCGGCGGTGTGGTTTCGTCGCTCGGCAAAGGAATTGCTGCTGCTTCTCTGGGTGCACTGCTGGAGGCGCGGGGTCTCCGCGTCACCATGATCAAACTGGATCCTTACATCAATGTTGATCCTGGCACCATGAGTCCGTTTCAGCATGGTGAGGTCTATGTCACCGAAGATGGAGCGGAGACAGATCTGGATCTCGGCCACTATGAGCGTTTTCTGCGCACCACGATGGGGAAAAACAACAATTTCACCACCGGGCAGATTTATGAAAGCGTGATCCGCAAGGAACGACGTGGCGACTATTTGGGCGGTACGGTCCAGGTCATCCCGCATATCACCAATGAGATCAAGGACAGCGTCAGGCTGGGCGCAGGCGATGCTGATGTGGCTTTGGTCGAGATCGGCGGCACCGTCGGAGATATTGAGTCTTTGCCGTTTCTCGAAGCGATCCGGCAGATGGGCGTGGAGCTCGGGCGTGACAACGCGCTGTTCATGCATTTGACGCTGGTGCCCTATATCGCCGTTTCGAAAGAGATCAAGACGAAACCGACACAGCACTCGGTAAAAGAGCTGCGCTCCATCGGTATTCAGCCCGACGTTCTGTTGTGCCGGGCGGAACGGACTATTCCCGAAGCCGAGCGTCGTAAGATAGCGTTGTTCACCAACGTGCCCGAGCGCGCTGTCATCTCCGCGGTCGATGCAGATAGCATCTACCGGATTCCACTGTTACTACATGAGCAGCATCTGGACGAGATCGTCGTCAAACAGCTTGGCTTCAACGTGCCAGCGGCGGATCTGTCTGAGTGGCGTGCGGTGCTGGATGGATTGGAGCATACCGATGGTGCGGTGACTATCTCCATGGTGGGTAAATACATGCACCTGACGGAGGCGTATAAATCCCTTACCGAGGCGCTGATTCATGCCGGTGTGCATACCCGCACCAAGGTCAGCATCAGATATCTGGACGCTGAACAGATCGAAGCGCAGGGGGTGGATGCGCTTGAGGGTGTCGATGCCATATTGGTACCGGGCGGATTTGGTGAGCGAGGCGTGGAGGGAAAGATAACCACGGTGCAATATGCCCGGGAGAAGGGCATTCCCTACCTGGGTATATGTCTTGGCATGCAGGTGGCGGTGATCGAATACGCGCGCAATGTGGCCGGACTTGCTGGTGCGCAGAGCACAGAGTTCAACCGCGAGACCCCCCATCCGGTCATCGCGTTGATCACTGAATGGTTGAACTCAGATGGGGAGTTGGAGAAGCGCAATGAGTATTCGGATCTTGGTGGTACCATGCGTCTCGGTGGACAGGAGTGTCGGCTGACCGAGGATAGTCGGGCCTGTAATCTGTATGGGAAGGAGGTGATCGTCGAACGACATCGCCATCGCTACGAGTTCAACAACCAGTATCTGGAGACGCTGGAAAATGCCGGATTGCGCATTGCTGGTCGCTCGCTGGACGGCAGGTTGGTGGAGATCGTCGAGATACCGGATCATCCCTGGTTCGTAGCCTGTCAGTTTCATCCGGAATTCACTTCAACGCCGCGCGATGGTCACCCGCTCTTCTCCGGCTTCGTCCGGGCGGCGCGGGAGTATCAACGTCATCTCAACCGCGGAACCAACGCCTGATGAATCTTTGTGGTTTTCAGGTCGGGATCGATCAACCCTTGTTTCTGATCGCTGGCCCCTGTGTGGTTGAGAGCGAGCAACTGGTGATGGATATTGCCGGCTACCTCAAAGAGTTGACCCGGCGATTGAATATCCCTTTCATATTCAAGGCTTCATTCGACAAGGCCAACCGTTCCTCCTGCAAGAGTTATCGAGGGCCCGGAATGGATGCCGGTTTGGCTGCGCTGGAGCGGGTCAAACAGGAGCTTGGTCTGCCGGTATTGACCGATGTGCATGAAGATACTCCGCTGCATGAGGTGGCAAAGGTGGTGGATGTGTTGCAGACGCCCGCCTTTCTGTGCCGCCAGACCAATTTCATCACTGCGGTCGCTGCTCAAGGGCTCCCGGTCAACCTGAAGAAGGGGCAGTTTCTGTCTCCTTGGGAGATGCAGAACGTTGTGGCTAAGGCGCGTGCCACCGGCAATCAACGGATCATGGTGTGTGAGCGGGGCTTCAGCTTTGGTTACAACAACCTGGTTTCGGATATGCGGGCCCTTGCGGTAATGCGTGAGAGCGGTGCGCCGGTGGTCTACGATGCCACCCATTCGGTGCAGCTCCCCGGTGGTCAGGGAAGCGCTTCGGGGGGGCAGCGCGAGCATGTTCCCGTACTGGCACGCGCGGCGGTGGCTGCCGGTGTGTCCGGGCTGTTCATAGAGACCCATCCCAATCCGGAGCAGGCGCTCAGTGATGGCCCCAACTCCTGGCCGATGGCCAGGATGGATGAGTTGCTGGAAGTTTTGCAACGGATCGACAGTGTGGTGAAGGGGGTGCCTTTTGCTGAAATCAGGTTACAGCAAGCGGGTTGATCAGAGGGACAGCCTGTCTACGCCAGTTTCACCGGCCGCTGTTTTTCTGCTGGTAATACTGGGGTAATAAATGTACGCAAACATGCAGATGTGTTGGCGCAAGCCGGTACCGATTCCGGCTCTCTGGGGCGGATACCCTGCCGTCTGTTTGAACACACCGTTCTGATGACTGCGACGTATCAAAATTACAACGCCTGCTCAATGTCGAATCCAACCAAAAATTCAACTTAATCAAACAATGGAGTGATCATGTCCAAGATCGTTGATATTCGTGGCCGAGAAATTCTGGATTCCCGGGGTAACCCCACCGTTGAGGCGGATGTCATTACCGCCAGTGGTGCCATCGGTCGGGCGGTGGCGCCATCAGGGGCCTCGACTGGTTCCCGTGAGGCGCTGGAACTGCGTGACGGTGATAAAAGCAGGTATCTGGGAAAAGGGGTGTTGAAAGCGGTTGCGAACATCGATGGAGAGCTGCGCGATGCGGTGATCGGGATGGAGGTCAGCGACCAGACTGCGTTGGATCAGACAATGATCGATCTGGATGGCACCGATAACAAAGCACGCCTGGGCGCCAATGCGATACTTGCTGTCTCGCTCGCCGCGGCGCACGCGGCCGCACAGGAGAAGGCTATTCCACTCTATCGCTATCTCTCATCCGGCCCTTACCGTATGCCGGTACCTATGATGAATATCATCAATGGGGGCGCCCATGCGGATAACAGCGTCGATATTCAGGAGTTCATGATTTTACCGGTCGGTGCTGCTTCGGTGCGCGAGGCGGTTCGTTATGGTGCTGAGGTGTTCCATGCGCTGAAGAGCGTGCTCAAAGCGCGCGGATTGAACACCGCAGTTGGGGACGAGGGTGGCTTCGCCCCTGATCTGCCCTCCAACGAGGCGGCAGTGGAGGTCATTTTACAGGCGATAGATAAGGCCGGTTTCAAGGCCGGGAAAGAGATCTATCTGGGACTGGATGTGGCGAGTTCAGAGTTCTACCGGGACGGTGTCTACGATCTCGCTTCCGAGAAGCGCAAGTTCACATCGGCGGAATTCGCCGACTACCTGGATGGTCTGGTTTCGCGCTATCCCATCATCACCATCGAGGACGGCATGGACGAGAGTGATTGGGACGGGTGGAAGCTGCTGACCGAAAAACTGGGAGAGCGGGTTCAATTGGTCGGTGACGACCTGTTCGTCACCAACACTGCCATTCTGCAACGGGGTATCGAGCAGCGGATAGCAAACTCGATTCTGATAAAATTCAATCAGATCGGCACGCTTACGGAAACGCTGAACGCGATAAAAATGGCCCATGACGCCGGCTACACCGCGATCATCTCGCATCGTTCGGGTGAGAGCGAGGATACCACGCTGGCAGACCTGGTGGTGGCCACCAATACCGGCCAGATCAAGACAGGCTCACTCTCCCGTTCCGACCGGGTGGCGAAATACAACCAGCTGATGAGAATCGAAGATCAGTTGGGTGGTGACGCTGTCTACGCCGGCAGGGGAGCGTTCACCCGAATCGGATGAGAGTGCTGATCGTCGCCCTGTTCCTGCTGCTGGTGGTGCTGCAGTATCGCCTCTGGGTGGGTGAGGGAAGTCTGGCAGAGGTACACAATCTCAAGCAGGAGATTGAACTGCAGAAGCAGGCGCTGCTGCAGCTCGAGCAGCGCAACCGCGCGCTGAAGGCGGAGGTGGCCGATCTGAAAGAAGGTCTCGAAGCGATTGAGGAACGTGCCCGCAGTGAACTGGGCATGATCGGAGAGGGCGAGATCTTCTATCAGATCACTGCGCCCGCCCAAGCGCGGCAGTGACCTCATTACAGCGTTGTTGGGGAGTACTCCCGGCTGCCGGGGTGGGTCGGCGTATGGGCGGAACAGTACCCAAACAATACTGTTCTCTCGCAGGCAGACTGGTGATAGAGCACGCGCTTGATCGGCTGCTCGGGCATCCTTCGATTGAGCGTGTCTGTGTTGTGCTCGCTACCGGGGATCTGTGGTGGGATGGCTGTTGCTATGCTGGTCATGAACGCGTTGTGCGGGTGGAAGGTGGCGCTGAGCGCAGTACTTCGGTGCTCAACGCACTTGGCTGGATTGAGCGCTACGCCGATCCGGAAGACTGGGTGATGGTTCATGACGCGGCCCGGCCCTGTCTGCGTGGTGCCGATATCGATCGGTTGATTGAAGCACTTGCTGACGATGCGGTGGGTGGCATTCTTGCTTGCCGCATTAACGATACCATCAAACTGGAAACATCTGGTGGTACGATCGCGGAAACCATTCCGCGGGAACGGCTGTGGCGAGCGCTCACCCCGCAAATGTTTCGGTTTGGGTTGCTGTACGCATCACTCAACAATGCACTGCGCTTGGGTAAGTCGGTTACCGACGAGGCCAGCGCTATCGAGTTGGCTGGTCTCCGTCCACGATTGGTGGAAGGCCATGCAGACAACATCAAAATTACTCATCTGGAAGACCTGGATCTGGCAGCCTTCTACCTGCAACGGCAAAGTCGATCTCTCCAGCCGCCCGAGTAGCAACAATCACTGTATACTCGTACGATTGTCATCAGTTGGTGTGTCGCACCGGCTGTTGATCGGTCACGAGGGTGAAATATGAGAATCGGACAAGGATACGATGCACACAGATTTACTCCCGGCCGCCGGCTCGTGTTGGGAGGTGTGGAGATTTCGTACAAACTTGGATTAGCCGCGCACTCTGACGGCGATGTGCTGATACACGCCATCTGTGATGCAGTGCTGGGGGCTGCGGGACTGAGAGATATCGGACACCATTTTCCCGACAGCAGTAACGAGTTCAAAAACGTTGACAGCCGTACTTTGCTGCGAGCCGTGCGTGAGAAGATTGACAGCCTGCATCTGCGTGTCGGCAATCTGGATGCAACGCTGGTGGCACAGATGCCCAAATTGGCGCCTTATATCGATACCATGCGCATCAGAATTGCGGCGGATCTCAAGGTCGATGCGGATCGGGTCAATGTGAAAGCCACCACCACCGAGGGTATGGGTTTTACCGGCCGAGGTGAAGGCATAGCGGCGCAAGCGGTGGTGCTGCTACTGGAGAGATAGGACGGCATGGTGCAGGCTGCTGATTTTTCCCCTGAGCATGCGTTGACCGCTGTTGCCGGATTGCCATGCGCTTTCGGTGGGAGCGCCTGCCGCGCACTGCTCAGGTCGGAACCGGAGGAGTTCCAGGTGGATGAGGTAACGCTGGTAGAGCCGGACGGCAAGGGCGAGCATGTTCTGCTCCAGATCGAAAAGCGCGACAGCAACACGGATTGGGTGGCGGGAGTGTTGGGACGTCATGCCGGAGTCCCGCGCAGGGATGTCAGTTACGCTGGCAGAAAGGACAGGCACGCACTGACTCGGCAATGGTTTTCCGTGCGTCTGGCGGGACGGCCAGAGCCGGATTGGAGCATGCTGGACTGTGCCGAAATCCGGGTGTTACAGCATGTCCGTCACAGTCGGAAACTGCGCGTCGGTGCGCTGCGAGGCAACCGCTTCTTTATTCGGGCGCGGGAGCTGGAAGGCGACCGCCAGTTACTGGCTGAGCGGCTGAGGCAAATGTCAGAATCCGGGATGCCCAACTATTTCGGCGAGCAGAGGTTCGGGCATGAGAAAGCCAATCTGGATGGTGCTCTCGCCATGTTCAGCGGAGCGGCCGGCAACTTCTCCCGGCAACAGCGTGGGCTCTTCCTCTCCGCTGCCCGTGCCGAGCTGTTCAATCAGGTGCTGGCGGCGCGGGTTGCCACCGGTACCTGGAACCTGGCGCTGGAGGGAGAGCGTCTGATGCTGGATGGCAGCCGCAGCAGTTTTCTTCCAGATCGAATCGATGCGGAGATTCAGCAGCGTCTCGATCTGTTCGATGTTCACCCTTCCGGTCCGCTCTGGGGGCGGGGTGAACTGCAGGTGACGGGTACTGTCGCTGAGCAGGAGCGGACGGTGCTGGCACCGCTGCAAGCGCTGCGGGAGGGATTAGAACGCGCTGGTTTGCCACAGGAGCGCCGTGCGCTGCGGGCAAGGGTTTCCGAACTTGACTGGAGTTTCACCGGAAATGATCTGGAACTCAGTTTCTTTCTGCCCCGAGGCAGTTACGCCACCGCATTGCTGCGGGAGTGTCTGGCGTACCGAACGGCGCTTTAGGAGCCTGTCGGACTACGGATGTTTCTAGTGCGGAAGTGGAGGAGCGGTCCAACTTCCCCCGATTTTCGTTACCTAGACCCACTATGCGCCTCAAATTGGGAACAATTTGTCCGCGCTTTCCGACTCCATCGTTACGATTCCCCATAGTCCGACAAGCTCTTAACTCTCTCTGGAGCGGTCCACACTTGTATTAGCTGCGTTTAAGCAGGGCGTAGAGTGCGCCGGTGCCGCCGTCTGCACGGGTTGCTGAACAGAATGCCAAAATCTCCTCCCGCTGACGCAGCCACTGGTTCATCTTCTGCTTCAATACCGGTTGCCTGCCATCGGAACCGCATCCCTTGCCGTGGATGATCTGTACTACGCGCAGTCGGTGGTGTCGTGCAAACGCAAGAAAGCGGACGAGCTCGATGCGCGCCTCTGCCACTCGGAGACCGTGCAGGTCGAGACACTCCTGGGGAGGCAGGTGGCCGCGCCTGAGTTCCAGAAACAGACGTTTCTGGATACCGGGGCGGACAAACTCCAGAATCTCACCCGTTTCAATGTTGAGATCGACCAGTTCCTGCGTCTCGTCCCGGTCAGTGACCGTAGTCGAGGCGGGCAGCGGAAAAGGTTTCAAGCGCTTTCGGTAGGGCTCTACCCGGTCATTCTGATGGCGGGGAATGTCTTCCACTTCGCTGCGGAACAGTTCCAGTTCAGCCTCCTCTTCCCAGCTCTTCTTGCTCATGCATTGCGTACCCTGTATCTCTACGGACCAGTCCGCAGCTGAACTGTCCGGACGCCGTTCAATCGATTTCGCACAATTTTATCATGCCGAATGCTGCGCCAATGTAAAGGTTCTGTTCCAGGCTGCGTGGGATTGTCTGGATGAGTCCGGACTGCTTTTACAGTATAGTTCCAGGTTGGTAATCAGATTGTCGCGCAGAGTGTCTCCGGTGTCCGACCTGATGTTGCCGGGAGTCTTTCCGATTAGCCGCCTGTTCAGCGCTCTGCCGGCGTGTGTGGGGCAACAGTTTGTGTGAATTGAGCGATTTCGTGAACTCAAACCGGGCATTATCCATGGCGGCCTCCGTTCCCGGATAGGTTCACAGATGAGAATTTTATTGAGTAATGATGATGGTTACCGGGCGCCCGGGCTGAAAGCGCTATATGACGCACTATTGCCACTGGCCGAGCTGACTGTTGTCGCACCTGAACGCAACCGCAGTGGAGCAAGCAACTCGTTGACATTGGAACGTCCAATACGGGCTGAGCAAGCGGAAAACGGATTCATTCGGGTTGACGGTACACCTACCGACTGCGTGCATCTGGCAATTACCGGGTTGCTGGAGCAGGAACCGGACATGGTTATCGCCGGAATCAACGCCGGAGCCAATCTAGGAGATGACGTGCTCTACTCGGGAACCGTTGCGGCAGCGACAGAAGGTCGTTTTCTGGGGCTACCCGCGATCGCGTTGTCGATGACCAGTCATGAGCCCAGATACTACACAACCGGTGCCCGGGTTGCGGCTATGCTGGTTCAGCGGCTGCAGCATTTTCCGCTCGCTCTGGATACCATTATCAATGTAAACATTCCGGATCTACCCTACTCGGAGTTGAACGGATTTCAGGTGACCAGACTGGGGCACAGGCATAAAGCAGAACCTGTAGTCAGGTCAACCGACCCGCGGGGACGCACCATCTATTGGGTTGGCCCGGCAGGATCGGAGCAGGATGCCGGCCCGGGTACCGACTTCAATGCGGTACGGGAAGGTTTCGTGTCGTTGACACCGTTGCAGGTGGATCTGACCCGGCATACCGCACTGGACCATCTCGGAAGATGGGTGGACGAAATATGGCAATGATCGATCTCCAGCATCGCGGTATCGGTATGACATCGGATCGCACCCGGAAGCGTCTGATCAAAAGGCTGCGCGAGAAGGGTATCCGTGACAGCAACGTGCTCAATGCGATGCGCACGATTCCCCGGCATATATTTGTGGATGAGGCGCTGGCCAGCCGGGCCTACGAGGATACCGCACTCCCCATAGGGCGTGGTCAGACCATATCCCAACCCTATATCGTGGCACGTATGACTGAACTCCTACTCGAATCGGGACCACTGGATACGGTACTGGAAATCGGTACAGGTTCCGGGTATCAGACCGCACTGCTGTCCCGGTTGGTAAGGAGGGTCTACAGTGTCGAGCGAATCGAGTCACTGCAGCGGTTGGCCCGCCTAAGATTTCAGGAGTTGGGACTGCGCAATATCCGTCTGCACCACGCGGATGGCAGTATGGGGCTGCCTGAGTACGGTCCCTACGACGGTATTCTGGTTACTGCTGCTCCGGAGGGAATTCCACGCGCGCTGGTGGATCAGTTGAAGCCAGGCGGGCGCATGGTGCTGCCGATCGGGCAGGAGCAGGCTCAGATACTGGTTCGTGTAACTCGTACTACCGACGGGTATGAGAGAGAGTTGCTGGAGCGCGTGGTCTTTGTTCCACTACTAGGAGGAGTCCTTTGATACGGTTACGACCGGAATTGAAGCGGCTATTACCGCGGGTGCGGTTTACTTACTGAAAGGGGGTTGGGAAGAGTAGATGCGTTTGTTCGCCCCGTTGTACGATCGTGTAATGCGCTGGTCCAGACATCGGCATGCACCGCGCTATCTGGCTGGCCTCAGTTTTGCCGAATCCTCCTTTTTCCCGATACCACCCGATGTGATGCTGGCTCCGATGGCGTTGGCTGCACCATCACGTGCCTGGAGTTTTGCTCTGCTTACAACCATTGCATCGGTTATCGGTGGGCTTTTCGGTTATCTGATCGGGGTGTTTGCGTTTGAGCTGGTGGAGCCGTTACTGCAGAATGCCGGCTACTATGACAGGTATCTGCAAGCCAGGGAGTGGTTTGCGGAATGGGGTTTCTGGGCCATATTCCTGGCTGGATTTTCACCCATCCCATATAAGATTTTTACCATTACTGCGGGTGTGATATCTATGGCATTGATGCCTTTTGTTATGGCATCACTGATCGGGCGCGGAGCGCGCTTTTTTCTGGTCGCCGCACTGATGGCTTGGGGAGGAGAGAGAGTGGAGCAGGGTCTCAAACAGTATGTGGAACGAATCGGCTGGATTACTGTGTTGCTGGTGATCGGGGTGATTGTTATAGCCAAGTTCTAGCCCGAATCTTTCATAAATTATGCTTGATCTCGCTTGTTTCTTGATTCCACAAGAAATATTTCCTCAGTCGGCCGTAGTCACTGATACGCCACTCCTTCGGAAATTTCCTTGTGAAACCAATATACTGCACGATATCGGCGCAAATTTATGAAATCTTCGGGCTAGGGCGTTGGTGATAAGGACGGCAGGAGGGGGGGCAGCTGCTGCGCTAGCCCTGGTGATTGCGGTGGTGCTGCTGGTTGGCGGTTGCAGTGTCCCGACCCGCGCGAAAGTGGTATCCCTGGAGCGGCCGACACAAACTGTTCAAAAGAGGGCACTGCAATCTCATCACCGCGTGAGAAGTGGCGAGACGCTTTATACCATTGCCTGGAGTTATGGGCTCGATTTTCCGGACATCGCCCGATGGAACGGTATACTCCCTCCCTATACCATCTATCCAGAACAGTCTTTACGGCTTTCTCCTCCGCCCAAGCAAATTGTGCGTCGCCCCGAACCACCGGCGCGAACCAACCAGTCCGCAGTGACGACACCCGCTTCGAAGTCTGAGCCATCTCCCCGACGCGACGTGCCGACTGTGGCCAAGGAGAAGCGCTCCCCCGCACGACCGGCAGTGGACAAGGGGTTCGCCGGCCGCAGAGATCTCGAGTGGCAGTGGCCAACCAATGGCAAGCTGGAACAGCGTTTTTCCAATATCGATCCAAGCCGCAAAGGTATACAAATCAGTGGCAGAAATGGTCAGGAAGTGGTCGCTGCTGAAAGTGGGAAGGTGGTCTATGCAGGGAGTGGTCTGATAGGGTATGGTCAGCTTATTATAATCAAACACAATAAAAATTACCTAAGTGCCTACGGCCATAATCGAAAGCTGTTGGTGGAGGAGGGGGCTGTGGTGAAGAGAGGAGAGCCGGTTGCAGAGATGGGAAATAGGGGCGGAGGCAAGCCTGCACTGCATTTTGAAATCAGGAGAAACGGAACGCCCGTGAATCCGCTGAAACTGCTTCCGCGACGACGCTAGGAACCGATTCATGACAAACCGAACCACGGCGGAACATGATGAGGATGTAGATCTGGGTATCGAGCCCGATGCCGATGCACTTCAGGAGGAGGAAGAGAGCGAGAGTTCAGAGGAGAATCTCGCGTTCGACGTTGGGGATCTCTCCCGGGCGCAGGTGGACGCGACCCGGCTCTACCTCAGCGAAATCGGTAGTTCGAATCTTCTGACGGCCGAAGAGGAGGTGAAGTTTGCGCGGCTGGCACAGAAAGGGGATATGGCATCACGCCAACGCATGATCGAAAGCAATCTGCGGCTGGTGGTAAAGATAGCGCGCCGCTACATGAACAGGGGCCTGGCGCTACTTGACCTGATTGAGGAGGGTAATCTCGGACTGATTCGGGCGGTGGAAAAGTTCGATCCGGAGCGGGGATTCAGATTCTCCACCTACGCAACCTGGTGGATTCGACAGACGATCGAGCGAGCCATCATGAATCAGACACGCACCATCCGATTGCCGATTCATGTGGTCAAGGAGATCAATGTCTATTTGCGGGCGGCACGACATCTCGCCCAGACTCAGGATCATGAACCTACTACGGAGGAGATAGCGGAACTACTGGATAAGCCAATAGACGAAGTCAAACGGATGCTTGGCCTGAATGAACGCATCGCCTCGGTGGATACACCATTCGGTAAGGATGCGGACAAACCCCTGCTGGAGACGATACCTGACCGTCAAACGCTTGATCCATCCGTGAGCCTACAGAATGAGGGTCTGAATGCCAACTTGGATACTTGGCTCGGCAAACTGAATCAGAAGCAGCGCGAAGTGGTGGAACGTCGTTTTGGCTTGCATGGCTACGAAAATTCAACCCTGGAACAAGTGGCTAATGAATTGGGAGTGACCCGGGAGCGGGTGCGACAAATTCAGATGGATGCACTTAAGCGGTTGCGTGCCATCCTGGAAAAAGAGGGTTTTTCTGTTGATGCGATCTTCAAGTAGCCGGTTCGGCAGCGAGCTGGCCACGTTCTGGTTTTGGTCTGCATTCATCGAGAGCACCACATTGTGCGCCACCAGATCGTAATCGACAGTTCCTGACTGATGGATAAGTTTTTTTCGAATATCCATTCTGACCGGAGAGGTGTACCGGAACATTCGGACAGTACATCTGAGCTGGAATGTAAAGAGTGTGGGCTCGACCCGGTATGCGCGGTGCTCGACTATGCGGAGGAGTCCAGCGGTATTCCAGAGGGGATTCTGTTGCGGCGGCTTCCTGTCAGAAGGGGAGAGACGCTATTTTGCCAAGGGGACCGTTTTCACTCCATATACGCGGTGAAATCAGGATCCTTCAAGACGCTGATGCTGCATCCTGGCAGGGTGAATCAGGTGATTGGATTTCATTTTCCTGGTGAGCTGATCGGGGTCGAAGCGCTCTCGTTGAACAGCTACTCATGCAGTGCGCGTGCGCTGCAACAGAGCAGTGTCTGTGAGCTCAGCATCGCTCGTCTGCCGGAGTCGGGCAAACCGGCTGCAGTGTTGTACGCATCGATTATCAAGCTATTGGGGAGGGAGGTTACCTTTAATCACCAGTTGATCGCATCATTGGTTCACCAGTCCGCAGAGCAACGACTATGCGGATTTCTCCTCAGTCTCTCCAAACGTCTGACGCAACGCGGATTTTCCGGTCGTGAGTTTACGCTCACCATGTCGCGCACAGATATCGGCAGCTATCTGGGATTGGCGAGTGAAACCGTGAGCCGGGTACTGACCCGCCTCAATCGGTCGGGTGCGATCCGCTTGCGACGCAAGCGCATTCTGGTTCTCGACCGTATCGCCTTGCAGGAGATGGTCTCCGGCAAGGATTGATAGTGGCTTCATGAGGGGTGGAGCGGTATTCGTTAAAATAAGATTATTAGGTTTTTATGATCTACATCAATATTTCTACTTTAAAAATATAAGTCTTTATAAATCAATTTCTTATAATCTGTTGCGGTGCAACAAAAAGCCTGTTTTTCGGCCTCATTACCTTGACATTTATCACTTATTGGGGTGTCATACCCCGCACTTAAAGCTCCATCCGGATTGCTTTAATGTGTGTATTACCTTACATTTCCTAAAGTAATTTTTTTGTTGAACATTTCTCTTGGGGGGGTTCATGGACGCCACAGCTGAGCAAAAGTACGACTATGGTGTCGTACGCTGGTTCACGGTCATGGCAGCCGTCTATCTGATGGTAGGCGCCCTGGTCGGGGTATACATCGCATCGGAGCTGGCCTGGCCATTTCTGAACTTTGATTTGGAGTATATCTCTTTCGGGCGTCTCCGTCCGCTGCATACAAACGCTGTCATTTTTGCCTACGGCGGTTGTGCCTTGATGGCGACCGCTTTCTACAGTGTGCAGCGTACATGCGCTACCCGGCTGTGGAGTAACAAACTGGCCTGGTTTACCTTCTGGGGCTGGAATCTGATCATCGTCTCTGCAGTGATCTCTTACCCACTGGGCCTTACCCAGGGTAAAGAGTATGCGGAGCTTGAGTGGCCAATCGACATCGCAATTGCGGTGGTTTGGCTCTCCTACATGTTCAACTTCATCATGACCCTCGCTAATCGCAAGACCTCACATATCTACGTGTCGAATTGGTTCTTTCTGGGCATGATGGTGATGATCACCTATCTGCATGTGGTCAATAGCCTGGCTGTACCGGTCGGGATGTTCAAATCCTACTCCATCTTTTCCGGAGTACAGGACGCGATGATCCAGTGGTGGTGGGGCCATAATGCAGTCGGCTTCTACCTCACGGCTGGCTTTCTCGGCATCATGTATTACTTTGTGCCAAAGCAGGCAAACCGACCGGTCTACTCCTACCGGTTGTCGGTTATCCACTTCTGGGCGCTGATGTTCGGCTACGTCTGGCTGGGCGCACATCATCTGCAGTACACCGCGTTACCAGACTGGACAGGATCGCTGGGCGCCGCCGTCTCGCTGGCGATGATTATCCCCTCCTGGGGAGGCGCCGTTAACGGTATGATGACTCTATCCGGTGCTTGGGACAAGCTGCGCACTGATTACGTGCTGCGCTTCCTGATCATGTCGCTGGCCTTCTATGCGATGTCTACCTTCGAAGGTCCGGTTATGTCAATCAAGACAGTCAATGCACTGTCGCACTATACCGACTGGACCGTTGGCCATGTTCACTCCGGTGCGTTGGGTTGGGTTGCGATGGTCGGTATCGGCGCCATCTACCACCTGGTTACCAAGGTGTTCCATGTTCAGCTCTGGTCTGCCAAGCTGGTCAACGCCCATTTCTGGACTGCCACCATCGGCACAGTAGTCTACATCGTTGCAATGTGGGTCTCCGGTATCATGCAGGGGCTGATGTGGCGTGCCTATGACGAGTACGGCACCCTCGCCTACACCTTTGCCGAGTCGGTCGAGGCTATGCATCCCTACTATGCGATGCGCGCGGTCGGCGGTGCGATCTTCCTGCTGGGTGCGGTGTTGATGGTGTTCAATATCCTGATGACCGTTGCCAAGGCTTCAGCTGACGGCAGCGTGCAGGCAGCACGTACTGCGCCCGCCACTGCTTAAGAGGAGTATTTCAAGATGGCAATGCAAGAAAGCATGGAAAGAAATGTCTGGGGACTGTTGATCGTCCTGGCGATCGCACTCTCCGTCGGTGGCCTGGTCGAGATTGTGCCGCTCTTCTATTTGAAGAGCACCATGGAGCACAACAATGCGCCCGAGTTGGTGTGGCAGCGTCAGGCAGGGCAGACCCTGCACGACCATAAGCCGGGGGATGGTATGCGACCCTATAAAGCAATCGAACTGGCCGGTCGGGACGTCTATATCCGCGAGGGTTGCTATGTGTGCCATTCGCAGATGATCCGCCCGTTCCGCGACGAGAAGGAGCGTTACGGCCATTACTCGCTTGCTTCTGAATCGATGTACGACCACCCCTTCCAATGGGGATCCAAGCGTACCGGTCCAGACATGGCGCGTGTAGGCGGAAAGTACTCCGACGATTGGCACCGCAAGCACCTGCGTGCTCCGAGATCGGTAGTCCCCGAGTCGGTGATGCCCAACTATCCCTGGCTGAAAGAAAAGCCGGTGAACCCCTCCATCGGTGATCACATGAAGGGATTGCAATTGATCGGTGTGCCCTATACGGATGCGGACATTACAGCAGCAGCCGCGGAGGTTGAAGGCAAGACTGAAGAGGATGCGGTGATCGCTTACCTCCAGGTACTGGGCACCATGGCCAAACTGGACGAAAACAAGGTCTATCGTGAGTAGCGTGTTGGACTATTTCCATACCGATTGGGAGGCGATGACTGCTACCGACTGGGTGGGTACCATCCTTACGGTGGTCATCTTCCTCTTGATGGTAGGGCTCTATGTCCACGTCCTACGTCCGAAGAACAGGGAAAGGTACGAATCGAAAAAGTACATCCCGGTGGACGACGAACAGGTTAATAGCGGAGAAAAAAATGGCGGATAAAAATCCATTTCCGGGTGAAAACAATACCGGACACATCTGGGACGACAATCTGCGCGAGCTCACCAATCCGGCACCGCGCTGGTGGATGATCGGTTTCTGGGCTTCGCTTATCTGGTGGATCGCCTATGGTGTGATTTACCCGATGTGGCCGGCACTGCCAGGTGGGCAGGGCTTTACCAAGGGTGTTACCGGCTGGACCCAGATGAATGAGTACAAAGAGGGCGTCGCCGAGGTTGAGGCGGTGAGAGCGGAATTCGAGTCCAAACTGGCCGGGATGTCCGCTGCGGATATTCTGCAAAATGAGGAACTCTCGCAATATACCGTCGCCTCGGCAAAAGTGCTGTTTGGTGACAACTGCGCGGCTTGCCACGGTAGGAGCGGACAGGGTGGGCCGGGCTTTCCGGTACTGGTGGACGATGATTGGCTGTACGGCGGTACCATCGAGAATATTGAGCAGACGATCGTTGGTGGCCGAAAAGGTGTGATGACAGCACACGGCAAGATTTTAACCGCGGAGGAGGTAGATGAATTGGGCAACGCTATCGTCAAGGGTGAACCTACCTCCACACCTCTGTTCCTACAGAAAGGGTGTATCGCCTGCCATGGGATGGACGGTAAGGGAATGGCTCTGCTGGGCTCAGCAAATCTGACTGACAGCATTACCAGATTTCTGCCGGATGGTAACCAGACTCTGTTGGATAGTGTCAAATATACGATCGTACATGGGGTGAACGACGTCACCGATCCCGCTACACGGGAAGCTGTGATGCCGGCTTTTGGAGATCGTCTGACCAAAGATGAGATCAAAAAACTGGCAGTTTATGTACACAAGTTTGGTGGTGGTCAGTAACTCGAACAATTTTCCCGACGGATGATGAAACAGCACCGGTCGTCACCCAGCCGGCCGGTGCCAAAGAGAGATAGGGGGTATGGATGTGATCATGAGCGATCCGGTTGTCTGGGGATCCATCGTTGCTGTGACGATCAGTGCGGTGATCCTGGTTTTTCTAGTGTTCAAGATTAAAGCCTTCATGGAACGAGACGAGGCTGCCCACAAAAAGTGACCAGTCAGGTTGTTCATACTGGAAGGGTTGATGAGAGGGGATTGATATCCCCTCTTTTTTTGTGTGACTTTCTACAAGTTGAGAATTGATAATTCTCATTGTTTCGGCAGACTCTTGAAGTAGACTGGAACGCTGTTTTTTTACTGGCAGTGACGGTTAAATTGTTGAACCAATTGAATTTAAAGCCGTCAAATGTAAGTCGTCGGTTCGGTAAGGAGAGGTCCGTTGAGTGATAACCAGCAGATACAGCGGGACAAAGAGGTAGATGCGCTTTATGCGGAGGCCGTGCACTGGCATGTCAATACCGGTGACGAGACGATTCACGCAAAACGGGTGGGAGGAAAGTGGCGTACTTTCAAGTGGCTGACCAGCTCGCTCTGGCTGATCTATTTTCTCGGCCCGTATCTGCGCTGGGATGGGCGGCAGGCAGTGCTGTTTGATATACCCAATCGTCAGTTCCACCTCTTTGGAGTGACCATTCTCCCGCAAGATTTCTGGATGCTCTCGTTGCTGCTGCTTTTTTTCGCTATCTTACTGGCGGTGGTTACCGCGATCGCCGGACGTGTGTGGTGCGGTTTTTTCTGCTTTCAGACGGTATGGACCGATCTCTATACCTGGATCGAAGAGAAGTTCGAGGGAGCGCCAGCAAAACGACGCAAACTTGAGCAGGCACCCTGGAATTTTGAAAAGATCTATAAAAAAGGAGCCAAGCACCTGCTTTGGTTGATTATCGCACTGTTTACCGGGATTGCTTTTGTTTCCTGGTTCGTCGATGCGCGGCAGTTTTGGAGTGACCTCATCAGCTTCAACATCGGAACTACCGCGTTGACCACATTAGCGTTGTTCACCGCGGGAACCTATGTGCTGGCAGGATTTTTACGCGAGCAGGCCTGTTTCTGGCTTTGTCCTTATGCGCGTATTCAGGGCGTGATGGTGGACAGCAGCACTGCTGTTCCCACTTATGATTTTCATCGCGGGGAACCACGCGGACGTGTCAAGAAGGGTCAGCAGCAGGGCGAGAGGAAGAACGGTGACTGTGTAGACTGCAATCAGTGTGTGGCGGTCTGTCCGACCGGTGTGGATATCCGCCATGGCCAGCAGGAGGGGTGCATCATGTGCGCGCTCTGCATCGACGCCTGCGATATCGTGATGGAGAAGGTCGGTCATCCCACTGGCCTGATTCGCTATGAGTCGCTGGACACGTTGAACGGTAATGAGCGCCGACCGCTGCTGAAACGGCCGCGGATCTGGGTCTATTCGGCGGTGCTGGCTTTTTCGCTGGCTGGGATTGCCTATGGGCTCTCCGCGCTGGATGCAATCGAAATCAAAGTGATCCATGCCCGCCAGCCCCTCTTCGTAATGCAGAGCGACGGTTCGATTCAAAATGGTTATACGATCAAGGTTCTGAATAAGACAAACAGGGATATGGAGGTTACGCTCAACGCCAGTGGGCTTGATGGATTGCAACTGGTCGGTGCAGACAAGCCTATCGTTGCACGGCATGGAAAGGTAACACCAAAAAGTATCTTCGTCCGTGTGCCGCGGGAAAATATCGGTGCTGAATCTGTGCCGATCCAGTTTAGTGGCAGCGGCCATGACAATCACGGGCAGCATTTTGAGAGTGTACGGCAAAGTGTATTCATTGGACCATCAAAGTGACAACGCGGTTTGCCAATCGGCGCTGTGCCGGCCGTCGAGCAGAATAGTGGGTCTGCGATGAGAGACAAACAGTCGGCCTGGCGCAGTCCCTGGGTAATCGCATGGATCGGTATACTGGTTGTGTTTGTGCTGCTCAGTGGCTACCGGATCTATCTTGCAGTGCAGACCAATCCGGGGTTGGTTGACGCAGACTACTACCAACGCGGACAGGATTACGAACGCAACCGCTTGAAGAAAATGGCACGCGATCCTGGCTGGCTAATGAAGCTTGAGGCACCATTGAAGGTGGATGTCGGAAAGCCAGCCCGTTTTCATTTTCGGGTCACAGACAAACACGGCGCGCCGGTAACTCCGGACGCGGTGACCTTCTATGTCTATCGCCCTTCTGACGCAAAAAAGGATTTTTCGCAACCCATGCGGGCGGTGGATAGCGGAGAGTATGAAGCTGATGTGACGTTTCCGCTGCTCGGTCTGTGGGATATTCTGGTCAGCGTGCAGAACGGGGAGGATGAGTACAACCATCCCCACTGGGTGAGTGCTAGTGAAAATTAGTTTTCCGACGGGAGTAGTGTGCCGGCATACAACAAACGGACCAAATATTTGACCGCCGCAGTAGACGTAGATGATTCTGGCGCGCATCAATCGCCCCGTATCAGTGAGTTATATCCTTTGTTTCACCTCAACCAGAGAGTGACTCAGTAAGGGAAGCGTTCTCTTTTTACCCAGCTTCACTGCATTGCACATTGGTTTCCTGGCGAGTCCGCTTGGAGTTGCTTCAATCCGACCATGGGGAGAGTGATGCGTTCTGAGGGGACGATTCAGCAGAGTCAGCAGCGGGATTCTGCTGAGGCTCGGCTATGCTTCCACTGCTCGTTGCCAATCCAGGAAGCGGAGTCCGTAACTGCTGAGATCGACGGTGTGCAGCGCTCATTCTGCTGTAATGGCTGTCGCAGCGTGTGCGAGGCGATTCACCAGGCGGGACTTGCAGGTTTCTATCAGCGCACACCCGATGGTTTCTCACTTGGGCCACCCCCCGATCTGCCGCGTGAATTGGCGCTCTACGATATGGACGAGGTGCAGGAGGAGTTTGTCGACGACCTGGGAGAGATCCGTGATATCCACCTGCTGGTAGAGGGGATCCACTGCGCCGCCTGCGTCTGGTTGATCGAAAACAGTCTGCAGACAATGCCAGGCATCGAGTCCGCACGTGTCAATCTCACCGGACGCAAGTTGCATCTCCGATGGAATAACGGTCGTCAGAAACTCTCATCGATTATTCAACGCTTAGGGCGGATCGGCTATGCCGCCGTTCCCTACGATCCTGAGACGGCGGAAGGGCGTATCAGCCGGCAAAATCGCGCTCTACTATACCGCCTGGCATTCGCCGGGTTCACCATGATGAATCTGCTGTGGATCTCAATCGCGCTCTATTCCGGTGCCAATCAGGGAGAGTATCGCACCCTGTTTCATTGGGTAGGTTTTGCGCTCGCCACACCGACGTTGCTTTACTCGGGTTACCCTTTCTATCAGAGTGCATGGCGTGGATTGCGCAACCTGCATCTTGGCATGGATCTGCCGATCGCCATTGGCGCGAGTGTGACCTATCTCTACTCAATCTATATCACGTTAAGTGGCTCCCTGGTCGGTGAAGTCTACTACGATACGTTGGTCAACTTTCTGTTCGTGATTCTGGTGGGTCGCTATCTGGAGGCGATTTCCAAGCGACAGGCGGTAGTTTCGACGCAGCGCCTACTCGATCTGCAGCCACGGGTGGCGCGGCTGGTGCAGGATGGTACAGAAAGGATGGTGCCGATTCGCTCGGTGAAGTCGGGGGATGTTGTGCTGGTGAAACCCGGGGAGCGCATTCCGGTGGATGGCAAGATCAGTGCGGGAAGTGGTTCAGTCGACGAAGCGATGTTGACCGGAGAGTCCGGCGGGGTTGAGAAAGTGATCGGTGACCATGTGTCCGCGGGCACAATCAATGGCAATGGAGCGCTGTCGATAACGGTTGCCGGAGTACTTAACAATAGCGCGCTGGGCCGTATCATTCGTCTGGTTGAAGAGGCGCAGGCGAGCAAGGCGCCGATACAGTGTATGGCGGATCGTATCGTGCCCTGGTTTGTCGCGATTACCATCGTGCTTGCCACACTCACCTTTCTCTGGTGGCTGGATAGAGACCTGGAGACTGCGCTGATGGCGGCAACTTCGGTGCTGATCATCACCTGCCCTTGTGCATTCGGATTGGCGACGCCGATGGCAATTGCGGTTGCATCCGGGTTGGGTGCGCGACAGGGGGTCCTGATCAAGAATGGTGAAGTACTGGAGACCCTATCGGGGATCCGCCACTTCGTCTTCGATAAGACAGGCACATTGACCGAAGGGAGAATGCGTGTCACTTCGATACGCAGTTGCAATGAAACCTGGTCGGTGGGGGAAACTGCCATGGGTCCGGAGATTCGCCATCTGCTGGAACAGCTTGCCGCGTTGGAAAGCTACTCGGAGCATCCGATCGCGGCAGCGGTAATCGGCAGCGCTGAAGAGGGGAATATCGTAATGACTGACTCGGCGGTTAGCGATTTTCACTACCGTCCGGGGTTCGGAATCGGGGGTTCTCTAAGTGGCCAACGGCTGCTGGCAGGCACCGATGCCTGGATGACTGAACTTGGGGTAGCCGGTAACCCGCTTTTCGATGCCGAGGCAAAACGCCTGGATGGATTAGGGGTGGCGTACATCAGGTTCGCTGTAGATGGCATCGAACGGGGGATTGTAGCACTGAATGACCGCATTCGCAGCGACGCCCGATCACTGATTGACGCACTTAAACGGAATGGGATGACGGTGACTCTGCTGAGCGGCGACCGGATTGCGAATGCGCAGCAGATCGCCGAGCGTCTGGGCGGCATGGAGGTGATCGCGGAGGTTCTGCCGGAAGAGAAGGACCAGGTGATAACCAGACTGCAGACGAACAACCACCAGGTGGCGATGGTGGGCGACGGAGTCAACGATGCACCGGCGTTGGTGCGGGCGGATGTGGGTATCGCATTGGGTTCAGGCACCGATGTTTCTATCGCCAGTGCCGATATTGTGCTGATGAGCAGCGAACTCGATAAAGTGCGTTTAGCCGCTGCGCTTTCGCGCCGGACACTGCGTACAATCCGGCAGAACATCGGCATCTCTATCGTTTATAATCTGCTTATGGTACCGCTGGCGATGATGGCATTGATCACACCGCTGCTGGCGGCCATCTCCATGCCGGTCAGTTCGCTATTGGTGATCGGCAATGCAGCACGCATCAGGAGGCTATTCAAGTCCGACCGATTGCAACGGCGCGATGAATTGAGTGACAGACGATGGATGTGATTTACGGTTTGATTCCCGGCATGATTCTTCTCGGTCTTGTTGGCGTGGCGGTATTTTTCTGGGCCGCCAGAAGCGGGCAGTTCGAAGACCTGGAGGGGGAAGCCAGCCGTATCCTGATGGACGAGGATCTCTCCCCGCGGAAGCCTCCGGCAGCAAACAGCACGGGGCAGCAAGAGCAGGCCAACAAGGACTGAACCTGAATCCGCTCGTCCGCGATGACATCTCCCATTCTAAAGCGATATCAGCCACTTTGAGCTGGTTAATGAGTGGTTTTGTAGAAAAAATTGAACAATAATAGCCACTACCCAATGCACTGATGAACGACGCATCTGTCAGTTGAGTGAGCGGAGTGACCAGCTTGGGTAGATCCGATTTCGTTTGGCGGTACTGCTGAATCGGGTGAGATATCTGGTACAGATTACTCTTCTTGATGAGGAGAAACCTGCGGTGGTATCGGGCGAGGGCAGTCGAGGTGTCGATTGTGGGTAAAACTGAGCGCAATAGAGGAAACAGATAAGTTTGGCCCCGGTTGGATTTGATCTTGGAGCGAGACTGCGCAGCGTGCGAGAAATGCATAGACTGTCGCAACGTGAATTGGCACGACGGGCCGGAGTCACCAACAGTACCATCTCGCTCGTCGAAAAGAACAAGAACAGTCCATCGCTAGCTTCACTGAAGAAGGTGCTGGACGGGATACCGATGGATCTTGCCTCTCAGATAAGCGTAGCCAGCCGGGTCGATGCGTTCCGCTGACTGCTCACATTTTCCCCTTGCTGTGTTGGGTTCAGCTGGTAAAAGGATGCGGGATTGCTGATCCCGGTCATCTGTTGAGCACGACTTTTCCAGCCGAAGGACTGTGACGGCAGCAGGTTTTACTGCAGTCTCTCCACCACTTCCACATTGTCGCAGGTTTGCAGCAGTTCGTTTGGAGTTGCATGTTATTGATATTAAATCTCATGTATACAAGATCAGATGATATTTTCAAAAATCGGGCACCAACATGACTGCCACTGCCAAGCTTGCGCCGTTCAACTGGGAAGATCCGCTCCTGCTCGAGCAGCAACTTACCGAGCAGGAACGTATGGTACGCGACAGCACGTACAGCTACTGTCAGGAGCAGCTGTTGCCGCGCGTGCTCACCGCTAATCGGGAAGAGCGCTTCGATCGCGAGATCATGCACGAGATGGGTGAGTTAGGGCTGCTCGGTTGCACACTCCACGGCTACGACTGCGCCGGACTCAACTATGTCAGCTACGGTCTGATCGCGCGTGAGGTGGAGCGGGTGGATTCAGGATATCGCTCCGCGATGAGCGTTCAGTCGAGCCTGGTGATGTACCCGATTCACGCGTACGGTGATGAACGACAGCGTCAGAGGTAACTGCCGAAACTGGCCTGTGGCGAACTGGTCGGCTGTTTCAGGCTCACTGAGCCTGATCACGGCTCGGATCCAGATGGCATGCGCACCCGGGCGAAGTCGGTTGATGGTGGTTATCTGCTCAGTGGCAGCAAGATGTGGATCACCAACTCACCTATTGCAGATATCCTCGTGGTCTGGGCTAAAGACGACATGGGAACCATTCGCGGGTTTATCCTGGAGAGGGGGATGCGGGGGCTTTCCATGCCCAGGATAGAAGGGAAGTTTTCCCTCAGAGACTCTATCACCGGGGAGATAGCGATGGATGAGGTTTTCGTACCCGCGGAGAATCTGTTGCCGAACGCCTCCGGTTTGAGCGGTCCGTTTGGCTGCCTCAACCGTGCCCGCTACGGGATCGCCTGGGGCGTGCTTGGAGCAGCCGAATTCTGCTGGCATGCGGCCAGGAGTTACACGCTGATGCGCAAACAGTTTGGCCGGCCGCTGGCTGCAAATCAGCTGGTACAGGTGAAGCCTGCCGATATGCAGACCGAAATCACCCTTGGACTGCAGGCCTGTCTGCGTCTGGGACGACTGTTCGACGACGGCATCGCGGCGGCGGAAGCGATCTCTCTGCTCAAGCGCAACAATTGTGGCAAGGCACTGGAAATCGCGCGTATCGCGCGCGACATGCATGGGGGTAACGGTATCTCCGACGAGTTTCATGTGATACGCCATGCGATGAATCTGGAGGCGGTGAATACCTACGAAGGAAGCCACGATATTCATGCATTGATCCTCGGCCGCGCGCAGACCGGAATTCCGGCATTCACCTGTTGATAAGAACGCACATAGGCGCACTGTCACAATTCCGGTTACTCGATCTGTCATGCCTCCTGGCGGGTTTCTGGGTGAGCCGCTTGGCATCAGCTGTCCCCACGCATGGCGCTGCGCGAATTGGGTTTTGAGCGCTCACTGTGCCGTTCAGCCAGAGGAGATATTTACTGCAGCAGAGAGATCCGGCACATGTTTAGGACAAACCGGTACTCTGCAGCGTCGTTTTGGCGGGCGGAGAAGCCTACGCTTGTTACCCATTAAAATCCACCAGACTAAATCTCCGTAAACAAACACCTGACCGCAGACGTAATTCGGTTTATCCTCTGCGCCCATGCATTACGCGTTCCAACAGATCAGTGAATTTCTAAAATTGCTGCAGCAGCGTGAGCGGCAATTTGCACCGCCGGATGCTGATGCTGGCGACAGGCTACCCACGCTGATCTTTGCCAATGCGATGCTGCGCAATGCTATTCAGCGCCAGCGGGAGTGGCCACTGCCACCGCAGCTGGCGGTCATCGGCCCGACTCAATCGGGCAAGAGCAGTGTGGTTAATCTGCTGCTCGGCAAACCGTTGGCGGAAGCCAGCCCGCTGGCTGGATATACCCGATTTGCCCATGGTTTTGCCAATAGGGAGATGACTCCGGCCTGGGAGGGCTGTCTCCAGATGGTGATGCCTGGCTGGGAGCAGGTGGAGGCGCACAGCCAGGGCGAAGGGGCGCTCTATTCGCTCACCCGTACCAGTAGCGATTCATCCTTTACCGAGCTCAGCGTGATTGTCTGGGATACGGCGGATTTCGATTCGGTCGGTTCACGTAAATATCGTGACACGGTACCAGAGATTTGTGCGTTGGCGGACCTGCTGCTGCTGGTGGTCAGTCGGGAAAAGTACGCGGACCGCTCGGTCTGGCGTTTGCTCCGCCTGATTGCGCCACTTGGTATCCCGCTGGTGATCTGTGTGAACAAGACTGAGCCGGGCGACGAGGGGGCTTTGATCGCCGCGTTGGACAAGCGGCTGCAGGCCGAATCCATTGCGCCGCTGGCAATTCAAGCGCTGCCCTACCTGCAGCGTGCCGCAGAGACATTGGCGGATAGTGCCGCAGCCCGTACACTGCGGGCGCGTCTGTCCCGCTTTCTGGGTGTGGGCGCGCCAACCGAGAGCCGCTCTCCGCAACGACTGGTCGAATATTTGAATGACCACTGGTCGCAGTGGACGGGACCAGTGCGGCGCGAACAGCTGGCATCCAACCACTGGGAGGAAGCGGTGGTAGTGGGTATTGCACAAGCGCTTGCCGGCTACCAGCGTGAGTGTCAGGAGAAACCGCACTACTCCTATGCGTTGCGGCGAGCGGTACTGGGGTTGCTTGAACTGCTCGAGATTCCCGGTATCGCCGCCGCGCTGACCAAAGCGAGGAGTGTCCTGACCTGGCCGGCGCGCCGGCTGCAGGCGTTCTTTCAAAAACGTCTCACCGATAAAGGGGCCGGAGGGCAGGACCAAGAGGCAATTGTGCTGAGAGAGGCGGTAGCACACCTACTGATCGGATTGCAGCGCAGGGTCAGTGAGGCGCGAGTCGCTGAGGGGGAAACGACTCACAGCTGGTGGCGTGAGCTGTCGCAGCTGCTCAATCAACAGAGTGAGCACATCAAGGATGCGGCAGAGCAGGCGGTGACTGACTACCAGGCAGTCTTCCAGAAGGAGATAGAAGAGGCTAGTCAGCGGCTCTATCTTCATCTGCAACAACACCCGAGAACCCTGTACGGTTTGCGAGCAGCGCGGGCGACCACCGATGCAGCGGCGATTGTACTGGCGGTCAAGACGGGTGGTCTGGGTATCAACGATCTGATACTGACACCGGCCATGTTGGCAGTCACTTCGCTGCTCGCCGAAGGGGCGGTGGGGGGCTATATGAAACAGGTGGAGGCGGAACTCAAGGAGCGGCAGGTGCAGCTGCTGAAGCAGTTGTTGTTTCAGCAGGTGTTGACGGAACGCCTGCTGCATCTTCCCCGTACGATGCCAGCGGATCACTGCTATGCCATCTCCGCCGATCTCATGGAACAGGCTGAGCAGTCGCTTAGCGAGCTGGTCAGGTCCTAGGTGAACGAAGTTTTCGAAAAATATTATCAACTCCTGGAGCAGTGGTCGGAGTCGGCAGCCGATCAAGGCTGGATCTCGCGGCGCGAGATCTCCCAGCTGCGTGACATCGAGCGTCAGCAGGCTGAGGCGATCTTCTCGCGCAAGGGACAACGTCCGTTGATCGTCGCCTTTTTCGGCGGCACCGGTGTCGGCAAGAGCAGTCTGTTGAACCGCCTCGCAGGAGAAGGCATTGCGCGTACCGGTGTCGAGCGGCCCACCTCCCAGGAGGTGACCCTCTACCTGCACAGCGACTATCGCCTGGGCGAGTCCCCCACCGACCTGCCGCTGGAGGAGACCCGCATTGCCTACCATTCGGACGACCGGAGACGCTTGATCGCGTGGTTGGATATGCCCGATTTCGACAGTGTCGAAGAGCATCACCAAGCGCTGGTTCAGGCTTGGCTACCCTACGTGGACTGGCTGATCTATGTGGTCAGTCCGGGGCGCTATCAGGATGATATCGGCTGGAGATTCGTACAGCAGCGTGGAGAAAAACACTCCTGGCTGTTCGTGATGAATCAGTGGGACCGCGCGGAGCCTGTACAGCTGGAGCATCTACGCGAGCGGCTGCGGCAGGAGGGTTTCCGCGATCCGGTTATTCTGCGTACCAGTTGTAGGCGCGCTGTGCCGGGTGAGGACGACTTCAACCTGCTGGAAGATACTATCAATGATGCGATCCAGACCTATGGGCTCGAACTGCTGCAGCAGCTCGGAGTGCAAGCCCGCATGGAGGAGTTGCAGCGCACCAGCTCCACCTTCATTGATCGGCTCGAGGCCTACCCGCTGAAGCAGCTGGAGCATGCCTGGAAGGAGAAGTTGAGCCAGGCACTGGAGGAGGTTGCAGTTGATCTGCAGACCAACGCACGGTTGCTGGTACAAAATCTTCCGGAGGAGAGCGGCTTGCCCTGGCGGCGAGCTGACAAGGCCTCACGTGAACTTCCCGGCCGGATGCAACCGTCGGCGTTGCTGGGTGAGATCTGGAACGGCAGGGTCGACGTCCGCGCGGCTGATCTGGCTGATGAACTGGAAAATCTTCTACTGCAGTTTGAGCTACCCAGAGAACCGTTCGGCAGTTGGCTGCAGCGGCTGCGTGATGATCCTAAGAGAGAATTCATGCTCGCCGCGGAAACCGTCTGTGCCAACACACTGTTGCGTCCGGGCGGATCACTGCAACGCACCCTCTGGAAGCTGGCCGGTGGGTTGAGCTGGGGATTGCCGATAGTTGCCGCTGGCTGGGTGGTCTACCATCTTGTGGTCCGCTTTTATCAGGGGACCCAGGGTACAGCCGATTTTCTCGGACTCGATTATGCAATACACTCCTCGCTGCTGATCCTGCTCTCCTGGATGCTTCCCTGGTTGTTGCAGCGCAAGCTCAAGCCAAACCGCTCCCAGTCGGTGGCCCAGGCGCTGGCCAGCGCCACCAGTTCGGGATTGAACCGGATCCAGACCGAGGGGCTCGCGGTACTCTCCACGGCTGCCGATTCGAGAGCGCGCTGTATCGCCGATCTCATCAGTATCCACAAGGGGTTGCAAGGGCAGATGGAGTCTCTGGCAACCAAACTGCCATGGAGCAGGTAATACCCAGGTATTTGCCGGCTCCATGCTGAACTAATTGTAGAATAGATCCATAATATAGATTAAGAAAGCACGATAACTTCATGTTTATCTATATTAAACATGCTACAATTAAACTGTGGTCTCAAGTCCGTTGGAGTTTGGAGGATCGGTAGAGATGGCGGTGATAAGGCAATCGGTTCTGGCAACGCTGTTGATTGTGGGAGTGAGCTTTCAAGCATTTGCCGAGGATGAATACGTCGCTGCTTCGGATCACCCATGGGTGTTTGGTGCAGTCAGTTCAGTTTCAAGAGTAACAACGCAGCATCCGCTGAAACTTGGCGAGAGTGCGCTTGGACTCCTCTCCCGGGTGGACACACCCTCTTTTTCGGTTCCTCTGGAGGAGAGCGACACAGTCTGGGTTTCGACTCCACTCAAATACAATTTCATGCGCCCGTTGGGCGAGATGCAGGGAAGTGCCGGTTTGCACTCACCGCACTACACCTTCATCGAATGAATTCGACTGGCTGACACCATCCGGGGAATGTGACCATCTGGAAGCCTATGCTACTTTTTAATCCTGTTTCTCCAGCAGGGGTTTAATCAGTTCACGGAACTTTACCGGAGCGATATACTGGATCACCTCTTTACCGTTCGGGTTGAGCGCGATATCCATCCCTTTTTCCGGGTACAGCCAATGCACGATGCCTGATGCTTCGGTGATCTGCTCGCCAGCCTGACCGAAACGGCCAAGCACCAGATCCTGCGTCAGATCAGCTGCAGGGATGTAGGTGATGTGCTGGATCACGCTGTGCTTAACAGATTCCAGATCCGCTGAACTGAGCACCACCTTTTTGGCACCGCTCTCCAGTTGGCTGATACGCAGACCGCGGTCGTAAATCGACTCGAGTTCAGACTGCGTTAGATCCAGGGTTATTACCATGTCGGCTTTGATGCCGCTCAGAAAGAGGTTCTGAAAATAGGTCTCCAGGGTGAATTGTCGTTGCGGGGAGACGAACAGATTAGTGATTCCCTGCTCCTGGAAATTGTCGCGTACCTCGGCGAGCGTGCTTTTTCCCAGGGTTACTCCGAACACCGTCGGTTGACCACTCTCATCCAACTTTAACATCCAGGGGAGTTTCGGATGCTGTTCGACAGTGCGGCCACCCGGCAGCAGTATCGCCAGTGCCAGCGCCAATAGTACGAGGGTAATCGTACCGATACTGAGCATGATTTTTCCATTCATAGTGTTACAAGCTGTTGTACTGGTTGAGAATTATCATAGACTGTCCGAAAAGTGGCGAGTATTTTAACCAACATGACAGGCCAGGAGAAAGGGTGAGATATATGGGTAATTCACTTTGGTTCATTACCATTCTGAAAGATCAACCTTGGATAGGTTTTCTGATCGGCCTGGCATTTGTGGCACTCATGTTCGGCTCGAAGAATCTGATCGTCTATCTCTACGCCCGACATCAGGAGAAGAGCGACTCCGCTTCCCGGGGCATTGACCAGTGAGTCATAGGGCAACCGTTGGCGGATAAAGTACGCTGCGCCAGCACTCCGTCCGCGTTTCTGGTAGTCTTTCCGCAGATTGTTTGTACGCCCGGTCCCGATCTTCATGAAATTTCAGATCAGTGATAAAGAGAGCCACAGCGCGAAGCTCCCCCATGAGATTTTTCTAACCAATATGATTGCCAACCATGTTCTCTGGTTCATCGCCTCGCTGGGCCTGGCACGGACATACTGGCAACCGCTGGCACTGGTGCCAGTGGTTTCGATCATACTGCTGGTCTACATACTTTGGCGGGCGCGCCGTTCCAGAACTCAAGACAGCTGGTTCGTGATGTGCCACTGGCAGATTTGTGCGGACCGCAGTCGTATGTTCATCGCTATGTTGACGATTGCGCTCGGGGTAACGGCGTTGGGGTGGCTGGCTCATTCGCAGTTCAAGCTGATGAAAGAGGCGGTATACGCTCTGATTGGGGGGCTGGGGATTCTGCCCATCATGGTGACAGTATTGGTTCTGATTCTGATGGAGTCCGATGCGCTGCATCAGGCTGCACAGCACAAACTGCCGGATCGCATCGCGCTGAAATACCCCAATCCCGGCGTACCGGTGGTGGAGGAACTAGAGAATTAGTGCGGCCGCAACGCGTCGACCCTCAGAGACCAGAATGTTGTAGGTGCGGCAGGCGGCTGCAGTGGTCATGATCTCCAGCCCAATACCGGCCCCGGTCAGGCAGCGGTAGGTGGGATGGGGGGGGAACTGCTGCCGCGCTCCGGTACCTAACAGTGCCAGATCCGGGTTTAATCCCAGCAGGATTTCAAAATCGGCAGTCTGCAGTTCATCCGGAGTACGCGGCGACCAATCGGAGATGATATGATCGGGTACCAGGATGATGCTGCTGTGGAAGTGCTGTTCTCCCACCACCAGTTCGGTACTGCTATAGGCGTGGATAGTGTAACCGTCGCCTGGATCAGCCAGCGAAAATTTCATCGTCGCAAGATAACAGCTGTCAGTAGAATGGGTAAAGTGTAGACCTTAATAATGCTCCCTGGGAGCTGTTTCATGGTCTCTTTTTCCCCTATTCAATTATTTTGACATAGCGATCAGCTGTCAGGTACTTTAACCCTTTTTTTTCCGCCTATCAAAGAGGTTTCCGTGTCCACGCCAGAGATGGAAGAGTTCCGCAGAATCAAGCGCTTGCCGCCCTACGTCTTCAACATCGTCAATGAATTGAAGGCTGCGGCGCGCGCGCGCGGAGAGGACATTATCGATTTCGGCATGGGCAATCCCGACCAGCCAACGCCGTCACATATTGTCGACAAGCTGGTGGAGGCGGCACAGCGCAAAGATACCCATCGCTACTCGATGTCGCGCGGGATACCACGCCTGCGGGTGGCAATCTGCAATTGGTACAAGCGGCGCTTCAATGTGGATCTGGATCCTGAGTCCCAGGCGATCGTCACCATCGGCTCGAAAGAGGGTCTGGCGCATCTGTCGTTGGCCTGTGTCGGACCGGGTGACTCGGTACTGGTGCCCAATCCCGCTTATCCGATCCACCCCTACGGTTTTGTTATTGCAGGTGCGGACATCCGGCATGTGCCCATGCGTCCAGGGGTCGATTTCTTCACCAAGCTGGAGGAGGCGATTCACGACTCCTGGCCACGTCCCAAGATGCTGGTGTTGAATTTTCCGGGCAATCCGACCGCGCAGTGCGTGGAGTTGGAGTTTTTCGAGAAAGTGGTGCAGATCGCGCGTGAGTATAACATCTGGGTGATCCATGACCTGGCATATGCCGATATCGTGTTCGATGGCTATGTGGCGCCATCGATTCTGCAGGTCCCGGGGGCGGATGAGGTGGCGGTGGAGTTTTTTACCCTCTCCAAGAGCTACAACATGCCCGGCTGGCGGGTTGGTTTCATGTGCGGCAACAAAACGCTGGTGGCGGCGCTGGCCAGAATGAAATCCTATCTGGATTACGGTATGTTCACCCCGATTCAGGTAGCTGCAATCACCGCTTTGGAAGGTCCCCAGGAGTGCGTCGGCGAGATCAGCAGAATGTACCAGAGCCGTCGGGACGTGCTGTGCGATGGCCTCTATGCTGCTGGTTGGCCGGTGGAGAAGCCGAAGGCAACCATGTTCGTGTGGGCACAGATTCCCGAGCGTTACCGCGCGATGGGTTCGCTCGAGTTTTCCAAGAAACTGCTCCGGGAAGCGAAGGTGGCGGTCGCACCTGGCATAGGTTTCGGAGAGCACGGCGATGATCATGTCCGCTTTGGATTGATCGAGAATGAGCACAGGACCCGGCAGGCGATCCGGGGCATTCGCGATATGATACGTCTCGACGGAAATGCGGGGGCCTGACAGGTTACCCGGTTGTTAGCACTTTGCATATCAGGAGAACTGGCTTGGGACCGGTCAAAGTAGGCCTTCTGGGTTTGGGCACAGTCGGTGGTGGTACCGTCAACGTGCTGGCTAGAAATGCGGGGGAGATCGCCCGGCGGGCAGGACGTGGAATCCAGATCACGCACGCCGCGGCGCGTGAATACAACGCAGACTTGATTCCGAGTATTGGCGCGATCGATGTCTGCGATGACGCGTTTGCCGTCGTCGACAATCCAGAGCTGGAGATCATCATCGAACTGATCGGTGGTTACACTCCAGCGAAGGAGCTGGTGTTGCGGGCAATCGAGAATGGTAAGCATGTGGTCACCGCCAACAAGGCGTTGATTGCGCTGCACGGCAACGAGATTTTCAGTGCGGCTCAGGCCAAAGGGGTGACTGTCGCTTTTGAAGCAGCGGTGGCCGGGGGTATTCCGATCATCAAGGCGATGCGCGAGGGGCTGGCTGCAAACCGAATTCAATGGGTGGCCGGCATAATCAACGGCACCGGCAACTTCATTCTGACCGAGATGCGTGATAAAGGCCGGGAGTTCGCAGCCGTGCTGGCCGAAGCCCAGGCGCTGGGTTACGCAGAAAAGGATCCGACTTTCGACGTGGAGGGCATAGACGCCGCGCACAAACTGACTATCCTGGGATCGATTGCGTTCGGTATTCCGCTGCAGTTCGACAAGACCTACATCGAAGGGATAACCAGGATTGAGCCGCAGGATGTCACCTATGCGGAATCACTTGGCTATCGGATCAAGCACCTGGGAATAGCACGCCGCAGTGAGCGCGGCGTCGAGATGCGGGTCCATCCCACGTTGGTGCCGGAGCGCCGTCTGCTGGCTAATGTCGATGGGGTGATGAATGCGGTGCTGGTGAAAGGTGATGCGGTCGGTCCGACGCTTTACTACGGCGCGGGGGCAGGATCTGAACCGACCGCGTCGGCGGTCGTGGCCGATCTGGTGGATGTAGTGCGGGCGCTGACCACCGACCCGGAGAACCGGGTGCCGCACCTGGCCTTTCAGCCGGGAGAACTTACCGACCTCCCGCTCCTGCCGATCGATCAGGT
Organism: Chromatiaceae bacterium; assembly: GCA_024235215.1. GTDB lineage: Bacteria > Pseudomonadota > Gammaproteobacteria > Chromatiales > Chromatiaceae > HKST-UBA178. Next base: position 230,457 of record JACKMU010000001.1, on the reverse strand, counting down.
TGAAACCGCATACTACCTGCGTCTCAAAGTGGTGGATGAGCCTGGGGTGATGGCAAGGATTGCGGGTATTCTGGGTGATGCGGGTATCAGCATCGAAGCAATTCAGCAGAAAGAGCCAACCGTCGGGGGAGGGGAGATATCCCTGATCCTGCTGACTCGGCGGGTACTCGAAGGCCATATGATGCACGCGATAGCACAGATCGAGGGCCTGGGTTCGGTGATCGGCAAGGTAGTCTACATCCGTGTGGAGCACCTGGCCGGGTGAGACTGCTCAAGCAGCCGCAGTTCCGACAGATATGGCCGGCCGGCAGCGGTAGCATGGCGCTGATTGGAACGCATTGATGCGCCGGAGATTGGCGCGCTGAAGCATGGAGTCGGCACAGCTGCATATTCTGGCTCCTGGCATGACGGCGCCGATGAGAGGAGTCCAACGGCTCTCACCGCCGCTCTCGGCGCCCGTACTGGAGCGCTTTCTGAGTAGAGCCGATCAGCACTGTCTGCCGGGAAGGGAGCTGGAGTCGACCCTTTGTCATCTGTTCGGCATCAGCCGCGCCGAAGGGGGAGACCTTCCTATCGCTGCGCTGCGGCGGGTGGGAGACCTGAGGCGTCCGCCAGATGAGCGCTGTTGGTTGCAGGCGGAGCCGGTCTGTCTGCGTCCCGACCAGAGCCGCTTGCTGCTGTTCGATACCCGGGAGTTCGACGTCAGCGCCGCTGAACTGCGTGCACTGGCAGCGCTTTTCATTAACCATTTCCAAGCCGAAGCGTGGCTGGCGGAGGTCGACGATCCAAGCTGCTGGTATCTCTCTCCGCACAATACGCCAACGCTTCGCAGCTATCCGCTGGGTGATGTGTTGGGCCGCAACATGGCGCTATTCCTGCCCAGGGGAGAGGAACGGCTCTACTGGCACCGCATGTTGAATGAGGTGCAGATGCTCTTTTTCAATGCTGAAGTCAATCAGATGCGCGAGGCGGCAGGTAAGATGCCGATTGGTGGATTATGGTTCTCCGGCTTCGGATCTCTACCGCAGCAGATCGATTCACCCTTCACCCAGGTTTGTGCTGCGGATCCACTGAGCGCCGGACTGGCACGGCTCTCCGGGGTGCCGCTCGAAAGGGCACCGGCCAGTGTTGCCGTAGTGCCGCAAAGGCCGGGGGCCAGCCTGATTGTCTACCCCGATCTACAGCGTCCGGTGTGGCGCGCAGATCTCGTCGATTGGGTGAAAAAGATCGCGCAGTTTGAAACTTGGCTTGCCCCCTGGTTACAGGAGCTGGCGCAGGGCCGTCTGAATGAAGTCAATCTTTACCCGTGCGATGGGCGGCTGTTCCGGCTGACCCGATGGCCGCAGCGCTACCGGATCTGGCGGCAAACCAAACCGTTGACCGCCTGGTTGCAGCAGGAGCATCCGCTGTCTTGAACGGTTTATGGCTGGTCAACCGTTCTTTTTCAGCATCTTCGCCAGTGTGTTCGACAGATCCTGGGGCTGGAACTTGGGGACATAAGCGTCTGCACCCACGCCTTTTCCCAGATGCTGGTTGGTCTCTGCTGTCAGGGATGAGTGCATGATAACCGGTATGTCGGCAAACCGGGCATCAGCCTTCATCCGCTTGGTCAGCACATAACCATCCATCTCCGGCATCTCAATGTCAGTCAGGACGAGTTGGACCTTGTCCAACACTTTGCCCCCGCTCGCCTCCGCCTGATCCGCCAGACTGGACAAGACTTTCCAAGCTTCCAGTCCGTTGATGGTACTGATATATTTTATCCCCATTTTCTCCATGGTGCGCCTGATCTGGCTGCGGGCAACACTGGAGTCGTCTGCAAAAAGCACGGTCAGTTTGCTGTTCTGTATAGGCTCGATTCCCTCGTAGATCGCTTCGTCATCATAAAATCCGGCGGTCTCGGCAAGTACCTTCTCCACATCCATGATCATTGCCAGCCTGCCGTTGTGCAGTTCCGCAACCGCTGTTACCAGCCCCCCTAACCGACTGGTCAAGATCTGTGGTGGGGCCTTTACCTCGTCCCAGTTCAACCGCTCGATCATATCGACCGAATCGACCAGGAAACCCTGAATATGCTTGTTGTACTCTGTCACCATCAGGATTCTGGGTTTTCTATCGGTCTGGATACCGCAGAACTTCTGCAGATTGATCACCGGCACCATGGTTCCACGCAGGCTCACCATTCCTTCAACTGCATCCGGCATGTCCGGCGCATGGGTAATATCCGGCACGTGCATCACTTCCCGTACTTTGAACACGTTGATACCGAACACCTCCTCTCGGTCGGTCATCGTATCCTGTCCCAGGCTGAAGAGGAGAACCTCCAACCTGTTGGTACCCGCCAATCGAGTGCGTGCGTCAACCGACTGAATGAAACTGGTCATAGCGATTCCTTGTGTTCAGGGTATGCTGTATCAATGGGGAACAGCAAAGATTTCGGCGAAAGCCGCAAGAACTTTAGCTGTGCACAGACTCGCCCGGAAGCAGTTACCGGAGTGGTGGAAGAGAAAAGCCCGCATCCGGAGATGCGGGCTTGTTCACAGGGACTGGTGAATCGCGTACTTGGTGGAGCCGCTCAATCGAGCCGTCCCGGCATGCTTAGCAGCTGAAAACGAAGAGTGAGAATTTGTCCGCTTTCAAACGGGTATCGTGATTGAAAATCGGGCTACCTCTCTGTATCCAACGGAGCGCCGGATAATTGATTACTGCCTCAATTGGTTGGCCGGAATGCCGAGCCCGGAGGATTTGCGTAACCTCCGCTAGGTGGCGCCATCTGGTAGGGTGCTGATTGAGGCGCCTGGCCTCCTTGCAGCGGCGGCGAGTAACGGCCTTCGCTGTAAGAGGGTGCCGCAGGTGGCTGGTTCGCTTCCAGTTGGCGAATGCGATCCTCCAGTGCTCTTATCCTGCTGCCGGACTCACTGCTGCTGGAAGCTGCTGGTGCAGCAGGTGCCGGGGCCGGCTGTACCGGTGCGCTATAGGCCGGTGCGCCGTATCCGTAAGGTGCACCATAACCGTATCCCGGTGCGCCATAACCATATCCTGGTGCGCCATAACCGTATCCTGGTGCGCCATAACCGTATCCTGGTGCACCGTAACCCCATCCAGGACCATCATTGTACCTGTCATAGTAATAATCGTCGTCGTAGTTCCGCTTGTTTCCTCCGAACCATTTCGATGGATTCATCATGTTGAACATATTACCCGCATTGGCTATCTCGGGCAGGGTCACCCCCCCTGCGCCGACGACCATCAGGGTACTCAACACCACTGCTGCTTTTGCCTTCACGCTTCCATTACCTCCCGACTACGGTTCTTGTGTTGATACGGATGATGTAAACTCCGTACTCCAACCTAACTATCTAGCACCCAGGTTGGAACCTGTCAATCAAACGGGCGTTGGCGTCTCTCCGGGTTCCGGTTTCGACCGGTTGAGCGGGAAATGGATAATGAGCCGATGCGGGTGCTAGACTTTGCTCGTCCCATCTTCAACGCAACTCTCGAGAAGCTTTCGTCCGATGCAATCAGCACAGGATATCTTCGCTTACAGCACCCATAGGGCTAGCTGCTGCGGCAGCACGCCAGCATTGCCGATGTCGCGTAACGAGATGGATGCACGGGGCTGGGAGAGTTGCGACATCATCCTCGTCAGTGGTGACGCCTATGTCGATCACCCCAGTTTTGGCACCGCGCTGATTGGCAGGCTGCTGGAGGCTCAAGGCTTCCGGGTGGGGGTGATAGCACAACCGGACTGGCACTCCGTGGAACCGTTTCGGCTGCTTGGTAGACCCAATCTCTTTTTTGGCATCTCTGCCGGCAACATGGATTCGATGGTCAACCACTACACCTCGGACCGGCGCATTCGTACCAACGACGCCTATAGTCCGGATGGTCAGGGAGGCAAGCGGCCGGATCGTGCGATCATCGTCTATACCCAGCGTGTGAGGGAGGCGTTCAAAGGGGTCCCGGTGGTGATCGGCGGAATAGAGGCAAGCCTGCGCCGTATTGCCCACTACGATTACTGGTCGGACAAGGTACGCCGATCGATACTGCCCGATTGCAAGGCCGATCTGCTGATCTACGGTAATGCCGAACGCGCTGTGGTCGAACTGGCACACCGGCTGGCCGCGGGGGAGTCGATAGCAACAATCAGCGATATTCGCGGCACCGCACTGATGCGCCAGGGTGTGGCCGAGGGTTGGGTGGAGATGGATTCAACCAGCCTGGACACGCCGGGACGGGTGACGAATCACCCTGATCCGTATGCCGGGCAGGGGGGTTGTGGCGGCCGCCCGCCCCAGGGAGCTGAGACTCCCGTTTTGGTACATCGTCTGAAAAAGCAGGATCGCGCGAAAAGCGTCATCCGGCTCCCCTCTTTCGAACAGGTTTCCCAGGATCCGGTACTCTATGCCCACGCCTCGCGGGTGTTTCATCTGGAGACCAATCCGGGCAACGCACGCGCACTGGTGCAGCGTCACGGAGAGCGCGATCTCTGGCTCAATCCACCGCCTGTTCCATTGACCACTGCCGAGCTGGACCGACTTTACGAACTCCCCTATACACGCACACCCCATCCGTATTATGGCAAGTCCGGAATACCAGCCTGGGAGATGATCCGCTTCTCCATTCCGATCATGCGTGGCTGCTTTGGCGGCTGTACTTTCTGTTCCATCACCGAACATGAAGGGCGCATCATTCAGAGTCGTTCAGAGGAGTCGGTGGTGCGTGAAATCGAGACCATCCGCGACCAGGTGCCTGGGTTTACCGGGGTGATCACCGATCTGGGAGGTCCCACCGCCAACATGTACCGGCTCGGCTGCAAGGATGCGCAGATCGAGCGCGCCTGCCGGCGACTCTCCTGCGTCTTTCCCGATATCTGTGTGAATTTAGGGACGGACCACGCTCCCCTCACCGGTCTCTACCGTCGCGCACGCGCGCTTCCCGGTATCAAAAAGGTACTTATTTCATCTGGACTGCGTTACGACTTGGCGGTTCGTGACCCCGAATATGTCAAGGAGCTGACCACCCACCATGTGGGCGGTTACCTGAAAATCGCACCTGAGCATACCGAACAGGGACCGCTGGAGATGATGATGAAGCCGGGTATCGGCAGCTTCCAGCGTTTCAAACAGCTGTTCGACCGCTATTCGCGCGAGGCGGGCAAGGAGCAGTTCCTGATTCCCTATTTCATCGCCGCCCATCCGGGTACCAGTGACCATGACATGCTCAACCTGGCACTCTGGTTGAAACGGAACGGTTTCCGGCCGGACCAGGTGCAGGCATTTCTCCCGACGCCGTTGGCGTTGGCATCGGCGATGTACCATACCAGGCGCAATCCGTTGCGCAGGATCAGACGCGAACAGGCACCGATCACAGTACCGAGCGGCCTGCGCCAACGCCGTCTGCACAAAGCGTTCCTGCGTTATCATGACCCGGATAACTGGCCACTGCTCAGGGAGACGCTGCGCAGGATGGGGCGTGCAGACCTGATTGGTTCCGGCATCCGGCATCTGGTTCCGGCGCGGCAGCCGGCCGGCTGGAACAGTGCTGCGAAGCGTGACAGAAGTGCAGCTGGTGGTGGGGGATCTTCCAGGCGCAGAGGAGGTCGCGCTGAGAAAGTATTAAAGGGGCCAGGCTCGGATATTCTCCTATAATTTGCTCATATCCCGCCGTCCCCGTATTCACTTTGATGGACTACTCTCGCTCATTGTGCAGCAGGGACATAACCGTGAATTCTGCTTCTTTGGCGAAGAAGACTATCACGCTTACCTGCACTGGTTGACCGAAGCGCTGAACAAAGCGCAATGCTCGCTTCACGCCTATGTGCTCATGACCGACCATGTTCACCTCCTGATTACTCCTGAGCATGCAGACTCCATTGCCCGAGTTGTCATCGCGCTCGGGCGTCGTTACGTGCAATACATCAATACCACCTAACACCGCACTGGCACCTTGTGGATAGTCGTTACAAATCATCCCTCATCCAGGCTGAAACTTACCTGCTGAGTTGTCAGCGCCATATTGAACTCAACTCGGTACGGGCGGATACGGATGACGATCCGGTGCATTATTCCTGGAGTAGTTATCGGCATAACGCCCTTGGAAAGCTAAACCAGTATCTTTCTCCACATCAGCTGTACCATGCACTCGGAAAGGATGAGCATACAAGACAGTAGGTTTATCGGAGTTTGTTCCGAACAGAATTGGATAACGAGGCCATCAGCGATATCCTTCTGGCTCTGAACCCGAACCAACCGATGGGAAACTCGTGCTTCTACGCAAAGGTCGAAACCATGATTGACCAGCGGCGTGAACCAAAGCTAAGAAGCAGGCACAGGAAGAAACAAGACGAATCACATCTACCAGATGGAGAGCAAGGAGAATTACCGATCTAAGTCCGATGGCTAGAAATATACTGAGCCTGGCTCCTTTGATTGGGCGGACCACATATGGATCAAGCAGCACTTCACTTGCACATCAAGTCATTCTTCGGAACGTCCGAGAACGCGGTTAAAAGTCAGATCTGGATCGCCATCTCCGTCTACGTTCTCGTGGCTATCATCAAGAAACGCCTCGAAATCAAGGCTGATCTTTACACAATTTTGCGGGTCCTGAGTCTCGCGCAATTCTAGAAATATGATATAATTCAGCAACTTATCTGATAAATATGCATAGGTGAAAATGTCAGTATGCCTAACCAAATGAATCTATTCGATAATTTACCCGGACAGTAGTGACGCACCATGTCAATTTTTGAGCAGGGTGGCGAGGGCACCTTTGGCAGGAACGATTTCACTCTCTTGTGATGAATGGATACTACCTCCTGGCAACCATGTGCTATGTGGAAAGAAATCCCATAGCGGCAAAACAGTGCAGATGATCCGAAGATTAGCCTTGGTCCGGTGCCAGAGCACATTTGTCTGGTGAGAACGATGCATTGGTCCAGGCGGAGCCGTTGCTGTCCAGAATATCGGACTGGCAAAACTACCTGATCGATGACTACAGTCCAATTGATGAAAGTTCGACAATTCAACTGCACAGTCGAACTGGAAGACTGCTGGGAAAGCCGAAACTTATTTCAGCAATGTAAAGTCCAACGGGGAAAAAGCTGGCAAGAAAGAAGCCTGTCCCACATCCGCAGTATTATGGTTAAGTACACTGCCCCGGAACTGAGACCAACTCGAAATAGCTCGATTTTCCAATTGGTTCAGTCTGCTTTCTGTTCGAAAATTCCTTTGAATTTATCGAATAACAGAACAGAACCAGGCGACTCATCTCTTTGAAGCGCAGTGCTGGTTCCTGGTCCACCGGTGTTTGCCAACGGTGTTTGTGTAGAAGCAGTGGCTGCCGCATCAGGATCAGCGTTCGCCGCCTGCTCTTCCTCCGCCTCGATTTTGTTCAGCACAATTTCGCAGCGTTCCCTGACGTAGGACTTCTTGTTCGCGTCGCAGTCATTCAACACACGCTTAGCGTCGGAGAGATTGCCGGCCTCTGCATAGATTTCGCCACGAACGTCATTCAGAGGCGCGTCGTTCGAATAGGTTTTTTCCAGAAAATCGACGACTTTCAGGGCGCTGTCGACCTGTCCCTTGGATGCATGCACAAGAGCATATTGGGCGGTCGTCGCGAAATCCTCGGGACGATTAGCATAGGCGATTTGAAGATTTTTGCTAGCTGACCCATTTTCACCCATTTTGGCGCGAATGGAGGCAAGCACGAACCGATTGAAGGAGATTGCCCCTCCCTGTCCAGACACGATGCTGGTGTAGCGTGCACGATCCTTGCTGTCGACGTCATCTGTCAGTGCGAGCAGATAGCCGTTCCTCGCATCATCGATCTTCTTTTTTAATGCCGCGTAATTCAGCTGCTTCAGTTGCTTCGTATAGACAGCTTTATCGATGCGCCTATCGATGTTTCGCTCAAGTTCTAGCTCATCGACGTAATCCTCGTACAGATCCTTCTTGCGCTCCTCTGCGTTCTTATGCGTATCATCCAACACAGAAATCGCCGACCGGGCCAGAGTTGCCAGACTTGAAATCCCCCAGCGTTTCATTTGCCGCTCTATAACAGAGTCGTCCTTGCCCTGCAGATCCACAAGCGCCCGCGCCGATTCTTCGATGGTGTCTATATGCCGCGCCACGTTTTCACGCAGCGATGGCGTTTCGGCCATCGTATCGAGTAGCAGTCCAGGTGCTTCGCCATTGTATCCCGCTTCTATTAGCAGATCGTAGCCGAGCCGGTCGGCATCTCGCTCCTGGCGACGGCTCCAGGCACCATGCAGTACCCCGACTATCGACGAGCGAATCGCGGCAACGCTTAGCTTGATGCGGTTCACATGCTCGCCCATCTCCCTCTTTTCCTCCGCGGTCAAATGTTTCTGCCCACCATTCTGGATCTTCTTTTCCAGCTGTAGTTTATAGGTCAACGCCATCACGGAAGCCTTATCCATAAGCTTGACGACCGAGTCCAGGGAAAAGATCGATTCCTGCCCATCGTTGTGGGAGAGCACAATATGCGACAGCTCATGGGCCAGCGCAAAAGCCAACTCGTCCCGACTATTGAAGGTATCGAGCGAGTCGATGCCAATCAGGATGTCATCAACTCCCGTAGCGTAGAGGTGAGTCGAGCCCTGGTGCGAGGTAATAAACACGTCTACTGTCTTTTCCTTCTGCAGATGGGGCGGAACCCGAACCATGAGCTCGGACAGAATCTGTTTGACATAGGCCTCGGTGCGGGCATCCACAATCACCGAATTCGGCGCTTGCAGATTGACGGTCGAGCGAGGCACACGTTGTGCCTCCGTGCGCATTACGACCGCTTCGCTCCCCGGTGCCGTGCGGAGATCCTCGATAAGTTGAGCTGTTGGCTTGGTAAACGGGATCGTGGGCATGGACGCGTTGCAGCCGGCAAGACTGGCGACAGCGATCAAAAGAATGACGCGTTGCAATACGGTATGCGTATTATTCATTTTTTGCAGTCTCCACTTCCGAATCCCATGGATCCCGCGCCTGATGACTGCTTTGCGAGTTTGATGTTGGCCGGTGTGCAGGTGATTTTCACCGAACTTCCGTAGGCCCAGACCACACCGGAGCCATCGGCCTTATCAAGACACACCAAGCCGAAGTCGTCCTGCACCGATTCGCTGGCGCTCTTGAACTGATCCGCCGACAATGACCGACCTGCCGACTTTTTCGTTGTCACGTCGATCGGCTTGACCTTTTTTCTAATAATTTTCTCGATCGTCACTTCGCTATAGTTACTGCTTCCACGCAGGCTTTTACAGGTCGTGGCACCGCCTGCCCCTTCGGCGGCCGATACCCCCATGACAACCATCGCGCACCAAACTCGCGCCACGAAATATTTCCTATTAATCTTGAACGTCTTCATTGACTTTTCCCTCCTGGTGTGGACTTAAGACACTATTGAGTTGTTGCAAATTTTTACGAATGCGGATCCCATCGGTAGCCGCACCGGTCAGCCAGTACGCAACGGCAACAACTACTACGCCGAGAAACACCAAGTCAGAAGCTTGCACCTGGCCGCAGCGATAACATACGAGTAGCAGAAACAGTCCGGCGATAAGCATGCTGTAGAGCAACCGGAGATGCACTTCCCGACTCAATAGTCGTTTTATGCCCGTAAAGAATGATGCGTATATGGGCCTAGGCCCACAAGGCGTGTCGAACACTGTGAAAAGCGCCGGGAGAAGGTAGTCCAGAACTGGATCGATGTTAAATATCCGCGCAACTGCATAATAGGCAAAGAACGCGATGAACAACGCGATGATCGACAGCCTGAATGCGGTTTCCTGAACTTTGCAGTTGTGGAGGCAGACGGAAGTTGCCGGCGGAATGCTTTGCTGTGCGTCTGTCGAGTACCAATGGTCAAAAGACTCGGGACAACGCGGAAATAGCCAGAGAAGCGCTGCTTGGATCTTCCCTGGTGTGCCGGATGGATCGGATTTGGATAGCGCACTTCGTTGGTTATCGCGGATCTTATCTTTTGCTATCAAATAGCGCCTGCGATAGAAAAATCCAACGAGTGCGGCAAAAAGAACGGAGAGTCCTTCCACAATATCCTGGATGTTGATTTTCAGGTAGTCACCCAGCGCCCAGTAGGGCCCTGGCTTGAAATAGCGGCTACCCTTCTGGAGCAGGTTGTCCACCGCCATCGCGTGGACCAGCGCCCCCGGGTAAGCCCCATGGACTGGCGTATCCAACCGGTCGAACCAACCACCGATATCAGTGCCGACAATGACAATGTTACCGCGGATGACATCCTCTGGATCCCCGATACCACTCGGCCAAGATTGACCGTGAATAAAAGGGATCGTCGGATGAAAAGGGCAACGAACATCGAGCTCGCCTGCTGGTAAAATACCGCGTAAAACATCGGATCCAAAATAGCGCAGAAAACTCGGGCTCTGTTTTTTCTGCCCGCATTCCCAGATAGCATCGACAGGATCCTGCGACTGCGCCAACCGTCCCCACTCGATTACCAGGTTCTCTTCCGGGAGTCCTTTGTTCAGTACCGAAAATGCGGCGATCTCATCAGCGTGACAGCCCGCCATCTGGAAGTCTTCCTGTTTCGATTGCGGAGATTCACAATACAAACGATACAGAAGATAGGCTGGTGAGGGTTCGTAAACCGGCGACTTGAATTTATTTGACGTACCATGCGGATCGGTTCGGATAATGAGAGGGTAGCCCTCCGTCGGCTCCCATCGGACAGGGACAGCCGTACCGATATCGTTCATGCAATCCAGCAACAATGACGCCGAATCGGTACGTCTCGCTGGCACTTCCAGCTTTTCTTCGTCGTGCTGCCAATGCGGTTTGAACCCAGCCATCCATGCGTTGGACCGAGGATTACCCGACGCAAGCAGCAACGGGACCTTGTCATTCCCGGTTCTGTTGAACAGCGTGCCTTTCTCCATCGACAGCTGACTCAAGTCGACTGGCGCATACCACTCCTTCAGTTCCGTCTCAAGCACATTGGAAAACTCAACCACCGATTGAGAAACTGCGGTCGCATTATTGTCGGCGACCCTTCCCGAAGCGGGAGACGCTTTCTGATTCACCACGCGACAGGGGTTCTGCTCCAGCGACCCGATGGACCCCGCCTTGATCAAGCCGATATCAAAAAAGACCGCGGCTGGCTTGAATTCACCGATGAACGACAGAAAATTAGCATATCTGTCCAGAGGCAATGGCCAACCCCTGCGTATCGCAGATAGCTCCTCCCCCCGGATCAAAAACACGACAATGCGTTTACGAGCTTGCGGACTGTAACAATAGGACAGGAAACGCAGAGTGGAATCTCTGCTAATTTTGTCGGTGGCCTTCGCAATCCCGAAGGGATCGGCAATCTCGACTACCATAAAAAGCAGAAAAACTAAAACAATGTGCCATGCAGAGCCGCGTGAATCCGTTTCCATAAGTTAACCGAGAGATTGACTCCCTCTTTCCTTTCTCTGTCCGCGTTTTGCGCGCATGCCTGGAAAAGGCAGTTCCTTTATATTCTTATCGTTTTTAGTGTGTTATGCGCTTTTTCTAGAAGATCACTTGCTATTCTGTATCAAGTCTGCTGCGTCCAGATCTGCGTTGAGGTATTTCGCAGCATCTTTTGGAGATGAGCATAAAACTTATAACATTCTGTCACCTTTTCCCCGATCGTTTCAATAGAGGCAGACGATTTGTCAGGAAGGGAGTACGCCGCGCACTTTATGTTACACGAATCTAAAAACCACAGTTGAAGAGTGATCCAGAGAAGAAATCCAATGGTAGCGAAACTGTGCAGATGCCCCAAAGATTGGATTTGGCCCAGTGCCAGAGCACACCGGTCTGGCAAAACCACCTGACCGATAACAATAGTCCAATTGATGACTGTTCGACAATTCAACTGCACAATCGAATTGGAAGACCGCTGTGAGAGTTGGAATTTAATCCAGCACTGAAAAATCTAACGGGGAAAAAGCTTGCATGAAATAAGCCCTGTCCACCTTCGTAGCATAGTAGTCTAAGTACACTGTCCCACGAATTAATGCAGACTCTCGGCACCGGCCACCACCATCGACAACAGCGCGAAATCGAGCGAAGAACGTGCCCGGAACTCGGAGACAACCTCGGCGTGCCGCTCGACAGCGTACCGTTTACTCTGCTTCCACTCTTCGAGCATCCTTCTCGCGTTCTTTGACGGCGCTGTGCAGGTGAGAATATGGGCGGTAATTTCGCGCTGATGGGTATTGAGCATGTCACCCAACCGGGTTCTGGCCAGGTCGTGCCAGTGGGTCTGAATCCGGAGAGAACCGATCTGCTCGCGCAACCAATGGAACTGCAGCTCCTTACCCAGAGCGAAATAGAGCGAAGCAACCAGCAGAATATCGGTTTCGCTTTGCTTCGCCACTTTGACGATATCCAGCGCTGAAGCCAGCGGTGAGAGAATACCCACCCGTTGCGCCAGTTCCTCGGCACCCCGGCATTGGTCATCATCTTTACCCGCCGATTGAGCGCCAGCCGGTCTGTGGAGGTGAGCGGTTTGGGCATTCTCGCAGCAAGCTGCTGCACCCCCCCTGATAATAGTCAACCTGTGCCTGAATCCCATTGTCCTGCTGCTGATGACGCAGCAACCAGATCACCGCACGCCGCAGCAGATCGGTCACCAGCAGCATCAACTCCATCTGTGTCGCGGCGGGCACGCGATTGTCGAGCGCTTCGATCTCACCCCACAGTGCATCGATGCCGAATATCTCACTCACTGCGACATAGGCCCGGGTCAATCCGGCGATATCTGCACCCACCTCCTCACGCACCCGAAACGCAAAACCGGGACCCACATGGTCGACGATTCTGTTGGTCAGATGAGTGGCGGTTATCTCCCGCCGCAGCCGGTGGACATGCATCTCGGCGGGAAACCTCTCCGCCAGTACCCGGGGGAAGTAGCGGGTCAAATCGGATTGCAGGTAGGGATCATCCGGAATGTCGAATTCAATCAGTGCGTGGTAGCAAGATTAATAGGGCCAGGCTCGGATATTCTGCTACAGTTTGCTCATGCCCCACCGTCCCCGTATTCACCTTGATGGGCAACGTTGCACATTGTGCAGCGTGGACATAACCGCAAACCCTGCTTCTTTAGCGAAGAAGACTGACACGCTTACCTGCACTGGTTGACCGAATTGCTGAACAAAGAGCAATTCTCGCTTCACGCCTATGTGCTCACGGCCAACCAGGTTCACCTCCTGATTACTCCCAAGCATGCAGATTCCATTGCCCGAGTTGTCATCGCGCTCGGGCGTCGTTACGTGCAATGCATCAATACCACCTATCACCGCACTGGGACCTTGTGGGATAGTCGTTACAAATCATCCCTCATCCAGGCTGAAACTTACCTGCTGAGTTGTCAGCGCCATATTGAGCGCAACAACCCGCTACGGGCGGATATGGTTCAAGCGTGCCGCTACCTCGTGATAGATTTTGCACTTCCTTGTGCAAAATCGACTCGCTTACGCGGCAACCTTTAAGCCCCGACCGTCCTGCGTCCGTCACGATTCCGTATTGCACGTTGCAGCAAAGCTGCACGTGCACTACTCCATCATGACTCCCACAATGACTCTACTGCGTGTCGGATGCGCTCTTTGTATGCCCGCCCTACATCGATACCTATCGGTCGCAATTCCGGCCATACAACCGCGCCTACGCCTATCGGGGACTAACCGCCTTCGCTTCGCTTTCCCTGGCGGTCAGCGGACGACCCGGTGCATTACCCTTGGAGTAGTTATCGGCATAACGCCCTGCGAGAGCAAACCAGTATCTTTCTCCACATCCGCTGTATCGCGCGCTCGGGAAGGATGAGCATACAAGGCAGGAGGTTACTGCATCCGGCATCTGGTTCCGGCGCGGCAGCCGGCCGGCTGGAACAGTGCTGCGAAGCGTGACAGAAGTGCAGCTGGTGGTGGGGGATCTCTGAGGCACAGGGGAGGTCGCGCCGAGAGGTAGCTGTTTACTGGGATCAGAAAGCAACTTTCAACCTCTCAAAGCCCGATCAAATAAATGCAATTTATGAATAACAGCGCCCCAACTCAGGCAATTTTACAATTCGCCAGATTCTCCAGAGCACGAACCATTGCCGAGTGATCCCATTCAGCACCACCTTGTGCCCGACAGGCATTAAACAGCTCCTGCGCGGTTGCGGTGTTGGGCAATGCGACACCCAGTTCGCGGGCACTGCTGAGCGCGAGGTTCAGATCCTTCTGATGTAACTCGATGCGAAAACCCGGATCGAAGGTGCGCTTGATCATGCGCTCACCATGGACTTCGAGAATCTTCGACGAGGCGAATCCGCCCATCAGGGCGGCACGCACCTTGGCCGGATCGGCGCCCGCCTTGGACGCGAACAGCAGCGCCTCGCCGACCGCCTCGATGTTCAACGCGACAATAATCTGATTGGCCACCTTGCAGATCTGCCCTGCGCCGTTGCCGCCGACCAGCGTGATGTTCTTGCCCATCAGCTCGAACAGGGGCTTTACCACGTCGAACGTAGCCTGTGCGCCGCCCACCATGATCGTCAGCGTTCCTGCCCTGGCGCCGACTTCGCCGCCCGATACCGGCGCGTCGAGGTATTCGCAGCCCAGTTCGTTGATGCGTTGCGCGAAACCTTTGGTGGTGATCGGAGAGATCGAACTCATGTCGACCACCGTCTTGCCGGGGCTCAAGCCCGCGGTGACGCCATGATCACCAAACAGTACGGCTTCGACATGTGGTGTGTCCGGCACCATGATGAATATCACATCAGCCTGCGCTGCCACTTCACAGCCGTTCGCGCAAGCGATGCCACCGGCTTGGATAAGCGCAGCTGGAATCTCACTGCGCGTATGCAGATAAACGTCATGACCGGCGGCGATCAGATGACCCGCCATTGGTGCACCCATGATGCCCAATCCGATGAATCCAAGCTTACTCATAGAAGTTATCCCGTTGTTGTTGGCGAAAATGTCGTGCCTAAGCCACGCCGGAAAGTGCGACCGTAGTGACTAAAGCACCATCAGTAACCGCACCGTTAGTCCTGCTGCGGGCCCGGGCGCATGACACCGAGCACCTGCTGCGCACCTGCCGCCATCAGACGCGCATCCGACGCGATGGTCACGAACCGAAACCCCTGCGCGATCCGTTTGAGCGCGTATTCCGGTGAGCCGTTGTGGATGCCCGCTACGATCCCGCGTTCCTTGCATTTCGCCAGGATATAGTCGATCGCTTCGGCCACGGGTGGCTCGACCGCGTCGAAAGTCGGATTGCAGCCGAGTGCCAGCGACAGATCGGAGGGTCCGATGTAGATCGCTTCGATACCGTCGACGCGCAGGATCTCCTCCAGGTTGTCCAGGCCTTGGCGTGTCTCGATCATCGCAAACGTAACGATGGTGTCGTTGGCGTGCAGTGGGTAATCCTGGCCCGCATAGAGAAAAGCGCGGATCGGCCCGAAGCTGCGCGTGCCGCGCGGTGGGTAGTGGGTCGACGCGACCAGTTTCTCGGCGTCGGTGGCGCTGTTGATCATCGGGCAGATCACGCCATAAGCACCGGCATCGAGCACTTTCATCAGGATGCCTGGGTCGAGCCAGGGTATGCGCACGACCGGCACCGTATCGGTGGTCGAGATTGCGATGAGCATGTCGACTGCAGCCTGGTAGTCGACGACGCCGTGCTGCAGGTCGATGGTAAGAGAATCCCAGCCCTGGTGGGCCATGGTCTCGGCGGAAAAGGCATTGGGGATCGCCAGCCAGCCATTGACTGCCGCCCCCCCGTCAGCCCAGATTGTTCGCAGTTTGTTTTCACGCATCTCGGTAACCTCTTAGCGCACTAGGCACGGACGCTTGTGATCAAACGTCCAGTTGGGAATGAGATACTGCATCGCAGTTGCATCGTCACGCGCACCCAGTCCCTGTTGCTGGTAGAGTGTATGGGCTTGCATGATCTGCTCCATGTCGATCTCGATACCGAGACCCGGCCGATCCGGGACCGCGATCTCGCCGCCGCGTATCTGCAGCGGCTCCTTCGTCAGATGCTGGCCATCCTGCCAGATCCAGTGCGTGTCGATGGCAGTGATGTTGCCCGGTGCCGCGGCAGCGGCGTGCGTAAACATCGCCAGCGAGATATCGAAATGGTTGTTCGAATGCGAGCCCCAGGTCAAGCCCCACTCGTGGCACAGCTGGGCGACGCGCACCGAGCCCCGCAGGGTCCAGAAATGGGGATCTGCCAGCGGGATATCGACTGCCTGCAGCATGATGGTGTGGCTCATCTGGCGCCAGTCGGTCGCTATCATGTTGGTAGCGGTCCTCAGGCCGGTGGCGCGCCGAAACTCGGACAGTATCTCGCGTCCGGAGTAGCCCTGCTCGGCACCGCACGGATCCTCGGCATAGGCCAGCACATCGTGCTGATCGCGACACAGCCGGATCGCCTCGTCGAGCGACCAGGCCCCGTTCGGATCCAGCGTGATCCGGGCCTGCGGGAAGCGCCTGGCGAGTGCGCTGGCCGCCTCGATCTCCTGCTCACCCGGCAGAACGCCGCCTTTGAGCTTGAAGTCCTCGAAGCCGTAGTGGTCATGCGCGGCCTCGGCAAGTCGCACTATATCTGCGCCATCCATCGCTTCCTCATGGCGCAGTCGGAACCAGTCCACTCTGGCATCCGGTTCGCTGCGGTAGCCGAGGCCGGTCTTGTTGCGATCGCCGATGTAGAACAGGTAACCGAGCATCTTGACGCTGTCGCGTTGCTGGCCGTCTCCGAGCAACGCCGCAACCGACACCCCGAGCGCCTGCCCCAGCAGGTCGAGCAGGGCCGCCTCGAGTGCCGTGACCGCATGAATCGTGACGCGCAGATCGAAGGTCTGCAGGCCGCGTCCACCGGCATCGCGCCCCGCGAACCGGCGGCGCACCTGGTTGAGAATAGCGTTGTAGGCAGCGATCGACTGACCAAGGATCAGCGGCCTGGCCTCTTCCAGTGTCTGCCGGATCCTCTCGCCCCCGGGGACCTCGCCAACACCGGTATGACCGGCGTTATCCTTCAGGATAACGATATTGCGTGTGAAGAAGGGGCCATGAGCACCGCTGAGGTTCAGCAGCATGCTGTCATGGCCCGCCACTGGGATGACCTGCATCCCGCTGACTACGGGAGCCGCGGAGAAGCTTGTGAATTCAACAGGTGTAAAGGTTTCTGGGTTCAATGTCAGCTCCCTCCATTGTGGCTAGCGGTGGTCGGTGCCGGCATCTGCGGCCCAATCAATTACAGTGCACTAAATGTTAGCGCTGTCATTTTAATTGTCAAGGCCCGTTGGTGAATTTTTTCGAACCCGGACAAAGCTCACGAAAATCCGTGACATGTATTTGATTAAGTTATTTAATTTCATATTATTCCACACCGGTTCAAGTGTTTCTCAAATTTTGTAATGCCCTGCCATCCCTTGCCTACAATATGAAAACTGTTAGCCTTAGCATCAACTGACCCAGCGGAATTCCGGAGTACAATACATGGCACATACCGAACGCGGGAAGAGACAACCGACGCCCGATGCTAAGACGGCGCGACGCGGCGGCGACAGCGTCACACTGGAAGATGTCGCGCGGCTGGCCGGTGTATCGACCATCACGGTGTCACGCGCGCTGAACTACCCGGACAAGGTCGCTTCCAAGACCCTGGAAAAGGTCAACCGTGCGATCAGCCAGACCGGCTATGTGCCCAATCTGCTGGCCGGCGGCCTGGCATCACGGCGCACGCGGCTGATCACGGCGATCGTGCCGTCGCTGGCGAACATGGTCTATGCCGAAACCATCCAGTATTTCAGCAAGCCGCTGCGTGATGCCGGCTACCAGGTGCTGCTGGGTGAATCGGGCTACCCGGAAGCCAGCGAACAGACGCTGGTTTCGGCGATTCTGAGCCGCCGCCCCGACGGTATCCTGCTCACCGGCGTCAACCACTCGGCCGATTGCCGGCGCCTGCTGCTGGCAGCTAGGATTCCGCTGGTCGAGACCTGGGACCTGACACCGACTCCGCTTGATGTTGTGGTCGGTTTCTCGCACGAACGCCTTGGTGCAGCGGTCGCGGACTTTGCCGTGCGCAAGGGGTACCGACAGGTTGCCACCCTCTCGGCCAGCGACCGCCGGGCCAAGTTCCGCGAAGCGGCACTGCTCGGACGCCTGGCGGAACTCGGCATCCAGGAGATCAGCTGCGCTGAAGTGCCGGTGCCAACCGACCTGCGTCGGGGACGCAGCGGATTGGCCCGGCTGCTCGATCAGGGATTCACCGGCGGCCTGGTCTGCTGCAGTTCGGACACGCTGGCACAGGGCGCACTGATCGAAGCCCGCGCACGTGGCCTGCATGTGCCTCAGGAACTGGCAATCATCGGCTTTGGTGACCAGAGCTTTGCCGCGGACCTCTACCCGGCATTGTCGACGGTGCGCATCGACCGTCCGCGTATGGGCGAACTGGCCGCCAACGCATTGATCGCACGCATCGATGGCAGGCCGCTCGACAGCCCGGTCATCGATGTTGGCTTCACCATCATCGAAAGGGAAACGACCTGAAACCAGCGCCGGTGTTGCCGCAGGTAAATGTTTCCGCTATCAATTAAGATCATGCGACTCAACCTGAACAAAATCTGTCTCCCGTTGGAGGTCGCATCGATTGTTGCCACGCATCAGCTACCTTAAATCCAGACAAAACAAGCACTATTATTAGTTAACATACTGTAATAATAAGTAATAAATAATATCAAGCTGTGTGATCCCAGTCGCCATCCCTACTCCTGCAGAGCGAAATTTTTCTTACAGGGAAGGATTGACAGTTCCCTCAGCTCCTGCTAATTTCGTAAATGACAGCGCTATCATTTCGGTTCCGATTCAGGGCGCGATCCTCATCGGCTCCAGAGCGCAAGGATATTTCGACTATTCGATTCAGCCACGTCTCTCGAGGAGGGAGCAAGATGAAAAAGACGATGATTGGCATTGCGCTGGCCACCTGCGGCATTTTCGGTCTCGCCAGCGCCACGGCATCTGCCGACACCAGTTTCCCGAACAATCTGCGCATCGTGATCGGCTCCAAATCGACCGGCGGTGACACCTACCAGAATACCGCCATCGTTGCCGAAGCCCTGGCCAGGAAACTGGGCATCAATGTCAAAGTCGATGCCGTCGGTGGTTCCACCGCCTTCAACACCATCTCGCGCGTCTCCAACGGCAGCGTCATCATGATGTTCCATGACCAGGCTTACCTGGGGTATCTGTACGGCCAGAAAGGCTACGAGAATCCGTTTGAGGCTTATCGCATCGGACCTTCTGTTGCAATCAATCCCGGCAATGCTTACCTCGTCTCCAAGAACTCTCCTTACAAGAACGTCGAGGAACTCATGACGGCCTGCGCCGGCGGTACCGATATCCGTGTGGCTATCCAGCCTGGTGGTGTCTCCGAAATCGGCTACAGTGCCATGAAGAACGCGATCCGCATCCAGCACCCGGGCAGGGAGGGCTGTCTGGTCGCGGTCAACCGCGGTTCGCAATCCGACAAAAACCAGGCCATGTTCGATGGACTGGCCGATCTGATCAATGGCTCGGTGCAGGCCAACGAGCAGTACACCCGCCTGCCGGCAGACGACCAGAAGGCCATGCGTTTCGTCTGGCTTACCGCGGGTAACGCCACCATCCAACAGGCCAATCCGGAGGGCATGGGCGAGACCACCCGCGAGATGCTGTTGCAGTATGTCGACCCGAACGTCAGTGTGACCCAGGATGGCAGCAGGAACTTCACCTTCGACAAAGAGTTCTTCTTCCTCTTCAACAAGGAGATGGACCAGAAACTGGTCGATGAACTCGATCAGGCGCTGACCGAGATCTTTGCCGAAGGCCAGATCCAACAGACCCAGAAGAGATCCTTCTTCATCCCGGATTTCCGTCCCTCTGCAGAATCTGAGGCCTATTTCAGGGACAAGGCCGCCCAGTACGAGGTGATCCTGAAGTCCTTGCAGTAACCTTTGGATCCGGTGCTTGCATGACCCGACCCTGTCGCGTGGTAGCGCGGAGGGTCGGGCCATTGCACAGTCAGCCAGTCAATGCCTGATACATTGAGGTAAGACGATGGAGATTTCAGACCTGTTCCAGGTATCGATCGACTTCAGCCAGTCGCACTTGTTCTTCCCGCGCATCATCCATTGGCTGTTGCTGATCATGGCGCTGATGATCCTGCTGTTCGAAGGCATACCCTACCTGCGCGAGGTACGTTCTGGACGTAAGTCCCTGCCCTTCACCACCGGCAGCTTCGACAGCAAACGCGTATTCGGCACGCTGCTACTCACAATACTCTATTTCGTCAGCATGCCCTATGTAGGCGAGCTGTTCCCCAATACCGGCCTGGGTTTCCTGCTGATGTCGATCCCCTATATGTTTGCGCTCTCCGTGCTCTATCTGCACCAGCATGATCGCGCACACCTGTTACGGGTGGGACTGAATGCGCTTATCGCGCCGGTTGTGGCCTGGTATATCCTGGCGAAGCTGTTCGCCATCACCCTGCCCTGAGGATCAACGACGATGGAATTCCTCTCGGCACTCGACCTCATTTACTTTGTGCTCGTCCTTTCGGGCACGCTTATCGGCATCATTTTCGGCGCCATCCCCGGCATGACCGCAACCATGGCGGTAGCCGTATGCCTGCCGCTGACCTACGCATTGGATCTTAATCACGGTCTGGCGTTGCTGCTCGGTCTGTACGTGGGCGGTATTTCCGGCGGCCTGGTGCCAGCGATCCTGCTGAATATACCCGGCACACCCTCATCGATTACCACCACCTTCGACGGTTTTCCGATGACGCAAAAAGGGGAGGGCGAACGTGCCTTGAAGATCGGCATCGTCTCCTCCCTGTTCGGCGGTCTGTTCAGTGCCGCTGTGCTTTTCTTTTTTGCCCCATTGCTGGCGGATTTTGCCATCAAGTTTTCATTTGTAGAGAAGTTCCTGATCATTTTCCTGGCGCTGACGGTGATCGCTTCTCTCTCCAGCAACCTGCTGATGGGTCTTTTCAGTGCCCTGATCGGCATCTGGCTCTCTCTGATCGGTACCTACAGCGTCGAACACGGAGGTAATGGCGACACCCGTCTGATGTTCGGTTTCATGCAAGAGTACCTGTATGACGGCTTCTCTCTGTTACCAGTGCTTATCGGCCTGTTTGGTGTCGCCCACATCCTGGAGGAGGCGGAAAAGGGAATTCACGAGGCAACAAAAGATATGCAGTTGAGCCTGCAGAAAGGCGCACGCTTCTCGGTTGGCGTATTCAGGAACCAGAAGATCAACCTCATCCGCTCCAGCTTCCTCGGCACCTTCATCGGCCTGCTGCCGGGTGTCGGTGGCAGCGCGGCATCCGTGCTCTCCTACACCCAGGAGAAGAACTTCTCCAAACACCCCGAGAGGATGGGTAAAGGTGCTCCCGAGGGTGTGATCGCCTCGGAGGCTGCAAACAATGGTCTCACCGGCGGTGCGCTGATACCGCTGCTGTCATTGGGGATTCCGGGTGACAGCACCACCGCCGTGCTGATCGGGGCATTCACTCTGCAGGGAATCCAGGTCGGTCCACTGTTCATCGGCGAGAATGTCGCTACCTGGAATACCATGATGGTCGGCCTGGTCGCCGCCAACTTCATGATGTTCCTGGTCATGTTCTTTGCCATCAAGTACATCGCCAAGGTGGTGATGGTGCCCAAGTATGTGCTCTATCCGATCATCATGATGATGTGTGTGGTGGGCGCCTATGCCATCAACTACGGCGTCATGTTCGATGTCTGGACACTGCTGCTGTTTGGCGTGGGGGGGTATCTTGCCAGCAAGTTTGGCATCGAGGTCGCACCGCTGGTGATCGGCTTCATCCTCGGCGGCCAGGCCGAAGTCTACTTCGTGAAGTCGCTGGAGTCGTTCGGTACGCTGACCATCTTCTTCACCAAGAGTCCGATAGCGATGGTACTCTGGGTGTTCATCTTCATCTCCATCGGATTTTCGATTTATCAGGCGGTCAAGGCACGGCGCCTGAAGCAAGCAGGAAAAGGAGAAGAGGCGTAAGCATCTCGTGCAGGAACCCATCAAGCGATGAACGATCAATCGAGCCCTCATCCAACCAGCAGCGAACTGGCCGTCGTGAATCACCAGGTATTCCGGGAGCTTGAAACGCTCCTCAGCAACTACCCGGCAGCCGGCAACGACACTCCGGACCTTTCATCGCTGCGCCGGGTGTTGCAGCAGAACCCCCTCGAGAAAGGCCCGTTGACGCTGCTGGGAACAACCGTCAGCGATGCAGAGCTGGCCGAACGACTGACTATACTGCGTCGCACTTACCCCTTCATCAAGCAGCACAAGGACGCGCTGCAGATCACAGCCAGCCTGCTCCCGGAGACCTTCTCGATCTACATCCCGATCGCCCGTTTCATGGCGGACCGCGCTCGCCAGATCAGGGAGAGGTTCGGCCGGGCAGCCCTGTTCGGCATCAACGGCGGACAGGGTTCTGGGAAAACGACCATCAATGAATTCCTGCAGATTATCCTCACCCGGGGGCTCGGCCTGCGGCACGCCGGTTTTTCGATCGACGACGTTTACAAGCGCTTCGACGAGCGCCAAGCTATGGCGCGCGCCGTGCATCCCCTGTTCGCTGTGCGCTCGGTCGCAGGTACGCATGATACGGCGCTTGCCAAAAACACCCTGACCCGCCTGATCTCTGCCGATGCAGAGAGCAAAATCCGGATTCCGCGCTTCGATAAGATGGCCAAGGGCGGCCAGGGCGACCGTGTGCCGCCAGCGGAGTGGCCGGTGATCGAAGGGGCGGTCGATGTCGTGATCTTCGAGGGTTGGTTTGTTGGTGCGCACGCCCAGCCAATCGACGCGCTGGAGACCCCGATCAACGACCGCGAGCGAATCGAGGATCCCGACGGCATCTGGCGCAAGACCATGAATCATCTGCTTGCGACCGAGTACCGCGCTTTGTTCGACATGCTGGATGATCTGCTGGTGATCCAGGTGCGCAGCATGGAGGATGTTTTTCACAACCGGGAACTCCAGGAGCAGCACTTGCGCCGCAGACTGGCAGATGCTCGCGAGCGCGGAGAGGAGACCGGCGAACTGGGCGCCATGAGCCCGGATGAGGTCATCGCGTTCATCAGTCTGTACGAGCGGACAACCCGTTACATGCTCGAAACCCTGCCGGCTGAGGCCAGCCTGACGCTGTTCATCGGCGACCATCACCGCATCGAGCGCATGCGTGTCAACGCCGCGAAGGTGCGTGGACCGGACGAATCGAACCGGCCTGATACCTGATGATGGGGGTCTGAGCCGTGCCGTCGATCAAATGTCTGTCGATCCAGGTCGATCCACGTGACAACGTGGCCGTGGTAGTCAACGCGGGCGGTCTGCCGGCTGGCAGTGTGCTTGACGACGGCACCGAGTTGGTCGAACAGATACCGCAGGGACATAAGGTTGCGTTGGTCGACATTGCACAGGACGCGCCGGTGCTGCGCTACGGTGAGGTGATCGGTTTCGCCCGGAAGGGGATAGCACGCGGCCATTGGATCAACGAAGAGATGCTGCGCATGCCCGAACCACCGGCACTGGATGACCTGCCGCTTGCCACACGCAAGGCGGTAGAGAGAGAACCGCTGGAGGGCTACACCTTCGCAGGCTACCGCAACGCCGACGGCAGCGTCGGCACGCGCAACATCCTTGGCATCTCCACCAGTGTGCAGTGCGTGGCCGGCGTCACCGACCACGTGGTCGGCAGGATCAAACGGGAGCTGCTGCTCCGTTATCCCAATGTCGACGACGTGGTAGCGCTCAACCACGGTTACGGTTGCGGCGTGGCGATCAACGCGCCGGCCGCGATCGTGCCGATCCGCACACTGCAGAACCTGGCCCGCAATCCCAACTTCGGCGGCGAGGTGATGGTCATCGGTCTGGGTTGCGAAAAACTGCGGCCGCAGCGACTGGTCGCACCCCCTTCACTGCCTGGACAGGAAACTGCTCAAACCGTGCACTCATCCATACTCTCGCTGCAGGACGAACGGTTCAGCGGTTTCAACGCCATGGTCGAAAGCATAATGGAACTGGCTCAAACCCACCTGGAGAAACTGAACCGGCGCACCCGCGAGAGCTGCCCCGCTGCGGACCTCGTCGTCGGCATGCAGTGCGGCGGCAGTGACGCGCTGTCCGGTCTGACCGCCAATCCGGCGGTCGGTTTTGCCGCCGATCTGATCGTGCGCGCGGGTGGCAGCGTCATCTTCTCGGAGGTCACCGAGGTGCGCGACGCGATCCATCTGCTCACGCCGCGTGTTATCGACGAGGAGACCGGTCGCGCTTTGTTGCTTGAGATGGCCTGGTACGACGACTACCTCAGCCGCGGTCAGGCCGACCGCAGTGCCAATACCACACCGGGCAACAAACAAGGCGGTCTGGCCAACATCGTTGAAAAGGCGCTGGGTTCCATCATCAAATCGGGCAGCAGTCCCATCGTCGACGTGATTGGCCCCGGGGAACGTCTGCGTCGCAAGGGCCTGACCTTCGCGGCGACTCCAGCCAGCGATTTCATTTGCGGCACCCTGCAACTGGCAGCCGGTATGAATATGCACCTGTTTTCCACAGGTCGTGGTACGCCATATGGGCTGGCGATGGTTCCGGTGATCAAGGTGGCATCCAATTCCCGGCTGGCCGGACAGTGGTTCGACCTGATCGACGTGGACGCCGGCCGTATCGCCACCGGAGACGCCAGCATCGCAGAGGTGGGTTGGGAGATCTTCCGCCTGATCCTCGATGCCGCCAGCGGACGCACCCTGGTCGCGGCGGAGCGTCTTGGTCTGCGCAACGACCTCGTGCTGTTCAATCCGGCACCAGTCACCTGAGCCGGTGTCCGCGGCAAAGCGTCTTCTGGCATGAGTCCGATACCCGTTCGAACGCGTAAAGCCATTGGCCTGCTGACTTTATGCGTCAGCCTGCTGGTGCTTGTCCGAGAGCTTGGCTTATCCGACTCGCTCAGCCCGCTGATGTATGCACTCCTGCTGTTGTTGGTGCTGCTGCTCAGTTTTCATGTTGCCGTGTCACGACGGGTTTTTGTGCTGGTGGCGCTGCTCCTGTCTCTGATGAATATCGTCTGGAATGAGCATTGGCAAGCCACTCTGGAGAGTGCACTCTTTAATGCATGCTTCATCACAGCGTTCTTTTCCGCGCTGACTACGCTCAAATTCGTTGCCGCCTCGTCGCCGGCAATTCGACGCTGCGGCCAGTTTCTCTCCCAACAGCCGCCTGGCCGGCGCTACCTGGCACTCTCCATCGGTGGCCAGCTGTTCGGCCTGTTGTTGAATTATGGTGCCATTCAACTGCTGGGTGCGATGAGTCTGGCAAATGTCAGCAGGGAACCGAACGATGAGATCCGCAGACATCGTACCAGGCGCATACTGCTGGCCATCCAGCGCGGATTTATCTCCATTCTGCCCTGGTCACCGTTCTCCTTTGCGATCTTAATCTCCACCACCCTGGTCCCCGGCGCATCCTGGACGCAGGCGGCACTACCAGGATTGGTCAATGGCACCATCCTGGTCAGCCTCGGGTGGTTGCTGGATCAGCTGTTCAAACCCAAACTGTCCATACCCGTTCCAACGCGTCCGACAGATCAGGGCAGCTGGTGGTCGCTGCTGCCGCTGCTGTTCCTTTTGCTGCTGCTGGCGCTGATCCTGGGCGTCTCCCACCTCCTGACCGGCGTGCGGGTTCTGGTCCTGGTCATGCTCGTTACACCACTGCTGTCAATCGCCTGGATCGCGGTACAGACCGCCAAACACAACCCACTCAGACAGGTCAGGCGCCGCGTAAACAATTACCTTATGGTGCAACTGGCGGGCATTCGCAGTGAGATGGTCCTGCTGATGATGGCCGGGTACCTGGGCACGGTGGCCTCCCCGCTGCTCGGCGCGGGCATGCAGCAGATGGGATTCGATCTGAGCGACATGCCAGCCTGGGCTATCTTGGTCCTCATCGTCTGGTTGCTACCCATTGCCGGCCAGGTGGGCATGAACCCGATACTGGTCGCGGGCGTGGTTGCGCCGTTGCTCCCGGAGGCGACGACACTGGGCATCACACCCTCCGCCATCGTCACGGCACTGACCGCCGGCTGGATCCTGAGTGGAATCAGTTCGCCGTTCACTGCCACTACTTTGCTGGTGGGTAATTTTGCCGGGGTCAGTTCAGCCTACGTCGGACAGCGCTGGAATGGAATTTTTACCCTGCTCTGCGGGTGCATACTCTCGCTCTGGGTAATCCTCTATTCGACTCAATCCTGAGCCGTGAAACCCGAATATCTGGATGACTGCCTTCCTGCCGATGGCAAGTTTCCAGACGATAGCGGGAGTTGTCCCGGTTTTGGTGGAGATGCTTGACTTTGCTGTCACACGTTTCAAGGCAAATCGGCATTTCCAGAGGATGCTACCGTTCCAGGTCCAGTCTATTTTCGCATCTGTTCGGGCACCGGGCGCTGCGCCTTTCCCGTATAGTGCCAGATGTACTGTCTTGGAATTGGGCCCTTGTTACGTCCTCCCTGCTGGGTTTGCTCCCAGGCGTGGGCCAGGATGCCCACCGACCTCGACAGGCAGAACAGGCCTCGTGCCAGCGGCGCCGGAAACTCCAGCTCGGCGTAGATGACCGCCGTAGCGCCATCGATATTCATCGGTATGGCTTTGCCCTTGCTTATGGCAATCTCGGCTTCGAGTTTTCGTGCGATCTGTGCATAGCGACCTGATACGGCACCTTTGGCTGCGGCCTGATCGACCATCTCCAGCAGCCGTGGCGCGCGGGGATCAACCGGATGAAACCGGTGACCGAAGCCGGGCAGGTACTTGCCCTTGGTTGAAGTATATGCGTCGTATTCGTCCCGGACGGCCTCATCCATCGTGGAGCCGTTTTCCATCCTCTCCGCTATCGCGAGAAACATTTCCACCGCCTGTTCGCCGGCGCCGCCATGCACATCGCCCAGCACGTTGATGGCGGAAGCCATTGCGCTGTTCAGGCCGACACCACAGGTTGCCGCCATCCTGGCGATCGCGATCGATGGTGCCTGCGGGCCATGGTCGACGGCTGACATCAGCGCGATGTCCAGCAGTTCAGCCTGCTCCCGGCTCGGCAGTTCACCCCGCGTCATCAGCCAGATCATCTGCGCGAAGGATACATTACCGATCAGCTCCTCGATGGCGTAACCGCGATAGCGGATCATGCCAGGTTGCATCTCGATGATATCGGTGCTCCACCAGTCAGTCATTTTCCGCTCTACGTCGTTCACAGTGTTCCCTCCTTCAGTTGCTTGATGTGGGTACCGGTATCTTTCAGTAGTCGAGTCAACTCTGTCTCCAAAAGCGGTGCATTCTCAGTACTCAACTCGATACCAGGGCTAAGGCGCAAGAGACTCGATAACCAACAGCCAACCCGATACCGTCAATGCTGCTGCTACCGTACTGAGCAATATCGTATTGGCTGCTATGTCAGTGGCGCGATTGTAGTAGGTGGCGAAGACATACACGTTCAAACCGGATGGCATGGCCGCCATGATCACGCCAATGCGCGTCATCTCCCAGGGTAGATGGAAAACCCATAGCGCCAGAATCAGCACCAGCACGGGATGCAACACGAGCTTCAAACCGGATGAGATCAATCCCTGCAGCCAGCTGTCGCGCAGACGGTACTGGTTCAGCGCGCCTCCCAGACCGAATAGCGCCACCGGCAACACTCCTTCAGCCATGGTTTCCGTAACACTATCGATAATCTCGGGCACGTCGAGTCCAGACAGATTGGTCAGTAGTCCCAGCAGAATGCCGATCAGCAACGGGTTTGAGACAATCTTTATTCCCGCACGTTTGAATGCCGCCAGCAGGGACGTTCCGTCATGTCGGAACAGTTCCATGATCAGCATGCCGAAGGTCATCAGCACAGGCGCATGAAAACCAATGATGCCGTAAGCCAGTGGCAGGCTCTCCTCGCCATAGGCTCGATGGATGATCGGCAAGCCAACCAACACGGTATTGGTGAAGTAGGCGGAAAATCCCACAATGATCGACTCTCCCGGACGTCGTTTGAAAATCAATCTGGCAATTGCCACAGCCACAGCGAAAGTGGTGAAAGCCCCGATATAAAACGCCAGCAGATACTCGGGATTGAAAACGGAGTGCAGATCCACCGTTAGCATCGCCTGGAACAACAGGCAGGGGACGGCGAAGCTGTTGATGAATACAATCAGCCCCTTGACACCCTCCTTTGGGAAGAGACCTGCACGGACACTGAAATAGCCGATAGCGAGCAGGAGAAACACCGACCCGACGATATTCAGAACAAACGGCATCTTGTCTGGGATGAAGAGTGAGAGATGGTGCGATGGAGAGCAGGCACAGCTATCCGATCTCCGTCAGCACGCTTGCGAAGATACGTCGCCGGTCATTTCATTCAGTTCCATTGAATTACCGGTGGTAAAGTGAAGGAGCATTGAACCGTTCATCTTTCTGTTCTGTAGTGTGACCTCCTCTCGATCCGGGAAAGATGTTTTTGTGCCGCCAGCCGGTAGGGTGCATTAGGCGCCCCGTATCCGTCATAGCCGCCACACCGCTGGACAATCTCGAAGAAGAATCCTTCACCATAGGGACGGCTGTAAAGCTGGTAAAAGCAGCCGTCGGTATCTTCGTCATAAAGAATATTGGCCGATCGCAACTTCGTCAGCAGGATAGGATCGATATCGAACCGGGCTGCCAGGTCGAGGTAGTAATCTTCGGGTATGGGCAGCAGCTCGAACCTCCTTTCCGCTAAAGACGCTGCGGTGGCAAAGATATCATTGCTGGAGAAAGCCAGATGCTGCACCGATGAGCCTGCGCTGTCCGCTACGAAACGTCCGGCAAAAGTGCGGTGAGTCTCAGCTCCGTTCAGGACCAGACGGACCCCACCATCACTGCTCTGGATCGCACGGCTATAGACCATCCCGCTCGGATCTACCGAATCGACCATCGGAGTCTTGGTCATCTCGAAGATCGAGGTGTAGAATAGCGTCCAGGTCAACATCTCCCCATAGTTCATCACCTGGGCAACATGGTCGATGCGCGTCAGTCCGGCTCCGAAGAGGTCTCTGTCGCTGTGCTCAAGCTCGCGGAAATCGGTCTCCCATATTCCCTTCAATTCCGATTTTCGATCGACAAAATGCAGGACAGATCCACTGACACCCCGAATGGCCGGAATGTCCAGTTCACCCTCTCCTCGTGGTTGGCTGAACGGGTTGGCACCCAGCCCCTGAGCCCGTTTGCCGGAGAGACGGGCATCCTCGACCAGCATCGCAATATCGCAGACCGAAGTACCATGCATGGTGTAGGCGGAATGGGCAAAACTTTTTGCTTCGGTGTTTACCAGGATGTTGATGCCTCCCTGCCGCCAAAGCACCACATCTTTGTGGATGTGCCGTGCCATCGGCTTAAAACCCAGGGCCTCAAGCACGCTTTCCAATATTCCGACCTGCTTGGCGTCGGCGGCAAACTCAACGAATTCGATGCCATCCACCCGAGTTTTCGGCGGCATTTCAGGTAACTCAACCTTTATACTGGGCTCGGTACGACGGACCTGATCCATGAGATGGAGCAGCGATCGATAACCATCCTCGGCAATGGACCGAGGAAGTCCGTTATGGAAACGCTCATTGAGAATTTCCAGGGAGACCGGGCCGGCATAGCCGGTCGCCGCCACTGCACGCATGAAATCGACCAGTGCCAGGTCGCCTTCGCCTGGCATACTGCGGTAGTGCCGTGACCAGTATTCCAGATCCATCTCGATCAATGGCGCATCAGCCACCTGAACGTGAAATATCCGGTCTCCCGGGATACCGCGTATGCTTTCGGGACTGATTCTTTTGCCCAGAATGTGAATGCTGTCCAGCACCAAGCCAAGTGAGGGATGGTCGACACGGCGTACAACCTCCCACGCATCACGATAGTCGGAGAGGTAATTCGCCCACGACATCGCTTCGAAACCCACCCTGATTCCCCGTTGCGCCGCCCGATCAGCCAGTTCGCGAAAATCTCCGGCCAGCCGGTCGATACCGCCCAACGACGCTTCGTTGGTGCAGGAGCTGACCAGCAGCAGTTCGGTGCCAACTTCCTGCATCAGGTCGAACTTACGTTCAATGCGAGCAAAAGCTCTTCTCTTCAGCGGTTCGGGCAAGCCCCCGAAGTTCCGCTCCGACTGCAGTAAATCGATACGTAAACCATGCCCGCGCACCATTTCGCCCAACTGAACGGGTGGACCGTCAAACGCGATCAGGTCGCGCTCGAACAGCTCAATGCCATCGAAACCCGCCTTGGCAATAGCTGTCAGCTTTTTGCTGAGATCGCCCGAAATTGTCACTGTGGCAATGGATGTCTTCATATCAAGCGGTCGCCACATGCCCTTTCAATCCATCGGGTGAATAGATGTCCAGAATGTTCCAATGTCCTGATGTCGGCGTCGGGTTGTTGATCATCGCAACGTCGATTAACGTGGGTCTGCCCGATTCGATAGCCGCTTTCAGAGCTGGTTTGAATGCCTCGGCAGAAGCGATACGTACACCATCCACCCCATAAGCTCTTGCGATCGCGGCATAGTCTGGCAGTTGCTGTGCGGGCGTCGACGCCTTGGGGAATAGCGTGCCGTGTGTGAGTCCATAGTTTGCTTGCTGCAGCCCGGCAATGGTGCCATAGGCGTTGTTGTTCATGATGATCCAGATAACCGCGAGCTTCTCTGCGGCGGCAGTGGCGAGTAACGCAGGGTTCTGGCCAAATCCACCATCACCCACCAGGCTGATCACCACCCGGTCCGGCCGCGCGATCTTGGCACCCAACGCCGCTGGCGGGCCAAAACCCATCGTGGCAAAACCACCCGGAATCAGAATCGAACCCGGTGTGGTGATGGCGAACTGCTGTGCCACACCGTTCTTGTTCCAACCCACGTCTGAGGTGAGAATCGCATCACGCGGCATCACCTCCCAAAGATCGGCGAGAATGCGTTCCGGCATCATCGGAAAAGCATCTGACTGCTGCATCGCGCGGTTTCTTTCGGCAAATGCGCTGCGCTCGGCGGCAATTCTCCCGATCAACTCCGGTGCTTTACGGCCCTCAGGGAGCATCTCCCTGGCGACCCGGTTCAACACGGTCAGCGCCGCTTTGAGATCCGCTACCGCGCCAATCTCGGTGGGATAGTTGCGGCCGATCTCCTGGGGTTCGATATCGATATGGATTAGTTTCGAACCTGCACCACCGATGTTGAAGGTGTACTCCGGGTACCAGGAGGAGCTGTCGGCCTCCTTGAAACGGGTCCCGAGGGCGAGAATCCAATCCGCGTTGCGCGTCATCTCGTTGACAAACGCCATCCCCCAGAATCCGGTCATGCCGAGCACCAGGGGATGATCATCCGGCAGCACCCCCTTGCCCATCAGACTGTGGCTGAGCGGAATCTGCAGATGATCCACAAAGGCTCTGAGTTCGTCATAGGCGCGTGCCAGAGCAATTCCGCCACCGGCATAGATGACGGGCGAATTCGCCGTCATCAACCGCGCGATGATCCTGCGCGCGGTCTCTTCGTCCAGGGAAGGTTTGGAAAATGACCGGGTGTTGCCATTCACTCGGTCCCATAGCGCCACATCCACTTGCGCAGAGAAGATATCCATTGGCACATTAACCAGCACCGGACCGGGCTGGCCGCTCTCTGCGAGCAGAAATGCCTTGTCCAGTATTTCCGGCAACAGTTCAGCGGTATCGACGCGCCAAGCACGTTTCACGAACGGGCGATAGATTTCGTACTGGCTGGCATCGGCGTGCAGATTCAACTCTTGATGCGGATGCTTGCCGTAATAGTAGCTGGGCACATCGCCTGCGATAACGACCAGCGGAATGCAATCGAGTGCGGCATTGGCCACACCGGTGGCGGCATTGGTCAGGCCGGGCGAGAGGTGGGTGAGCAGTACCGAGGCTTTGCCGGTCACGCGCGCATAGCCATCCGCCGCATGCGCCGAAATCTGTTCATGGCGTACATTGACAAACTTCAGTTTTGATTCCGCCATTGCTGACAGCACGGCAATGTTGGTGTGACCGCAGAGCCCGAACACATGCTCAACTCCCCGGAGTTCCAGATAACGGACGAGCTGACTGGCGTTGAGATCTTTCATATCATCCTCACATCGTCTCGGCATTGTAGAATTCACCGAACAGCTCCTCATCCGAGGGGCGGTCTTCAGCGATCGGATGGGCAACCCAGGTGACATTCATGTAGTGCTTCAGCGCCACGTTCTCATTGGTGATGTTGCCGCCCCAGATGCCGCAACCGAGGCTGGATGTCATCGGCATGCCGTTGCTGAAACTGCCAGCGTTGGCCTTCGATTGCGCTTGCCGCACCATCACCCGACTGACCGGTGCATTCTCGGCATGGCGCAGGATGCGCTCCTCGTCGAACGAGTAGATACCGCATGAATGACCTTTTCCGCCGACCTCATAAATATCTCGCACCTGCTTCATCGCTTCGCCAAAATCCTCGAATTTGAACAGCGCCATGACTACGCAGAGCTTCTCGCCTGAGAATTTATGCGCCTTGCCGATCTCCTGCTGTTCGACCATGATGAACTTTCGATCCTCGGGGATGGAGAATCCGGCAAACTCGGCGATGCGCTGAGCTGATATCGCGACAGTTTCGATTCGGCGGGTGCCGTCCCCTTTCCACAACGCTTTTTCAATCAGCGCCTTTTCCCTGTCGTTGCACAGGTAACCACCCTCGTTGATCAGTGCATCCCTCATCTGATCGTATATCTGTTCGGCAATCAGCAGGTTGCCATCGGCCGAGCAACCGGATCCAAAATCAGAAGTTTTTGATAAACGCGAATTCCTTGCCGCCTCCAGGATATCCGCCGTCTCATCGATCACCATGGTCGAATTGCCCGCACCTACTCCGTAAGCCGGTTTGCCGGAGCTGTAGGCCGCTTGCACCATCGGTTTGCCACCAGTGGCTAACGTCAGGTCGCAATGGCTCATCAGGTAGTTGGTCATCGGTATCGAGGGTTTTTCGACGCATTGAAAAATGTCTGCAGGCGCATCCAGCTTCTTCAGCGTTTCACGCATGACGCGTACCATCTCGAAGGTGGTCCCCTTGGCACGGGGATGCGGTGAAAAAATCACCGCGTCCTTGCACTTGATGGCGTAGATGCCGGTAACGGGTGGTGTCAATTCCGGGTTGGTGGTGGGTATCAGAGAAGCGATCACTCCCGCTGGCTTGGCGATCTTGGTGATGCCCTTTACCTCGTCCTTTTCGATCACTCCCACCGATTTTTGCCGCAGCGCATCGCGCAGCACACCGAGAATCTTGAACCGCTTGCCGGCACGCCCCGCCCGGTCGCCGATACCCGATTCGTCTACACCCATCTGGGCGATGCGGACAAAGGTCTTTTCATTCCCGGTGTTCCACCCCAGTGCCCGCGCCAAACGATCCACTCTTGCCTGATCGTAATCCTGGATCTCTTCCATCGCCTTGCGGGCGCGCTGGATCATCGCATCCGCCGTGGCTAGCTCTTCTGGGGTAATCTCTTGGGCCATCGATTTTCTCCTGTTCTTTTCGAACTGGCAGTTCAGCTGTTGGTTGGATTGAGAACTCGCTGCGCGGCCTCTAGGCAGTTGCGTGCGTGTTGTTCCGGACCGAATTCCTGCAAGCGTTTGGCATGGGGCAGCTCAATCGCCAGCGGCAGATCAGGGAAAAGGTAGTTGACCACGGAAAAATCGATTGCCCCCTCTCCCGGGTAGAGCCTTGCGTCCCGCGCAACGTGAATCATCTCTTCTTTGGTGTAGTAGATATCATCGGCATCGTTGATGTGCATGAAGTGGATCCACTCGCTGGGGACCCGCTCCAGTGCCAACAACGGTGTCTTGTTGAAATGCATGTAGAGGGTATCGACCAGCAATCCCTGATTTGGGCGATCGGCCAGTTCCAGAATCTCCAGGCAATCCTCGAGCGAGACCAGACGTGAAAAAGCCGGAAACTCCAGGTTGACTGTCAGCTCGAAGGAGTCCGCCAGATCGCAGATCTCGCCGAACCGATCGACGATAAAACCGCGGTCGTTACGCACATCGGTCCAGGCAGAGCAGATAACCTGGCTCGCCCCCAGCTCCGCTCCTGCTTCGAAAGCGGGAATGAATGCCTCGGGTTTAATGGTTCGCATCACCCGTACCAGTTCGATATCGAATACCTTTATTCCGGTTTCTGCCAGCGCTTGTCTGGTCTGACGGAGGATCTGAGGTGACAGCGGGTCGATATCCGGTTCTCCCGCAACATTGAGGTGAACCAACCGGTAGCTGACGAAGTCGTACCCGGTGCGAGCGGCCACATGGGTCAGCTCGGGTGGGGTAAGACCCGGAACTGTAAGATAGGCCAGGGAAAACTTGTGAGTCATGCCTCCAACCTCTCTTTTATCTGGCTGCCGGAATAAACAGAACGCATGTTCTCTGCACTCCGCGGAAATCCTTACTAAGCCGAAAGCGCGCGTTCATCGAGCGGGTATCTGCGTAGGAACTCACGCTCCACCATCTGCGCGTCCACATCGATGTTGGTGAAAAGTCTGAATGCATCCAGTCCCTGGTAGAGAAAGAGCTTGAATCCCGAAACCGTGTCTATATCCCACCTGCGGCAATATTCAAGAAACACGGTACGCTCAGGGGTGTAAACTGCATCGAATGCCCATCGCTGATTAGCAAAGCCCTCCTGCGGGAAAGGGTTTCCGGGATATTGGAACATGCCCACCGGTGTTGCATTGATCAGGCCGTCCGCACTTCTCATCTCATCAATCAGATCAACGTACTCGATGTTCCGGGCCGGCAGCTGTGCCTGGTTCAGATTTGCGATCAAATCACGTGCCGCCTGAAGATTCTTATCGAAAACCACCAGCTCAGAGGCCCCCAACTTTTGCAACCCATAGGCAATGGCCAGGCCGACTCCTCCGCTGCCCAGCATCAGCACCCTGCCGGGCTTCTGCTGGCCGCTGAAGTGGGTGATGTAGGCCCTGCAAAAGCCGTTGTAATCAGTGTTATCCGCCATCAGCCGTCCTGCGTCGAACACCACCGTATTCACGGAGGTTAGTCCTGCGGGAAAACCGGACAGCACGTCGACGAATCGGAATGCATCCCGTTTGTACGGATGAGTTACATTGACCCCGCGGTAGCCCTCTTCTCGGCAGCGGATCAGTTCATCCCCGATGTTGACATCGGCTTTCCCGGCCAAGTCCATCGGCCAGTAGTGGACATTCAATCCATACAGCCCGCCGATCAGTTCGTGTAGCGATTTGGCACGGCTGCGGCCGATGCCGTTCCCCAGTAACCCCAGCTTGATCTCTTTCGCCATTTCAATAACTCACAGCGCTCCAAGTAACTTTGGCAGACTTATTACCGTTTCCGGAATAAAGGTAATGATGACAAGCACTGCAAACTCCACCAGGAAAAGAGGAAATATGCGGCGTATCAGCGGACCCAGCCCGACATTGGCGATGGAGTCCGCGACAAACAGACATAGCCCGAGCGGCGGTGTAATCAGGCCGATCATCAGATTGAAGATCACCAGGATGCCGAAATGAGTTGGATCAACACCCAGGCTGACTGCGATCGGGTGCAGTATCGGCACCAGTACCAACATCGCCGCTATGCCTTCCAGAAACAGACCGACGAAAAGAAACAGGAAGATGACCGCAACCAGGAACATCCATTTGACCGACATATACTGCAGCGCAAAATCGGTAATCATGTTGGGGACGCGGTTGTAGTTCAGCAGCCAGTTCGCGGCGGATACGGTGCCGATGACCACCATGATCACGGCACTGTCACGCATGGCATTGGCGAAGATGATCGGCAGGCGGGACCACTTGAGCTCGCCGTATATAAACAGGCCCACGATCAGTGCGTAGGCAACGGCGAAACTCGCCGCTTCAGTAGGTGTCACCACACCCATCAGAATGCTGCCGACGACGAAAACCGGCATCAGCAGCGGGATAACGCCTTGCAGTAAGGATTTACCTGCCGAAGCGCCGGAATCCCTGCTGCCGGCATGCGCTTTTGTTTCATAGTGGCCGGCAAATAACATCACGTAGATCGACAGGAATATTGCCAATAAAATTCCCGGTACCACGCCGGCCAGGAACATTGCGGGAACAGAAACCCCCGATACGGACAAGGCGTAGATAATGACCGGGATGCTCGGCGGTATGATGGGACCTATGACCGAAGAGGCTGCGGTAATGGCTGCGGCGAAATCCCTGGGGTAACCCCGCTTCTCCATTTCCGGGATAAATACGCGTCCGATCGCCGAGGTGTCCGCCACGGCCGAACCGGACAAGCCGGCGAATATCACCGAGGCCCAGATATTGACCAGTGCCAGACCGGCGCGCAGACGTCCCACCAGAACGCTGGCAAACCCGATAATGCGGCTGGTGATGCCGGACTCGTTCATCAGTTCGCCGGCCAGGATGAACAATGGAATAGCCAACAGGGGATAAGAACTGATCCCGCCATACATCTGCGTCGCAACCAGTCGGATATGGTAAGGAAACTCACCAACCGCCATGAAATAGAACAGCGCAGCCAGAATCGCAAACGCGACCGGAACACCGATAATCAGTCCCACAAGCAAAATCACAAAGGCCATCAGCTTGTCTCCAATTCACGCTTGCGGGCAGACTCGGATACTCTGTTCAATAGTCGGAGTAGTGCCGCGATGGCCAGCATCAATCCCCCAATAGCAATGGCCAGCTGGTAGGGATACATCTGGCCCAGAAGAATAAGGCCATCCCAACCGGTGAATCTTCTCAGCTCCTTGGCGCTGTTGATCAGACCTGATGCCTCGACGGCCCCCCGCTTCTCAGCGAAAAGGTAGCCCGAGTAGGCCAGCAGACCGCCCGTGAAAACAGTGATGGCATCAACCAGCAGGTAAAGCTTTTGTGTATAAGAAGCCGGGATAAAATCGACCAGAATCGTGAAACGTACATGCCGGTCCTGCATGTACGCCCACGCCAAACCGAACATGATGCCGTAAATCGCCAGGAATACGGGAAGCTCCTCTCCCCACTCCACTGACTTTCCTAATGTGTAACGACGTGTGGAATTGACGAAGATGATCAGGAACACTGCAACCATCGACAATCCTGCGCCTGCCGCGAAAAAGTTTGCGAAGAAGCCGGTGATTCGTTGCAGCACACTGTTCATCTCGCATCCCCCTCAATCACTGATTTGATTATCGAGAGGCCTCGGCTACGGCTGCATCCAATTTTTCGATCCAGACAGCGTCACTGCCCAGCTCTTCCGCCAGCCATTTCTTGACTGCAGGTTGTGCCAGCGCCTTGAACTGATCCATTTCAGATGCGGTCGGTGAATAGACGTTCATGCCTTCCGCCACCACCTTGGTGACACCCTCGGCGGTATTGAACTGCTGAATCGCGCGGCCCATGGTGCCCGCGATGCGTGCTGCTTTCTTGATGATCGCCTGTTCGCTGGCTGACAGGGATTGGAAAAAGTCGTCATTGATGACAATGAAATCGGCCCCGTAGACATGCCCGTCGAGCACCATGTACTTCTGCATCTTGTGCAGATTGTTGTTGTAGATGGTACCCACCGGGTTCTCCTGTCCATCCACCACGCCGGTGGTCAACGCATTGGGCAGTTCAGACCATGCGATCGGCGTTGGTTCACCGCCAAGACCCTTAACCATTTCAACGTACAGAGGAATGGGCTGAACACGGAATTTAAGGCCCTTCATATCGGCCGGCGAGCGAATCTCGCGGACGTTATTGGTGAAGTTGCGGAAGCCGGTCTCGCCATAGGCCAGGGTTCTGAGACCGGTCTTTTGCAGGCAATGCTCGGCCAGTTCTTTACCGAACTGCCCATCCAGGACGTCCCAGGCTATGGTCGGCGAGGAAAACGTATAAGGAATATTCAGGATGTCGACAGTCTTGCACAGCTTGGCCATGGCGCCGGAAACGATCGCCATATGAGTGGTCCCTTCCTGCGCTTGTTGCACCAGAGCACCTTCATCACCCAGAGCCTTTGCCGGAAACAGCTCGACCTTGATGTCGGTTTCACCTTCGACAATATTCTTGAAGATAACGCCGGCAGCCCCTTTTTTGGACGTCTGCCATTCCGCGCCATCAACATGACCCAGCTTAATGGTCGTTGCAGCCATTGCGGTCACAGAAACCAGACTGATTGCCGCGGCAAGGCCCAACATTACCGATGATTTATTCATCCTCTCCTCCCATCTGTTGTGAAAAAATCCAGGATTGCCCGGGTTAATGAACCAAATGGTTAATTTGATGTCTGAATAATGTACCACCTGGTTAAAAATGTCAACATTTAAAAAAAACTTTGTTACAATACGCCCAGTTCGAGAAAACCCTCCCTTTGAAAAAATCCATGAAAAACAGCGAAGTTGAAACCGGAAGTCCAGTAAAAGCCAACCCCAGGCAAGGTTGGAAACAGAATCCCGAATCGGTCAAGGCCGACATATTGCGCGTGGCCACCAAAGAGATTTCCGACTACGGCCTGTCCGGCAGCCGCATCAACGTCATTGCGGCAAAATGCAAAACGTCGAAACGGATGATCTATTACTACTTCGGTGACAAAGAGGGACTCTACCGGGCAGTACTTGAAGCGACCTATCGTTCGATCCGCGAAGGTGAAAAGGACCTATATCTAGACCACCTGCCACCGATCGAGGCGATGGAGAGCCTGGTCGAGTTCACTTTCAGACATCACCGCCGCCACCCGGATTTCATCCGGATCATCATGATTGAGAATATCCATCAGGGTGAATACCTGAAGCACTCGGATACCATCAAGGAGGTCAATGCGCCGGCGATCAATCGAGTTGAGGTTATTTACCGACGTGGACTGGAAGCCGGCTATTTTCGCGAGGGGATCAGTCCGTTGGAGTTGCATTGGTTCATCAGTGCGCTGAGCTTTTTCAACGTATCCAACAGGGCGTCGTTCAGCCTGGTTTTCGGCGATTCTCTGAATTCCGAAGAGAGCCAGGAGCTGCTGACCACACATGTCAAGGAGATGATTCTCCGTTTTATCCTAAAGCCCGAACATACCTGCAAGTACATTGGTGTACGACTGACGGCCTAGTTGCCAACAAAGTGCACATATTGGGTTCGACAGACTGCCGGCAGATTTTTTCATAACTCAACCTGGATAACATTTTTCAACGCCATCCTGTGCTATACAGTATTTGCTAAGACAACGGGGGATGGTGCACTTTTCGCGTGCAATAGCTTTTTTTTCCGTAGCAACCTGGCAGGAGTCTTATGGAGAAGATGTCTCCTCAGAGAGGGAGATTTTTTACCATCAGGAGGAAGATTCTCGTTGTAGCGATTGTTGCGACGCTGCTTCCCTCA
Source organism: Chromatiaceae bacterium (assembly GCA_024235215.1). Classification (GTDB taxonomy): domain Bacteria; phylum Pseudomonadota; class Gammaproteobacteria; order Chromatiales; family Chromatiaceae; genus HKST-UBA178. The sequence goes on along the minus strand of JACKMU010000001.1, from coordinate 191,014 downwards.
CTGCTGCTCGGGTGGATCTCCTACTACCAGACCTATGCGCTGGTATGCGCCAAAGCCACGCAGGAGATGGAGGCCGTCCTGGAGCGCGCCAGCAGGGGAATGGATGCCTGGATGCAGACGAAATTCGATGGCCTGCGGGTCTATTCGAGTTCGTTGATGCTGGCCGATAACCTGACCCGTCATCTGCATCAGACCGCTGACTCTCCACCGGCAATCCTGCAACTCGGTGAGTTTCTGCGCCTGGTTCAGGATCAGGTGCCTGACTATCGGCGTCTCCTGGTGCTGGATAGGAGCGGCGATCTGGTTGCCCAGTCCCCTCAGGTAGAGCGTGAGACTGGGATCGGGAAAGACTGGGTGGACCGGCTGGATCAGCGGCGGACACTGGTTGCCGCACGGTCTGCCGCGGATGACGCTTCACCACGCTATTTGAGCCTGGGCGTGCCGATCATCTCTGCAGACGCAGAGGAGATGGGTTTGTTGGTCGCCGAGCTCCCGATGGCACAAATGAAACAGGTATTGGAACTCTCCGCAGAGCGGGAGTCGGAGTTACTGCTGCTCGGTAACCATAGCGAAATTCTGTTGTCCAGTCATGATCCCGGTCAGACATTTGCTCACGGCGGCACTATTCGTGATGGCTCGGCAGAGCCCCTTAACGCGCAAGGAGTTCTGCGCTACGTGAACCACAACGGTGTGGATGTAGTGGGCCTCTCGGTGCCGTGGTCAAGGCTGCCCTGGCAGTTGCTGGTGGAAAAACCGTATGCGAGTGTCTTCGCCGAAGTGGACCGCTTGCGAAATGGCGCACTGCTGCTCTTGGCGATGTTTTTGGCCGGGTTTGGCCTGTTGGCTTATCTACTCTCGCAGAGTATCCTCTCGCCGTTGTCCCGGCTTGGTGAAGCTGCTGCTGCGGTGGCTGAGGGCAACCTCGATATCCAGCTGAGGATAGACAATCGGGATGAACTCGGGTTCACCATGACGATCTTCAATGACATGGTGCAGCGGCTTCGCACCGGCAGGGAAAGGTTGGAAAAGATCTCCATTACCGACTCGTTGACAGGTCTGTACAACCGAAAACAGATCATCGACAGCCTGGAATTGCAGTTTTCCCGCTACCGGCGCAGCGGCATCGGTTTTTCACTGTTGATGGTCGATATCGACCATTTCAAGCGGATAAACGACCGGTATGGGCATCTGGCAGGAGATGCTGCCCTACAGCAGATCGGCTCGATCTTCAAGAGTGTGTTGCGCAACATCGACATTGCGGGACGTTATGGCGGAGAGGAGTTTCTGATCATTCTGGAGCAGACCGATGAGTTGCAGGCACTGGAGACGGCCGAACGCATCCGTTCTGTTACTGAAACCAGTCCGCTCTCATTTGCCGGGGAGTCTATTCACTATACCGTCAGTGCGGGCGTCGCTGCTGTTGTGGAGGGGCAGGTGGATAGTGCCACTTCATTGATCCAGCTCGCGGACCGGAACCTGTACCTGGCTAAACAGCGCGGCAGAAACCAGATAGCCACTGGTAGAGGTGAGACCTATAAAGATAATCTGCTCAAGCTACTCCCTTGAGTCATCAACAGCAACAGTCTCCAGAAGGCTGTGATAGATCCAACCCTCACGCTCCTCATCTGCCACTATCCGGATCCAGAGCCGTTTGTATCCCAACGCCTTGACCCGGGATCCCGCAGCGAGCTGAAAGCTGATTGGCGACTCCATACCGGGTTGTTCCCGCACATTGCTCGGCCGATTCACAGCCATTGCCAGCGGGACAGCAAACTCAGCCTCCTCACTATCCGCTCGAATCAGTGAGCGCTGATCTGCTGTCGGCAGTGGTGTCTGCACCACACTTATCGCCTTGCCGGCCAGATAGGCGGCAGCATCCGGATCTCCCGCCTGCAACTCCGCTCTTGCCGACTCCAGCAGTTTCTCCGCCTGGGTCAACTCCTGCTGCTGCGATCCGGCTGCAGCCGTCTTCGCGTTGCCGATGGTGAGCGCGGCCTCGGCGATCTTTGCCACCGCTTCCGCTTTACTGTCGAGGCCATATAGTCTGGCATTGGCGCGCATCGCCTCCTGCAGCAATTTTTCATGAGAGATCAGCAACCGATTTATCTCTGCCCCTTTGGCCAGCAACTGCAGACGCAATCGGGCCAGTTCCAGGGATTGTTCGGCGAGGCGCTCTCTCAGTGCAGCCTCCGCGTTTTTCTCTTGTTCCGACAGGGTCTCTGATCTTTTTTCAACGATCGGGGCACTGCTGTCGGTGGCATCGGGTTGGCGCTCATTGGAAGCGCAGCCGGCAACCAGGAAAAGGATCAGACAGAGCGGAGAGGACAGGCGCATAAGTTGTCTCGCGTGTGGACTCAGCTGGAGAGCCACTTGACCAGATAGTACAGCCGCAAACCTTCGGAGGAGCGCGACGGCCCGTAGACCAGCGCCGGATGCACTCCCTGTGCCGGATCGGCACCGGCTACTGCCTGCTCCTGTGATTCCAGAATGCGGACACAGTTTTCTGGAAATCGAGAGCGTCGGCGATTGTGGGTGTAGACCAGCGCGAACTGTCTGGTTACCAAATCAGAATCGGGATCAATCGGAAACTCATGCATCGGCGCCACCACCTATCCTTCAGAACCATCGAATGCGTAGGGAAAGAGACTACACCGATTTTCATCTATCTGCAGCCGACGGGAGATTGGTGGAAAGGCGCGTTGTGAACAGTCCGGGCGATCGCACACCCGGCAGCTGATCCCGATCGGTTCGATCGCATCCGCATCCGCCAGGTTGAGGCCAGTGCTGTAAACCAACTGTGGGGCGTGGGTGATCTCGCATCCCAGGCCGATTGCAAATTTACGCTGCGGCCTCAGGTAGCTGCCACCGCCTTCGTAGATGGTGCGTGCCAGACATAGATAGGTTTTGCCGTCCGGCATTCTCGCCAGCTGGGTCAGCAGTTTGCCCGGAGAGGAGAACGCGGCGTGGATATTCCACAGCGGGCAGACACCGCCGAGCCGGGCAAAATGAAAACTGGTGGCACTTTGACGTTTTGAGATATTACCGGCCATATCCACCCGGATGAAATAGAAGGGAACACCTTTGTTGTGCGGTCGCTGCAGCGTGCTCAGGCGGTGGCACACCTGCTCGAAGCTGGTACCGTAGAGTCCGCTCAGGCACTCGATATCGTAACGCAGTCGACGGGCATCCCCGAGAAAACGGGTATAGGGCATCAACAGCGCCCCGGCGAAGTAGTTGGCCAGTGCAAGACGGCCGAGTGCGCGCGCGGATGTGCTTGCCAGATCGGCATTTTCGATCTCCTCGTCAATGGCATTCCCAAACACGAGTAGCGCGATTTGATTGGCAATCTGAAACGCCCGGCGTGACGGAGTCGACGGTTTGGCGAGATAGAGGGTCTTCGCTGTCGGGTCGTAGCATCGCTTCAGCTGATTTTCGGGCCCACTCTCTGCCAGCCGTATTTGGACCCCGTGTGTGCGTTGCAGGTAGCTGGCCAGATCGGAGGACAGATCGTCTGGAGAAAATTCCTCGGCATGGAATAGTTGCTCAGCTGCCTGGTCCAGTGCCTCAATGTGGTTGTTGCGCCGGTAGAAGAAGTCGCGGACCTCTTCGTATGGAAACTGGGCGCCATGCAACGCCTTGATACGTTCCTCTCCAGCAATTGATTCGGCCAGGGTCTGATAGTCGGCCTGCAAACGTTGGTGCGCCTGGAACAGCTGGAGAAACCGCTCCGCCATGCGCGGAGAAGCGGAGACAGCATCCCGCAGCTCGTGCAGTGGAATCTCGTTGCCGTGGAACAACGAGTCGTTGAGTACGCTACGCAGCTGACTGGCGCGTCGTTCTTCACTCTCCGCCCACTCGGTGAAATCGATGCCCAGCGCCATCTCCAGCTTTTGCAGTACACGCTTGTTGAGCGGGCGGGCATTACTCTCGATCTGGTTGAGATAACTCGGAGAGATGATCATCCTCTCCGCCAACGCGGCCTGGGTCAGCCCCCGCTGATCACGCAGTTTGCGGATGCGGCTGCCAAAATTGATCAGCTGTTTCATTTGGTTCCAACGTGAGCTTTTTGTTCAGAGAGACAACATCCTTACCATTATATCAACCACCGCCGTTCCACTTGGGGCTCGCTTCCTCATGTCACATTTCGTGGTGAGCGCAGAGAGGAGCTGCAGGCGGTCTTGCATCAATACCGGGTATGGGATCCGGACCCGGTCATACGGTCAGATCTCATTTCTCTCCCGTGCTCACCACCGCCGGTTGATCGTGTAGTCACCCAGTTGACGGGCGAACGGCAACATCAGCATACCCGGGAGCCGCTCAACCTGCTTTGGATCGCGGAAGGTATCCAGCCCGATCTCCATCTTCAGGTGACCCTCGGAGGGCTGGGCCACGTAAGTACCGAACAGCCGGTCCCACCAGGGGAGATTGAAGCCGAAGTTGGAGTTGGTCAGCGGGGCGTGGACCGAGTGGTGCACCCGGTGCATGTCGGGGGTGACCACGAAGAGACGCAGCACGCGATCGACATGCTCCGGGATGGAGATATTGCCGTGATTGAACATGGCGGTGGCGTTGAGCAGCACCTCGAAGATCACCACTGCCATCACGGGAGGGCCCAGCAGCAGGATGGTGGAGAACTTGATCAGCATGGAGAGGATGATTTCAAGGGTGTGGAAACGGGCGCCGGTGGTCAGGTCGTAATCCAGGTCGGCGTGGTGCACCCGGTGCAGGCGCCAAAGCAGCGGGATGGCGTGGACCATCACATGCTGCAGCCAGACCACGAAGTCCATTGCGACCACGGTGATGGCTATGGCAGCGATGAAAGAGAGACCGAAGTGATTGAGCAGCCCCCACCCCTGCTGCTGGGCGAACAGAGCGACGCCCACCGCGGCAGCAGGAAAGAGCAAGCGCAGGACGATGCTGTTGAGTGCTGTCAAAGCCAGGTTGTTGGCCCAGCGCAGACCCTTGGGCTGAGTGAGAGCGCGACGGGGTGAGATCACTTCCCACGCAGCCACCACCGCGAAAACACCGATGAACAGTGTCAGCCGGACAATCGGCTCGTTCTCAAGGATCCACTCATGCCAGTCCATATACCGATCCTTTTCGCAGTAATAAGCTGGAATTTCAATTCAATCAGCAACTAATCAGCTGGACTCAAAAAACGGGTCCAGCTGATTAGTTGCTCCTTCACTTTGGGGTTTCCAAAGGGGGGCAGTCATACTCTCCCTATTGCCCCCTGCAAAATCGCACTTTTCCAGGGGGATCTGAATAATCACTGGAATTATATATTCAATGGATCTGTTGAATCACGGAATTAAGTCGTAGCCATTGGTCGACTGCTCATCTCGATCTGCAAATGCTCCGGCGTGGAGTCTGAATTCACACCTCAAACTGACGGCGATGAGAGTCGCACTGACCGCTGCCAGCGGTCTTGAGGTCGCTGCGGGCTGGTATCGTTCAGTTCAAGGTCTCTGCTGTAGCGGCGTTGCAAGACTGGTATACTGCCCCGTTCGTAACGGGAGAGATCACTTCGGGAAATTGGTGGGTTGCGGTGCCGGCAACAGCTCCAGCAGCTGTCTGGTCTCCCGGACGCTGTGGATCACCCGATATCGGATATGCCGTACACGATCGGGGGCAATTTTTTACTGGTGATCGACGTGGCGCGTTGCAGTGCGTCTCTCTGTCAACTCCCTCTTGCGCTGTGGGATTCCGGTTCTGCTGCCTGGAGAGGTGTGCTGACGACCGGTCGTACGGAGTCTGACTTAAACAATCTGGATCGAGGACCAGCGGCATGCGATATCTCAGTACCCGGGGTGGTGTCGACCCGATAACCTTCTCCCAAGCGGTGATGATGGGGTTGGCGACCGATGGCGGCCTGCTCCTCCCGGAATTATTTCCGCAAGTGGATGAACAGACGCTGCGACGTTGGTCCGGTCTGCCTTTCAACGAACTGGCGGTCGAAGTGATGCACCCGTTCATGGGCGAAGACATCAGCCGGGATACCCTCTCCGCACTGGTGGAACGCGCCTATGCCGGCTTCAGCCACCCGGAAGTGACGCCGGTGGTAAAGCTGGGTGAGCAATATATTCTCGAGCTGTTCCACGGACCTACTGCAGCTTTCAAGGATGTCGCGCTGCAGTTCCTCGGGAATCTGTTCGAGTTGCTGCTGGAGCGTTCCGACGGACACCTGAATATTCTCGGCGCCACCTCCGGGGATACCGGATCGGCTGCAATATACGGCGTGCGCGGCCAGCGGCGCATAGACATCTTCATCCTGCATCCGCACAACCGGGTCTCACCGATTCAGGAGCGGCAGATGACCACGGTGCTGGATGAGAATGTCCACAACATCGCTATCGAAGGTACCTTCGATGACGGTCAGCGCATCGTCAAGGCGCTGTTCAACGACCTGGAGTTCAAACGGGCTTACAACCTGGGTGCGGTCAACTCGATCAACTGGGCGCGTATCCTGGCGCAGGTGGTCTACTATTTCTACGCTTGGAGCCGGGTCAGTGGCGGTGATACCAGGCGCAAGCTCACCTTTTCCGTACCGACCGGCAACTTTGGCGATATCTTCGCCGGCTACGTGGCATTGCGTATGGGGCTGCCGATCGAGCGGCTGGTGCTGGCCACCAACCGCAACGATATCCTCAGCCGCTTCGTCAACAGCGGGGTCTATCAGGCGCGTGAAGTGCACCATACCATCAGCCCCTCCATGGATATCCAGATCTCCTCCAATTTCGAGCGCTATCTCTATTACCTGATGGATCAGCGAACCGATAAGGTGCGTGAACTGATGGAGCGGATGGGTCGCGAGGGGCAGATAACGATCCCCGGGGAGAAGCTCGCCGAAGTGACGGCGCTGTTTCACGCCGAAGCGGTAAGCGAGGAGGAGACATTGGAGCAGATTGCTGCCAGCTACCGGGAGCACGGCTACATTCTGGATCCGCATACTGCGGTGGGAGTGCGCGCAGCCAGCCGATTTCCCGGTGCGGTCTGTCTTGCCACCGCCCATCCGGCAAAATTCGGTGAGGCGGTGGAGCGTGCAATCGGCTGCGAGGCATCTCCGCCCCCATCGCTGCAGGGTCTGCTGGAGAGAGAGACACGCTGCCAGATCCTGGCGGCGGATGTTGGGGTAATCAAACGCTATATGCAAAGTAAACTTGACGGGCAGTATGAATAGAATCAGAGAACAGATCAAAATTCTGGACACCACACTACGCGATGGTGAACAGACTCAGGGTGTCTCCTTCTCCCCGGGGGAGAAGCTGAACATCGCCAAGGCATTGTTGGAACAGCTCAAGGTAGACCGTATCGAAGTGGCCTCCGCACGGGTCTCGGAAGGGGAGAAGGAGGCGGTAGCCAATATTGTCGAATGGGCCGACAGCATCGGTCTGGGCGACCGGGTCGAGGTACTCGGATTTGTCGATTTTACCCGCAGCGTCGACTGGATTACCGATGCCGGCGGCAGGGTGATCAACCTGCTCGCCAAGGGCAGCGAGAAGCATTGCCGGCGTCAGCTGAACAAGACGTTGGAGGAGCATGTTGCAGACATCCGCAAGACGATCGACTATGCCCATGAACAGGGGCTCATAGTCAATCTCTATCTGGAGGATTGGTCGAACGGCTACAAAGACAGCCCCGAGTATGTCTACCAGCTGGTGGATCGCCTGCGGGATGCCGGTATCGGCTCGTTCATGCTGCCCGATACCCTGGGGGTGATGACTCCCGATCAGGTGTTTGCCGCGGTCAGTGATATGGTGGACCGCTTCCCGGAGCTGAAGTTCGATTTTCATCCACACAATGACTATGGGCTTGGCACCGCTAACGCGTTGGCAGGCGTCAAGGCTGGCGCGGGCACGATCCACTGCACCATCAACTGCCTGGGCGAGCGCGCCGGCAACGCCTCCCTGGCCGAGGTGGCGGTCAATCTCAAGGACCGTATGGGACTCGACATCTCGATTGACGAGAGCCATCTGCTGCGGCTGAGCGAGATGGTGGAGAATTTCGCCGGAAAACGGCTGGCCGAGAACGCTCCGATCGTAGGCGCGGATGTATTTACCCAGACCAGCGGCATCCACGCCGACGGTGACAAGAAGGGCGGCCTGTATCAGACCGACCTCAGCCCGGAACGTTTCTCCCGTCAGCGCAGCTACGCGCTGGGCAAGATGAGTGGCAAGGCTTCACTGCTGAAGAACCTGGAACTGCTCGACATCTCTCTCTCCGAGGAGAATCTGGAGAAAGTGCTGCAGCGGGTGGTCGAGCTGGGTGATTTGAAAAAGAGCATCACCCAGGACGATCTGCCGATCATCATCGCTGAGGTGCTGGAAGGGCGCGATTATCACTACATCGAACTGCTCAACTGCTCCGTTACCTCTGGCCTTCACCTGGACTCCACAGTGAGTCTCCGTGTCCGCGTCGGTGAGGATGTCGAGCTCTCCGCAGGCATCGGCAATGGCGGCTTCGATGCCTTCATGAATGCGATCAAGAAGGTGGTCAAGCGGCGCGGTATCGTGCTGCCCACGCTGGTCGATTTCGAGGTGCGCATTCCGAAGGGGGGGAAAACCGACGCCCTCACCGAGGCGACCATCACCTGGCAGAATGGTCATGGGTTGTTCAAGACCCGCGGTGTCCACTCCAACCAGGTGTTCGCCGCAATGAAGGCCACCATTCGCATGATCAATATGCAGATGCACAAACTCGATCAGGGCGCCGGATAACGCAGCGGCCGGACGATCACTCACCGGGCGGGCAACGTGTCCACCCGAACGCAGGAAAATGGCGAAATGAACATCAACGACAGCGTGAAGGAGTACTACGGCAAGATACTGCAGGGAAACAGCGATCTGCAGACCGATGCCTGCTGCACCCTGACCGATACTCCGGATCATCTGCAGCAGCTGCTCGTCAATATCCATCCAGAAGTGACGGCGCGCTACTACGGGTGTGGTCTGGTGCGGCCCGACCTGCTGCGTGGAATGCGCATTCTCGACCTGGGCAGCGGCTCCGGCCGCGACTGTTATCTGCTCGCCCAGCTGGTGGGTGAGGAGGGGTACGTATTGGGCGTGGATATGACCGAGGAGCAGCTTTCTGTGGCCAAGCGGCATCTCGACTGGCATCGACAACGGTTCGGTTTCGGCAGTTCCAACATCGAGTTTCGCCAGGGTTATATCGAGCGGCTCGATCAGCTCGGACTGGAGGATAACAGCTTCGATATCATCGTTTCCAACTGCGTCATCAACCTGTCGCCGGACAAGGCGGCGGTGCTGGCGGAGGCCTATCGACTGCTGAAACCAGGGGGTGAGCTTTACTTCTCCGACGTCTACTCCGACCGGCGGGTACCGGCTGAGCTGGTGCAGGATCCGGTGCTCTATGGTGAGTGTCTGAGCGGTGCGCTCTATTGGAATGATTTTCTCAATCTGGCCCAATCTGCCGGCTTTCGCGATCCGCGGCTGGTCGAGGACCGGCCGCTTGCCGTCCTGAACCACGAGATTCAGGATAAAATCGGACATATATCTTTTTTTTCAGCGACTTATCGATTATTCAAACTGGACGGACTGGAGAGCCATTGCGAGGACTATGGACAGGCGGTGATCTATCGCGGTGGTATCGAACACAGCGAAAACCGTTTCCTGCTGGACAAGCATCACTTGATCGAGAAGGGCAAGATCTTTCCGGTCTGCGGAAACAGCTATCGCATGCTGCATGAGACCCGGTTCCGTCCCTATTTCGACTTTTTCGGCAATCGGGAGACGCACTACGGTATCTTCGCCGATTGCGGCACGCGGATGCCGTTCGATATCGGCACCGCTTCCACCGCCTCCGGCTGCTGCTGAGCGAAATTTCCCTGCTTTCAGGGTGCCGGTATCGAGAATGGTTCTAAAGAAAGGGTCGCTGCCTGCCGCTATTCCTGTTTGAATCCTCCTGAACAGGAATCCAGATCATGCAGCGAAACCCGGAACTTGAGCGTGCGATGGATGCGTGCGCCGAAAGACTGGATTTTCTCAACCAAACCTACCCCCTGCTGACGACCAAAATGGCGCTGGAAGGGGTGCTGCGCTGGCGCCAGCGCCGTACGCAGCAGGTCGTGACCGAACCCGAGGAGATGGCTGAACCGGAAGAGATCGCCCAGCTGGAAGAGATCGCTCAACCGGAAGAGATTGCCCAACCGGAACAGCAGCCGGTGAACGATCGGGATATCACCGCACTGGTCGGCGGCCTGATTGGACATTACAGCTTTGAGGAGGTATTGGATCTGTTGCTGAATGATCATCAGATCGAGCTTACGCCGGCACAGCTGGCCAATGCGGTCGGCAAGAAGCAGTACCTCAATATGCTCAAACGCGACGTAGAAGAGATGATGACACATGCCATCTCCTACGAACAGATTGCAGTACTTTGGAACGATCTGGGACGCCCGACGATCAGCGGCGGCGAGTGGAACAGCCGCGGCATCTCGATGCTGGCTGGCTGAGACCGATCGGAGACAGGAAAGCGAAATTGCAGACACAACACGATCAGATATGGGGTCGGCCTGCGAGTAGGGGGCAGGAGAATGACCAGAGTGAGAAATTTGATCCCAAAGCTTTTGCCCTGGAGCTGCGCGACGCCATACAGAAAAACCAGATCAAACTCCCCACATTGCCGGCACTTTCGCTGGAGGCGTTGCTCGTGGTCAACGATGCGGGCAGTTGCATGGCGGACGTGGCCAAAGTCATCACCAAGGATACTTCAATGGCGGCGCGGCTGGTGCGTTACGCCAACAGTCCACTCTACCGGGGAACCAGGAATGTTGCGTCGGTCAAGGCCGCCATCACCCGGATAGGTATAGATGCGGTCAGGCATGCGATACTCAGCCTGGCCATGCGCGATGTCTTTACCACCGCAATCAAGTCGATACAGGTGCGCATGGAGGCGTTGTGGCGCCATAGCGTCAGCGTCGCCTCAAAAGCAGCGCTGCTGTGTGAACATTTTCCCCATCTCAACCGGGATGAGGCGATGCTGGCGGGGTTGATCCACGATGTGGGTGCGATCCCGATATTGCTGAAGGCCAAGGACCACCAGCTGCTGCTGGATGATGAGAAGAAGCTGGACAAAGTGGTTTATGCGCTGCACATGAGCGTGGGAAAATTTATGTTGACCCTATGGAATTTCGACCCGGCGATGATCGACGTGGCAGCCACTCACGACAAGCTGGACCGGGACCCTCCCGGAGAGCAGGTGGATTACGTGGATCTCGTGCAGGTGGCCAATGTGCTCAGTCATCAGCAGCATGAGAGCCACCGTTACGGTAAGATGGATCCGCATACGATTCCGGCATTTCAGCGTGTTGGGATCGATTTGATCGAAGCATTCATGCAACGTGCTGCCGGGGAGGATGAGTCGCACATCAGCGCTGCACTGCACTGATCCACGCCGCCTGGTTCCGCAGGAAACCGACCGCTGAGGCTCTGAGCTGTCGGACGCTCAGCGTATCAGCGATGGCATCATCACGGCTGACCAGCTGTGCCAAGTGCCACCAGTTCGATCTCAAAGTTCAACGCTTTTCCTGCCAGTGGATGGTTGGCATCCACCTGTATCGAACTTTCGGCAACCTCAACCACCACCATGTTCACCACATCACCACTGGAACTGGTCGCCTGCAGTGGCATACCGACGGCAACCTCCAGATCCTCCGGCAGTGCACTTTTTGGCAGCTCATGCACCAATTCGTCGCTGTGTTCACCGTATGCCTCTTTGGGCAGAATACGTATTGACTTTTTATCACCCACGGCCATACCAACCACGGCATTGTCAAAACCCGGTATCACCTGTCCGGATCCGACAGTGAACTCCAGTGGGTCACGTCCCATGGAACTATCGAAACGGGTTCCGTCATCCAAGCTGCCATCGTAGTGAATTTTCACGCTGTCGCCGCGCTTTGCTTGATTCATATCACCATCCTAAAATGTACATTGAATTTATGGTTGCCCTGACCGCAGTACAACATGCAATACCGCAGAGCGGTACCTGGCTGGACGGTAGCGGGTTCTGAAGAGGTGAGGGCGTGACTGCAGCTTTCGTCGGTCGTGAGCTTAACTCACTCTTTCTACGGGAATCAACCCGTTTTGCCACAGCCGTTGCTGATTTCGCTCATCGATCAGGAGCTGAATCGGGGGAGAGACTGGCGTGTCGTCCATTATCGGAGAAAATCCACGCTCTCTTCTTAACTACCGGCCGAAGTTCAGTATAACCATGCATTTTTACATCTGGATTGCGGTTCAGCAGAAGTACGGCTCCTTGGCGCAAGGTGATAGTCAACAGCATCGGCGAGCATGCTATCGAGTCGCTCCGGCATCCACCGGAAGTTGTCGGCCTGGCGGTTCCAGATGGGAGAGCGGTGCTTTGGCATCTTCCTGGTAGGGGTGACGTTACCGCCTGACCGTCGGTGGATCGTTCGCAGGACGCAGTACTTCTCGTTTATTGCTTGCTCAAAGCTACTCTTCCAGCAGTAATATCGGTAACCAGAAGAAAGCGTTGAGCGGTCGTGAATTGGCATTCGTTGGATCGGTTCCGCTTCTGTATTCCTCAAGGTTGGAAGCGCCATCACCGTCGAAGTCGTCCTCTGGCAGGACATCTGCGACACTGCTTATCATATCGTTTTGCCTGCTGTCGATGATCCGCTGTTCCCACTCATCCGGCAATCCGTCCTGATCACTGTCTATAGGCAGGAACCGGGCCACGATGGTGTGATCCTCCGTTACATTTTTGAAACTGTAGGTGGATACCGCGCCCAGCGATACCCCGTCTGCCACGACATCCGCAATGTAGTAGCCGCTCTCGGGAGTGACAGTGAAGGTCTGATCGGCTCCCTGTGTCACGTTGATGGAACCCACCGGTGAAATCGTGCCGCCACCGCCAATCGAGGCAGTGATGGTGTGGTTCGCAACAGCTCCGGTCGGCGTGAGCAGTGCTGTCGAACCGGCGATCAGGTCCTGATTGCCGTCGCCATTGAGGTCAAGGACGATGGTCGTTCCACCGACCGGCAGGTTGATGGCGAGATTGGGCATCTCTGTCGCGTTCTGCATAACCGATTGCAGCGTACCATCACCATTTCCGAGGTAGATGCCGCTATTTCTGATGCTGTAGGGATCGAGAAGTGCGACATCCTGTTGGCCGTCACCGTCGAAATCTCCGACGCCGATACTCTGATCGTTGCCGAGATATTGCGTGGCGAGGGTCTTGCGTATCGGGGCCTTGAAACTGCCGTCACCACTACCCCGAACGATACCGATCTGCGCGCTGCCAGTACCCGACGCTCCCAGGACGATCAGGTCCGGGATCGCATCGCCATCCATGTCCGCCACCTTGATCGGAGGGAGCACATCGGTGTAGGTCTGGCGCATCACTTCCGGTCCAGGAACTGTGACCGGCAGGGTGAACGTGCCGTCGCCCACACCCATCGCCACCTGGATCTCCGCCACGTATTCTGAGGAGACGACGGTTGGTGTCTGGGTGAGGAATACCAGGTCCGGGAAGTGGTCCGGATTGAGGTCGGCGATCAGCTGAACCTTGCGGGTCAGAAAGAAGACACTTGTCGCCGGCCCGGAATGAAATGGAATGATCTGTGGTGTCTGAAACCCGCCGTTCCCATTGCTCAGTTGGACTGCAGTGCCTACGAACGCGGTGTTGGTATTGTAGCTGGTAACCTTGTAACCGTAGATCAGGTCAGCCTTGCCATCATCATTGACATCGGCAAGGCTCAGGCTCGCAATGCTCGGGGCAAGATCGATATCCCCTGGTGGCAGAAAACTCGGTACCCGGTAGAACATGGGGCTGCCGAATCCGCCACTTCCGTCCCCCCAGGCAAGAAAGACTCCCGGACCCGAGCCCCCGGGACTGGGTCCATTGAAGTTCTTCGCGATGTAAGCCAGGTCGTGCTTTCCATCCCCGTTGACGTCCGCCAGGGCATACGAATCAATGCCGGTGAGGGTGAACTGCTTGCCATTCAGTGTAATGGGTGTGGTCATCAGCTCAGCATGGCTATTGAAAGCGCCGAGTGCGTCCCCCAAAAAGGAGGTGAAGGCGTTGTCACTGTTGATTCCGACACCGTCGATGTTGCCGTCTCCGTTGAGATCCCGCATATTCTTGCCCGTATAAAGGAAGGGCAGTTCCGGCGCGCCGGTAAAATTCCCATCGCCGTGACCCAGCAATGCGTAAGCCTGGGATACTCCGAACTGGTCGCCCCCAAAGAGACCCCCATTGCCCAGACCGACATAGAGATCGAGATTGCCATCGCCATCCAGGTCGGTCGCTGTCAGGTATCCAATGCTGTCGTTAGAGGTGTAGCTTTTGCCTTCCAGAAAAGTTCCATCTCCCTGGCCCAGATAGAGGCGGATGGTCAAGCCGTCATTGAGCGCCAAATCTGCCTTTCCGTCCTGGTCGAAATCACCGGAGGCCAGGTTCGGTCCCCAGCTCGAAGTTGCGTCCCGCGCCGGGAAGGCCGGGGTTGCCTCACTAAACGTCCCGTCGCCGTTGTTCAGCAGCAGCAAACCGTTGGACCCGACGATGTCGAAATGACCGGTGTCACGTAAATCGACAGCGAGCAGCGTCTGGAGTGTCTGCTTGCGAAAATTCGCGGTAGGAGTCGCTACTGGCAAATGGTAGGCGGAATTCAGTGTTCCGTCCCCGTTACCGGTCAATAATGATATCTGCTCCTGACCCGTAGCGGTGGTGAGCGTCGAAACCGCGACATCGATTTTGCCATCGCCATCAAAATCCTGCATGACTGCCGCGCGGGCGGAGTCCCCAGCCGAGGCGTAATTGGTCGGCGCACCGATACTGCCGTTGTCGTTGACCATCCAGACACTGATGGACCCGGACACCGCATCCAAACCGACGATGTCCGCCAATCCATCCCCATTCAGATCACCCGCGCTGACCGCATGGATCTCTGGCAGCGAATGCTCGACTCCGTGTGAATTCACGGTTTGAGTTACTGCGTCTATCGCGCCGTAAAACAGTGCGTTGCTGCCTGCCATGTAGTCATACCCGTAGGCTGCAAACAGAGTGTGACCTTTGCTGTTCCTCCCGAGGTAGAAACCGCGCCTCGATCCGATACCGAGGGTCGGATCGCTGCAACCCCCGGCATAGGTATTGCCGGGGGTGGTCAACCCGGCGGTGGCGTGCAGCATGTTCTGGTAGTCGGGCGTGGTAGCGGTAATCTGAAAGGCGGGATTGGTCAAATTGAGCTGGTAGCTGCCGATGCTGAAGGCCAGGGAACAGTTGGCCTCGCGCTGCAACACGAAGAAACCACCCGGCGGCCCTTTGATCACGGTCCGGTTGCCTTGGAAATTCGCGTCCATGGCGGCCGCCTCCAGCACCTGTTTGGCTGTGGTCGGAGTGAACAGCTTGCGTGCGAACATGACCAGTCGGGTGATACGTTCGTTGCCCGACAGGGTTTTCCATTTCGGGTGCAACCGCGCCTGCTGAGTCTGCTTCATCGCCAGTCGTCGATCGTAGCTGTATTGCCAGTTCGATCCGGTCGCAGCGCCAAGCGATCCATGCGAGTCAGCAGCAGCCAGACTGGGCATGAGCAGTACCAGTAATGACAAAATGACAATGATCCAGAATGATTTCTGCAACACTGGTGTCATGGCAAGTGCACCGGCGTGAATGCTTCGCGTAGGCGAATATGTTATGTCAACAGCGCCGTTTGGCTTGCGTTGGACAGAACAACTTGACGACTCTGGCCAAGGCGCTCCCTGGGGCTCAGTCAATTGGATGGGTGGTTGCCAACCGGCAAAATGCTACAATCCAGCGTGTGATAGAGCCATTGAATCCAGTATAAAACAGATTTCACACTCCGCCAGCTCCATCCCATCGGTAACGATGGGGTCAGACCCAGTAGAGCGGAATTTTACCGGTGGTTGGTCCCCGATAGACGCAGGACGGCGGGAAGTTGAAGGTTGCCGCAGAAGCGGGCGGCGGAAATCAAACTGGGTTAGGCAGGAGCCGCGGCAGGAGCCAAACCAGCTCGTAACGGCCAAGGGAAATACGCTGTTTTATTTCTGCCGGCCGCTGATTCAGCGGCCGGCAGAAAGCAAAACTCAAGCGCGGTATGTCAATCGCACTTGTTCAGATCTGGACGATCAGCAGCACAGAAATTCATTCCGGCAGGATCCGGGTTGCCAGTGGTATCAAAACCACCGACGAGCTCCTGGCCGTTGAAGCGAGCGGTAATCACTTTGTATTTAGTGATATCGAGGCGGGAGTTATCGCAGGATTTCAGCGCCGCTGCGGCGCAGGCCTCGGCTGAGTCTGCTGGCTTACTCTTTTCGCATTCCGCCTGGCCGTCGCACTTCTTGAAGGATTCCGCCTCCTGGCCCTGGCACGCCGTACGGACATAGTGCACCACACAGCCACTGTCGGCGGCAAAGGAATTCACGCTAAACACCATGCTTGCCAACAAACCAACCACTGCGATTCTAGCTTTCATTCGTTGTTTTACTCCTTGCTCAGTCTGTATCTTGTTTGGAGGAGTGCATCTTCGAGTACTCCAGTGCAATCCCGTGGCGCAGAATATACCCTCTCTGATTACGTTTTTATGACACCAGTTTTTTTCAATGAAAAGATAGACGGAGTTCAACTTCGCAGACTGAAGCGGGTGAGTCACCATGCCACCATGACGGCAAGGGCCCGCGCCATGGCATGAGTCACACCGAGCATTCGATCGAATCTGAGGCACCCTGAATCTGCGGTCACGGCATGCAACACCCCTGATGCTCTGTTCACCGATGGCATCGCTCACCTGGGAGCCTGTCGTGCATCTCTCGGGCAGCAAAAGGATGCTTGATTCCGGGGAAGCGATACCAACAGCCCGGTGCTTGGTTTAGCCATCTCAGTCACCTCCAACTTCACAGCTTTCCGCATATCGGCAACGCGTTTGGTCTGTCCCTGACCACTGATGTTTAAGAGTGGTTTAAGTTTCACCCCGCAGAATGCGCTGCAACCTAGCGCAGTCGGAATAGAGGCGATGACCAGTAAATACGGGAAGAGAAGTGAGATCGATGTACCGACATGGATCCAGTTTTATGATCAATCGACCAGCGGGCGCTCCCTGGTCGAGACATTCGTCAGCCAGGTGTTCCTTACCGCACATCGAGCTCGGATCGAACATTTTCTACCCACGCTCATGGCGCTTGGCAACGCTGCAGGACGAGTGTCGGCTGCGCTTGGATTGCGTCCTGCCGCAAGTGGACGACTTTTTCTCGAACGCTATCTGGATGAGCCAGTGGAAAAAGCTCTGGCTGCGTCGGCAGCAAGTCGGATAGCAAGAGACGACTTGGTCGAGGTCGGAAATTTCGCGGTTGGCGCTGCGGGTGGGGGACGCTGGCTGATCACCGCGCTGACCGCTTACCTGCAGGCTACGGAGCGGCGTTGGGCGGTCTTTACCTGCGGACCGGTTTTACAGAATGCATTCCATCGACTCGGCATCGATCTGATCGATCTGGGTCCTGCCGATCCAGGTCGACTGACCCCGGAGGAGCTGCGTCAATGGGGCAGTTATTATGAGAACGGACCGCGGGTGAAGGCAGCGAATGTATCCCAGAGTCATGCGGCGCTCTCGCTTCAGTTGGAGAAGGAGTGTGCACTCAGCTTGCTTTGGCTGGGTGCATTCCAGGCTGGAAGGCTGGCAGCATGACGTTGATTGGTCGTCTGACCCACCATGCTGAAGCGTGCCCAGAGCGGACGGCACTCTGCTGGCCGGGCGGAGATTTCAGTTATTCTGCACTGCTTACCGAGATAGACTTGGCTACCGAGCTGTTGCGGGCGAGCGGGGTCAAGGTACTCGCACTCGATCTCGAGAATGGACCCGCCTGGATAGCGCTGGATATCGCTGCGCTGCAGCTTGGCATCTGTCTGGTTCCCCTGCCACCGTTCTTTTCCGGTGGTCAGCAACGCCACATACTGCAGCGGACTGGCGTCCAGGCGGTAGTGACCGATGATCCGGACCGGCTGTTCCAGCGTGCCGGTGTCTTGCCTTACGGCGATCGAAAACCGATCAATCTGACGCGGCAGCGGTTGTATTGGGTCACAGTCGACCGGCGCCGGGTAATGACCGCAGTGCCGGCAGGCATTCACAAGGTCACCTTCACCTCTGGCACCACGGGGGAACCCAAGGGGGTGATGCTCTCCTGGCAGCAGATGCAGCCGGTGGTCGAGTCGTTGGTGGAGGCTGCCGGGTTGCGGGCTGATGACCGGCATCTCGCGCTGCTGCCGCTGGCGGTGCTGCTGGAGAACATCGGTGGGGTCTATGCGCCGTTGTGGGCGGGTGCCAGCGTCGCACTCCTGGCTGCGGAGCAGGTCGGTATGACCGGATCTTCGGAGGTGGATGCGGCAACGATGTGCCAGGCACTCTCCGCAGGCCGGGCCACCACTGCGATTTTCACCCCCCAAACCCTGTTGGGTCTGGTGCAGCTGCTGGAGCGTGATCCACGGCACCCGCCATCGCTGCGCTACGCCGCTGTGGGCGGCGCACCGGTATCGCCCCGTTTGTTGCAGCGCGCAGCGGCTGTCGGGCTCCCCGTCTATGAGGGCTATGGCCTCTCCGAATGTGCATCGGTCGTCTGTCTGAATACATTGGCGCACTGCCGACCCGGCAGTGTCGGAAGAGCATTACCGCATGTCCGGCTCAGCATCTCTGAAGAGGGTGAGGTCCTGGTGGGTGGAGTCCCTTTTTCCGGCTATCTTGGCGAACCCTCATCCGGAAGCAGCGGCTGCTGGCGTACCGGCGATCTGGGGGAGCTGGATGCCGATGGTTTTCTCTACTTGCACGGTCGCCGTCGTAATACGCTTATCTCCGCGTTTGGCCGCAATATCGCGCCAGAATGGGTCGAGCGGGAGCTGATGCTGGAACCGGAAATTGTTCAGGCCGCGGTCTTCGGCGAAGCGCGACCATTCATCGTAGCGATCGTGGTTTCCGGCGCTGGGGTCACTCCCACGGAGATCGACACGGCACTGGCCCGCTGTAACCGTACGCTACCCGACTATGCGCGCGTCTTCCGCTGGATACGCGCGGACGCCCCTTTTTCCAATGTCAATGGCATGTTGACCGGTACCGGTCGGATTCGGCGCGCTGCGATCTTTCAGCATTACCGGCAACCGATCGAGTCACTCTATAACGAGGTTCAATCATGGTGAACGATTTTTTTGCACGGCTTATGGCAGAGACGGAGAGTGATAGGGCGGAGTTGCTCTCTATTCCCTTTATCCGTCATGGAGGCAATGGTGAGTTGTCGCTGGAGAGCTATCTCGCCTTTCTGGGACAGGCTTATCACCATGTGAAGCATACGACACCACTGCTCATGGCCTGTGGATCACGTATTCCGCATGACCAGGAGTGGTTACGCGATGCGATGGCCGAATATATCCGGGAAGAGCGAGGTCACCAGGAGTGGATCCTGAATGATATCAAGGTTTGCGGCGGTAACCCGGACAAGGTACGCAGGGAGACTCCCGGCATGGGAGCTGAGATGATGGTGGCCTACGCTTATCACGTCATTGAGCGAGGCAACCCGGTGGGTTTTCTGGGTATGGTGCTGGTCCTGGAGGGAACCAGTATCCGGGTGGCATCCACCGCTGCAAGCAGATTGCAGCAAAATCTCGCGCTGCCGGCCAATGCATTCTCCTACCTCTCCAGCCACGGGTCGCTCGATCTTTCACACATGGATTTTTACCGCAAGCTGGTGGACAGGCTCGATGACGAGTCGGACCAGGACTGGGTGATTCACTGCGCCAAACGCTTCTACCGGCTCTACGGCAACCTTTTTCGGGAGTTGCCGCTTACCCTGAATGCGTTGGTTGCTGCCTGATCCGAGAGTTCTACGATCTGCTGGAAGGATAGTTACTACAGAGGTGTACCAGATGAAATTACAGGGGACGCGGGTGTTGCTGACCGGAGCGGCGGGTGGTATCGGAACGGCATTGGCCAATCGCCTGGCTCAACGCGGTGCTCATCTGGTGCTACTCGGCAGGGACGAAAAGGCACTGGCAGCGCTGGCGGCACGTCTTCGGGTTGCCGGTCAACCGGTCCATGCGCTTCCGGTTGACCTGTTGGATCCGCTGGCCCGGCAACTGGCTGTGGCCCATTCGATCGAGTTGTTGGGGGGTGTGGATCTGCTGATAAATTGCGCCGGTCTATCCAGCTTCCGGCCGTTCCCGGACGAAGCAGAGCAGCATATCGAACACATTGTCCAACTCAACCTGTTGACACCGATGCTGTTGGCAAGACAGTTGCTGCCTGGCATGCTGGCACGTGGCCAGGGTCGGATCGTCAATATCGGCTCCACTTTCGGTAGCATCGGATTCGCCTGGTTCACTGCTTACTCAGCCAGCAAATTCGGACTGCGCGGTTTTTCCGAAGCATTGCGCCGTGAACTTGACGGTACCGGTGTGGGCGTCACCTATGTTGCCCCGAGAGCGGTCAAGACCGGCTTCAACACCAGCGCCGTCTACCGCATGGCGGAGGAGGTAAAGATGCACATGGACGCACCTGACTGGGTGGCGGAGAAAATCGTGGCAGCAATAGAAACGGGTGCGAAGGATCTCTATCTTGGATTCCCGGAGAAGCTGTTTGCCCGCCTGAATGGATTTATTCCGCGTTTTATCGATGGCGGTCTGCGCAGGCAGAATCGGTTGATGGAGAGATTCGCCCGCGGTTGAAGCTGGATTTTACGGTGTATAATCTGGTCTGATCCTGGTTCTAGGCAAACTCCTCCCAAACGCAGCAACAGGTTCCGGTCAATTGAGATTACTGCTGGTCGAAGATGATGAACTACTGGGTTCCGCGGTGTACTCCGGACTGACGCACGCCGGTTACACCGTGGATTGGCTGAGAGACGGCAAAGCGGCGGCAGCGGCACTGAAGCAGGAACAGGTGGATCTCCTGGTGCTGGATCTTGGTCTGCCAGGTAAAGACGGTCTCAGCGTGCTGAGGGAGCTGCGCGCGGATGGCTCCTCACTCCCCGTGCTGATACTCACCGCACGCGACACGGTGGAGGAGCGGATTGCCGGTCTGGATATCGGTGCCGACGACTATCTGATCAAACCTTTCGACCTGGGAGAGCTCAACGCCCGGCTGCGCGCGATCGCGCGCCGCCGGGCAGGTCGTGCCACGCTGAAGATCCAGCACGGCGATCTTACCTACGATCCCAAGGAACACAGCGTCACCGTGGGTGGACAAGTGATGCAGCTGCATGCAAAGAGCAATGCGATACTGGAAGCGCTGTTGCAGCGTCCGGGAATGCCGCTTTCGCGGGAACGGTTGGAGCAAATACTCTATGGCTGGGGGGAAGGTGTCGAGAGCAATGCGGTCGAGGTGCACATACATCATCTGCGCAAAAAACTGGGCAAAGAGAGGATATTAACGGTCCGCGGGGTCGGCTACATGATACCGAAGGCATGAGCGTCCGACACTCGCTCCGACTGCGGCTGATTACGATGTTGCTGGCGGCTGTACTGCTGGTCTGGCTGGCGGTCGTGCTACTCGTCTATTCCAAAGCGGTCCACGAAGTCGAAGAGGTTTACGATGCCAATCTCGCACAGAGCGCGCATATTCTGCAGGCGATGTTGCGGCATGAAGTCGAGGAGGGAGAGGAGATAGAAGCCAAGATCCACGCTGTGATCGAGGAGCTTGGCCAACAGGGAGCATCGGCCTATCCCCGGTTGGTAGGCCTGCTGCAGGATTATCTGACGAAGGGCGGTAAAGAACAGATCTCACTCTTCGACGCAGCGGATGCGGTTGGGCACCGCTATGTGTCGGGGCCGGTATTCATCGCCCGTTACCGTGACGGAACGTTGATGATGCGCGGCGGAGCGGCACCTGAGATCCCACGGCTTGCAGACGGCTTCGCTGATGTGGATCACGCGGGAGAGCATTGGCGTTTTTACCAATTGACCGAAAAGATGAGCGACCTGACGGTCCAGGTCGGCGAACGGCAGGCACTGCGAACCGAACTGGTCAGCTATATTACCCGCAATACACTGATGCCGCTCCTGCTGGCGCTGCCCGCCATGGGCATTCTGATCTGGATCGTGGTGGGGCGGGCTTTGATCTCGCTGCAGCGTGTGGCGGACAGTGTCTCCAAGCGTGCCCCTGACGCAATGGAGCCTATCGACGGCCGTGATTCACCGCGAGAGATCGAAGGCCTGCTGACTGCATTGAACGCGCTCTTCCAAAGAGTTGCCGCTGCATTGAAGCGCGAACGTGAATTTACCGCCGATGCAGCGCATGAGTTGCGCACACCATTGGCAGCGCTGAAAACCCATCTGCAGGTTGCGCGCACCCAGACGGCCGAGCGGAAAACAGAAATTTCCCTGGATCGGGCGCTCGATGGCGTGGACCGGGCGACCCATTCTGTGGAGCAGTTGCTGGCTCTGGCTCGTGCCGATGCGATCGAGGCCGGAAAGATGGTGAAATCAGCGGTGGACCTGCGTGACCTCGCGGTGGCGGTGGTCTCCCTGTTCAGCCAACAGGCGGTCGATCGACAGATAGATCTTGGTGTGGATGCGCCTAGCCGCATTGGGGTGCTCGGTGATGTCACCCTGCTGCAGATGTTGCTGCGAAATCTGGTCGATAATGCATTGCATTACACGCCAGCCGGGGGGGTGGTGACCGTCACCATCGGTTCGGATGCGGATGGCGCCTGGCTTGAGGTCGTGGACGACGGCATCGGCGTTGCGTCGGAAGAGCGGGAAAAGATTTTCAATCGGTTTCACCGCAGCCCGGAGGTGCAGACGTCAGACGTCAAAGGCAGCGGACTGGGACTCTCAATCGTGCGGCGGATAGCGGATCTGCACGGTGCCGGAATCAGTGTCGATGACGGACTCAACGGACAAGGACTGAGCGTCAGAATCGATTTTCCCAGTCGCAAGTCAGCGGCGTAAAGATTTGCGCGTTGTTGAAACTCAGCTGATCCCGGATTCAGTATATTGATTCATACCGTTTCTCAGCGTGCCAGCGGAGTGGTGACAGGGGTTGGAGTCTGGTCGCGCATGGTATCCGCTGTCCCATTGCGTTCAGACTCCCACCCCTGCAGTAAACTACTCCTGCGGCAGTGTCTGTAAATAGGCGAGTATGTCGACCGCCACCTGGTTACCGAATGCGATCAGCGCGGGCATCTCCTCGTCCGGCTGTCCATTGATTATCTTATGCAACACCTCCCACGGGTTGTCATTGGCCAGTTTCCCCAACGGCGGAATCTGGTCATCCTCTTTGCCATCCAGACCATGGCATCGGGCACAGACTGTTTCGAAATAACCCTGTCCGGCGCTGGTGTCTCCGGTTACCTTTTTACTCTTGTCGTCGATGAATCCGTCCGACCTCGTCTGCCCCTGGCTGACGAACATGGCCAGATCATGGTAGTCCTGCTCACTGAGTCCGGATGCCGTCATGGCATGGGTCTGGTTTTTCAATACTGCAACGACTGACGTGGGATCAGCGCCGGTCATCCCACCGATTCCCTTGAAACCGGTGTAATGTTTTCCTTCGGCATAGGCACCCTCGTTACCGCGATAGTCCCAGCCGTGACACTCCTTACAGCGCCAGTCGGTGCCTTTGTTGCCCTTGTATTTTCCACTCTCCGGATAACCCGGATGGGCTATTTCAGGCGTTTTTGCGGTCGGCGACTCTTCGAACCACTTGTCGTACAATCGGCCACCCCGGGCAATGGAGTAGGCATCGCTCTCCGCCGCCAGCGTCACGCTGCAGACAACGAGAGAGCCCATGCCGAGCAGGGCTGCGACAGTGGAGATCAGGATCCGTTTTGTGTCTCTCAACTTCATGGTTTCCCCTTGAATTGGGTTGTCGATAATGTCCCTATAGTATGTCATCTGTTTCTTAACTGAAAATTAACCAAGCCCGCAAAAAACGGTTTCGACTTATGACAATGGTGCTGGCAACCGGCTGGCGGAATGCCTGCTCGCTCCATCGCCGCAATTGTGTTATCCCTGGCTTTGACAAAGAGCGGTATGGGAGAGAGATTCATGGCCTATTTCACCAAGCGTTATCACCCACCGGGTACACCGGCGGGAACACTGATTGAAACACCCGCATCGGGCAGGTTGCCGCTGCAGATCCGTTTGATTGATTACGACGAAGGGCGGATCATGATTCGCGATGACGTCAAGGTAGCGGAATGTGCTCCCTTTCTGGAAAAGGCGTCCACCACCTGGATACATGTGCAGGGACACCCGACCGAAGCGTTACTGCGTGAGATCGGAACAACGTTTCGTCTGCACTATCTGGCGCTGGAAGATGTGCTCAACAGCGGGCAGAGACCCAAGGTCGAGCCGTTCGATGACCAGCTGTTTGTGGTGATGAGTATGCCCGAGATGCGGTCGGGCCGGGTCGAGGTTCACCAGGTCAGCCTGTTTTTCGGCAACAACTTTCTGGTCAGTTTTTGTGAAAACAGCTCGGCTTCGTTCCAGCAGATCGTGAAACGACTGGGTGAGCAAGGCAGCCGACTGCGTTCACGCGGTGCGGATTATCTGCTCTACAGCCTGCTGGACATGGTGATCGATCAGGGTTTCCCAGTACTGGAAAACTTCGGTCTGGAGCTGGAAGAGGTGGAGGAGCAGATTCTGGGGACGAGCTACCAGGCTACTTTGGGGAGAATCCATTCGGTCAAGCGGGAACTGATTCTGCTGCGGCGGCTGTTGTGGCCGCAGCGTGATGTGATCAATCAGCTCATGCGCGGGGATGACGCGCTGGTGCGTGAGGATACGCTGATCTATCTGCGCGACTGCTATGATCATACGGTTCAGGTGATGGAACTGCTGGAGACCTACCGCGATATGACCGCCAGTATGCTCGATATCTACCTCTCCAGTGTCAATAATGAGATGAACCAGGTGATGCGGCTGTTGACCGTGATCGCCACCATCTTCATTCCTCTCAGCTTCATCACCGGTGTCTACGGTATGAATTTCGACCGCACGGTCAGCCTCTGGAATATGCCGGAGCTCGGTTTACCCTATGGCTATCTGCTGATCTGGCTGGTCATGGCCGCAATCGGCCTGTCGATGCTGGTGTACTTTCGTCGTCGCAAGTGGATATGAATGCAGCCACCGGTACAAGGATGCTGAACAGGGTTGATCGGAACTACCTCGAGATTCGTTCGGAAATTGGCACTTAACATCCGCTTGAGGCTGTTCAGAATAAACCCAACAGAACGAACATCGGTTGCTGAAAAGGGGTCGGTACTGAAATGCGATGATTCGTTTTTGCTACCATCCCCTGTTTTCAACGCGGCGTTGTTTTCAATATTGGCAATCTGATTGGCGACGGGTAAGTGCTCGACCGGGATGTTGTTCGCAAAGCTACGGTCTGGGTCAAACAAAATCAGCGCTTAGCTCTGCCGCAGCTGTCCCATTTTCAGGGGAAGCGCTTCCGGTCTTCCCAGCGCGAAACCCTGTGCGTAGTCCACTCCAATCTCGCGCAGTACTTGTATGCACGCAGGGGTTTCCGCATATTCAGCCACTGTCTGTATCCCCATACGGTGGGCAAGTTGGTTGACTGCTTCCACCATCGCACGATCATCGCTCTCTTCGGCGACACGTCTCACCAGGTTCCCATCGATCTTCAGATAGTTGACTGGCAGTGTCTTGAGATAAGCAAAGGAAGAAAGCCCGCTCCCGAAATCGTCCAGCGCAAACTTGCCACCGAGCTCACGGATTGCCCGAACCAGCTGCGTGGCTGCGCTGATGTTGCGAATAGCGGCGGTCTCCGTGATCTCGAAGCATACCGTTTGCGGACTGATGCCGTAGGTATCAAACTGCTCACACAGAAAGGAAAACAGTTTGTCATCCCCAAGCATATTGCCGGAGAGGTTGATGGCGATGGCCGGATGATCCTCACCAGGGAAAAGTTTCTGGTAGTCGCGAAAGGTTGTACGTATCACCCAACGATCAATCTGACCCATAAGATCAAAGCGTTCCGCAACCGGTACAAAGCTATCCGGCAGAACCAGATGATTATCCTGATCGATCATCCGCAGCAGCAATTCATACCATCGGATCTTGGGAATGTCTTCACCGAGAGACCATATTGGCTGGCAGTAAAGTCGAAAACGGTTCTGATCGATAGCGCTGCGCATATCCGCTATGCGCATTATCTCCCGATGGTGGGGATCCGCACCGCTGTAGTCGGGTTGGTAAGCGTGCACGCGGTTGCGTCCTCGATCTTTAGCCGCGTAACAAGCCACATCGGCATGGCTCAATAACATCTCCGCCGTCTCAACCTGTCCGGCTATGGCTACCAAGCCGATACTGACACCGATGTCGAAGGGTCTTGCGTCCCACACAAAGCGATAATCCCGTACACTGCTCACCAGTGTCTCTGCAATCTCGAATGCTTTATCCATCGGACAGTTATCCAGCAACAAGCCAAACTCATCCCCGCCCAGCCGTGCCAGGGTATCGCGTTCCCGCACCTCGCCGGAGAGCAGTTTTGCAACGTGTTTGAGCAACTCGTCACCAGCCCGGTGCCCACAGGTGTCATTGACGATCTTGAATTGATCCAGGTCCAGGTAGCAAAGGACATGGTGGGTGCCGTACCGCTTGCTGCTGGCCAGAGCCTGCTCCAGTCTGCGGTCGAATTCGCGGCGGTTCACCAGCCCGGTCAAGGTGTCATGAGTCGCCTGATGTTCGGCTTCACGCGCCATGCGACGGGATTCGGTCACGTCGTTGAAAACCAGGACAACCCCCAGCAGCTGTTTCTTACCATCACGGATCGGTGCGGCCGAATCCTGAATGGAATACTCACAACCGGACCGGCTGATCAGCACGGTATGATTTGCCAGACCGATAACCCGCCCCTCGTTGCGGCAACGCTGTACCGGATCCACGGCAGGTTCGCGCGTCAATTCGTTGATAATCCTGAACACTGCCCCGAGCGGTTTGCCTCGGGCTTCACTGGCATTCCACTCCGTGAGCTTCTCCGCCACTGGATTCATATACTCGACGTCACCGTTGGCATCGGTGGTGATGACCGCATCGCCAATGGAGTGCAAGGTCACTTCGGCTCGCTCCTTCTCGGTGTGCAATGCCTGCTCGGTGCGCATCCGTTCATTGACCTGTTCAGTCAGGTTGGCGTTGGAGTCAGCCAACTCTTCCGCACGTCGCTCGTCAAAGAGCCAGCGTCCGGTCAGGGTGAGCAGAAAAATTCCCCAAATGACGGCGAACAAAAGGCAGGCTGCGAGAACCCACCACGCTGCCCATGAACGATGTACCACCAGATAGTTTTCGTCGGGCGTCACGATGAGGCGCCAGTCCCGGCTTCCGACATCATAGTGTCTGACAAAGCTGAAGGTTGCCTTCGCTGGGTTGGGGTCTGGTGCAGGGAGCATGCGTACTTCCGCCCGGTTGTTCAGGTGAGCGAAGGCCAGAGGCTGCGATTCCTCGGCGTTCGTATCGTCAAAGAGACTTACGGATAGGTTTGCGACACTCGAGCCTGCCAGCGCTGCTGCGAGTACGTCACCCAGTCTAAAAACGCCGACCGCGTAGCCGATCAGTTTGGCCCGACGCTCCTCTGGAGTGTCGGGAACCTGTCGCGAGCGGTAAATTGGCACGAATACCAGCATACCGGCTTGATTACCGGCCTCCTGAACCAGGCTAATGCGTGCAGTAGCCACAGCCGTACCGCGATCCCTTGCCAAGTGCATCGCCTCCCGCCGTTCCGGTTGGGAGTAAACATCGTAACCCAGCGCATTTTCGTTGCCTGCATAGGGTTCGATATAGTAGACGGCCACATACTCGGGCCTTTCCGCCACTGGAATAAGCTCCCCATCCGCATTGCGTTCCGTCAGATTGTAATCCGGATAGCCGTCCCGGTGTGCGGCGTCCTCATAGCGCAAACGCTCTGCAGCCTTGATCCTGGGATTCCAGGAGAGTGCCTGTACCTCTGGCATCCGAGCTAACGATCTGGTGACAAAGGTATGGAACTCCTGTCGAGTTACCGAGTTGCTGCTGGCGAAAAGGCTCTGAATCGAGTGCAACACTTCCAGGTAACGCACGACGTGCTTATCCAGTATATTTCCGATCGTCTCTCCGCTTTGCCGGAATGCCTGCTCTATTCCCTTGTTCTCCAGCTGACTCGCAAAGATAAAGCCAAAAACCGCCAGGCTGAAAAACAGGACGAGAGGCAGCGTGACTGAGTATCGGCGTTTCAGCCAGAGTTCTCGTGGCTTACCCAGCCAGATCAATGTCATGGGCAAGAAGATCAGTACACCAATACTGTCACCCACCCACCAGGTCATCCAGTTATAACCATACTCGGACCAATCGATCAGCCCCGCCACCCCCAGCGTGGATACCCCCCAGCTGGAGTTGAGCAGACAGCTGAGCGGACCACCCAGCGCGAGCAGGGCGATGATGTTTTTCAATTCGAGCAGTCCCGGATCGCGGCGGTAGTATCTTTGTATCAACCAAGATCCCACCAATGCCTGCAGACCGGCACCTATGGCGATGACGAATGCAACGGATACCGCTTTCAGGGTGATTTGTAACAGCGACGGGTCTACTCCAAGACTGAGATTGGTGAGAAAGGAGCCGAGGATCACGCCAGGAAGGTAGTGGCGCCCGTACAGCAGGAGCGCCGCCACCGCGATCCCGGCTCCTGGCCATACCGCAGTGGCATAGCCCGGGGGGACCGCCAGTTTCAAACTGATATATCCGGATGCGAAGTAGAGGAATGCAACCAGCGCATTGCCACCAGCCAGACATAGGGTGCGGCTAAACCTGCTGTTCAAAATCAACCCCCTTATGGCCACCCCGGAAAGTGGCAGCAGTGCTTGGTCGTAACATCCGCAGCAAAAGTCGTGTCAGGTGACTGTGCGAATAAAAGGGCAACTTTGTAAAGTATCAGTGCATCGAAGGGAACATCCGCTGCTCGCAGTGCGGGAGTTCCGATCGTAGCAGTAGCACCGGCAATCGGATTGACAGTGGAGAGTTAGCTGACAGGCGTTCAGCGGCTTTCAGCGAACGCATCAGGAGGTGCCTTCCATGAGCCCGAGCTTGGCCACTTGAAGCAAGACCTCGTCAACCCCACTGGTTATCTCGCCACCTCCTGATGCGAAAAAAACCACTACCATTGGAGATTCGCTCATCTTCGGAGCAATTTCAAGCTGAATCCGACCCGCTGGTTTACAGTCGATCCGGGAGGCCGGCTGCGGACTTGATCGAATCGGAATGGGGCAGGGAGCGACTGAACCGGACTCAGCTGACTGATTTTTGAAATCGGTCCGGGCAGTGATCTGCCGGTTCGTCAAGTTGTGACGCTCTGTTGTTCTCGGGATGTCACATCCGTGCTCGGAAGAGGGAACCTGATTGCCAAAGCCCGATCTAAACGGTTGAGTACGATGGGGAGGAAATTACGTGATGCAAGCCAAAACTGCACTTTACCTGATGTTCGTCGCGTCACTGTTCAGCATCAGCGCGTGCGTCTATGTGCCACGCTACCATGACAGAGCGGATTATGCTGATGAATACTACTACTACCCGAATGTGGGTGTTTATTTCCACCTCTTTTCCGGTGATTACTACTACCGTGACCATGACCACTGGCTGCGGGTTCGGGAACTGCCGCGCCACATCCATCTCGATCACCGGGTACGACAAAACGTGGTGATCCGGGAGCGGGAGCCATATCGGGACTACCACCGTCACCAGGAGCAGTTCAGATCGCCGCCCAAATTCCGTCCGGAACCACGCTACGACGCACCGGAGCGTGAACACAATCAGCGGTTACACGACCAGTATCACCAGCGCTGGCAACATAATCAGCGCAACCGCTGAGAGCGACAGTGTGGCGCTGGATTTGTGGCGGAACGCCCATGCCGATCCTGAGCAGAGACTTGGTTGTGGTCTGTGGTCGGGTATGCCGTAGGCGGCAGGGTGAAAAGTATGGGTCGGCGTTCTCAGTCGATCCCCTACCCAACACGGCAAGCAGCACCGATGGAGATGCCTGCGCCTGCCACCCGAACACGCTGCGGTCCTGTGGAGGCTGAACGTAGATCCGATTGTCAACGACTCTGGTCTAAAATCAGTAATATATTTAGCAAATGAGCAAATAACCCGGGAGCTTTCTTATCGGAGCAGATCGGTTTTTAAAGGCTCTGACGAAATCGCCGTAATACATTGAGTAAGCACCCGTGAGGAGCGCTGAAACTATGCTGTTACGCATTCTTGTATTGGTTTACCTCTCCTTCAGTCCCTGGCTGATTCGTGCCTCGGGCCCTCCGGTTCTGATCGGGTTCGATGGTGAGTTCGGGCTCACCAACAGTACTTCGGCACAAGCCATTGAACGCGGAATTCTTATCGCGATCGACGAAATCAACCGGGCCGGTGGGGTGCTCGGTGGTCGCCAGCTGGAACTCATCTCCCGCGATAACCGATCGGTGACGGCGCGCGGGATCCGCAATCTCAAAGATTTCGCGGTTATGCCCGGTATGGTTGCCATGTTCGTCGGCCGCTTCAGTCCAGTGGCGCTTGAATATGTCGATCTCGCTCACGATTTGAAGATGATTCTGCTGGATCCCTGGGCGGCGGCTGACGCGATCACCAATAATGGTCATCTCCCGAATTTCGCATTCCGTGTTTCGCTGAAGGACAGCTTGGCTATGCCTACGATATTGCGACATGCGCTATCCAAGGATGCCAGACGAATCGGGCTTCTTCTGCCCAACACCTCTTGGGGACGCAGCAATCTCGACGCCGCCAACCAATACTTCTTACAGTCTCAGGAACCGCACTCCGTCGGCATAGAGTGGTACCAATGGGGTGACCAGTCGATGCTGGAGAGGTACCAGGCGCTGCGAACCGCTGGCGCCGAGGCGATCGCGTTTGTCGCCAATGACAGTGAAGCCGTGATATTGTGTCGTGAAGTCGCGGCGTTACCGGAAGACCAACGGATACCCATTATCAGTCACTGGGGGGTGACAGGTGGCAACTTCGCCAGTCTGGTCAAATCGGATCTGGATAAGATCGATTTTTCCGTGGTGCAGACGTTCAGCTTCTTCCTGTCTGATCCACAGATGGTCAACCGGGTAATGGAAGTTTACCAACGCCTGTTCGGGATCTCGCGCCCGGAGGAGGTTGAATCTCCGGTCGGTGTCGGTCATGCATATGACCTGACGCACCTGTTGGCTCAGGCCATTCAATCAGCAGGTACGGTGGAGCGTTCAGCGGTACGTGACGCCCTGGAACAGGTAAGCAACTACCGAGGGTTGGTGAAGCACTTCACGCAGCCGTTTACGCCCACCAACCATGATGCTTTGGGAATCGAAGACATTTTCATGGCCAGATACCGTTCTTCTGACGGAGCCATAATTCCAATAACCAAAAAGTTACACTAACGATTGAAATGCGCGTGCAGTCTCTCAAGGCGCAGAACGGAATGGAAGCTCGACTGGCAACGTGGATTGCGCTCGTCGCTTCGACACTGACGGTGCTTTTCGTTCTCGTGGTTGGTGTCACCTCATATTTTGTGACACGCTCACAAATCAGCCAGGGTGTCCAGAATGCACTGGAGAGCAACGCCACGGTGCTGGCGGGCAGACTCGATTCCACGTTGAAATCCGTGGTAAGTACCCTGAGTGGCTTGAGTCAGAATGCACTGATACTGAATTCACTGATGGACAGTTTGACTCGCGATACGTCACTCGAACCTTTCCTGAAGGATTTATCCACCATCAACGGTATACCTGTGGAGATCGTGTTAACCGACTTTGAAGGTAACGCGGTCGCCGGTGTGCGCCGGATCGCGGAGTCGGCGAAAAGCTGGAAGGATTCAGTGCTGGGTGAGGGGGTTCCCTTCACATCCATCGAGAAAGAGGCGTCCCGCGCCTTTCTGTTTGTGGCCGAACCTATTTTTTATCTGCGTACCCTGAGTCCGGAAGGGGCATTGATTCACCGCATCGATCTTAGCCGGCTGATGAACGAATTCAACGCCTCGCCCGGTGGTGAAACGGTCCGGCTGCTTCACAATGGGCGGTCGATAGTGGAGGATGTCGCCTCGGAGGACGCTACCGCGGCGGCATCCCTGACGCTCACCAAAACACGCCGCCTGGATCTGCCCGAGAGTTTCCGGCACTTGGCGCTGGCTGTCGAGGTAACAGCAGACGCCAAGCTGGTGAGCGATCCTCTGGACCAGCTCCTGGTGGTTTACCTGTTTCTGGGAGTCGGGTTGCTGGCTGGGGTGATCCTGGTAGCCACGCTTGCCGGTCGGCGTCTGGCCATGCCATTGCGGGAACTGGAACAGGTGGCGGCAGCTGTGGTTGCCAGCGGGTCGGTGGATCATCGATTCGAGGGAGGCGGTTATACCGAGGTGACCCGGCTGGGACAAACATTCAATCAGATGCTTGTGCAGTTGGGTGCTGCGCACAAGCAGCTTACCACGCTGGCTCACCACGATCCTCTGACCGGGCTGGCCAACCGAACCTGGTTCCAGATGCGCCTCAAGTCAGATCTCCACGAAGCCAAGCGATGCCAGCAGCTGGTGGGGATTTTGTTGCTCGATCTCGATGACTTCAAAGGTGTCAACGACACGCTCGGACACCCAGTTGGCGACGAGCTGCTGAAACAGATTGCTGAGCGTCTGGTCAAGCTGGTGCGCACTACCGATACGGTAGCACGCCTCGGCGGTGACGAATTCGTGGTGATCGGTACGCATCTCGACGATGCCAGAGATGCGGCGGTTCTCGGCCAGAAAATCATCGCCACGCTGGCGCAACCATTCCGTATCTTTACACACGATATCTTTGCCACTGCCAGTATTGGCATCGCAATCTATCCGAGTGACGGAAATGACGGAGATGAACTGTTGAGTAACGCCGATCTGGCGCTTTACAAAGCGAAAAGTGAAGGGCGGGAGCATTTTCAGTTTTATGACCTCAAGCTCAACACAGCCGCGCAAAAACGCAAGAGTGTGGAGGCTTCGATTCGTACAGCACTCGAAAAACCGGCGTTTTGTCTTCACTACCAGCCGCGCGTCAATATACTGACCGGGGAAATTACCGGTGCTGAGTCGCTGGTGCGCTGGCAAAGTGAGAATGGACTCGTCTATCCGGATGAGTTCATCACGGTGGCAGAGGAGTCGAGGCTTATCGTACCGCTGGGGGAGTGGGTTTTGCGTGAGTCATGCCTGCAGGCGATTGCCTGGGAGCAGGCCGGACTTGCGCGGTTTCCCGTAGCGGTCAATCTGTCGGCCGTGCAGCTCAGACGAAAAGAGGACGTGACTAGCCTCATGCGAATCATCGATGAAACGGGAATTGATCCAGGCCGTCTCGAAATCGAGATCACCGAAAGTGCGTTGATGGAAAACTTGGACAGCACCGTTCGTCATTTGGCAGCATTCCAGGCTATTGGCGTGCGGTTGGCAATCGACGATATCGGGACCGGTCACTCGTCGCTGGCCAATTTAAAACGCCTCTCGGTAGATATGCTGAAGATCGACCGGACCTTTATTCGCGATCTTGAGGTTGACGCGGACGATGCGGCCATTACCAGAGCCATCATCCAAATTGGCCTGAGCCTGGATTTGACTGTCGTGGCCGAGGGTGTGGAAACGCCCGGCCAGGTAGAGTTCCTGCGAAAGCACCAATGTCAGCAGGCTCAGGGATATCTGTACAGCAAAGCCCTCAGTGCAGAGGCGCTGAAAGATTGGATACGCAATGGTTGTGCAACAGCACAGGTCAGTCGTTCGTCTGTCAATCGAGTGCTCGTCCATTAGGATTCCAGTTCAAGGCGCTTCCTTGCGGGGTAACTGCATCGGTGGAAACAGAAGCGTACAACTTTTTCAGACGAGATTGGAGATTATCTGTTACTCCTTTCCCGCCGCAGCTACATGTATAAATTCACCTTGCTATTCTGTGCATAGGAGAGATAGGTCGCTGCGCCGGCCCATTCAGAAACCTCCTGTATGAATTCACTTTTCGGCCAACCGAATAGGTCGGCAGTCATCTGGCAACCGATCAGTCTGGCACCCTCATCGATACAGATCTGCCTGAGTTCGCTCACCGTTGCAACACCTTTTTCCATCAACGTCTTTTTCATCATGAGCGTTGACAAATTCTCGAATCCCGGCACGTTGGCCATCACCAGATTGGGTATGCGCCATTCCATATCCCGAAACCATTCCGGACCGTACGGCATTTTCATTGGCATCGCTGGATTACCCAGACCACTCAATTTCAGATCCAACTCCTTTTTCAGCAGGGCCAGACCGTAGAAGGTAAAGAACAGTGTAACTTTCCATCCCAATGCACATGCGGTGGAGGCGATGATGAATGGTGGATAGGCCCAGTCCAGTGTCCCTTTGGTAACCAGTATGCTGAGAGTGGCGGACTCAGCACGCTCTCTTGCCGCCATCTTCTCTTCGAACCGCGCGTCAAACAGGGTGTTAAAACGTTCTTTCTCGTTATCCGGAAAACTATGTTTGATACCACTGGACTCGATTGACATGACACACCACTCCTTTCATCTTCCAGAGCGGCACTCTCTCACTCTAAACCACACCCTTACATCTCTTTATGACTGAAACTGTACTCCAGTAAAAGAGATGACTGGCGCGTTTCACAGGCCGACCAATTCTGCGTTTCCGTAACTCCCCTTCACCGCACTCAACAGATCACGGGAATTCGTCTTTTCAGGATTGTATTCCACCACAAACAAGTGTGCCGTACGCTCTCCATTGTGTACGCTGACTACGCCGTCGATACCACGCAACATCCCTTCGATGTCGGACCTCGCTTTGCTATCTACGCTCTTATCGACATGAATGGTGACATCAGCAAGTTGAATGTCCATGACCTCATTCCTTCCGCTACTATTACCAATAAAATGCACACCCTTCCCTCCCTGGCAACAATGCGAAACCGATCCATCAGTTTCTTGTTTCTCTAACCTTATTTATAGCAGATGAATAGGATTTTGGACGGCTGTTCAGCTCAAATAAATGGAAGAAAATCGGTTGATCGAGGGGTAGTCTGAAGACTCAGCACAAAGCATCCGCGGATTGCTGAAATTGCAGTCAGACTGGTGTAAACGGAGTCGCGGTTCATCTGAGTACCCATTGCGGAGCAAAGGATCGACATTGCTGTTTTTAGCAATCGTCCCATCGACCGATACGGGCAGTGAGCGATAACAGTGGTATATTCGTCAGAGATACAACTCTTCAGCATGGGAGGTATTGGATTGAGTGATACGATTGTGGGTAGCGATGGTTTAGCGCGTTGTCGTTGGTGTGACGCGGCACCGGAATTTCTCGGCTATCACGATAAGGAGTGGGGATTTCCAGTTGCTGACGATCAGCGTCTGTTCGAGAAGTTGAGTCTGGAGGGATTTCAGTCCGGGCTGAGCTGGCGCACCATTCTCGCCAAGCGCGAGAATTTTCGCGTGGCATTTCAAGGATTCGATTTTGCACAGATTGCCCGGTTCACCGGAAGTGACGTCGAACGTCTGCTGCTGGACAAGGGGATCGTACGTCATCGCGGTAAGATAGAGGCGGTGATCAACAATGCCCGGCAGGCCCTGGAGCTGGTCGCGAAGGAGGGTTCGTTGGCGGCGTTTGTCTGGCGCTACGAGCCGGATCCATCGCAACTCGCGCTACCCCAGAGTGTGTCGGTATCGGCGGAGTCGAGCGCATTGTCCAAAGAGCTGAAGAGACGGGGCTGGAAATTTGTTGGACCCACCACGGTGTATGCATTCATGCAGGCGATGGGGCTGGTCAATGACCATGCCACCGATTGCATCATCAGAGATGAAGTGGAGCGCGCCCGCAACAGCTTCAAACGACCCGAGGCTTGACCCCAGGAGCCTGGCGCTCGTATCGACCCGGATCCACATCGTTGCTTGTTGCGTCTCTCTGCACGAGGTCGGCAGACCGGTCTCGACTTGTACCGGCCAACACTCGACAATATCCTGTAATATTGATAAGCGAAGATGGTAACGATGGATTTGGAAAAAGCCGAGCAGGCGATTCTCAATGCAATCTATGCGGCAATAGCCTGGTTGCTGTTCGATTTGGGGCAGCTGTTTCAGGCGCAGGGAGGGCAGGTGCTCTCAGCAATTCAGGCACAGCCTGAGATGACCGCAGGCATGCTCATCGCAGGTGCTGGCATTATTGGTTTGATCTATAAATCGCGCGTGGCGGCGATTCTGTTGTTGCTCTTTTTCCTGCTGCCGCTGCTGTTGCGGTTGGTGCAAGGGCAGTTTCCGTCAACCATGGTTCTGCTCTTTTCACTGGTTATCCTCTATTTTCTTCTTGCCGGTGTATTTGGTGCCTTCAGATTTCACTATCTGAGGTCGCAGCAACAGAATGAGTCAGAGCGGCCGGAGTGACCGCTTTCCGTCGCCAGCTGCTCTGCCGCCGCAATCGACTGGAGAGCCGTAAAGCAAATGGACCAGAACGAACAATCGAAACTTCCTCAATTGACACTGGAGTATCTTCGCCGCGGCTGGAGCAGCATCGTCGAAGCCGCGCGTGTGCGCTTAACCGGCACGGTACGTGAAGATCTGCCGGACGAGGATCTGCAACGGCTTGCCGGGCAGATAGACGAATGCCTGGAAGGCGCAGGAGGAGAAGTCTCTCAGCGTGCCAGGGCGGCTGATGTGGGTCGCACCTATCTCGGTCTCAATGCTCAGGGTCGGTATAATTTTCTCCAGCTGCTGGCTCGTGAATACGGAGTGCAAGAGTATGAACTCGCCCTGGTCATGGAAGAGTGGCTCGGGCTCTTTCCCGATGGTGATCCGATCGCGCGCCATAGCGTCGAGGTGAAGCTGCGACGGCTGCTGAGATCGCCCAGAATTCAGCTGTTGTCGCTGTTCAACGCATTGCCTGAGGGGGTAAAGTTTCTGGTGGATATGCGCGCGGAGCTGATCACGCTGGCGCATAAAGACCCGTTGTTTCAGCCGCTAGAGCTGGATCTGAAACAGCTGCTCACCTCCTGGTTCGACATCGGCTTTCTCGAATTGAAGTCGATCACCTGGGATGCGCCGGCCTCGCTGCTGGAGAAGCTGGCCCAGTACGAAGCGGTGCATGCGGTGCGCCACTGGAGCGATATCAAGAATCGCTTGGCGGCCGATCGGCGTTGCTACGCCTTTTTTCACCATCAGATGCCTGACGAGCCGATCATCTACGTCTGGGTCGCACTGGTCAAAGGGATCTCCGACAACGTGCAGGAACTGCTGGATGTGCGCCATCGCGAGGTCGAAGAGCCGACCGAGGCGGATACTGCGATCTTCTACTCGATCACCAATGCTCAGGCCGGACTCAAGGGGATCAGTTTCGGTAACTTTCTGATCAAACGGGTGGTGCAGGCGCTGGCGCAGGATTTCGACAACCTGAAGAACTTCGCCACCCTGTCGCCGATTCCGGGCTTCTGCAACTGGTTGGAGCGGCAACTGGCGGAGCGTGGTGCGGAGCTGTTGTTGAAGAGTGAGCGCAAAGCATTGGAGGCGGTGCTGGACAAGCCCGTGGCGGAGGCATTTCCGCTGCTCTGCCGGGACCATTCCCAATGGTACCGGCAGGAGTCGCGGGAGAAGGCGATGCGCACCCCGTTGATGCGCTTGTGCGCTCACTATCTGAGCGAGGCGAAACGTGGCAGTAATGCGCTTGATCCGGTGGCCCACTTCCATCTCTCCAATGGGGCCAGCATGGAGCGGATCAACTGGCTTGCGGATACCACATCCAAAGGCTTTCACCAGTCGGCCGGAATGATGATCAACTACCTCTACAAGAGCAGCCGGATCGAAAAGAATCACGAGGCCTATTCGAGTACCGGCAGAGTCGAGACCTCCAGCGGCTTCAAGTCACTGCTGAAAAGCTGACGTCAGACTCAGCGCATGAAATGGGTCGACTGTTTCAGCATGTCGGGCGTAACCAGGACGACGCCTTTGGTGGTTACCCGGAAACCCCGCCGCCGGTCCATCTCGTGATCCTCGCCGATGACCATCCCTTCCGGGATGATGCAGCCCCGGTCGATGATAGCGCGCTTGATACGGACGCTGCGCTCTATGGTGACCGAAGGCAGCACCACGCTCTCCTCCACCGTGGTGTAGGACTTCACTTTCACATTGGAGAAGAGCAGTGCACGGTTCAGTTTGGCGCCGGATACCACACAGCCGCCGGATACCATCGAATCGACTGCCATGCCGCGTCGGTCATCATCATTGAACACGAACTTGGCCGGCGGCAGCTGGCCCTGGTAGGTGAGTATCGGCCACTCACTGTCGTAGAGGTTCAACTCCGGGGTGACCGACAACAGCTCCATGTTCGCCTCCCAGAAGGCGTCCAGTGTACCGACATCGCGCCAGTAGGCGCGCTTACCCGTCGTTAGATCGCGGAACGGAAATGCGAATACCTGGTGCTCCCGGATAATGTCAGGGATGATGTTTTTACCGAAGTCGTGCTCGGAAGCTTCGTTGTCGGCATCCTGGATCAGTTGGTCGTAAAGAAACTCGGTGTTGAAGATATAGTTGCCCATCGACGCCAGGCAGGTGTCCGGCTGGCCTGGAATGGGTTTGGGGTGTGCTGGCTTCTCCTCGAAACCAATCACCCGACCGTTTTCATCCACTTCGATCACACCGAACGCACCGGCCGCCTCCGTTACCGGAACCTCCAGGCAGGAGATGGTCATCTCGGCGTGGTTGTCGGTGTGGAACGCCAGCATGGTGCCATAGTCCATTTTGTAGATATGGTCGCCGGAGAGTATCAGGACAAAGTCGGGGTGGTGGGTGCGGATGATGTCCAGGTTTTGATAGACAGCATCGGCGGTGCCCTGATACCAGTCGTTGGCCACCCGCTGCGACGCCGGCAGCACTTCGACGAACTCACCCAATTCACTTTTGAATCCACTCCAGCCGAGGCTCAGATGGGCTACCAGTGAGTGCGCCTTGTACTGTGTCAGCACGCCGATGCGGCGAATCCCGGAATTGACGGTATTGGAGAGCGGAAAATCGATGATGCGGAACTTGCCGCCAAAGGGTACAGCCGGCTTGGCACGCCAGCTGGTCAACTCATACAGGCGCGATCCACGGCCTCCGGCCAGGACCAGCGCGATGGTTTTGCGCGTCAACAGGCTGACAAAGCGGTGATGCATCTGGGTTTCCATGAGTGCTGCTCCCAATTGTCTGTTAAGGTCTACTTCTGTTTTTTCATGCTCTCTTTCAGCAGATCCCCGAGGGTGCCGAAACTCTGTCTAGGCCGGGTCTGCTCGGCACTGATCTGCTGACTGGCTGCCGCTTCACCGCGGCGCTCGTGGTTCAGCGACAGTGAAATTCGGCGCTTCTCAGCATCGACGCCGAGCACGGTCGCTACCACCGCGTCGTTGATGCTGAACAGCTCCTGCGGGTGGTTGACGCGCCGCTCACCGCCCAGTTCGCTGATATGCACCAAGCCATCGACACCAGGCGCAAGTTCAACGAAGACGCCGAATGCCTGGATGCGTACCACTCTGCCGGATACCTGGCTGCCGACTGGATAACGTTCAGCCACATCCCTCCATGGGTCTCTTTCCAGAGCACGGATCGACAGTGCGATTCTCTCCGGTTGCCTGGGATCGTCGGTTTTTTCGATGCTGAGTATGGATACCTCCACCTGCTGTCCGACAGTCAGTAGCTCTTTCGGATGGTCGATTCGGCCAAAGGAAAGTTCGCTGATGTGCACCATTCCCTCCACACCGCCAAGATCGACAAAGGCGCCGAAATCCTTGATCGTGGTGACCCGCCCCTTCATCACTGCGCCAACCTCGAGTCGTTCGCGCGTCTTCTCCGCCTGGGCGTTGCGCTCCGCTTCCAGCAGTGCGCGGCGTGAGACGACCAGGTTCACCCGTCTGCCGCCCTCGAATTTGGTGATGCGGAATGGCAGTTTCTCTCCGACGAAGCGCTCCAGATCGTCGACGTACTGGATATCGATCTGTGAGGCGGGACAGAATGCGCGCTCTCCCGAGATCTCCACCTCCAGGCCGCCTTTGATCACACCGCTGACACGGCCCTCGACCGAGGCACCCTGTTCGAAAGCCCGGCGCAGCTCCTCCTCGCCCCGTGTATGGCGCGCCTGTTGATTGCCAAGCAGCAGTGTGCCGCTGGCTGCATCTCTGCCGCTGACGGTGATTTCGATGGTGTCACCAACCGCGACTGTCAGGTTGCCATCTGCGTCAGTCAACTCATCGATCCCGACTATTCCCTCGGTTTTCGCACCGAGATCGATGAATGCGCAATCTTTCTGGATAGAGATGATCCTTCCCTGTACCGAATCACCGACCTTTGGCTCCCGTTGTGCGATACCCGCGTGCTGCTTCTCGAATTCACGGAACAGATTGGAGAACTCTTCGTGGTCGGCCATGTTGGAAATAATCCCTGGTTTGCACAGATAGTAACGATTCAGATCCTCCTGCATAAAGTGCGATTTTGCAGGAGGACCAAAGGGGAGAGTGAGACTGCGCCCCTTTGGAAACCCCAAAAGCTAAGGAGTAACCATTCAGCTGGCTCCAAAATACCGGGCCAGCTGAATGGTTACCGAAAACATTATTTTAACACGATTGCCATGCGCAGATTCGTGCGCATGACGGTAATATCAGGCGCCGTTGCGGATCTGCTCCACGCGTTTCTGCATCGTCCCGAAGTAGACCACCGGGATCACCACCAGGGTCAGCAGCGTGGAAACGAACAGACCGAAGATCAGCGAGACCGCCAGACCGGAAAAGATCGGGTCGTCAAGGATGAAGAAGGCACCGGCCATCGCCGCCAGTCCGGTCAGCACAATAGGCTTGGCACGTACCGCCGCCGCGCGCACCACCGCGCGATCCAGCGGGACGCCGCCGCGCACCTCCTGATTGACGAAGTCGACCAGCAGGATCGAGTTGCGTACGATGATCCCTGCCAACGCGATCATGCCGATCATCGAGGTTGCGGTGAACTGGCCGGCTCCGGTCAACCACTGGACGATGGCATGTCCGGGCAGGATACCGATCACGGTCAACGGGATCGGGGCCATGATCACCAGCGGCACCAGGTAGGAGCGGAACTGGGCGACCACCAGCAGATAGATCAGCAGCAGTCCGACCGAGTAGGCGATGCCCATGTCGCGGAAGGTGTCATAGGTCACGCGCCACTCACCATCCCAGGTGATGCTGTAGCTGTAGGGGTTCAGTGGTTGCGACAACAGCCACTGTTCTGGGCCCTGTTGCCGTTTCAGGCGGCCGGATATATCGAACAGGCCGTACAGCGGGCTGTCGGTCTCACCCGCCATATCGCCGGTCACATAGACCACCGGTAGCAGATCCTTGTGTTGAATGCTGTACTCGCGCACCGCCGGGACCACCCGGACGATCTCTGAAAGCGGTACCAGTGCGCCGTTGTCGCTGCGCAGTTTGAGCGCCAGCACCTGCGACAGGTCGGCCCGATCCTGCTCACTGTAGCGCACCCGTATCGGCAATGCGTATTTGAGATGGCCGGCGTGCAGATAGCTCATCTCCTCACCACCCAGCGCGATGCCCAGTGCTTCGACTACCGCCGTCTGAGATATCCCCAGCCGTGCCGCTTTGACGCGATCCACCAGCACCACTCCCTTCTCCGACGGATACTCGACCGAGTCGTCCACGTCGACGATGTCCGGAGTCGATTGAAAGGTGCTGCGCAGCGTCTTGGCGACCTCGATCTGGCCTGCATAATCGGGGCCATAGACTTCGGCTACCAGCGGCGACATCACCGGCGGACCCGGAGGAACCTCGACGATCTTGGCGTTGCCGCCATACTGACGGGCAATCGCCTGCAACGGTGCACGCACTGCGGCGGCTACCTGGTGACTTTTCCGCGCACGCGCTTTGGCGTCGATCAGGTTGACCTGGATATCGCCCAAGTGCGCACCTCCGCGCAGATAGTACTGACGTACCAGTCCGTTGAAGCCGATTGGTGCCGCGGTACCGGAATAGACCTGATAGTCGGTGACCTCGGGAACGCCGGCCAGGTAGGAGGCAAGTTCACCCAGCACC
The DNA here is from genome assembly GCA_024235215.1 of Chromatiaceae bacterium. Taxonomy (GTDB): domain Bacteria; phylum Pseudomonadota; class Gammaproteobacteria; order Chromatiales; family Chromatiaceae; genus HKST-UBA178. The sequence goes on along the minus strand of JACKMU010000001.1, from coordinate 148,991 downwards.
CGGGTGGTGCGCTCCAGGCTGGTTCCCTCGGGCATGTCCAGCACTACCTGGAACTCGGATTTGTTGTCGAACGGCAACATCTTCAGAATCACCGACTTGTTGGCTACCAGCAGCAGGGAGAGAGCGATCAGCGTCAGGATCCCGGCCAGCAGCTGCCAGCGGTTGCGTCGTCCCCGAGTTCCGGTCAGGAACGGCGACATCACCCGGTCGAAGAGCCGTTCCATCCCCGGCTTGACGGCATCCTCGTGGGCCGCCGCCACGGAGTTTCCGGCGGCCGATGCCAGCAGTCGGTGGCTCATCCAGGGTGTGAACACAAAAGCCACCACCAGTGAGATCAACATCCCCAGCGACGCATTGATCGGGATCGGGCTCATGTAGGGCCCCATCAGGCCGCTGACGAACGCCATCGGCAGCAGCGCCGCGATCACGGTGAGCGTGGCGAGAATGGTCGGCCCGCCCACTTCGTCGACTGCCTGTGGTATCGCCTCCAGCAGGCGTCGGCCGCCCAGCGCCAGATGGCGATGGATGTTCTCCACCACCACGATCGCGTCATCCACCAGGATGCCGATCGAGAAGATCAGCGCAAACAGTGATACCCGGTTGAGTGTGAATCCCCAGGCCCAGGAGGCGAAGAGTGTCGCCGCAAGCGTCACCACCACCGCTGCGCCGACGATGATCGCTTCACGCCAGCCCAGCGCCAGCAGTACCAGTAGCACTACCGAAGCGGTGGCGAATACCAGCTTGGTGATCAGTTTGCGCGCCTTGCTGTCAGCGGTTGCACCGTAGTTGCGTGTCACCTGAACCCCGACGCCTTCCGGAATATAGATACCCTCCAGCTGCTGCACACGGTCGATCACCCGTTGCGCGATCGCCACCGCGTTGGTGCCGGGCTTCTTGGCTATGGCAAGGGTGACTGCCGGTGCCTCCACTGCGGCCTTCAGACGCGTGTCACCGGTGGCTGGGCCGGCGCCGGTCCAGGCATAGGTCGCTGGCGTGTCGGCACCGCGTCGGACCTGCGCGACATCGCGCAGTAACACCGGTTTACCGTCGTGCACTCCAACCACCAGTTCTTCAATCTCGTCCGCGCTGCTCAGGAATACGCCAGCCTGCACCAACAGTTCGTTGTCGTTCGCCAGCACCCGGATATCGTCACGTGTCACGTTGGCTGCCTGCAACGCCTGGCGCAGATCGCGTGGATCCAGGCCATGCGAAGCCAACGCCTGAGGGTCCAGTTCCACCGCAACCAGGTGGTCTACCGCGCCGATGGTGTAGATGTCCCGCGTCCCAGGCACCCGCTTCAGTTCGGACTCGATGGCATGCGCCACCTGGCCCAGCTCGAATGTGCCTTTGCTCTCGTCTTCGGCCCACAGTGTCAGCGTCAGAATCGGCACGTCGTCGATCCCCTTGGGTTTGATGATCGGCTGCCCGACGCCGAGGCCGGCTGGAAGCCAGTCCTGTTTGGAGAGGATTTTGCTGTACAGACGCACGATCGCGTCGGTTGGGTCTTCACCCACCAGGTACTGCACGGTCAACACCGCCATGCCCGGCAGTGAGGTCGAGTAGACATGGTCGATTCCCTGGATCTCGTCCAGCACCTGCTCTGCCGGTGAGGCCACCAGGCTCTCCACTTCACGCGCCGAGGCGCCCGGAAAAGGGATAAAGACGTTGGCGAAGGTGACATTGATCTGCGGCTCCTCCTCGCGTGGTGTCACCAGCACCGCGAACAGACCGAGCAGCAGACCGAGCAGCGCCAGCAGCGGTGTGATCTGGGTCGCCTGGAAGTGGCTGGCGATCGATCCCGAAAAGCCGAGCTTATTCATGATTCACCTGCAGAGTGCGCTGCGATTTGAGCAGAATGCCGGCTGCGACCGGGTCGAGCGCCACCCGTTCACCTGCGTCCAGTCCGGAGAGTACCGTGGTGTGCTCGCCCGCCTGTGAACCGAGGCGGATCTGGCGCAGATGCACCTGCCCCGCACCGTTGACCACATACACACCCACCACCTCCGAACGGAATACCACGGCCGCAAGCGGTACGATGAGCGCCTGTCGCGATCCGGCAACGAAGCCAACGGGAACGTACATGCCGGGAAACAGGTGATCGATCCCCTGCGGCAGCTGCAGCCGTACCTCGATGGTGTCCGAACGCGGGTCGGCCACCGGAAACAGGGTCACATCACTGATGTCGATCCATTTGCCGCCGATCATCGCCTGCGCCTTGTGCTCGGTTCTGACCAGCTCAACCAGATTCTGCGGCAGGTCGACACTGATGCGCAGATCATCGAGCGACATCCCCGACATCAGCGGCTGCCCCGGTTGTGCCGTCTCGCCTACCTCGATATGGCGCTCGGTCACGATGCCGTTGTAGGGGGCCGCTACGCGCGTGTATCCGAGTTGCTGCAGCGCCTGTTGCAGCGCCGCCGCTGCCGCCTGTTCCGCAGCACGTGCCTGGTTCCGTGCCGCAGTTGCCCGTTCCATCTCCGCTTTGGAGGCCGCCTGCCTGGCATATACTCCCTCGACGCGGCGAAACTCCTGCTCACTCTCCTGACGTTTGACGCTGGCTGTATCCAGGTTTGCCCGCGCCCGGTCAACCTCGGCCTGCTGCTCGCGGTCCTCGATCACCAGTATGATCTCGCCCTGGCGGACCCTGTCATCGACATCGAAATTGACCGCGAGGATCCTCCCCGCGGTCTGGGCCGACACAGTTCCCCGGTTGACCGCTTCGACCACTCCATCGAAACGGTAGAGCTGCGGCAGATCAACGCGGTTGACCGTGACCGTCTCGAGTTCGGAGGCCGGGGCGAAGGGTGCGGTAAACCCCCACACGCAGAACAGGCCGCAGGTGAATGTGCGCTTGATTGCGGTCATTGCAACAACTCCAATTATATCAACAAACTCTAATATAGAAGGTATCCCCATCTTTTCAAGTTGCCCCGTTTCCGAGTGCGACGATCTGCAGGTCAGTTTAGCGAACGCGACACCCGATTTGGAACGATCTCAGCGCACAGCGCTTCGAACCTGTCCGGGCATCATTGTGACCGATAAGGGCTGTGCAAGTCAGGCGCGTCACCAGGTTCCGGTCCAACGCGAAAAACCGTACGCCAACCTGGCTGCGGCGCAGGGTACCTGCGCGTCGATCCCTGCTGGCGTTGCCATAGCAGTATCGAACAGTTGAGACTAGACTGAGAAGCAATATCGCCCTTGCAAGGGCGGATTGCTGATTCTTTACGGAGGATAACGTGTGAAAAAAAGAGCAATAGTGAGGGTATTTGGTGTGGGTGCGCTGTTGGCTGCCGGACTGTTGAGCGCAGCGGAGCAGCGCCCCATGGGTTTTTTCGTCACCAGTGTGGGTATCGGCAAGGGTGGCGATCTCGGCGGCTTGGCCGGTGCCGATGCGCACTGCACTGAACTGGCGACCGCCGCCGGTGCCGGTAACCGTCTGTGGCGAGCCTACCTGAGTACCGAGGCGCCGGACAAACGCGGTGATTCTGCCCGTGATCGCATTGGTAACGGACCTTGGTACAATGCCCACGGCGTGCTCATTGCCGCCAATCTGACCGATCTGCATCTGTACAACAAGAGCATCACACTGGAGACAGCGCTGGACGAAAACGGTCAGCGGATCAAAGGGCGCTACGATAAGCCGAATGAGCACGATATTCTGACCGGGACCCAGGATGACGGTACCGCCTATTTTCCGGATGAGACGGACCATACCTGTAACAACTGGACCAGCAGTGACGTGGGGAGCGCCCAAGTGGGCCATCATGACCGCCACGGCGGTGGCAACACCTCCTGGACTTCAGCTCATGCGAGCCGTGGCTGCAGCCAGGAGGATCTGGCCAAAACCGGGGGTGCCGGACTACTCTATTGCTTTGCAGCGGACTGATCACGTCGGATTCAACCGAGGGATGCTAGGAGCCTGTCGGACTATGGATGTTTCTACTGCGGAAGTGGGAGAGCGGTCCAAATTATCCCCGATTTTCGTTACATAGGCCCACTATGCGCCTCAAATCGGGAACCATTTGGCTTCGCTCTCCCACTCCCTCGCTACGATCCCCCATAGTCCGACAAGCTCCTAGGAAAGCGCGGGTGACAACCGCGCTCCCCGAGGTACAAGGAGGTACCGCACTGGAAGATCGAGCAGCTTTTCTTTACGCTTCCCGGCGTCCCGCCCGGGGAGCACAATCCATCACAAGCGCAGCTGTAGGGACGGCGGTTACTTTACCATTCGGATCAGGTCACTGGGCTCGACCCTGACGTGTTCCAGACAGTCGCCGGGACGTGTAGAGAATTTGTCGAGATCACCCATCGCGCAACGCCCTGGGTCCTCCACGTGAATGTGGTGGATATCGCTGCAGCGTATGCCGCGGAAAAAGAGTCGGTGATATTGGTCGTCAGTGGATTTGATCTCAAAAAAATTGCGGGTGACACTGTCATAGGGGAGCGTTTCACTCTTGAATGCATAAAAGCGGAACGCCAGATTCTTGATCCGGTAAGGGAGATGATTTTCCAGCACCACCCCTATTCTGCAGCTATCACCTTCCATCTCGTCGACATGCGCAATGCGCAGCACGGCTTGCTGCTGCTTCGACGTATCCGGGGTTTGTGACTCATCCGCGGTGAGGTACTCCCAGGTGTGATCATCGTTCAAACGAACCTGCCGCCCATCCGGTGTGGTGAGTTCGAAAGCCGCCCGCGCGGGCTGGACGAGCAGCAGTGCCAGTACCGAGATACCGACAAGTCTTGCGATCGGCGTGATTATCGCCCTCCAGCCATTTCTGAAGATTGATTGAGCTGTTGCCACCATACTTGCCCCTGCCTTGGCTGTTGAAGTGATAGAGTCTGTGGGAGGCGCTGAAACAAACAGCACAACCTCTGGTACCTGGATTAACCGCTGACGATGCCACGCTGCTTTATCCGGCTTTTCCAAGAATAACCTAGGGTAGATGCCCGGAGATAAAAAGATCAATGACCGGTTTTTTCTCACTCCTCGGCTCCTAGGAGCCTGTCTGACTTAACACTGTTTGGCTGCAAATCCCCGGATGACGATCAACTCAGCTTATCGACCTCGTTAAATAGGCCCACTATTCGCCTCGTTCGATAAACTGATTTGATTCGCCCCCGGTGATTTTCGCTTCAAACGGATAAGTCAGACAGGCTCCTAGCCCTTATAATCACCCATAGGGTGTGTGTAGTTACCGTTCGTTAAAGGTTAAACAGCATTTTTCGCAAAGTCCAATGAGTATCCGTGGCGCTGTTCGCCGAATGCGATCCTGTCGCTCCGGGTTGATACGCGCTGAGCTTCATGGGCGGGGGGAAAGCATTTTCACTCCATCGTGTGAAATGCGAACGGGTGTCGCCGGGAGGGACGCCCGGAGTGCGACTATTTGCTTTTCACAAATGCCAGCAGCCGTTTCCGGTCCGCCACCAGGCTGACATTTTCCACTACCGGACCAAGACCCCACAACTGCTTCTCATAGGCATTGTACATGGCGGTCTCTTTGGCGTCGTAGACCTTCCACACATGCTTTCCCCGGTAAGCCAGGCTTTGGTAGTAGGCGAGCGTCTTATGTCCGGCGCAGACGGTGACCTGAGCGCAGATTTTGCTGTACTTGTTTTTGTTTGGAAAGCTACGCACAAAAAGCTCGATCATTTTACTGCCTATTCCCGCCCCCCGATGTCCCTGTTTGACGTGGAAATGGAACTCCGGGCAGGCAGGGGCGGCGGGCATCTCCTTGGCGCTGTTGAATTTGGCATGCAACAGGAACTGCACCGCGCGCGGACCGAGGCTCAGCGCATAGAGGAACTTTCTCCCTTCAAAATAGCTCTGCAGCGGCAGATAGAGTTTGTAGCTGATCTCTCCGAACTCTTGCTCCGCTATCCGTTCGGCGCAGTCGTCCCGCCACTTCATCCACGGAACCTTGCCGTTGTCGATGGCAACATCGACTCCCTCGGCACCAGTGAGATAGGCAACAAGCTCTCCACTCGACAGGTCATCCACCACGTAGAAGTATTTGGTCGCGTATCTGGCGAAAGGTCCGGTCACTATGCGGCCAAAGCTGAGGGCTCCGGCTTCCGGAATCAGCGGGAAGGGTCTGCCGCCGGGCAGTGCATTGTTCCAGCAGAGATTGCACACCGCCCGTTCGTCCTTATCATGCTGATAGAGGCGAAAACCATAGTTCCCCATCCTGAAGAAGTAGTCCGCAGCGGCAGCGTCGCTCAGATCGGGTGGGCTGGCGGGAAAATTAACGGCTGACATGACCAAGCGTCTTCAATGTGCCGGTATTCAAGGTTGGATGGATGCCTCCGTCAGTTCTGGCATAAAGTGGAGTGCGGGAGAGCGGTTGTCTCGTTTGTTTTCGGCGCGGGTGAATTCGACTTTAATCATTATAAAATAACAGGTAATCGTGATGATGACGATACTGGATGCACAAGCACTGCTGGTGAAGCGCTTTTTCAATTTCTGGGGACGGCTGGGTGGCGCTGTGCTGAACTACGGTTCAACCCGTGGTCTGGATGTCCGATGCGACGCTCCCTACGGTACCCATGTCGAACAGCGCCTGGATATCTTGGCTCCAGGAGCGAGGAGCGTCGGTGGTCTGCCGGTGTTGATCTATCTCCACGGAGGAGGCTGGATCAGCGCGGATAAAGGTATCTATCGCGGTATCGCAGCCACCTTTGCGAGGCTAGGTTACCTGACTTTCAACCTCAATTACCGACTGGCACCCGCCAGCCGGTTTCCCGCAGCGCTGCAGGATGCAGCCAACGCAATCGATTGGATCGGCCGCCATCTGGAATGCTACGGGGGTAATTCCACGACAATTGTCCTGGCTGGTGATTCCGCTGGGGCGCAGATCGCCGCGTGGTACGCCTGCGCGCTGAATAAGCCTGGTCTGTTCGAGCAGGCAGGAATCGACGCTTCGATCCCCCGTTTGCCGATTGCCGGGCTGATGCTGTTTTACGGCGTCTACGATTTTTACACGGTAATGGATACCGGGTTTCCCTTTATCAAAACCTATGCACGCAGCTATCTAGGACAGCAGCCGGACAGCTATGCCCGCAACGCGGAGATCGCTTCTCCCATCAGGCATCTGTCAGCGCAGTACCCTCCGGTTTTACTCTGTGCGGGAGAGCGGGACCGACTCTACCCGCAGTCGGTTGCATTTGCCGGGGCCTTGGAACAGGCGGGTGTGCGGTGTCGGCAACTGCTCTTTCCCCGTCGCTATCGCGCTGACCACGGCTTCCTCTTTTTCAGATGGCTGAGTGCGTCGAAAACAGTCTTTTCGGCTGCAGGCGATTTTCTCCACTCCCTCGACCAGGGGCAGTCCGGTATGAAGCCATGACTTGGCGTGTACCTCGTTTCAGCGACCAGACAACCGGGCGCGAACCGGTTCAGGTTTTGTGGTGCGGTACTCAGGCGCGGCCGCGCAGCAATGTCAGACAATCCTGCCAGGCACCCAACCAATAGGCAGCAGCACTGTTTGGCGCGGTGTACCAGAGTGCCAGCAAGTCGAGATTGGAGAGGTGGGTGCCGAACGTGCGTGCGGTCGGGTGGGCCAGCATGCGCTGTGGTGCTTCGGTGAAGAATTCACGCACACCGGTGGCGAGCATGATTTGGTCCACCGAACTGTTTTCGGCAATGTCTGCGACCACGGAGGAGAGCGTCAACAGCGTCTTGCGAAACAGTACCAGGTTACGCGGAAAACTCATCACGTTTGCCAATGCCACGCTGTCGAGCAACCGTTGCGCCCAGGCGAAGCCGGGAAAGTGGCCCTGCCGCACTTCCCGCAGCGCCGCATCCACACAGTTGCGCAGACGGGATCCATCCGCCTGCGTCTGGCCCAGATGCTCGATCGCCTGACAGACTCTTGCCGCCTCTTGAGTGATGCCTCCCAGCGCAATCTGGATCAGGTCGATGCGCTGCTGCTTTTGCAGCCGGCCCGCCAATGTCCAGTCGAGCAACGCCAGCTTCTCATCGCGGGTACAGAACAGGTTGCCGGCGTGCGGGTCGGCATGAAACATCGTCTCCTCCGCCGGATCCCAGAACGGTTTCGCGATCATACACCCGAGCAGTCGGTCGGCGAGCAGGTTGCGCTTCTGCAGAGGAATGGGCGCATCGGTCACCTTGCAGCCATCGATGCGCTCCATCGCGGTGATCTCATCGGTGCAGAAGGGGAGCAACCGGGGAACCAGGATGTGGGGTTCGTTGGCGTAGTAGGCGGATGCCTGCAGCAGGTGCTGCTGCTCCTGCTCAAAGCAGACCTCCTGTCGCAGCAGCAGGCACATGCTCTCCAGCGTCTCCCGGTAGTCGAGGAGCGGCAGACCGTGATAGGCGCAGCGCTCTTCCAGGAAGGATCCCAGCCCTCTCCAGATCTCCAGCTCCTGTAAGAGGCGCTCTGTCACTCCCTCCTTGAGCAGTTTGAATACCCCATGGCCGGTTTTGCCCTGGCTTTTGTCGGTCCAGGTGAACGGCACGATCACCGCGATGCTTGCCTCCGCCAGCGGTTGTCTGCCCAATTTAATGCCGGGGATATGCTGCAACGTCTGCAGCTGATGGGCAGGCAATTTCTCCAGCTGGCTGTTCGGGCTGATCGACTCCAGTTGCTGCAGACACTGCCGTAGTTTGATCGACAGCCTGCGGTCGCGCGCGATGATCTGCCCCAGCTTATGCAGTGTCGGGCATTGGTGCAGCAGGCTGAGGAGTCTGTCGGTGAAACAGCATGCGGCGCCCAGGCTGAACTGTTCCATCAAGATGCCCGAGAGCCGCTGCTCCGGCAGCTGCTCGAGAAAATAACTCAATCCATCGATCAGCAGCGGCCGGTAAGCGGCGTAGTCTTCCGGAAGCATCCGGCCGAAATCGAGTGAATCGAGCAACTCCCTGATGGCGTGTCTGCTCATCGCCCAGCCGCTTGAACCTGGCAGTGATCGTGGTGCATCGCAGATAACCTAGGCACGCTGCAGTCAACCTCTTCGGATCGATCTGCAGAAAACATATCGCTCTTCCCGGATAGCACGATAACGGCTGACGCTCCTGTTGCCGCGCTGATAATGTCCGGTGCGATTGATGGAAATATAGCACTCTCAACGGGTGTCCGCCATTACCGGTCAGTCGGGAGGAGCAACGCTGGATCGGTGTTGCCACAGGTCGATCGGCGCTGACGCTAGGAGCTTGTCGGACTATGGATGTTTCTACTGCGGAAGTGGGAGAGCGGTCCAAATTTTCCCCGATTTTCGTTACATAGGCCCACTATGCGCCTCAAATCGGGAACAATTTGGCCTCGCTCTCCCACTCCCTCGCTACGATCCCCCATAGTCCGACAAGCTCCTAGTCACCGGTTCTACCGTGATATTATCCATTGATGTGAGAGATGATCGATTTACAGCTCGGTCTGGTGTGGCGTGGTATTGAACGAGAACAAGGAGAGAGGGAGATGAGTCAGCAGCCTCTGTGGTGCCCGAGCGAACAGCAGATCGCCGACGCGAACATGACCCGCTTTATCCAGCTCGTATCCCGTGCGACGGGTCGGGAGTTCGCCGATTATCAGGAGCTGTGGCGTTGGTCGATCGATGATATCGAGCGCTTCTGGTCGCTGCTGTGGGACTACGCTGGTCTGCTGGGCGAGAAGGGTTCCGATGTGCTGGTCGACGGCGACAGCATGCCGGGTGCCGGCTGGTTTCCCGGAGCACGACTCAACTACGCGCAGCATCTGTTGCGACGGCGGGACGCGCGCGACGCGCTGGTCTTCTGGGGCGAGGAGAGGGTACGTCGCCGGATCAGTCACACTCAGCTCTACGATGCCGTATCCAGCTGCCGCCAGGCGTTGCAGGCTGCCGGTGTGAGGCGGGGTGATCGGGTCGCCGGTTATCTGCCGAACATGCCGGAAGCGGTGATTGCGATGCTGGCAGCCGCCTCCATCGGTGCGGTCTGGTCCTCCGCCTCACCCGACTTTGGTGTGGAAGGGGTGCTGGACAGGTTCGGACAGATCGGGCCCAAGGTGTGGTTCTGCGTGGATGGCTACTACTACAACGGCAAGGTGATCGACTGCATGGAGAAGAACCAGGCGGTGGCCTCCCGCCTGCCGGGATTGGCACGCAGCGTATTGGTCCGCTACATCGGCAACGGCGCGGATGCTGCGACACTGGTCCAGGGCACCGATTGGGAGCGCTTTCTGGCGCCGCACGCAGCCGCTGAAATCGTTTTCGAGCCGCTGCCGTTCGACCATCCGTTGTTCATCATGTTCTCCTCCGGTACCACCGGCGTACCGAAATGCATCATCCACTCTGCGGGTGGCACCCTGCTGCAGCATCTCAAAGAGCACCTGTTGCATGTGGATATCCAACCGGACGACCGGCTCTTCTACTTCACCACCTGCGGCTGGATGATGTGGAACTGGCTGGTCTCCGGCCTTGCCAGTGGTGCCACTTTGCTGCTTTACGACGGCAGTCCGTTCGCGGCCGGTCATCACATTCTGTTCGATTTCGCGGCACAGGAGCGGATGACCCAGTTCGGCACCTCGGCAAAGTTTATCGAGGCTTGCGGCAAATTCGGGCTGGAGCCTGCCAGCAGCCACGATCTCAGTTCACTGCGTGCGCTGCTCTCGACCGGCAGCCCGCTGGCCCCGGAGGGATTCCGCTACGTCTATTCCCAGGTCGGCCGGGATCTGCTGCTCGCCTCGATCTCCGGCGGCACCGACATCATCTCCTGCTTCGCCCTCGGCTGCCCGATTCTACCGGTCTGGGCCGGCGAACTGCAGTGCCGTGGATTGGGCATGGCGGTGGAGGTGTTCAATGACACGGGTCAACCGGTGTGTGGCGAGAAGGGGGAACTGGTCTGCACCCGGCCCTTCCCGTCGATGCCGCTGGGCTTTTGGAACGATCCACAGGGAGCGCGTTACCGTGCCGCCTATTTCGACCGCTTTCCCGGTGTCTGGTGCCACGGTGATTTCGTCGAACTGACCGAACACCAGGGAATGATCATTCATGGACGCTCGGATGCGACGCTCAATCCGGGCGGCGTGCGCATCGGCACCGCCGAAATTTACCGCCAGGTGGAGAAAGTGAACGAGGTGCTCGAATCAGTCGTGATCGGTCAGCGTTGGGAGCAGGATGTACGTGTGGTGCTGTTTGTCCGTCTGCGCGCAGGGGTGGTACTGGACGACACGCTGATCGCGCGCATCAAACAGGAGATCCGCAGCAAGACCACCCCCCGCCACGTACCGGCCAAGGTGATCCAGGTGAGCGACATACCCCGTACCAAGAGCGGCAAGATCGTCGAGCTCGCGGTACGTCAAGTGGTCCACGGCGAGGCGGTCAGGAACACCGAGAGCCTGGCCAATCCGGAAGCGCTGACGCTCTACCGTGGTCTGGCGGAGCTGGCGAACTAGCAAAAACAGGGGTTAATCATGGAACCGGTGCAGGGCGGAACCTTTCGCCGGAGTTCCGCCAGCTTTGCCTGCAATCAGAATCCGATCGTCAGCCGTGCGCTCAGCGTGTCGATCCGGCGAAAAGGCTGGTCGTTGTCGTCGAGCGCCAGTCCCTCCTTGAATCTGCCATGCAGATACTCCAGCGTGAAGCCCGCGTAGGGCGGAACGCGATAGCGGTTCCGCCAATCTGGCTACGTTAGAAGCTTTTAGACATTGTCCTTTTCGAGGGTGAGGGATACACTGTAATACAGTGTATCTTTGTTCGGAGAGTTCACAATGGGAGTAACCAGCATCAGATTGCAGCCAGAAATAGAAAGTCCATTGGAGGAATTGGCAGTTAAGCTTGATCGAAGTAAAAATTACATTATTAATCAAGCTATTAAAGAATATTTAGAGCGCCAATCCGTTGAAGATTCGAGGTGGTCAGATACACTCGAGGCGCTTAGCTCGATCAAAGACGGTTCAAGTGTCCCGGAGTCGGAGGTAAACGCTTGGCTTGAAAGCTGGGGGTCTGGTGAAGAACTCAGCCCTCCAGTCAAATGAATGTGCGCTATTCCCGCGAGGCGGTCAACGATCTACGCCGCCTTCGAGAATTCATCGAGGTCAAAAACCCTCGTGCTGCAAAGAAAGCGGCATCCACCATTCTGAAGGGCATTGCTCAGCTGAAAGATTTTCCTCTGTTGGGTACAAAGGTAGATCGGGCACCGAATCCGGAAGCAGTTCGAGATTTGGTGATTGGTAATTATCTGGCTCGTTATCTTGTGCACGAAACGGAACTATATGTGCTTCGTATCTGGCATCAAAAGGAAGATCGCTTCTAACAATTTGCACATCGTTTCGAGTTGAATTCAGATCTTCGGGATCGAAAAGGAGTTTGTGAAATCAGATGAAGTTACCCAGTGGGTGAGCGAGCGAAAGCGAACAAGTCCCACCAACCCGCGTAGGGCGGAACTCCGATAGGAGGTTCCGCCAATCGGGTGGCCACCGGACAGATTCCCATTTCGGCCGTCTGCGGGAGCGGCTGCTGGCGGATCGCCCTCTGGGCATCCGCCCTATAATGGATATCCGCGGGTGGCAATGCCGCGGTTTGGGCATGGCGGTGCAGGTGTTCAACGATGCGGGTCAGCCGCTGCGCGACAAGAAGGGGGAACTGGTCTGCACCCGGCCTTTCCCGTCGATGCTACTGGGCTTCTGGAACGATCCGCAGCAAGACCACCCCCCTCCACGTACCGGCCAAGGTGATCCAGGTGAGCGACATACCCCGTACCAAGAGCGGCAAGATCGTCGAGCTCGCGGTACGTCAAGTGGTCCACGGCGAGGGGGTCAGGAACACCGAGAGCCTGGCCAATCCGGAAGCGCTGATGCTCTACCGTGGTCTGGCGGAGCTGGCGAACTAGCAAAAACAGGGGTTAATCATGGAACCGGTGCAGGGCGGAACCTCTCGCCGGAGTTCCGCCAGCTTTGTCTTCAATCAGAATCCGATCGTCAGCCGTGCGCTCAGCGTGTCGATCCGGCGAAAAGGCTGGTCGTTGTCGTCGAGCGCCAGTCCCTCCTTGAATCTGCCATGCAGATACTCCAGCGTGATCAGCGCGAACTCTGTTGGCTGCCAGTTGAGGGAGAGGCCAGCCTGCAGTTTGGGGCCATCCTCCAGCTCGCGGCTCCCCTCCAGTCGCCAGGTGAGTTTCAGCTGCTGTGCGAGGGGGTGCGCGAGTTCGAGGTTCCAGGCCAGCGGGCGATCCATCTTCGGCTCCAGCTCGGTGAAGGCGCCGAGGGCGCCCAGTGCCTCGAAGCGCACTTCCAGTGCTTCGGTGTGCCAATGCAGATAGCCACCCAGTGCATCCACCCGCCGGGAATAACGGTCGCCGGAGTCGGAGAGCAGTCTAGCGTCCGAATCGGCGAGATCCGACTGATAGCTGAGGCCCATCACAATATCCTTCCGGAGAAAGCTATTCAGCGCCAGCGCCCAGTCCCACGCTGACGCATGGGGAGCAGACTGGTCGGCTTCACCCTGATAGAGCATCAGCGCGAACCCGCTCTCTTCCGTGGCTGTGTAGCCGATGCGCAAGCCACTGGCGCGGGTCTTGCCGAATTCGAGCAGCGCGTCGTTGATGAAGTCGCTCTGATAACTGCCCAACGGGGTATAAAATTTTCCCGCTCTGAACTCCCAGTGCCCGGGTGTGAAAAAAACGCTCGCTTCGTCCGCCTTCAACTGGTCGACTTCTGAATCGTACTCCAGCAGCAGCGCCAGGCCGCTCTCCTCCCAGGGTTGAGCCAGGATCTCCAGCTGAGCCACCCGTGGAGATTCGTGACTCCGGTCGCGGTCGCTGCGGCTCTTGTAGCGCTGTTCCCGCCGAGTCCACTCCGCTTCAATCTGGCCGGAGAGGCTGAGCCAGGGGGGGGTGAGCTGGACAGTATCGCTGTGCTCCTGTTCGGTTGGGTCATCCTGCTCCAGTCCGCCGTTCCCCAGCTGTGGTCCGGAGTCGTCCGCCCGTAAGGACCCAGAGATGCAAAGCAGCAGCAGAGAGAGAGCCAGGGCTGATGAAAGCGGATGGTGGATGGCAGCCGATGCAGATCGGCGATGGCTGGGATCGGTCTGTGTGAGCACGGCGCTTCCTCCTCGGTGACTCTCTCCCTCGGGAAGAGGGCTGCGGTAAGCTTGACCCATATCCTGGACTGATGTTGACCCGGATAGATTAACAAATGGTAATCCTGCTCCGCACCAGTACGGTTATGATTAGCGTGTCATGAACATTCTGGTAATCGAAGACGATGCAGAGGCGGCCGCCTATCTGTGCAAGGGTCTGAGGGAGAGTGGCCATACCGTGGAACACACCGCGGATGGAAATAGCGGTCTCCATCTGGCGCTGTCCCTCAACTGCGACGTGTTGGTAGTGGATCGCATGCTTCCGGGTCTGGACGGGTTGTCGCTGATCGGGATGCTGCGTGCCGGACGCGTGCTGACGCCCGTGGTGGTGCTCTCCGCGCTGGGTGAGGTGGACGACCGGGTGGCGGGTCTGAAAGCCGGCGGTGACGACTATCTGGTCAAACCCTACGCCTTCAGCGAGCTGCTGGCCCGGCTGGAGGCGCTCACCCGCCGCGTCGCGCTGCCGCAACCGGACCCATTCCGGCTGTCGTTGGCGGATCTGACGATGGATACCCGTACCCATGAGGTCAGGCGCCGTGATCGGAAAGTTCATCTGCAGCCGATGGAGTTCCGCCTGCTCGAGTTTTTCCTGCGCAAACCGAACCAGGTTTTCACCCGGACCATGCTGCTGGAACGGGTTTGGGGTTACCATTTCAATCCCCAAACCAACGTCATCGACGTACATATCAGCCGTCTGCGTCGGAAAATCGATACAGACTCTGCGCTGCCACTGCTCCACACCGTCAGGGGCACGGGTTACAAACTCAGTGAATCCCCTTGACCTCTTCAAAACCACCGCACTGCGGCTGGTGGTGCGTTACCTGCTGATCTATCTCCTGGTTCTGGGCGCCGCGCTGGCAGCGTTCGTTTGGCTGACCGGGCGCTACCTCAGTTCGTACCAGGTGGCTGGGCTAGACGCCGACCTCCACGCGATTGTGGCCGTCTACAACGATGTCGGCGTATCCGGCGCAGCCAGAGAGATCGAGCGGCTGATCACGCACGGCGCGCAAGGGCGCTTCTACCTGCTGGTCTCAGCGGCGGGTGAGAAGCTGGCGGGTAATCTGGGCGGCTGGCCTGAGGAGTCCGCGATCTCCTTCTCAGGAGAAGTAGATAATGCTTGGCTGGAAGAGACGATCCTGCCGGTCGAGGTGGGCGACGATGAGGTCTACTGGCCAGTGGTCGCCACTCGACTCCCCGGTGGTGAGCAACTGCTGCTCACTCAGGGTGTGGAGCAGGTCGAAGCACTGAACGATCTGGTGGAGTTTCTGGTGGAGGTGCTGGGTGCAGCCGTTCTGTTGTCACTGTTGCTGGGTGTCACCATCGGGCGGGTGATTCTCCGCAGAATCCAGACGGTCAGCGATACCGCTTCGGAGATCATGGCGGGCGATCTCTCCAGGCGCATTGCGGTAAGTGGCCGCAACGACGAATTCGACACCCTGGCAACCCGACTCAACGCGATGTTGGACCGGATCGAGGGACTCATTTCCAGTATCCGCAACGTCACCGACAACGTGGCTCACGACCTGAGAAGTCCGCTTACCCGGCTGCGCAACCATCTGGAGGTGACGCTGTTGGAGCGGCGCGACGAACAGGAGTACCGTGACGCGCTCGAGCGGGCGGTGTCCGATACCGAGTCGCTGATAAACACTTTCAATGCACTGTTGAGAATCGCCCAGGTCGAATCCGGCAACCATCGCGAGCAGTGGGAGCGTTTCGATCCCGGGGCGCTGGTGGATGATCTGGTCGAAATCTACCGCCCGCTTGCCGAAGAGCGGGGACAGCAGTTGAGCGTCAGCCGTGTGGAGTGCTGCCAGTTGTTCGGTAACCGTGATCTGATCGCGCAGGCGCTGAGCAATCTGCTGGACAATGCGCTGAAATACGCGCCGCAGGACGGGCGCATAGCATTGCGCATGGTGCCTGGGGACGGGCATGTGGAACTGCGCCTCAGCGATAACGGGCCGGGGATACCCGTGGCCGACCGGCAGCGGGTTTTCGATCGCTTTACCCGGCTCGAAAGTTCACGCCATCTTCCCGGCAACGGACTGGGATTGAGTCTGGTGCGGGCCACCTGCCGTCTGCACGGTGCGGAGATTGCTCTGGAGGACGCGAATCCCGGCGTTGTCGCGATCGTGCGTTTTCCCTGCGCCAGGCGCAGATAGCCGTGGTTGCAGAAATGCTGGTTTCCACGAAAGGGGCTGGCAGATGCCTGCTGACGGTGCTGATTGACACTTTTCAATGACCACCGCCTTGACTGCTCTTATCGTTTCATACTCTTTTCAGCCGTTCCGATGGATGGTATGGCAGATTTGGCGATCGGAAAGATTGCATCCCCCGGGAGTAAAGCTTGGACAGGTTTACAAGAAATTACACGATTGTTCTGGGTCTGGCCGGACTGGCCGTGCTCTTGTGGATTTTCTACGAAGACCCACAGATCGCGGCGCTGAACGATCTGCTCGGCAACGATGCCCAAGTCAGTGCCTATCCCTACCACTTCCGGGTGGTTGATGTACGCAATGGCGTTGTCACCATGAGTTCGCCGCGCTCCAGTGAGTTCCCTGCCTACCGCGCCTTGGAGCTGCTCTATCCCAGACTTGCGAACCGGACTCCGGACGATCCGGAGATGCTCCAGGCCCAGCAGGATCTGGCTGAGATACAGCAGCGGGCTAAGCAGATTGTGATGGCTTCGGGTGAAGTCAAATCCGTACGTTGGCAGTTGGACCATGACTGGCTCAATTGGCATGGGGTGCAATTGCGCCCCCATTATTGAGCCAGAGTGGCTGCTCATGCCTGAATGGGTGCCTCAGTAGGAGAGGGTGACTCTGGTGAACGTAGTCGGCCGACTGCTGAAAGCGGTCCTGGGGCTAGCAGGTAAACACCAGGCTTATGGGTATGGCAGTTGGGCACCTGGCGCTGTTCATGCAGCTGTTTTTCCGGTGAATTAGCCCACAGATGGAGGTATTTCGAATACCGGGGGCATGAATGTCGCACTGCTTTCGTGCAGGGCGCCCAACCGGTGGCCGGCATCACATCAAGTCCAGGTTCTACCCATCCGCCACCGCTTTGCCGTTGCAGGTGTCACGCGCCGCTTCGCACTGAGCCATGCAGATTTTGCTGGTATACTCGCTTTGTCTCAAAACTGGCACCCTCCGCCCGTCAGTGCTGCATATTAACGGGCCGGCACTGGGGGTGACGCGGTTCTCTACCGCCTGCAGACAAATGCCAACCACCCTGCGCATCGCGCGGAGCCATTGGGACGTATCGAACCCCGCAACGGAAGGAGGGGCTCACCACTTCATCCGGCACTGACCAGACGGGGTCGGTTGCGGAGGATAAAAAATCCATTTATGAACGATATCCTGATTCTCCTGCTACTGTTGGTTCTTTCGGGGCTATTTTCCGGTTCGGAAACCGCTTTGACCGCGATCTCTCTGGCGCGTGCCGAGGCGCTGGTAAAAGAGGGGAGGGCAGGTGCCAGAGCGCTGCTTTTGCTGAAAAGGAACGCCACCCGTATGCTGATCGCACTGTTGATCGGCAACAATCTGGTCAATATCGGCGCCTCTGCCTTCGCCACCGTCGTGGCGACCGAACATCTTGGCGCACTGGGCCCTGGAGTGGCGGTCGGTGTATTGACCTTTCTGATTCTGGTTTTTGGAGAGATCACCCCAAAGAGCATGGCGATCCGTCACTCTGTCAACGTCTCACTGGCGATCGCCCCACTGGTGCTGCTGCAGATGCGTATGCTCTTCCCGTTGGTATGGCTGTTCGAGCGGTTGATCAATCTTCTGCACAACCTGACCAATATGCAGGAGGGTCCCAGTGTGACAGAGTCGGAGCTGGTGGGTATGCTCGCGCTCGGTACCCAGGAGGGGACTTTTGAGAAACATCAGGCGAACATCATCGAGCGTGTGTTCGCCTTCAATGACCTCACCGTGGCGGAGGTAATGACCGGCCGCCATAAGATATTCGCGCTGGAGCAGGAGATGAGTATCAGCGAGGCGCTGCCAAAAATCGTAGAGGTCGGCTTTTCCCGCGTGCCGGTCTATCAGGGGTCGATCGAAAACATCACCCGCGTTGTCCACTGGCACGACATTGCCAGTGCCATCAGCAACAATCAGATGACCAAGCCTTTGAAGGAATTCGGCATCGAGCCGATTTTTGTCCCGCTCAACCAGCCGATTGACCATCTTTTTTCCGACCTGCAGCGCCAGAAGCGCCATCTCGCCATTGTGGTGGACGAGCATGGACTGTTGCGCGGATTGGTGACCATGGAGAATCTGCTGGAGGAGTTGGTTGGCGAGATATACGACGAGACTGATAAGCGGCGCTCTTCCGGGATCACGGTAGTCGCAGATGGCATCGAAGTAGATGGGGGGGTCGAATTGGGGGCGATCAAACGCTACTTCAAAGTTGATCTGCGCGGAAAGAGTTCGGATAGCGTCAGCCGCTGGATAGTGCAGGACATCGAGCGGATTCCGGCCGCCAATGAGTATTTCGAGATCGATGGCTTGACGATCGAAATCAGACAGGCGTCGGGTCGCCGCATCCATAAGGTAAGAATCAAGAGCGCTTCGAAAAAGAGCTGATCATCAGTACTTTTCAGATGGAACCAGGTTGATTAGCGCCAGCGTAATCAGACGGCGGCTACTCAGCGTCGCGGTTGCGCTCTGCGCAGCAGGCATTTCTCCGCCTCCACCACAAAAAAGACGCTGGCAGCGACCAGCAGCATCACCACCCAGGTCATCGCATCCAGGCGGGTGGAGGCGAACAGCCGCTGCATCCAGGGGAGGTAGGTGTAGAGCAGCTGAAAGCCGATCACCAGTACGATGGCGAGCAGCACCTTGCGGCTGCCGAGCAGCCCACTGCGGGAGAAGACCGAGCGGCGGACGTAACGGGTATTGAGCAGGTAAAAAGCCTCGCACAGCACCAGCGTGTTGACCGCCACGGTACGTGCGGCCTCGATGCTGTTGCCGTTGCCGCGCATCCACAGGAACAGACCGAAAATACCGGCCACCATCCACAACGAGACGTAGAGTGTCCGCCAGACCAGAAAACGGGAGAGGATCGCTTCATTCGGATCACGTGGCGGGCGCTGCAGGATATCCCGCTCCGGTGGCTCGAATGCCAGTGACAGCGCCAGGGTCACCGCAGTGATCATGTTTACCCACAGGATCTGCACCGGAGTGATCGGCAGCTGATAGCCGAGCACGATGGCGGCCACCAGCGTGAACGCCTCGGCGCCGTTGGTGGGGAGAATGAACAGGATCGATTTCTTGATGTTGTCGTAGACTGTGCGCCCCTCTTCAATCGCGTTGATGATGGAAGCGAAGTTGTCGTCCGCCAGCACCATCTCTGCCGCCTCTTTGGCCACTTCGGTTCCTTTGATGCCCATGGCGACGCCGACATCGGCGCGTTTCAGCGCCGGCGCATCGTTGACACCATCCCCGGTCATTGCCAGCACCACGCCGTGCGACTGCAATGCTTCGACCAGCTGCAGTTTGTGTTCCGGGCTGGCGCGAGCGAACACATCGATCTTGAGCACCTGCTCGCGTAAAGCCTGGCTGCTCATCCGTTCCAGCTCATGGCCGGTCAACACGCCGCCGTCGGTGCCGATCTCCATCTGGGTGGCGATTGCACGGGCGGTGACCGCATGATCACCGGTGATCATCTTCACCCGGATACCGGCGGCGCGGCACTGGCGCACTGCCTCCAGCGCCTCGCTGCGAGGGGGGTCTATGATGCCGACCACACCCAACAGTGTAAGACCGCCCGCGACGTGATCGAAGCGCAGCTCCCGTTGTCCGGGCTGCGCGCTCTTGAACGCGAGTGCGAGGAGGCGTTGGCCGCGTCCCGCCAATTCATCGATCCTGCCCTCCCAGTAGCGGATATCGAGTGGCTGCTCCTCACCCTGGAACCGCTGCCGGTTGCACATCTGCAGCACCTGTTCCGGTGCTCCTTTCAGGTAGATGAAACCGTGTCCGGCGTGGTCATGGTGCAGGGTGGCCATGAAGCGGTGTTCCGACTCGAACGGGATGGTGTCGATGCGCGGCAGCGCCTCTCCCTGGAACAGTGGATCCAGCCCGCACTTCATTGCCAGCGTGATCATCGAACCCTCAGTGGGGTCGCCGCGCAACTGCCACGCTTCCCCGCTCAGCTGCACCTCTGCATCGTTGCAGAGCAGACCGGCACGCGCCAGTTCAATCAGGTCGGGCACCTCTGCGGGATCCTGGTCGGCCCCATCCAGCTGCACGCTGCCATGCGGATTGTAGCCGACACCGGTCACTTCGAGCAGTTGAGTTGCAGTAGCGACACTCTGCACTGTCATCTCGTTGCGCGTGAGCGTTCCGGTCTTGTCCGAACAGATCACCGACACCGTGCCCAGCGTCTCCACCGCCGGCAGCAGGCGAATGATCCCGCTGCGTCCGGCCATGCGCTGGACGCCGATCGCCAGGGTGATGGTGATGATGGCGGGGAGCCCTTCCGGTATTGCAGCGACCGCCAACCCGACCGCAGCCAGAAACATCTCGTCGAGGGTGTTGTGCCACACCAGGATGCCGTAGACCGAGGTGCAGAGTGCCAGTATCAGGATGACTAAAGTGAGGCGCCGGCCGAAACTGGCGATCTGACGCAGCAGCGGGGTGGTGAGCTGGCTCACCTCCCCCAGCAGTTCACTGATGCGGCCGATCTCCGTCTTCACTCCGGTGGCTACGACGACACCCGCGCCGCCGCCGTAGGTGACCAGCGTGCTGGCATAGGCCATGCAGTTGCGGTCGCCCAGGTCGGCGTTCTGCGCAACCGGATCGACCGATTTTTCCACAGGCACCGACTCTCCGGTCAGTGCCGCCTCCTCGATGCGCAGATTCTTGCAGCGATAGAGGCGCAGATCGGCCGGCACCTTGTCTCCCGATTGCAGCAGCACCAGATCACCCGGAACCAGCTGTTGTGCCGGAATCACCCGCTGGTGACCCTCACGCAGCACCGTTGCCTGGGGCGAGAGCAGGTCACGGATCGCATCCAGCGCCTTTTCTGCCTTGCCTTCCTGGATATAGCCGACCAGCGCATTGATCGACACCACCGCCAGGATCACTCCCGCGTCCACCCAGTGTGCCAGCAACCCGGTGACCAGCGCGGCTGCGAGCAGCACATAGATCAGTACGTTGTTGAACTGGGAGAAGAGGCGTTGCAGCGGGCTCTTGCGCTTGGGTGGAGGCAACCGGTTGGCGCCATACTGCGCCAGCCGCCGCGCGGCCTCCTCCTGCGTCAGGCCTTGGTGGTCGACCCGGAGCCGGTGCAGTGCTACATCGCTGGCAAGTTGATGCCAGGAATTGCCGGCTGCATCCGAGGTGGGGGTTGTCACTGTTTGCGGATTGGCATCACCGTCCATACTGTTGAATCCTTGCTGACTGGAGCGCCTGAGTCCACTGCTGTCAGGTTTCCGTGTGCTCCAGGGTAGATGCTGCCACGTGACACTACAAGCTTACCTGCATCACAGCATAAAATGACGGGGTCGAACCCGGCGGTCCGGGTGGGTGTGAACGCATGGGCATCCGGATAGGCGAGCGGGAGTTGGCGAAAAACACGAGCAGCATTTGGCACGGTCTTGAGGGAAAACGAAAATACGCTACCGCTTGTCAGACGGCTAATCAGGAGTCCCGTGATCGCCGGTTGAATCAGCCCGAGGAGGAGGGAAATGCACGACCTGTTTGTCAGTTACGCCAGAGAGGATGCGGCCTGGGTGGAGCGTTTCTGCGGCATGCTGCAGAGCGAAGGTTTCGATGTCTGGCGCGACTCGGCTATTCCCACGGGCAAGACCTTCGGCCGGGTGATCGAGGCAGCGCTGGCCGATGCGCGCGCCGTGATCGTCGTCTGGTCGCGCTATGCGGTCGAATCGGACTGGGTGCGGGCCGAGGCGACCGAGGGGCTGGCGCGCGGCATTCTGTTCCCGGTTTGCCGGGATAAGAGCGCCCCGCCGCTGCGCTTTCGTACATTGCAGACCGCTGATCTCTCCGCTTGGCGTTTCGAGCCGGAAGATCCCCTGTTCCGCAGAGTGGTGGAGGAGATTCGCACGCTGGTTCAGGTGGGGGCGGCGGTCAACACGGTCGCCGAAAACCGGCAGGAGGCGCCTCCAGCCTCAGTATTTGGCGTACCGCGGCGCTATGTGAAGGAAATTGCGGGAGTGGTGCTGGTGGCTGTCGTCGCGCTGGTGCTCTGGTTTTGGAACGGCAGCGAGCAGCGCCATCAACGTTCGCTCGAGCTGAGTGCCGAGGCCGCACTGGTACGAGATCGGGTGGAGGCGGACTACCGGGACTCGAGCCACTATTGGGGGGTCTTTCTGGAGAAGAAGGGTGGGCAACCGCGGGTTGAGCTGAGCCTGCTGCTGGCGCTGGAAGCGTTCGCTACCGAGCCCTCGCCCGCGGCAGCGGAGGCGCTGCGCAAGGGTCTGGTGCTGTTGCCCAGGCCGGTGCTGGAGTTCGGTCAACCGGCAGCTGTCGGCAGCAGCGCGGATATCAGTCAGGATGGCACCCGCGTGGCCTGGTCGGATCGCCGGAGTATTCGGATAATCGACACGCTGCATTCCGAGAACAGCAGGATAATTGAACGCGAGGGCAGGTTGGCAGCTGTCAGGTTGCTTGGCAAGGGAGACTATCTGGCAGCGATTGGCACGGGTGGCAGGTTGGAAGTCTGGAATCTCGTTGCCGCCAAACCGGCGGTCACCGTGGCCGGAAACGGGGAGAACACGATCGCTTACGCGTTCAATGCTACCGAGACGCGGGTCGCCGTGCGTCAGGCGGATCTGGTGACGGTGCGGGAGGTATCGGACGGCCGGTTGGTCAAGAAGATAGCGCTCGACAGATTCGTCGACCTGAGTGCACAGCAGAGCCTCGATCTGAGTCCGGATGGCAGACTGCTCGCAGTTGCCCTGAAAGATCAGCTGGTGGTGTGGGATCTGAACAAGGAGGAGGAGCGCTTTCGACTCTCCTTGGCCGACCGCGTCTCGGCACTGAGCTTCGATCCGCCGGGCGACCGTATACTGGCGTTTATCGGTAACGGAGAGGCGCTGCTGATCGATTCGGTCTATGGTGATGCGCGTACCTTCCCTGCGGTGGGTGCGGGACAGCTGATCCGCTTCTCGTCCGATGGCGGGCTTGCCGCTTTTGCGTCCTCTGGTGTGGTCCGGGTGATTCGACCCGGTCAGCCGGACAGGCCACTGCTGGAGTATGCGCATGCCGACAATATCAAGGATATCCGTTTCAGCGACGATGGCCTGTCGATAGCGTCGGCTGGGCAGGACGGTATGGTGCGCGTCTGGAGGATACCTACCGCCAGGGAGCTGACCCGTTTCGCTTACAGTGACCAGGTGCTCGCTATTCGCTTCAGTCGTGATGGAGAACGCTTGACTGCACTTTCGCGCAGCGGTGAAGCGGCTGTCTGGCCGCTGTTCTATGCCGACCCGGCGGTGGAGGCGTGTCGCGTGCTCCGGCGTACACTGACGCCGGAGGAGTGGCGCCGTTATCTCCCCGACGAACGCTACCGCGAGCACTGCCCACCGTCTTCGCACTGAGGCGAGGCGGCCGTGCGATCGATTACTCGGGATCCATGCGCCTATTACGGTAAAACTCGGGCCAGCTGCGTCTGATCACCTCACCGTCACCGCGCAGCGCAACGCAGCTGTCGAGGTAGTGCGGCTTCTCTCTGAGCGGCTTGTGCAGGGCAATCTCCTCCCAGGTCGGGTTCATGGTCTGGAACGCAGTGGTGGCGATATAGGAGAGCATCTCGATCAGATGGGTGCAGCCGTTGCTGACACCGACACAGTCCCGCACCTGACGCATGAAGCCGCCGCCGATCTGCAGGCCGATCAGCTTCTGCATTGGTGCGGGTCCGGCACTGCAGGCGCTGAATGGATGGTAGTCGGAAGCGGCGTCGATCTCCTTGATGACCAACTGCAGATCCAGGGTCACGCGCAGCCACATGCCGTGGATCGGCTCATCCGCCTCTGTGGTGCGGCCCCCGAGACGGTTTTCGAAGCGAGCCGGTTTGGTGTCCACCAGATGCGCTTCGATATCCCAGAGGCCATCCTCGCGCAGGTAGCCCTCGCAGGTGATTCGGCGGGTATGCAGATGTCTGCGTTGGGTTGCAGGCTTGAGAGGCATACAGTGCACTCCTTATCAGGTCAGTAATTTGGGGTCAGAGTCGAATTAAAATAATTCGACTCTGACCCCAAATTTTGATTCAGACACGCTCGATGAGGGTGGCGATACCCTGGCCGACACCGACGCACATGGTACAGAGCGCATAGCGGCCACCGCTCCGCTGCAGCTGGTACATGGCGGTGGCGACCAGTCGGGCACCGCTCATACCGAGCGGGTGGCCGAGGGCGATGGCACCTCCGTTGGGGTTGACCTGAGGCGCGTCATCCGCCACTCCAAGCTGACGCAATACCGCCAGCCCTTGGGCGGCGAACGCTTCGTTCAGTTCGATCAGGTCTATCTGTTCCAGTGTCAGCCCGGTCATCTGCAGCAGCTTGCGGCTGGCCGGCAGTGGTCCGATCCCCATGATGCGCGGCTCAACACCGGCCGAAGCCGAAGCGATCACGCGCGCTTTCGGGGTCAGCCCACAGTCTCTGCCCGCTTGTTCCGAACCGAGCAGCAGCGCGCAGGCGCCGTCATTCACCCCCGAGGCGTTACCGGCCGTAACTGATCCTCCCTTGCGGAAGGGAGCACTCAGTGCCGCCAGTGAATCCAGAGTGGTGTCGGCGCGTGGGTGCTCATCCTGTGCAACGATCACCGGGTCGCCCCTGCGCTGGGGGAGGTGGATCGGGACGATCTCCTCGGCAAAGCACCCGGCCGCGCGCGCGGCGACGCACTTCTGCTGGCTGCGCAGCGCAAATCTGTCCTGATCCTCACGCGAGATTGCGAACAACTCCGCGAGATTCTCTGCCGTCTCCGGCATCGAATCGATCCCGTATTGAGCCTGCATCAGCGGATTGATAAAGCGCCAGCCGATCGTAGTATCGTGGATCTCCGCTTTGCGTGCGAAGGCGTTCTCCGCTTTTGGCACGACGAACGGCGCGCGCGACATCGATTCGACACCACCGGCGAGCAGCAGTGCGCCCTCACCAGCCTTGATGCTCCGTGCCGCCATTGCCACCGCGTCCATCCCGGAGCCACACAGACGGTTGACCGTGGTTCCACCCACCGTATACGGGAGGCCGGCGAGCAGCGCCGCCATGCGTGCCACATTGCGGTTGTCCTCACCCGCCTGATTGGCACAGCCATAGATCACGTCATCCACCCGTCCCCAGTCGACGCCAGGGTTACGCTGCATCAGCGCGCGTAGCGGAATCGCACCCAGGTCATCAGCGCGCAACGTGGCGAGGGCGCCGCCGTAGCGGCCGATCGGGGTACGTATCGCGTCGTAGATATAGGCTTCTGTCATGGCGCAGTTTCGTCTGGTGGTTGTTGGTTCGCGACACTCGGTCGCCCGGTCTCGTGGAACAACGCGCCCGTGAGTGCTTTACGGCGGAGTAGCAGCGACGGTCGGTAGCGTTCGCTGCCGTAGGCTTGCTGCAGGTTGCTCAACACCCTTAATACCAATGCAGGGGTCAATCGATCCGCCCAGGCGAGTGGTCCCAGCGGATAGTTGACGCCGGCGCACATGGCGGTATCTACCGCGGCAGCGTCGCACACCTGCTGCAGTACCGTGTCTGCTCCTTCGTTGGCCAGCATGCAGACGGTGCGCAGCACCAGCAGGCCCGGCGTGTCGTCGATCAGGCTAACCGCTTTTCCGGCTGCCTGGAACAGGCCTGTCGCACTTTCCAGTGCGGCAGCGGATGCCTGGTCGGCGGCTGTCAGGGCGATCCGTGCGGTGGTGGTGTAATCGAGCGCCAGATCGAACAGCAGGGTGTCGGCGCAACCGCTCTCGGCAGCGCGCTGGCTGGCGCTGCGCCCATCACTCAGTGCGATCAGCGTGGTTCCGACACGGATGACGCCCGCATCCCCGTCACTCCGGGTGATCTGTATGCCCGCCTGCTGCCAGAGGGTTAACAAAGGTTCGGCGATACCGAGCGGGCCATGCACCTCGATCTGCGTGGGCGCCCTTTGTTGCCCGGCGACCGTGGGCAGCGGTGCGACGGCTGAGCCGTTGTAGTCGTAGAATCCACGACCGCTTTTACGTCCGAGCAGGCCGCCTTCCACCAGCTCCCGCTGGATCGACGATGGCAGGTAGCGTTTGTCCTGATGGAAGGCGTCAAACACCGAGCAGGTGACCGCGTAGTTCACATCCTGGCCGATCAGGTCGGTCAACTCGAACGGCCCCATGCGGAAACCGCCCGCCTCGCGCAGCAGGGCGTCGATCGTGGCGTGGTCGGCCGCACCCTCTTCCAGCAGGCGCAGCGCCTCGCCGTAGAAGGGGCGGGCCACCCGGTTGACGATGAAGCCGGGTGTGGATCGGGCGTGCACCGGGCGTTTGTGCCAGGCGCTGGCGGTGTCGAACAGTGTCTGTGCGACACGTCTGTCGGTGGTGATGCCGGAGACCACCTCAACCAACTGCATGACCGGTGCCGGATTGAAAAAGTGCATGCCCGCCAGATTGCCCGGACGGCTCAGGCCAGCAGCGATGGCGCTGATCGACAACGAAGAGGTGTTACTGGCCAGGAGGGTGTCACCAGCGCAGATCCGTTCCAGCCGGGAGAAGAGATCCCGTTTGACACTCAGCGTCTCGACCACCGCCTCCACCACCAGCCCGGCCCCGGCCAGCTGCTCCAGTGCGCTGACTGCCGTGATTCTGGCCAGCAACGCGCTGCGTGCTGCTGGCGTCATCCGGCTGCGCTGGACCTGCTGCGTCAAGCCATTGGCGATACGGGCGAGTGCCTGGGTGACAGCGTCCGGGTTGTGGTCGTACAGCAACGTCCTGTGCCCCGCCGCCGCGGCTACCTGGGCGATACCGGCGCCCATACTGCCGGCGCCGACGACGGCGATGATCACACTGCTGTCGAGCGCGGCCAACTCGGTTCACTCCCCCGTGAAACTGGGTGTTCGCTTCTCGAGAAAGGCGGCTACTCCCTCCCGGTAGTCATGGCTGCGACCAGCCAGGGTCTGCAGCTCCAGCTCCAGCTGCAGCTGCGCCTCCAGGCTGTTGCCACCGGCGGCGTTGATCGCCCGTTTGGTCAGCCCCAGCCCCAACGTTGGTTGAGTGGCGAGATGTTGCGCGATTGCCATAGCCTCCTCCTGCAGCCTGTCATCCTCCACCAGCTGCCAGATCAAGCCCCACTGCAGCGCCTGCTCCGCGGAGAGTCGGTGGTTGAGCAGTGCCAAACCCATCGCCCGTGCTCTGCCGACCAGCCGTGGCAGGGTCCAGCTGCCACCGGAGTCGGGCACCAGGCCGATCTTGGTGAACCCCTGGACGAAGCTGGCGCTGCGTCCGGCGAGTACGATGTCGCAGGCAAGTGCAATGTTGGCACCGGCACCGGCAGCGATGCCGTTGACCGCGCATACCACTGGTTTCTTCAGTTCGGTGATGGTGCGTACCAGCGGGTTATAGTTGTGTTCCAGCGATTCACCCAGGTTGGGAGGCTCCCCATTTGCGGTCACCGCCCGGTCGTTGAGATCCTGTCCGGCGCAGAATCCGCGACCGGCACCGGTGAGCAGCAGGCAGCGGATCACCCGGTCGGCTGTCACCCGTTGCAGCGCATTTCGCACCTCCGCATGCATCTCTCCGTTGAAGCTGTTGAGACTGTGCGGCCGGTTCAGTGTCAGAATGGCGACACCCGAGCGGATTTGGAAGCTTATGTTGCGGTAGTCCATGATCAGTTTCACCGGGAGTTGTATGGATGGCTCAGCCTGATCCGGAACGTCCGAACAGTTGCGCAAACAGGATCCGGCAGCAGGTGCGTGAAAAGGGGCGGAAACAGTGCCCATCAGACCATTCATTTTATATAGTTTAACAAATTGAAGGAGAGAGAAATGCGGCAGTTGCACAGCTTTGCCGGCAACCGGTGGGTCACGGGGGCGAGTGACGGAGTGGTGCTGCACAGCGCGATCGATGGCCGGCCCGTGGCACGCATCTCCAGCGCGGGGCTCGATTTCGCGGCGATGGCCGAGTATGCGCGCCGGGTCGGTGGCCCGGCGCTACGCGCGCTCACCTTCCACCAACGCGCGATCCTGCTCAAGCAGCTGGCACACTATCTGCTGCAGCACAAGGAGGCGTTCTACCAGCTGTCGCGGGAAACCGGCGCCACCCGCAACGACTCCTGGATCG
Source organism: Chromatiaceae bacterium (assembly GCA_024235215.1). Taxonomy (GTDB): domain Bacteria; phylum Pseudomonadota; class Gammaproteobacteria; order Chromatiales; family Chromatiaceae; genus HKST-UBA178. The sequence continues at coordinate 120,671 of JACKMU010000001.1, read as the reverse complement.
ATATCGAAGGGGGCATAGGCACGCTGTTCGCCTACTCCAGCAAGAGCCGCCGGGAACTGCCCAACGGCCATCTGTACATCGATGGTGAACCGGAGATGCTGTCGCGCCGGGGGAGCTTTGTCGGGCAGCACGTCTATACGCCGCTGCAAGGCGTCGCGCTGCATATCAATGCTTTCAACTTCCCCTGTTGGGGGATGCTGGAGAAGCTGGCGCCCACATTCATTGCCGGTGTACCCAGTATCGTCAAGCCCGCCAGCCAGACCGCCTACCTGACCGAGCTGATGGTCCGTCATATCATTGCCTCCGGCATCCTGCCCGAGGGTTCTCTGCAGTTGATCTGCGGTGGTGTCGGTGACCTGCTCGATTATATGACCTGTCAGGATGCGGTCACCTTCACCGGCTCGGCGGCCACCGGACTCAAGCTGAGGCAGCATCCGGTATTGCTGCGTCATGCGGTACGCTTCACCATGGAGGCGGACTCGCTCAACGCCTCCATTCTCGGTCCGGACGCGCTGCCGGACACACCGGAGTTCGACCTCTTCGTCACCGAGGTGGCGCGCGAGATGACCGTCAAGTGCGGTCAGAAGTGCACCGCGATCAGACGTGCCATCGTACCGCGCACACTGGCGGAAGAGGTGGTTGCCGCGCTGAGGCAACGCCTGAGTCAGGTGGTGATCGGTGATCCCGACCGGGAGGAGGTGACCATGGGGGCGCTTGCCAGCAGGGATCAGCGTGATGAGGTGCGGCAGCGTATTGCGCAGCTCGCCCGCAGCAGTGAAATCGTCTACGACGGCGCTGTGGATCCCGATCTGCGGCGAGGAATGAACGAGGCGGGGGCGTTTCTCGCGCCGGTACTGCTCTATTGCGAACGGCCACTGACGCATGCCGAGGTGCACGAGGTCGAAGCGTTCGGTCCGGTCAGCACGGTGATACCCTACCAGGATGCGACTGAGGCGATCGCTCTCGCCAACCGGGGGCAGGGGAGTCTGGTCAGCTCCCTGTTTACCTGCGATGACGCTTTTGCCCGGGAGTTGGTGTACGGCATCGGTGCGTGGCACGGGCGCATACTCATCGGCAACCGCGACTGCGCTGCTGAGTCCACCGGTCACGGATCACCCCTGCCGGGGCTGATTCATGGCGGACCGGGTCGCGCTGGCGGAGGTCAGGAGATGGGCGGTGTGCGTGGTGTGCTGCACTATATGCAGTGCACCGCACTGCAGGGTTCTCCCACCACACTGACGCGGATCACGGACAGATGGTTACCAGGAGCGGCGCGGCTGGAGAGTCCGGTCCACCCATTCCGCAAGCATCTTGGTCAGCTGCGCATCGGCGAGAGTATCCTGACCGGCAGGCGCCGGGTTTCGCTGGAGGAGATCGAGCACTTCGCCGAGTTCAGCGGTGACAAATTCTATGCCCACATGGACGAGGCTGCGGCGCGGGCCAACCCCTTTTTCGAGGGACGGGTGGCACATGGCTATTTCATCGTCTCTGCGGCCGCCGGGCTGTTCGTGGACCCGGCACCGGGACCGGTGCTGGCTAACTATGGCTTGGAGAATCTGCGTTTTCTCACGCCGCTGTCTCCGGGAGACGAGATTCAGGTGCAGTTCACCTGCAAACAGATCATTCCGCGTGAGACCGAGGATTATGGCGAGGTGCGCTGGGATACCCGGGTAATGAATCAGCGGGGTGAACTGGTCGCGACTTATGATGTGTTGACGCTGGTGGCAAAACAGAGATAGCCGCTTGGCGGTGCCGGGAAAGATTTTGTTGCGCAGCGGTTTTTTTTGCGCCGCAGGCCTTGGAAGTTTGGGATTACGGTTAAAGTCACCAAAGCCCTGGTCAGGATGAGCCATTCTGGTGGGTGCGCTGCGCTACCCGTACCACGGTCACAAACTGTATATTCAGCCCAAACAGGCGAGAAAATAGGTGAAAGCAGAGGTGACAGATGCAAGGTGATGCTAACGATCGGGAGCTGGAGCACAGCTTCCTGCGGCGTATCGGGGAGGAGCAGAAGATCGAGCCCAAGGATTGGATGCCGGAGGCGTACCGCCAGAGCCTGCTGCGGCAGATTTCGCAGCATGCCCATTCCGAAGTGATCGGCATGCAGCCGGAGGGTAACTATCTCACCCGTGCGCCGTCGCTGCGCAGAAAGGCGGTGCTGCTGGCCAAGGTGCAGGACGAGGCAGGGCACGGACTCTACCTTTACAGTGCGGCGGAGACGCTGGGTACACCACGCTCGGAGATGATTGCGGCGCTGCAGTCGGGTGCGGCGAAATACGCCTCCATTTTCAACTATCCGGCACAGACCTGGGGAGATGTCGGCGCGATCGGCTGGCTGGTGGACGGGGCTGCCATCGTCAACCAGGTCTCGCTGCAGCGCACCTCCTACGGCCCCTATGCCAGGGGCATGGTGCGCATTTGCAAGGAGGAGAGTTTCCATCAGCGCCAGGGATACGAGATCATGCTCATGCTGGCACAGGGCAGTGCGGCGCAGCGGCGCATGGCGCAGGACTCGCTGAATCGCTTCTACTGGCCGGCGCTGATGATGTTCGGTCCAACCGACAGCGCATCGGCCCATTCGGCCAGGGCGATGCAGTGGAAGATCAAGCGTGAGACCAATGACGAGCTGCGCCAGAAATTCATCGACCAGACGGTGCCGCAGATCGAGTTTCTTGGCCTGCAGCATCCCGATCCGGAGATTTGCTGGAACGCAGAACGCAACCACTATGACCACGGCGAGATCGACTGGGACGAGTTCTACGCGGTGATCAACGGCAACGGTCACTGCAACCGCCAGCGGCTGGCGCACCACATCCGCGCACACCGCGCGGGCGCCTGGGTGCGCGATGCGGTCGCCGCGCACCAACAGAAGCTGGCCCAGCGCACTGCGGCAGCCACATAGGAGGCCAAATGGCAGACAGTCAACTGGAACTTTTCGAGGTGTTTATCCGCTCTAAACGCGGGCTGGACCACAAGCATGTCGGCAGCCTGCATGCACAGGACCACGCACAGGCGTTGGAGTATGCGCGCGACTGCTACACCCGACGTAGCGAAGGAGTCAGCATCTGGGTGGTGAAGTCGAGTGATATCTGCGCCTCTCAGGAGGAGGACAGCGAGTGCTTCTTCGACCCCTCAGACGACAAGCCCTACCGTCTTGCCGGTTATTACCGGCTTCCCGATCCCGTGGACAACATGTGAGCGGGAGTGAGGCGCCCATGAGTGAGGACGATCTGCAGCAGGCGACGTTGGAGTTGGCGCTGCGGCTCGGGGATGATGCACTGGTGTTGGGTCAGCGCCTCTCCGAGTGGGTCAGTAACGCTCCTTATCTGGAAGAGGATATCGCCTGCGCCAATGTGGCGCTGGACTTCATCGGCCGGGCGCGCATGTACTACGGCTATGCCGCAGAGCTGGCGGCGGACGGCCGCTGTGAGGATGACTTCGCCTATCTGCGCAGCGAGCGCGAGTTTCACAACTACCTGATACTCGAACTGCCGCGTGGCGATTTCGCTTTCACCCAGGTGCGCCAGCTGCTGGTGGATCTGTACAACAGCGGCTTTCTCGCGCAGCTCTGCCGTTCGCGGGATGCGACGCTGGCCGCGATTGCGGCCAAGGCTATGAAAGAGACCCGCTACCACCTGCGCCGCAGCCGTGAGTGGGTGGTGCGCCTCGGAGACGGTACCGAGGAGAGCAAAAGGCGCACTCAGCAAGCGCTCGAGGAGCTGTGGGGCTATACCCATGAACTGTTCGAACCGGATACGCTGGAGCAACAGTTGGCGCAGGCCGGCATAGGCGTGGATACCCGTATGCTCAAGGCGCATTGGCAGCAGGAGCTGGAGGCGTTGGCCCGGGAGGCTGGGCTGCACCTGCCGCAGAACGATTGGGCGGTGCGTGGCGGTCGTACCGGTTACCACACCGAAAATCTGGGTCATCTGCTGATGGAGCTGCAGTCGATCCATCGCGCCTATCCCGGCTGTCAGTGGTAGTGCAACTGCCGGAGGGGGCAACCATGAGCAGCGACTATTCTGACCGTCTGCGCCGCCGCGAGGCGTCGCCGCTGGCGGCGCTGTGGGAACTGCTCGATCGGGTCAGGGACCCGGAGCTGCCGGTGCTGAGCATCTGGGATCTTGGCGTCCTGCAGGATGTCACCTGCGGTAACGGCAGCGTGGTGGTGACCATCACACCCACCTATTCGGGCTGTCCGGCGATGGAGCAGATCCGCGCAGACATCGAGCGTGTGCTGAGGGCAGCCGGCATCGAGGCGCTGGAGATCCGCACGCGGTTGGCGCCCGCCTGGAGTTCGACCTGGCTCTCTCCACAGGGGTGCGCCCGACTGCGTCAATACGGTGTTGCGCCTCCCTCCGACGGTGTTGCTGCGGAGCATGGCCTGACCCCGGACGCAGGCGTGGTGTGTCCTCGCTGCGGCTCCGCTCATACCCTTCGTATCAGCGCATTCGGATCGACCGCCTGCAAGGCGCTCTATCGCTGCACCCACTGCTGCGAACCTTTCGATTACTTCAAGCCGATTTGATGCCATGTCCGCTACTGGTTTTCACCGACTGACCATCGCCGACGTACAGCCGGAGACCGCCACCGCGATCAGGGTCACCTTCGCGGTGCCCGCCCCGTTGCGCGACAGGTTCAGATTCATCCAGGGTCAGTTCCTCACCCTCCGGGCAGAGGTGGCGGGCGAATCGGTGCGCCGCTCCTACTCGATCTGTTCCGGCATAAACGATGCGCACCTGCGGGTGGCGATCAAGCGGGTGAAAGGGGGTAGATTTTCCAACTACGCCAACGACAACTTCAAGCCGGGGGACAGTATCGACGTGATGCCGCCGCAGGGCAGCTTCCATACGCCATTGGATCCTGCCAGTGAGAAGCGGTACATGTGCCTGGCGGCGGGCAGTGGGATCACGCCGATTCTCTCTATCATCAAGTCGGTGCTGTCGGTGGAGTCGCGTAGCCGGGTAACGCTGATCTATGGCAACCGCCGCACCAGCTCTGTCATGTTCCGGGACGAGCTGGGTTTCCTCAAGAACCGCTACATGGAACGTTTCCAGTGGATCAACATCATGAGCGAGGAGGATCAGGGCAGCGCGCTGCTCAACGGCATCATCGACAACCGCAAAGGGTGCCAGCTTGCGCGTCACCGGTTGATCGACATCCGTGCCACCGACGAAGCGTTCATCTGCGGGCCTGAAGCAATGATGTCCGAGGTGTCGCACGGTTTTCGGTTGGAGGGGTTGCAAGAGTCTCAGATCCACTATGAGCTCTTCTCCAACTCGTCGGAGGATTCACGCGTCGTTCTGGAGAAGGTGCAGCGGCGGGTGAAAGAGTACGGCGAGACCAAACGCAGCCGGGTGCGCGTGGTGCTGGACGGACGCGGCGTCGAATTCGAGCTGGCGGCGGTGGGTGAGAATATCCTGGATGCCGGGCTGCACAACGGTCTGGAACTCCCTTTCGCCTGTAAGGCCGGTGTCTGCTCCACCTGCAAAGCAAAGCTGGTGCGCGGGAGGGTGGAGATGGACCTGACCCACGGACTGGCGCCCCACGAGATCGACAGTGGGTATATTCTCACCTGCCAGGCGCATCCGCTCTCTGATGAGGTGGTGGTCGATTTCGATCAGCGCTGAATCGCACCCGCCAGCGCGTTGCGAATACCATACGCCAGTTCCATCCGGGAGTAGGGCTTGGGCAGCAGTTTGTTATGCGTTCGGTTCGGATTCTGATCCACCGGCCTGTGTTCGGTATAGCCGGAAGTGAGCAGCACTTTCAGCTCAGGTCGCTGCGCAGTGGCTGCAGCAGCCAGTTGATAGCCGTTCATACCTCCCGGCATCACGATATCGCTGAACAGCAGATCGATCGCGTTCTCCTGTGCCAGCAGTGTGAGCGCCTGCTGGCAGTCGCTGCTGGTGAGCACCTGGTATCCCAGCGCTTCGAGCATCCCCCTGGTGACGTTCAGTAATGCCGGCTCATCATCCACCACCAGGATGGTCTCCTCACCGCGCGGCAGCTCCTGCGGTTGTGTGGCTTCTGCCACTGGCACCAGCTGCTGTTGTGTCGAACGTGGAAGATAGAGCTTTATCTCGGTACCTCCGCCCATCTCTGAAGCGACATTGATATCGCCTCCGGAGCGGTTGACGAAGCCGAACACCATGGATAGGCCGAGTCCCGTTCCCTTGCCCAGCTCTTTGGTGGTGAAAAAGGGTTCGAAAATGCGCTCCTGGAGGTCCGGAGCCATGCCGCTCCCACTGTCGGCGACGCTGAGCAAGATATACTCGCCACCCGGCGCACCGGCAATCTGCCTCAATTCACCCCGCACCGGGCGAACGTTGCTGGTGGCTATGGTCAGTCTCCCCCCCGCAGGCATCGCATCACGCGCGTTGAGCACGAGATTGAGCAGCGTGTCCTTGAAGTCGTTGACGTCGATCTCTGTCAGCCACAGCCCCTTCTGCAGGCGCTGCTCGACCTCGACCAGGGGGGTCACGGAGTGCGCGATCAGGCTCTCCATCTCGCGAATGGCCTGGTTGATGTCGGTAACGCTCACCTGCGCCGCCTGCTGGCGTGCAAATCCGAGCATCTGTCGGGTCAGATTGGCTGCCCGCAAAGCCGATCTCCGGATGGTGTCGATCTGCTTGGCACCGTGAGTCGCGACCTCGCTGTAGCGCTCCAGCAGATCGATGTTACCGAGAATGATGCCCAGGATGTTGTTGAAGTCGTGCGCAATGCCGCCGGTGAGCTGGCCGATCGCGTCCATCTTCTGCGACCGGCGCAGCTGCCGTTCGGTCTCGCGCTCCTCGGTGATATCTCTGGCGATGCTGATCACGTGCTTCTGGTCGAGCGGAATCACGCTGAGATAAGCCAGCCTTTCAGTATTGTCCGGCTGCAGATAGATGACTTCACCCATACTCCGCGCATGGTCGGTTTGCATAATGAGGTCGAGCCGCTCATCCGCCTGTGCCGATTCCTGCAACAGGTCACGCGTGCACAGCTGTTTCAGCTCATCGATGCTGCGACCGGTCAGCCGGCTTGCTGCCTGGTTGGCATCCTGGTAGCGCCCGCTCTCTCTGTCCACCAGAAAGATGGCGTCGTTGGATTTTTCGAACAGCGTCCGGAAACGCATGTCGCTGGCGTCAAGCAGTCTCTCTCTGTTGCGCAGCTGTGCCAGATCCTCCTGACGTCGCTGTAGCTGGCGCTGCAGCAGCGCCGCCACGAACAGCCCAAGCGTCGCCACCACACCGATCAGAAGCAGCTGGACAATATACAACTGCCGTAACTGCGCTTCCATCGAGTGCAGCAGTAGATCTTCGATCTGATCGATCGAGCGCAGCAGCAGCTCGAATAGCTGATCGAAGCGCTGCTCCGATTCCGAGCCGATGCCGGCGTCTGAGCGGGTTTGCCAGCGTTCACTGGCGATTGCGGAAAAGGCTTTCAGTCGCTCCAGCGTCTCTTCGACCTGAGCGCGTAGCAGTGGATCCGCCGGTGGATCATACTTGCTTTTGTGGTCCTCCCCGCGGTTGAGTAGTGCCAGGGTGTACCACTCGGCTTGTTGCAACAGCGCCCAGACCCGTTCGATCTCGATATACGGGTCTCCTGCAATGATCTCCTCGAACCAGAGGTGTGCGCCGGTCGCCGCCAGCTTGATCTCTTTCGCCGCGTTGACCAGCGGGGCGTAACGTTCGGCCATGCCGCGACTGCTGTAGAATAGGTAGGCCATCGCCATGGTGATGACCAGTGTCAGTGTGATCACCAGCACACTCGGAGTTATTCCTGTGGCGCGTTTGATATCCTTAAGCTCCTGATTCCAATCCAATGGTTACTGCCCGACCGACCTTCAGTCAGCGCGGGGTGACGCCCCTCCTGCCAGCCTCCCAAGCATGTATCGCCAGCTTGCGACTCTCCCCCCAGTGGTAGTCACCCGAGTCTCCGTTCGCGCGGATGATGCGGTGGCATGGGATCAGGTAGGCGATGGCATTGGCTGCCACTGCACTGCCCACGGCCCGCTGGGCTCCGGGTGTGTCGATCAGCGCCGCCAGCTGGCTGTAGGAAACGAGCTGAGCCGGACCGATATCGAGCAGTGCCTCCCACACCTTGATCTGATAATTGGTGCCGCGCAGCAGCAGATGAAGCTTACCCGATTCGGGTTGCTCCGCAAATATGCGCGCACAGAGACGCATGGCTTCAGTGTCATCGCGGCGTAGCTCCGCACTGGGCCAGAGGGCGCGAAACGCCGCTTCCCGGCGCCTCTCGCTATCGTCGCAGAACGCCAGGTGGCAAACCCCACGCTCACTCCAGCCAATCAGTGCCACGCCAAACGGCGTTTCGCCCAATCCGTAGCCCAGGGTGACTCCCCCGCCGAGTGCTTTGATCTCTCCCGGGGTCATCGCTTCACAGCTGACCATCAGGTCATGCAGCCTGCCCGGACCGGAGAGTCCGCTCTCCAGACTGACGCTGAGCAGGTCCGCTGAGCGTCTGAGCGCCAATCTGGCATGCTCCTTGGTCAGAAATTGCAGAAATCGTTTGGGGGAGATGCCGGCCCACTCGGCAAACACCCGCTGCAGGTGCTGCTCGCTGAGGTGTACCGTGGCGGCAACCTCGGCGAGGGTCGGTTGTCGGCGTGCATTGCTGCGGATGTAATCGATCGCCCGCGCGACGACCTGGTAGTGGCGGTGTGCCGCTGTCAGCGGAGATGGGGTCATGGGTGAGGATCCCTCAAATAATTCCGGCAGGTGACGGTATAGCGAGGTTTACCTGACGCTGCCACCCGATTCTTGTCATTTTGTGCGCGCCGCTGTCCGGGGGGGAAATTGCTGACGACACGGTCTGCAGCTGAATCAAGTGAGCAGCGCCACGCTCTTGATCTGTGCATAGACTTGCGAACCGGGATGTAACGCCAGCCGCTGTTGTGACTTCTGTGTGATCCTGGCCAGCACCGGTACACCGCCGACATCCAGTCGCACCACCATGCGCCCGCGGCCGTGCGCCTGCATCTCCACCACCCGGGCGGGCAGAATGTTCATAATGCTGGTGGGACCGGGGGCCTCCAGCGCCAGGCTGACATCCTTGGCCTGGATGCGGATGCGGATCTCACTGCCCGGCGGCTGGTCGATCGCAGAGACGGTCAGTTCGCCGCCGGCGAATCCGACCCGGCTCAGATGAAACTGCTCATCGTGCTCAAGCACCGTGGCCGAGACCAGCGCGCCAGCGTCGTCACCGCGCGCGATCGGCAGGTCGATCCTGGCCAGCATCTGTTCCAGCGGCCCCTGGGCAATCAGCCGGCCGGCCTCGATCAGCAGCAGATAGTCGGAGACTCTGATCAATTCGTCCGGGTCGTGCGTGACATAGATGATCGGGATACTGGTGCTGCGGTGCAGGCACTCCAGGTAGGGGATGATCTCCTTTTTGTGACTCCGGTCGAGCGAGGCCATCGGTTCATCCATCAGCAGCAGGCGCGGATTGTTCAGCAGTGCCCGGCCGATGGCCACCCGCTGCTTTTCGCCACCCGAGAGCTGCACCGGGTAGCGCTGCAGCAGAGTCTGCAATCCGAGCAGGTCGACCACCCGCTGCAGACTCTCAACCTGCTCCGCACCGGGCGTGCGCCTGAACCCATAGAGCAGGTTATCCCGTACCCGCAGATGCGGAAACAGCACCCCCTCCTGGAATACGTAGCCGATACCGCGCTGCTGCGGGGGCACGAACAGATGCTGTACGCTGTCGTGCCAGAGAACACCATTGATGCGCAGATAGGCATGAGTTGGTCGCTCGAGCCCGGCGATACAGCGTAGCAGGCTGGTTTTTCCTGATCCGGAGCGTCCGAACAGCGCGGTCACCCCCTGACCCGGAATCTCCGCGGCGACATCGAGATCGAATCCGCTCAGCGCAAGTGAGAAGTGCAAATGGATGTTGGCGTTCATCTGTGCGGCGTCTGTTCCCGGCGGCGCTGGTTCATCCGGTAAACCAGAAACAGCACCAGGAAAGAGAAGAGCAACAGTGCTGCGGAGAGGCGGTGTGCCTGCCCGTACTGCAGCGATTCGACATGGTCGTAGATGGCGATCGAGAGCACCCGGGTCTCACCCGGTATGTTGCCGCCGATCATCAGCACCACGCCGAATTCGCCAACGGTATGGGCGAAACCGAGGGTCGCCGCGGTGAGAAAACCGGGTTTGGCCAACGGCACCACCAGCGAGAAGAAGCGATCCAGCGGCGCGGCCCGCAGTGTGGCGGCTGCTTCCAGCAGTCGCTGGTCGATGGCGGCAAATGCGTTCTGCAGCGGCTGCACCACGAATGGTAGTGAGTAGCAGACCGAGCCGATCACCAGCCCGGTAAAAGTAAAGGCGATGGACTGGCCGCCCAGTGCCTGCAACAGCACGCCGATCGGCCCTTGCGGCCCGAGCGCCACCAACAGATAGAAGCCGAGCACGGTGGGCGGCAGCACCAGCGGCAGTGCAACCACCGCTTCGAGGAGATATTTGAAACGCCAGCGGCTGCGCGCCAGCCACCAGGCGAACGGTGTGCCGAGCAGCAGCAGGATGAGTGTGGTGAGTGCCGCCAGTTGGAGCGTGATGAGCAGTGCGGAGAGGTCGGAATCAGTCAACATCGGGCGTGTCGTAACAGGCGTCACGCAAGGTCTGGCGCGACGTCTCGCTTTGCATGAACGCAAGTAAAGCGCGCGCCGCCTCGCTTTCGCGCAGCAGCACTGCCTGCTGTTCGATCGGAGCATAGAGCGACTGCGGTACCCGCCACAGCGAGCCCTGGATCGCCGTCCCCGGCCGCTGCACCTGGGAACAGGCGACGAAGCCGAGCGCGACGCTGCCGCTGCTGACGAACTGAAAGGTCTGGCCGATGTTCTCACCGCGCACCAGCCGGTGTTGCAACGCGTTCCACAGTCCGCGTGCCTGCAGCACCTCCGTTGCCGCCCGTCCATACGGTGCGAGGCGGTCGTTGGCGACAGCCAGGTGACGGATCTGCGGGTCGCTCAGCACTGCGCCATCCGGATCGATATAACCCGGTTTTGGACTCCACAGCACCAGTTTTCCCAATGCATAGGTAAAACGGCTCCCCGGCAGTGCATGGCCCTGCGCTTCAAGCAGTGCGGGGCGTTCCGAGTCAGCGGCAAAAAAGAGGTCGAATGGAGCGCCGTGGCGGATCTGCGCGTACTGTTTGCCGGTGGAGCCGGTACTCAGGATCACCCGGTGTCCGCTGGACGCTTCGAATCTGGCGGCGATCGTCTTGAAGGTCTCGGAAAAGTTGCTTGCCACCGCAACCCGAATCTGGTCAGCACACGTTGCGGTGGGGAGAAGCGGCAGTGCTGTGCTGGCGATGGTCAGGAAAAGCAGCCTGGTGAGTCTCATGCCATTCGATTTCGATCGCCTGAGGCGGGGAGTGATCGCCGGTTCACGCCGGTCTCAGCAACGCCGGCCATGGCTGTGCAATATATATTGCGGTATAACCGGGTGCAAGCCGACGCGGTTGACCGCCACAGGCAGCGAGGGGGTAGGATCCGATAATGGATATTGCAGATTGAAAGCAGACAGGTCGGCAGATGAGCTTACGCGGATCGCCTGGCACACGCTCGAGGCAGAGGCTGTGCTGCAACGGCTGGGGGTGGTTGCAGGGGAGGGGTTGAACAGCAGCGAGGCGCTGTTGCGGTTGCAGCGCTATGGTGCCAACCGGATCGTGGAGACGCGGCGGCGCCCGATACCGTGGTTGGTCATTGAACAGTTTTCCGACTTCATGATTCTGGTGCTGCTGGCTGCGGCAGCGATCGCCGGTCTGATTGGTGAACTGGTGGACACCCTCACGATTCTGGTGATCATTATCCTCAATGCGCTGATCGGTGCGGTACAGGCTTATCGTGCCGAACGCGCGGTCGCCGCGCTGAAGGAGATGGCTGTGCTGCAGGCTGGGGTGATTCGCGATGGACACCCGGTAACCCTGGCCGCAGCCGATCTGGTGCCGGGCGACCTGGTGAGTGTGGAGGCCGGCAATCTGGTGCCAGCCGACCTGCGGGTCGTCAGCGCCGAAGATCTGCAAACCGATGAAGCGGCACTGACCGGAGAATCGACCCCGATCGGCAAAACCGCAACTCGGCTGACAGACCCGGAGCTGCCGCTGGGTGATCGCCACAATCTGTTGTTCCGCAACAGCACTGTCGTCCGTGGCCGTGGTACCGGGGTGGTGGTGGCTACCGGAATGCAGAGTGAGATTGGCCGCATCGCCCGACTGCTGCACAAGCAGCGTGCGGTGAAAACACCGCTGCAGCTGCGGCTGGAGGCTTTTGGGCGTTATCTCGCGCTGGCGGTGTTGGTCATCTGTGCATTGGTGTTCTGCGCCGGTCTGCTGCAGGGCCAGCCGCCGCTACTGATGTTTCTGACCGCGATCAGTCTGGCAGTGGCGGCTATTCCTGAGGCGCTGCCGGCGGTGGTGACCATCGCGCTTGCCTTCGGTGCGGGGAAACTGAGCCGACAGTATGCGCTGGCCAGGAATCTTCCGGCGGTCGAGACGCTGGGCTCGGTCACCGTCATCTGCAGCGACAAGACCGGCACGCTCACGCTCAACCGGATGACCGCAGAACGCTTTCTGTCGGGCGACCGGGAGTACGATTCGCTGGCCGCTGCCGCTGCCTCTCCCGGTGGCAACGCGTTGGCGCTGGCCATGACCCTGAACAGCGATGTCAGCAAGCGCGATGGGAAGAGCGCGGGAGATCCCACCGAACTGGCGTTGGCGCTGGCTGTGGAGCGTGCGGGCTTCGACCGGCGGCAGCTGGTTGCCCGGTTTCCGCGGGTAGCGGAGATCGCATTCGACAGTGACCGAAAACTGATGACGACCCTGCATCAGATCGCAGGCGAGGTCACCGCTTTCTGCAAGGGTGCACCCGAGCTGGTGCTCGGAAAGTGCCTAGACCGACTCGGGGAGGAGGGGGAAGCGGTCCCATTGCAGTCGCTACAGCTGCAGCGGTGTGTGGAACGGCTGGCCGGGCAGGGGTATCGGGTGCTGGCGTTCGCGCAGCGCCGGTTCGATCGATTGCCGGACAGGCTGTTACCGGAAACGGTGGAGCGGGAACTCAGTTTCCTCGGCCTGGTTGCGCTGATCGATCCGCCCAGACCCGAGGTGCCCGAGGCGATCGCGGCGTGCCGCGCTGCCGGCATCAAGCCGGTGATGATTACCGGAGACCATCCGGGAACGGCGCTGGCGATTGCCCGTCGCCTCGGTATCGCAGTGGATGAGGGTAGCCTGATCAGCGGTCAGACGCTGGCCCGGCTCTCTGATCAGGAGCTGCACGCCCGGGTGGGCGGAGTCACAGTCTATGCGCGGGTCAGCCCGGAGCAGAAGATCGCTATCGTCAAGGCGCTGCAGGCGCGTGGCGAATTTGTCGCGATGACCGGCGACGGAGTGAACGATGCACCGGCACTGAAACGCGCCGACATCGGAGTGGCGATGGGGCGGAAGGGAACCGATGTCGCCCGGGAGGCGGCGGATATTCTGCTGCTGGATGACAACTTCGCCACCATCGTGCGCGCGGTGCGTGAAGGGCGACGCATTTTCGATAACATCCGCAAGTTCGTGAAATACACCATGACCTCCAACTCGGGTGAGATCTGGACGCTGTTTCTGGCACCGTTTTTCGGCCTTCCGGTGCCGCTGCTGCCGATCCATATCCTGTGGATCAATCTGGTCACCGACGGTCTGCCGGGCCTCGCCTTCAGTGCTGAACCGGCCGAGGACGGGGTGATGCGACGGCCGCCGCGGCCGCCGCAGGAGCATATCCTGGCGCACGGTATCTGGCAGCATATCCTGTGGGTGGGGCTGTTCATCGGCGCCCTGTCGATTGCGTCACAGGCGTGGGCGATCGCGCAGGATGCCGCCTACTGGCAGACAGTGGTCTTTACCGTGCTTACCTGCTCTCAGCTGTTTCACGCGTTGGCGGTGCGCAGCGCTTCCGACTCACTCTTCAGTATCGGCCTGTTCAGCAACCCACCACTGCTTGGTGCGGTGCTGCTCACGTTGCTGCTGCAGCTCGGTGTGATCTACCTGCCGTCGCTGAACGGGATATTCCATACCCGGCCGCTGCCGCCGGCCGATCTGCTCCTTTGCTTCGTTTTCTCGTCGCTCGTTCTGGTCGTGGTCGAAATCGAGAAATGGCTGGTGCGGAAGGGCAAAATCTACCAGAACAAGCCAAGTCACTGAGGTCGGAAAGCCGTGGACAACCGCGCACCTGCGGCTGCCCGGTGGTTGCTGGGTTGCCGAATTTTTCCGGCTGAGGTAAACATGCAGCACCCATCCCACTTTTTTGGAGACGAGCTCGCATGCTCCAGCCAACCCGCACCAAGGTAAGCCTTCTGCTGCTGCTGATCGTGGTGGTTACAACCTGGTCCAAACTGCGCATTCTGGATGCGGATGATCACGCGCCGCAGCGCTGGCGGGTGGATGAATATCCGGGATTTCAGCGATACAAATAGTCGCGCGTTTCCGGCAGCAGCTGCCAATCCCGGGTCAGCTGGATCTGGTAGACCGCCAGTTTACCGGTCAGGAAACTGGCTTCTGACGCAGCCAGATAGAACTCCCACATGCGGCAGAACTCCTCCCCCTTGGTCTGCGCAAAGCGTGCCCGGTGCATCTGGAACCTGCGGTTCCAGTGGTTGATGGTGAGCGCATAGTGGCGACGCAGCACTTCGATGTCGGTCGCGTCCAGCAGGACCCGGTCCAGCGCGCGCAGGATCTCTGAAAGCGCCGGGTTGTAGCCACCGGGAAATATGTGACGCCTGATCCATGGGTTGGTGGTGCCCGGACCCGTGGTGCGGCCGATGGTATGCAGCAAGGCGGCGCCATGATCACACAGCAGGCGCTGCAGGTGGGTAAAGAACCTGTGGTAATAGGGCTTGCCCACATGCTCGAACATGCCGACGGAGACAATGCGGTCATAACTTCCCTGATGAGTGCGGTAGTCCTGCAGGGAGAATTTGACACGTGCCGCCACCCCGCTCTGTAAACGGCGCTGCTCGGCAACCGCCAACTGCTCCCGCGACAATGTGATTCCATGCACCTCCACCTCGGCATGTTGTGCCAGATGGAGGGCAAGCCCCCCCCAGCCACAGCCGATATCGAGCACCCGCATGCCGGGGGAGAGGGCCAGCTTGCGCTGGATATGAGCGCATTTTTGCTGCTGGGCCTGCTCCAGCGTATCCTCCGCATGCCGGAAATAGGCGCAGGAGTAGTGCATCCCGCTATCGAGAAAGGCACGGAACAGCGACTCGTCGAGATCGTAGTGGCGGGTGACGTTACTGCGGCTCCGGCGCAGGCTGTTCCACTGTTTCAGCGTACGCCCGCCGAGCGTCTTGGGGGTATGGTTCCTGTCAGGATCGAAGTTATGCAGCAGCAGCGAGAGCAGTTGGGTAAGCGATCCCTGCGTCACCTCCCAGGCGCCGCGCATATAGGTTTCACCCAGTTGATAATCGGGATCGACGGCCAGTTTCAGCGGCGTACGCGGATGTTTGATCCGCCAGACGACTTGCGGCTCACCTGCGCCACAGCAGAACTGTTTGCCATCAGGCATGACCACGGTCAGTGAACCCTCTCTGACCTTTGTCTCCAGACGCGTTTGAAATAGTCCGTGCACTTTTCTGTTTTTTTGGAGAATGCAGACAGCCTCGCCGCCCCCTCGCCACCGGTTGCAGCGGGGATCCGGCTGGTTTGTCCGTTTCTGTGCGAAGCGAATTCCCAGTTAAAAATATGCCATCTTTTTTTTATTGTAAACCGTGCCATGGTTGGACGGGAAAAGTGGCCCACGGTTGGCCCTTGTCTGCGGCAGGGTCAATTTATCGGCGGCAGTGTGCGGCACTGCCCGATCGCTGTAGCGCTGCTGAACTATACTTCGCGATAAATTCGATCAAGCGGTAATGGAGTCACAGTATGGCGGGCAGTTCAGACAACGTCACCCCTTCCGACAGCGGGATCCTGCTCACGCTGCGGGGCACCCCGGAGTCGGCCCCCGCTGACACCTCGATTCATGCCGATCGCCAGCAGCCGCTGGTCTCACTGCAGGTGAAGGCGGAGTTCCGGCCCGGTGCGGCGCGTGCCCTGGAGTTCGAGGAGACGCTGGCGTTGACCGCGAACGATCTGCTGGAGATCGAGTTCGAGGGTGGCGTCACTGTCTGGATGGGGGCGGCGGAGTACCGCCAGCGATTTGCCCAGAGTGACCAGCGTGATGCGGCTGGCGAACCGGTGCCGGTGCCACGGACGCTCGATCTGCTGCCCCGTGGTATGCAGGCACGCGGTCCGATCGGCTGGGTGGTCAAGTCATTGAAAGTAGTTGGCGTCGATCTGCATGGTCTCACCGCAAGCGGGATCGCCCGCAAGGTGGAGGAGCGGATCAGGGGGGCGCGCCGCCCGGGGCCCGGATTCTACCGCTGCCGGTTGGAGACCGGTGGTTTCGCGCTGGAGAAGCCGGGGGCGGTGGGTAAGATCGAAGGGGGCCGCATCCTGCTGCTGCTGCACGGCACCGCCTCCAGCACCTGGGGCAGTTTCGGCGATCTCTGGTCGGAAGCGCGGCGGGCTGAACTCAATCGCTTGTCGCACTATTACCAGGGCAATCTCTTTGCTTTCGAACATCGCACACTGACCGAAAGTCCGATTGAGAATGCCCGTGAGCTGGTCCAGCATCTGGCCGCTTTTCCACAGGATACCCAGATCGATATGCTCTCCCACTCACGCGGTGGACTGGTGGGTGAACTGCTCTGCCGGGTAGCCACCAGCGGCCGCGCAGGGGGTGGCGGCAGCCGCGACGTGCCGGTGTTCGACGATCAGGATTTCGCGCTGTTCGGCGGGATACCTGCACAGGCGCAGAACCTGACCGCGTTGCAGCAGCTGGCGCAGGGGCTGGAGCAGGGGAGGTTCCGCATCGGACGCTTCGTGCGTGTCGCCTGCCCGGCATTGGGTACCACGTTGGCGTCGAAAAGACTCGATCGCTGGCTGTCGGTGGTGGGTTCGGTGGCCAAGGCCGCCGGGTGGCACTCGCCGTTGGGTGAGGCGTTCCAGGATATCGGCGAGTTTGTTGCGGCGGTGGTCAAGGAACGGACCGATCCCGGATCGTTGCCCGGTCTGGAAGCGATGATGCCTGAATCGCCGCTGGTGAGACTGGTCAACTGGCGCGGCGTCCAGGTGGACAGCGAGCTCACCGTGATCGCCGGCGACATCGAGCCAGACGCCTGGTGGGCCAAGCTGCTGGTGTGGGCCAGTGATCGCTTCTATCAGGGTGATCACGATCTGGTGGTCAATACGCTGTCGATGTACGGTGGGGCCAGGCGCGCGCCGGGCAGTGCGCTGCTCAGCCAGCACAAAGGGCCGAACGTCAACCACTTCACCTATTTCGGCAACCGCGAGAGTGCCACCGATCTGGTCCGGGTGTTGACCCGCCGTGCCGGCGAACGTGCTGGATTAGCCGATCTGGTCGAGCCGGTCGTGGATATCCCGCGCGCGCTGGCGCGTAGCGCGGCCGTCGGTCCCAGACCAGTGCTGTTCGTGCTGCCCGGTATCATGGGCAGCGAACTCGTGGTGAAAGGGAATCGGATCTGGGTCGATCTGTTCGGACTCGCATTCGGTGAGTTCAAGGAGCTGCATATCGATGCCGACGGGGTGCACCCGAGCAACGCCTATCCACGCTACTACGGGAAACTGATCGAATACCTCAGCCAGTCGCACAAGGTGATCGAGTTTCCGTTCGACTGGCGGCTGCCGATCGAGCAGGAGGCGGATCGTTTGGCGCAACGGGTGCAGACTGAACTGCACCAGGCGCAGGCCAACGATCAGCCGGTGCGCATCGTCGCACACTCGATGGGCGGGCTGGTGGCGCGCGCGATGATCGCCCGGCAACCCGAACTCTGGCGCAAACTCTGCCAGCACAGCGGTGCCCGCCTGTTGATGCTGGGCACCCCCAATGGCGGTTCCCACGCGATCACCGAACTGCTGGTAGCCCGTTCCAAAACCCTGGGGATGCTGGCGCTGCTCGATCTCAGACACAGCGAGAAAGAGTTGCTGGAGCTGGTGGTGCGGTTTCCCGGAGCGCTGGCGATGCTGCCGGATGATCCGCGCGAAGACTATTTCTCGATCGAGCACTGGCGTTTGCTGCAGCAGCGTGACGGGCAGGGCTGGGTGCTGCCGAGAGAGCAGGATCTCAAGGCGGCCCGAATGTTCCGTTCGCTGTTGGAGAGTGCGCCGATCGATCCGCAGCGGATGTTTTACGTGGCTGGTTCGGCCGACAGTACACCGGCGGAGATGTTCATCGATCCGGCCACCGGCAAAATAAGATTCAATGCGACCAGCCGCGGTGATGGGCGGGTCACCTGGGAGAGTGGTATCCCGAAGGGCATACCCACCTGGTATCTGGATGTGGAGCACGGTGATCTCAGTGCCCACGCGCCGGCCTTTGCGGCGTTTCAGGAGATACTCGATCAGGGTCACACCGTGCGCCTGCCGCAGACGGCACCGGTGCCGCGGGCGCTGGATGCACTTTTCCCAAGCGCCGAACGCAAACTCGATCTCTACCCGGACGAGCGCACGCTCACAGCGGCCATCATGGGCGCCGGGCCGCGCAAACATCGGCTGCCGGTCTCCACGGAACCGTTGGTCGCGGTCCGTGTGCTGCATGGGAATCTGGCATTTGCCCGCTATCCGGTTGCGGTGGGTCACTACATCGGCGATCCGATCATCAGCGCGGAGCGGGCACTCAACGATGCGGTCGACGGGGAGTTGCAGCGACGCCATCAGCTGGGGATCTATCCTGGTCCGCTGGAGAGCTGCGCCATCTTTCCCAACCCGAGGCGCCATAGTCAAGTCGATGCGGAGCCGGCGGCCGCGATCGTGATGGGACTCGGTCAGGCGGGTGAGCTGACTGCGGCGGGTCTGCGCAGAACCTTCACCCGGGCGCTGCTGGAGTATGCGCTCAGCTGTACAACCGATTCCGGTTCAGCGGCAAAACTGGGTATCAGCGCGCTGCTGGTGGGTACTGCCGCCGGCGGCATCAGCGTGACTGAATCGGTCAGTGCACTGGTCAGAGGGGTGCTGCAGGCCAATGCGGTGCTGGCCGACAAACACCAGCCCCAACGCTTTACCCGGTTCGAGATCGTCGAACTGTACGAGGACCAGGCGATCCTGGCCGCGCGGTCATTGCAACGACTCTCCCACGACTCGGCGATCAAGGAGAGACTGGACCTTTCCAAATCGGGCACGCTGAAGGTCGAGCGCGGCGGACGGCGCAGGATCACTTTTGAAGATCCTCCCGGTTGGTGGGACCGGATCCAGATTAAACAGGCCGAAGGGGCGGATCCGGGGAGTGCGGAGCTGCGCTTCCTCACCCTCACCCGCCGTGCCCGCAACGAACTGCGTACACTGCCGACCCAAACCGAGCTGGTGGATGCGATGATCGACTCCGCCATTCGCACCACCCACCGTGATTCGGCGCTCGCACGCGCGTTGTTTGAGCGGCTGGTGCCCAACGAGATCAAGGATCAACTGTCGCAGCGCGACAACATCATGCTGATGCTGGACGACACCGCCGCCCGTTTTCCCTGGGAGATGATGGAGGATGCATTCGCGTCGAGCGCCAGGCCGCTGGCGGTGGAGCATGGCGTGCTGCGGCAGCTGGAGGCCAGCATCCTGCGCGAGCGACCGGTGCTGGCGGGCGATCCGTGCGCGCTGGTGATCGGCGACCCGGTCAGCCATCTGGCGGAGCTGCCCGGTGCTCAGGTGGAGGCGGGCGAGGTCTGCGATCGCCTGGAAAAGAGCGGTTTCAGTGTGCACAAATGTCTGCGGTCCAGTGCGCTGGAGGTGGTGGAGCAGCTGTATGCCCGGGTATACAAGGTGCTCCATCTGGCTGGACATGGTGTCTACGACTATCTGCCGGAAACCGCTGGCCGCTGTGACGACTGTGGCCAGGCGCTGCCCGCAGCGACCCTCTCCAAGCGCCGGAAGAGCAGTGCGGCAGTGAGCGGCATGGTGCTCGGAGAAGGGCTCTACCTCACTCCGGCGGAGGTGAAGCAGATGCGCCAGGTGCCGGAGCTGGTCTTCATCAACTGCTGCCATCTGGGACGGATAGAAGCGGATCGGCGTCCGCTGCGCTTCAATCAGTTGGCCGCTAACCTGGCGACCGAATTCATCCGCATGGGAGTGCGCGCGGTAGTCGCGGCAGGCTGGGCGGTGGATGACGGTGCGGCGAAGGTGTTTGCCGGACAGTTCTATCAATCACTGCTGGAGGGGGATGCATTCGGCAACGCGGTCCGAGAGGCACGCAAAGCAGCCTTTGAGGAGCGACCCGGCAGCAATACCTGGGGCGCCTATCAATGCTACGGAGACCCCGATTTCACCCTGGTATCCGACACCACGCCCACCTTCAGTGCCGGAAAAAGGGCAGCTTTCGCCAGTATGAACGAACTGGTGGCCGCCATAGAGGGGGTGGAGGCGACACTGAAGGATAAGGGGGGACGTAATATTTCAGCCGAGTTGGAGAGACTGGAGGGTTACCGGCAGCAGGCGGAGGCCAATGGCTGGCTCGAAGTTGGGGGTCATCGGGTAGGGCTGGCGCTGGCCAGGGCCTATGCCGAAGCCGAGGATTTCGAATCGGCGGTGCTCTACTACGCACGCGCCAGTCAGAGTGCGGCGGCATCGATGACGCTGCGCGACCAGGAGCAGTTGGCCAATATGCGCGCCAGAGCTGCGGTGAAGTGCTGGCGTCAGGGCAAGGCCGCGACCGATCAGATCGATCTCGCGCTGCGCGAGCTGAAGGAGTTATTGCAGATGCGGGAGACGGTGGAGCGTCTGTCACTGCTGGGCAGCGCCTGGCGCCGCCGGGCCTGGGTTTCGCGCGCGCCGGCGGCCGCTCTGGAGAAGATGCGGCACAGTTACGACGAGGCTTACCAGCTCTCTCAGCAGCAATCCCGGCCCGACCCCTACCCGCTGCTGAACAGTGTGGTGGCCGGTCTGATCATGCAGTGGTACCCGGCGACCCGGAGTCCAGTACCAAAGCGACGCGAACTGCGCCAGCAGCTGCAAGTGGCGCGCTCGCTGCTGCCGGAGGGAGGAGTTGTCAGCGTCGCTCAGGAGGGCGAGTGGGATCCCTGGCTCGTCTCCATGTCCATCGACCGGCAGCTGCTCAGCGCACTGATCGATGGCAACTGCGACACCCTGCGGGAAGATTTCAGCGCCCGCTATCGGGCGTTCAGCCGGCGCGCCAGCCCGCGGGAATTTGCCTCGGTATTGGATAATCTGGAGTTTCTGCAGACCCTGGCGGCACGCGCAAAGAGCGCCGAGAGTCTGCCGACGGCGGTCTGTGTCGGTGCATTGTTGCGGGAGTTGCGCCCGGAGAACTGATGCTCCAGGCGTTTCCGGCTGGCAGCGGATGGCGCTATGCTCCAGGTTGTCCCGGTGATAACCGGGAAGGGACGATTCGCTACCGGCTGGTGGAGTGACCTGTCCAGCCTATCCAATGAACAGGCGTACTCTCCGCAGCAGTGCTTCGTTGTACTGGCGGCGTTCGTTGTCGTGATCCTGCGCCGAGTCCACGGACTGGATGCACTCAATGTACGCATGTGGAAAATCGAGATGTTTCGCACCCAGCGCGACCAGCTCCTTGTACCAGTGAAAAGGCTTCAATCCATTCGCGATGTGCGACTGTTGTGCCAGATAGGTGAAGCAGTGAAATTCAATGTGCCCATGCTGCACGGTGATCCCGGTGTCCAGGTAGCCGGATCCTCGCCCCTCAGCGCGATCAAGTATGGGTTTCTCGTTGCTGGCTATCCGGTAGATGGCACCGAACACTGAGCTTTTCCGATCATCGGACCAGCAGAGATCACACTTAGCGGAGCCATCCTTGCCGCGCTTATGGAAGCGCAACTGGTAGCCGGTTATCTCGGTGACGCCGATCAGCCTGGCCGATGGAACCCGCTCCATCAGCCGCAGCGGATGGAGATTGGATCCGTAGGCGAGATAGTGCAGGCTCTTCATCCAGTGACTGTTGCCTCTCACAAAAAGGCCGACCTGTGGTTGGCTGCGCGTTTGGCTGCCATCTCCGTCAGCTCTCTGTCAGGTACCGCATCAGTTTGATGTTGCCGACATCGTCGGAAAAACCGTGCCTGGCATAAAATCCGAACATCTCGGGCAGGCAGTACAACTCTAAGTGGATAACCCGAGAGAGCGCCGGGTGATGTTTGATCAGTGTGATCAACCTGCTTCCCAACCCACTCCCTCTCTGTTCCGGGGAGACGATCACGTCAAAAATGAGCGCTTTGAAGGTGTAATCTGTCAACACGCGCGCATAGGCCAGCAGCGTACCGTTGTTATCAACGATGCCAATATTTATCTGTGAGCCGGCAACACAGTTCTTGGTCGCTGCGAGCGAACGGTCCTTTGTCCACCATTCGCGTTGGTAGAGTTGGTGCAGCTCGCTGATCTGTCGCTCGTTCAATTGGTAGATTACGTCCATATTTCTCGTGGTGTGGAACACTGGGTGGCATCGGCACAGCGCCAGATGCCCGCTGCAGTCAGCGTGGCCGGTCTGTTCGGAACCGGAGTAAAAACTACAGCAGTCATTGCCTGGATCTGCAACCCCGTCGTGCAGGACCCTGTTCTCTATTCACTCAGCAATGGCAATAAAACGGCCGGAACGAACCAGGACGGGGTATTGCTCGCTGCTTGTGTAGCCTCGATCCGCACCTGGGTATCGGAAACGACCAGCGATAAGGTGACACCAGCAACCGGCGGCAACTCGGTAGTCGTAAAAGCTCCTTCGATAACAGCTGCCTGGAACAGCACAAAAGAGTCGCCTGCCTGCGGCACGAAACCGTCCAATAGCGAAGCCTGCAAGCTGCCACTCAGATGCAAGGTTCCGCCGACATCGACCGCATCGTATTGACTGCCGCGCACCGAACCGGCAAGTTCAAACACGCTTTGTGTCCCATCGGCCAGTATGAGGCCGCCTTCGGCCACCAGCAGATGCGCGGCCCCGTCCGCCGCCAGGCCGCCAGAGAAGGAGACGGTTCCCAGGGCACCTGCGATGGTGCCCTGTCCGGAGAAAGCACCGCCGATCTGCATCGCGGCACCATCATCGAGCGTGATTGTTCCCTGATTGAGCAGGTCTCCGCCAACTTCCAGCAAGGCACCGGCTGGGATCTGTATCGTGCCCAGATTGACGACATCTCCACCCAGGCTGCCACCCCCGGTGAGGGTCCCGTTGGCTGCAATCGAGATCCCGTCATGGGTATGAATGGCGCCCTCGCCCAGGATCAGGTCGATATTACCGCTGCCGCCGCCGAACGTCAGCCCGTTGAGCCGCGTATCCTGCCCGGGTCCCTGGATGTCGATATCCGTATCGATGTTGATTACCACATCGCTACCGACACCGGGAATCATATTGAACGACCAGTTGCCTGCCTGATCCCAGAGTCCGTCGCCGGCGGCCGCACGCCAACCGAGGTGGGGCCGCCAAACATTGACGGCGCGACTGCCATCCGTATAAAGCGCCAGATAAGCAACCATCCCTGCATCGTTGAAGCCATTGGCCGGGCCATACGGATTATTGTTGAAAATGATTTCCGAGATAGTGCGGTTGTTGACCTGTTGGCCTTCACGCGCGACCGTCACATAATCCTCGCCATCGCTCATGATCAGAATGTCGTTGGTGATCGTATAACTGCCCTCTTCACCAACTTCCGTGCCCAGTTCCAACTTGGCTTGGAAGATCACCACGCCTTGATTGTTGAGCACCGGATCCGCGAAGTGGTTCAGCGTGCCCTCCTCATAACCATCTCCCCGCTGTGCGATCTTCACCATCCCATCTTCGGAAACACGGTAGACGCCACTGCTTTGCCCACCACCATTCGGCAATATCGTCATCGCGAAAGCGAATTGTCCGAGATCGTTGAACGTCGGGCGCGGTAAGTCGCCGGTCAGACTGCTGGCGAACTGGTAGAAGGTCGCTGTGCCGTCCGGCGTCGCCTGGCCTTCACGTACCAACTCGCTCGTACTCGATCCGTTGTAGGTGTAAAGGCCGCTGCCATGGGTGACGGCAAACCCGTTTTCATCGGCGAGCAGGCCGGAGAAGGCGACTTTCCCGTTGTTGTTGATTCGCACCTCGTTGAGTTGCCGGAAGCGGCGTTGCTCGGCTCCGTCAGTAGGCGCCACATCTCCTTCTCCGAGCAGACGCTGCGGAGTCGATGCGAACTTGCCGATACTGTACAAGGCGGTATCGCCCGCATCGTCGAGACCGGTAAACACAATGTCACCGAAGTCGTTACCGCGGATACCTCCGACCGCGGTCAGCACCTTTCCACCGGCTGGGTCGCCTTTTCTAACCAACTCGGTGATCAAACCATTCGCGGCATAACGGAATATCCCGGCATTGTCGGCACTGCCGTTATCGGTGCCGTCGAGCGCAGAGAAAAACACTGTTTGCGAATTGGCGTTGATATTCTGCAGTGAGAATGCATTGAATTCACGGTAGCTGCCCGTTCCGGTAGGTATCTCCTGTCCCGCTTCAGCGATCAGCTGAAAATCTCCCTCGAATTCGACGGCAAGAATGCTATTGCCCGTCTCGTTGCCGCTGCTCACCGGCAGTTGCACTGCCAGGCTGCTGAAGTAGCCGGCCACGAAATCACCCACCGGAGCGTTTTCGATGAGCGTACCGACAAGATAGACATCGCCTGCCTGGTACTGATTGGTGGCCACGGTCAAAGGTTCGCCCTCGCGCACCACCTGTTCCAGTTGGGTGATAAACGGACCGATCCCACTGGGCACATAAAATCGGTAGATGCCTGAATTGTCGCTGTTACCGTTCGTTGTCTCGACCAGCCGGGCATTGAATACAACCGTGCCCACCGAGTTGATGGAGGGGGCGATGAAATTGCCGAAGCGCCCGTTTGCATCGGGCACCTGGTCGCCGCTATGGGCTATTTCCAAAGTGCTTGCCAAGCTATCGATGGCCCTTGCGGACCCAGCAGCGAAGAGAACTACACAAGTGAGCACTGTGGCTCGAAAGAACAGGCGGTTGGTAATGAACGGTTTTTGTCGAAACCGTCCAACCGGCGGTCGTTCGGGATACGACGCGTGTGATGCCTTCGTCACCGCCCGAACAATCGTCTGCGTTGGTGCTTGCTGCAGCAATTTACCCTCCGTGACTTCTTCCGGACGGGCGACGCTCCGTGGCGACTTCCTTCGGTTATTGTTCACTGGATCGACTCCTTTACTCGGTCCGCCGGGCCACTCCCGGGACGCTGTCGTCTACTTGTCTGCATGCGATAGGGAAACTTCCACCGAAAAAACGCAGCAGAAGCCCGTTATTGTTGTGCTGAAACCATCAACCTGCCACTATCGGCGCCAATAGTCGGTTGTCGGTCTGACCTGAGAAGTGACTCCGAGTAGGACGTTGACTCCAGACTCGTCCACTTTCCTCCTGTTAATCTTTATAGCTGACTCATAGCGTAAAAAAACACTTTATCGATGAAGGTTTGAGTGACTACCCCGCACCCTTTGAGGCCAAGCCCATGAGCGCAAGAGCCCGCTCCAACAACGGGCTGCCGGGTTTGGCCAGCTGGTCGATCATCGTGAAGTGGTTGAGATTGGCGTGTGATTCAAAACGGGTGGGTACGCCGAATCCCGCCCAGCTCCTGGCAAGATCCTCACTCTGACGATGAAATTCTGCGGGCTCATCGCCGCCCACGGTCAACAGCAAGGGTATTTTGAGGTAGGGTTGCATGCGAAGGGGAGAGTGGTGATGTGCGCTTTGCAGATCCAAAGACAACGCGGAATTGATCGTGGTATGGATCAACGGTTCCAGGTCGAATACGCCGCTGATGGAAAGCGCGCTGCGAATTGCCCCACTAGCAAAGTCGGGTTGCATCGACTTCCAGTCAGTTGCCACTAGCATGGCGATAAGTTGTCCCCCCGCAGAGTGACCGCATAGATGCAAGTGCTGTGAATCGATTCCATATTCGCCGGCATGCCGCCCCAGCCAGACTACCGCGCGGCGTATCTGTTCGATGATCACTTCCAGGGTTACCGCAGGACAGAGATCATAATTCATCACCGCCACAGCGGCCCCCTGCTTGACCAATTCCCTGGCAATGAAGCTGGAAAAACTTTTATCCATTGCCTGCCAGTAACCACCGTGGATGAACAGGAATAGCGGAGGTTTGCTAGCGGGCGCCGCTGGCAAAAACAGGTCCAGCTTTTCACGGTTTGAAATTCCATAAGCGAGATCCAGAAGCGCGTTGGCTTCGGTCCGATAGACGGCGCTGCTCACCTGCCAGCGTTTGAAGATTTCGGCATGCTCCGGCACGGCATCGCGGGCGCTGTATTGGGCTTGTAGTTGTTCAGCGGTAAAGCCACGGTAGACGATGTTCATCTGGTGTAACACCTTAGTCAATGGGGTCAGGTCTTTGAATTTTGATTTAGTGGACAGGTCACTCAGCAACAAACAAGTTGTGAAATCAAAAATTCAAAGACCTGACCCCTAGGCTGCTTGACCCCTAGGCTGCTAGGCTGACAATCACACTCCCAGATAACGGGCTTTGATCTCTTCATTCTGCGCCAGTGCATCAGAGCTGCCTGACCAGACTACCTCGCCCTTTTCCATGATGTGATGATGGTCGGCGATACGCAACAGGGCATCAAGATTCTTGTCGATCACCAGAATGGTCTGGCCCTTGTTCTTGAGAATGGTCAGGCCGCGCCAGATCTCTTCACGGATCAGCGGTGCGAGACCTTCGGTGGCCTCATCCAGGATCAGTACCGAGGGATTGATCATCAACGCGCGCGCCACCGCCAGCATCTGCTGCTCTCCACCGGAAAGTTGATTGCCAAAGTGGTTGAGGCGTTCGGCGAGTTTGGGGAAGATCGACAACACATGATCCACATCATAAGGCTCACTGTTATGGGAGTAATTGGCTGCAGTCGCGACCAGGTTCTCCCGCACCGTGAGGTTGGGAAAAATCTGGCGTCCTTCCGGTACCAGACCGATCCCCAGTCGCGCGATGGCATAACTGGGCAGATGCTGAATCTCCCTGGCATTGAAGCGGATGGTGCCTGCCGTCGCGTGCAACAAACCCATGATGCAGCGCACCACTGTGGTCTTGCCCATGCCATTGCGTCCCAGTAGCGTGGTGACCGACCCAGCCTCCAGGGCGAAGTTCACCCCAAACAGCACCTGACTGCTGCCGTATGCTGCGTTGAGCCCCCTGACGGTCAGCATCAGCCAGTCTCCTCACCCAGATAGGCACGCCGCACTTCGGCATTGGCGCTGATTTCATCCGGGGTGCCGGTGGCAATGGGCGTGCCATACAACAACACGGTGATCCGGTCAGCCAATGCGAACACCGCTTTCATATCATGTTCCACCAGCAGGATGGTGACCTGGCCCTTGAGTGTCCGAATCAACTCGGTCATCTTCACCGTGCCGCCGGGTCCCATACCCGCCATCGGCTCGTCCAGCAACAGTAGTTTCGGATCACCCGCCAAAGCCATTCCTACTTCCAGTTGGCGTTTCTCACCGTGAGAGAGATTGGCTGCCAGCACCTGGCTGCGTTCCAACAGGCCTATGCGCTCCAGTCCTGCCCGGGCAGGGGAACGCAGGCGTTTGTCGTTACGGGCGTTACGCCAGAAGTGAAAACTGTGACCCTGATGTGCCTGAATGGCCAGTGCGATATTCTCTTCGCTCGTCATTCGCTCGAATACCGAGGTGATCTGAAACGATCGGGCCAGCCCACACAGGGCGCGCTCATGCGCAGGCAGGTGGGTGATCTCCTGGCCAGCGAACTGGATACGGCCGGCATCCGGCAGAATCTCCCCTGACAGTTGTTTGATAGCGGTCGTTTTGCCGGCACCGTTGGGACCAATCAAGGCATGAATTTCACCTTCAGCAATCTGCAGAGAGAAATTCCGGCACGCCTCCACCGCACCGAAACGCTTTTGCAGGCCGCTCACTTCCAACAGCGGCCTAGTCACGATTCACCTCTTGCCCCACCAGCAGGCCATACAGACCGTGTTTGGCAAACAGCACTACCAGGATCAGAAACGGCCCCAGAAATACCAGCCAGTGCTCGGTATAGGCAGCCAGGATCTCTTCCATCAGCAGCAGGACGGCAGCCCCCAGTATCGGTCCGAACAGGGTGCCCATACCGCCCAGCAGCACCATGATCAGGATCTCACCAGACTGGGTCCAGTGCAGCAGGTTGGGTGATACAAATTCACTTTGATTGGCCATCAGGGCCCCGGCCAGACCGGCACCGGCGCCGGCAATGATGAAACACACCAGTTGATAGCGGTAGGTGGGAAATCCCAGGCTGTGCATGCGCAGATTGTTTTCCCGGGCGCCGCGGATGACCCGCCCAAAGCGTGATTCCACCAGGCGCCAGGAGAAAAACAGAAACAGCAGCAGTAACGTCAGGCACAGATAATAAAACTGGGTATCATTGCCTAGATTCAGCGTCGGTAACTGACTGCGTGACCACATGCTGATACCGTCGTCACCACCATAGACCTCCAGCGAGATGAAAAAGTAATAGAGCATCTGGGCAAAGGCGAGGGTGATCATGATGAACTGCATGCCCGTGGTGCGCAGGCTGAGTGCGCCGATCACTGCCGCCATCAGGCCAGACAGCAGGATCGCGCTGGGCCACACGAGCAGGGCATTATCGCTGCCGTCAAGGACAAACGGCCACGATGCAAACGGACTGCCATCCTGCAGATGAAAGGCGAAGATACCCACCACATAAGCGCCCATGCCGAAGAAGGCGGTATGACCGAGGCTGACCATGCCGCCAAAACCGACGATCAGATCGAGACTGACCGCAGCCAGTGCAAATATCACGATGCGTGTGAACAGTGTCACCAGGTAAGGATCGCCGATGGCTAGGGCGACAACCGGTAACAGCAGCAATATCAGCAGTCCGCTCGACAGAACCAGCAGACGGCGCTGCGTAAGCAACTTCAGCATGGCATGACCCCGGGAGAAGGGTAACCGGGATCGGCCGGTCTATCTATCGGGCAATCAGCCATGGGCCGGAAACAGTCCTCGCGGACGCCAGATCAGTACGGCAGCCATCAGGATATACACTGCCATGGAAGCCAGAGAAGCGCCGGCACCATCGGCCATCGCGGGTGGCAGGAACAGACGCAGCAGTTCCGGTAACAGATAACCACCCAGAGTTTCCACCAGGCCCACCAGCAGGGCACCGATCAGTGCGCCACGGATGGAACCGATGCCACCAATGACGATGACCACGAAGGTCAGGATCAGGATGCTCTCCCCCATGCCCGATTCCACTGCCAGGATGGGACCGGCCATGGCACCGGCCAGTCCGGCAAGTAGGGCGCCGAGACCGAACACCAGCGTGTTGAGCAGGTTGATGTTCACGCCCAGTGCAGCCACCATCTCCCGGTTGCTGGCGCCGGCGCGGATCTGCATACCCAGGCGCGTGCGGGTCAGCAGCAGGTAGAGGAACACCGCCACCAGCATTCCCACCAGGATGATCGCCAGCCGATAACTGGGGTAGGGTGCGCCGGGAATGATCTCCACCGTGCTGGAAAGCCATTTCGGCACATCCATAAACAACGGCTGCCGACCCCAGATGATGCGGGTCAGTTCGTTGAAAAACAGGATCAAACCAAAAGTGGCAAGCACCTGATCCAGATGGTCACGCTCATAGAGACGGCGCAGTACCACCATTTCCACGATCATGCCGACGACCGCCGCGACGGGCAGTGCCGCCATCAGTGCGAGCAGAAAACTGCCAGTGTACTGAAAGGCAGTAGCAGCGATATAGGCCCCCACCATGTACAGGGAGCCGTGGGCCAGGTTGATGACGCGCATGATACCGAACACCAGGGTCAACCCGGCGGACAGCAGGAACAGCATGACGCCAAGTTGCAGCCCGTTGAGCAACTGTTCGATGAAAAGCAGCATGGATGGTTTTACTTAACGATTGGAAAAACGGGAACGCCATCAGGCGTCCCCGTTGCATACTGCGTTACATCTTGCACTCGGCCGCGTAGGCGTCGACATGATTGGTGAAGACCTTCTTGCGCGTGACATTGGTATACTTGCCATCAGCTGTCTTGACCACTTCACGAATATAGATGTCCTGCACCGGATGCTGATTGGTACCGAACTTGAAAGCACCCCGTACCGAGGTGAAATCCGCCTTGCGGATCGCGGCGCGCAGGGCATTCAGATCGGACAAATCCCCATTGACCTGCTTCAGGGCACTGGCCAGCAGACGTGCGGCATCATAGCCCTGGCTGGCATACAGCGTTGGCGTGCGGCCATAGGCTTTATGGAAAGCCGCCACGAACTCCTGGTTGGCAGCATTGTCCAGATCATGAGTCCACTGCGAGCCATTCATCACGCCCACTGCGGCATCACCCACCGCGCCCAGCAGTCGTTCGTCAAATGAGAAAGCAGGGCCGAGCAGCGGAATGCGCTGATTGAGACCCGCCTGGGCATACTGCTTGAGGAAATTGATTCCCATACCACCCGGCAGGAAGAAGAACACCGCATCAGGATTGGCCGCCCGCAGCGCCGCCAGTTCCGCCGAATAGTCTGATTGGTCCAGTTTGGTATACACTTCACCGGCGAGCTTGCCTTTGTAATAGCGCTTGAAACCGGTCAGCGCGTCTTTGCCGGCAGGATAATTGGGCGCCAGAATGTACAGGTTCCCATAACCCGCATCGGTTGCATACTGACCGGCTGCTTCATGCAGGTTGTCGTTCTGCCAGGCGACATTGAAATAGTTGGGATCACAGAGCTTGCCGGCCAACGGTGAGGGCCCGGCGTTGGGGCTTATATAGATCACATCATTGCGCACCACCTTGGGTACCACCGCCATCGCCACATTGGAGAAGACGATGCCGGTCATGATTTTCACCCCGTCACGCTTCATGTAACGATCCGCGATCTGCACACCCTTGTCCGGCTGGAGGCCGTCGTCATCCACCATCAATTCCACCGGTATGCCGCCCAGTTTGCCACCTTCCATCTCCATGGCCAGTTTGAAACCATCGCGGATATCCTCACCGAGATAACCCGCCTTGGTCGACAGTGTGGTCACCATGCCGATCTTGACTGGCTCGGCAGCCAGGGCATTCCCGCCTATACCGAGTCCCAGCACTGCTGTTGCCAAAAATGCATACTTCATGGAAACACCCCCTTGAACATTTATCACTTTGCCGGAGGAGTGTACCACCAGCCCGGGGGCTCGCCCAGTTTGCCATGCCGGTGAAAACGGCGGGAAAAAGATCAGTCTCACAGGGAGGTGGCTGCAGTCGGACAGGGAGTATCCATCCCCCGGTACAGGGCATAACCTTTCCCCACCAACCAAAGGCAGTGCGATTGGATGTACTACAATGAACTTTGTAACGACGGTAACAGATGTTGACCGACCGGGAGGGGGCGTCACTTTGCCGGGGTAATGCAAGAAATTCGTATTCTTTTTCCATGACGAGCGGTTTTTACCGAATACATGTGATGCCTGTGGCGATCCAATGAACTGTCTGCTGCCCACGGATTTCGATAGACATGACGATGTCATTGTTGGTGTGATTGCGAATCCGGCCTCCGGACGTGATATACGCAGATTGACCGCCAAGGCGTCCGTGTTTACCGCCGCGGAGAAGGCCAATATGGTACAGCGGCTGCTCGGGCCGTTCGGTGCGCTGGGTGTCGATCGGGTAATGATCATGCCGGATTCCTCGGGAATCGCGGCGACGGTGGAGCGATCAGCACAAATCAACCGGTCCCGGGGAGAGTCAGTCTGGCCTCTGATCGAACAGGTCAAGATGAAATCCACCGGTGGCGTGGAGGATAGCCAGAACGCGGCCCGTATCATGCGGGATGCTGGAGCAAGAGCCATCGTGGTACTCGGGGGTGATGGCACACATCGCGTGATCGCCAAAGTGGTTCCCGAACTGCCGATGGCCACACTATCGACCGGCACTAACAACGTCTTTCCCGATTGGCGCGAAGCGACGGTGACCGGTATTGCCACGGCATTGCATGTGACGGGGCGGATAGATCCCAGTATCACGCTGCGCCGTAATAAACAGCTTCGGGTCAATCTGGGTGAGTATACAGACATCGCGTTGGTGGATGTCTGCGTGACCCGCCTCACTCATGTCGGCGCCCGGGCGGTCTGGGACCCGGACACCATTGCCGAGTTGTTCGTAGCTTTTGCCGAACCAGATGCGATTGGTCTTTCCAGTATTGCGGCGATGATCAACCCGCTTACCCGCGACGAGCCGCGTGGTCTATGCCTGCGTTGTGGCACCGAGGGGCGCCGGGTACTCGCAGCGATCGCACCCGGTGTCCTCGAGACGGTCGTCATCGATCATTGTGAAATCATGCAGCCGGGTGTCCGCTACGCAATCCGGACAGAACGCGGAAGTATCGCTCTCGATGGAGAGCGGGAGATTGAGTTTCATAGAGGCCAGGTTCCCAGGGTAACGCTGGAACTGAACGGTCCACCGACATTGGACGTATCCTCGACACTCGCTGCCGCGGCCAGATTGGGCGTGATGGCTACGCCATGTGCACGGGAGATGCTCCGGTGAGGGCGTTCCGCTGCGTCTGTAGCCCGTACTGTGTCTCTTGATAATTAAAAATACCACCAACAGAGGAGGATGATGTGAACACTGAGCTGAATCGAGAAAGCCTGCTCAAGGCTTACCGGATGATGCGCACCATCAGGGAGTTCGAGGAACGGGTGCACACCGATTTTGCCACCGGAGAGATCCCTGGTTTCGTGCACTTGTATGCTGGTGAAGAGGCCTCTGCCACCGGTGTATGCATGCACCTGAGCGGCAATGACTACATCGCCAGTACCCACCGTGGTCACGGACACTGCATTGCCAAGGGAGTCGATCCAGCCGGAATGATGGCGGAGATCTGGGGCAAAGAGACCGGCACCTGCAAGGGCAAGGGTGGCTCCATGCACATTGCGGATCTTTCCAAAGGCATGCTGGGTGCAAACGGCATCGTCGGCGGTGGCGGCCCGCTGATCTGCGGAACCGCGCTGGCAGCAAAACTCAGAGGCGACAAGACGGTTGGCGTCTGCTTTTTTGGTGATGGCGCTTCCAACCAGGGCACGATCCTGGAAGCGATGAACCTTGCCACGGTCTGGAATCTGCCCGCCATTTTCGTCGCCGAGAACAACGGTTATGCGGAAACCACTTCACCGAATTACTCGGTTGCGTGCGAGAACATCGCCGACCGCGCTGCGGCGTTTGGCATGCCTGGCGTCATTGTCGATGGATTTGATTTCTTCGCCGTCTACGAGGCAGCTGGCGAAGCGGTCAAGCGGGCCCGCGAAGGCGGCGGACCGACCCTTATCGAGGTCAAGGTATCCCGCTACTACGGTCACTTCGAGGGTGACCAGCAAAAATACCGTGCCGAGGGCGAGGTACAGAAATTACGCAACGAGAAGGACTGCCTGATGCAATTCCGTCGCCACGTCACTGCCGACGGTGACATTTCCGCTGCAGAACTCGATGCCATAGATGCCGAAGTGCTGGCGATGATCGACGACTCGGTCGTTCGGGCAAAAGCCGATCCAAAACCCGGACCGGAAGAACTGCTGACCGACGTGTATGTAAGCTACTGAATCGACCGAGGATAATCACATGGCAAGAAAAATCACCTATCAACAGGCAATCAACGAAGCCCTGGATCAGGAGATGTCCCGTGATCCGAGCGTCATTGTCATGGGCGAAGACAACGCGGGTGGTGAAGGCTCACCGGGAGAAATGGACGCCTGGGGCGGTGTACTGGGGGTAACGAAAGGGCTCTATCACAAGCATCCGGGCCGTGTGCTGGATACCCCGATCTCTGAATCCGCCTTCATTGGAGCGGCAATCGGTGCCGCGTGCAACGGGCTCCGCCCCGTGGCCGAACTGATGTTCGTCGATTTCATGGGTGTCTGTTTCGATCAGATATTCAACCAGGCAGCGAAGTTCAGATACATGTTTGGCGGTAAGGCCGAGACACCCGTGGTGATTCGGACCATGTACGGGGCCGGCTTTCGTGCTGCGGCACAACACTCCCAGTGTCTTTACAGCCTCTTTACCCATGTACCGGGACTCAAGGTGGTCGTTCCATCGAATCCTTACGACGCGAAAGGACTGCTGATCGAGTCGATTCGGGATAATGACCCGGTCATCTTTTTTGAGAACAAAGTGCTGTACACGATGGAAGGCGAGGTGCCGGAGGAGATTTATACGGTACCCTTCGGCGAGGCTGCCATCCTTCGTGAAGGAGATGATGTAACGATCGTCGCCCTGGGACGTATGGTCAACATGGCGCAGGAAGCGGCGGAGGCACTACAGAAAGATGGTATCCACTGTGAGATTATCGACCCGCGTACGACTTCGCCGCTCGATGAAGAGACCATACTCGAAAGTGTCGAGAAAACGGGACGGCTGGTTGTGGTCGATGAGGCAAACCCGCGTTGCAGCATGGCATCAGATATTGCCGGACTGGTCGTGCGCAAAGCCTTTGGTGCGCTGAAAGCACCGATCGAACAGGTGACTGCACCGCACGTGCCACCACCGTTTTCAGATGTGCTGGAAGATCTCTACGTCCCGAACGCGGCGAAAATCGAGCGCGCGGTCACCAGGGTGGCGGAGTACCGGTGATGTCTGGCATTCATACGTTAACCATGCCCAAGTGGGGCCTTTCCATGTCTGAAGGAAGGGTCAATGCCTGGCTGAAGGGGTTGGGTGACCCCATTACCCGCGGCGAAGAGATCGTTGAGGTTGAGAGCGAGAAAATAGCCGGTGCGTTGGAAGCTCCGGCAAGCGGTGTACTGAGACGGCGCCTGGCTGCCGAGGAGGACCTCCTGCCCGTAGGCGCCCTGCTCGGCATCATCGCGGACGCCGATGTTGCCGACACCGAGATCGATGCGGTCGTAGCGGAGTTTCTCGCCAATTATGTTCCGCCTTCCGAAGAAGAGGAGGGTGGTGGTTCTGTACCAGGAAAAATTGAGGTCGGCGGCCTCCGTATTCGCTATCTGAAACTTGGCGCAGGCGGAGAGCCGCTGATTCTCGTGCATGGTTTCGGTGGAGACCTCAACAACTGGCTGTTCAATCATGCGACCCTGGCGGTTAAACGGGAAGTGTACGCCCTGGACCTGCCAGGACACGGCGAGTCCACCAAGGACGTTGCTGATGGCTCACTGGACAATCTGACCGATGTGGTGATTGGTTGCATGGATGCGCTCGGTATTCCGGCAGCGCACCTGATAGGCCACTCAATGGGGGGGGCGGTCTGCCTCAATGTGGCTAAGCGCTCTCCGCAGCGGGTCCACTCCCTGGTGCTGATTGCCAGTGCAGGGTTGGGCGCGGAGATTAATGGTGACTACATTACCGGTTTTGTCGCGGCGACGAACCGACGCGCGCTCAAACCGCTCCTGAGTGAACTGTTCTCCGATCCCGGTCAGGTCACTCGTCAGCTAATCGATGACATGTTGAAGTACAAGCGTCTGGATGGGGTTGCGGAATCGCTCGACAGACTCGCTGGCAAGCTCTTTGCCAACGGCAGTCAGCAGATGATATTGGCAGAGGTACCGGAAGTGTTCGGCAAACCGGTACTGGTCATCTGGGGCAAGGAGGACCGCATTATCCCAGCCAGGCATGCCCCCAAAGCTGGGGGTAAAGTGCGGGTGGAAATACTTGAAGGGCAGGGGCATATGGTTCAAATGGAGGCGGCGAACGACGTCAATCGCTTGATGGAAAGTTTTCTCGGTTAATCATCCATCGCGACGAGGGCGGATGGCAGGGAGAAAGTCTGGCCGTTGGTCAGCTTGCTATCCGCTCTCCCCACCACCTGATGTTTACCCGGGCCACTGTCATGTGGCGCCTCCAGCGTCTCAGGGGTTGGCTGCCTGCAACGGGTATGTCCGGATCCGTCCGCGCTGCGGGTGAGCATTCGCCTGCGGCCGCCTGGCTTCTGGCCTGGCTAATGAAACCGGATATTCAGCCGCTCTCAAAGAGAGGCGGTTAACATCGGCCAGGTGTCGGTAATTCAGCGGGAGTGAACTGATGCGCACGATCGGGGCGATGATCGGGGTGATTTTCGGCCTCTTCTTTGCTGGCATGGGTGGCTATATCGCGTGGGAGACCACACTGCCGACCTTTCTCAATTGGGTTGAAGCGCGGGAGTGGCAGGCTACCGAAGGGACGATCATTGCTGCCGGCGGTGCAGATAATGGCGTCATTGCCAGCTATAGCTACCGGGTCGGGCGGGATGAGTATCTGGGGAAGCGGGTCTATCTGGCCGAGTTCAAAGACAACTTTGGCTCATATCACAGAGAGATGCGCAGCTACCTGCGCGAAAAAGAGCGCACGGTTCAGCCGGTGACCATCTGGTTTGATCCGGATAATCCAGCCGACTCGATTATCGACCGCGATATGCGTTGGGGTCTGTTCGCGTTGACCGTGCTGTTCTGGTCGATCTTCGTCCTGATCGGGCTGACGTTGGCTGCGGCCGGATTCAGGGGCGGTGCCCGTGTTCCCGGATGCCGCCCGACACTGGCCAACACACACGACTCCAGGCAGATGGCTCAGGCAAGCGGTGAGTTCAAGGCTGGCTTCACTGATTACCTCCGCGCGGGGAGGTATCCGCCTGACGCAGTGGGCGGCAACATAGCCTACACGGATCCCAGCCTGCGGCCGTGGCTGCGAAATCCGCACTGGAAAACCAGCCGCATCCGTTCCAATGCGAAGCGCGGCCTGTATCAGATGTGGGGTTTCGCTCTGCTATGGAACGCGATCTGTTCACCTGTTCTGTGGGTGTTCGGCGAAGAGTTGAGACGGGGAAACTACGTCATCGTCGTCGGTCTGCTGTTTCCGCTGGTGGGTTTTTTTCTGCTCAAGAGAGCCTGGAAAATGACCCGGGAATGGCGTCGTTTTGGTGTGATCGAACTGGAGATGGATCCCTACCCAGGTGCAATCGACGGGCATGTCGGTGGCAGACTCCGGATCAACGGCATCTACGAGAGCGGCTGCCGGTACCAGCTGGAACTGTCTTGTCTCTACAGCCATATGACTGGCAGCGGTGAAGACAGATCCCGTCGAGAAAACACGCTGTGGAGTGAAAAAGGTGTCGCTCACGCCGCTCCGACGACATCGGCTTCTGGCAGCGGCACACTGCTCTCGTTCAGGTTCAGTGTGCCGGACGAGTTGCCGGAATCCGATGTGGAGCAGTCGGGCGACTACTGCCTGTGGCGGCTCGGCCTGCGTGCCGAGCTTCCCGGAGTGAGTCTGGAGCGGGACTATACGATTCCGGTCTTCCGAGCCGGGCAGCGCGACAGCTCGGTGGCCCACGATTTGAGCCGACAGGCGGTGGAGCAGCACAGCAGAGTAGTGGAGAGTTCGACGATGGCGCTGAATGCGGGAGCGTTTGACCGGACCGCGTTGGCGCAAACGCTGAGATACAGTGATCAGGGAGGCGTTACCCGCTTCTACTACCCGATGTTTCGCCACAAGGCGCTGACGCTGTTCTCGCTTCTGTTTGCCGTCGGTTTCGGTTTTGCCAGCATTTCGATCATCACCACTTTTGGCGGTGATGGCGGTTTCGGAATAGTCGCCATGCTCTTTTCATTACCGTTTGTGATTGTCGGCATGCTGGCAACCGCGGTCACTTTATACCTGCCGTTGGCCAACCTGAGAGTGGAGATTGGCAACGGCACCCTGCAGGTGACCCGCAGGCTGTTCATCGTACCGATTCGGCGTTACCGTCTGGCAACCTATGATGTCACCCGGATCGAGGCAACGCGCACCGGCAGCACCGGAGAGGGTAGCGGGATGGTGGTTCACTTCAAGCTATCGGCCTGCACCAAAGCGGACGAAAAGATCACCATCGCCGAAGGGATCGACGGAGAAGCGCTGGCTACCGCTTTCAAGAACTTTCTGGAGAAGCGGTTGGGTATCGCCTCGGCTGGATCGCGTGAGCCAGGACGCGATTCACCCACAGCTCCGGTAGAGTGAGATTCAAGGATTCCGACGAGCGTGCAATCCTGGCAACAGGCTGCGACAAGTCACAACCACCCGAACGTGCTATAGTGCAGCCTGGTACAGTACAACGTGAACAGGGATCAAGTTATCTTCCCCCCGGGCCATGTCTGAAAATAGCACTCAACTGCACTCCTCCATGGGGATCCTCGCCATCTTCGCCGCACTTATCGGTCTTCTGCTGGTACTGACCGGTGCACTGACTTTGATACATGCTGCCTATACGGTATGGGATCTGTACGATAATCCGGATGCGATTCTCGCTTTCGCCAGGACATTCAATCTGATCGACTCCAGCGCGAAGGGGATAGCGCTCAATGGTCTGGACCCTGAGCGTCTGATCACCTGGCCATTCGTCATTCTGTTGCTGATGCTGCAGGGGAAGGTCGGTATCTGGGTGGTCGAAGCGGGTGCGCGTCTGCTCGGTACGGCGCGTAAAAGCTGACCAGGGAGGCAGTCCCGTACCGGATCGAACGGATTCGCCTGTAGTGCCCCACACAACGCCAAACCGATTTCACTCCGTGCAGGCTGCAGCATTGGCCGATTCTCTGCTACGGCTGCGCAAATGTGTATCAATCGACCTCGTCGATGCACACAGATACCTTAATGGTACCCCGCAAAAAATTCCTTAAAATCCGTGTGAGAAAGGAGTCACAGAAACGGGAACCAATGCTTTGGTAGTGGTTGCAATCGTCCTGCTTATCGGCTGGAATGAAGCTTGGTCTTCACCCGGCTGATTAGCAAAATACAGCAGTTAATCAATAGGTTAATGAGAATAAAACGCCTGTTTGCAAAGTGCTGCCAAACCCCGGAACCTGCTTCGGGTGTTGCACTTGGTTTGGATAGAGAGTGGGTTCAGTGACTCCGCAATCAGGCATGGACGGTTCGGATATTGTATCAATCTCAGACATACCCATGCTGAAGGTGGCCGCGACAGCAGCAGCTTGTTCCCGGCTCACGTCAGGCCTTGCCTTGCTGCTCTCTCTGGTGCTGCAGTACGGATGCAGTGGTCCGACACCCGAAATCACTGCACCGCCAGAGCAATCCGATACGCCTACCACGCTTCCGCTTCCGCAGCGCACGCCAGCTCCCGTAGAGGTCGAGCCGGTGGCAGACACAGCGGACAGCGTAGCTTGTCTGAATCGTGTTCAAGCGCTGGAAACAGAGTTACAGCAGCTTCAGGCGGAACGGAATGGAGCCTTCGGTGATTCGACCGAGGCGGGAGCGCAGCGCACTGAAAATGGCGCTTGCGACGCAACCGAAATGATCGAACAGAATCGGATGCTGAGCGAACAGCTGCAGCGGTGTGCAGCAACTCGGGATGAGAGCGAGTACCTGCAAAACAAGGCGCGCCATCTGACCCTGCTGCTTGACCGGGCCATGGCGGAGATTGTGAATGCCGAGTCCGGGATCGCTGAGATGGAGCGGGAGATTGGCCGTTGGCTGGATGGAGAAGATGCGGCGCCGGTCAAACAGCAGGTGGTGGATTTACGCCAGGAGCTGGAACTGTTTCGGCGTAGGTTGGATGAAACACGGGTTGGTATCGCGGAACAGTTGGATTCAGACGAGTTACCGGGCAGGGAGCGGCCCTGACGGACAGCGCAGTATTGCCGGTACGGCAGGTTATTGAATCATCGGGTAACGATCGGGAGAGCAGAATGCGAGTTATCAGACAGATGCAGAGATTCATCAACAGGCTTCCGGTACTGCTTTTGATCCTCACAGTTACGCAGCCCGCGCTGGCTGCGTCGTCTGCTACTACGCAGTTGCTAGTCAACTTTCCCGGTATGTCCAGCGTGCATATTGATGTGCGTGTTACCGATGGTCTTGCCGACGCCGCCACTGGCGCAGGGATAAAAAGCGCCAACTACCAGTCGGACATGGCAAAGATAGAGGTCCCAATCGGTATATACGACCTGCGATTGCGCAGGGGTTCGGCCGAGTTCGTGGTGGATGGGGTGGACTGCAGCGGTGCCGGTGGCTGCGTGGTCGACGGAATCACGCGCACGCTGACGGTCAACTTCCCCGGAATGGCCAGCGTGCATACCGATGTGCGCGTCAGCGATGGCATGGCCGGCAGCTACGGTAGCAGCGTGACCTACGCCAACTACCAGACGGACCAGGCGGTGTTCACCGTCTTTCCCCAAATCTACGACCTGCGACTGCGCAAGGGTTCGGCCGAGTTCGTGGTCGATGAGGTGGACTGCAGCGGTGCCGGTGACTGCGTGTCGTCGACGGAATCACGCGTACACTGACGGTCAACTTCCCCGGAATGGCCAGCGTGCATACCGATGTGCGCGTCAGCGATGGGGCGGCCGGCAGCTACGGTGACAGCGTGACCTACGCCAACTACCAGACGGACCAGGCGCAGTTCACGCTGTTTCCCCAAATCTACGATCTGCGACTGCGCAAGGGTTCGGCCGAGTTCGTGGTCGATGGGGTCGACTGCAGCGGTGCCGGTGGCTGTGTCGTCGATGGGATCACGCGCACGCTGACGGTCAACTTCCCCGGAATGGCCAGCGTGCATACCGATGTGCGCGTCAGCGATGGCATGGCCGGCAGCTACGGTGACAGCGTGACCTACGCCAACTACCAGACGGACCAGGCGGTGTTCACCGTCTTTCCCCAAACCTACGACCTGCGACTGCGCAAGGGTTCGGCCGAGTTCGTGGTCGATGGGGTCGACTGCAGCGGTGCCGGTGGCTGTGTGGTCGATGGGATCACGCGCACGCTGACGGTCAACTTCCCCGGAATGGCCAGCGTGCATACCGATGTGCGCGTCAGCGATGGCATGGCCGGCAGCTACGGTGACAGCGTGACCTACGCCAACTACCAGATGGACCAGGCGCAGTTCACGCTGTTTCCCCAAATCTACGATCTGCGACTGCGCAAGGGTTCGGCTGAGTTCGTGGTCGATGGGGTCGACTGCAGCGGTGCCGGTGGCTGTGTGGTCGATGGGATCACGCGCACGCTGACGGTCAACTTCCCCGGAATGGCCAGCGTGCATACCGATGTGCGCGTCAGCGATGGGGCGGCCGGCAGCTACGGCAGCAGTGTGACCTACGCCAACTACCAGACGGACCAGGCGCAGTTCACGCTGTTTCCCCAAATCTACGATCTGCGACTGCGCAAGGGTTCGACCGAGTTCGTGGTCGATGGGGTGGACTGCAGCGGCGCCGGTGACTGTGTTGTCGACGGAATCACGCGCACGCTGACGGTCAACTTCCCCGGAATAGCCAGCGTGCACACCGATGTGCGCGTCAGCGATGGGGCGGCCGGCAGCTACGGCAGCAGTGTGACCTACGCCAACTACCAGACGGACCAGGCGCAGTTCACGCTGTTTCCCCAAATCTACGATCTGCGACTGCGCAAGGGTTCGACCGAGTTCGTGGTCGATGGGGTCGACTGCAGCGGTGCCGGTGACTGCATCGTCGACGGAATCACGCGCACGCTGACGGTCAACTTCCCCGGAATGGCCAGCGTGCATACCGATGTGCGCGTCAGCGATGGCGTGGCCGGCAGCTACGGCAGCAGTGTGACCTACGCCAACTACCAGACGGACCAGGCGCAGTTCACGCTGTTTCCCCAAATCTACGATCTGCGACTGCGCAAGGGTTCGGCTGAGTTCGTGGTGGACGGGGTCGACTGCAGCGGTGCCGGTGACTGCATCGTCGACGGAATCACGCGCACGCTGACGGTCAACTTCCCCGGAATGGCCAGCGTGCACACCAATGTGCGCGTCAGTGATGGCGTGGCTGGGAGCTACGGTGACAGCGTGACCTATGCCAATTACCAGACGGACCAGGCGGTGTTCACCGTCTTTCCCCAAATCTACGACCTGCGACTGCGCAAGGGTTCGGCCGAGTTTGTCGTTGACGGTGTCAACTGCGTATCGACAGCCCCCTGCAGCGTGGATGAGTTGACCGCGACCTTGACCGTTGGGTTTCCCGGA
The DNA here is from genome assembly GCA_024235215.1 of Chromatiaceae bacterium. GTDB lineage: Bacteria > Pseudomonadota > Gammaproteobacteria > Chromatiales > Chromatiaceae > HKST-UBA178. The sequence goes on along the minus strand of JACKMU010000001.1, from coordinate 78,682 downwards.
CTGACCGGTGTGCACACAGAGGCGCGGGTCGCAGATGGCGTGGCGGAGAGCTACGGCGGTGTGGTCACCTACGCGAACTATCAGACCCATCAGGCTGAGCTGGTGGTTTTCCGCCAGATCTATGATGTGCGGGTGCGCCACGCTGTCACCACCCTCTTCGATGATGTGTCATGCCTGTCAGGCAGTTGCAGCGTCATGATTCAAGGTAACGCGCAGGTGACTCTGATAGATGGCGATTTCGCCGACACGCCGCTCGCAGGACGCGCCCTTACCGCCTACGAGAAACGCTCCGATGGAAAGCTGATCACGGTACAGTCGGGTCTGACCAGTCCGGAAGGCAGCGTGCACTTCACGTTGCCGGAACTGGGAGCGGGAAAGATCTACGTACTGAAAACTTATAATCCCTATGGTAACGGCAAGAGTTATTACAGCCCGCTGATCACTCAGCAGGGTCCCTTTTCGTTCCGCATCACGCGCGACGGCAATTACCCGTTGGATCTGATTCCCCCAGCGGTCGTGATCACCACACCGGTCGCCGGTGCGCCGGTATTGGTGAACGGATTCACCGTCACCGGCACCGCAAGCGACAACAATGAGCTCGAAAGTGTCCGTCTGCTGGTGCAGGACCCAGGCAAGCCGGTCGGCCAGATTGTCGCGTCATTGGCGGGTAATGGCGTCTGGAGTGCCGCAGTGGATGCCTCGATGGTCACGCTGGGGGCAAACACAGTGCTGACCGCCATCGCGACCGACCGGGCGCAAAATCAGGGCAGTACCAGCATCAGCGTCACCGTCGTTGAGGATACGCAGCTGCCCACGCTGACGATAACCTCGCATCAGCCGGGTGATCAGGTACCGGAGTCCGGTTTCGTGCTTCAGGGAACGGTCAGTGACGATACCGGCGTAGTGAGTCTCAGCGCGGTGATTACCGGTGATGCGCCAAATGGTACGGTGATGAGCCGTACCGTCGACATGGCGTTTGCTGGTGGGCAGTGGGCGCTCGGCGTGCTGCGCAGCGACATGACGGAGAACACCCAGGTCAGCATACTTTTGACGGCCAGCGATGGCGCCGGCAAATCGGCCACCCTGGAGATTGCGTTGAATGTAGTGGCGGTTGAACTCTCCGGACGTCACCTTATCAGCCGGATTACCTTTGGCGCCACGCCGGCGCTGCTGGCGCATCTGGCGGCGGTCGGTCCAGAGGCGTTCCTCGACGAACAGCTCAATCCGATGCCCGAGGATGATCCGCAGCTGCTGGCGGCGTTGGCCACGGTGCTGGGCACGTTCGATCCGCAGGAGCTGACCAAAGAGGATCTGAAGCTCTGGGAGGTGCTGCACAAGCGCTACAGCGCCTACCAGCTGAGGGAGGTGATGGCCTGGTTCTGGGAGAACCATTTCAGCACCAATCTGAACAAGAGCGGCAACAAGACGCTGTATGAATGGCAGGAGAACCAGGCTTTCCGCCAGCATGCGTTGGGTAACTTCGAGCAGCTGTTGCTGGCCAGCGCGCAGAGTCCGGCGATGCTCTACTATCTGGACAGCTTCAGAAACAACCGGGAAGACGCCAACGAGAACTATGCCCGAGAAGTACTGGAACTGCACACACTGGGCGTCGACGGCGGCTATACGCCGGCGGACATCGAAGCCGCGGCGGAGCTGTTCACCGGCTGGCATGTTCTGAACGACGCCTTTTTCTTCGATGCAGATGCGCATAATCCCGCCAGCCAGTTAGTGCTGGGCCAGGTCTTCTCTGCGCCCGGAGTCGCCAAGGGAGAGGAGCTGCTCTCGTATCTCGCCAGGCACGCCTCCACAGCACAATTCATCTGCACCAAACTGGTCAGGCTTTTTGTTGCAGAGGAGCCGCAGCCGGAGCTGGTGAACCGCTGCGCTATCAGCTTCCAGGCGTTGGCGGAACAGCAGGCGGACGATCAGATCAAGCGGGTGGTTGAAGAGATTCTCACCTCTCAGGAGTTCGTCGACAATTACCGTAACAAGGTGAAGACGCCGCTGGAGTTTGTTACCGGTGTACTGCGTGCGCTGGAGATGGAGGTGACCGGAGCGGATATACCGGATGCGTTGGACGCCATGGGGATGGCGCTGTTCGAACATCCGTCGCCGGACGGTTTCTCCGAGATGAGCGAAGATTGGATGGATAGCGAGCAGTTGAAGCAGCGTATCCAGTGGGTCAATACGCTGGTGCGCAACAGCGCCGACAGCGGGCGCAGCTATCTGGATCCAGTGGGTTATTTCAACAGCAACGGCTATACCACTGTTGAAGGGATAGTGGCATTCCTCTCCGACCTGCTCTTTGCCGACGATATCACGTTGACGGAGCTGGTGACCGCGCTGGAGATTCTCAATCAGGGGGTACCCTACGAGAGTGACAGCGCGCCAGGGAAGGAGGTCAAATTGCGGCGGCTACTGGGCACGCTGTTGAGCTATCCGGGGGCACAGTACCAGTAACGCCGGCGGCGCGGTGTGTTTTCAGGGTCAGGTGGGTCCGGGCGGGAGGAGACTGGTGATGAGCAGGATGTTGCAAACTGACAAAGCGATAGCGGAGGTAGGCTGATGAAACGGCGGGATTTCTTGCGGACCATGGCACAGGCTGCCGCTGCTGTCGGGGCGTTTTCTCTGGAGCACCCGCTACGGTTCGGTTTGCGTCAGGCGCATGCGGCGACGGGTAAGACACTGATCGTGATCTTCCAGCGGGGCGGCTGCGATGGATTGAACAGCGTAGTGCCCTATGGCGACAGCGCCTACTATGAACAATTGCGTCCCACGATCGGTGTGGCGCCCTCGCTCGAGTCGGGTATCCAGCTGCCCTCGGGACTGTTGAACAATACACCCGCGCTGCATATCGACAGTCTGTTCGGGTTGCATCCCGGCCTGCAGCCGTTGCACGAGCTCTATCTGCAGGGGGATGTGGCGGTGCTGCCGACGGTGCACTATCCCGACGCCAGCTTCTCTCATTTCGACGGACAGCACTTCATCGAGAGCAGCGCCTCCGATGCGGACCGGAACGACAAGGAGAACCTGGACGGCTGGCTCAATCGCTATCTGAGGAACCTGATGCAGGATTCGCTGGGTCAGCTGCCGGCAGTGAGTTTCGGAAGTTCGCTGGCGCAGTCGTTGCGTGGCGAGGTGAGTGTCTCATCGTTTCAGAATCTGCGGAACTTTAGCCTCGGACTGCCGGAGGCGGAGGAGAACGCATTGGTAGACCGCCTGCTCGGTCTCTACAATGCCGCACCGGCGGTGGATAGTTACAACCGCCAATTGGTGCACTGGGCCGGCCGGGTGGTGTTCAACAGTCTGGATGTGGTGCGCTCGCTGGATCCGGACTACCAGCCGGACCCAGCCGCCGACTATCCCCCCGGCGGCTACGGCGATCAGCTGAAACAGGCGGCCCAGCTGATCAAGGAGGGGGTGGGACTGGAGGTTGCCAGCGTCAATATCGGGGGCTGGGACACCCACAGTGATCAGGGTGGGGGAGACCCCAACGGCTGGCATGGCCGGCGCCTGAACGAGTTTGCCCGCGGCATCAAGGCGCTGTATGACGATCTCGGCACATTGATGAACGACGTGGTGATTCTGACCATGACTGAATTTGGCCGCACCGCGAGGGAGAACGGCAGTCTGGGAACGGATCATGGCAATGCCGCCAGCTGGTTCGTCGTCGGTCCCAGCGTCAGCGGTGGCGTCTATCTCGACTATGCGGACGGCATCGACCCGCAAGGCTGGCCCGGGCTCAGCGAGGATCTACTCTACCGCGGCCGCTATCTGCGGCAGACGATCGACTATCGGGACGTGATGGGAGAGATTCTTGGCCGCTTCGTACCCGCGGTAGCGCTGCCAGCCGGCTCCGCCGCGTTGAGCGATATCCTGCGGGGTCACAGCTACCGGCCGATCGGATTTCTGCCTGGTTAGCAGCCTGCCGGACTCGGGCAGACAGCAGTAGCAGGCCGGAGTCGCGGAATGCCGCTGGACGACAACGCTCTGCAACGCGTAGAAGGCATTCGCTGTTGCATTGTGGAACCGAATTGCGTCAGGATAGCGCAAACAGCAGAACGAATCCGGCAGACTCCTAGCCAGGGCTTTTTGCCCGGCGATCTGTTTGCAACCAGGAATCTTCCGGACAACACCTTCAGGAACCATGCGTGCCATTGTCGTCAGACACTACAGAACTTTGATCAACGCCTCCGGCCATATCATGGGCTGGGGAGATGCGCCCAGGGTGGGGGATTGGGAGGCCGATCTGGCTGATGTGTATGAGCGGCTGAGAGCACACGGTGTGCGTTACACAGCCGTCTACACCAGTTTTCTGGAGCGTGCCCGGCAGACGGGAATGTTCTTTGCGCGCAAACGGAATATACCCATTCTCTACGACACACCGAGTCTGAACGAGATCAACTACGGTCAGCTCTTCCGTAAAAGCAAATCCTGGGTGGAGGAGAATTTTCCGCAGCACAAGCGTGATCCCGATTTTGTCTACCCCGGGGGTGAAAGCTTTACGCAGATGCAGGCGCGCAGCGTCGGGTTTATGGAACTGCTCACCAGGAAACGTTCCGGAGAGACTGTTCTGGTGGTGGTTCATGCCGGCATTATCCGGGGATTCGTCAGCCATTTCCTGGGGTTGACCTACGCGGATCATCTCAGGCACAGGATTGGCCACCGTTATATCGGCGATTTTCTGTTCGAGGGAGAGCGCTGTGTACGCTACGATGAACTTGGCGAGCTGTCCGGATTCGTGTGCGATCAGGTGATCAGTGTACCCTTTGAATGCGACCGTCAGGTGAACGCATCCTGATGCCTGTGTAACCGCGGGGCACCGCCTCCAGGCGCTTGGTAAAGAGCACCATCGGCGATGTCAGGGTGTTATCACACCAAACGACGCTGCCCCGGATCGATTTGTCAGCGCATGACGCCAACGCATTTATACACAGCGAAACGCTGCTGGCCATTGTGGACCTTGGAGATAGGCACTACCGTATCACCACCCAGATTGACCGCACTGTTCCGGGCCAGAATGCGCAACTCCTGCTCCACCTTGGCGTAATTTCTCTCAAATCCCGCAACCTTGTCGAGCAGGGTCGCCGTGGTGGTGCCAAGCTCTTCACAGGTGGAGACCTCGTCGGCGCTGAGAACCCGTACCTTCTCGCCTTCGGGCGTGGTCTTCACCCACGCGCATCCGCTGGCCAGCAGGACGCTGGTGATTGCGGTAACGGTAAAATATCTGAGCATTGGTACACTCCCACAGGCTGTTGCAATCCCTTCGAAGGCGCCCGCCAGGGGACCTGCCAATCTCTGGAGATGCTCCTGCCAGTCGCCACCCTCTCGCTTTATTTGGTACAGCTATAGTATGCCACGGAACAGAGAATATTGGCGCGCCCGGTGGTATGGGAAGCGTAGCATTGCGGCTGTCACGCCACCAGATCACTGTTTTTTCCCGCGATTGAATCCGTCGCCTGGATGCTGTTAATAGCTATCCAGGAGACAGATCCGGCTGACGGTTTTCGAGATATTTGTGGTGCGCCGTTCTGCAGATTTACTGCGCAGAATCCAGTGCTTCCCACGCAGAGTTATCAACCACGCTCCGCGCACTCTCGTTCTCGGATTTCCCGAGTCATTCACTGCTCTCCAGCGGATCGGGTGCTGCTTCAGGTTTCTCTGCCAGGTCCAGTTGACCTTCGTTGTTGATGGCCAGGTCCTGGAACTTGACCTTGGTAATGCGATGTCCCTCCATTTCAGCCACCTCCAACCTGCCGCCATCCAGGTTTACGACACTCCCGATCTGCGGAATCCCACCCAGATGTTTGTAGATCAGTCCTGCCAGGGTCACATAGTCGTCTCCCTCGGGGAATGGAAAGTTGAGCACCGGTTCCAGCTCCGAAACTCTTATCGAGGCGTTCACCAGGTATTCACTCCCTTCGAGTTTCTTGATCAGCCGGTGGTGGGTGTGGGTGAACTCATCATCAAAGTCGCCCACGATCTCTTCCAGTATATCCTCGAGCGTGATGATGCCGGCCGTACCGCCGAATTCGTCGATGACGATGGCCATGTGCTGGCGTTGCTTCTTGAACGTTTTCAGCAGCTCGGAAAGCGCCTTGGTTTCCGGTACCAGGAACGGAGGGAGCATGATCTCCGACACTTTCTGTTCCAGGTAGTCGTTGATCATCTCTTTCTCGGACACGGAAGAGAGCAGCTCTTTGATCGCGACCACTCCCACCATGTTGTCCAGGTTGGCGTCGTATACCGGGTAACGTGCATGATGGGTGTTTTTGAACAACCGCAGCACCTCGGCGATCGTGGCGTCGCACGATACCGCCAGGAGATCGGTGCGGGGAATCATCGCTTCACGCACGGTGTGCTCGTCCAGGTCGAACACGCCGCGGATCATCATGGTCTCTTCGGAGTTCAGTACGCCGTCCTGCTCACTGGCCGACAGGATGGTGCGGATCTCCTCCTCGGACATCGCGAAATGGCCCTCACCGTGTCCGCTCAGGTTGCGTTGTCCGAACAGCCAGAGTAGTCCATTGGAAGACTTGTTCATGATCCAGATCAACCACTTGAACATTTTGTACAGGCCGTTGATGATCCAGGCCACGGTCAAACTCAGGGATTCCGCCTTGTGGAACGCGAGTACCTTCGGCGCCAGCTCTCCGGCGACCACATGCAGGAACGAAATGATGACGAAAGCCATCGCATAGGAGGCGGTATGGGCCATCGTGATCAGACCCTTGTGCAAAGTATGATCGCCGAACAGGTCGAACAATCGCTCGAACATTGGGTCGAGCAGCTGGCTGATGGTGACCATCCCTGTGGCACCCAGTCCCAGCGAGACCAGCGTGATTCCGATCTGAGTCACCGAGTAGAAGCGTTCGGGTTCCTTGTGCAGCAGTTGCACTGTCTTGGCGGCTTTGTTGCCGGTATCCGCGAGCTGTTTTATCCGGCTGCGCCGCGCCGATGTCAGTGCGATTTCCGATCCCACGAAAAAAGCATTCCCCACGATGAGTAATAGAATCAGCCCCAATTGCATGATTAATTCGGCGTTCATTGGCACATACCCCTGGATACAGTTGTAATCAAATAGGATGGAATTCGAGTCTGTCGCTCGATATTTGGGACACCGAGACACTGAATAGTCGCACCAAGAGCATGTCAGTGAAGTCAATCCGGTTCCACAGAGTATCGCATTCTAGTTCATGACAGCGGGATTACACAGCATTATTCGACGCACCTGTTGACGGTTTTTCGCTTTCCAGGAATCGCGATGCGAAGGGCAGTAGCGGCGCTGTTTAGGCTTTTTTCGCCAATTGACTGAATGTCGACGCCACCATTCACATGACTGCTTCCAGGGGTGCCTGTGCAGTCTCCGCGGGTCATCAACAGACGAGTCGGAGGGCGTTAGCGGCAGTGAGGCGGATTGTTCGATGAGTCAGATTGAGGTGGTGGGTTATACCAAGCGCCCCGGTAATGTCAAAACAGCTGACCGGAAAAAGACAGGATTGAGATATAACTGCTGGAAATCCCCTGGCTGCCCCCTTTCCCATCGCGTTCAGAGGTTTCGCTCGAACACTCCGATCATGACTTTGTGCGGCAGGAAAATCCGGGTCTCCAGCGCGTCGTAAAGCTGGTACGAGGTGGTAAAGAACTCCAGAGGGCGGACGCGGAAGCCCTTGGCCGTGAGCGTTTCTCTCTCCCTCTTTTCAGGAATGAACAGTGCGGTGATGTGGTAGCTCTTCGCGCGCCGGCGCCTCAATTCTGCGATGAAAGTGGCTATGAGCTGGTGTGCGACACCACATCCATCGATCTGTGTGAATACATTGAAATGGGGTGTCGCGGGTCGTTGGGGAATTTCGTTTTTCGCCTCCGACCGCAGGTAGTGCAGAAATTCCAGGGTACGCCGGTCCAGCCCGGCAATGAGAGAGAGCGCGTTGCCCCACAAGCGCAGTGGATGGCTCACCAGGTCACTCCAGTTCTGGCGTTGCAGCCGTTCGACCGTCTCTTCCAGGTAACGCGTTTGCTGCGCATAGAAATCCGGGTCCAGCGAGGCAGTCAGGTAGCCGAGGATTTCAGCGCTGTCGGCCTCCTCAGCGACCCAGATATGCTCCGAGGCGAATTTCTCATAGGGGCCGATGACCAGATCGGCCCAAAGGCTATCGTAACTGAACACCTCAGAGATGCTTCTCCCCATGTAGGAGCGGGCATTGCAGAGTGACCTGATCTGGGCAAGGTCGCAATTCCGCCTCTCTGTGTCGGTGTATATTGGTCTGACGAGCAGTTCGATGGGTCACCTCCCAAGCGCGGCAAAATCTCTACTCCGGTAAATATCGCACCACAGCGCTTCAGGTGCATCTATTCGGCAGTGCGCCCCTCTTTCTGAAGTGGAGGCGCAATGGCCCGCTGTCACTTGGCGCAGTGCGCTATGGGAAGGGATCGCAGTCGGATCCTGAATATTTGCCTGCACTCCAGGTTTGATCGACAATCGCTGTATGACCTTGCATCCCAATCCGAACCTGCTGGAAACGCTGTATTGGATTACGCTGCTGGCGGTGATCGTATCCTCGTCGTCTGCGGTGCTGAAGGCTGGTTTCCAGCAGTTCGATCTGTTCGGTGTCATTATCATCGCGATCGCCACCGGCCTCGGTGGCGGCTCGCTACGCGACATGCTGCTGGATCGCGAAGTGTTCTGGATTCGCGACCAGATGTTTTTTGTCGCATCGCTCGGTAGTGCCATCGTCATCTTCATCCTCGCGCGGCTGATCGCCTTTCCACCCAGATTCTTTCTCATCGCCGATGCGGCCGGGCTGGCCACCTTCGGTGTCGCCGGCACGCTGGTGTCGCTGATGGTGGGAGCACCGCCACTGGTGGCGAGCTTCATGGGGGTCATGACCGGCACGATGGGAGGCATTTTTCGTGACGTACTGTGCAACGAGCATCCGGTGGTGTTTTCGAGCCCGCTCTATGCGACCGTCTCCTGGGGTGGCTCGCTGCTGTTCATCGCACTGGTCTACTTTGGCCAGGATGTCACATTGGCGGCGATTGTTGCCGGCCTCGCCATCTTCATCGGCCGCCTGCTCGCACTGCGCTACAACATCAGCCTGCCGCGCTTCCGCTTCAAGTCATGATCCGGTAGCGGTCCGGGAGCTGCGCTCAGGAGTGCGTGCTGATGCAATCCGTGCGGTAAGTAATCGAACCTCCGACGATTATCGGCAACGGGTGACTGATCCCTGTGTGGCTAAAAATCGAAACAAGCATAGTTTGTTCCCTGGACCACTCACTGGGAAGCAAACAATGAATGTAATTAATAATATTAAAATATGCTAATATATATATCGGAATAAGAATTTGTTCCGCATGCTTATAGGAGGTACATCATGATGCGGTTTATCAAGGTATTTCTCTATATCACCGTCGGAGCGATCGGTTTTGCTCTCTTTACCTATCTCATTGCCCCTAAGGCGATGATCGAGGAGAGAGTGAGTCCCTATAACTTCGATAAGACCGTGGAAACCATTGTCGAGAATGTGAAGCAAGCCGGTTGGGAAGTCCCGAAGATCTACGATTTTCAGCAGTCTTTACTGCAGCATGAACAGACTGATGTGGGACGCATCAACGTCATCGAGATCTGCTATCCGATCTATGCTGCGCAAATTCTCACCACTGATACCGGGAAGTCCATCACGCCAATGATGCCATGTGCCGTTGGTGTCTATGAAAAGAATGACGGTCATACCTATGTCGCCAGTATGAACGTCGGCCTGATGGCAAAGCTTTTCGGCGACCCGATTGCGGGACCGATGGGGCAGGTGGCTGCTGAGGATGAGAAGGTGATGGCGTTTCTGAATTAGTCCGCCGCTGAGCAGCTTTTCCAGCCAAAGGCTCAGACGCGGGTGCGGCATGGCACTGGAACGGCTACGATAGCTATTGCTGACGGAGGGGTGGGATTGCGGATGTGCGCAATCCCACCTGTTTGTCAGGAATGCCTTGCACTCACCAAAAAATGGGGTCAGACGATAACGGACACTGGATATTTACTGCTATTCTCGCTTTAGCAGGGCAATAATCGACTACCTGGACATGAAAGAGGAGGAGTACGCTTGGCAAATCCGCTTGTACGATCACTGATCACGATTCTCATTGGTGTCACCGTGTTACCAGCCTGTGCGCCTCTGGTTCAGTATCGAACCAACTACGAACTGTGCGTAAGCGACAGGTTGCGGCCGGCGCAGGAGTGCGAGACCCACGCACTTCAGCAACTTCCTGCACACGAGGCCGATGCGAACTTCCTGCTCGGTTTCATTGAGTTCGACGATCAGGGTCAATTGTGGGATCGCAGACAGATGTGGGCGGTACTCGACAGGTTGTCGACCGAGTCCGCAGGCAAAGAGCTGCTGATGGTGGTTTTTGTGCACGGATGGAAGCACAGCGCAAAACCATACGATCCAAACATCGAGACATTTCGCTCGGTGCTCGCGGAACTCAGCCGGGCCGAGAAGCAGATAAGCGATGTCACCAGGGAACCACAGCGGCTGGTTGCCGGAGTCTATCTTGGCTGGCGTGGCGCTTCGGTAACCTTGCCATGGGTGGAAAATGCGAGTTTCTGGGAACGCAAGAACACCGCGCAGAAAGTGGGCAAAGTCGGTGTCGTCGAGGTGCTGGACCGGATCGAGCAGATCCGCCGAACGAAAGACAGCATCGAAGGCACCGCCAGCCGCACACGGTTGGTCGTAGTGGGTCACAGTTTCGGCGGTGCGCTCGTTCATTCAGCGCTGGCAGCGGCGCTGGAAAGCGGCTTCATACACAGTACCGGACCCGATGGAACGATAAGCGACGTGGCGGGATTCGGCAATCTGGTGGTGTTGATCAATCCGGCGTTCGAGGCGCTGATGTTTGCACCGCTGAGCGACATGTCCACCGAACGCAGTACCTATTTCGGAGCGCAATTGCCGGTGCTTGCGGTGCTTACCTCGGAAGCGGATTACGCAACGCGCTATGCGTTTCCTGCCGGGCGGTTGTTTTCGACCTTCTTCGAGAAGGAGCGCAGCATCTCGCGCTACAACGCGGTCACCCAATCCGATGAAATCGTCGACGAGGAAGAGGCCAATCGCAGCGCAGTGGGCCATTTCGAACCTTATCGTACTCACCGTCTCTACCCGACAGGCGCCACTGCCCGGGAGGAGGTTGACGCAGCCGAAAACGAGGACAGCTTTACCCGGCTGCAGCGATTCAGTCACTCCTGGGTCAACGATAAGCCTGGTAGCAAGATTCCATTCGACAGCTTGATGCTGGAGCGTACCGACAATTCTGCGGGGCGCAACCCTTACCTGGTTACCTATGTCGACAAGGAGCTTATCAGGGACCATAACGATATCGCGGATCGGCGGGTGATCAACTTTCTCAAACAGCTGATATTGTTGTCGAGCCAGCGACCACAGGATGTGCAGAAGATTCTGCGGATGGGCCAGGTTCCAGGACAAGCCGAATAGACATTTGCAATGACGATAAGTCATTGCAAATGAAGAAACCGGGAAATCACATTTTCCGGTTTCGTTCCGGATACATCCCGTGGATGTGTTTCTGGACGCTGACTGGATAACGTCGGGAAGTAAGATCAGAGTGACCGTCAGCGGCAACAGCTGAAGCGTGCACAAGCGGAGTGTTGCTGGAAGCCGACAGAGAGGCGGGGAAAAGTACGCTATGCCTGAAGCACATGAGGAGCGTTGTGTGGCAAGCGCAACACGGATTTGTGCCGACGCCCGGCGCGACCCATACTCACTGGTGGTGATTTCCACCCAACACCGGGAAGTGGGCAGCGGTTGGCACCTCCTGGTTTTGCGGGAGTGGCTGTAGCGGTCGAATCTCGATGGTGCCCTTGCTTGCGGGTGGTAGGCGGCTGGCAATGGCCAGCGCCTCGTCCAGATCACTGACGTCCAGTAGATAGTAACCACCCAGCTGCTCGGTGGTTTCGGCAAAGGGACCATCCATCACCTGGCGCCGGCCCTCACGCATGCGCAGACTGGTGGCGGTCGACACCGGACGCAGTGGCGAGGCGCCAAGCAATTTGCCTTGTGCCGCCAGTTCCTCGCATATCGCCAGCGACTCGACGATGCACTGATCGTACTCGTCTTCGCTCCAGCAGGTTTCGTCACTGTAGATCAACAGCATGTAGTGCATCTTGGTGTTCCAGCTCACCGGGTAATGGATTAGCTTAGTCTACCCGCATAGGCAGCTTCCAGTATCGCAATATCGATCTTCTGCATAACGAGCATGGCGGCGGTGGCGCGTTCTGCGGCGGCGCGGTCGGTGGACTGGAACATCTCGCGTAATCGCGCCGGTGTGATCTGCCACGACAGGCCGAACCGGTCTTTGCACCAGCCGCACTGTCCGGCGCTGCCGCCTTCCGCGATCAGTGCGCTCCAGTAGTGGTCCAGCTCCGCCTGGTCCGCGCATTCGAAAGCGAAGGATACCGCCTCGGTAAACCGGAACTGCGGACCGCCGTTGATGGCAACGAACGGCTGGCCGCATAGTGTGAATTCGACCAGCACGATCTCGCCCTTGCGCGTGGACGGATTATCGGCCGGTGCTGCGATGACGGCATCAACATGGCTGTCCGGAAACAGCGCGGCATAGAAGTGTGCGGCTTGTTCGGCGTTACCGTCGAACCACAGATTGGGCGTGATACGTGGCATGATTGGCCTCCGTCAGTCGGTGGGTGACTGACCCGGCATCATCACCATCCAGCTGATGCCGAAGCGGTCGTTGACCTGGCCGTACAACGGCGACCAGAAGGTCGGTTCCAGCGGCATGACGATGCTGCCGCCATCGGCCAGCGCGGTGAAAGCGCGGCGCACGGCTTCCTCGACAGTCAGTGTCAGTGCGAGACTGAAACCGCCCACGGGTCCATTGATGGAACAGCCATCCGAGGCGAACAGGTGCGTATCACCCAGCGTGAATTCGGCGTGCATGACCTTGTTGTCGAAGTCGGGGGGGATGGCTCCCTCGGGAATCGGTTCAGGGCTGTCGCCAAAGCGGAACAGGGTTTCAATGCGTGCACCGAGATGGCGACAGTAGTAGTCGAGCGCCTCTTCACAGCGGCCGGAGAAGAACAGGTAGTTGTTCACTTTCGCCTGGCGCAGTGCCAGGGTGGTGATCAGCTCCTGCTCACGTTCCAGCGCTTCGGTGCTCCCTTCCACCTCGGCAAAATCCTTCGCTGCGTAGAAAGGCCGGATCTCGATATCCGAATCCTCGGTCATCGGGTTGGGACATCTCTTGACCCAGGCAACGGCTTCGTCCATCGATGCGACGTTCCATACCCAATAGCCGGCGATCAGTTCATTGGTTTCGGCGAATGGCCCACTGGTGACGGTACGCTTGGCGCCGCTGAAGCGTACCCGCAGGCCGGCGCTGCTGGGTTTGAGTCCGTCGCCCGACTGCATGATGCCGGCGGCGACCAGCTCTTCGTTGAATCGGCCCATCGCATCGAGCAATTCGGCGCTCGGGAGTTGACCGGCTTCGGAACCGGTGGATGCTTTGACTATGACCATGACTTTCATGGGTGTTGCTCCTTCCCAGAGGGGGTTCAAATGAATCAGGTGGTGGCAGGCCCGCCAATGCGGCGCGCATGATCGGCCAGCATCTGGCCGATGGTTTCATCGGCAGCGCGGATCTCGAAGGGTCCCGCCTTGAGGCCGGGATGGCGTGACATCAACGAGATGGCGTGGTTCAGGTCGTTCGCCTCCAGCAGCAGGAAACCGCCCAGCACCTCCTTGCTCTCCTGGAAAGGTCCGTCCTTGATGTCGACTTTGCCATTGCTCAGACTCAGCGTCACCGCTGCACTGGCGGAACCGAGTGCTTCACCGCCGATATAGTGCCGGCCACGGCGCAGCTCGTCGTCATAGGCAAAACAGCTGTCGACGAATTGCTGCTGAGCGTCGATCGACAGCGCGTTCCAACTCGATTCATCGAGATATCCGAGGCAAATGAATTTCATGCTTCCTCCGGTGGTGTCGTGCCAGGTGGTAGTGCTTTCTATTCACTGGTCGAATGGCGCAAGGCCGGATCGACAATCAGGGGAAATTTTTTTCACCAATGGATGCAAGCACCTACAACGACTGCAGCATGGCCAGGCGTCTGCGCAACAGACGTTGTTCCGGTGCCTGTCTGGTGAGAGACAAAGCCCGTTCGAAAGCCTCTCTGGCCGCCGCGTGGTCACCGTCGCGGCGCAACAGTTCGCCGCGCGTGGAGTGGATGAGGTGGTAGTCGGAGAGTACGCCGCCGGCGAGTATGTCGTCCACCAGCTGCAGACCGGCGCGGGGACCATCACGCATGGCGACAGCGACAGCGCGGTTGAGTGCGATGACCGGCGACGAGTCGATCTGCTGCAATACCGAGTAGAGCGCTACGATGCGATTCCAGTCGGTTGTCACGGCTTCCTTCGCCTCGGCATGCACTGCCGAGATCGCCGCCTGGAGGGTGTAAAAGCCGAGTCGTCGCGCCGCCAGCGCACGCCGTACCAGCGCGCTGCCTTCTTCGATGCGCTGGCGATCCCACAGGCTGCGATCCTGTTCCTCCAGCAGCACGATGTCGCCGTGGTCATCGGTGCGTGCGGTGCGGCGCGATTCATGCAGCAGCATCAGCGCCAGCAGACCCATGACCTCCGGATCGGGTAACAGCTTGAGGATCAGGCGCGCCAGGCGGATCGCTTCCTCGGACAGTTCGGCGCGCGTCACTGATGCGCCGCTGGAGGCGGAATAGCCTTCATTGAACACCAGATAGACGACGGTCAGTACCGCATCGAGCCGTGCGGGCAGCTCATTGAGATGCGGGATCGCAAACGGGATTCTGCTCTCCCGGATTTTTGTCTTGCCGCGCACGATGCGTTGCGCCAGGGTCGCTGGCGACACCAGAAAGGCGCTGGCGATCTCCTCAGTAGTGAGTCCGCACACCTCGCGCAGCGTCAGTGGCACCTGAACCTTGGGATCGATATCCGGGTGGCAGCAGGTGAAGATCAGGCGCAGCCGGTCATCCTCGATGTCGTGTTGGGCCAGTTCCAGGTTGTGTTGCCCGATCTCTTCGGCACGCAGACGCAACTCCGGTTCGAGTTGACCCAACCGCTTGCGGCGACGCAGCAAGTCGATGGCGCGAAAGCGACCGGTGGAGATCAGCCAGGCTGTGGGGTTGGCCGGCAGGCCCTGTTCTGCCCAGCTTTCGATGGCTGTGGCAAAGGCCTCGTGCATGGCCTCTTCGGCGAGGTCGAAATCACCCAGCAGGCGGATCAGCGTGGCCAGCACCTGGCCGGCATGCTGCTTGTACAGGATGGCCAGCTGGTGTCTGAGTTGCGAGTCGGTATCCACGGGCATGGCGCCAGACGGTTCAAATGCCCGAGTTTACTCGAAGCCATCTGCGCATGGCATCCGCCTTTACCGTACATGATTGCCACCGCTGCAAGCTGCGGGGTGGCGATGTTCGACCTGCTCCCTGTCTTCCGGTATGAGAGGTGAACTCAGGGTTGCGCCAGCAACGGGGTGACGTAGGTTTCGAACATCTCCTCGTCGAATTGACCCACGCCGGCGTAGTGGATCGTGCCATCTTTGCCGATAACCACGTTGTAGGGCAGGGTCTGGCTGCTGTCACCCCAGTGCCTGAGCAGCTGCGAACCCACTGCCTCTCCTGCCACCAATACCGGGTAGTTTATCCCGAGAGAGCGGCTGACGTTGCTCAGCGGTCTGGATTTGTCCACGCCGACACCGACCACTTGCAGTCCCTGCGCGGCATGCCGCTGCTGCAGGCGCACCAGACCGGGGATCTCGTATTGGCAGGGTGAACACCAACTGGCCCAGAAATTGAGCAGGACGACTTTCCCTTGCCAATGGTCCAACCGGTAACTTCCACCGCCGAGCGAGGGCAGGGCGCCGCCCGGCTGTTCCCAGGCGTTGTCACCAATATTCAGCGAAGTGATATTTTCCGTCCGGCCCGCCACCGCCGGCTTGGACACCGTACTGTCGGCCGATAGGGCGGCGCCTGTCAGTGCCAGGAGGGCGCCGAGCAGAACCGGATGCAGGCAGGAAAATGGAATCCGGTACATGCTCAGTTTTATCCTCAGCTCCCGGTCGGCAGATGCCAGACGACCTGGTATTTCTGCTCCAGTTCAAGAAGATAGCCGGACATTTTTTCCGCCAGGAAATTTTGCCGCACCTTGTCTTTGACCCGCTCGAAGGGGCGAATCTCTCCCGGCTTGCGTTCGAGTACGGTTACCAGGTGGAAACCCATCGGGGTCTCAATGATTCCACTGATCTCTCCATCTTCCAGATTGGCGATTGCCGCGTTGATTCGCGGATCGCCCCGGTCTTCCTTGATCCAGCCCATGTCCCCACGGTGCTGGCGTCCGTAGGGATCGACGCTGTATTGGCCTGCAAGGTTGAACAGACTTTCACCCGACAGGATGCGTTGACGCATCTGCTCGGCCTCGTCCCGGCTGCTCAGTATCAGTTGCCCGATGTGGCGCCGTGACAACAGCTCACCGATTTCCGGGTGTCGCTGAAAATAAGCCTCGAGCGGTTCGTCGTTTGGAATCCATTGAGCCTGCAATTTTTCGATCAATGCCGCAGGCAGACGTTCGGCGCTGAAAGAATCTAGTTCCCTGGAGAGATCGATTCCCTGGTCAAGCGCTGCCTTGCTGGTCAACAGAAGTTCCCCCCGTGCATACACCTGGTGCTCGATCCATTCACGGGTCTTCTCTTTTTCCGGCAGGTGCAACAGGTCGGCGTAGGTCACGCGGATGCCGTCTCCCTCCAACAGCAGGGTTTCCGCTGTGGCACCGGGATCGAACCGCTCTGCGTACACCCGGACATGGTAACGTTGGCGCAGGTCACGGATCGCCTCGATACGCGCCTGTCTGTATTTATCGGCGATGAAGGCTGATTCGGCGGCCTTGATGGCGTCATGGTTTCCCGTGAATTCCTGCTTCATCTGCGCCCGCATCTGTTCCGGAAGTTGGATACCCTCCCGCAACTGCTCCATGAAACGGCGGTGCAGCAAGCCGAGGCGAAATTTTTCCAGCTCGTCACGAAAAGATTCGGTCCTATCCAGTTGCTGCGCCTTGGCTTCCAGAAAAAGCAGTTGTGCTGCAACCAGACGTTGGAGTGTACCGCCACGCAGAAATGCCTGCTCCTTTTCATCCAGGGTGTTGAAGTTAGTGGCAAACGGGGCGCTTCTCAGCACCTTTTCCAGGTCAGCGGCGGTAATCATCTGTGTGCCGACGCTGACAAGGGGTTGATCGGAACCGGCTGCTTGGGCGCCGGTAAAGTACAGCGCGAAAAGTGCAAGTACAACCTGCAGGGAGCGATGGCCAGGCTGAATGAATTTCATAAGCTTGATTCAAATGGTCTCAAAAAAAGGTGGCCGCAACAGCGGCCACCTGGTTGGGTTAGAGATCTTTCCGGCTGATCATTCGGGAATTTTACCCCCGAGGTCGGGTGCGCTGGCGTGCATCCAGGATACCGCACCTTCGTAGTCGTCCAGAATCGGCGTGCCTTCCCAGACATGCTCGTCGTCATCCGCGATCCAGGGTACACCGTTTTCGTTCACTTCGTGGCATGCGGCGCACTTGAACGGGCCATGTGAGCCATCCGGATTGTACTGCGGCGCCTGGCGATAAGAGGTCAGGTCGGCAACCGTTGTCACCGGATAGAGTCCGTGGATGGACTGGTGACAAGCCTGGCAGGCAAGTCCCGCATGCCCTTTGGTGTATCGCATCAGGCTGTATTTGCCGGGTTGATTGATCGGGAAGGCGGCTCCGCCCTGACCCTCGACGTAAGGTGCTGCGTGACAGTCGGCACAGTGCGGTGCACCGGCAGAGAGCCAGTAGTCCCTGCCGTGGGTCGCTGCCTCGTAGGGTACCGCCAACGCGCCGGTGGCCCCTTTAGGCAGTTTCAGTGAGGCAATGTCCACGGCCGGGTTGGCCGATAGCGGGACCACGTTGATGTCGCCGTCCCTGTCCTTACTGACCATCGGACCGTTTCCTTTGAGTGCGATGACGGCGATGTCCGGCACGGTACGCTGCTTTGCCCAGGTCGCCAGGATCTGCGATTTACCGGGGGTGTCATAGCCTTTGGCATCGGGCACCACTTTCGGGTCCATCATCGACTTCAGCGTCGCCATGTCGACACCGATACCGGCTGCGATCTGCTCCAGCGACTTGTTGCGCAGGGTCTTGCCCTCCTGTTTGAACGCCTGGGAGATGTTATCCCGCTGGTAAAGTTCCCGGGTCAATTGGTTGTGGCAGTTGGTGCACCACAGCCCTTTACCCTGTTCGCCGTTGCCGATCTGCGACACATTGGCCTGCAACCACTTGCCGATGGCGTTCAGGTGCTCCTCGGTTTCCACGCCATCCTTGTCCTTGTTGGGATTGGCGTGCACGTCCCGGCCCACATAGCAGCCACCGGCCGCATCACGGTTGTCGCGTGTGGCGTAGGCGTTCTTGCCATCCGGGGTGATCGGGTAGCCCTCCATACTGCCGTCCTGGCGATGTGCCGGGTGGCAGCCCTGGCAGGCGGCACTGCGACCTTCGGCATCCTCCATCGGCGCCTTGGTTTGGTGCACCGTGTGGATTGCCTGGGTCAGCGGTGGGATCAGTTCATCCTTACCATTTTCTTTGTAGGTTTGGGAATTGAGTACACCGATGACATTGTCGGCATGACACTTCTGGCACAGTATCGGGTCGCGACCGATACGGTTGTCCGAAGAGCGGTTATTCGGATTGTAGTGTTTCAGAAAATCGGTGCCGTTGTGATCGTCATGCATCTCCATGATGGAGATCGAGGTGGCCTTCAGGTTGGCGATCCAGTCGGAGGCGCCGATGCCTTTCCAGAAAGCCCTTTCCTGCTTGTACAGTTGATACTTGTCACCGTTGGCCCGTTCGTTACCGTGGCAGTTGGCACAGTTCGGTACATCGATCGGGTTGGTGCCGACGAAAGTGATGGGTTTTTCCGAGTGGCTATCCAGTATCGGTGCGCCGGAATCGGCATCAACCAGGCTCACCCAGGCCTCCTGGAAGGGCTGGATATCGGATTCGACCAACTCGAGGTAGTCCTTGGCGACAGCCGAGTCGTTGAATGGGGTCAGCGGCAGACCGAGCGCATCCCAGATGCCGGGGTTGGTCAGCAGGATGGGGACGTCGTCCAGTACCGGTGACTTGGTGAAGACCAAGGTGCCTTTCTCACCGGTGTAATGCAGATGGCCTGCCTTCATCGGACTCGGTGCAGCGGCGCCTGCCGGGCCATTGTCACGCGGTATCGGCACCTCAATTCCGACGCGGGCTTTTTTCGCATCGTCACCCTTGGTAACACCCTCGGGTATGGTGCCCTGCAGATCCTTGTAGACATACAGATGGGTGAAATAGGCGTTGGCGACACTCTCGTTATCACCATACTTGCCGTCACCATTGACGTCGTAGCGGATGTCCCAGTACTTGAGCTTGTTCCCTTCGGAGTAGGTGTTGTCGACGTGCCCATAGGCCAGGCGCATGCGCTTATTACCGTCGACCAGAATACCGGGGTCGTTCTTGTCCGCTTCAAGCAGTTCCGGCCACTTCTTCTTACCCGTCGCGGTCTTGATGACCTGGCTCTGAATCGAGTTGTAGGGTGGGAGGACACAACAGTAGCTGAAATCGAAGCCGGTGCAGTGCATTCCCAGCTCGTAGTTGATCGTGATGTTGTAGTCGTTCTTCGGTTTGCTGGTGTCATCCGCGACCAACACACCTTGGTAGCTGATGGTTTCACCGTTGCCGCCGTGACCCGCTTTGGCGTTCATCGGCTCGGTTTTCGGACTCTCCATGGGTGTGGTACACCCGGCAGCAACGGCTACGGCCAGCGCCGTGACTGCGTATATGGTATTACGCATGATAGCCCTCCCAGATTTTAGTGGTTTGTTGCAATCGTTTTTCTTTCGCAGGGCATACGCGCTCTGCCTGGCGGATCCACAAGGGACATCCGTGACCACTGAGTAATTAGCGGAACAACTTTGACGGTAAGTGCTCTATCAAGCCGTTATGACTTTTGCGGTCTAGTTATTTTAACCATTCCCTGGACCCTATTCTGTATAGACATAAATAACCTGATAGTCAAGTGGTTGTTCAATGGACACAAAATTCCTTCTGCCCTGGCAGCAGAGATGAACCCGCCCGGAAGTGACAGAAAAAGTGGGTGCTCCCGGGTCGCGGCGTTCGACTGATACATCTTCTGCATTGTGCTGAGGCGCGATCTTCTCAGGTGGTCCGGTCGTAGGGGACGAACCCTGGGTGGTTGACCCGCAATAATTGCTCTGTCAGCAGAACCAGCCAGGTCTGTTCCGTCAGCGTCTGCGCAAGATACGATTCCGACACTTGCGAATGCTGTTTTTCCAGCGTTGCACCGCTTGATCACCGTTAAAGCCGTTGTATTCCAGGAAAAATTCTGTAGCTGCATGGGACGGATCGCTCCGGTCCGGATCAGCGCATCATCCCCAGGAATCGGTTATCCCACATTTCCAAATTGTCATTCCACGGCAAGCTCCAGTTCAGATTGGCCACATATATTCCTCAGTGGCGCAGCAACAAGGTTGAGAGGTTGCTTGCTGCCCGATCTTGTTTATGGAATGGAGAATATGAAATGAGAATCACCATACGGCAATATCTGGTCTGTTCTGTGGCTACAGCACTGTTGGCTGCGGCAACCTGGGTTAGTGCAGGTAATGAGCATGATGACGGTCACGGTCACGCCAACATCTGTATACGAAGTGCAAGTAATATGTTCCGGTCATGCCGCTATGAAGCGGATGAGGAATTTTTTGCAACGAATGCCAAATGCATCAATCAGGTCGATTCCGACCACCCGAGCCGGAAGGAGTGTCTTAAGCAGGCCCGTGCCACTTATCTGGAGAATAGAGCGGGATGCCGCGAGCAGAAAGCAGCACGAATAGATGTCTGCGAGCTGCTGGGTGAAGATCGCTACGGCCCTGAAGCGCTGCTGGACAGCGACAATTTCGTGGCGGAGCCAGACGATTCAAATCCATACTTCTCTCTGCAGCCGGGACATACCTATGTTGCAATTGCAGGGGAGAACAACGAAGAGAAAATCGTGGTCACAGTCACGGACGAAGTGCGTGAAGTGCTGGGTGTGAATTGTCGGCTGGTGGTGGACATCGTACTGGTGGAGGAGGAAGGTGAACTGGTCGCTGTGGAGGTGACCGATGACTACTATGCCCAGGCACTGAACGGTGATGTACACTACTGCGGAGAAGTCGCGCGAAATTTCGAAGAGGGTGTGTTGACCAACCTGGACGGTTCATTCGAAGCAGGTCGCGATCTGGCCAAGTCAGGAATCCTGATCAAGGCGTACCCCTTCTCCGGCGATGCCCACAGACAGGAGTACCTGCTGGGTGAAGCGGAAGACGTGATTCAATATGTCGCGGGAGCGGATAACCCCACATCGGTGGGGTACGGTGAAGGCGGTGAAAACCTCAACTTTCCCTGTGCTGGAGCGTGCGTGAAGACCGAGGAGTTTATCCCTTCCAGTCCCGGCGTCGGTGAGTTCAAGTATTTTTTGCCGGGAACCGGTTTCGTTCTTGGTGTAGCACTCGAAGACGGTATTCCCACCGGTGAGCGTGATGAGGTGATCTGCACCGGCGAATCACTGGATGTGCTGAGTGATCCGCAATGCGGTATAGCGAACCCCGGTGAGCTACGGGACAAGTTGTGCGAGTTGTCACCCGTTGCTTTTTGCGAATGATGAAGGGGTAAGCGCGGGCAGGCTGCGGTTTGGTCGATCTGCAATACCATTGTGCCAGGAGATAAAACCGTAGTCTGTTCCCCGTGGTTCTCTGTAATCGATGAATTAGCGTACAACCCGGAATTTTCAGTGGCTGCCGGCATCACCGCACTGCCGCCGTTCCTCTCTCCTCTTTGCAGCGAGCGAGAGTGCCATTATCCGGCGCCTGATCGAACGCCGGTTACGGTCAGGTGGTAAAGGGGTGAGAAAGCACCCCTTCCCGATAATAGTAAGTGGTTAAGTTTGCCGCTACTGCCTGCAGAAGCTTTCAACTACGTCCGAACCAAGCACCCGGGTCAGGTTTTTCAGTTCAGCACAACTCAGCGGGTTGCCATCGATTTTGAGAAACTCCAGCTCACCGAGATTCTCGAGTGGTTTGAACGAGGCAACTCGGTTACCTGAGAGATTCAGATTTCTGATACTGATCACGGATTCGAGCGGCGCAATGTCGGACAGCCGGTTGTTGGACAGATCGAGTTCTTTCAGCTGAGAGAGGTTCTGCAGCGGCCGCAGATCGCTGAGTTGGTTATCGGCAGCCTCGATATTTGTCAGTTTCGGATGATGCTGCAGCGGTGACAGATCCGCAATCTGATTGGCCGATATATCCACATCCGTCAGACTGGAGATTGCTGTCAGCGGCTCGATCGAAACGATGCTGTTGTGGCTGATATTCAGCGAACGCAGCTCAGTGAGCTGGGCAACGCTATCGAGCTTCCTGATCCGGTTATGACTGACTGACAAATGGTTGAGGTGCATCAGTACCGCCAGTGCGGAGATCTCCTCTATCTCGTTGTGGTGCAGATTCAACCACTGCAGCATCGTCTGATGATCACCGATTGGCAGTAACTTGATCCGGTTGTAACCGAGATCGAGTGCGACCAGCCGGTGCAGGTGGTCGATCAGCGTGATGTCGCTGATGGCATTGTGCGCCAGATCGAGATTGCGCAGATTGACCAGGTTCTCGACTCCTGAGATATCCACTATTTTCGGCCCTTCGGGATTGGGGCAATGCAATTCGGCTACTTCCCCGGCAGTCTGCCAGTGATGCAGTTTCGTTTCCCGCAATACGCACTCACGCAGCACCGGATCGGCGAAATGAAGTCGCGCTATTTCAGTCGAAACCGGCACATGACCATTGTCACCGCAACCAGCTGCCAGAAGCATTCCGAAAAAGAGCGCGAACAAAGTAAAAATAGCAGCTGTGCGATAGTTTGAGATCATGATTTAGCTGATTCCATTGAGCACGCTTCACCGTCAGAAAGGAGCGTACGACTGGGTTGACTCGAGTGTAAAAAAGAACTTACGTGCTGATTTTCCCACATAAAACACGTCTCGTCAGAAAAAACGGGATCGACGAACCGGATGTTTGGTTGCATTGAAATCTGCAAAAAATATACATGAGTGACCTCCATTCTCTGGAGGAGTTCTCGGCACAGAAACTTTTCCGGGGGTGAATTGGCCAATCGTGAACGACCCATGCACGAACTGCACCCTAGGAGCCTGTCTGACTTAACACTGTTTGGCTGCAAATCCCCGGATGACGATCAACTCAGCTTATCGACCTCGTTAAATAGGCCCACTATTCGCCTCGTTCGATAAACTGATTTGATTCGCCCCCGGTGATTTTCGCTTCAAACGGATAAGTCAGACAGGCTCCTAGAGAGGTTACCCTCTCCAGAATTCCGGTGTCAGGAGCACCAGAACGGTAAATACCTCAAGCCGGCCAAGCAGCATAGCGAATGCGGCAATCAATTTCCCGGAGTCGCTCACTGTGGCGAAACTCATGGCCACCTCTCCCAGGCCGGGACCCAGGTTGTTCATCGAGGTGGCGATGGCAGAGAAGGCTGACACCTGATCCAGGCCGGTCGACATGATCAGCAGCATCAGGATGACGAACGAAACGACGTAAATGGCGAAGAATCCCCAGACTCCCTGGGTTGTCTGAACCGGTATCACCCGGTCGCCGACCCGGATCGGCAATAGCGCCCTGGGATGGATCAACTGGCGAACCTCGCGGAATCCCTGCTGGGTAAGCAGAATCACCCGAATCACTTTCATCCCGCCGGCGGTGGAGCCGCCGCAGCCTCCGATAAAACTGATGAAGATCAACAGCACCGGCAGAAAGCTGGGCCAGTGGGAAAAATCGACCGTACCAAAGCCGGTGCTGGTGATGACCGATACCACCTCGAACAGCCCGTTGTGCAGGCTCGACGTGTAACCGACGTACTCCCCGGTATCTTTGAGTATCACGGCCACGATCAATACCGTCGCCAGAATTACCAGCAGGAAAGTTCTGACTTCGATATTCTTAAAATAATAGAGCGGGTTGTGATTCCGCCACACGACAAAATGGACGCTGAAGTTGATGGCGCCGAGGATCATGAAAAAAACGGCGATCGATTCTATCGTCGCGCTCTGGAAGTAACCCAGGCTGGCATCGTGGGTGGAAAAACCGCCGGTGGAGACCGTGGAGAAACTGTGGGCGATGGCATCGAAAGCCGTCATACCCGCAGCCCAGTAAGCCAGAGCATTAGCGATGGTCATGCCGACGTAGAACACCCATAAATAGCGTGCGGTATGGCTTAGTCTTGGGGTCAATTTCTCGTCTTTGAAGGGCCCGGGTGCCTCGGCACGGTAGAGTTGCATGCCCCCGATACCGAGCATCGGCAGCACCGCGATGGCCAGTACAATCATCCCCATCCCTCCCAGCCACTGGAGTAGCTGGCGATAGAACAGAAAGGATTTCGACAACTCATCGAGTCCGGTGATAACCGTTGCGCCGGTGGTGGTGAAGGCGGAGACGGCCTCGAACAGCGCATCCACAACACTCAGATGGGCGCTGAGCATGAACGGGAGCGAGGCAATTGCACTGAGGCCGAACCAGAAGATGACGACGATCAGAAAACCGTCACGGTTGTTGAGTTCATGGACCGGCCCCCGACCCAGCAGGATGAACAGCTGGCCGATAATGGCTGTTACGCCTATGGCAATCAGGAAATGCGCCACTTCCTTTTCGCCGTAGATCAATGCCACCAGGATCGGCAGGAAAAGGATCAGGCTGAAGCCGAAAGCCAGGAAGCCGATGATGCGGGCAATGGACTGGGTATGCATAAGTTCCAGCATTATCCTCCAAAGCAACTCAAAGAATAAATGTGAATTGTGTGTTGATACTCATCGGGTGCAGCGTATGGGCGAAGTCCTGAACCGGGAAATGTGCGTTCTGCCGGAGCGTGCAGTTGCTCCCGGCGAATGAACCGCCTGTTGTTATACAACTCGCTGTACAAGTTGAAAATTATTACGATTTGGTTAAAAACTGGACAGCATTTCTCATTGCTTGGTGGAGCTGGGGTAGGGGATTCAACGTGCTGCCCACTTCGAATCCTAACCGTTCCGGAAGATCGGCAAGCCAAAGGGCGATGACGCCCGGACAAAGATAAACCCGATCAGGGAGTAAAATTCTCTGTATCAAACAAAGTAACTGTTCTCTGACCCGGTAATTGTGCGGTTTTTGCGTACTTGAACTACCGCATTTAAAGGCTCACCATGCAAGCCTGCCAGCCCAAACTGGGCACGATGATCACCAATCATCCATCCGGGTAACCAGGATCGACCCATGCAAACCTCCAATCACCTGATCTTTGTCTGTTGCATCCTGTTGATGATCAGCGCTTGTGACACAAAACAGACATCGGTTGCCGAGACACCCATGTTACGGTTGGTGAGAACGATGGTGGTAACAGCACCGGCGGAGCTTGAATGGCAGGAGTTTCCAGGTGTGGTGGATGCCGCACAAACCGCCGAGATAGGGTTTCGGGTAGCGGGAAAACTGGCTCAGCTACTGGTTAACGAGGGTGACCACGTCAACGCCAACCAGTTACTGGCGAAGCTTGACGACACCGATTACCGCATCCAGCTCAAGAGTCGCCAGGCAGAGTACCAGCAGGCGCACGCCGACTTCGAGCGCGCGCAAAAACTGGTTCAGAGCGGCGCGATTTCACGCTCTGACTACACCAAGCTGGAGGCACAGAACGCGACCGCAGAGGCGGCGCTGTCAGCGGCGCGTCAAAATCTCACCTACACTGAGTTGCGGACGCCTTTTGCCGGCATCATGGCGCGTCGCCACGTCAACAATTTCGAGGAGATATCCGCGTTTCAGCCTGTTTACACGGTGCATGACATCTCGTCACTTGCGGTCAAGGTCGATATCCCCGAACGCGTCATGATCAATGCTGACCGCGACAATGCACCGCAGGTCAGCGCGCGTTTCGACACCATACCCGGGCGCGATTTTCCGCTGGAGATCAGGGAGATCACCACCACCGCCAATACCGGCTCCAATACTTACCAGGTTACCTTCAGCATGCCGAGAGCCGATGGTTACAATATTCTGCCCGGTATGTCGGTGACCCTGCGCGCGCAGCCTGATTCCGATCGTCAGGCCGGCAGGGACGAGTTCTTCGTACCGGCGCAGGCGGTGCTCGAAACCGGTGATGGCCGCCACGTATTCATTGCCAAGCCGTTGCAGGAAGGCACTGCCAGTGTCGAGCGGCGGGTGGTGAAAACCGGCAGGCTGACAAGCTCTGGTTTGGCCATCCTTGAGGGCCTGTCCGTCGGTGATCGTGTCATCATTGCCGGCATGAGCCGGATGTACCCCGGTCTCAAGGTCCGTCTGGGTGAGGAGTGAGTCTTGAACATCACCCGGCTTGCCATAGAAAACAATCGTACCAGCCTGCTGGTGCTGCTGCTCATTCTGGTGGCTGGTGTCAGCACCTTCAAGGCCATGCCGCGCGCCTATGATCCTGGCTTCATCGTGCGCACGGCTCAGGTCATCACCTATTTTCCAGGCGCCAGTACCGAGCGCGTCGAACAACTGATTTCGTCTCCACTCGAGGACGTGGTGAAGGGGATACCCGAACTCGATTTCGTCAAGAGTGAGTCGCGTACCGGCATCTCGATCATGCTGGTCAACATCCGTGAAAGCTATACCGACATGCGCCCGATCTGGGACAAGATGCGGCGTAAAATCGAGGATGCCGCCAACGACCTGCCCGACGGTGTCGTCGGTCCCTTCATCAACGACGAGTTCGGCGACGTGTTCGGTATTGTGTTGACGCTGCGTGGTGAAGGCTTCAGCGATGCTGAGATCAATGCGATTGCCGATGACGTCAAAAGCGAGTTGCAGCGCCTGCCCGATGTCGCCAAGGTGGAGATTTTCGGTGCCCAGGAAGAACGCATATTCATTCAGTACGACAATGCGCGCCTCACCGAGTTGGGCATCTCCCCCTACCAGCTGTCGCAAGCGATGGCTGCGCGCAATATCATCATCTCCGGCGGTGCGTTCGATCTCGGCAACGAGCGCATCGCACTGGAGCCGAGTGGCAACTTCGAAGCGCTCGATGATATCGCAGACACCATCCTCAGATTGCCGGATTCGACCAGCCTGATCTATCTCAAGGACATCGCCACGGTACGACACGGTTACGTCGATCCACCGTCTTCTCTGGTGCGCAGCGGCGGCCAACGGGCGCTGGCTCTGGCGGTCTCGATGCGCGAGGGTGGCAACAATACTCTGCTCGGCGAACAGGTGCGCGACGCGCTCGACACACTGACTGCAAGTTATCCCTGGGGCATAGAGTTCGACCTCGTCAATTTCTCGCCGGACGAGGTCGATCAAAAAGTACGCGCTTTCGTCAGCAGCCTGTTGCAGGCAGTGGCCGTGGTATCGGTGGTCATGTTGCTGAGTCTGGGTTTGCGTACCGGACTGGTGGTATCGCTGCTGATCCCGCTTGCTATGCTGCTGACCATCATCGTCATGAACCTGGCGGCGATCGGGCTGGACCAGATTTCCCTGGCGGCGCTGATTATCGCGCTCGGTATGCTGGTCGACAATGGCATCGTCATGTGTGAAAGCATCATGATTCAGATGCAAAAGGGCAAACCGGCGCTGCAGGCGGCGATCGATTCGGCAGCCGAGTTACGCATTCCGCTGCTGACTGCGTCACTCACCACGGCGGCCGCGTTTTTACCGATCTACCTCGCCGAATCGAACGTGGGCGAATTCACCGCCTCGCTGTTCAAGGTCGTGACCATCACGCTGCTTGGCTCATGGGTCATCTCGCTGACATTGATCCCATTGTTGTGCGTCAGTTTTCTCAAGGTTCAGGTGACCGCTGGCGATTCCGAGAGCCGCTTCTACGGCATCTATCGTGCCACCCTGCGCCTGATGCTGCAGCATCGCGTCAAGGTATTGCTGGCTACGTTTCTGATCTTCGTCATCGGTATGCAGGCGTTCAATTTTATCCCCCGCATATTCTTTCCACCCTCCGACCGCGCCTATTTCAAGGTCGAGTTGGAGCTGCCTTCGGGTATTGCGATTGAACGCACGCGCCAGGTGGTGGCCGGTATCGAACAGCATCTGCTTGGTCGATGGCAGGCAAATGAGCACCGCACATCGGGTGTGACCAACTGGGTCAGCTACATCGGCAACGCCGGTCCGCGTTTCATTCTGTCGCACAACCCCAAGCCGGGTAATCCGGGTTACGCACTGATGATCGTCAATGTGACCTCTCTGGATGTCATCGACCGCGTCAGTGCTGACCTGAATCGATACGCTCTGGAGCATTTTCCTGATCTGAACCTCAAAACGCGCCATATCGAGAATGGTCCGTCCATAGAAAACCCGGTTGAGGTGCGCCTGTCCGCCAGTGACAGTGGACAACTGTTCAAGGCTGCGGCTGCGCTCAAACAGCATATGGCAGCGGTCGGCGGGCTCGACAATATCAGCGATGACTGGGGACAACGTATCAAGAAGCTGGTCATCCGCATCGACCAGGCGCGTGCGCTGCGTGCCGGCGTCACCAGCCAGGATATTGCCGTGTCGCTGCAAACCAGCCTGAGTGGTATGCAGCTCACCGAATTTCGCGAGGATGACGATGTGATCCCGGTGGTGTTGCGCTCGCAGGCTTCTACCCAGCAGGATATAGGTAAGATCGAGGCACTGTCGGTGTACGTTCAAAGCACCGGCAAATCGGTACCGTTGACACAGGTCGCCACGATAGAGATGGTGTGGGATCTGTCCAAAGTGATACGGCGCGACGGTGTGCGCACCATCAGTGTCGGCGCCCAACCGCATGCCGGTTTTACCGCAGCACAAAAGTTCGCGCAGCTTCAGCCGTGGCTCGAAGACTACCTGGTGCAAACCAAAGGACTGCGTTACGAGTTCGGTGGTGAACGGGAAACTTCGGACAAGGCCAACAAGTCGATCATGGACAAGCTGCCGATCGCGGCAAGCATCATCCTGATACTGCTGGTCAGCCAGTTCAATTCTCTGCGCAAGGCGGTGATCATCCTCGCCACCATCCCGCTAGGTCTCATCGGGGTAGGTCTCGGTCTGGTGCTCGGTCACTCCTTTTTCGGTTTCATGACGCTGCTCGGAATCATCTCTTTGGCTGGTATAGTGATCAATAATGCCATCGTGCTGCTGGAGAGGATACAGCTCGAACTCGAAGCGGGTGTGTCGCATTTTGATGCCATCATAGCGGCCGCTCTGCAGCGTGCGCGTCCCATCCTGCTGACTACGGCAACGACGGTGCTCGGACTCGTACCCCTTTATCTTGGTGGCGGCGAGATGTGGGAGCCGATGGCGATCACCATCATGGCTGGTCTGCTGTTTTCGACGTTGTTGACGCTTGGTGTCGTGCCGGTGCTCTACGCAGTGCTGTACCGGGTACGCGAAACCTGAGCATCCCGCACCCCAGGCGGTCGCTCCCCCATGGTCATTCGTTGCGCAGCAGGGGTGCCGCCTTCTGACCCAGTGCCCGCCAGGTGCCGACGAACCCTATCGCCAGCGTGCAGAGGATACAGATGAGCGTGGTGGCAAGCACCACCGCAGGCATGAAGTGCCAGCTGGCATGCATGATCCAGGTGACTACCGCCCAGGCGGCAGTGCTGCCGATCAGCGCTGCGATGGTCGCGGTCAGTATGCCGAGCAGTCCATACTCCAGCAGAAAAGCCAGCAGCACCTTGTACCGGGTAGCGCCCAGCACTTTCAGCACCACACTCTCATAGACCCGTCGGCGGTGTCCCGCGGCGACAGCGCCTGCCAGTACCAAGGTACCGGCGATCAGGGTCACTGCTGCCACTGAGCGCACCGCGGCGCCGATGCTGCCGAGGATCTCGTTGACCCGCTCCAGGGTCTCGCGGATGTTCACCTGAGTTACGTTGGGAAAGTGCGTGGTCACCAGCCGGCGCAGCGCCTCTTCCGCGTCGATGTCCGCCCCCACGGTGGCAATGAAGGTGTGCGGTGCATTGCGCAGTGGTTCGGGTGAAAACATGATGGCGAAGTTGAGCTGCATGCTGCTCCACTCCAACTCACGGATATTGGCTACGGTGGCCCTGATCTCCCGTCCCAGCACGCTCAGCGTGATCGGGTCGCCCAGACCCACCCCGAAACCCTGGCTCACATCCCGGTGAATCGACAGCAACGGCGGACCGCGGTAGTCACTGGGCCACCACTTGCCGGCGACGATGGTGGTGTTTTCGGGTGGCTTTTCGGCATAGCTGAAGCCGCGATCCCCGCGAATCATCCACTCATACTCCGGACTGGTCAGCGCCTGCTCCGGCGGCTGGTCGTTGAGCGCCAGAATACGTCCGCGGAAGTAGGGGACCCGCTGCAGATTTTTGACGCCGGGCAGACGGGTGACACTTTGTTCGAACTGAGAGATCTGATCCGCCTGGATATCGATGAAGAAGAAGGCCGGCGCTTGCTGCGGAATGCTCTCGCGCACCTGGCGCGACATGTTGCCCTCGATCAACATGATGGCCACCAGCACACTGAGACCGATACCGAGCGAGAGCACCAGGCTGGCGGTCGATGCGCCGGGTCGCTGCAGGTTGGCGAGCGCCAGTCGCAATCCGGGGTGGCGCGGTCGCCCGGCGGCCGCCGCGGTGCGCAGCAGCAGCCAGGTGGCCGACCAAAAGAGCAGCATCGAAACGGCGGCGCCAGCGACGAACCAGAGCGCGAAGCGGACGTTGTCGGCGGTGCCGATCACCACTCCGGCCAGCAGTGCACCGCTGACCGCGACCGCGGCGATATAGCCGGGACGGGGCCAGGGAAAGTCGTCAGAGAGTTCGCTGCGGAACAGCGCGGCGGCGGGTATCTGGTGAATGCGGGCCAACGGCCAGATCGAAAAAGCCAGGGTGACCAGCACCCCATACAGCGCGGAGAGCAGCAGCGCGGCCGGGTGTACGCTGACCGCGAGATCGAACGGGAGCAGGTCGCCTAGCAGCAGTGACGCGAGAGGTGGCACCAGCGCTCCCAGCGCCAGTCCGATGGCGATGCCCAGCAGGGCGAGCACCAGCACCTGCGTCATGTAGATTTGGAACAGCAGGAGATTGGAGGCGCCGACGCATTTCAGCGTCGCGATGGTGTTGATGCGGGTCTCCAGGTACGCCTTGACTGCATTGCTGACACCCACGCCGCCAACCAGCAGCGCGGTCAGCCCCACCAGGGTGAGGAAGAGCGTCAGCCGGTTCACCATCCGTTCGATTCTGGGTGATGCGTTGCGGTAGTCGCGCACCCGCCAGTCGGCTTTTGGAAAAGCGTGCTCCAACACGGCACGATAGGCTGCCACCTCGCGCTGCTGGGGCAGTTTCAAGCGGTAGTGGTGGTATACCAGACTACCCTGCTGAAGCAGCCCGGTAGCGTCGCTGGCTGCAAGGCTGATCATCACCCGTGGGCCGAGTCCAAACTGTCCACCGCCACCCACCCGATCAGGCTCGCGCAGAATCACACCGCGCAATTCAAACTCGGCATCCCCGATGCGAATTGCCTTGCCCAGCGCCAAATCCAGTCGCTGCAGCACGGAGGACTCCACCAGTGCGCCCCAGCGCCCATCGCGCAACTCCAGCAACGCGTGAAAATCGCCCTGCTGCTGCAACTGCATGCGCCCGTACAGGGGATAGAGATCGTCCACCCCTTTGAGTTCGATCAGTGTGCTTGCATCACCCTGAGTCGAGCGCGCCATGGTGCGCATCTCGATGTAGTGGGTGAGGGAGTCGCTGGTGTGCTCGATGAAAGCGAGCTGCTCCGGTTCGAGACCGCGGTAGAGGCGCTGCAGCGCGATGTCGCCGCCAAGGATACTCCGTCCGTCATCGCGCAGACCCTGCAGGATCGATGTCGCAACCGACTGCACGCTGGCGATCGCGGCCACGCCCAACGCCAGACAGGCGATGAAGATGCGGAATCCGGCCAGGCCGCTGCGCAACTCGCGGCGGGCGACATTCAGTGCCACCCGCAGGCCGATCCCCTGCCGTCTCATCGGGCGAGGGCGGTGACGCCGGCCGATGGGTCAACGCACGCGGATGGTGCGCCACCCCCATCGATCAGCAGTCCGTCGGCTACCCGGATGTGACGCCGGCAGCGCCCGGCCAGATTCATGTCGTGAGTGATCAGTACCAGCGTGGCACCGCGCTGGCTGCTCAGCTCGAACAGCAGCTGGATGATCTGCATGCCGGTGTCACCGTCCAGGTTTCCAGTCGGTTCGTCCGCCAGCAGCAGCGCAGGCGCCGGTGCCAGCGCACGCGCCAGCGCAACCCGCTGCTGTTCCCCGCCGGAGAGCTGTCCCGGGTAGTGCGAGAGGCGGTGGCCCAGGCCGACAGCAACCAGTTCGTCACGCGCCCGGTCGAATGCGTCTTCGGCACCAGCAAACTCGAGCGGAATGGCGACGTTTTCCAGCGCAGTCATCGTGGATACCAGGTGAAATGCCTGGAACACGATGCCGACGTGATCCCGCCGGAAACGTGCCAGTGCGTCCTCGTCCATCTGCGTCAACTCGTGACCGGCAACCTGAACCCGGCCGCGGTTGGCCCGCTCCAGACCGGCCATGATCATCATCATGGTCGATTTTCCGGCACCGGATGGGCCGACGACACTGACAGTGTCACCACGTGCAATCTCCAGATCGATTCCACGGAGAATAGGCACCGGGCCGGCACTGCTGTTGAGAGTGACGTGAACGTCGGCCAGTGCGACGATCGGTTCGTATTGCTCTGTTGCGCTGACGGCTGTCAAAATAGTCTCCCGGAGTGGATTGGGTTTGGTTAGGACAGTATATGGTTAATTCGGACCAGCGGATTTCGATATGGTTTCTCGGCGCTTGAGATTGCTGACGATCCTCGCCACGCTGTGGCTGCCATCAGGGGCGACTGCCGCCGCCGAACCGGTGCGCATTCTGGCGCTGGGTGACAGTCTCACCGCCGGTTTCGGGCTTAAACCAGCGGAGGGGTTTACCGCTCAGCTGCAACGTGCGCTGCGGGAGCGGGGTGTTGCAGCGGAGATTATCAATGGTGGGGTATCCGGCGACACCACTGCCGGTGGGCTGGCCAGGCTGGAATGGGCACTCGGTGACCGTCCGGATAGGGTCATTCTGGCGCTGGGCGCCAACGATGGACTGCGCGCGCTGGATCCGGCGGTGACCCGATCCAATCTGGCGGCGATCCTGGATCGCCTCCGGGAAAAGCGGCTGCCGGTACTGCTCGCAGGGATCTATGCACCACCCAATCTGGGCAGGGAGTATGCGCAGAGGTTCGACCGCATCTTTCCGGAACTGGCCGCTGAGTATGGCGTGCTGTTCTACCCGTTTTTCCTCGATGGCGTGGCGGCCCGCCCCCATCTCAACCAGGATGATGGTCTGCACCCCAATGCGGCAGGGGTTGCGGTGCTGGTAGAGCGGATCACCCCCTATGTGCTGCAGCTTCTCGCACTGCCAGTGGCGATTTCCGCAGGCAGCTGATGTGCGATGCCAGGCGCACGGGTGCTTCGTCCGATCGAAGAGAGGCTGGTGATTGCCCGTTTTCGCCACACCGTCTCCCACGAGGAGGCAGCCGTGGTTGTTTTGTCAGTGCTACCGAATGCAAGGAGCTGAACCATGAAAAAAGTGATGCTGTGGGGCATGCTGATCCTGCTGCTGCTTGCAGCCGGTCTCCCGATGGGTGCTTACTGGCTGGGACTGGACAATGCGGTAGGTCGACCGCAGCCGCCGGCGGCGCTGAATTACAGCGGACGCAGCGCCTCACTGGTGTGGAAATTGAGAAAAGAGACCTTCCCAATTGCACTGCGACCGATTACTCCCTGGCACTTCTATGAGTTGCTCTGGTGTTCCAGATACGACGATACCCTGGAGGATTTCCTTACCTGTGATGGAAAGTACCCGGGTTTGAGAGCTGCGGCATACGTTGCCAGGCAGTACCTTGAAAAGAACATGAAGCAGAACGGTGTGGTATGGCGCTACCTGTCACGTACAGCGCTGACGATCTGGATCTCGCGCAACTGGCAGGTTGAACAATTGGTGGCCCAACTGATCCGGATCGGTGGTTGAGAAGTTGACAACAGGGAGTCTGACGTGCAGGTCCTCTGCCTGCATCGGTGTGGAGGCCAACTCAGCGGTGGTGCCGGGAGCCTCGGGATGCAGTGGCTACCAGGTGCGGAAATCACCGGTATCCAGGTGCACGAAATCCGATTTACGGTAAAAGCCGACACCCCCGGATTGCAGTGCGATGGCCGCTTTTCTCAATTTTCCGCAATCGACCCCGGTCAGGCGCACATCCACCGCGCGACCCTGCATGTGCAGGCTCTTTTTGGCGACTCCGCTGCTTTTGCTGCGTAGCATGTCATTGGTATGGGGTGAGCGGTACGCGGAGATCACCTCATAGACACCCCTGCCGCCGGTTATCTGTCGTAAAGCGTAAAGTTGGTCGAGCAGCAATGGGTCTATAGTTGTAATATCTCCAGTCCTGAAATCACGCAGACAATGGTCGATATCCGAAAGTGGCTCAGCAAGATATCGGGAACCGTCATGGTAAACCACAGAGAGCTTTTCTCCGGTATGGGTATGATAGAAAGAGAGCTTGCGTGCTACCCGCACGGCAGCTCGGGATTGTTGGGGAACCGGCAGAGCCGCCAAGGGTGCCAGGATTGCGCTTTTTAACAGCAGTCTTCTGTTTCGATCCATAGGTAAAACCAAGTTTCCCAAGAATTTAGATCGCAGGAATATAACAAATTTATCAGGGTAATGCAGTTTGTTGTTTTATGAATGCTATACACGTCAAACTCCCTTCGATGATTCTTCTACTGTGGTTCTGGCCACTGTTGACGGCCGCCGCAACGGCGACCTTGGCGGAGCGTGTCGATGACCCGTTATGCGGCCGCATCGAGCAGTTCTCCCAAAGCGGACCATGGGTTATTCAGGGTGCAGTGGTCACCTCCGGTCCGCTGTTGACCGAGCTCTATCGCCGCAACGGCCTGCTTCCGCTCTGGCGGCAACCATTGAAGATCGGTGAAATGATGCAGCTCATCGCGCGCAGCTGGGACGAGGGACTGATACCCGAGGATTATCATCAGACGATCCTGATGCATCTGCTGCGGCGTCACCGGACCGAGCCGATGACTCACTGCGAACGGGTGGATCTGGATCTCCTGTTGAGCGACGCACTGCTGCGTCTTGGATTCCATCTGCGCTATGGCAAGGTGAACCCGAAGAGTCTCGACCCCAACTGGAATCTGCAGCATCTGGTGGAGGAGGATCCGCTGCGATCGATGCAGCACGCCATCGAAGCCGACTCCCTGAACGACTATCTGCGGCAGTTCATCCCGACGCAGCTGATCTATGCGCGTTTGAAACAGGCCCTCGCTCAATATCGCGCGATCGCGGCCCACGGCGGCTGGCCGGAGATTCCCGGCGGAGAGAGCATCGAACCGGGTGACCACGATTTCAGGTTGGCACTTATCCGAGGGCGATTGCAGCTGAGCGGTGATCTGGAGGAGGCACCGGTGGCGGATCCCCACCAATATGACCGGCAGCTGGTGGAGGCGGTACGGCGTTTCCAGAGACGCCATTCACTGGAGGCGGATGGGGTGGTGGGTAGAAAGACCAGAGCGGCGATGAATGTGCCGGTTAGCAAGCGCATTGCCCAGATTCGGGTGAACCTGGAACGTGCCCGCTGGGTATTCAGTCAGCTTCCCGATGACTTCGTGCTGGTCGATATCGCCGGCTTCAAAGCGACGCTGTTCAGGGAGCGTGCACCCGTCTGGGAGGCGGCGGTGCAGGTCGGCACGCCACTGCGTGAAACGCCGATCTTTCGGGATCTGCTGGAGTATCTGGTATTCAACCCCAGTTGGACGGTGCCGCCGGTCATATTCAAGAACGACATCCTGCCGGAGCTCAGGAAAAATCCCGACTACCTGCGGGAGAGGCGGATGCGGATCATCGACACCCTCGGGGGTGAAGTGGAGAGCGCGACCATCGATTGGCAACGGGTGGGTGAGCACAACTTTCCTTACCTGATTCGTCAGGATCCTGGGCCGCATAACGCGTTGGGCAGAATCAAGTTCATGTTTCCGAACAAACATTCAGTCTATCTGCACGATACCCCGAACAAGTCGGGTTTCAGAAGACAGAATCGCACTTTCAGCTCGGGCTGCATCCGGGTGGATAGACCGTTCGAGCTGGCCGAACTGCTGCTGAATGATCCAACGAAATGGTCTTCGGAGAAGATTGCGCAGGTTATCGATACCGGAGAGACACTGCACATTCCCCTCAAGCGACGGCTGCCGGTGCTGCTGCTCTATTGGACAGTGGCCGCCGATGAGTCGGCACTGTTCTTCAGACCGGATATCTATCAGCGTGACGTGGAGTTGTTAAACGCGCTGAATGGCGACCTGGGCGTGCTACCTTTTTTACCGCCGAATGCAGTCAGTCATGACGGCTCACCGTGGATCCTGACAGCCACCCCGGGTGGAATTTTGCCGGGAGATCGACCGAATCTTCCTCCTGCTCCGACGATCACCACGCTCGCGAGTGACCCGACGGTCACCCGCTGAAGTACGGGAAAAAGGGGTCATGCGAGCGGCGCGATGCACCCGGCCGGTTTGACTAGGCGCCTCCCACCTCCACCAGACTGGGCGTGTAATCGGGCGGTGGGACATAGCCGAGCAGCGTGATACAGGTGGCTGCCAGATTGGCGATACCCGGATTTTCCACCGGCGCGCTGCGTGCATGCGCGACGTTCGATGGATCGTAGATGATGGCCGGCACCGGATTGAGTGAGTGCGCGGTCTTCGGCAGGTATTTTCCCTCATCATCCAACTTCAGCTGTCCGCTCTTCTTGTCCACTTCGCACATATCGTCTGAGTTGCCGTGGTCGGCTGAGCAGATGAGGATGCCCCCAGCCTGCCTCACCGCAGCCATCAGTCGGCCCACGCCCTCGTCCACCGCTTCGATGGCCAGCTTGACGGCATCGAAGACACCGGTGTGTCCCACCATATCGCCGTTCGGGTAGTTGAGGCGGATGAAGCGATAGGCGCCGCTCTCGATGGCGTTGACCACCTCGTCGGTGATCTCAACCGCCTTCATGCGTGGTGCTTGCTCGAACGGGCAGTTGTCCGAAGGTATTTCACGCCAGGTCTCGCTGGCGAATCTGCCCGAGTTGTTGCCGTTGAAGAAGTAGGTCATGTGGCCGAACTTCTGGGTTTCGGAAATGGCGAACTGAGATACGCCGGCGTTGGAGAGGTATTCGCTCATGGTGCGATTGATGGCCGGCGGTGAGACCAGATAGCGCTGCGGAACGCAGAGGTCACCGTCGTACTGCATCATTCCGGCATAGCGCACCGCAGGTCTCGATCCGCGCGGGAACTCGCTCAGCTCCTCGGCTTCGAACGCCTTGGTGATCTCCAGCGCTCGGTCGCCGCGGAAATTGAACAGGATGACGCTGTCGCCAGAGACGATCGGTCCGACCGGAGCGCCGTCGCGCTCGATGACAAACGGGGGCAGATCCTGATCCAGGATACCGGGGTGCTCTTCGCGGTAGCGCGTTATCGCCTGGTGCATGCTGGGGAAGTGCCGTCCGTCCCCACGGACATGCGTCGCCCAGCCGCGCTCCACCATGCTCCAGTCCGCGTTATACCGGTCCATGGTGATGCGCATGCGCCCACCACCGGAAGCGACGCAGAAGTCGGTGGCGCCGTCGCTGTTGAGCTCCTCCAGAAAGCGCTCGATCCGTTCGACATACTCCAGCGCGGATCTGGGGGGTACGTCACGGCCATCGATCAGCGCGTGGATGCGCACCCGTTTGATCCCGTCACGCTTGGCCTGCCGCAACATCGCCTCCAGATGAGCGATGTTGGAGTGTACGTTGCCGTCCGAGAGCAGGCCGATGAAGTGGAGCGAGCTGTTCTGCTCGCGGACGTTGGTCAGCAGCTCCTGCCACACCTCTCCCTGGTAGAGTGTGCCAGATGCGATGGCATCGCCGACCAGCGCCGCACCCTGAGCAAATACCCTCCCACAGCCAATCGCATTGTGGCCGACTTCGGAGTTGCCCATGTCGCTGTCATCCGGGAGGCCGACCGCGGTGCCGTGAGCTCTCAACTCGGTGTAGATCGCATGCTCGCGCAGCCAGTCGAGATTGGGTGTATCGGCAATCCGTACGTAGTCACTTTCCGGATGTTTGCCGATTCCGACGCCGTCCATGATGACCAGTACGACAGGCCCCTGTGGGCCGCTGTATCTTCCGTTTGGTTTCAACTCTTCCACATCGATTCTCCTGGATAGACTGCTATTGTCTGGTTGAAGGCCAGCGCTGCGGGGTTGTCTGCTGTCCACGCCGTCTGCAGAGAAGACGACTGTCGAACCCACTGCAGATATTCTACCGGATAAATATGACAGCTTCCGCTCTGGCGTCCGGGAATTGCAGGGTTATCATAAACAGCCGCTGGAGCGCCTGGGCTACCCGATCAGTGCCATCTATTGCCATCCTGAAAGCGGGAGAACCTGAGAAGAACATGCAAAGTTGCAGTATACTTAAACAACGATGGATAAACGGTCTCTCCAACGCGGGTCGGGATCAGAGGTGCGGAGACTGAACACGAGTACACCGTGGGTAAGGAGCAACGACGATGGGTTCTATCAGCAATAAAGGGCGGGTTTTCCCAGCTACCTTTTTCCTCGCCATCGCGATCTTCAGTGCGGGCTGTGAGACCACCAGTAACAGGGATATGGGTACCGCGGTCGGCGCGCTGCTGGGAGGTCTGCTCGGCAGCCAGATCGATGACAAGGGAGGTCGTGGTGCGTTGATCGGTGCGCTGGTGGGCGGCGTGGTGGGCAGGATGATTGGCCACTACATGGACGAGTCGGACAAGCAGCGGCTGGTGCAGACCATTGACGAGGGTCCGCGGGGAAGGACCGTGAGCTGGCGCAATGAGCAGAGCGGGAACGAGTTTGAGGTGACGCCCACATCGGACTACTACGTGCAGAACGACCGCCAGTGCCGGCAGTTTGATCAGGTGGTCTACGTCGATGGACGCCGGGAGGTGATGCAGGGTGTTGCCTGCAAATCACCGGGTAGCGATGAGCTGGCTATCGAGGGAACCGAAATTTGATCGCAGCCGAGCGGCGCGGGATGAGGGAGTTGACGATGCCGACCAGAAGCGGATGGCGCAGGAGGCTGATTCATATTTTGCTGGTGGGTCTCCTGTGCGACGTGCCCGGCCTGGTTTCCGCGCAACAGAACTGCTACACCTTCGGCAATACCATGCGCTGTGACGATGTCAATGTGCAGAGCCCGGGCAGCACTGACGAGCCGGAAAGTGGAGGCAACCGGGATGGAGAGGATAAGCGCGAGCGCAACTGGCTTATTCCGGGCGTGGTGGTGGGTGCCGCGGCACTGATTGCGATTGGTCAGCACCTGAACAAAGAACGGGTGCGGCCGCGCGGGAATGATGTCGAGGGTGTCGAAGAGCTGTTGCGGACCGGCCCACAGCTGCCAAAGCAGTTCAATGCCAGTGCGTTTGGTATCCGCGGTCTGTTGCGCGGAGGCTGGCCGATCGTGGTCGATTATGAGCAGTTGTTGCCGGGTCGGGTGCAGCTGCGCATCGCGGTGCCAGGCGCTGAAATTGTCACCTATCGTCTTGACCAGTTCGGACTCGGACGGCACGTTCTGCGTTTCGAGCTCCCCGGATTTCTGGGTGACGGGCTGAAGCCGGCGGTGGTTGCCTTGACTGCAGCCGACGATCAGCTCCAGGTCGAAACCCTACAGGGGTTCAGGGTCCACGGCGTGGGTATCGGGCCACGGGCGGTGGGATCGGTTGCGGTCGATCAGCTGGAGTTCAGTCCGGGCACGCTGCGTGCGGCGGCGGGTGAGACTGCCGGGTATGCGTTCAACGCGCGTTCGCAGTTCGACAATGCGGTGGTTGAATTCATGCGTGTGAGTCAGAGTCCGGACGGTATCCGCACCCGTTATGTGAACGGAAAACGGATCAGCGGGGGAGTTCCACGTGGCCGTTGGATCGGCAGTGACGCAGCGCAGCGCTGGAACGGGTTGGATGAGAACGAGCGTATCTCCAGAGGACGCCACCAGCTGCAGGTGCGGGTGTGGGACAATGGAGGTGACTGGGTGGGTGCCTGGTCCGACTCACTGGTCACAGTGCAGTGAGCAGCTGAGCAAAAACGCGGGCAGCAATGCTTGCCACGTTAGCAGGAGGTACAGTCTGTCTCTGAGGCATGTACTGTTCAGTTTTCACCTGAGTTTTTCAGTAGCATACTGGTAAGCTCGCCTCCCGGCATCGGTTTGCTGTAGTAATAACCTTGCGCCAGCTCGCACTTCAGTTCCAGTAGTATCTCACGTTGCGCTTCGGTTTCGACTCCTTCGGCGACGACGTGCAGTCCCAGGTTTCTGCCCATGGTGACAGAGGCGCTGACCAACTCGCGGTCGGCGGCGTCTATCGAAATATCGTTGATGAAGCTGCGGTCGATCTTGAGCGTGGAAAACGGATATTTACGCAGGTAGCTCAATGAGGAGTAACCGGTACCAAAATCGTCCATCGCCAGTTTCACTCCCAGTTCGCTCAGCGAGGTGAGAATAGCGTCGATCGGGAAATTTCCGCTCAGCAGCACCCCCTCGGTGATCTCCAGCTCGAGCAGATGACCAGGGAATTGGGACTGGCGCAAGGTGGCGTCGATGAAGCCTACCAGATCGGTATCGCGGAATTGGCGTGGAGAGAGATTGATGGCAATCTTGAAGTTGCCGTGTTTTTGCCAGCTTGCTGCCATCTTGATCGCCTCGGTGACCACGTAGCGTCCAACCGGGATGATTTGGCCATTCTGCTCCAGGATCGGGATGAATTCACTCGGAGAGATGGTGCCCAGCACTGGATTGTGCCAGCGCAGCAGGGCTTCCGCCCCCACCACGGTGCCATGTTCGATATCCACCAGCGGCTGGTAGAGTACCGAGAGCTCGCCCCGCTCCAGGGCACCATTGAAATGTTCCTCGAGGAGCAGGTTGCGTGACACATCCTTGTTCATGTCATAGGTGAAGAAGTGGTAGGTATTACGTCCCTGCTCCTTCGAGTAGTACATCGCTGAATCTGCGTTGCGCAATAGCTCGGCGGAATTGTTTCCATCCAGTGGATAGACGGAGATTCCGATGCTGGCGGAGAGGTAGAACTCTCTGCCCTGGATGCGGAACACATCGCGGAACTCTTGCAGCAGGTGTCCGGCCACCGAGCGGGCATCGCCAGCATCGGTCAAACTACCGAGGAGTACGATGAACTCGTCCCCTCCAAGCCGACCCACCGTGTCGCCTTCACGCAGCGTACTGCTCAATCTTCTCGCCGCCTCGACCAGCAACAGGTCGCCCACTTCGTGCCCCATGCTGTCGTTCACTTTTTTGAAGTGGTCGAGATCGAGAAATAGTACCGCTACCTGCTTGCCGGAACGCTGTGCCTCCTTGATCTGCTGGGCCAGCCGGTCCAGTACCAGAAATCGGTTCGGTAGTTCGGTGAGGTTGTCAAAATTGGCATGCCGCAGAATCTGCTCCTGCTGCTCTTTGAGTAGCGAGATATCCACCAATGCGGTACGCATGCCCTTGGTTTCACCGCGACGCAGGATGGGAGACGAATAGGCCAGCACCGGGAACTGGGTACCATTTTTCCGCAACGCGGTATATTCGGTTCCTCTGGAGCGTACCTCACCCTCCAAAAGCACCTTGTTCACATTGATCCTGGCTTTGTCACGTTCATTTGGCGCAATGGCATCGAATATCGAAAGCGTTTCGAGTTCACTCTCAGAATATCCGAAGGCTTGGAAACCTTGGCGATTCGCATAGGTGATCCTGCCATTGGGATCGCTCTCGCAGACCGAGAGGGGGAGCATGTCCGCCAGATCCCGGAAACGCTGTTCGCTCTCGCGCAGTGTTTCGGTGGCATGGACTGAGCGGATCGCTTCGCAACTGTATGAGGCGAGGATGGCTCCGATCTCTTTGTCCTGCTCCACGAATGGGGGTGTCTCTTTGCAATGCAGCGTCAGTACCCCGATGATTTCGCGGCCCTCGCGTGTCAACGGAAAAGCCAAAAGAGAGCCATTCGTGTAGCCTCCCCAACCACTGGGATCGGTATAGGCGTGGGAGGAGATATTCTGGATCAGTAGCGGCTTCTCTTCTTCCAGCACCTGTCTGAAGATGGAGCTGGAGAGGAGCGGGAAGGGAATGAAAGCTGGTGCGTGACCCGGATCCAGTACGCGCACCAGACGGAGTCCGTCGGGTTCAACAAAGTACAGGCTGCCACCCGTAGCACACATATGGTCGGCAAATTCATCCAGAATCCGATTACTGATGCTACTGACGTCCAGACAGTCCGAGAAACCCTGGGTAGTCTCGACGATCTTGCGGAGACGGGCATTGAGATTGGCCAACTCAGAATTGGCTGCCTGCAGCGCCTGTGTTCGCTCCCGCACCAACACCTCCAGATGCTCCTGGTAGCATCGGTTTTCACGCAGCAGCCGGGCATTTTCCAGTGCTTTGGAAACGGTGTGTTCGAGGATACGCTGGCCATCCACCGGCTTGATCAGATAGTCGTATGCGCCCATCCGGAGCGCTTCCACCGCATCGCCGATAACCCCTGCGCCCGAGATCACGATGATCGGAGTTTCAGGCGCCAATCGTTTACTCTCCCGAATCAGGTCAAGGCCGCTCATCTCGGGCATGCGTAGATCGGTCAGCACCAGTTCGGGATTGATTTTCTGCAGCAAATCAATACCAACACGGCCATTGTTTGCGGTAAAGACCTGATAACCGAGATCCTCGAGCTGATCCTGAAAGCTCTGCCGGATGATCTCCTCGTCATCCACGACCAGAATGCTGGTAGGCACGTTCACCTGACTCATCAACTAAGCTCCCGACTAGTCACCTTGGGTTCCGATCAGGCGATTGATCTCCCGTTCCAGCTCCTGCATATCGATCACCGGTTTGGTGAAGACGCGTGGACATAGACCAGCCACCTGCCTGAGGTCATCCGGAATCAGGTACTCCGGCGATCCGGTGCAGATGACGAACTTCATTGGTGTCCGTAGTTGGCTGGCTTGACGGATGAATTCGTTGCCATCGATTCCGGGCAGTCTTACATCGACAATAGCCGCCAGTGGCTGTAGATGCTGCTGCAACAGCGCCAGCGCCTCTTCTCCTGATGCCGCCGGGACA
The DNA here is from genome assembly GCA_024235215.1 of Chromatiaceae bacterium. Lineage (GTDB taxonomy): Bacteria > Pseudomonadota > Gammaproteobacteria > Chromatiales > Chromatiaceae > HKST-UBA178. The sequence goes on along the minus strand of JACKMU010000001.1, from coordinate 35,360 downwards.
GGTTCCCAAAGATGATCCTCGAAAAAATCGCAAAAGCTTCTACGCACTGCACTTTCGTCATCGAGTATCAGAATAGTTTTCACAAACTCCATCCTTACCACTCGGCCCTAGCCATGCAGACCATTTCTCCGCGGCATTGCCCCTCGCCCCGGTGCGGCGAAGATTCAGCTTGATCATTGTCATCATTATGCCATATTCACGATTTTCCCCGAAGGGATTACCACCTGCCGATAGCAAAAACTCCCACCCCTTGAGCGCTCTGGAATGGGATGGAGAATCTAATCACTGCTGACGGGATTGATGGGCAAGGAGACAGTAAAGAGCGCTCCCTTCCCCGGCTCGGATGTTACGCTGATCTGCCCTTTGTGTATTTCGGTGATAATGAAGTAGGAGACGCTCAATCCCAGTCCGGTACCGACCCCAACCGGCTTGGTGGTGAAAAAGGGTTCGAACACACGTTTGCGTACCGCCTCTACCATCCCCGGACCATTGTCCTCGATCTCGATGATGGCCATGCTGCGACGCTCATCGAAACGGGTACGCACGATGAATCTGTGGTGCGCTCCGCGTACGCTGTGCATCGCTTCCGCCCCATTGCGGAACAGATTCAGCAGCACTTGCTGCAGGTTTGCTCTTGCACAGGGTACCTGAGGAAGGTCTTTGGCATACTCGCGAACGATTTCTATGGTTTTGAAATCGTACTGTTTTTTCAGACTGTAATCGGTCGTCGCAAGAATCAGGGTCTTGTCGATCAGCTCCGGCAGCTCATGCAATGAGCCACCTCCATCGCCCTTTCTGGCGAAACTGAGCATGTTATCCACGATTTCCGCCAGCCGGCATCCCGAAGTCTGAATGTCTTCCAGCATGCGTGGAATCTTCCGGGCCTGAAGATAAGTACCCAGGGTCTCCAGTGAAAGTCCGGCACGCTGCGCAGCGTGCAGGTTGGCGGGCATCCGGGTATCGGTCAGCCGATTTTTCAGCACGTTGGCTGTCTGCATCATGCCGGCGAGGGGATTGTTGATCTCATGGGCCATACCTGCAGCCAGCCCACCCACCGAAAGCATCTTCTCCGACTGGATCATCATCTCCTGCATACGTACCTGTTCGGTAATGTCGTCCAACCGGATAACCGCTCCTTCCTCACCGTTGGAGATCAGCGGATAGATGGTCATATCTTCGTAGTGCAGTTCCCCATCCTCCAGAAGAGTCCGTTTGCTGTCGACCTGTTTCCGGCGCGACTGGATGGCCCAGTGAATCCGGTCCAACTCCTCTGTCAGGCGCGGGAATACCTCGCTCAGGGGTCGCCCCAGTGCCTCCTCGAAAGAAATGCCGGTGCGATGCTGGGCCTCTTTGTTCCATTGGGTGATCCTTCCCAATTCGTCCACACCGATGAGAATAGAGGGCATGGAATTGATGATGTTGACCAGGAAATTGCGGAGACGCACCAACTCCCTCTCCTGCTGCTTGCGCGCGGTGATATCGCCTCCGACACCGCGGTAACCCAGGAATCCGCCCTGGGTGTCAAAAAATGGTTTTCCGCTTAAACTGAGAAAGCGAAATCCTCCATCCGGTCTGGTCCAGCGCACTTCGAAATTGGAGAAGGGCAGATGGCTCTCCAGGATATGGAGATGCCGTTGCCATTCGATTGTGTTGAAGTTCTCCATTTCCCGGTAGATCTCGCGCCGGGTACGACCGAGTATCTGCTCCGGGGGAAGTCCCATCACCTCTTCGACCCGGCCGGTCAAAAAGGAGAAGCGCAGGTCAGGACCCATCTCCCAGAACCAGTCGGCGGCACTGTCGGCAAAATCACGGAAACGGTTTTCGCTGAGCTCTAAAGCCCGGTGCGACCGTTTTTGTTCGGTGATGTCCTGAACGCTACCTTCAAGGGCAAGTAGTGCTCCCTGGTCATCGTAGATACCCTGATACGTGGAGCAGTAGTAACCAATGTCGCCGTCGGGCAGCAGGAAGCGCTGCTCATACGATCCGGGTGCTCTGCTCTGCGAAACGATCCGGATCAGTTCCTTGTCACGCTGAGACTCTTCCTCCCAGGGGGAGAGGGCCATGATCGCTTCGATGTGCGGATCAAACTGCTTCGGGTCCAACTGGAAGATTCTATAAACCTGCTCGGACCACTCCACATCGCCGGAGGCAAGATCCCAGTGCCAGTAGCCGATATGGGCCAGCTCGGACATCTCCCGAAGCCTCATCTCGCTTTTCCGCAAGACTGTTTCGGCTTGTTGCTTCGATGCGATCAGGCTGTTCAGCCGTTCCTGGGTCTGGCGATGGGAGAATTCGTTCTCCAGCATCAGGGTGACACAGGTCTGTACGATGGCGGCATAGCGGCGTGATTCGGCCAGCGGTGCGGCAACACCGACGCAGCCGATCCGTCTTCCCTCCAGTTCCAGCGGCAGATTGCACCCCTCGTGCATGACAGCGGATTCACGAGCCAATTCCTCAGTGACGTCGAAGCGATCTACCTGCGAATCCATGATCAACGCGGCGCCGGGATGGATCAGACCGATACTCTCGGAATGGGAGGAGGCGATAATCTTACCCTCCTGGCCCATGATGGCGACGTCGCAACCGCTTCTCTCTGCAATGGTGGCGCAGATCCCCTGCAGCTTGGCAAAATCCAGGAGCTCAGCGTGTGTCATCGGGATACCCCGCAACGTATCTCCCGCCAGGTTCTTTCTCTGGCGGGTTCAGGCGGTGTGTGACCGTTCCTCGTGCCTCGTTCAAACCGGCAACTTCGAACACGGTGATTATCGGGATCTCAACTCCAGCTGCATCCATGTCAACTACTATTCTTCCCCTATTTCTGTTTTGACAACACCTCTCAGGTAAGTGGTTTGAAAAAACTTTACCTGTTCAATGTGTGGGCGTCACGGTTCCCAAGGTTTCGCGTTTCACCGGCAGGCGGATGATGAACCTGGCACCCTTGCCTGGTGAGGATTCGACGCTCATCTCCCCGCCATGGTTTTCGGTGATGATAAAGTAGGATACGCTCAGACCAAGACCCGTACCCACTCCGATCGGTTTAGTGGTGAAGAAGGGCTCGAACACCCGTCTGGCGATGGCTGCCTCCATGCCGGGCCCATTGTCTTCGACTTCGACAAGCACCCTGTTCCGTTCCGGTTCCCAGCGGGTGCGAACGGTTATTCGGGGTTTGCTGGTACCTGCCTCGACCATCGCTTGTGCGGCGTTGCTGAACAAGTTCAGTATCACTTGTTGAATTTTCGCGCTTTCACAGGGAACCTGTGGCAGCTCGTCCGCGTAATCCTTGCGGATCTCGATTGCCTTGAAGTCGTACTTTTTTTTCAGATTGTAGTCGGTAGCCGCCAGTACCAGCGTTTTATCTATCAACTCTGCGATGCTATGCGAGGAGAGGATGGCGTCGCTCTTGCGTGCGAAGTTGAGCATGTTCTCCACGATCGCGGCTACCCGGCTGCCGGATTCCCGGATGGCTTGTAACATTCTGGGAATCCCGCGAAGTTCAATGAATGTCCGTATCGCTGACATGCTGGTGCCCGCTGCAGTTGCAGCCTGCTCGTTGGCAGGAATGGGCAGTTCGGTGCCGAGGCGGTTTGCCAGCACCTCGGCTGTCTGCAATATTCCGGCCAGAGGATTGTTGATCTCGTGCGCCATGCCGGCTGCCAGACCCCCCACTGACAGCATCTTTTCGCTCTGGATCATGATCTCTTCGATGCGTACTCTTTCGGTGACGTCGTCCAGGCGAATGACCGCCCCTTCGACCCCGTTGGCAACCAACGGAAAGATGGTGATATCTTCGAATTGCGTCTCGTCTGTCTGCTGTATGGGAACCTTTGATTCGTGGATTACTTCACGCTTGTTAAGCGCGGTTTCGATGCTGTGAACCTGCTCAGCCAGACGTGGAAACACCGCGGCCAGGGGTCGTCTGTGGACCTGCTCGAAGCTGAGTCCGGTAGCTTGTTCAGCAGACCTGTTCCACAGCGTCACCCGCTCGTTCCTGTCGACAACCACCAGCACTGAGGGCATGGAGTTGATGATATTGGAGAGGTAGTTGCGCAGCTGCCTGAGGGTTTCCGCGTCTCTCCTGCGTTCGGTGATATCCTGGACGAAAGCGATCGCAAACAGCTGGCCTTCGTACTCGAGCAGGTTGGAATTGATCTCCACCGGAGTTTCGCTGCCGTCCTTCCTGCGGTACAGGGTTTCGAAGCGTGCTGATCTTCGCACCTGGAATTCTTCCCACAACTTTACCCAGTTCTCCGGATTGACCCGGATGTCGATGTCGAAGATATTCAGACTGGAGAGTTCTTCTCTGCTATATCCCAAACCCGAGGCGGCGGATTCGTTGACATCGAGAATTTGGCCATCCGCGCCGATTCGGTAGATGCCGAGGGTCGCCTTGTCGAAACAGAATTGGGTGACCTGGAGTGATTCCGCCATCCGTTTGCGTTGGGAGATATCCTGAATGACTCCATAGAAAACGGTGCCGTCCTCTTCCTGGTAGGGTATCGCATCTCCCGTGAACCAGATGAGTTGACCATCCTGTTTGCGGAACCGGCCCTGATAATGCCAGGGAAGGGAGTGGTGGATCGCACTGTCGAGAGAGTATTCGAACCGTTCCTGCTCCGCAGCGGGAATGCCGCTGCGGAGTAACTGGGTAAAGCGTGCGGGTTCGGGCTCAAGACCGAACCACTGGCGCAGGTTTTCGCCCACGAAGGTGGTGAGATAACCCCCTTCGGAGGTACATTCGAGACGGAAGACCACACCGGGAACGCTGGCTGTGATCTTTCTGAGCTGCTTTTCGTTTTCCCGCAGTCGCTGTTCCTGCGCATAACTCTCGGTGACATCGCGAAACACCAGCACCACGCCGATGATACGGCCGTCCGCCGCACGGATGGGGGAACCGCTGTCCGCAATCTGGTACTCCTGCCCATCTTTAGCGATGAGGACGGTGTGGTTTGCCAGCCCCACCACTTTGCCGCTGGCCAGGACCTTTTCCGCCGGGTCCATCACATTGGCACGGGTATATGCATTGATGATATGGAATACTTCCGAGAGGCTCTTGCCGGAAGCCGATGCCAGATCCCATCCGGTCAACAGCTCCGCGGTTGGATTCATGCGAGTGATCCGGCCCTGGTGGTCGGTGGCGATGACGGCATCTCCGATTGAGTCGAGGGTCACCCGCAGATTGTTTTCATTGATCTCCAACTTCTCGACGAACTGAATGATGTTGCGGGCGAGCAGGGTTCCCAGGATACCCAGCGCGGCCAATAGAATAACCGGGAAACTCCAGCCAAGGAGTTGATTGATGCGGTTGGTCCCAGAGAGTTCGGTGAGCAGCTGCCCGGTGAATGCCTCGCTGGCTGCAAGCAAACGGTCGCCAGCACGATCCAGCTCGTCATTCAAGCGGGTGATGGTCGTGAAGTGGCGGAATATGGAGTGCTCCTGAAGAATCAAATCATTCAGTTTACGCCCCAGAGAGTTGATGATCTCACCAATGGCCGGCTCTTTGCCCATCAGGATATTCAGATAGTTCAGCCGTTTTTCGAGCAGCCCCAGCTCCGTTTCGATGGAGGCTTTCTTGTTTTGGTAGCGAGCCAGGTCCCAGTCCACCAGCAGCTCCAACAGGATCAACTGCTGCGCCAGGTGCAGCCTGACCATCTCCATGGCGGTCTCTTTTACTCTGATCCTGAATGGGTCGAACTGCTCTCCTCGATAGATCCGTTCTCCCTCCTGTTTCCGATAGGGCTGCACTATCTGCTCCTCAACCTCCTCCGAGAAGGAGAGACTGATGCTTTTGAGCCGCTCCTTCTCCTGGGTGAGGAGCGTAGCGGGGGGGTGGATCTGATTCAGGATGCCGGCATAGGAGTCGAGCGCTGTGCTCAACCCAGCCGTCTCTGTCTGCCACTGCACGGCGCTGTCGGAATTGGGTTGCAGATTGGCCCTGAGCGTTTTCAGGCCATTGGTCACGCGTTTCCAGGTAATGTGGTCACCATTCTGTACGAAGTTCCTGCTGAGGAGTTGCAGCTGTTCCACTGCCGGCGGCAGTCGTTTGATCCGTTCCAGTAACACTTGGTTGGAATTGATCCTGTTGGCAAAGAACTGACTGAGGAAGACGCTGAGCAGGCAGGCAATAGCACCCAAGGCGACGATCAGGAGCACTTTTTTATTGGCGTTCATATGGACAGGCGGATGCGGCGGAAGATCATTGCCCAGACGAGGGAGTGGCATTTCGTCTGCGGGTTGCCACCTCCTCCTCACCCAGCCAGAGCTTCTCCGCTGGGATCTCGATGATTGACTCGAGCACGCCGAGAGGATACGCGGAAGGGTAGGTCAGGCGCCCGAAATAGACCGGACTGTTCAGCTGTCCGTCGATTGCCCGGATATGGCTCTCACCACGCAGTCCGACAAAGGTCATCCCCCTCAATGCGGTGGCTACGGTTGTGGGATTCACAGAACCTGCTTGTGCAACCGCTTCGCTCCAGGCCCGAATGGAGTCGTAACAGACGATGGTGAATCCCAATGGAAAAGTGCCAGTCCGGTGGGTGAAACGATCGACGAAATCTCTGGTTTGGGGGTATTTATCGGCAAGATAGTTGAACGGTGCGCGGGAGATCTTCCAGATCCCTTCCGGGAGTAGACGCTCGTCACTCCCCGGGATGATGGAGAACCAACCGAACACCGCCATCTTTCCGAACAGATCGCTCTTTTCCGCTTCAAGGATGAAATGCCGCAGATCCTCTCCCCAGGTGGCTACGATCAACGCATCCGGGCTCGATGCGATGATGCGCTGTATGCCATCACGGTAATCCGTGTTACCAAGCGGGTACCAGATTTCAGCGCTCCACTCAATTGGGGCACCGATCGCCTCGAAGTATTCCCGGAAGAATCCCATCACCTCCCGTCCCCAGATGTAATCCGGGCCGATCCAGGCATAACGCCGCCACGGCATCAGTGTGGTGAAAATGCTGAATCCCAGAGACTCCATGCGGTGGTTGGGTGAGAACAGGAAGACGAAAGGGTGTCCCTGCTCTACGACGACCGATTGGGGGTTGCCGATGGATACCAGGTAGGGGACCTCGCGCTCACGGCTCGCTTGCGATGCAGCCAACACGGTATGACTCGGCCCACCCCCAAAAATGGCGACCACTCCTTGATCACGTACCAGTTCGGTAACATGACGGTAGTGGGCCTCCGGATCGATGGCGCCGTCTCGCGACAGCAATTCGACAGACCTGCCCAGCACACCACCCCGAGCGTTGAGCTCCTCCACCGCCATCTCTGCAGCGGCGAAAGCGTTGTGCGTGTAGGATTGGGTCACGGAAGAGAAATCACCGACGAAACCAATTCGGATCGGTGGCTCCGCGGCAGCAATATGCTTCGCCGCACCGTGAAAGAGAAAGCATCCCGCTATCAGTATCCTGAAAAGTTTGAAAGGCTGATTCATCGGATCTCCATTACGCATTGATCGAGACAACCTTGGACAGCGATTTTTCTCTTCTGTAGATATAAACTCTTCCCTTTCGGAGTAAATACCTTATTTATAATACTTTAAATTGGAGGGAAAATCAGGCGCGCTGGGTTTTTTCCGGTTGAGGACAACGGAATCGGCAGCGGGATGCAGACTGATTCGGATACAAAGAGGGGATACCAGGTGGGCAACACCCAGCGGTGGGAATGGTTCCGGCTGACGAGCCGAAGCTTCGATATACCGGAGGCTTCGAGTCCGCACCCCCTCCGGCAGACCGGACGGCTTAACGGGCAATTCAATGCTAATCGCTTGAAGCCTGCGGTGGTTGGCCGGGGAGATGCCGACGTTTCCACAACAGGTAGATGGCCGGTATCACGAACAATGAAAGCAAGGGTGCGGTGATCATACCGCCGATCATCGGGGCCGCGATCCGTTGCATCACCTCAGAGCCGGTACCGGTACCCGCCATGATGGGAATCAGTCCGGCGACGATCACCGCGACCGTCATCGCTTTGGGTCGCACGCGCATCACCGCACCTTCCATGATCGCCTGCTTGAGGTCAAAGAGGGTATTGAGACGGTTCTGTTCCCGATGGCTGGCAAGTGAGTTCTCCAGATAGACCAGCATCACCACGCCAAACTCGGCAGCCACCCCCGCGAGTGCAATAAAGCCCACGGCGACAGCGACCGACAGATTGAAGCCGAGCAGGTAGATAAACCAGAAACCACCCACCAGCGCAAAGGGTAGGGAGAGCATCACCAGCAGCGCCTCGCCCAACCGGCTGAAGGTCAGGTAGAGCAGCGCGAAGATGATGATCAGGGTGAATGGAACCACCTGAGTGAGGCGCTCCTTGGCGCGCAGCATGTATTCGTATTGCCCCGACCAACTGATCGAATAACCCGGGGGGAGTCGCACCTGCTCGCGCACCGCGCTCTGCGCTTGCGCCACATAGCTGCCCAGATCGACGCCACGGATGTCGACGAAGGTCCAGCCATTGATGCGGGCGTCCTCACTTCTGAGCATCGGTGGACCGTCCACAATCACCACTTCGGCGATCTGCCCCAGAGGCACCTGCGCGCCGGTCGGTGTCACCAGCGGCAATTCGCGCAGCTTCTCCACATCATTGCGTTGTTCTCGGGGAAATCGCAGATTGACTGGATAGCGTTCCAATCCCTCGACCGTCTGGGTGATGTTGATTCCTCCCACCGCGGCGCTGATCACCTGGTTGATATCCTCGATGTTCAATCCCACCCGCGCTGCCTGCAGCCGGTCCGGACGAATCTCGATATAGCGCCCGCCGGCCACCCGCTCTGAATAGGCGGAGGCCGTTCCCGGCACACGCATCACCGCCTGCTCGATCTCCCGCCCGATACGTTCGATCTCTCTCAGATCGGCGCCCGCGACCTTGATCCCGACCGGCGTCTTGATCCCGGTGGCCAGCATGTCGATGCGTGTCTTGATCGGCATGACCCAGGCGTTTGTGACACCTGGAAACTTCACTCTACCATCCAGCTCCTGGATCAACCGTTCGAGATCCATTCCGGGGCGCCACGCTTCCCGCGGCTTCAGTTGGATCAGTGTTTCGACCATGGTCAGTGGTGCCGGATCGGTCGCCGTTTCCGCGCGACCAATCTTTCCGAACACGCGTTGCACTTCGGGAATCGAGCGGATCAGGCGGTCTGTCTGTTGCAGCACTGCCTGGGCTTTGCCAATGGAGAGTCCCGGAAGCATGGTAGGCATGTACATCAGATCACCTTCGTACAGCTCCGGCATGAACTCCGATCCGATGCCATGCGCGAATTGGGCCATCCAAGGTGTCTCCCGGAACAGCTCGCTCCAACCCTGCTTCAAGTGCGACTGCCAGGAATCAACCTGGTGCAGACCCTGCCCGGCGCGCTCCGGGCTGATGGCGCGTAACGCAACCAACGGCCATTTCAAAGGCTCCAGCAGACCGCCAATGCCAAACACCGGAACCGCCATGCTCAGTATCACCAGCAGCGCCGCAACCAGCGTGAAGCGGGGCAGCGCCAGCACCCCGGCAAGCAGCGGACGGTAGATCCAGATCAGCAGACGGTTGAGCGGATTTGCCTTCTCGTGCGGAATCCGACCGCGAATGAAATAACCCATCAACACCGGTACCAGCGTCACCGCCAGCCCCGCCGCGGCTGCCATGGTATAAGTTTTGGTGTAAGCGAGTGGGGTGAACAACCTCCCTTCCTGTGCTTCCAGCGTAAATACCGGAATAAATGACAGCGTGATGATCAGCAGTGAGAAAAACAGCGCCGGCCCCACTTCTGCCGCGGCATGGGTGACCACCGTCCAGTGCTCTCTACCCGCAGGGGGATGTCCGAAAGCGTTTTTGTAGCGCTCCAGGTGCTTGTGCGCGTTCTCCACCATGACAATGGCTGCATCCACCATTGCACCAATCGCAATCGCGATGCCGCCCAGCGACATGATGTTCGCATTGATTCCCTGTTCGTTCATGATGATGAACGCAATCAGCACACCCAATGGCAGACTCACAATGGCAACGAAGGCGGAGCGCAGGTGGAAGAGAAAGACCAGGCAGACAGCGGCCACCACGATGAACTCTTCGATCAGCTTCTCCGCGAGATTGTCCACCGCCCGCTGAATCAATGCCGAGCGGTCATAGGTCTCGACGATCTCCACTCCGACCGGCAGGCTCTGTTTCAGCTCCGCTAGCTTCTTCTTCACCCGGGTGATGGTGGCGAGGGCATTTTCACCATAACGCATTACGATGATGCCGCCGGTGATCTCCCCTTGACCATCCAGTTCAGCGACGGCGCGGCGCATCTCCGGACCCACCTGGATGGTCGCCACATCGCGCAGCAGTATCGGGGTGCCTTCGGAGGAAACATCCACGGGAATCGCCTCCAGATCCTCGAGAGAGGTCAGGTAGCCACGGGTGCGCACCATGTACTCTGCTTCCGCCAGTTCCACCACGGAACCCCCTACCTCACGATTGGCGTTGCGCACGCGCTCGATCAGCCGCGACAATGGAATCCCGAAGGCTCTCAGCTTTTCCGGCTCAACCACGACTTGATACTGACGCACCATGCCCCCGACCGTGGCAACCTCCGCAACGCCGGGTACGGTGTTCAGCTCGAACTTCAGAAACCAGTCCTGCAAGCTGCGCAGATCCGCCAGGTCATGCTTGCCCGTCCGGTCCACCAGCGCGTAGCTATAGACCCATCCCACGCCCGTCGCGTCGGGTCCCAGACGTGGCTGCACCCCTGGCGGAAGTGCGGAAGCCGCCTGATTCAGGTACTCCAACACCCGGGATCGCGCCCAGTAGATATCCGTTCCATCTGCGAAAATCACATACACGTAGGAGTCGCCGAAGAAGGAGTACCCTCGGACGGCTTGTGCACCGGGTACCGACAACATGGTCGTGGTGATTGGGTAAGTGACCTGCTCTTCGACGACTCTGGGGGACTGGCCGGGAAAGCTGGTGCGGATGATGACCTGGACATCTGAGAGATCGGGTATCGCATCCAGCGGTGTCTGCTTCACCGCGATGACGCCCCAGCCGGTGAGCAGCAGCGTGGCCAGCAGGATCAGGAACCGGTTGTTGACGGACCATTGAATCAGTTGGTTGATCATCGATAAGGCCCTCTGCTACCGCTCAGTGAGCGTGCGCATTGCTGGAATCTCCGGCCTCCACAGGCATGGAGGAGTCTTGCATGCGCACAAAACTGGCTTGCAGGCTGGATTCCGAATCGATCAGGAACTGTCCCGATACCACCACGCTCTCTCCTTCCCGCAGACCGGAGAGAATCTCAACCTTGCCACTGCCACGCATCCCCGTCTCGACCTCTACCGGTTTGAATCTCCCTTCGTCCAGTGCTTTCACCACCGCCTGGCGTTCACCCGTGACGATCAGCGCCTCGCTCGGGATCGTCAGCGTCTGCTCGCGTGGCGCGCCGAAGATCACCACGTCGGCAAACATGTTCGGTCTGAGCAGATTCTCCGGATTCCCGAAGCTGAGCCGTACCTGCAGGGTGCGCGTGCGCGGATCCAGCTCAGGGTAGATGTAGTCCACCTTACCCTTCCAGACACGGCCGGGCTGCGCTGGAATGCGGATCTCCGCGTCCAGGCCGGGCTCCAGCCAGGCCAGCTGGTGTTCGAACACATCGACCTTCACCCAGACATGTAGCAGATCAGCAATGGTGACCAGTTCCGAACCGGGAGTGACGTAGATTCCTTCACGCAGCCCCATGCGTGTGATCACACCCTCGATCGGCGCCAGTATCGGAATCGTATTGCGCGTACTGCCGTTCTGGGCGATCTGGTTGATCACCGACTCAGGCACATCGAGCAGACGCAGCAGGTTGCGCGCTTTATCCACTTTTTCCGGCGAGCTGTTCCCGTACTGTTTCAACGCGATCAGAAAATCCACCTGCGCTGACAGGATGACGGGTGCGTAGAGCTGTCCCAGCACTTGGCCGCGGTGCACCCGATCGCCCTCCGCCCGCACCGAAAGTTGTTCGATCCAGCCCTCGGCGCGGGGATGCACATGAGCGAGACGGGTCTCATCGTAGTTGACCCGCCCCACGCTGCGGATCTTTCTGGAGAGCGTGCCGCGTTCCACCTGCGCGGTGCGTACTCCCATACTCTGTATCATCGCACCGCTGATCTTCACCTCGGGGTGAGCGTCGCTCGTCTTGCTGGAGTCCGATACCGGCTGGGCTTGCCCAGCGCCGGAGGGATGCACTTCAGCCTCCCGTTTTACCAGTCGCATCCCGCAGATCGGGCAGTTGCCCGGCTGATCTTTTATGATCTGCGGGTGCATGGGGCAGACATATTTCGGGTCCAGGTGCTTGACCGCATGTGCCATTGCGCTCTCACCCGGTAAGGTCGCCGGCTGCCCTTCGGTGGCAGAGAACGCTTGCTGATAACTGCTGATCGGTAAAACCACAAGCCCCAGGATGCACCATCCGGGGAGCACTCCTTTGCCACGGAAAAAATGGGTGGAAAAAAGCCTGCTCAACATGATCTGACCGTCCTCGAAGGGAGAATCGACTGGTAAAAGTTACGACTATTCGGGGTCAGAGCAGAGACTCGCTGCCTGGCTGCAACGAGGGTGTCGTCTGCAGAGAGAGCGTTTTTACACTGACCCCAAATTACTCGTGGTTTGCCTATTCGGGTAGGAGTCGGCACTCCGTCAACAGCTGATCCTGCAGCCAGCGCTGCAGCAGGCTCACTGCCAGTGTGGTGGCGTCATCGCTCGCAATCGACGCGGCGAGTTCGCAGATTCTGGCAAAACACGCTGCCTGGGAGAGTTCCAGCAACAGCATGGCCTCACCGCGCTCCAGGGAGCGGAAACGGGTGCCCAGCTGTTGTCGCCAGACCAGCGTGTAGTGGGGGTCGTGAGTGGGTGCCTCCTGCCCGTCATCCGCTGCTTTTGCTGCGTTCCAGAGTGTCTCCACGCTCCACTCCAGTGCGATCAGGTGCACACTGGGGTGGAGATCGAACACCAGCGCTGGCCAGTGTTCCGCGGGAATCTGACCAAGCTGGGTGCCCTGGAGTATCTCCCGGTCTGAGGCATCGAATGCACAGCAGAGCGCCCACTCCAGTCGGATCAAATCCGCCAGCGCGGGGTGGGGCAGCAATGCACCTTGATCCCGGACGAAGTCGTCCAGGCGGTCGCCAAACCAGCGAATGTTGGCATGGCTGGAGGGATGTGCCTGCAGATAAGCCACTGCCAGCTGCGTAAATTGCTCATCTCCCAATGCCTGGTGCAGCACCGGATAGTTGGCTTCTAGCGCTTCCGTCAGACGCAGCCGATAGGCGCTGGTGTAGATGTCGAAACGCCGCCCTGAAGGGACGGTTGCAGTGCCAGCCACTGCGGCTGGCACTCTTTGGTGCAGCAAACCCTGTTGAAACTGCCGTTGCCAATCTGCCAGGGGGATCATGCCACCGCCATCTCCCCAGGCTGTCCGGTGGCCAGTGCAGCTGTCCGTCTGACCTGCTCCAGCTCGGCCAGCAACTGCTCCAGGGGAGGGATGTGATCATCCCGTTCGATCATGGTCGGTATCGGCCCCAACTTCTGCAGGGTATAGGCGTAGAGGTCGAACACCTCATCGCGAATAGGGTGGTCGTGGGTGTCGATGACCAGATCCCCTTGATCCTGGTGCCCTGCCAGGTGGATCTGCCGGACCCGTCTTCCGGGCATGGCGTCGATGTATTCCCGGGGGTTGAAGCCATGATTCCGCGCACTCACGTAAACATTGTTGACGTCCAGCAACAGCCAACAGTCGGCCCGGGCAGCCAGTTCGCTCAGAAACGTCCACTCGTTCATCTCGTCGTGGGCACAGACCACATAGCTGGAGACATTCTCCAACAGGATGCGTCGGCCGAGAAACTCCTGCACCCGGCTGATTCGTTCCGTGAGATGGCGCAGTGTCTCCTCGGTATAGGGTAGCGGCAACAGATCGTGGAGATGGGTGTGATCGACACCTGTCCAGCACAGATGATCCGAGATCCAGCCGGGTTCCACTCGTTCCGCAAGGCGTTTGAGATCTCTCAGGTAATTAAAATCAAGCGGGTCGACCGAGCCGATGGAGAGAGACACACCGTGCATGACCATCGGATAGTCGGCACGGATGCGGTCCAGGAAATGGAGTGGTTTGCCGCCCGGTACCAGATAGTTCTCACTGATAATCTCCAGCCAGTCCAGCGGTGGTTTGCGGTCGACGAAGTCGGCATAGTGCTCGGTACGCAGACCCAAGCCGAATCCTTTGATCATTCTCTATCCCCTGTGATCTGCCGTGGCCGGCAAAACCGCCGGCCACGGGCCACCGATTAGCCCTCGATGACTTTCCCACCGGACTCTTCGCACTGCTGTTTGTTGGCCGTGTACACCCAACCCTGGCCTTTGCAGGCGTTCATGCCTTTGCATTCGCTGGTGGCAGTATTGCATTCGGAATGACCTTTACAGCTGTTGATACCGGCACATTTCACTTCTTGTCCCTCGCTGGCATTGACCGCAGGGGTGAATATGGCTCCGGTAGCGAACAGTGCAGCTGCCGCAGTAGCCAGCGCGATTCCAGATCTTTTTGGTGACATCTCGATTTCTCCTCGAAGTGGTTTGTCTTTGCTTTGTCCTTGCTTGCCCGCGGCTATGCCGCTTGCGGGTAGGTACACCTATTGAGACCGTGATTACAGTCTATTTCTTACAAGATCGCTAAACAATTTTCAATGGGATAAAAAAACCGGGTCAGAAAGCACTGGTTTCCAGTATGGAAGCATCTTGTTCTCTGACCTGGTTTTCCGCTGCTGCCCGCCAGATTGGCTTCGAAAACCAAATAGCACTATTATCTAGTGGAATTTCCAGCGCTTAGTCGGTGGTGCAGAGGTCACCCTGATGTACGTTTGGACATTGGCACCCTGCATTGAAGGTCTCTACGGAAGGCAAGATGCCTGACACACAGAAGTTTAACCTGCTTGCCAATCTCGCCGCGCTGCGTTGTCCGGCCCCAATCCACCTGCCCGCTGCCTGGCACGAGCTGGCACGGCCGCTCCCTTTCCGCTATCCACTCGAAGAAGAGCAGTATTTCGCAACCAAAGGAGGCCAAAGGGTGCTGCTGCGACCGATTCGACCGGGCGATACCTCTGCCTACGAAGCGATGTTCAAACAGGTCGAGCGCGATGATATCCGCTTCCGTTTTTTCTCCTATCTGAAGCAGCTTCCAAGCAACGAACTGCTGCGCTTCGAAAAGATTGATTACGACCTGAACCTCAATATCATCGCGCTCGGGATCACCAGATCACACCAACGGGAGATGCTCGGTGTGGTCGGCGCAACCCTGTTTCCGCAGCACGCCAGCGCGGAGTTCGGACTGCTTGTCCGCTCGGATCAGAAAGGCTGCGGACTGGGGAGGATGCTGATGGAAAAGTTGATCTATGCCTGTGGCGATCGTGGTATCGCCACCCTGCACGGTGAAGTGATGATGCGCAACATCCCGATGCTGACACTGATGCGCAAGCTGGGTTTTATGTTCTTTTATCAGTCCGATGGCAGTTACGTGGAGGTCAAACTGCGTCTGTTTGAACTCGATAGCGGTGCCAGCAGGGGGAGTTGAGTATGCTGCCAGCCAACAGCGACCAGCGAGCAGCCCTGTACGATGTGGCCACCGGCCTGCCCAACATCGGGCTGACCCGGGAACTGCTGGCACGCTGGATCTCGCTGGCCCAGCGTAACGACCGGATCGTCGCGGTACTCGACTTGAAGCTGCTTGGAAACACCTCCGCCGGAGGGGAGCCATCAGGCGACAGCTTCCTGCAGCAGTTCCGGGTGTTGGCGACCGTGCTGCAAAATACCATTCGCCACAGCGATTTCTGTGGTTTGAGCGACGAGGGGAGTTTTCTGATTACGTTCGGCAGCCTGTTCAGTCCGGGTGATACCTATCGAGTGGTCAACCGTCTGCTGCGGGAGCTGCGAAAACAAACCCCGTTGGCGTGGGACGAGCCAAACCTGGTGGGGGGTATCAGTCTCTATCCGGTCGATGGCGGCGACGCCGACTTGCTGATCCTGCGCGCCCGGGAGGCGCGCATCGCCGCAAGCCGCGCTAATACCTACTTCGAATTCTTCTCGCATCAGGTCTCGCAGAGTATCGTACATCACACGGTGCTCGAGGACCGTCTGCTGCAAGCCCTCGCCGGTGGTGAGCTGCAGGTCCGCTACCGCCCGCAGTACGGTCTGACCAGCCGGCGCATCGAGGGCATCGAGGCACTGCTCTTCTGGCAGCACCCGGAGCTCGGCATGATCTCCCCGGGGCAACTGGTTGAGCTGGCCGAAGATCTGGGACTATCGGTTAAAATCGGCACCTATGTGCTGGAGCAGGCCATGGAGCGCCAGCTGATGTGGCACAGGGGGGAGGGCAGTCCTGTCGAGTTGCTCGTCTATCTGCCGGCACCCAGCTTCATCGACCGATGTTTTGTCGCAATCGTGCGCGGTCTGTTGGACAAACCGGAACTGGTACCAGGCACCCTTACCTTGGGCCTGTCCGAGTCCGGCATATTGCATAATCCGGAGAAATCATCGGCGGTGCTGACCGCTTTTGCTGATTTAGGCGTGAAACTTTCGGTGTTCGGCTTCGGTGCCGGCCATGCCTCACTCACCCAACTGATTCTCTATCCGATTGACAGCCTGACGCTTGATGCGGTACTGACGCGTAACGGCCTCTCCGACCGGCGCGCCCGCTTGCTGGTGGAAACATCGCTGGCGGTTGCGCATAAGCTGGGTCTGCCGGTCACCGCAGCCGGTTTGCAGCAGGAATCGCAGGCGCAGTGGCTGCAAGCCTTGGGCTGCAGCCGTGCACAGGGGCCCCTGTTCGGCCAGCCGGTTGATGCCGACACAATCAGTGTACTGTTGCAGAAGAGAACCGAATCAGAAAACAATTGACGTTAGTATCAGAAAATTTTGCCCGCTGACCTGGATTCTCATGGAGAATGAGGTATCAGGAATCCGCGCTATAGGTTAGCAGTCACCGACGCTCTGAGGGCGAGCTGGCACAAGATGGCAAAGCCCCGTGATCCGACATGGGCGTGGTGAGTGATGCGTCAGTGCAGTAATAAAGGTGCATGTTCTTATCCCGGGAGATCTTGCGAAGGGTCCGGTTGCTGGAAGGGTTATGCGTCTTTATGCCAGTCGAAATCCATTTGGTGCGCAGTTTGCGATGCAAGCGCTTGGCCGGCAAGACGCTCAACAAGATGAAGACTCATGTCAATACCGGCGGAAATACCCGCTGAGGTTACTATCGAGCCTTCATCAACCCAGCGACGATTCCCGACTGTGGCAACGGCGGGAAACATTGCCTGCATTTCAGGAATGTCCTCCCAATGGGTTGTGACGGTTCGGTCGCCGAGCAAACCTGCTTGCGCAAGAAGAAAGCTACCTGTGCAAACAGAGGCCGTGATCTTTGCGGTCGCTGAAGTGTTTGCAATCCACTCTGTTGTCGCAGCGGTATTCAATTCCTCGGTAACGCCGCCTCCTGGTATTAGCAGCAACTCAATTGCAGGGTGATTGGAAAAGCAGTAGTCGGGTTGGACGATAAGCCCGGCCCGAGCTTTGACGGTGCCCGTGCGGTGCGCGACTGTGAAGACCTTGAATGGCTCGGGTTGCGACGAATTCGTACGTTTGAATACACGTGAGGCTGTAGTGAACACCTCATAAGGCCCGGCGAAATCCAGAACCTCAACATCAGGGAAGATGAAGATGCCCACGGTAACCATCTCAAGACGCATAACGCCGCAATACGCAGCGGGAAGCAGTAAAGCCACAAAGCCCCCGAGTGAGCGATGGCGCACGACGTGATTGCATTGCTGGGTGATGCTTTATACAAACCATTGATATGCTCCTACAGCAGCTGAAATTGAAATTCCAACAGTAAGGGAACGGCTGAACCATTGATGACTTCCAAGGATGCATTCATCAACTTTGTCAGAATTGTTCGTTCTTCCGTTGTTTTTCCGCTTCAGCCGGGGGTATTTCAAGCAATGGATGCCAATTCTTATCCAATGGCCGCCATTCAGACGTACTCTGCCTGTACTACCAGACCGCATTGACGCAGCAGAATCTTTTTCGCCATAAACAGATGCATGCTAACGGACAAGGATAGATCATGCGGTGGGAATGAGCCACAATCTATCCTGACTCGTTATGTTTTTTCCTTGTCGTAAAGCGCGATATCTGGGTATAGTTTTGTGGCGCATGCAGGGCATATACTGTGGCTGAAATCCGCCTCTGAATGATCCCTGATGTAAACCTCAATCCGATTCCAGTAGCCTTTGTCGTCCCGTATCTTCTTGCAAGATGCACAGATGGGCAGAAGTCCGGTCAGAACCTTCACATTGGCAAGAGCCTCGCGGAGCTCTTTCACAAGGCGATGATTCTCCAGTTCAGCTTCCTTTCTGAGGGAGATGTCCGAATGCGTTCCCACAACACGAAGTGGCTTGCCATCTTCGGTCCAGCTCATAATCTTACCCCGGTCGAGAATCCATTTGTAAGAACCATCTTTGCATCGCAGTCTATGTTCGTTTTCGTAGTAAGGAGTTACTCCGTTTAAGTGGGCGTTGAGGTCTGTATACACTGCATCTTTGTCATGCGGGTGAAGCCGTTTGTCCCATTCTGATAAATGGTTGGACAGTTCATCTTCACCGAACCCAAGCATCTCTTTCCATCTTCTCGAAAAGAAGACCTCATTAGTAACAGCATTCCAATCCCATACACCATCGCGATTACCTTCCAATGCATAGACCCAGCTCAATTCCTTCTCCCGCGGCAGGGTGGCTGCTTCAGTAAGGTTGGTTATCAGCTGTTGTAAAGCGGCAACCTGGTTTTGAAGATTGCTAAGTAATTCAGCATTGCTGTCTGTTTGACTGCTCATATGCCACCTATACACTTGGTGTGGAGCGGTGTTTGTTCAATCATGGCAAGGCCATGTGAAAAAACTGCAGAGAACCCCAATGATCGGGGGTCACTTTCCGCTATGTCGACAACCGGGGTGAAACCCGGAGCAGAACCCTCGCGGGAGCCGACTTGCTGTGGCAGTTGCTGTAGTATGTGCTGCTGGGAACAGTGGCGCAAGCCGCACACCCGGATGCGAAACTTGTTAGCAGTTTGGTTTTCATGTGGATATAAACGCTGAGACGCTAGGTGTTTTGTTGCGTAATGCATTGAATAATAGTCGCCTGAGGTGACGGCGTTCGACCATACCCGATGGGTACGGTCTTGTGGCCTGGCGCATCGTGAGCTTCCTCGGTTATGCAAATCTGCGACGGAAGCGGTGTATCCATAGCATCCGCATCAGGAATGAATAGGACATATGTTTTTCCAGGTTTCAACTCTAGATTAAACAGAGAAAGATCCACGGGCTTATGCCAATGCGTTGCTCCGCCGGGAACCATCGTTCCTCCTGCACCGGGGAAGAAGAACTGGGCATTATCAATGAGGCTCCAAACCCTAACTCCAATTTTGTGCTGCCCGGGCAATAGTTCTAATATTCCTTCTTCACGATAGGTTGGTGACGTCCTTGAATCCGATATAATACTCTTTTCATCCACTTCCTCTATTTCGGATACTACCGAAATGTCTCTAGGACCCGGATGATGCACAGTCGTTCGATAGACGATCGCTAATTGATCCATTCCAAGTGTTGATTCGGCATGCATCACCGTTTTTCCACCCATGCAGCCACCGAGAAGCAATGACCCTGCAACTACGGTTTGAAAAAAATATCTACTATCTTTTGTCATGTTCAATTGTACCGCTTCATATACCTAATCGTTTTGCTTGCCAGCGCCGCTACCAAAACCGGAAAAGAGTCGCGTATTTTTATGGCATCCGGTTTAACCTTATTCGTTAGTCGTGCCGTTCATCGTTATCAAAATAATCTCTTGGATGAATTTGGATGTTGATATCAACGCCAGCCAGTGTGCGAAAACCAACTACCGGCATACCTTCACATATCAATTGTACTAGTGGCGTTTCGACTTGTTTCACCGTAAGCGTGAAACCATTCGATTCAGCTCTATAGAGCGCCGCGATTTCAATTACTTCCCCGTTGGGAAGCGTTACCTTTATGAACCGATTGCGCTCTTGTTCCTTTAACGCCTCCACACCGATGGACCAATCCGGCTCGACCAGATAATCGATGTTTAGATGAGCCACGCTGTCCCACTCTTCAGTGGCACGGTTTCCGCAGCTTACATACAATTCGATAAGATCCATTCTTCTTTTACGCTTATCGCCGGGTTCGGCAGTAGCCAAAACCGGTTGGTTTTGATTCAAAAAAGTAGCGAAGCGGAATGCAAAAAGCCGCGCACCTTTAGATCACCGCTGAAACTTATTCGTTGCCTTCACATTATTGAACTAATCAAAGACTGTAATGTAGCAGCACCGCTTGGCGTAAACAGCCATGCGAATGAACCACAATTCAAAAATACCGTTATCCAAAAAACTAAACGAAATGTTTTTTTTTGGGTCTTATGGCGCAACTTTTGCTGAGCGATAAGTGCACCCGGCCATCCTCCAGCTAAAGAGAGCAAATGCAGTGTACTTTCTTGTGTTCTCCATGCGCCAGCTTGGGCTGCTGATTTATCTAATGCATACATGATGAAGGTTAGTAGGCTTGCTGCCATGTATAGCGCCAGAATATGGATTGGTATTTTCGTGAAAAATACAGAGATGCCCACAGTGATGAGAAACAACAGAGCAACAACAATTGTCAGCGTTCCATTACTCCGTTTTGTTTTTTCAGGAAGTTTATCACCGGTTAATGTGGCTTTAATAGCGCGTGGCCGGCCTTGCTTATCAGAAGCCTGAGTGTAAGTTACTATCTCACCAACAACCGGACGTCGATTGCGGATACTGAACGCATTGATATGAATAAATATTTGCTTTCCGCCGGCCATGGGCGTTATGAACCCAAATCCTTTCTCATCATTCCAAGACGTTAGTTTTCCTTTAATTCGCATATCATTATCTCGTCTGGGCTAGTGTTTCGCTAACCAGCGCCACCACAGATGCCGGAAAAGAGCCGCGCAGGTTCATGGCGTCTGGTTGAACTCATTGAATGATCGATTTCCATTACCAAAGAGATTATTGGGGACCCATAACCTGTTGTACCAGGTTATCCATGCAGCAGCCCGATTGAGCAATGGCTCCCGCAAGGCTGAGACCTCTAACAAGCGCGAGGCGCTGCGAGGATTCATTAGTTATCTCGAACAGTCGAATGGGTCCATGAGCTCGAATTTAGCAAGGTCGAGGTTTTCATACAATGCCCAAAAAACGAGAACTAAAGGTTAATGTCGGAATCGATGTCGGCAAATTCCAACCGGATGTCGCTACTCATGAACGTAATACCCATTTCACTGTTCCCAATGACTCACAGGGAATCCGTATAATATTGAACCGGTAGCCCAAATATTATCTCGCCAGAATTGTGGTCGAGGCGATCGGAAGGCGTGAGTATGCCGCAGGCGGGTGACCACCACTGACAACCCGGTGACGGAGGGCTGCAGTCCCCCCCTGACCCGATGGCCGTACCCATTTATCGGGCTTCACCTGTGGCATATTTCGCTGGGTTATTGGGCAAGGATCCACAACACCAGATATATCACGATCAGTACAGCAGCAACTTTGATCCACCGGTGGTACGTGCGTTTACCAAAACCACCATCTGACCTAGCACGTTTCTTCACCTTCTGAATTTCCTCAGCAATATGCGACCATTGCACAGCATGATGTGCTCGCAACCGGTCAGGCAGTTGATCGCTCGTAATGTCTACTAGAACAGGCACAATTCTTCTCTGGAGGGCCCATGCGGTTCCCCACTCTGTGGCTACCCAAACACTGTTTATACTATTGTGTGTCGCGAGTACCCATACTTCTCGGCTTTCGTGTAACGCAGCGCGTATTTCATCGGTGAACGGCGAACCTCCTTCAATGTCTTTTTGTGCAAAGAACACCTTTAGGTCTGACTGCTGTATTAGTTCAGAAAGCTGACGAGCCTGATCTATATCCTTTGCAGAGTAACTCAAGAATATGTCGAAACGGAGATTCTGAGAGGTTAAAGAAGTGGCTGTTCTTTTCTCAGCTAGTTTGACTTTTACGCGCAAGTACAGTGCAACCATTATTACAAGTGCAGGAATTCCAAAGATAACCCCAACGATCATCGCTGCTTCTTCGCCTGCGCTTGGCCCAAACAATCCGGCAAATGCGTCCGAGGGCCATTGGATCAGAAGCAATACAACTATTGCTATTTGTGCCATGGTTGTTTTGTCTCGCAACTTCATATCATGCATAACGGTTTTGTTAACCAGCGCCACCAACAAAGACAGAAAAGTGCCGCGCAGGATCATGGCGTCTGGTTGAGCTGCTAGGCTATTTGCTACACGTGCCTTTGGCTGCCATCTTTAAGCCGCCAACTTGTTTTTTACCTTCTTCCTCAGCAACAATTTCTAACCCAGCACCACCAACAAATACTCCAAACTTGATATATTGACGAATGAAATAGAGCATACCGCTTTTAGTTGTAATTAGTAGGTCATTTGGAGAGAATTCTGATTCTGTGGAAATTTTATGTTCTTTGTCACCTTCTACCTCTTCATAGAAAAAAATATTTGGTGCAGTTTCTCCGATGCATTTTTCATCAATCCATATATCTTTCTTTAAAGCCCCTCCAAAACTACTAGAGCGATAAATGTATAGTCCTGAACTTCCTTCTGACGGAGGATTAAATTTCTGTGCTTCCACAGTTCTATCAACGCCTTCCATTGGTACTGAGGCACAACCAGCAACCAAGGCAGATATAAAAGTGACCAATGCTATTTTCCTAATCATTACATTCCCCTTTTTCTTTATTGATTAACGCCATGCTCAGCCGAAACAAAAGTGGAGCTCAGCGTAGCTTTTGAGGGTCGGCTGTAGCAATTTGTAGGCGAGCATTTGTACGCTGCCTACGGCAAACTAAAAAAGACGTAACCAATCCGGATCCGAAAGCCACGACGAATGCTGCCCACGTGTCAAGATTAACCGCAAAAATCACTGCGATGATAAGACCAATCGCAAACACAACTTTCGCAATTCCGCATTTCTTGTCTGGTGCCGCCAATGTTGCCATGAGAACTACCAGCAGTGCGGACAACCCTGCGAAGAACGGAATTACTAGTTTCTCTGCAGAATTGAACCAATCGGAGTTATACATACCCGAGACCACTTCACCGTAAGGCCAAAGATAATTAAGCCCGGAATGCACCGCAATTCCTATGAGCTATCTGTCGTTCGATTTACGCTCTGCAACATGCTTCGTTACTTGGGTTACGCGCGATGCAAAAGGAATTTCGACGATTGATTTGATTTTGCACTCGTGCTCAGCTAGTAGTACGAACCAAAGGATGGATTCAAAATCCATTGCCCAGAAGTTCAGGATCAACTTCCCGACTCGTTCGATTCAAGGCTGCGTGTACCGGGCATTGATTGCGTGCTTGAAGAGACTCATGGCATTCCTGGGCCTGACGCCGCAAATCACCGGAGGCAAAAAGCAGAGCGCAGCGGCGCTTCTTGACCCGAGTGAATTAGCTTTGTTAGCTGCCACTTAGAGTTTCATGCTTTTCATTACAGCCGAAATCTAGAGCCACACACGGTTGATCACCATTAACCCATGCATCATGACCTGGCGCCAATTCAAAGGCTTCTCCAGGACCGACAACGGACTCTTCTCCGCTCGCACTCCTTACAGTAAAAGAGCCAGACAAAATATAACCTATGTGATTTTCCGATTGTTTTCCTGTGTGTTTGCCTACATGCTCCGACCACCGCCAACCAGGTTTATAGGTACCTATACCAACAAACGATGTTATTAGGTTTACAGCAGATCTTTTACTGCCATCGAGAAATTCCCAAGTAGCATCAGAAGAAAAAGGATTTTTAATCACGGTTGATTTATTCAACGCACGAACCAAACATTTAAAGCGAACGCTAAGTTAAGCCGCCCACAACGCGGAGCGGCGTTTGCGCAATAATGCCGAAAGGATGCGCGAAAAGCCGCGGAGTGTTGTGAATCAATTTGAGCTTGTTAGACATTTCGATACTCGGTGACATTGGCCTTTATCAACTCATTTGCAGCTTGTACTGTTGTCGGTTCAACTGCTGCTACATCTGGCAACCAGTTAAAAACATGAGGACCTTGAAATAGCAGCATTCCATCATTAAAGCGGCGGGCTTTTGTAAAAATATTCCATTCCATTCGCACGCTGCTGCTTTTCCCGATAGCTTCTAGACCTTGATCTGAGATAGTGATAATCAATTGGTCGTTGTAATAGGGTGACTTCTTGAAGCGTCTTCTCAGTACGAAAGAATCAATTGGCCATCCCACAAGAATCGCCCCAAATACTCCAGCTGAAATTACGGCCAATAATTGGCTAAATTGCACACCTAAAAACAGCGTTACAAGAGCTATACCTGCGATTTGCCAACGGTACTTTGTAAATGGTCGACGCCACCAAATCTGCTCCCGATACCGCATCATTGACGTCAATAGATGTTTTTCCGTGTACTGAAATTTATAAATGGCGTCCATGTATTTGTGCCTGACGAAAAAATCAGCTGCCGATGAAGCAGGTCAGCTGGATTTTTTATCCGCCAGCAGTTTCAAAGTTTTCGAGCCTGCTAAAGAAGGTCTTGTGATCAATATAATGTGTACCGTCACAGGAAAACGACATGTTTATCATTCCATTAATCAGGTTTATTGCCCCATTTCTTAGATAAATCGTCTCGTCGCTTATTCTCAGTCGCTTGAATTCCTTTAAAATTATGGAAAGCTCGTTTCCACTAAGTAGCGGTTTTCTACCCGCGTGATCGATATCCAAAAAACGGTCAATGAATCCATCTGCAAGAACTTCTTCACGTACATATTTTTCATACACAAAAGGATCTCTAGCAAACCAACATGTCAGCTGGCTAGATGAATAGTGTATCTTGGTATGAAAAACACCCTTATTATTTAGGAGCGCACGCACAATCTCGTGGATGCGGTCAATCTCCGTATCAAATAAACTTTCTATCCGTTGTTGCTGAAACAACTGGGCTCGTATCGATGGATCGCCTTTGATTTGCAACCATCTTTCCGGCATATCGTTTACCTCACGACTATTGGTATTGACATCGCTGAGTTTATTTCCTTATACAGTAATCCCACGATGGGCTTGTTCAACAAATGGATATGTCGCCGGCTTCGCGCAACACATCCTTAATTATTAACCTATTAATATCCATAACGCCGTAACGCACAACATTAACCCAAACATCTTGCCCTGGTTTTTTTGTGATTTTGATTTGACAATAAGCTTTGTAAACGCTTTTCCAGCAAACACCCACATTATATTGCTTGACATAGTTAAAACCGCAAGTGCTGTGGTGAGAACAACAATCTGTGAAAACCCATCTTTTTCAGGCGAATAAAATTGCGTAAACATTACTGCTGGAATCATTAGATACTTGGCATTCAACATCTCTACGACAACACCTTCTTTAAAACTTAGTGGTTTAATTGGTTTTGCCTCTGTAACACTAAGACGCAAAAATCGATATGCCAAATACAGTAAAAATATTATGCCTGCATACTTTAGTACTTGTTCTGCAGCCGGATAGGTGGATATAACGTAGACTAGCCCCAATCCAATAGCTAGTGACTGAAATATACAAGTGATGTTTGTACCTAGCCAAAATGGAATACTACTCCGAACCCCAAATGAACTGCCTAGTGCGCAAAACAAAACATTCGCTGGCCCTGGGCTTATCGCCAGCGGGCCGAATATTAAAATCCATTGTGTTGTAGCCTCTGTGCTCATTTTTTAAAAGGCTAACGCCACAAATCACCGACGGTAAAAAGCAGTGCGACGAAGGAGCGGCGCTTGCTGCTGTCCTAGTGCATTTTTCCCGTTAAGTTGTTGCATATTCTACTGCTTTTTGTGCATGAATGGCTGTAGTATCCAATAGACTTACCGTAGTGTCAGCTTGATTGACTAACATGCCAATTTCCGTACAACCTAGAATAACGGCTTCAGCACCTTGAGCAGCCAAAACATCGATGATGCGCAAATACTCTGCCTTTGACGCCGCTTCTGTAATTCCCAGGCAAAGTTCCTGATAGATCACTTTGTGGACGATTTCTCTATCTTCTTTATTAGGCACCAATACTTTCAGCCCGTAGTTATTCGCTAGCCTGCCTTTATAGAAATCTTGCTCCATGGTGAAGGCTGTGCCGAGAAGGCCAACTGTTTTGATACCTTCTCCAACCAAAACTTCCGCTGTGGCATCTGCGATGTGCAGTAATGGAATTTGAATGGAAGCTTCTATTTCTGGTGCGACTTTGTGCATGGTGTTTGTGCAAATAAGCAAGAAATCTGCACCTGCTGCCTGAATGCTTTTGGCTGCCTCGGATAAGATTCTTGCGGTTCCATCCCAATCACCAGCATGTTGCATCTTCTCAATTGGCTCGAAATCGACGCTGTACATAGCGATTTTAGCGGAATGAAAACCACCAAGGGCGTTCTTTACACTTTCATTGATTGCTTTGTAGTAGTCGAGAGTGCTCTCCCAACTCATGCCGCCCAGCAGGCCGATTGTTTTCATGATCTTGATACAGAGTGCCTATAAAACATAACGTCCCGCATTAGCCGACCGCAAAAAGCAGAGCGTGGAATGAGCGGCGATTTTTGTGGTCGGTTTGCAGCGCATTGTTGAACGAAAGCCGCTTTGCGGCAAAAACCCGTCATATAAAAATATCCCGATAATCCTCATGGGCGGCACCTATCCCAGGCGCCCTTTTCCATGAGGAATCTTCCATGACTCCCGATCAGCAACGTAAATTCGATACCCTCTACACGCAACATCTTAACGCACTGCGACGACAGGGCAAGTCTCGCTCCATCATCGATCTCTACGCCCGCGCGGATATCCCGATGCATCGCGGCGGAGTACAGCAGGCCTTCCGCCTCATCGCCCGCGACGCCGGCATTCAGAAACGTGTCTCTCCCCACAGTCTGCGCCACGCCTACGGAGCCTGCCTGGTCGAGGCCGGATTGAATCTGCGTGCCATTCAAGAGTCCATGGGGCATGCCTCTCCAAGACAGCAAAGCCCTGTGGTTCGGGGGATAAGGTAAATGACACGGTTGTGCCGTGAGAGTTCATGTTCTTATCCGGGGAGATCTGACAGAGCAGCGGTGGCATGCCACAGCGCCTTGGTCAGCAATGGCGCGGGTGATCTGTCAGAAGTCAGCAGAGGTCATATTACCGCTTTGTGTCAGGAGGCGAGGAGCGGGAAGGACCGAACATCAGCCAAGGAGGAGTCTCACTTGTCTCGGTGGAAGCGCAGTTCGTGACAAACGAAAAGTCTATTACCGGCGGTAAGTACAGCAACCAGCCTTGAACGACAATCTATTGGAACAGGTACTGTCCCCGGAAAACCTGCATGCCGCATGGAGGCAGGTCAAGGGTAACAGGGGGCACCCGGTGTCGATGGCATCCGCATTGAGGAGTACCCTCAGTGGGCCAGAGAACACTGGGCAGCAACCCGTCGAGCCCTGGAAGACCAATAAGTGGTTGGCTCAACAAGGGCTCGTCTCAGTGAGAGACCTATGGATTAAGTTTCACTATGCTTGATGAACCGCCCAGTGCGGACCCGCATGCCAGGTGGTGTGGGGAGGGCGGGTTAGAGACCCGCCCTTACCCGATTATGCGATTCTTCGTGCATGGTTAACTATTAAATCTCCAGTACCAACGTGAAATCCCGCCTGCACAAGCATAGGCGACTTTATTGGTACTTCAGTAAGATATAGACAGGCGGCTTCTTTTTCATCCATTGGGAAAAACGGCGCTCCGGGTTCTGAATGAAGGAAAAAGTCTCCGGACAACATACCGCAACTAGGACAAGTATTGGCATAATATTTACTGCCCACAGTTTTAGAATACTTGAACTTAAAAGTTGGTACTCGTTTTTGTACGTATTCAATAATCTCTTTAGGGAGGCCAACAATATCAGTCAAAACACATACCTCACCCTCAATGTCCTCCACATTGGGTGCTACCAGTGCCACTGCAGACATTTTATCACCACATCTCCAGCAGGCGATTTTCATGCCTACGAGATATAGGGGTGGCAATATTTTTAAACTATCGTTATCCATTTTTTACGCATAACGCCGCAAATCACCGGAATCAAAAAGCAGAGCGCAGCGGCGCTTTTTGACGTCCCGTGTGGATTTGCCTTGTCAGGGCTGATTTAAAACTTGACCAGCAAGCATTACGCAACCATAATGAAACCAATCAAAGATTTGATGAGGTTTTTTTCCATGCCTGCTTTGACGATTAAAAATATACCTGACGACTTATATAACGAACTAAAAGTCGTAGCAGAACAACACCATAGAAGCATTAATAGTGAAGTTATCATGTGCTTAAAACGCTCCCTTTTCCCTCAAAAAGTTCCCTCTAAAGACAGACTAACCGAAATTCGTGCACTGCGCTCTCAAATTACCCCTAATGCCTTTACTGATGAGGAAATAGAACATGCCATAAATGAAGGCAGACCATGATTGTTACCGACACAAACATCATTTCCTATCTTCTATTACCTTCTTTATACACCGAGTCAGTCGACGCTCTGTTTCAGATTGATTCTGACTGGGCGGCGCCCGTGCTTTGGAAAAGCGAATTCCGCAATGTGTTAGCGCTTTTCCTTAGAAAGAAGATCATCTCTCTTGAAAAAGCAATGCAACTTCAAGAGCAAGCTGAATCTATTATGATTCATGAATTCGATATTTCTTCTTCTCAAGTGCTTACTCTGGTTAATGAAAGTACTTGCTCCTCTTATGATTGTGAATTTATAGCTTTGGCTCACCACCTCAACACACGACTTATTACGCAGGATAAAAAGCTCTTAAAAGAATTTCATTCTACAGCCATATCAGTTTCTGATTATCTATCGAGTTACACCGAGAAGCCCTAACGCTTGAGCTCAGCCGACCCGAAAACGCGACAGCGTTTTTGGGGTCGGCTGTAGCCCATTGTTGAACGAAAGCCGCTTTGCGGCAAAAACCCGTCATATAAAAATATCCCGATAATCCTCATGGGCGGCACCTATCCCAGGCGCCCTTTTCCATGAGGAATCTTCCATGACTCCCGATCAGCAACGTAAATTCGATACCCTCTACACGCAACATCTTAACGCACTGCGACGACAGGGCAAGTCTCGCTCCATCATCGATCTCTACGCCCGCGACGCCGGCATTCAGAAACGTGTCTCTCCCCACAGTCTGCGCCACGCCTACGGCGCCTGCCTGGTCGAGGCCGGATTGAATCTGCGCGCCATTCAAGAGTCCATGGGGCATGCCTCTCCGGTCACCACCGCGCGCTATACCCAAATCACCGAACCCGCCCAGCAGAACTCCCTGACTCACATCGTGCGTGACTATGGCTTCTTGCATGGCAACGCCAAACGCCGGTTACAACGGCTGCAGTACCTGCTGAGGATCGTGATCGCTCCGCCAAAGCCGCGTGAGAAAGTCCGAATAACCTGTCCCTGCTGTCAGGCTGAGGTACAAATCACCGGTATCTTCCGGACCCGCGGGAAAATACGGCTTCAACCAGGATAGTCTTCCCAACAGAATCATATCCCTTGGCATACGAATCAGGAGGGACGTGGTCTTTATGAATCCGTTGGTTTTTTAGAAAGCGTCTGCCGGGCGAGAATTCTGCTCGCCCGAAATAGACACCCGGTGACAAGATCACCCGGTGTCTCCTCTGTTGTTATCGATTTATTTCCTTATACGGTAATCCCACTACGGGCTTGTTTATGTTGCTATTCATAATGCGTCCACATACGAAGTATTTTTACGACACGTTCTTTCTCTAAAATTTGATAGACAATGCGATGCTGTATATTAATTCGGCGGGAATATGCACCAGTGAGATCTCCAACCAATTTTTCAAAGGGTGGTGGGTTTTGATATGGATCGCTTTCTAATACAGTGAGCAAAAACTCAGCCTTTGCTTTTAATCCCGAGGATGCCAGTTTCTTCGCGTCTTTTTGAGCGTGTTTGGTAAATACGATTTTCCAACTCACCAATCAAGTTCCTCGGCACATTCAGAAATCGGTGTTTCCATACCCATTTTTATTGATTCCCGCATTCCTGGAACGGAGAGTAGATAGAGAGTTTCTGAGATAGCGTTCCAATCTTCTTCCGAGACCAGAACAGCATTACCTCTTTTTCCTTTTATTACAATAGGTTGATGAGTGGTTGTGGCCTCATCAATCAAACTATAGAGTTTCGACCTGGCTTCAGTAGCATTTAGGATAGTCATAGATTTGTCCTCCATGACAAATAGCGTACGCTACTGCGTACGTATTATCAAGTTACTTTCTGCAAACTAACGACCTGGCTCAGCTGCGCACGTTAGCGCGTCGCGCTGGAGCCACGTGTGTACGCCCTGCATGGGCACAAACTGATGGGGTGGAAGTCCCCTGTAGGAGGATCTCCGTTCATGTAAGTCCATAAGGTGCATTGAATGACAACTAACTAGCGAAAGGCTAGGGCCAACCGGTGAGGGGCGGTCTGAAGGAGGCCTGGGACAAAGCCGCGAGCCGACGGACAGAAACATCATAGAAGGCCGAGCCTGGGGGCGAGCTAGCACAAGATAGCGAAGCCCGGAGATTCGACGTGGGTACGGTAAATGATGTGGTTGTGCGGTGAAAGTTTGTGCTCTTATCCGGGGAGATCTGCTCAACAGGCGATCCGAGGTGTGTCCGTAAATCCCAGTGAGGTACCTGGGTGATCAAACCTTGGCACGGTGGTCGCTGCCGGCCGCCAGTGAGCGAACGAAGGCAGCAGCGAGGCACCGATCGGGTAGCGCGGGGAAGGGCAACCCAACCGTGAGTGAGCAGAAGTCAGCCGAGGCCATAGTAGCCAAACGCTCGAGGTAATAGCCGAGACACGGTGAAGGGCCGAACGTTAATCGATAAGGAGGAGGTATGCCAGACTTGGACACACCGCAATCCCCGAGCGGGGATGGTGCTGACCAGCGCACGGGTGTCGACCCAGCCTTAAGTGACAACCTGTTGGAAAAAGTGCTCGATCGGAAGAACTTGCGCCGTGCCTGGAAACGGGTACGTGCAAACCGCGGCGCGCCGGGAGTGGACGGGGTGAGCGTGGAAGACTTCCGTGAGCTGACCCGCGAGCGGTGGCCTGAGATTTATCAGGTCCTGCTCGAGGGAACCTATCAACCGCAGCCGGTTCGGCGCGTCCAAATCGAAAAGGAAGACGGTGGCTATCGTCTGCTCGGTGTACCCACCGTGCTGATCGCTGGTTACAGCAAGCCATCGTCCAGGTGCTCACATGTGATGAAGACTGTCGGACCGCCGTATTCGGGAAAACTGAACGTACGGTGGGATGGGAAGGGAATGGTGAACCGGTTATGATCGGGCTAGTGAGGCACTGCACTTACAGGAAACCTGCAGCGAACTGATAGGTCCGGTTTACCGCCGTTAAACCATTCTTTTACCCTAGACTTTATCATTTTGGTGAAGTCCCAGCGTGCTGGTGAACGGGTCATGGCGAGCATCACCCGATACGTGGAACAGCGCCTGAAGCTGAAGGTGAACGACCACAAGAGCCAGGTGGTACCCGTTAGTCGTTGTAAGTTTCTCGGATTCTGCTTCAAACAAAACCGGATTTGCTGGCATGACAAAGCACTTGAGAAGTTTAAGCGCGAAGTCCGTCGGCTGACCGGTCGTAGTTGGGGTGTCTCAATGGAGACGAAGATCCGCAACCTGATCAAGCTCGGCGTACCCGTCAAGCTGGCCATCAGTTGCGGCATGACCAGTAAGGGTTATTGGCACAGCGCCCGTACAGAGGGAATCCAACGGGGGTTGACCAATGATTGGTTGAAACGACAAGGACTGGTCTCGCTCAGAGACCGGTGGGTTGCACTTCACTACGGTTAACGAACCGCCCATTGCGGACCCGCATGATGGGTGGTGTGGGGAGGGCTGGTGAGACACCAGCCCTTACCCGATTATGCGATTTATAGCTTGTCTTCATCAGCAGGCTCTGAATCCGGTACTTTACCCATTGCATCTAAGAATGATTTCTTGCTCCCACGCTTTGCTTTTTGTACAAGATATTTTTCAGTTAGAAGCGCCGACATTTTTTCTGCTACAGCAGAGGAAATAAACTGATTAATTGAAATACCTTCTTCTTTTGCCAAAGACTTGATTTCCTCATGCAAAGAATCTGGCAGACGTAAACTAAGGGTGCTCATACTTACATTCCTCTTTCTGACATAAACTCTTGTGGCGTGACCACTTTGATGCCAAATTTTTCTGCCCCTTTAAAATCTCTTTTATTAAATGTGATTATGTATTTGCTCTGTGATTCCACGGCAACTTCAAGAACAAGATCATCCTTCGGATCTTTTAGAGTAGGGCGCCATAAATAGAAGACTTTTCGTATACTGGATTTGCTAAGGAGGTAATCAAGTATTGCATCAATATCCACCTCACTCAGGCCATTAAGCATTCCCTCTCTTTTGACCACTGATTCATACTCAACAAACAGGGGGACAGATATGTTTGGTTGATATGCACCATTAGGCAATAAAATTAGCAACTTGTGTGATGCTCCAAGCTTTGATCTCAGAGCAGATACAAGAACGTTTGTATCAATTACTACATTTATAGTCCCCATATTTGGTATTATATATAATACCAAATATGGGGCAAGATCTTTTTACGCATAACGTCAGCCATAACCGGACCTAAAAAGCAGAGCGACGAGGAACGAGGAGCGGCGCTTTTTAGGGTCCGCGTGCATGTGATTGATACTCATTGAGCCTCCTCCCTCTGCGGGCTTGGCAGGCATAACCTACCATCCAATTGTGGACTTTGCACAATGACGAAAGAGGAGGCTCCTATGAGATTCTATACCAAATCCCATCACTATTTCTGCGGCATCGATCTTCACGCCAGGTGCCTCTATGTCTGCATTCTCGATGCGGCCGGCGAAACCTGTCTGCATAAGAAAATCTCCGCTTCTCCACA
Source organism: Chromatiaceae bacterium (assembly GCA_024235215.1). GTDB lineage: Bacteria > Pseudomonadota > Gammaproteobacteria > Chromatiales > Chromatiaceae > HKST-UBA178. Next base: position 2,278 of record JACKMU010000001.1, on the reverse strand, counting down.
AGCTCTGATGAAACTGATCTCGCCCTATCTGGATGATCTGGTTATCGGCGTCGAGTGCATGTTTTCCTGGTATTGGGTCGCCGACTTCTGTGAGGATAACGATATCCCCTTTATCCTCGGGCATGCCCTCTACATGCGGGCCATACATGGCGGAAAAGCCAAGAACGACAAGATCGATTCCCTGAAGATCGCCTTGCTCATGCGTGGTGGTATGTTTCCTCTGGCTTACGTTTACCCCAGAGAACTACGTGGCACCCGTGACCTAATGCGCCGGCGCATCCATATGATGCGTAAAAGGGCAGAACTGCTGGGTCATGTCCACAATACCACCAGTCAGTACAATCTGCCGCCCATCAGCAAGAATCTTCGTTATGCCTTCAATCGCGAAGGGGTAGCCGAATCCTTTACCGATCCCAGTGTACAGAAAAGCATCGCCTTCGATTTGGCGTTGATCGATTTCTACGATCAGCAGCTCTCGAAGATCGAGTGGCATATCAAGCAGAAGGCAACGGCTTTCGATCAGCATGCCCTGCTGCTGTTGCGTTCTATCCCAGGCATCGGATTGATCTTGTCACTCACCATTCTCTGCGAGATCTATGCTATCGATCGCTTCCCAACGGTACAGGATTTCGCCTCCTATGCCCGTCTGGTCAAATGCAAGCATGAGTCTGCAGGGAAGAGCTATGGCAGCGGTGGCAGTAAGATCGGCAACGCCTACCTGAAATGGGCCTTCAGTGAGGCGGCCGTGCTGTTTCTGCGCGGTAATCCCCAGGCACAGGCCTGGCTGGAGAAGAAAGCCAATCAGCACAATAAGGCGAAAGCGCTGACCATCCTCGCCCATAAGCTGGGCCGGGCGGTCTATTTCATGCTCCAACGTAAGGTGACTTTCAATCAGGAACAGTTTTTAACCGGTTAAGGAAGTCGTGCAGGCAGCTCATCGTCTAACTGGAGTCGATACGCAAAAGCCAGTAGGAGTCAGTCGCTTACTTTAGTGCTTTGACACTTCGCTTCTGACTGTTGGCGCCGCGTGACAGCCATGGCGCTTTGATTAGCGCCTGCACGGTCTTCCGCTTATACAATTTGCTGTGTTTTCGGGAACTGCACCTTCCCCGAGCCTGAAACTAACTGGATGGCATCCGCCAAGCCAATGCGCTTTTGAATAGGCCGGTATAAGGTGAACTGAATGTGTTTCTAGTAGCCGTGCTTCCTGCAGTCAGAACCCAACCTTGAAGCCAAAGCAGAAACCCTTGGATACAGCGTTCATTCTCTTGTTTTTAAAGAGCAGGTTTTTTATTGCCTATTGACCGGGAGGAGGCTCATATGTGTTAGGATTCTAATTATTCATGATCCTAGTAGAGCCCATTAAAATCTAGAATCATTTTCACATGGGATGCCATCATAATCTCCATCCATCTTCGTATTTGGACAGTTTTTGAGAAAGAATTCGGCTTCGGCTCTTGAGGTCATTTGGCTACAATATTGTCTGCCATCACAGCTATAACTTGGTGCTCTTTTATTGTTACTTCTACTGGCGATAATGGTTTCACCCGGAACAATTGTTATTGAACCTTTAACTGGTTCCCGTCTTTCGCATATGGTTCCGTCTGGAACGATCCCATATAAAACCCTACCGTCTCTAGTTATGCACTTTGTTTTCTCACCCAAATCGTAGGTCGTTTCGGTATTCTGTAAAAATGGAATCTTATTTTGCTTATAAAGCGTGTTTCCATACCAACCAACCACAACAATTATGATTATTACAATAACCTTATTCATTTCTATGGTGTCTTTTGTTTGTTAGTAATCCTAACGTTGCGCTCAGCCGCCGCGTTTAGCGGTCGGCTGGAGCGCCTGGTCAGCTGCTGATTTCATTTAGTGCTTCGTGCTTTCCGCTGGTGCATTTTCAACATTCAAACGCGCTTCGCAGCCAAAAATTAATTCCCCATTTTCTTGCCGAATCCAATGGTTCCCAACCGCCCTTGGATCAGAATCAAATTTTTTCTTCTTTCTTTTTAGAAGACGCTTAATTGCTATTTGTGCCTCTTTTGGAGCTGTTTCCATGGCTGACAATAATTCAGTTTCAAATTTATTATTTTTATTCCACCCATCCATCACGACGGCATTCCATGTAGCGATTACAATTGTGATTACAGATTCAAATTCCTCTTTTGAATGATTATCTGGCAACTGCTGGATAACAGCTTTACCAAACTCTAATATTGTATGGGATATTTTTGTGTTTGGAATCATGTGTTGCTCTTGGCATATTGTTGACAGC